>CAVPNY010000027.1:0-19704 GCA_963706905.1 uncultured Chloroflexia bacterium | reverse complement strand
TCGCACAAGGCAGCCAGGCGCTGTGGATTGCGCTCTCCCGCAAAGATGGATCGGATAATCTTCAACCCGGTCACCCCGGTGATATCGCTGAGCACGTTGGTCAGGCGCACGTTCATCAAAGTCAGCGCCTTTTGCATGTGCTGGATGTGGGCCGAACGATACTGCACCAGCGTTTCCCGATGCCGCACCAGGCTGCGGATCGCGACAATTTGTCCGGGCGGGCGGAAGGAAGATCTCAGCGAACCATAGGTGTGCAACTGCTGGACCCATTGGCAGTCCCAGACGTCCGTCTTCGTCCAGAGACATTTTTCAAATGACGAGCATTCACCAAGCAAACTTCAAAGCCCTCCTCCTCCAGAAGCTCGTAAAGCGGGATCCAATACGCTCCCGTGGCTTCCATAGCTACTGTTTTGATCTGGCAGGTCTAACCCATTCTGCCAAGCGGCGCAGATCGGCTGTGAAGGTCGGAAACGAGCGCACGCTCTGTGTTCCGGTCCGGGGCGACTGCAACGTACATTTCTTCCGCACCTACATCGATCCCGGCGGCATGAGGGTTGATCTGCTCCAGGGCATTCACCTGAACTTGCATCCTAATCTGAGCTACTGCTTGGCCATCGCCTGCAACTCCTGAAGAGGGGATGGTCCAGACCCGATCATCGAAAGGTTGTGTACGCTCCTAAACGGGGTCCCCAATGGGCCACCAATGATAAAACCACGCATGATCGGAACCATACTCGAAAACGGGTTCGGAAACACCAGTGCCGGGCCGGTCTTAGCTGTCTGGACTGTGACCGATTCTACTCGCAGCTGCCCAGTTTCCTCCAGAAAGAAATGTGCGGAGCGCTGTGGAGTTACTCGGAATGACGGGACTGAATAATGACAACATATGACGAAACCACACGGAATAGGGAGACTTTTCTTCAATCAATGTTCTTCTTTTAACTTGTTGATGATGCCGCCGGGGTGCCCCTGGACGAACCACTCGCGCGGGGTGCCTTTGATATCCAGGAGAGCATAGACGAGCGCATCACAATAAGCCGCCATCGCCAGGGAGCTGCCCACCGACATCAACCCCTGGTATGGATCGATCTCGGACGGCAGGTCAATGAGCAGGACGAGCGTGCTCAGGCGGGTAAGAGTTGATTCGGAGCGCGCGGTGAGGGCGATGATGGGACTGCCGCGCTCGGAGACAACCCGCGCCATGTCGCAGGTTTCCTTGGTTTCGCCGGTCTTGGAGAGCAGAAAGAGCACATCATCGCTCTTGACAGCTCCTGAGCTGCCGTGCAGGCTGTCGCCGGAGTGCAAGAAGAGCGCCGGGCAGCCAACGTTGCAGAGCAAGTGGGCGAAGCGCCGGGCGACCATGCCCGTCGTACCCACGCCAGAGGTGATAACGTGCCCTGTACAATTGGCGAGCATGTCAGCGCCCTGGATGAATGTCTTGCCGATCTGATCGGCAAGCTTGTGCAGCACATCGGCTTCAGCATGAAGCGCCTTCTTTGACATTTCGATCGTATCCATCAGGCTATTCCTGGGTTCCCTGCTGGGAGGAGTGTTTGGGAGAAAGCACCGTCTACTGGCCGCGGATGAAACGCTTCACCACCTGGGCTGCCTTCAGAACGGAGTCGATCTCAACGGTTTTACCGGTGCTATGAATGGCGCGCTCCGGTTGACAAGATTTGATTTTTCCTCTGCATGCTGTCCCTGATGTCAGGGATGTAAGGTTACTCGTAATTATAGTATAGAGCTACCCGATCGGGTTCAATACTATAAGCGCAAGGTTGTGGCTCTTTGGGAATTGCCGTGGAAGTACCCAGATTTGGGGGTGTGTAGGCGGCGAAGCCGCCTACACACCCCCAAATCTGGGAATCATCACGGTAAATCCCAATGACCCAAGGTTGTTATCCGGACGGCAGAGAAAACTGTAAGCAGGTCATAGAGAATCGATCCAAAACGCCGGGTTTGCAAGGCGGAGCGGTGATCCGCTTTGCCCGATGCGTTGACGTGCTACCCGCTCTCTGGTAAAATCCCCTAGCTTTATCCCCCCGCAGAGGCGGGGGATTTCAATGGGCGTTGTACCCTTCGCCCAAAAAAATCTACTCAATCGAAAGGGCTTGAGAAATGAAAGTGTTGTTGATGGAAGATGTATATAAGCTCGGACGCGCCGGCGATGTCAAGAAAGTCGCCGATGGCTACGGGCGCAACTACCTGTTGCCGCACGGGCTGGCGGTGCTGGCCACGCCTGGAGCGCTCAAGCAGGTGGAAGAGATCCGCTCGCGCGCCAGTTCCAGGCGCACTGCGCTCAATCAGGAGATGGGCGGCGTGGCTGGTAAGCTCTCCAACCTGGTGCTGGCTTACCCCGCCCGCGCCGGAGAGACAGGCAAGCTGTACGGATCGATCACAACCCAGATGATCGCCGACAGCATCAAGGCCAAGACCGGCGAGACGGTCGACCGCCGCCAGGTCGATGTCCAGCCGATCCGCAATCTGGGTGAATACAAGGTGCACATCCGCCTGACCATGGACCTCGTGCCCGATGTCCGGGTGATCGTCCACCGTGAAGGTGAGACCCCCGATCTGGGCGAGAAAGTCGTCGAAGCCGAAGCCGAAGCCGAAGTCGAAGCCGAAGCAGAAGCCGAAGCAGAAGTCGAGGCGCCGGCAGAAGGTTAGTACCTGCAGGACATCGGGCGGGAGAACCTCGTCCCTCAATCGATCCATTCCGGCCCGGTTCAGGGGCGGGGTTCCCTGTCAATGAGAAGGTAACCCCGCCCCTTTTAATTGTCACAGGATTTCTGTCTCATGAGTGAAGCTATCGGCCAACAGCTACGCCAGGCGCGGGAGACGCGCCAGCTCTCCCTGGAGCAGGTCGCTCAGGCTACGCATATCCGCGTGCGCTATATCCAGGCGCTGGAGGACGGGGATTTTGCCGCCATGCCTTCTGATGTGCAGGCGCGTGGCTTTCTGCGGGCATACGCCAGCTTCCTGGGCCTGGATTCTGGCACCCTGCTCGCCGCCGGGCAGGCCGAAGCAGTCGCAACACCACCGCCTGCACCCGAATCCGTCGAGCTCTCAACAAACCAGGCGGGAGCCGCCAGCCAGGCATTTGCCGAGATCGGGCAGAAGCTGAAAGATCAGCGCGAGCTGCTTGGTTTCTCGCTGGAAGATGTGGTACGTCACACTCACCTGCGCATCCATTACCTCGAATTGCTGGAGGCAGGAAATCTTGATGGTCTGCCTTCGCCGGTGCAAGGGCGAGGCATGTTGAACAATTACGCCGTTTTTCTGGGGCTCGATCCTGAGCCGCTCTTGTTGCGCTTCGCGGATGGGTTGCAGGCCCGCCTGGCAGTGAAGCAAGCGGCGCGGGCAGAAAATCTCCCCCAGACCAGCCGGCGGGAATTGCGCACGCCAACACGGCTGCAACGTACAATATCGAGTGAGCTGATCATCGGCGCGGTGCTGGTGATCTTCCTGGCAGCCTCTTCCATCTGGGTAGCCATCCGTATTTTTACCATTCAATCCGGGCAGCAGGCAGCGCCCACGGCACCTTCCATTGCTGAGGTCCTGCTGGCGACTGCTACCGAAACGCTGACGCCAACGCCTTTGCCACCCACACTGACTCTGCCCGCAGCGGGTATCCCGGCACCAGTGCAGCCCACGGGCACCGGCGAGCCCTTAGCGGTGGCGGGAACGCCCACCAGTGGCGTGCAGGTGTATGTAACTGCGCGCCATCGCGCCTGGATGCGTGTACTGGTAGATGGTGAGGTCGAGTTTGATGGGCGCATTCTTCCGGGCAGCGCCTACGCTTATACCGGGGAAGAGCGTGTGGAGCTAACAACCGGCGACGGCGATGCGCTGCAGGTCTTTTTCAACCAGCAAGACCTCGGGTCGCTCGGACAGGCGGGCGAGGTGGTTAACCTGGTCTTTACGCTGGACGGCATCCAGACGCCTACGCCGACGATCACTCTTTCGCCGACGACAACACCTCGCTTCGCCGGCACTCCAGGCGTGACGCCGGTACCTTAATCGTTATTTGGATTGACTATGAAGCCCAAGACTTTTCACTTAGTATCGTTAGGTTGTGCGAAGAACAGCGTCGACTCAGAGTTGATGGCACAGTTGTTAGAGCGCTCGGGCTACCGGGCGCTGGAAGCACCGGAACGAGCCGAAGTATTGATTGTCAATACATGCGGGTTCATTGGTCCGGCGAAAGAGGAATTGCTGCGGATGCTGGGAGAGCTGGCAGCCCGCAAGCGCAAGGGGCAAACTCTGATCGCCGCCGGCTGCCTGACACAGCGCTACGGAGCTGAGGTGTGTCGGCAGGTTCCTGGCATCGATGGCATTCTGGGGACTCGCCGTTGGATGGATATTGTTGAGGTTGTGCAGGGGCTGCGTGAAGGAGCCCATCCCGAGCCGTTGTATCACCTGCCCGTGGACGAGACGGTCGGCAGCGATGAGCGGCAGACACTGCGGGCGGCAGTGCAGGGTGCCAGCGCATACCTCAAAATCGCCGACGGTTGCCGCCGCCCCTGCACTTTCTGCGCCATCCCCTTGATCAAAGGCACTGCAGTCAGCCGCCCGCCTGAAACTATCCTCGCGGAGGCACGGGCGCTGCAAGATATGGACGTGCGCGAGATCGTGCTGATCGCCCAGGATACCACCGACTATGGTCATGACCTGGGGATGAAGGATGGGTTGGCGCAGCTCCTGGCCTCACTGGTGCAGGCGGCGCCAGATGTGGACTGGCTGCGCATTATGTATGCGTACCCAGGTTATGTCACCGACCGGCTGATCGAGGTGATGGCAACCCACAAGCAGATCGTCCCTTACCTGGATATGCCGCTGCAACACGCACACCCGGCGGCACTGCGTCGCATGCGCCGCCCGGCAAATATCGAGTGGGTGCACGCCACGCTTGCTAAGATGCGCTCTGCCATGCCAGACCTGGCTTTGCGTACCACCTTCATCGTAGGTTACCCTGGTGAGACAGAAGAAGAGTTTCAGACCTTGCTGGATTTCATCCAGGAAGTGCGCTTCGACCGGGTGGGGGCTTTCCAGTTCTCATTCGAGACGGGCACAACCAGCGAGCCGCTTGGCGATCCGGTGCCGGCGGAAGTAAAGCAGGAGCGTTGGGAGAGGCTGATGGCGTTACAGCAGGGCATCTCGCTGCAGAAGAACCAGGCGCTGGTGGGTCGCCGGCTGGATGTGCTGGTTGAAGGGCAGGGCGAGCTTGAATCTCAGCCGGGCGTACGGCGTGGCGGTGAGAAGATCTCGCTGGGGCGTAGCTATCGTGACGCCCCGGAGATCGACGGGATGGTGATCATTGAAGGCGACCTGCCGGTAGGCGAGATGGCCGCGGTGCGTATCACCGGGGCGATGTCCTACGACTTGAGCGGGACGCCGGAAACCAGCCGTCTGGTGGTGCTGTAAGGGTTGGTGGGATTAAGAAAGTGGATACGCAAGTGCTATCGTCAACTGATCCGCAAGCGTTGGGCCGTGCCCTGGCAACGCTGCAGACAGGCGGGATGGTGGCTTTGCCAACCGACACGGTGTACGGGCTGGGAGCCTTGATCCAGCTACCGGAGAGCATCCAGGCGCTCTATGCCGTTAAGGGTCGCGAGGCTGTCAAGGCGATCCCGGTGTTGCTCAGCAGCCCAGATGAACTTGGTTGGGTGGCAATGTCGGTCAGTCCGATGGCCAGGCGCCTGGCGGATAGATTCTGGCCTGGACCGCTGACGTTGGTTGTGCCCAAGCACCCGGATCTGCCTGCGGAGCTCTCCTTGCACGCCACGATCGGCGTGCGCATGCCCGACCACCCGGTGGCCCTGGCGCTATTGCGGGTTACGGGTCCGCTGGCGGTCACGTCTGCCAATCGCTCGGGAGAATCCAGCTCAGTGACTGCCCAGGAAGTGGTGGCACAGCTTGGTGGGCGTATCGAGTTGATACTGGATGGAGGACAAACTCCGGGACGGATATCATCCACGGTGGTGGATTGCAGCGGTCACGTCCCGGTCATTTTGAGGCAAGGACTGATTTCCCTGGAAGACCTGATTTAGGCGCTCACCTGACGGTGCTTCAGGAAAGAAAATCTCTCACAGAGCTTTTATCTAAGGTTCATGCTCCCTTCAGGTACATCCGTATAATGATAGTTGCATTCTCCTCACTCAAATCTGCGCTCGGGAAAAGTTGCCAGGACTGCTTCTGAGCGCAGTTTGATTTAATTGGCAGTTATCTTACCGGTCGAGACAATCTGATTAAACACAAAAGGGGCTGTTCAAAAGGGCGGTATTCTAAACTGCCCTGTTTTGAACAGCCCTCGCTGTGATCCGCTACTCTACGGACGCTAGGGGAGAAGCCCCGCTTTTCTCTGCATCACCGACCTCAGGGTGCAAAGTCGAAGCGGTAAGCAGCTGTCTGCCGGGTAAAGCGAGTTGTGCCGGAGACCACCAGGGTGATCTCGTCGACGCCATTACCGAACTCCAGCGGGATTTCCGCCGTATTGTCAGCCGTGAGCGGGATGTCTTCGACAACCGTCGTATCGCCCTGTTTGATCAGGCTCAGCTGGAAGATCTGGGGCAGTACGTTCTGAATGCGCACCCATCCATCGGCTTCCCAGCCGCCAGCATCGTTCTCGAAATCACTAAAATATCCGATCTCCGGGATGGAGATATCGTCCAGCAGGAAGCCTTCGCCGTTGACAGCTGCATCGGTGATGTACTCGAACCGGAGCTGCACCTGCTTTCCGGCGTAATCGGATAGATCGACTTCTTCCTGGATCCATTGTGGACCCCCGCCACTCAAGCCGGTGTAACCCCAGCCGTAATTGTTTCCGGTTGGGTCTTCCGGCGTGCCGGAGGGCGTGCTGATGATCTGCCAGCTCTCCCCATCCAGCGAGGCCTCCAGGTAAACATAATCGAAGTCTTCCTCAATGTCATACCAGGTGTGGTAGGAGAGGGTGAGCGGTGCGGATTGCCCGGTGAAGTCGAACGTGTGCGTCAGGGTGATGTCGGACTCATCGCCCTTATTAGACCAGAAGGCATAGCTGCCCGAATACGGATCGGCGGGCAGGACAGGCACCTGGGTTGAGCCCTCGATTGTCAGGGTAGCGCTGCCCCGGCACTTGATACGGATATAATCTACGCCGTACTGGTGGACATCGCGGGTTTCCAAACCGGGTTCACAATTGCGAATGGTCTCAGTCTCCGAGAATTGGGGGGCTTGCGGGTAATCGCTATAGGTATAGCGACCGTCAGCCACGTCTGGATCGTTCAGGTAATTGGTGACCACCCAATCGGCAAAGACATCGTCGGCGCGGACTGTCATGCCGCTGAGAGGATCGGTAATGTTCATCTCTTGTAGCACCAAGTCGATGCTATCCATGCCGTTATCTGCGTTAGCAACCAGTGCCTGGGTGGCTTCTTCTCCAAACCGGTCCAGGAAATAATTCAAGAAGAGGAAGGAAGCGCCGTAATGAGGTGTGGTCTGGCTCTGGTCATTGGGCCAATCGTTGAGCTGCAGATCAGGGTCAGCAGCATACAGGTAATCGTGTCCGCCGATATTGTAGTTGTTCAAAAACATAGCCAGGTCGGAAAAACCCTCATTTAGCCAGGAGGTTTCATTGCGGTCTCTATACCAGTGGATCATGTGCTGGAATTCGTGCGCCAGCACGCCGTAGGTATATTCTTCTCCCAGGTCGGTGTTGTCGGCATTGAAGACAAACATCTCGTGACCGTTGGAGTATTCCTGGACCAGCGGGTTCATGCTATCCATGGATGAGAAATAGCCTGCCACGTTCCCGCCCAACCCTGTGGTGTAGAGGATATAGATGTGTTGATCGCCATCTACGCCGGGAGTCCATTCGCTGCCGAAGAACTCGCGGTTTGTCGGATAGATCTGTTGTTCGAAAGTCTCTGCCAGGTCGCGGAGGTCTTTCTCTTTGTAAGACAGGCCATCTTCGATCCAAAAATAAGAATGGTCGGTGATGTAGCGCAGAGTTGCCGGAACCTGGAAGTTCTCATTTGTATCGGTATTGGATGCCCAAAATGATTTTTTGGCCCCCAGCTGGAATGGAGCAATGGGCGGATCGAGAGTGGGCGGTATATCCTGCTTGCCTTCCAGGCGTTCGGTGATGCTGTAGGGATCGTTGATGGGGACGGTGGTGTCGGTGAGGGTTTCGAGCGTCTCATGCGCGCCATCCACCTCAACCGGTGGGATGGCATCGACAGTGCCACTGTTGGGGTCGCTCTCCTGGGAGGGTTCAGCCGGTAAAGTCGCCTGGGGCGATGGGCGCACGACGACCGGTGTGGCAGATGCCTCGCTATTCCAGCTAAACTCCGTCTGGGGTGGCAATTGGAGATTCCAGGAAAAGAGAGCGCCACCCACCAGGACAACAGCCAGACACAGGCAGCATAACAACAAGAAAACAAGGGCGACAATGATGATAGTGACGAGTACAGGACGGTCCATTTTTAACCTTTAATCATAACGGTATCGGATGCGGGGTCATCCTGCCTGGCGTAAACCCAGGCGGCGGCAGTTATCAGGCCAAAGACAACCCACATGTTGGGAATGGCAAGAGAATCGAAGGAGAACCCGGATACCAGGAAAACACAAAACCCCAGCAAGCCTGCTGCTCCCCAAAAGCGTTGTTGCCGATCCATGGAAAACCAGAGAAATAGGGCGCAGCCTAGCACAGCGATTAAAAACGCAGTGAAGGCTGCCATGCCGAGCAAGCCGGTTTCTGCCAGGATGCGAAAATACAGATTTTTTGGAGTGATCAGGCGATTGCGCCCGACCTCAGGTGTGAGGATGCGCAGCACCTCCGGGGTGCGCGCCAGGAACTCGTCGGGCAGCATTTTTTCGAAGTAGAAGGCGTAGTTGCCCAGGCCTACACCCAGCACTGGGTTGGCGGCGTAGGTATTGTAGGCGGCTTCAGCGTACATAAAGCGCGCCCCAAAACCCAGGTAATTGAAATAATCTGCCAGAGTCCGTTCTTCGACAGCGTTCCAATATCCCCAGATGCGGGCAAAAAAATCGTTGCGCGTGCTGGCAGCGAACACCACGCCGATAAAGAGCGCCATAACCAGGGCAGCTTCCAGCAGGCGTCTGCCCCAAGATGCCAGCCGGGAATGTGGTCTGGCTGCTTTATGGACTTTCCGGACGCGAAAGAAAACCACACCCAGGAAGAGCAATAAGACCAGATTGATCAACCCGGCGCGCGAGAAGGTGAAGACAAGGACGAGGATGGACCAACCCAGTAAGAGCCATTCCAGCGTCAGCTTGCGCCAGCGCCAGTTGAAGGCGCTATACCCGGATAGAACAGACGCCAGAAGCCAGGGGATGAGTAAAAAGCTGATCTGCTCCGCGAACCAGTTCGGCTCATAGGTCATGCCGGAGACGCGGTTCAAGAAGATCTTGCGGGTGGAGATGTATGCCTGCAATTTCATCAGGAAGTGATAGTAATCCGGATCGAAATGGATCACATAAGCCACCTGCAGCGTTCCCCAGGCGAGCGCTGCAGTGAAACCGGCGTACAACCAGCGCAAGGAGGCGCGCAGCTCGTCTGGCGTGCGTGGCAAGATAGCCACAGTCAGGTAGATGGCGCTTCCGATCCCCAGGGTCAGGAGGGCGCGGAGAATTCGATCTGAGACGGTTACGCCGAGCATGGGCTCGATGCCCTTCAACAGGGAGAGCAAGGAGGCGATCAGGGCAATCAGGACGAATGGCAGAAAAGTGTAAATCGTGCGTGGAACTGCACCAGTTATCAAGCGGGGAAGGGTTGCGATGATGAGCAACACGAGCAGCGGATAAATCGCCAGGGGGCGTACGAGAGCCGTCCCGCCGATGACCTGTGGGAGATAAGGGAAACTGGTCACTGGCAAGGTGATGAGAAAGAGCGCCCAGGCGATGTGTTGGAGCTGGTTGAGGAGGCGCCCCCAATCAAACCGGACAGGTGCGCTGGTCATACCTGGGTCTTGCTCCGTGGGCGGGCAAGCCAGAATAACACCCAGGCCAGCACACCCACAATCCCGCCGATCAGCGCCGCTGCGGCTGTGGTGCGCACCGGTTTGGCGGGTTGATCTGCCCCTGGCAGCGCTTCAACGACAAGGTGGGCAGAAAGACCGCCAGCCTGGTTGAGGGCATCATTCCAGTTCCGGCTGATGGCTTCGCTCTGGCTGGTCAGATCTGCCTCCTGGGCCTGCAGGGTAGCCAGGCTGAGGTCCAGAGAAGCCAGCACCTTATTCACCCATTCGAGATAAGCACTGGCAGGGGCATCGGTCGCGGGGACGGTTTCGAGCAAGATCTGCTCGGTTGGGTTCAGATCAACCACGCGCCCCGCCGCAGCGAGGATTTGCCAACGCTGGAGCGTATCCAGGGGCGCTTGTGAGCCGGCCTGTCCCTGGGTAGCCAGCCAGGCTTGTAATGCCTGCCTGGACTGGGTAAGCTCCTGGGAGCGTGTGCCGGCAGCAGCTTCTAACTGCACGATGTGGTTGTACTGGTGGGTTAAATCTTGCATCTGAGTAGCCTGGGCTGTGGCTGCGGCTGTGCTGGCGAGCACGGCGTCTTCCCAGGCTTTGACCATTAAGTCAGCCCGCGCTGCTTCCGGCGCTTCGGCTACAAGCCGCCACTGCCCGGCACTGCGCCAGTAGGCATGCAGCGAGGAGCGCAAGCCGTCCAGGGTTACTGTCTCCCAATACGGGTCCTGCATGCGCAGGCTGGATAACGCTTTGTCGATAACGGGATCGGAGAAAATGAAAACGTCCAGCTGTTCCAGGTACCAGTTCTTGAAATCGTCGGGGTTGCGCGGGGCGATGTCCAGGTTGAAGGTCACGGAAAGCCCGGCCTCAGCCCGGTATGGCACAGGGATAAAGTAAGAGATCCCAATGGCAACCAGGCTACCCACCAAGAAGGCCAGGAATGTCAGCGGCCAGTAATGGGAGAATTGGAGTATTTCGTGTCGTAGTTCCCAGTTCATTGGTTATGCTAGAGCAGTGCGGTATTCTTGAGTGACCTTACCCCACAGCAAGCCCTTATTTTAATGGTTCCTGACCTACTTGGGGGGGCGATTTGATGAGCAAAGGATTAACATTACCCAGACTTATTCCACTGCATCTGTGCAATCATTATTTACTTCGGCCGCTGGCGCCCGGCGGTCTTAACTGGTCGGAACAGATTTGCCAGCAAAGCCAGGAGGAGCTTGACCAGCATCGCCAGGTAGAAGGCCCAGTTGAACAAGAAGAGATAGTCTGAGGCCAGGTTCTTACGGTAATACAGCCAGTAGGAGCGATGCCATGCGTAAATGGAGCGGTAAGGTTGCACGCGCGAGCCGCCCTCGCCGCCAAAGTGAGTAACCTGTGCGGTCGGAAGGTAATAAACCCGCCATCCTGCCCGGCGCGCCTGGAAGCAATAATCGGCGTCTTCCTGGTAAGCAAAGAATCGCTCGTCCAGGTAGCCGATCTGGTCGACGACCTGGCGGCGGATCAGCATGCACGAGCCTGCCACACCGGCGACTTCGTGGGTGACATCTTCGCCCATGTAATTCAACAAGTATCCGCCGAAAAGCCTGCTATTTGGGAACAGGCGGTGTAATCCGAGGAAGTAGGAGATAACCGCCCAGGGTCGGGATTCGCCCCTACGGCAGGGCGCTTGTAGGCTTCCATCTGTATTCAGCACCTTGGGACCGCAGATCCCAACCTGGAGGTGCTCCTGCATGAAGGCGATCAAGCGGTCGAATGCCTGGGGATGGATGAGCGTATCCGGGTTGAGCAAGAGCAAGGACTGCCCGGAGGCGCGGCGTAGAGCCTGATTTATGGGAGCGGTGAAACCCAGGTTGGCGGGATTCTCGATGATAGTCACCTTGGGGAAATCTGCTTGTAACAGCTTGACTGAGCCGTCGGTGGAGCCGTTATCCACAACAATGATCTCGTAATCGCCCTGGGGTGAGTTGGCGATTATGGAGCGCAAACAGTTGTTCAGGTAATCACGCGCCTGGTAATTAACGATGCAGATGGAAAGCATAGCGGCTTATTTCCTGGCTGATGTGAAGGGAAATATGGGAGCAAACAAGCGCCTGAAATAGATCCAGATCTGAATTAACAAGGTGCGTACCCCGCGGTAACGAATGGAGTACAAGGCTCTTTTCGCCAGGGTGGGGTTGCGCTCCAGCTCGGGGTCGATCCGAAAATCATTAAGCTCGGATACGGTCTTCCCGGCTTTGATCTCGGGCTCTATATTCAGGTCGCGTGCCCAAAGAGGCATACCGAGCACGTGGCGAGATATCTGATCCAACGTGGAAAGCAGCTCGGCGGCGCGCATCTCCGGATGGTAGCTATGCCGCCCGCGGGTGTATGCCTCTTCACCGGCGGCGCGCCGCTGGTGCGGATGTTCGGCCAATAGGGCGAGCGCCTGCTCCCATTCGCTGTCATTCGTTGCCAGATACCCGTTCTCTCCTGAACGGATGGCAAAGCGGTAGGCGTCTGTTGGGCTGGCGATGGTGGGCGCCCTCACCAGGGCAGCTTCCATGTATTTGATCTCGCTCTTGGACTGGGCGAAAGGGTTGTCCATCGCCAACGGCGCCAGGTTGATATCGAACTGGACGAGGTACTCTGGCAATTCCCGCCAGGGAACCAGTGGAAGCCGCCGGATGCGCGACGCCAGGCTCCCCCAGTCTCTTCCAGGGTCGAGAGGCCCGATGATCCACACCTCTGCCTGGGGATGCTGCAGCAAGAGCTTCCTGAGCGCCGGTTTGACCAGGGCAAAATCCTCATCGTGTGTAGGGGTGCCGCTGGCATAACCAATGACAAGGCGGTCGGTGCTTACCGGGCGCGATCTGTATGCCGATTTGGCGCGGTTGACCATCTCCAGGCTGAAAGCGTTGCGGTGCACCCAGGCCGGCTTACCCTGCTGGCGCACGTGCCCGGCAAGGAATTCCGTCGAAGCGATGACGGCCTGGCAGGCATCGAAGGTGAGTCTCTGCCTGTGCATCTCTTCCTGGTAGAGAGCGGCGCGCAACGGGTCCGAAAAATCCGGGCTGTTGATCCACCGGAAAGCCTGCGGCTCGAAGACCAGGTCGTCCACATCCAGGATGAGCAGAGCTCCCCGCTGCTGCCAGTGCGCCAGCAGGCTTTCGACATAGCGATCCATGGCGACGCGATGAAGGATAACCATCCCTGCCCGGCTGGCTTTTTCGTGGAGACGCGGGTCAGTGATATGAGATAGCTGGCAATCTACCCCCGCCAGGCGTAATTGCTCATACGGATGAAATGTGCGGTATCGACGGGTATCGCCCTTGACGCCGCTGAGAAAAAGTATCTTGCACATCTCTTCATTCACTCGTCGCAATAGTTACAACCCTTTAAACTGTATATGATAAAATTTTTAGGTTAGACAATTGTGTAGTATAAGGCCTTCCAGCCACCTCAGCGCATATTGCCAATCTTCTCCTACCTAACCTGACCCAGTATGACATTTTTCAAGCGATCTCTTGCCCGCATCGGTGATATACGGTTCATTGATGTGAGCATTTTATTGGGACTGGTAATCCTGTCGATTACTATAATTGTCATTTACATATCCAGCGAGCGGTTCTTTTACTATTGGGATTGGGTCGGTTATCAGGCGATGGCGATTTATTATGCCTCGAATATCGTCAGCTATCCCCTGCAAACATTAATTGAGATCTACCACTCGATTAACATCGAATATAACCACTTTTATACTGTACCTCTCTTGCCGTTGATTTTGTTGTTTGGAAAAACACGGCTGGGCTATGTACTCGCTGTGACGCTGGTATATCAACTCCCTTATGCATTGGTCATTGGAGGAATCGCTACCCGCTTGATCCCCGTTCGGCCCCGGCTGGTTTTTTGGTTAACGACCTTGCTTGTGCTTGTAACCCCGGCTGCATGGGCTCCCACGCTGCGAGCTTATCCAGATGTGGGTGCTGCGTTGCTTATCGGACTGGCGATTCTCATATATTTACAAGATCTATATTTACGCAAATGGTGGCAAATCCTGATAATTGGATTTCTAATCGGAGCAGCCATCCTGTTCCGCCGTCACTATGCCTACGGCGCAATCGCCTTCTTTGGAGCGATTTTCATACAAGCATTGATTAGATTTGTCCCTGTGTTCCGTAAAAACCGCCGGCAAGCATGGCGTGATCTGTGGGATATCGGGATCAGGATAGGGCTGGTCGGAGCCACTGCTCTCCTTACCCTGTTCCTTTTTGGGAAGCCGTTCCTGATAAAAATTCTGAGCACAAATTATTGGGCATTGTTTTCTTCTTATGAACTAAGCTATCAAGTTATCTTGAATTATTATGCTGCCAATTATGGGTGGATTGCATTAACCCTGGCAATATTGGGATTTGCCTTGGGATGGATGAAGGGGTTGTTGAGCCGGCCGGTTGCCCTGTTTTTACTGCTCTTCGGCGGAATTTCGATCATTCAGTGGACGTTTGCCGTAAGCCAGTATGGCGTCCATTACACTTTGCATTTCACATTGCCAGTCGTCTTAGGATTGGCCGCATTTTCGGGGGTGATCTGGTCTAGCACCAAGGGAGTGTGGCGACTCTCAATCGTCGGAGGTGTAATAGTTTTCGTCGTTGCCAACCTGGTGATCAGCCTGGCGCCTGTACGAATAAACCCCAAACTGGAACCCTGGGTGGCGTATAGATATCCACCTCTCACTCGTCCGGATTACAATGAGATCGTGGAGCTGGTGAGGTTCCTGCGCGTGGCTGATCTTAATGGTACCCCGATTTACGTTGTAGACTCCTCCTTCAGGATGAATTTTGATCTATTGATAAAAGCAGAGCAGGCTCTCTATACGGATCCAAAGTTTAATGTTTTCCTCACACCGCAAATCGACTCGCGTGACTTTTATCCGCTTGAACAACTCTTGAATGCGGGTATAGTAATTGTCTCGACGCCGGCCCAATACCACCTTGGAAATCCGGAAGGACAAAAAGTGGTTGCCGTAGTCCATCAGGCGTTCAAAGACAATTGGAAGATAGCACAAGATTTTACGCGCTTGCCGGAACAGTTCAGCCTCATTGATCATGTCACCTTGAATATCTATCGGCGGACAGGGCCTACCTCCTTGGAAACGGCTGTACAGACATTTGCTGCAATGAGAGATTTTATTGGACTCCGTCCCCTCGGACAACCGGATTGGATCATATTGAACCCCTGGATTTTCAGTCCAATATCAGAGAATGGAGAAAACATCTGGGTTACCAAGCTGGATCTCAACCAGCCCGGGTTTGTGTCAGGCTATAGCCTGCTCTTTGCAGATCCGGCTCCTGCATCTGGCAGGCTTAGAGGGACGTGGGAGTTCTTAGAAAATCCCTGCCCCGGATCTACCTTAGGCGTCAAAATACTGGACGCTACCGGTCAAACTGTACTTGATAAGGAAATTGGGATCAGCTCGACAGAGCAGCAAATTCCCTTCGAGCTGGAGTTTCAAGGACAGGGCGAAAACTACCTGGTTTTTTCCATCAATTCCGGTCTTAACGGCACCGGGTCTTCCTGTCCCGTTCAGCTCGAATGGACTTTAACGAAGTAAGAGGGGCGAGGAATACCTGCTGCGGTAATGCACAAATTGGCTATTCAGGGATTTCTCGTCGCCGCTTGGCGGCTCCTCGAAACGACACCTGAATCAAGGCCGGTTGCTTATCCCGAGTTCGTATTATCTACGAACCGCAGGCAATAACACGCGGTAAGGTAGAGACGATACTCCCGTAACCTGCGTATTCACAATCCCACCTTCCTGGGTAATTGTATACAGGTGATATGAGCGCTCTGAAGAGAGCGGTACCTGTACTGAGCCGCTCGGCGTAGAGTTAATGCGAACCCCCTGATCCATTTGAATATCCAGGAAAGTGCCCGAAGTTACTGTCCAGGAAAGAGTAATCCCTCCACCAGAGGTTTGCATGGTAAAGGATTGCGCCGGTAAGGGGGCATTTGTGCTCTGAACAGAGCTCTGGTTCCCATCAACGGATAAGGTAAATGTCCCTGGGCTGATTGTGGAAACTGTCCCGGTTCGCCCAGCCAGGGGGCTCCCATTCAAAGTAGCTGAATTTCCGCTCCAAGCATAGGCAATAGTTGCCTGGGAAATCGTTTCGGGATCATTTGCCGCAGTCACACCCAGGATTTCTGATGGAGCTGCATATATCCTCCCGATAGGAGGAATGCTAGCCAGGGCACGGTTGGCTGTCTGCGATTTCGGAGAGGAGGTGCCATTGGCGCGATGAATAACCAGGGTATTTAACTCTGAAACCTTCTTCGATCCGTAAGGGTAGATAGCATCTGAGTAGACAATCGCATCTACTGAACCTGCATAGAAATCGTTGCTATTATAGATGACCGAGTTGATCGGTCCATTGGTGCGATCATCGTCAAAAATTGCCACGCCCGGGTTATTGCTGATTTTGTTGCCCTGGACGACGCCATCGACATTTGCAGTACCATACCACGCGGTGAGGGGAGCGGCGAAGATAGCTGAGCCATAGTCATTACTTCCGATTGAGTTTTCAATCAAGTCACTGGCCGTAATGTTAATGGTTGACCCTTGAGCAAATACTGCTCCACCGAACTTCCCCGCGGAATTGTGGGAAAATGTGACTCCACTCATGCTGATGTTCGATTGATCGAGGGCAGCCAGCCCTCCACCAGAACCATTATTGGTGCCAAGCGCATCCGAGTTCATAATAATACTGTTTTGAATATTGGCGTTTGTCAAGTCAACCAGGATAGCACCGCCAGCCCCGTCATCACTGCCTTTTACAACATCAAGGTCGTTAAAAATCACATTATTGATCACCAATGTGGCGCGGTTGTCGCTGGCTGTCCCCATTTTGGAGACCCCATTCGCACCATATGTGCGGTTAAAGTCTCCGGCAAGCAATATCCCTCCACCTCCGTAGCCAGCCGTAGTGGTATTGCCGTAACGACCTTGAATGTAGCTGTTGATTATGCTCAAGGAGACGCTGCGCCGGTTGGTTGATCCATCTGCGCTCGTATCGTTGGAAGAGCCCGAAATGGCTCCCCCATAACCACCTGAATTTCCCTGTCCCTTGGCGCTGTTGCCTAAAAAGATGCTTCCATCGATCTCGACGATGGCCTGGTAAATCGTGATGGCGCCCCCAGCCATGGCACTGTTATTTACGAAGCGCGAATGGTAAATCTTCGCGGTTGTCTGCCCTTCAGCGTGGAACGCACCGCCCTCCGTAGGGACTCCCAGGCTGACACTGGCATCCCGGACGGCAAGGTTGTTCACAAACGTCGAATTCGAGATGATCACGTCGGACCGGGGTGTGGAGACGGGGTTTGCCCAGGTACCAATTGAATAAATGCCTCCACCGACGTAGCCAGCCTGGTTACTCTCAAAGCGGCTGTTGGAGACCCGCAGGAGGGAGTTACCGACATGGATGGCACCGCCCGCTGAAGTTGGCGAATGATTGGGAAGGTTGGTACGGTTGCCGATGAAGGTTGAATGGTGGACATATACTTTGGATTGATCGCCAACCACCAACCCACCGCCATAGTTCACTGCAGAATTATTTTGCCAGGTTGAGTCGATGAAGAAAGCTATGGAGCCTAATCCAACCAGGGTGCCTCCCCCCACACCCTGACTACCGGCGGAGTTAATTGTGAAGCGACAGTTGATAAAGGTGGCTTCGGCGTGGTGCATGGTGACGCCGCCCGCGATCCCCGGATTATTGGAGTTTCCGTTGCTGAAAACCAGGTTTTGGAATAATACCGGCCCACTCAGGGCGATATCGGTGTTCATGAAGCGCAGGATTTCTCGCCCTCCACCACCAGACAGTGTGACTGTGGCTCCGGATGCGCCCCTGATTGTAAAACGCCTGCCGGTATTTGTGATCCTAAACCCTCCACTCGGCGCAGAATACGTCCCCTGTGCGAGCTCGATAACGCCGCCATCAACCACCTGGGTAATTGCAGATTGCAAGGTGGCGACTTCACCGGGGACGAAGATCACATCCTCGGCTGTTTCTGCCGGTATGTCAGTGAAGCGCATCTGCTGAAACCGGCCGGAGGATGGTGAGGTGGCAGCCTGTGCTGCTGGCACAAATGCTATCAGCACAACAAGAAAACCAGCCAGCTTTTGAAGAATAATTCTCATCTTGCTCTCTAATGCCTGTTAAGACCTCTAAAATAAAACCGGACCTGGTAACTTCACCAAGCCCGAAAAGTAATTTTGGCGTAACTCTGCCTTCGCGGTAACCTGGCGATCATGACCACAAACATGGTTTTAGATCCATGGCTTTGCGTCACCGGCTTTAGCCGGTTTTGCCATTTTTCTGGGCAAATAAAGTTGTTCGATCTACTTGCATTCTATAACAATACGAGAGTCAAGTCAACTTTCGTTTGTGATAATGCAGGCCAGTATTTAATTTTCAAGATTAAAGCACAACCCAACCGGTTTTATTGTATCTTGTAATCGTAATTGGTTGGTTAAGCATTGATTGAGGATTGATTAAGTAAGGCTTTTTGCTGTCTCTTAACCAGCCATTCCAGACGAGAAGCATCCAATGTACACAGGAATATTCCTTTGGTAATTGGAGGCGACGATGGAATTAATGTCACTTATCGGAATTCTATGCAGGGGATTATTCTGCAGAGAGAGCGTAGGGTGATTTGTGTGGAAAAGGTATTCTAAGATGTCAATGCTGTAGGAAATTTGCCTTCTCTTGCCATGCGGTCATGATGCAGCTGTAAGATCATTTCGATGCTGTACACGTTTTCGATGGGTAAACTGTAATCATTTCCAAAATAAACAGTTTTTCCTCTAAATGGAGAATTATCTATAGTGTAAAAGACGGGTGGCAGTTCGACGTTGGATTCCTTATCGTATGGGTAATGGTCGAAGAAATAGAAGAGGTCTTCCGTTTCTACCGCACTACCTTTGTGGGTGCGCTCAGCATAATCGAAACAGCCCACCCAGTAGACCCCGACGAACTGGTTGTAGTAATCGAACACGTGTGGCCGGCGTGCCTCTCCTAAATAATCAAAATGGTGGATAAAGGGATTCTTAAGCTTAAAGAAGATCGCCTCGTTCTCAACCTCAATAATCCAGCGATGGTGCTCCCACCCAGCAATAACATCGTCGCCGTTAGCCTTAGCGCATTCTCGGAACTTTGATGGCGTTTCGATATAACCAGCTTTTGCCACACGCTGAAGCTGGCTGCATACAAACAATGGATCGCGCACATCTTCCAGCGTATGGCTGCAGAGCACAAAGTCGAAAGCCTTATCTGGTATCTGTGACCAAACTTGCGGATAACAGATATCGCCGACAAACCAAGTGTCCCGGTTGAAATTTACCTGCTCATTCTTCTCGCTGCTAAATGCCACGTAGGTCTCGTAAGGCTCGATATCCACCACCGCATCCGCTCGGGAAAAGGGTGCCAAACCACCGCCAACATCCAACACCCGGTCGTCAGAATGTATCAGCTTCAGGACATTATCTGGATGATTAATCATCTGGTTATCTCGGAAACAAGTTTGTCAATTATGGCGTCATTCGTCCAGGTCTTCTCGTGATTGGTCTATTCGTCATTATACTCTCTGTTGCTATCACGCTGAGACGACCACCGCCAATATTTTAAAGTGGAGAGTGTAGGAGAGGAACGGTTATTCAGAAGTCATGTGGTGGGTGTTAGAGAAAGCCCAGACATATTAATCA
>CAVPNY010000026.1:0-59929 GCA_963706905.1 uncultured Chloroflexia bacterium | reverse complement strand
CGGAGACACCCAGCTTGCCAAAGATGTGGATGAGGTGCGATTTGACCGTTGCTTGGCTGATGTGCAGGCGGCTGGCGATATCACTGTTGCTGGCGCCGCAGGCAACTAACCCCAGCACCTCTAATTCCCGGCTGCTCAGCTTCTCCTCAACCGGGAGGCGCATGCGGCCAATCAGACGCCTGGCCACAGACGGCGCAAATACAGGCTCCCCCCGTGCGGCCGCCCGGATGGCGCGATACAGCTCCTCACGTGAGGTGTCTTTCAGTAAGTAGCCGGTTGCTCCAGCTTCTATGGCTGGCAAAATATCAGCGTCGCTGTCGTAGGTGGTCAGCACAAGTACTTGGATGCCTGGGTGGCGGCTCTTGATCTGGCGGGTTGCAGTCACCCCATCCATGACCGGCATTCGCAGATCCATGAGGATCAGATTTGGTTCCAGCTCATCTGCCAGGCGCAAGGCTGCCGAGCCATCTGATGCTTCTCCAACAACCTCAAAGTCAGGCTGGCTTTCCAGCATGCCGCGCAGCCCATCCCGCACAACCGGGTGATCATCTACGATTACGAGGCGGATTTGGCTCATCCGCTCACCTCCACCGGGATCTGGATTGCCAGCGTGGTACCTTCCCCAGGATTGGACTCGATGATCAACTGACCACCGATCTGCGCTACACGCTCGCGCATGGTCTGCAAGCCAAACCCGCCGCGGCTCTGGTCAACTGGAAGGGAAAGAAGCTCTGGGTCGAAACCAACTCCATCGTCATGGACATCCAGGGCAACCTGATCTTCCATGTAAGAGAGGGTGACCGTTACCTGTTGAGCCTGGGCATGTTTGTGGACATTTGCCAACCCTTCCTGCATGAGGCGTAGCATGCTGACCTCGACCTCCGGGTGCAGGGAGTAGGGGCTTCCCGTAACGGAAAAGTCAATGGCGGTGCCGGTCTCCTGCTTCCAGCGGTCAGCAACCCTCATCATTGCCTCTGGCAGGGAAGCACCTTCAAGCGGCTCAGGGCGCAAAGCCTGCACCAGCTGGCGGGCTTCTGCCAGGCTCAACCGGGCAGTCTCACGCGCCTGGAACAGCCGATTACGCACGGCGCTCTGTCCTTCTGGAAGAGCCAGGTCGGCTGCCTCGAGCTGCATCACGATACTGGTAAATCCCTGAGCCAGGGTATCGTGGATTTCCTGCGCCAGGCGCTGCCGTTCCTGTAAGATGCCAGCCTGCCGCTCGGCGGCTGCCAGGCCGCGCTGGGTTTCTTCTAACTGCTCGATCAGGCGCTTGCGCTCAGCGCTTTCACGCATCACTGAACGCATCCACAGAGCCAGTAAAGCGGACCATCCGATCGCCATGCCTCCGATGATAAATAATTCGACTGAGAAAGTGACCGGTTTGCCAAAGTTAAGCGCCTGAGACCAGATGATCAGCCCCGTCAGAATAATATTCCCGGTCACAGCCAGACCAAAGGGCAGAGTTCCCCACATCAATCCGTAGAAGGACGCAGCGGTCAAGTAGTAAGCCCAGTTTGCCCGGCTCAATGGGAACCAGACTGCCAGCGCAACAACCAGAAAAACCAGCGACAGGATTGTCTGTCTCTTTCCCTGGGCTTTGGGTACCAGCCACATCATGATCAGGCCATACCAGATGCCCAGGAAAAGGCTGAGCCCAAGGATGAGCCAAGTCGAGTAGCGCATCGTACCTGAAGATAATGTCAGGTAGGTGGGCAAAGCCAGCGACAGGTAAAACACAATATGCCAGACCTTCACCCAGCGCATCCAGGTATCGTGCCTGGAAGAGATGTGCTGGCGATCGGATTTTGGCATAACTGTCTTTTGGAGCATAGATTTTCTTTCACGTACGATGGTTTTCATCGTGCAGTTAATTCTACTCCCATCGGAAAAATCTAGCTGCCAATGCGGTCCCAACGAGCAGGATACCAAACAACACCAGCACAGGCAGCCATAAGGTTTTCCAGGCATCATTGAACCACAACCCCTGGATCAACCTGACCACATACGTGAGCGGTAGAAAATTACTGACCTGCTGCAGACTCTCAGGGAGCAGTTGGATGGGCATCCCCGCGCCGGACAGGAACATCATGGGGAAGAAGATCACCATACCAATGGTCTGTGCGACTCGCGCCGTGGAGGCCAGGCTGGAGATCAGATAACCGAATGCATAGAAAGCCAATGCGCTCAGGATAAAGGCAGCCAAAACACTGAGCCATGACCCGGCGAAGCGCAGCCCAAAGACGAGCTTCCCCGCCAGGATCAAGACCAGCATGCCCAGCAAAGCCACGCTCAGGTACATCAAGACGCTGGCGATCATGTAAACTGCCGGGCGCAATGGGGTAGCCCGGTAGCGGCGGAGCACGCCGTTCTCCCGGTTGGAGGCTGTGTCAATCGGGATACCCATCAGAGCGACCGTACCAATAATGATCCCGGCATAGGCTGGCACGCTGGCATCTACCGTGCCGAAGTTTCTTCCCCAAAATTCGGGAGCCGGATCGTTCCCGTAGATGGACCCAAAGAGCAACAAGAGCAGGGTGGGATAAGCCATTGAAAAGAAAAAGGCCACTGGCTCTCGCAAGTAGAGCTTGATTTGCATCGAGTAGAGTTGCCATAAGCCGCGTAACATTCGATCCTCCTTCAAAATAACAGCGCCCTAATCTCGAATGGCATGTCCAGTCAATGCCAGGAAGGCATCTTCCAGGTTTGCCTGTTCGGTGCGCAGGTTGTGAATTGGCAATCGGGCAGTTTCCAGGGCGAGGATGACCGCGCTGATCAGTCCATCTCCGTGACCGTAAACCACCACCTCTTCTCCCTGTTGTTCCACCCGCCTAACCCCGTCGATCGCGCCGATCCGTGCGGGTTGGAAAGCAGCCGTTTCCTGTTTTTTCACCTGGAAAATGATGCGCGTCCCCATGCCTAACTGGCTGACCAGGTTCTCCGGCGTATCGAGAGCGATGATCCGCCCATGATCCAGGATCGCCACCCGGTCGCACAACCGTTCGGCTTCCTCCATGAAGTGCGTGGTAAGGAAGACGGTTGCCCCGCGTCCCTGGATCTCGCGCACCAGGTCCCAGGTTGCATGGCGTGCCTGTGGGTCCAGCCCGGTGGTCAGCTCATCCAGGAACACAATTTCTGGACGGTTGATGAGCGCCAGGGCGACAAACAACCGCTGTTTTTGCCCACCTGAAAGCTGGCTGTACAAGGCTCGGCGTTTTTCTGATAAACCTAGTTCTTCGAGCAGTGGGTGCCAATCGGTAGTCTGGGAGTAGAACGAAGAGAATAAGTTCAGCGCTTCTTCTACGCGCATCCGGTTTGGCAAATTCGAGGATTGCAGCTGCACGCCAGTGCGTTCTCTCAACGCATAAGCCTCGCGATGCGGATCGAGCCCCAGCACGCTCAACTTGCCTTCGTCTGGATGGCGCAATCCTTCGATGCATTCGATAGTGGTGGTTTTACCCGAGCCATTTGGACCAACCATCCCAAAGATTTCATTCTTACGCACCTGGAATGTGACGCTATCCACCGCCTTCACGGAGCCATAGCATTTGCACAATCCCTCAACAGTGATCACATCCTGTTCTTTCATCATAATTTGATCCTCTCTCTAGTTCTGATTTCAGTGTACAGAATATTGAGGAGGAAGAGAACCAACAGGAGGATGGTTTTGGGAAACCGATAGGTTGGTTTTCGGATCGACCAAATGGTTGATACAGAAAAAAAGTCACTGCGGCGAAATCGGCCGATTGCGCTGGGACCTTACGCTGAACGGAGAGGGAGGGTGACTCCTCCACCTTCAATTGCTTACCTGAATGGAATTTGAGATAATATAAGAGATCCTGAAGGGACCCTGACGGCATTTTCAATAGATTTCTTTTTATAGTAACTTTGAATGCCATGCATGCTGCACCAAACACGCTACAGCACACATTACAAGACTACCGGACTACCAGACTATTCGACTAATCAAGGAGCAGCCTCATGAAAACTGCGCCAGAGTTTATAGAAAGCATCATTAAGCAAAAGAAAGAGCTGTTTGTCCTGGGAGAAAAGGTAGACAACCCGGCTCAGCACCCTATTCTATGCCCCTCGCTGCGTGCGCTGGCAAAAACATACGAGCTGGCGCATGACGACCGCTATAAGGATGTGTTTCTTCGCCAGGGTGCAGATGGAGATCTGGTTAACTGCTTTACCAGCCTGCACCACAGCAAGCAGGATCTTCTGGATAAGGTCAAGGTATTGCGCATCTTAGGGCAGGAGACGGGCACTTGCTTCCAGCGCTGTGTTGGCTGGGATGCCCTTAATGCCCTGGAGAGCACCACGTTCGAAATGGACCTGGCACTGGGTACTCACTACCACAAGCGTTTCATGCGCTACCTTCGGTTTGTTCAAAAGAATGATCTGGTGTGCAACGGTGCCATGACCGATGTGAAAGGCGACCGCAGCCTGCCCCCCAGCCGGCAAGCCGACCCGGATATGTATCTGCATGTGGTAGACCGCCTGCCAGATGGAATCATCGTTCGAGGAGCCAAGGCGCACCAGACTGGAGCGATATTCTCTCACGAAATCATCGCCCTGCCGACCTTGTCAATGCGGGCCGAAGATGCTGCTTACGCGGTTGCCTTTGCCATCCCCAGCGATACAGCCGGGGTGATGCATATTCTAGGCCGCCAGTCGTGTGACACGCGCAAACTGGAAGGCAGCTCCATCGATGTAGGCAATGCGATGTTTGGCGGGCACGAGGCGCTGGTTATCTTTGATGATGTGTTTGTCCCCACCGAGCGGATATTCTTGGACGGCGAATGGCAGTTCACCCGCCTGCTGGTGGAGCGTTTTGCTGGCTATCACCGCCAGAGCTACGGGGGATGCAAGGCGGGCGTGGGCGACGTTCTGATCGGGGCTGCGGCAAGCGCGGCGGAGTACGCCGGCGTAGAGAAAGCCTCGCATGTCCGGCGCAAGCTCAGCGAGATGGTTCACTTGAACGAAACGCTTTATTCCTGCGGGCTGAGCTGTTCGGTTGCCGGCGAAAGACTCGCCTCTGGAACCTACCTGGTTGACCTGCTCCTGGCGAACGTCTGCAAGCAGAACGTCACCCGTTTTCCTTATGAAATCGCCCGCCTGGCAGAGGATCTGGCGGGAGGCCTCTTGGTTACCCTGCCCTCGGAGAAAGATCTAAATCACCCCCGGATCGGTCCTTTAATTGAAAAGTACCTGCGGGGTGTCCCCGATATCCCTACCGCCGACCGCATGCGCATCCTGCGCTTGATCGAAAACATTACCCTGGGTGCTTCAGCAGTAAGCTACCGGACCGAGTCCATGCATGGGGCCGGCTCGCCGGAGGCGCAGGTGATCATGATCGAGCGGCTGAGCGACGTGGAAGCGAAGAAGGCATTGGCAAGAAACCTGGCCGGGATTCACCATCCGGAAGGAAGTGAGGTAGAAGGAGTATGATCACCCCTCCTGATTTCAGCTTAAAAGGGAAAGTGGCACTGATCACCGGCGCATCGCGCGGGATTGGGCAGGCTGTGGCAGAGGCTTACGCCCTCAGCGGTGCAAAGGTGGTATTGAGCAGCCGCAAACAGCCGGCCTTGGACATGGTCGCTGAACAAATTAAGGCAGCTGGAGGCGAGGCGCTCCCCGTGGCAGCGCATACAGGAGACCAGGCTTCCATCGATAACCTGGTCGCGCGGACCATCGAAGTATTTGGCGGCATAGACATTTTATTTAATAACGCCGGGATAAACCCCCACTTTGGGCCGATCTTGAGCGCGGAAGAAAGCCATTGGCAAAAAATCCTGGATGTGAATTTAGTGGGCTATTTCCGCATGGTCAAGGCTTGTGTGGACAGTATGCGTAGCCGGGGTGGCGGAAAAATTATCAACCTCGCCTCGATTGTCGGGATGAAACCCCAGACGGGCATGGGCGTCTACGGGGTGAGCAAGGCCGGGGTCTTGATGCTGACCCAGGTGCTGGCCGTGGAGCTGGCTGAGGACAACATCCAGGTCAATGCCATTGCGCCCGGGTTTATCAAAACACAATTTAGCCGTGTTTTATGGGAAACTCCCGAGATCTATGCAGCCATCACCAAGATGATCCCGCAACACCGCATGGCTGAGGCCGGCGAGCTGGCTGGAATTGCACTGTATCTGGCCTCGAGCGCCTCCAGCTTCACCACGGGCAGCGTCTTTGTGATAGATGGTGGTCAGATGGCAGGTCAAAAGATCGAAACATGAATTCTACTCCCCTGGACGGAAGTCAAAATCACTTTCTCAATGCCGGACAAGATTTTATCTTGCGCTGCCTTAACAGGCGTCGATATGTATTTACGATGAAGGAGTATTGCTTATAAAGCAAGATCGCCCAGCAGACGCCGAGCTATCTTCTTGCTTAATTCGCGGATAAACTCAGCGGAGAGGGTGGGTCCCCTCTCCACGGTGTGGAAAAATTACACGGTGTCTCCCAGCCTCCTGTTCTTCTATACTTTTCTAGATCAAGCACCCATCAACCGGCCGCGGCGAAAGCTGCGGCTGCCCAGCCAGATCAGCAGTCCGTCCAGCAGCCAGATAACCAACCCCAGTAGGAACACCAGCGTGACATTGAAGTAGATGGCGCCGGACGTCTGCATAATGACCAGGAAAACCACCGGCAACACCACGAAGCTGCCCAGCTGGTAGGCATCCTGGAAGCCCTGGGCGCGGGACGATACCAGCACCATCACGCCCAAGCCCACTCCGGGCAAAGCCGGTACCACCCAAAAGATCATCACCAGCCACATGGCGTTTGGGAAAAAGATGTGACCCATTTGAGACCAGGCGGCTGCATTGGCCATGATCACGTAGAAGCGCGAATCCAGCCAATGCCACAGCGATGGCTGCCAGCCAACCGGAGAGCAGCTTGGCGATGAACAATTCCCGGTCGGTGGTGGGTGTATAGAGCAGCGCTTCCATTGTTTTGCGTTCCTTCTCGCCGGCAAAACTATCTGCAGCGATCGTGGAGGCGACCATCAGCGGAATGATCAGGAAAAAAGGCGCCATCATATACACCAGGAAAAATACGGTGATTTGCTGGTTGATATTCAGTCCAGACAATGCTCCCTGCAAGCCAGCGGGCATGCGCGCGATCAATCCATCGACATTGCCGGACGAAACCCCCGCGATATTGACCAGTGCCGGCGCCCGGGTGAGAACCCAGGGCAGGATGGCGAACATGACCAGTGGGACGATGATGATCGGCAGCACCACACCTTTGTTCTGGCTGACAACTTTCAAGTCTTTGCGGATAATCGCGAAAATGGCACGCGTGTTCATTGCACACTCTCCTCTTCACCGTGCAGGGCAAAGTAAACCTGCTCCAGGTTGGCTTCCTGGGCAGCAATCCGGTAAACCCGGACACTCTGGTGGACCAGAGCTTCTAACACATCGGGGATGGCTTCATGCCCGGCGAGCGTTACCGTCAGGGCGCCATTTGTCCGTACCGGCTCGCTGATCGCCAGGCGTGGCAGGCTACGCAGAACTTGCAATGCACCTTCTTCCTGTTCTTCATTTACCTCGATCTCAACATCCAAGCGGCGGACGTACTGGCGGGTCAGCTCGGCGGGTGTTCCTAAAGCCACCAAACGCCCGTGTTCCAGCACCGCCACCCGGTCGCATAGTTTTTGGGCTTCCACCAGGTTGTGGGTGCACATGAAAACCGTGTGGTGTTCGCGGCGCGCCAGGCGCTCGATCAGATCGTTTACGTGATGCGCAGCGATCGGGTCCAGCCCGGAGGTGGCTTCATCCAGGAAGAGCAGCTCCGGCTTGTGCAGCAAAGCGCGCGCCAGCGCCAGGCGCTGCTTCATCCCTTTGCTGTAGCCGCTGACTTTCTCCTGCGCCCGATCTGCCAGGTCAAACTCGGCCAACAATTCGGTGATGCGCCCGCTGACCTGTAAGCGGGGCACCCCATACAGATCGGCATAGATGCTCAGGTTATCCCAGGCTGTGAGGCGCTCATCCATGGAGGGGGTCTCGGTTAACACACCCGTGCGGGCACGCAGCTTTGGTCCATCCACCTGCGGGTCGAGGCCGAGCACGCGCATGCTGCCGGAGGTCGGTTCGATCACCCCGTTGAGCAAGCGCACTGTAGTGGTTTTGCCGGCTCCGTTGTGACCCAAGAAGCCGAAGATCTCTCCTGCATGCACCTCAAGTGAAAGTTGGTCCACTGCAACAGTCTCCTTGAAATGGCGGGTGAGCTGGTTGATGGTAATTACAGCAGTCATTTCACACACTCCTAGAACTCCTCGCGCTCGAAGCGCACGAGGGCGACGAATAGGTTTCAATCATTGGGGAATTGGGAGTATCCATATTTTTTGGCTCCTTCCTTGATCTGTCTTTCAATCCCAGACTTCCGAATTTGAACAATCACAGATTGCCCGAAAATTCGGAGGTCTGAATTTACCTATTCCGTAATCGGGCTGAACGCCTCGAAAGCAATCCAATCCGACCGGTCCGAGATCTTCTGTGAGGCAATTTGGATTACGTCAATCTTGTGTGCACAATCAAATTCAACCAACACAATCCCTTTTTTTGCTGACCAGTAGCTGTACTGGTCTTCTGTTAACTGGAGCCTGGGCTGCATCTCTTTCAAGGGTTGGGAAAGATCTTCGTCGGAATTATTTTTAAAGGACAGCACGCGCACGACAGTAGCTTTACCACGCAGGGCAAATTCATCCTTGTTCCTCAGGAAAAACAGGCTGTCGCCTGGACTCACCGGGTGGGCACTGGTTCGTGCAGGATCGACTTCTTTCACCAGCATGGTTTTTACGCCGCTGAGGATTTTCTCCAGCTCGCCTGCCCGTGGGTCAAGAAATACAAGATGATTCATAGATATCATTCCTCAGATCACAGCAATGTAGTCCGTATCCACTATAATAGATAAACTCCCCGGGCGCATCCATCCGCCGAGGAGTTATCGATTATCCTAAGGATTGGAGTTTGTCTTATACTAAAGTAGGATACTCCATCTGGCAAACTCCTTATCGAGCCTACATCTCGATGTGCTGGAAGCGCCACAGCGCCACCAGGATGAACACGATGCTCAAGACGGCCGTCGAGATCACCTGCGAGACCATCATTGCGGGCAAGGGAATTCCCATCACGACCGCCATGGCGATACTCTCCATGGACAACGGCAAGACATACAGGATCTGCGGGATGAAACTGCGCAGCATCAATGCCGCCGAGCATGACTCCGAAGGCGATGCCCAGCACCGGGCCCCGTGACTCGAACAGGACGCCCAGCAGGATCACCAGACTGATGAAGAAGATCAGCTCCAGCATGAATATCCCAGCTCCGGCCAGGAATGGCGCCAGGAGTGCCCCCGCACCGGCTACCAGGTAACCTCAGGACCCAGGCGACCAGGCCGGGCACACCGACGATAAAGACCAGCGCGCCGAGGATGTTCGACAGCAGCTTGGTCAGGATGAAAGCCGGGCGGGACGCCGGCTTGGAGAGGATCCAGGCCGCCGTTCCTGACTGCTTTTCCTGGATGACCTCGTCCTGGGCCAGGATGATCACGCCGATCGGGCCGGCGAACGCCAGTATGGTGAAATATGCGTACACGCCCCAGACTTCGGGTGGGAGCCCTGCAAACATCCCCTCTGCAGTCGGTTTTAACGCAGGCCAGATCGATGCAAGCGCCGGCAAGATGAACAAGGGGAGAGCAACGAAGCCATCAATGATGATCACCCAGATCAAAAGCTGCCACAGCCAGCGGCGGGTGCGAAACCATTCGCCCAGCTCTTTGGCGAGCATATTATTGAATCCGGCCAGCCAGCCGCTGCCCCTGGCGGGCAGCAACCCCTGACGAGCGGCCTGGCGGAGATCGCGGGTTGCTTGAGGTTGTGTTTGAACGGTCATTTCGAATTCTCCTTTCCAATCATTTCCATGAATACTTCTTCCAGGTTATAGGTCTTGCGCCCAAAGTGCTTCACCTTGAGGCTGCGGTCTTCGAGGATCAGCCGCAGGAGCAGGTCTTCAGCCGCGGCGTCATCGGTCACGCTGACATGCCAATCAATCTGGCCATCATCCGCCGCCATACTCAGGGCTTGCACCCAGGGCTGGCTTTCCACGCGGCCTTGAGCGCCTGTGATGGCTGCTTCCGTCTCGCTCTTAAGCGTGATGTCATACACGGCAGAGCTGCCATCGCCTGCCAATAGCTCGCTAATGGGAGCTTCGGCGATCAGCCGGCCCCGGTTGAGGATAGCCACCGTATCACTCACCCGCTGCACGTCGTCAAGGATGTGTGTCGAGTAAAAGATAGTGGTGTACTTGCGCAGCGTCTCCATGACCGCCAGCACATCGTGGCGGCCCATGGGGTCGAGCGAAGCGGCCGGCTCGTCCAGGATCAGCAGGTCGGGGTAGTTGACCTGGGCCTGGGCGATGCCCAGGCGCTGCCGCTCACCGCCCGAGAAGCCGCGCACCGGCCGGTCAGCCTTATCCTCCAGGCCTACCAGCTCGATCATTTCCTGCACGCGGGCTTCGATCAGGTCTTTCGGCCCGCGATAGAAGAAGCCCGCGGTGTAGCCCAGGATCTGGCGGGCGGTCATATGCTCGTAGTAGCGCGGGTCTTGAGCCAGATAGCCGACACGCTTGCGGATCGCCACGCTGTCGCGCTGCACATCATGCCCGAAGACGGTCGCCTGGCCCTCGCTGGGCTGGATCAGGCCGAGCAGCAGCTTGATGGTGGTGCTCTTGCCCGCCCCGTTGGGTCCCAGGAAGCCGAAGATCGAGTGTTCCTTCACCGTCAGGTTGAGGCCCTTCAAGGCCTGCGCCTCTTTGTAGACCTTGCTCAGGTTGTGCGTTTCAATGACGAGGGAATTGGGAGAATCCATTTTTCAAGCTCCTTTCTTGACAGAACTATCATTGCGAGCGAAGCGGTGCTGAACTGAGTTCAGCCGCAATCATGTGAAACTCTAATTGTTTCTACTATAGAAGGAAAACTCCCCGGGCGCATCCATCCGCCGAGGAGTTGTCCATTATCCTTTGGATTGCATTTTTTCTTATACTTAAGTATCACCATCCTTACGGAAAAACGGGATCTTTCAATGCTTTGGCTCGCAAGCTGCCAGGCTGGTGCATAAAGTAGTAGAAATAAGCCTCTTCGTCGCGTGGGTTGGCCCGCCCTTCTCGGTCACGAAGAACTCAATGAGAGGCTCATTCGCCAGGGCGTAGCCCGGCGTGAGCATTTCTTGATACCCGGTCTCCCCAACCAGCACGGTCTTGAGGAAAGCGATCATATAGCGGGTGACCAGGTTGCCAGTTTCATCCGGGGGCACGGGATCTGTCGGGCAATACATCTTTAACATGACGTCGGTTATCTCATCCCCATTGAGCTCACGGAGGACTTTCATCCCCGAGCAAGCGCTCGAGAACGACATGTGCTGGTAATTGGCGATATCCACCCGGTAGTTGGGATGGCCCTGGATGACGGAATGCGGCCTGGCCAGCAGAAGTTCCTCATTGGGAGCTCCAGATTCCACCAGGGTATTCCATTCCCTGCCCATGATCATGCTGGGGATCTTGATCCTGGCCAGCTCAGTATAGTGGAGGTAGTTGGTAACACCGGCCGGTTCGAGTGGAACGATCGCCTTAATGCGTGGATCGGGCAGGATGGGGACACAGATTTCGGGCGGGAGCTGGTTTGGATCCAGTCCAGGGAAATCACAAGACTGGTCGTCTCCACCGGCCAGCGCCAGGGCGGCCAGTCCGCCCCAGGATTGCCCTGAGACGGCAATCTGATCCGCCCGGACGGCCCCGGAAAGCAGGTTATCTGGTTGGCTCGAGTCTGCAACCAGCCGGGTCATCAGGTACTGGACGTCGCTGGTCCGGTCGAGGTAGGTCCCGATCAAATATGCGGGGCTATTAGGCTCCCACATTGTCTCTCCCTGCACGCCATCGCCGTAATTGTACGGGACAGCAACCACGAAGCCGTGGCTGGCCAGGCGCGCCGCAATGTGGACATAGAAGAGTGGAGGCGAGGGCAGGCCAGGCGATAAAATGACCAACGGGAAGGGGCCATCCTGCGCAGCAGCCGCACCCTGGTAGGCCGGGTCAACACCATACGCCTCGAAATCAGTCGAAGAGAAAGGCGGCACGCCATTGATTCCTAAATCATAGACCGCGGGCGACAACGGATTTCCGTCCTGATCGGGCGCGGCCGGGTACCAGATATAGGTCTGGATAGGTCTCTCCCCCCCGGCGTTGTCGCTGCGGGTGCTATCATAATACGTATTGGTCACAAATCCGACCTTGTACGGGCCGGTTTGATCCGCCGGCGGGCTGGCGATTGCCTGGACATTCAGGCGAATGATCAGCGCGGCGGTGACAATTACCACGATACACAGGGTGATGTGGATCCATTTCGTTTTCATTTTGTGCCTCCTTCGGTTCATTCGAAAAATCAAGAACTTTGTTTCTACTATAGAAGAAAAACTCCCCGGGCGCATCCATCCGCCGGGGAGTTGGGGGGCAGCCTTTGGATTGGTTTTTTTCTACTACCAAAGGTGTTTTGTTCTTATACCAAAGGAGTAAGTGATTGGACGCTGTTCTCCTATAAGAAGTTAATCTACTTTCGGCCAATCACCAATATCCTGAGCGAAATACAGTTAAAATGAGAGTGCTGGGTATATGTGAATATATCCGAAATATTGCGTGATACGCAGTAGTCAGGCGCTCGGAAGGCAAGGAGACGAGGAACATGAGAAAATTGGTTGTGGGCACTTTCGTGACCCTGGATGGCGTCATGCAGGCCCCCGGCGGCCCCAACGAGGACCGCGACGGTGGCTTCCAACACGGCGGGTGGCTGGTCCCCTATTTCGACGAGAAGTTCGGCGAGATCATGACAGAGTGGACGAAGCGCGCCGACGCCTTTCTTCTCGGCCGTAAAACCTATGAGATGTTTGCAGACTCCTGGCCCAAGTCCACCGATCCGGCGGAAGCGCTCAACATCCGGCCGAAGTTCGTCGCATCCAGGACGCTCGATAAGGTCAACTGGAACAACTCCTTCCTGCTCAAGGGCGACGTTGCCCAGGAGGTTGCGAAGCTCAAGGCACAGGAAGGCGGCGAGATTCAGGTCCACGGCAGCGGCAACCTCATCCAAACCCTGCTTCAGCACGATCTCGTCGATACCCTGCGTATTTGGCAGTTTCCTGTCGTTCTCGGTACCGGTAAGCGTCTGTTTGGGGAAGGCGTGATCCCGCGCAGTTTTCGCCTTGTCGACACACAGCTGAACACGACTGGTGCAGTTCTGCACGTTTACGAACGCGCGGGAGGCCTCAAGTATGGCGAAGTAGAGGTGGGCCAGGAGACCGTGATCTTCGATTCGGAGTCATCACCTCACACCGGTGACGTAGAAATAGAGACTAAATGAATGTATCATCTGCAAGGCCTAATAATCGGTTGCAGCGGACGGTCCGCTACGCTCCGCGCACGCCTGAACCCGGCCGTTGGGCCGCTTTAGATAAACAAGGGCCGAATGAATAGATCAGTCGAAAACAATATTCGAGCCTACATCTCTTATTTTCAAGACCAGGTTCAATCCATCGATAACCATTGTCCAAAAACGAAAGATGGGGATCTTCATAGTCGTATTCTCTATATGGCTTTACTTGATGCTATCTCACGATCAGTGTTTGCCCGAGAAGAGAATTGAGAGAGAATCGTGCATTTTGTATCTGGGTTTTGTGGTTGGCCAGAATGTAATCGTGTAAGCCTCCCCCATCTTTACAAGCTGGTAGGGGAAAAAACAGAGACACAGATTGTATCTTTACGCGATCTTGCAATTCGGAGTATGTCTATGTGGATACAATCCGAAAAGGTCTCCCTTTCTCGCGATTTGGAATTCAGCGAAGTTGAAAAACTTTGGCCTCGAGATGGTGGCAAAATAATCCGCATTGATGGCGTTTGGCCTAAATGGCTTCAACACGCGCATCTTTTATACACGTATAGGAATCATTTGATGCACGAATTCAGAATACCAGGGAGACACGCCGAATTGTGGGATGATGATGAACCATATTATGCAACTTTGATTGAATACAAAGACGAAAAATCTTCAGAGCTTAAAAGTTCATGGGAACTTCAATATACAGCAAGGTTCTTTCGAGGGTTGTGCTTCACTGGCCTAACCAACCTAGAAAAACACTTTACCACCCATGAGGTTGACCCATTTGAGTCAATTGATTGGGGTAATTATTGGTTAAGAGAGCTGAATCTATAGAAGCTGCCCAACACTCGCTGCACCTGACCGCCTGCGGCAGAGGAACGGACAAGCGCTCTCCCTGCGTAGTGGTATGCTTGCAGAAGAGTCGCCAGGGAAATCCGGAGCCAGTTAACGCTCACCGTTAGTTTTCAGCTATTAAAGCTCTACTGTAGGAGATCTTCGTCATGATAAAAGGCATATTGTTTGACAAAGACGGAACTCTGCTTGAGTTTCACTCAACACAGCATTATATATATGCCAATGTTTTTAACTGTCTAAAAGACAGATATCAGGTCCCTGATCCTTTATTGAAAGAACTAAGAGAAGCTTTGGGACATCTGTCGGATCGACTCACATCTGACAGTCTGCTTCAGTTCTCTACGAACCCTCAAATAGCGGAAGCTATATTTGATCCCTCAAAAAAGTATGCTGCAGAACATCAGTGGCAACTACCTTTTGACAAACACGATTTATTGGAGCTGATTGAGGAACTTTCTTTAAGTGATGACGTTCAGTATACCGCTCTGCCTAACGTGCCGGAAACACTCAGGTATTTAAAGCATAAAGACTACAAACTCGGAATAGCTACTGTAGATACGCTCACTGCAACTGTTGCAAGTCTGAAAAAAACGGGTATTTTTGATTATTTTGATTACCTGGGTACAGGTGAAGAATCAAAACCGAAGCCGGACACATTTCTGGCGGATAAATTTTGCAGTCAATGCGATATTAAGGCAAACGAAATATTAATCGTCGGAGACGGAATAAATGATATGCTGTTTGCTGAAAATGTCGGTGCATACTTTGTAGGTATTGATACATCCAGTGAAAACACCTCGGTCTTCAAAGAAAATGGTCACCGATCAGTCAAAAATTTAATTGAAATTATTGATGTATTAAATTTATAGTCAGGCGATATATATTATTTTTACAACATCTTTTATAAAGCTATGCTTTTCCTCTGCTGATGACAAACAATCAGGAAAACAATGTTATCTAATTCACCTCCTTTCCTTCCCCAGCCGCTGGTAACGCGAGCCGTTGGGCTGCCCGATAAAGCTTCGTAGAGATTCGCTATGGATTTCATTAACCCCGATATTTCACACATAGACCTGGCCGAATTTATGCAGGAAGCCCTGAAGGAGGCCGATTTAGCCGGTCAATCTGGTGAACTCCCAATCGGCGCAGTCATTGTTATCCACGGTGAAATTATTGCGCGTGGACACGCGCGCCAAAAATTTTTACAAAGCCAAATCCGTCACGCTGAACTCAATGCGATTCTTGAAGGAGGAGGACGTCTTTGGAACGATTACAAACACGCAATCCTGTTCGCCACGGTTGAACCATGCCCGCTTTGTCTTGGCGCAGTTGTCATGGCCGACATTCCGCACATCATCTTCGGAGTGCATGACAAGAACGTGTGTTCATCGCTCACCGTTGAAACAAACCCTTATGTTCGTAGACACATCAAAAGCTATTACGGTGGAGTCCTGGAAAGCGAATTGATTGACATATTGAACAAATATGATCCAAAGGCGTTGCAAGACATCCAAACGGCCAGCACTTGAAAGGATTGTGGCTTTTGATCTTTTAAAGCAGCCCAACACCGGCTCCACCGGACGCCCGCCCCGCCGGTGAGCCAATCCGTTAGGCTGCATCTCTCATCACCCGATTTAGCACAATGATCACGATTGGTTTCCTTACAGATTACCCCGAAACCATACCCACATTGGCAAAATGGTTCCGCGACCAATGGCCTGATTATTATGCTGACATGTCACAAGAACAGCTGGAGCAGGAGTTTCTTTCAGAAGCTTTCCGTGATCGTCTTCCCGCTCGCCTGATTGCCTTCGAATCAAGCGAGCTTGCCGGCACGATTGTCCTGCGTGAGCAGGGAAGCGAGACTTTACCAGAGTTCCAACCTGAATTAGGAGGATTATTTGTCGTTGAGTATCATCGAGGTCATGGCATCGGTACAGAATTGGTTCGGGCAGGCATGAAATTAGCTCTCGATCAAGGTTATGAGACTATCTTTGCAACCACAGTCGTGGCAGCTGGGATCCTGGAACGCTTAGGTTGGGAGTTTATCCAAACAGTCATTCATCAAGATGGGCAACTGGCATTGTATCGATGTAAACTATAAGTGCAGCCCAACACAGCGTGCAGCCGACGTTGCTACCGCACCGCCCCAGCAAAGGTTCGTGTAATTCGGTTGAGCTTTGCCCGAGAAGGGGTCTTCGACACCCGCAACGCGGCTGACGCCAGTCGTTAGTTTTTGCAAACTGTTGACCAAATGGTCTTGGAGGACATTCTTGAAGGCGATTACATACACCAGATACGGTCCGCCGGATGTACTTCAGCTCACAGAAGTACAAAAACCCATCCCTGCGGACGATGAGATATTGGTCAAGGTTCGCTCAGTGTCTGTAAACCGATCGGACTGGGAGGCCCTGACTGGGAAACCATTGTACGCCCGCTTCGGGGGGCTGCTGAAACCCGGCAACCCGATCATCGGGTCGGACGTCGCCGGGACGGTCGAAGGGGTGGGCAGAAACCACACGGAATTCAAGCCAGGTGATGAAGTCTTCGGAGAAATGACAGGCTATTGCGGCGGTTTCGCCGAGTACGTCTGCACGCGTGGAAAGATCTGGACGCTGAAACCCGCCGGCCTGACGTTCGAGCAGGCCGCAGCCATCCCGCAGGCGGGAGTGATCGCTCTGCAGGGTCTGCGCGATAGAGTCCACCTAGGACAGAGCGTTCTGATCAACGGCGCCGGAGGCGGGGCAGGTTCATTCGCCCTCCAGCTTGCGAAACTATACGGCGCGGAGGTGACCGGAGTGGATAACAGCGGCAAGCTGGACTTCATGCGCTCGCTAGGTGCAGACCACGTGATTGATTACAGCCAGGAAGACTTCACTCGGAACGGAAGACAGTACGACCTGGTCCTCGACTTGATTGCCTATCGCTCGGTCTTCGCCTACGCCCGCGCATTGAAATCTAATGGAAGTTATCACGCAGTTGGAGGTTCCGCCGCCACCTTCCTCCAGTTTCTGCTCTTCGGGCGTTGGATTCGAAGAACTTCAGACAGGCAGGTAGGTCTCCTGATGGTTCGGCGCAACCGAGAAGACCTGGAATTCATCACGGACCTGTGTGTAAGCGGCAAGATCATCGTGCCGATTGACAAGCGGTATCCGTTGAGCGAAGTCCCGGAAGCGCTGCGGTATCTTGGAGAAGGGCGCGCCAAAGGGAAGATCGTCATCACCATGGAACCGGACAGCGAAACCTAACCCCGTGTTGCAGCCGACACGCTTCGCTACGCTAGCGTGCGGCTGAACACTGCCGTTAGGGCTTTTTTGTAGTCTTGCAATAGGAATGGCTAAATCAAAGCATCCTTGAAGGAATACTTATGAAAGCAATCGTGTGGACAAAATACGGATCACCGGATGGTCTTCAACTCCAAGAGGTGGATAAAACCACCCCCAAAGACAATGAGGTGCTGATAAGAATCCGTGCGGCATCTGTCACAGCCGGAGACTGTGAACTCCGGAGCTCTAAACGTTTAACCGCGTGGTGGTTCCCAATGCGGATCTATCTCGGTCTTTTCAGACCCACGCGGGTAAAAATATTAGGGCAGGAACTAGCCGGGGATATTGAGTCCGCGGGCAACGCTGTGACCAAATTCAAAGCAGGCGACCCGGTGTTTGCGTGGTCTGCTCTGCGCTTGGGCGGATATGCGGAATACATCTCTCTGAGTGAAAGTGCAATGATGGCGATCAAACCAGCCAACATATCCTATGCAGAAGCCGCCGTCATCTCGGTTGGAGGATTTGAAGCATGGCAATATCTGAAAGGAAATATTCAGACCGGGCAGAAGGTATTGATTGTTGGCGCAGGCGGAAGCATCGGCACGTTTGCTGTGCAGATCGCCAAATACTATGGGGCTGAAGTGACAGCGGTGGATAGCGCCGGGAAGTTTGATATGCTGCGCTCCATTGGCGCTGACCATGTGATTGATTACACACGAGAAGATTTCACAAAAAGCGGTCAAATGTATGATGTGATCTTCGATGCACCGGGTAAGAGCTCCTATTCCCGCTGTAAAAAAATATTAAAGCCCACTGGGAAATTTCTTTCCGCCAATCCGGGCATGTCAGAGCAGATTCGAACAATGTCGAGATTGATCACACGCCGCAGGGTAGCAGCGCCTGAGAATACAAACAAAAGGACCGAATATTTTATGTCTCTCAGAGAGTTGATCGCGGCAGGGAAAATAAGATCGGTCATCGATCGACAATATCCATTAGAACTGACTGCCGAAGCCCATAGGTATGTCGAAACAGGGCAAAAAAAGGGAAATGTCGTCATAACTGTCGAGCATAATAACAAAACCTAACTGCGCGTTGCACCCGACTTTGCTCCGCTGCGCTTCGCGGCGCGGCTGAAGCGCAAACCGTTGGGCGACCCTCGTTATCAAGAACGTTCTCTTGTTTATCACACTATCAAAGATGGAACCAAGGATGGTCTATGTCAGTGAATCAACTACGCGTTGCAATGATCACAGGAGGAAACAGTGGCATTGGATTTGCCGTTGCTAACAAGCTAGCAGCGAAAGGCTATGGTGTCATTCTGGCGTCTCGCAACCAACAAGCCAGCACGAAGGCGATTGCGCAGATCCGCGCCGTCAATCCAAGTGCCCTAGTGGAGTCAATCCCGCTTGATCTGTCTTCATTCGTCTCGGTGCGACAGTGCGCGTCCGCGTTTCAATCCAAAGGTTACCCATTGAACATTCTGATCAACAATGCTGGAGGATCAGTCTCTGGCAGGCAAGCCAGTTTCACTGTCGATGGATTTGAGTTGACCTTTGGCACAAATCACCTGGGACACTTCTTGCTCACGAATTTATTGCTCGAAGACTTGAAACGATCCGCTCCAGCACGAGTGATTACGGTGTCATCGGAACTGCATAATCCGGCTTATGCAGGTGGACCAGCGCCAGATTTCGACTACGACAATCTGAGGGGAGAGAAGTACTACAACCCCCAGGTCTTCTACCGGAATTCAAAATTGGCTAACATATGGTTTGCATATGAGCTGCAACGCCGGCTCACTAGCACAGGTGTCACCTCAAATGCTGTATGCCCGGGCTTTGTGCCAGCGGCGATTGCTGCTCGAAGGAAGTCAGCAATTGAAAGGCTCTTCTATGCGCAAGTCATGACACGGATGCCATTTGCGCGTTCACTGGAGCAGGCTTCGGAGTCCTACATGTTCGCAGCTACTGATCCGGCTCTTGAAGGGGTTGGCGGGAAGTTCATCGTTGATGGTAAAGAGAAACGATCCAGCGACGAGTCCTACGATGAAGCGAAAGCGCGACACTTGTGGGAGTTGAGTTGGGAATGGTGTGGCCTCAATGAGTGAGTTTGGTGTTGCCCATTGGCATCTTGATCGGTCAGTAGCCGCCCAATAACTCGCTGAAGCTGACCCGGCGGGCTGGGCTTCCATTGCAGCTTGCTCGACCCGCCGGGTTGCCGTAGAGTAGGGGAGAGTTGCCCGCTTCCGCCGGGCAGCTTAGCTCGAGGCCGTTAGGCCACACTCTTGATAACTTTTATGAAAACGGACTTATCTATGGACATCCGATCGCTCTTCACACCATTTCCGACGTTGCCAACACAGCGTTTGACGTTGCGGGCATTCCGGCAAACCGATCTGCAAGACCTATACGACTACGCTTCTGACCCCGAGATTGATCGGTATACACCCTGGAGTCGTTATCAATCCTTGGCGGAGGCACAGGCCGATCTCGATGACTTTATAGCAGGGTACGAACGTGATGGGCTCGGAGCATGGGGGATCGAGCATATAGCTGCATAATCCGGGCCAAGCCGATCATGAATTCCGGCGCATGCCGATCACCAATTCCGTTTCATGCCGATCGGTGATTCCGGCCATGCCGATCAAGTAACCCAGAGAAGCATGGGGGAGAAGGCTGGATAAACTCAAACAAATCGGGCATCCTCTTCGGAACCGATCCGAGGAGGAAGAGATGTCTCAAGCGAGTTTATCCATGCGAAAAATTGAAGAAATCCTGCGATTGAAATTTGAAGTTGGATTGCCGCACCGGGCGATTGCCAAAAGTTGTGGGGTGTCGAGCAGTACGGTGAGTGAGTACGTCACGCACGCCAAAGCGGCTGGGTTAAGTTGGCCGCTTCCAGAAGGGATGACGGCGGAGCAGTTGGAAGCCCGCTTGTATCCAGAGAAAGGGTTATCCAGACGGAAGATCCTGCAGCCGGACTGGAAGTATGTGCACAAGGAGTTGAAGCGTAAAGGAGTAACCCTGAGCCTGTTGTGGGTGGAGTACCGACAGGAGCATCTGGACGGATACGGATACAGCCAGTTTTGCCAGCACTACCGAGAGTGGAAGAACCAACTCAACCCCACCATGCGGCAGAAACATAAGGCCGGGGAGAAGCTGTTTGTGGACTACGCCGGGCAGACGGTGGCGGTGGTGGACCCGGAGACGGGTGAAATCCGGGAAGCGCAAGTTTTCGTGGCGACCCTGGGAGCCAGCAACTACACGTATGCGGAAGCGCACTGGACCCAGAGCTTGCCCAACTGGATTGCAGCGCAGGTTCGGGCGCTGGAATTCCTGGGTGGTGTGCCGGAAATGGTGGTTCCGGATAATCTCAAGGCGGGCGTGACCAGTCCGAACCTGTATGAGCCGGACCTGAACCCAACTTACCAGGACTTCGCCCATCACTACGGGATCGCGGTGGTTCCGGCACGGGTGCGCAAACCGCGTGACAAGGCGAAGGTGGAAGTGGGTGTTCAGGTAGTCGAGCGTTGGATCCTGGCCCGGCTGCGGGACCGGACCTTCTTCAGTCTGACCGAGCTCAACCAGGCGATTGCCGAACTGCTGGCCGAACTCAACCGGCGGGAGATGAAGCATCTAGGCCAATCTCGGCTGCAACTGTTTGAAGCAGTGGACCAACCGGCCCTTTCACCGCTTCCGGAAACGCCCTACGAGTTTGCGGTCTGGAAAAAGGCCCGCGTCCACATCGACTACCACGTCTCCTTCGACAAACACTTCTACAGTGTCCCGTACACCCTGACCGGCAAGGAAATGACCATCCGGGCAACCGAAAAGACGGTCGAGATCTTCTACCAGCGCAAACGGGTGGCCTCACATCCCCGCTCTACCGCCCAAGGGCGCTTTTCAACCCACAGCGTGCATATGCCGCCTGAGCACCAGTTCTACAGCCAGTGGTCCTCGGAGCGCTTTCTGCGCTGGGCCGCAGAGATCGGCGAGCAGGCTACCGAACTTATCCGCCGTGCTCTCGACGACCGCAGGCACCCTGAGCAGGCTTATCGTACTTGCCTGGGCGTCCTTGGCCTGGCCAAACGCTACTCCCCAGAACGCCTGGAAGCTGCCTGCAAACGGGCTAATGCGGCCGGTATTCGCTCTTACAAAGGGGTGCACAACATTCTCCAAAACAAACTCGACCAACGGCAGCTGGATCCCGCATCCAACACCCCCTTACCGCCGCATGAAAATATCCGCGGTGAGAACTACTACAACTGAGGAGCATTCCTATGTTGAACCAACCCTTACTGGAAAAACTATCCCAACTCAAGCTTCCCGCTTTCCGCACCGCCTTCGAAGACCAGCTCCAAAATCCCCAGTACGCGGAGCTGTCGTTTGAAGAGCGGCTCGGCTTACTGGTCGATATCGAGATCACCCGCAGAACCAACCACCGCTTGCACCGCCGCATCCAGTCCGCCCATTTCCCTCTCCAGGCCACCATCGAAGACCTCGACCTGTCTGCGGGGCGCGGCCTCAAACGAGCCCAGGTTCTCGAACTCGCCCAGGGAGATTGGGTCCGCCGCCATCTTAATGTGTTGGTTCTGGGTGCCACGGGTACGGGCAAGACTTATTTATCTTGCGCACTTGGCCGGGCTGCCTGTGAGGCCGAATTCAATGTGCGCTACCTACGCACTTCCCGCCTGCTGCAATCCCTCGAGCTCGCTCAGGCTGATGGCTCCTATCCCCAACTGCTGCGTTCCCTGGCTCGCTCTAATTTGCTCATCTTCGACGACTGGCTGCGTGACCCGCTCTCTCGCTCCCAGGCCAAAGACCTGCTCGAAATCCTCGACGACCGTTATGGCCGCACTGCCACCCTGGTCGCAACCCAGGTCCCGGTGAGTGAATGGCACGCTCGCATCCCCGACCCCACCCTCGCCGATTCGGTCCTCGACCGCCTCATCCACAATGCCTACCGGCTAAATCTATCAGGAGATTCTATGCGAAAAGTTCATTCCCCCTTGCTCAACAACGACAACTAGCGATATGATTGCTTATCCAGCCATCTCTCCTCTGACCAGCGATCGCCATGCACTGCAACAGCTGATCGGCATGACCGGTCTGGGTGATCGGCATCACCCGGAATCACTGATCGACATCACTGGAATACGCATATAGCTGATCAACGCTTGATCGGATTAATCAATCTGAGCCTTCCACACCCTCGAAACCGACAAACGGAACTGGGATTTACGATTGCGCGAGCTTATTGGCGACAAGGCTATGCTTCGGAAGCGGCTCGTGCGGTGATCAAGTGTGCGCTAGGGCCAATGCAGTTGTATCGTGTAGAAGCCTTATGTTTGCCAGAAAATCAAGCGTCAGCGCGTGCACTCCAAAAAGCAGGGATGCAATACGAAGGTTTGCTGCATAGCTATCAGGTATGGCGGGGAGAACCGCGAGATCTCCAGATGTATGCGGTGACCGCAATGGAATACTCCACGATGAAAGATGTCGCGATGTAAAGTGAACACGCTTTGGTTCGTTTGGGTGCGGCCTAACACCGGCTGCAGGCGACAGCGGCTTCGCTGCTGCGGGTACGGTGCGCGATTTTCAAGAAGTGGCGCGATAATGGGAAGGTACCTTGCAGGCATCATCGCTGCACCTAAGCCAACCCGTTGGGCAGTGACAGCCTAACTTCTGGAGGAGATCAGAGAAATGTTCAGGGAAAGACATCGGCAACATCGCAGACCAAGTACCCCACCTAAAGAAAGCATCTTGAGCAACGTCCTGGGCGAGTTCCTTGACCCCATCGATGCACTCTTCACCATCTTCTTCAGCATTCTCTTTGCGCTGCTCTTCACACTTTCTTATGGCATATTGATCTATCACGGTATCATCTCGTCCTCTTTTGTAAACGGATATGGACGAGAGTTGTTTGTTACCATCCTGGGGGCTGTCACAGCCTGGGGGATCATCGACGGTGTTTTGTATGTTCTGGGAGGGGTTCTCGCGTGGAGTGAGCGCTATCGGTTGCTCCAGTATGTTCAGACCAGCGATAGTGAAGAAGAGGCCGCTACCGCCATTGCCTACGAGCTGGATTTCATCCTTGAGCCGATAACCAGTGACGAGCAGCGACATGCTCTTTATCACGACATTCGTGCCTATCTGAGCCAGGCTGAACCTCAGGCAGTTGGCATACAACGTGAAGATGTGCTTGGTGGAGTGGCAACAGTGTTGCTATCCGTCGTGGTTGTGCTGCCATCCCTGCTGCCGCTGCTGATGCTGCCTGATAACACTGCGCTGGCAATTCGTATCTCTAATGTTGTGTCGTTTGTTGTTATCTTCGCTGCGGGTTACAGTTGGGGGCTTCACACCGATACGAATCCGTGGAAGGTAGGTTTGCTGCTCTCATCTGTTTGCCTGGCTATGGTTCTGGTGGCTATGTTGCTAGGAGGCTAGATCACTCTTGTTGCCGCGACTCAGTGCTAGAGCTGGCTTAAATCGTTTCAGCCGACCTTGAGGGCACCCGCCCCCGGCATCACGTCAGGCAGAGCGCGCGTGCCTAACCAGCTTTTGGAGCGGACAGCGAAGAAGCGCTAGGATCAACTGTGAGCCGTAGCGCTGCCGCTCAAACGCGACCGTTGGGTTGCCCGGTTTGATTTCTGGCCTGGCTGCAGTTTCACAATGCATAAAGGAGATCTTGTGATGAAGTCAAACAACTATCTGATTGGTCTGTCGATCCTGTTCTTGGTTCTTGCGGTTGCCTTCTCAGTCGTGTTTTGGGCAGACGTTTCGCTGGTAGCCAAGATCGGTATGTTTGTATTAGGGTTTGGTTCCGGTGTGACGGCCGGTCAATGGTTCGCTAGGCGGAGCGCGTAAGCCTCAATACTCTCAGCGCCTTGGTACTGAAGCAATTGGCCGTTCATTGGCGGCTCAATAAGCGGATGGAGCCGACCTTGCTCCGCTACACTCCGCGACGCGGCTGAACCCGACCGTTGGGCAGCCATTTTAGCAGGAGAGGTCGTATACAACCTGAGATCCCAAAGCCGTTCGTCGTTCCGCCAGGCTCAGGCAAGGTGTTGGAGCTTGTCGGTGTTACCCATAAACTGTTAAGCCAACAAACTGAGGGTAGATATTATCTTTTCGAAGCAGAGTTTGATCCAGAAAGTGGAAATAGACTACATGTGCATGCACATGAGGACGAGGTCGTTTACGTCCTGCAAGGAGCTATCCAGATCAGGCTTGGCGAAGGCGAGTTAGAAGCAAGTGAGGGCGGTGTCGCACACCTGCCTAAAGGTATTCCGCACGCGCTCTACAACCCACTTAAAGTGCCTCTCAGGATCCTGGCGCTCGCCATCCCCGGCGGCATGGAGCAATTCTTTGATGAGCTCGAATCCACCATGCAGGCCGGTAGTATGGATGACGCAAAGCACAGGGAAATCTCTCGAAAATATGGGATAGAATGGTTAGAATAATGGCAACCTACATAGCTTATTTACAGGTAGAAAGGAAAGGTTGATATGGCAATCAAGGTGATCGTCGAACTGCAGGCCAAACCGGGCAAGCGGGCTGAGCTCAAGAGTCTGCTCGAGAGCATTGTGGCGGAACAGGGAGCGGGCCAGAGCGGTTTCTTGGGCAGCACGCGCTACGCGGTGCTCGATAATCCCGACATGTTGGTTGAGATTGCCGATTGGGAATCGGCCAGAGGCGCGGGTGGCGCATATGCAGGAGGCTGCCGCCACCGGCGTCTACGCACCTGTGTTCGAGTTGTTAGCCGCCCCATTCAGAGCTACGGTCATCAGGCAGCTGCCCTGACGGGTGGATGGTATGACCGTCAGCAATCCATGTTCCCCCTCGCGTGGGGAGATTGGTCAAAATGAAACGATTAGTCATTATGGCCATGATCAATTCGAGTCTCACTTGTCCCAGTAACAATTCTTGCACGACTACTTATAGCGATACCAGCTTGTGCTTGATGGCGTACGCGCTTGCCTCCGACCGGCTGGCGACCCCTAGCTTGGAGAGAATATTGCTGATGTGGGCTTTCACCGTGGCGACGCTGATCACCAAGGCCTCGGCGATCTGCTGGTTGCTGTTTCCCTGCACAACCAGATTGAGCACATCCATCTCGCGCTCGGTCAGGTCATAGGAAGGCTGTTTGGTCGGGCGGGTGGCATGCACCAGCGCGCTGGCGGCCTCGGGGGATAGCGTCGATCGGCCTGAGACGGCGTCCCGGATGGCCCTGGCCAGCTCATCCGAAGTCACATTCTTGAGCAGATAGCTGATGGCGCCCGCAGCCAGCACGCCCTGTACGAGCTGCTGGTCTTCGAAGCTGGTCATGGCGATGATCTTCATCTCCGGGCAGTCGGCCATAATGGCTCGGGTGGCGGAGATGCCATCCATCTCCGGCATCATCAGATCCATCAAGATCACATCCGGTTTCTTTTGACGGCAAAGATTCACCGCTTCCAGGCCATTCCTGGCTTCCCCCACCAGCTCCAGGTCGTCATAGGCTTTTAGAAAAGTTGCCAGCCCGCTGCGCACCACATTGTGATCGTCAACCAGCATCACCCGGATCGTCTGAAACGTATTCATCCGTTCCTTCCTTCCTGCTCGATCTCCAGTCCAGCTCTACGCTTGTGCCCAGGCCGATCTGGCTTTCAATCTGCAAGCTGGCTCCAATCGAGCTGGCCCGCTCGCGCATAATCGCAATTCCCATGTGATCAGGGGGAACTGAGCCGGGCTCAAAACCCAGCCCATCATCTTTGATCAGCAAGGTCATTCGTTCGGGCTGGCAATCCAGGCGCATCTCAACCTGCCGGGCTCCCGAATGTTTGGCGATATTATTCAGCGCCTCCTGGGCTACCCGGTAAAAAACAAGCTTGACTTCATGGGTCAGCTCGCAATCCCCATTGATTTCCAGATCCAGTGGAACCCGGACGCGACCGACAAAGGCATCCGCCAGCTGGGTCAGTAAGGTCTTGAGGTCAGCCCGCTCCAACGTCTCGGGCCTCATCTCCAGGAGCAGAGTCCGCATCTCAGCCAGCGCGCCGCGCGTCAGCTGGCGCAGCTCCTCCAGGTTCTGCATGCCTTCGTCCGGGTTGCGTTTCCAGATTGTAGGCAGCACATCCGCGACCAGGCTGGCAGAAAACAGCGTTTGGGTGACGGCGTCATGCAGCTCGCGGGCCAGGCGGTTGCGCTCCCCTGCAATGGCGGTCTGTTCTGCCTGTTCATACAGGCGGGCATTCTCCATAGCCACGCTGACATGCTTGCCAATCGAGGTCAGCAGAGCGAGCTCTTCGGGGGATAAATGGCTCAGCTTTTGAATCTTGTCATGCTTTATACGGGGGCCAGGGTGCCGGTCCAAATCAGCCAGCACAGAACAGTTTTGGCCGATAAGCTCAAGATGATGTAGACGCGTTCCCCGAACAGGTAATCCTTCCATAGGCCAATCTTTTTGTATTGTAATACCATGTTGATGGCGAAAATATTAAAGAAGACAAACAATGTTGGGACGATGGTGTATACAAATGCCGGCGGCTTGGCATCCCCAGAATTGACCGCGCCCACGAAGTAGAGCATGATCACGATCCACGGCACGATCCCGGCGATGCAGCCATAGATAAAAGCTGTCCAGTTCGTTTTCTTGGTGTGCTGGTTGTGCAGCTCCATCATGTTGCCAAACAGGTTCATCGTGGCATTTACGGTGAAGATCAGGATGATTGCGCCCAGATCCCAGATGCCGATCAGCATGCCGATCAAAACAATCATCAACGAAGAACTGAGGGCATATTCATAAAAGCGAACCGGGTTCATGCCCTTCTTTAGATTTTCCACATAGCGCTGGTAGCCAATCGTAGCTAGGTAGAAGTGCGCTACAGCTGAAATCAACAGGAAAAAAGCCACGGCTACTCCAAACGGAAGCTCATAGACAAGCTCAGCGTTAGGCTTTAGTGAACTGGTAGCGATATCAAAGTTCAGGAAATTGGTGTAGATGGGGTAAGTGGTGTCATTGCTGACCACGATCATGAAGATGCCCTGGACCAGGTGCAGGAATCCCATGCCCAGGTTGAATCGCCGCAGTCCGGTAAACTTGCGATCCGTTGCGCTTGTTGAACTGTCTGTTCCGTTACTTTTGATTGCCATTTTATTTTCTCCTTTTGAGTAAATAGATTGATCACTGATCATCGCATTAAATAATTTGCTTGCCCGCCATAAAACTGATATAACTTACCAAAACGCTCAAGACCATTCCCCAAAGCATATCCACAATGCTGAGCAGCGCTGGCCAATCTTTCAGGGTGGCAAGGTTGGTCAAATCGTATGTGGCATAAGTAATGAGCCCGTACAGGGCCGCGCGTAACAGGGTCGTTTTGAGCGAGTTAGCTCCCAGCCCAGGCAAAACGACGAATACCAAAATACCTACGACGAACAGCAAATAGAAAATGGTCGCCGCAAACCAGTTGGGGCTGGGGGCCATCAGAAAACCGAGATACTGCTGATAGAACGAACGCGCTACCAGGCCCAGCCAAAGCATGTCAATCGCGAAGAAGGCTGCCAGTGAAACAAGGTAGAGTTTGAAATACCGCATCATTTTTTCTACTGAAGTTCAGTTTTGATCTGGATCAAGACTTCGTTGCGCGCCAGAAATCCCGGCACCCAGGGAGGATTATATCCAGCCACGATAAAGTCGCCTTCCGTTTCAATGCCTTGTTCCTGGAGCCATTGACCGAGGCGCTGCTTGTTTTTCTGGATCGTATCTTGCTGAAAGAACCCGGAAAACCGGATGGCAGCCAGGGAGCGGGCGGGAATCAGCCTGAAGTGAACCCGGCTGTCTTTCGGCTGCGGCAGTGTTTCCAGGGTGTATGCGGATGGCATGATGAAAGCCACCGTGAAACCGGATTCACCGGTGACAGTAACCGGTTTGGTCATGGCTATTTTTTTGGATTGTGATGCCTGGACGGGGGAGGTCATCTCGATTTTTTGTTTCGAGACATTATTGCCGAAAATATATCCCGCCAAAATATCGAAACCTTTTTCAATGGCTGATTGATATTGTTTTTCGTCAATAGCTACCTCAGCTTGAATGTAAGCAGGGTAATGCCGGATTTCAATCTCGTTTTGTTTCTTGATTACAGCATACTTCGGGGTTTCTGTCATTCATACTTTCCTTTCATTTTTATTTCCATCTCTCGCTCAGTCAGGTCATAGGAAGGCTGTTTCGCCGGACGGGTGGCATGCACCAGCGCGCTGGCGGCCTCGGGGGATAGCGTCGATCGGCCTGACACCGCCTCCCGGATGGCCCTGGCCAGCTCATCCGAAGTCACATTCTTGAGCAGATAGCTGATGGCGCCCGCAGCCAGCACGCCCTGTACGAGCTGCTGGTCTTCGAAGCTGGTCATGGCGATGATCTTCATCTCCGGGCAGTCGGCCATAATGGCCCGGGTGGCGGAGATGCCATCCATCTCCGGCATCATCAGGTCCATCAAGATCACATCCGGTTTCTTTTGACGGCAAAGATTCACCGCTTCCAGGCCATTCCTGGCTTCCCCCACCAGCTCCAGGTCGTCATAGGCTTTTAGAAAAGTTGCCAGGCCACTGCGCACCACATTGTGATCGTCAACCAGCATCACCCGGATCGTCTGAAACGTATTCATCCGTTCCTTCCTTCCTTGTCGATCTCCAGTCCAGCTCAACGGTTGTGCCCTGGCCGATCTGGCTTTCAATCTGCAAGCTGGCTCCAATCGAGCTGGCCCGCTCGCGCATAATCGCAATTCCCATGTGATCAGGGGGAACTGAGCCGGGCTCAAAACCCAGCCCATCATCTTTGATCAGCAGGGTCATTCGTTCGGGCTGGCAATCCAGACGCATCTCAACCTGCCGGGCTCCCGAATGTTTGGCGATATTATTGAGCGCCTCCTGGGCTACCCGGTAAAAAACAAGCTTGACTTCATGGGTCAGCTCGCAATCCCCATTGATTTCCAGATCCAGTGGAACCCGGACGCGACCGACAAAGGCATCCGCCAGCTGGGTCAGTAAGGTCTTGAGGTCAGCCCGCTCCAACGTCTCGGGCCTCATCTCCAGGAGCAGAGTCCGCATCTCAGCCAGCGCGCCGCGCGTCAGCTGGCGCAGCTCCTCCAGGTTCTGCATGCCTTCGTCCGGGTTGCGTTTCCAGATTGTAGGCAGCACATCCGCGACCAGGCTGGCAGAAAACAGCGTTTGGGTGACGGCGTCGTGCAGCTCGCGGGCCAGGCGGTTGCGCTCCCCTGCAATGGCGGTCTGTTCAGCCTGTTCATACAGGCGGGCATTCTCCATAGCCACGCCGACATGCTTGCCAATCGAGGCTCAGCAGAGCAGAGCTCCTCGGGGGATAAATGGCTCAGCGCATGTTTGCCGAGAAGGAAGAAACCCAGAGTACGCCCTTTGGTAGCCAGCGGCACAAAGACGAGCAGGCGGAAACCGGCTAGCCGAAATCCGGCCAGCGCCTGTTGGACAGCTTGGTTTTCATCTTCCAGATCTACAATCTCGTAAGAGGTAACTTCGGAAGGAGGCTCCGCCGGATTCCCCTGGCATTGGGACGGCATAGCTGCTCACCAGATCGATTACGCTGGCTGGCTCGAAGCCCCGGCAGGCCGCCAGGTGAGCTGGCGCTGGTTCCACTTCCATTCTGAAGGCCGCGCCCGCCTCAAAACCCATCTGCTCGACGGTCTTATTCAGCGCATCCTCCAGGATTTCCTGGATATCCAGGGAATGGCTGGCAACCGAGATAATCGAATTTATAATCGCCAGCTCCCGGGTGCGGTCGGCGACTATTTTCTCAAGCGATGAATAAGATTCGTCCAGCTCCTCCGACATCAAGTTGAACTGGTCGGCCAGCTCCTCAATCTCATCGCCCGTTTTCACTTCGATACGCTGCTTGAACTGGCCGGCGGTGACCTGCTCAGCAGCCTGGATCAGCTTCTCGATCGGTTCGGTGATGTAACGCACCCCATAGGCGGTCACCAGCGTTGGAACGATCACACCCAGCGCCAGCAGGACCAGCAGGAGCTGCCGGTAAGGTAGAGAAGGGCGCATGATCTCGTTCAAACTATGTTCAGAGACGGCGATCCAACGGATGCGATCATCCTTCGCAGTATTCAATGGATTATAGCTAATCACCCGATCCTCGATCCCTTCTTGGAACCGGATACTCAGACTCTCACTTTTAAGAAGCTGCTCAATGAAGACTTCTTTTGATAAATCTACGCCCAATTGTGCAGGATCGGGGGAATAAAGGATGCGCTGGTTCCCATCCATTAAATACACATCCGGACTCAAAGACAAACTGTCGATTAATTTGTATAGAACGTTCTGTCCGGTTGGTTCCATTGCAAAACAGTAATAACCCGCTCCGATAAATACCCTCTGTGGATTATGCATCGGCCAGGTCACACACACAATATTTTGATTGTTTGGACCGATGGTTCGAATATCCGTAATTGGACCTGAACCTGGAGGCGTGTCACGCAGATAACGAAACGTGGGTGTGTCAGACCAATCCTGGCCGATCATCTCAGGTCGCTTGGGCGAGGTCTTAAAAATCATTCCCTGTTGATCGAGAAAATAGATACCCCCATCAAAAATATCTAGCCCCTGCGCCTGGTCCAGGATATTCTGAGCGCGGACTTCGGGGGACAATTCAGGATTGGTATCAATATTCAGGATGATGGGGCGGATGCGGGAATTTGACAGTTTGGCAAACTCCAGGTAAATTTGATCCGCTTTGGTACGGACAATCGCCCAATCTTGCTTGATGGCCCGATCGACGAGTACTTGTTGGTAGGAATAATACGTGAACCAGGCCACCGCCGAAAGGATGATCACGGTGGGAATAAAAGACCAGGCGACGATTTTAATCCGCAGGCTGCGCCACCACTTTTTTTTCATCCTTACTCCAAGATCAGCGTTTTCTAGGGAGCACAGGAATGATTCGGTTCGGTCCCAGTTCCATTGAACTAAAAGGGGATTCTCAATATTATTTATAGCATAATCTGACATGGATTCGGGATTAGGAAATCCATTGTTGATACTAGCCTTGCTGATTTACCCTGCCCCCTTTTTTACGAAAGGATAGACTCCCAACCTGCCAGGCGATGTTACTGGATCGGAGAACAAGGATCAGAAGTGCAAGTCGTTGATACAGGAGAAGATGTGAGACAGGCAGTGGCAGGAGTTCAAAATCACCCTTCCGATATCTGATCGGATTTTATCCTGCTAACGCTGGACAACCACTGGTCGCTAAATAAGCCGGTGTAAGGAATGCTCATCCTGCTCTTGAAGGGAACTAAAGCCCTGGATGCGGCGTCTTGATAAGCAAGATGACAATTTGGACAAAAAGTATCTTGAAAGGATTTTAACGATGGATTCAACACCTGTGCGTAAGTTTAAGCTTGCTGCCCTGCCAGTCATGTTGCTGGTAATGGCGCTTATCCTGGCTGGCTGCCAGCCGGCGGAGCCAGGCCTCCCGGCCTCACCTACCGACTCTCCAACTCTACCCCCGATCGAGGAAATTCCCCTCCGGAGACGACCGAAGAACCTGAGCTGCCTAACACCGGCGGCTCGCCATCCTTCTCGTTGGACGAGCTGGGCCGACTGACGCCTGACGCCGTCCTGCTCGAGCTGATCTTCGAGCCAACTTTCTTCCGCCCCGAAGCCTCTTACGAATTCGGCCGCCCACCGGTGTTCGCCCTGCTGGCCGATGGCCGGGTGATCTACACCCAGGAAGGCGAAACCTATGACCAGGAGCAAGTAATGGTCGCCCAACTCTCCCCACAGGAGACTGTTGCCCTGATGCAGCAAGTGCTTGACCTGGGCTTCGACCGGCTGGAAAGCTACACGGACTTCTGCTTCACTCCCCCCAACGGTGAGCAGAGCTGCATTGCCGATGCCGCCTATACGATCCTGCGCATGCGCCGCGCCGACGATGGGCTAAAAGAAGTGAAGATCTACGCCAACTTCGCCAATGACCTGCAGGCTTTTGAGAGCATCCATGCCTTGTTGGTCGAATACGCCCACCCCGAGGCGCAGCCTTACGTCCCACAGCATGCGGCCTTATTCTTGGCGGAGAATATGGGTGAAGCTCCTGCAACTACGCTTGACTGGCCGCTCGACCCAGCCCTCCTGGAGTTCCCGCAAACCGATCTCAACCTGTGGGCGATCGAGCTCGAGGGGCAGCAGCTGAGCGATTATATCGCTGCTACAGGCCGCAACACCGGGGATGCCTACTTCGAGCATGAGGGCAAGCTATACCAGGCTTTTCTGTCGCCCTGGCTGCCGGCTGCTGACTTCAGCGATGATTTGCAGGCCGCGTTTCCCAACCTCTAGCCAATATCTATTACCGCCAAGCTGCCAGGGTTACCAGACCTGGCAGCTTGGTTTTGAACCTCCGGTTGCCGAGCGCTGGCGCTTTTGTGGTGAGGTAAGCTGGTGTATGGATGCACTCCCATAGAGCATGACAGTAGAAGAAGATTGGATGGAATGCTCGTTAATTGCAAGAACGCCCAGCGGAAACTGAGCGATCTCTTTGTTGCATTCGTGGAAATTAGCGTGAATTCGTGGATAGATTTAGCAGAGATGGAAAGATTAGAACCTTAATTTGACGGGAAGATTCCCTCCACTGCGCCGATAATCCGATCTTGCAGTGCATCGAAATAGATATCCGTTACCTGACGGGCAGGGTCGGCGTCGTACCAGGTGATGATCTCCTGGGCTCCTTGCCAGAAGGGGATGTGCGCCCGGAAATCGGGCACCAGGCGGCGGATCTTGCTGTTGTCGAAGATCATGCTGTGGGTTTTATCACCCAGCAGGGACGCGCCCCATTCAGGGTCAAAAGCTGCGATCAAGTCTGACGAAACGTGCACTAAGCGGGGCTCTACTCCCGCGGCGTGCGCCACGATTTCATAGATCTGGTTCCAGCTCAGCCACTCGTCTGATGTGATATGGAAGGATTCGCCCAGCGCGTGTGGGTTTCCCAGCAGCCCCACCAGCCCCACGGCAAAATCGCGGTGGTGCGTCAACGTCCACAGCGATGTACCGTCGCCGTGGACTACCACCTTCTTTCCAGCCCGCAGGCGCGCAACCGTGGTATAGCCACCATGGAAGGGGAATAGTGTTTGATCGTAGGTATGAGAAGGGCGCACTACCGTTGCCGGAAATCCTTCTCGCTGGTAGGCGTCCAAGAGCAATGCTTCGCAAGCTGCCTTATCCCGCGAATACAGCCAAAACGGATTATGCAGCGGCGTGCTCTCGGTCACCGGAAGAAAATGGGGCGGCGTCTGATAGGCCGAGGCAGAGCTGATGAAAATATATTGCCCGGTACGGCCGCGAAATAGCTCTATGTCGTTCTGGACGTGTTCGGGCGTGAAAGCAACCCAATCGACCACCGCGTCGAAGTTGAGGTCCCCCAGCGCAGTCTGGACCGAGTCGCGCTGGCGGATATCACCGTGCAGCACCTTTGCCCCCACCGCTGGTTGGCGAATACTCTGTCCTCGATTCAGTAGATACAGCTCGATGCCGTGGTGGAGAGCAAGCTCCGCACACGCTGAGCCGATAATTCCAGTTCCTCCAATGAATAATACTTTCATGGTGGTTACCTCCGGAAAATGAACTTAGCTACAACCGCCCATTATCCGCACTGCCTCAATCCGGTAGTGCCTTGCGATCTCACTTTAGAGTATATCGTCAAACCGCTTGTATTGCAGGGGTGTTTCAGAGTATTTCAGCGACATGCAAAGCATTTCCAACCTGGGACATTCTGGGCTTCATTGTTAAGGTGTATTTGCTCTTTTTCACCCAAATCCTATGCAACCAATTCAACTTCATCTTGTCGGGCGACAACCCGGACCAAATTATACAAAAACAGTCCAATTCGTGTATAATCTTGCTTCAATTAAACCACTGGCTCAGATCCCTTTACCTTTCCTTCAGGTGGTGACTAGAGCGATATGGAGGAACACCATGAGCACCAATCTCAATCAGGTTGGCATTTCGGAGTGTGAGCTCGTCTTGACTCGCGTCTTCGATGCGCCGACAGCGAACTATCTTTTGAAAATTAAATTATTCTGAATAGTCAAAATATATCAGGAGGAAACATGCAAACAAAACTCAATCCATACATCAGCTTCAAAGATACTACCAGCGAAGCGATGCAGTTCTATAAGACAGTCTTTGGCGGCGAGCTGACGATGAACACTTTCAAAGAATTTCAGGCCTCGACCGATCCCAGTGAAGATAACCTGATTATGCACGCCGAGCTTGAGACCCAGAACGGGATGACCCTCATGGCTTCCGACACGCCCGATCGAATGGAATATCGCCCAGGCACAAACTTCAGCGTTTCATTATCCGGCGATAACGAGGCGGAATTAACTGCTTACTTTCAAAAACTGTCCGCCGGTGGTACTGTCACCATGCCCCTCGACAAAGCCCCCTGGGGTGATTCGTTTGGAATGTGCACCGATAAGTTCGGTGTGAGCTGGCTGGTGAATATCTCACCAGCAAAGGCGTAACCCAAGCAGGCTGGTGTTCCATTGCTATTTCCATTTCCAATGATCTGGCGAGCGATCTCGCCTTTGAATTTGATTACGAACCTGTCGAGTGCGGCACCAGTTTGATTGTCGTGGCGCGCATCTCAGGTGTTACCATAGGGGCAACGTACTGTGGGTAGCGGCGGTACTTTGTGCGGTAGGCGGCGTCGATCTGGTTGTTGATTTCGGGATCAGCCTCCTCTACGAAGGTGACGTCTTTGTCGACGCCGCCGGCCTGGATGCGTCCCGCGTGACGCACCTGGGTGCCGCGGAACCAGGCTGAGGTGCGCCCGTTCACGGATCGGATGTAAAGGTCGTCGCCGAGGCGGACAACCCAAATCGTCACCGGTTTTCGCAGCGTGCCATCGCCTCGGAGTGAGGCGATCTGCAGCTCTTCTGCGGTTCCTATCTTGGTGAGCTCGTCGCTCGTCCATGTTGTCATGGGTGCATCTCCTTTTATTCCACTTTGACTCCAGCCAGATATTGTTCATCACTGACCATTTCCATCCAGTCAGTGGACTTGTTGTCAAGCTGTTCCACAATGGCAATGTGGGTCATGGATGTGGTTGCGGTGGCGCCGTGCCAATGCTTCTCACCTGGCGCGATCCAGATCACATCCCCCGGTCGAATCTCCGCGATTGGACCACCCCAGCATTGTACCCAACCGCAGCCAGCCGACACGATCAAGGTCTGGCCAAGCAGGTGAGTATGCCATGCTGTCCGTGCGCCTGGCTCGAACGTCACGCTGGCGCCGAATACGCGGGCCGGGGAAGGCGCAGCGAACAGTGGGTCAATGCGCACTGTGCCGGTAAAATACTCGGCGATGCCTTTTTCAGAAGGCTGTGAGCCGCTTCTTTTGATGTCCATTTTCTAAATTCATTTCACACTTTGCCTTGCTCAGCGGCCAGTATGTTTCGCCAGTTCTTTGGGGTAGCGTTCCCCTTGTACCGTGATCCTTGAAATTGCACTTTCGATCTCTCGCAGATCATTGAGTGTGAGTTCGACGGCAAGTGCGCCAATGTTTCCATCCAGGCGCTCGAGCTTCCGGCTGCCCGGGATGGGAACAATCCACGGCGTCTGGGCCAGCAGCCAGGCGAGCGCGATCTGAGCCGGTGTCGCCCCCTTCTGTTCTCCCGTCCTGGCCAGCAGATCAATGACCACCCGATTGGCTTTGCGCGCCTCCGGCGTACAGCGTGGCCGGCGGCCAGGGCGGCCTTGGCAAAGTCCACGCCCATACCACGGTTGGCGCCCGTAATCAGCCAAACTTTTTTATCCATCATCGTAACTTTCTCTTTTCCTATCTCCTTAGAGCCCTGCTGCTGCCGGGATAATTTCTTTTGCAAAGGTTTCTAGCGGGGTGATTCTATAAACATCCGGCATGTTGAATATCGCGTGCGTGAAGCCCATCCCAGAGAGTTGCTGGATGCGCCTGATGATGCTGTCTGCCGTATCATCCCCTGAAAGATTCACGGTGCCAAGGGATGTTTTCTCGACGGCGGCATAATCGCGCCCCAGAGTCTCACAATGTTCTTTTAGGGTGTCGAGCGCTTTTTGCATATTTTCTGTGCCGACCCAATCCCCAATATTGCAGGCATCTGCATATTGGGCGACCATTCGCAGGGTTTTGTTCGGGCCTGTACCGCCTATCATGATGCGTGGGTGCGGGGTCGAAAGAGGGCGGGGATTGTTGGTGATGGCCGGGGCGGAGAAATGCTTGCCCTCAAACGATGTCTCATCGCCGGCCCAAAGGGCCTTGGCTAGTTTCAGATTGTCCTCCAGTTGTTCGAAGCGCTCGGATGTTGATGGGTATGGAATCCCGTAGCCTTTAGCTTCATCTTCATACCATGCCGCGCCAATGCCGAAATAAGCCCGCCCCCCGGAGAGAATATCGAGCGTGTTGACCATCTTAAGCAGCACGGAGGGATGGCGATAAATAACGCCCGTGACCAATACGCCCAGATAGGCTTTCTCAGTCAATCCAGCAAGATACCCAAGCGTGGTATAGCCTTCCAACATCGGGTCGGTATAAGCTTCCCCGAACAAGCCCTTGATTTGATAGTAATGGTCCATGACCCAGAGGCTGTAAAAGCCGGCCTCTTCCGCTGTTGTGACGATTTCTTTCAGTTTGGGGCGAATAGCAGTCGTACCGCCTGGATATTTGAAAGACGGAATTTGCAATCCAATGTACATCTTTACTCTCCTTTTCGATACTGTTCGTCGTTTACTAGCTCCATCCAGTCAGCAGCCTGACCGGCGAGATATTCCTGAATGGCTATGTGTGCCATCGCGGTGGTTGGCGCAGCGCCGTGACAGTGCTTCTCGCCCGGCGCAATCCAAACCACATCTCCCGGCCGGAATTCTTCGACTGGTCCGTCCCAACGCTGCACCCGGCCACAGCCGGATGTGACGATCAAGGTCTGGCCCAGCGCATGGGCGTGCCAGGTGGTTCGAGCGCCAGGTTCAAAGGTGACACCCGCGCCAGAGACATGCGCCGGGGCGGGCGCATCGAACAGGGGGTCAATCCGCACGGTGCCGGTAAAATTCTCGGCAGGGCCTTTTCTGGAAGGCTGTGGGCCGCTTCGCTTGATTTCCATTACTGAACTCCTTCTCTTCTTAATCCGGCGCAACTTCATTCAGGCAGCGAATGGCATTCAAAGCGCGCGGATAACCAACATATGGGATTAATTGGGTTACAACGCTCAGCAATCTCACTTTGTCGTTTCCCACAGTCAGGTTGCCCTGGATATGCCCTTTCAATTGCGGTTCACAGCCTCCCAAAGAAAGCAGCATGGAAAACGTGAGCAGCTCGCGGGTTGGGAGGTCAATCCCGGCCCTGGCCACGTAATCGCCAAAACAATTGGCCGATAAATATTTTTGGATGTGGATTTGATTGGCCGGTGAATCCTGATACAACTTGTCAATCATTTCACCAAATATAGCTTTTTGTACTGCCAGACCTTTATCAAAGCGTGTTTCTGGCGAAGTGGTGGACTGTCCTTCAACTGGCAGCTTTATGTCTCTGCTCTCCAGGATTTCATTGGTGGCGTGGATAAAGTCGTAGACTTTGGCCATGCCAACATAGGGCACCGCCTGGTAGACGATCTCTTTCACTTCAACTGGCGTGACCCCTACATTCAGCGCGCCACCCAGCATCACTTTGTATTCGGCTAAAGCCTGGCTGGCAATCATGGATGCCAAAATGACCATTAACCTTGTTCTGGTATCCAGATTTCCATATTGAAGCACTTCATCGAAGGCAAAGTTATCAAAGACCTCGATCAGTTCTGGATCGGTTTCCGCCAATTTCGATTTGCGGTTGGGAAACAATTCATCGTGATTCTTGAAAGCTGTTTTACTGATGCTCATCATGCCTTCTTCTCTGTTTAATATCGGTCGCCGACCACTTTGATCTGTGACATAGCGCTCACAATTTGACTAAGATCATTGGCTGTCAATTCGACGGCCGCCGCGCCAAGGTTCTCATCGAGCCGCTCAAGTTTGCGCGAACCCGGAATGGGCACAATCCAAGGCTTTTGCGCCAGCAACCAGGCCAGGGCAATCTGGGCCGGGGTGGCCCCTTTTTCTGCGCCGATCTTCTCCAGCAGATCAATCACCACCCGGTTGGCTTTGATCGCCTCCGGCGTAAAGCGTGGGTTACGGTTGCGGATATCGGTGCTGTCGAAGGTGGTCTTCTCATCCACCTTGCCGGTCAGGTAGCCGCGCCCCAGGGGACTGTAGGGCACCAACCCAATTCCGAGTTCCTCGCAGGTCGGCAGGATAACAGGTTCGATGTTTCTCCACCAGATCGAATATTCGCTTTGCAGGGCGGTGACGGATTGCACCGCATGGGCGCGGCGGATTTGGTCGGCATCAGCCTCGGACAACCCAAAATGCTTGACCTTGCCAGCCTGGATCAGCTCCTTGACGGCCCCGGCCACGTCTTCCATTGGCACGTTCGGGTCGGGCCGGTGCTGGTAGAACAGGTCAATAACATCGACGCGCAGGCGCTTAAGCGAAGCCTCGGCCACCCGCTTGATCTGCTCCGGACGGCTATCCACGCCAACGCTGGGATGCGGCCCCTTTTCTCCGTGCTTCCAGCCGAATTTTGTGGCAATTACCACTTTTCCGCGGAAAGGTTCCAGGGCTTCGCCGACCAGCTCCTCGTTCGTGAACGGCCCGTAGACTTCCGCTGTATCGAAAAAGGTCACGCCGCGCTCAACGGCCATGTGGAGCAAAGAAATCATCTCTTGTCTGTCTACCGGCTTGTCGCCAAAGCTCATGCGCATGCAGCCCAGCCCAAGCGCCGAGACTTCCAGGCCGCTGTCTCCAAGTTTTCGTTTTTGCATTGTTTGCACTCCTGTCTATCTGATAATCAGGTGATTCCTGGAAATTGACCTTCAACTAAGCTCTTTCATCTTTTCCCTATTATTCTTCTAGTTGAACGATCTCTTTCTCTCTTTTCAAAACCGCGTTTTCATACACTTCAAATTTGTGGTTCAACAGGTCCAGTGTTTTTTGCATTTCTTTCATTCTGTTCGCAAGCAAATCTCGCTGCTCGATCAGGATTTCTTTTCTGGCTTCAATAGTTTTGTCGCCCTGCTGAACTAATGCAATGTATTCGATCAGCACTTCAACAGGCAGACCTGCACTCCTCATGCATTTAATAAATTCTACCCGCCTGAGATCGAGTTCGCAATAATCCCGGATGCCGCTGACATTGCGCTGGACTGGCAGGATGAGCCCAATGCGCTCGTAATAGCGCAGTGTATCCGCCGAAATGCCGTATTGTTCACTGACTTCAGCAATCTTCATCATGTCACCTTGCAGGAAAGTGTATCACCTGGAGTTAACTCCAGGTCAAGTGGTTTTTATGAAAATTGTTAAAATCGCTTTTCCGATGTCTGATAAGACAAATGCTCATCTGGCAAGACAAACCCTTGCCTTGCAATGCCTCGACAGGCATTGGGGCTTGCGCACATTGAAGGCAATTCGCTTAAAAGTTGAGATCGCCCGGCTGTCACTGAGCGATTTGTCTCTTTCTAATCACTTACGACTGCTTACTGCCAACTTCTTCAGGCGGAGAGGGTGGGTCCCCTACCCACGGTGGGTTAATTCCACTTGATAAGAGAAACAACTGGGAGGGTGAGTAGCTTTCCTGGTTGCTTCGATATTACACAAGATTGAGTTAACACATTTCCACTCAATTAGTCGACCACGTAACGATCAGAAAAAGTTTTAGCAAACTACATATATTTTTTCACATCTGCAGAGGTAGTTATAGATGATCAGACCACACTTATGACGACTTTTCCCTTGGGATGTACTTTCTCAAAATACCAGAAAGCTTCAGAAGTATTCCTTAACGGGTAACATCCATCGATAACCGGTATGATTTTCCCGGATTCAAGGAGTTCTTTTATCAGGATCAGATCTTTTTGGCTTTGCACCAGCGAAGCGACATATATTTTCTGGCCCCCGGTATTGGAAATTCTTTTCCTATTGCTCGCTGCCTGAAAGAGTTGAAACATCGAGCCACCAGCGACGACATAGATTCCTTCAGGCTTTAATGCATGCAGATAAACTGAGATCGGATGATATCCGTTCACGGCCAGGATCAGGTCATACTGCTGCCCATTTTGGGTGAAATCTTCTACCTTGTAATCAATGACATGGTCTGCCCCAAGCGAACGCACCAAGTCCAAATTCCTCGTACTGCACACCGCGGTGACTTCAGCTCCGAACGCTTTGGCGATCTGAACGGCAAACGTTCCGACTCCGCCGGAAGCGCCATTGATCAAAACCTTTTGCCCTGGCTGAATGTTTCCATTGTCGCGTAATCCCTGCAAAGCAGTCATCGCAGCTAAAGGTACAGCCGCAGCCTGTTCGAACGTTAGGTTGGCAGGTTTCAGCGTTATTGCATTTTCATTGGCGCATACATACTCGGCGAAAGTGCCACGACCGGTTGCACTCGGTAAGTATCCGAAAACCTCATCGCCTGGCTTAAACTGCTTGACGTTACTGCCAATCGCCTCAACCCGCCCGGCTACATCAGCTCCAAGTATCGGGTTTTTGGGTTTTAGAAGTCCCCCAGCCATTAGGCGAATAAAGAACGGATTAGCTCTCATGCGACGCCAGTCACGCGAATTGATGGATGCTGCATGGATTTTGATCAGGACTTCTTCATCCTGGGGAGCGGGTTTTGCCACCTCCTGGAGTTGAAGAACATCCGGTGAACCGTATTTTGGACAGACAATCGCTTTCATTATCACGCGTCTCCATTGAGCTTATCGTATAGATGGCCAACAACTATTCCAAGAGCGAGAAACCTTGGCACGTTCATTCCTGTGTCAATCAAAAGGTAGACAGAGGCATTGTTTGGATTAACAAGAGTTGAAAGGACTTCGATAATGACCATGGCAACAAAGCTAAGGATCAATGCCTTTAAGATGGGGTTTTTTGTTGGAATCTTATCAAAGAAACGAAGCAGGAAATAACTGACACAGCATCCGATCATCAGACCGCCAACCAAAGCTTCAACAAGAGCCATTGGAAGATATGAAATCGAGAAAGCAGCTCTATACTCCGCAGCGATGGGAGACACTGAAATTACGAAGTCAGTTATCCAGAAGGCTACGCCTCCCGCTCCAGTCAACTTATACAGTTTCTTGTAGAACTCGTGTGACGTCTGTCGCTTACTTCGTTCTGTGGCTAGGGTTTCCATAGTTGTTTACCTATTCCACCTGAGCAGACTTGGAAGCAATTACGGATGGATCGAATCCTTTGTACAGCCGTCTGTATAGATAGCCAATACCTAATCCAAGAGCGAGAACCCTTAGTACGTTAAATATTGTGCCGATGAGAAAGTAACGCAAGACATCACTTGTCGCGAGAAAACTTGAGGGATTTCCGATCAGGATTGTGACAAAGATCAAGACGATTAAGCTTAGTATTACGGATTTTAAAATTGGATTCTTTGTTGGAATCTTATCAAAGAAACGAAGCAGGAAATAGCTGACGCAGAATCCGATAATCAGGCCACCAAGCAAAGACTCAAGCAGCATTGGAAAATAAGAAATTGAAAGGGCAGCTCTATATTCCGCAGCAATGGGAGTTCGGGATATCGCGAAGTTTGCTAACCAGAAGGCTAAGCCTCCCGCAATTGCCAGCACAAACACTTTTCTCTGGATTTTTTTTGATTGGGTCATCTTTTTCTTCTCCTTTTGTATTTATAGAAATTTTATTTCTGGTCCTTAACACCCTTAATCAAAAGCCACAAAGTAAGCCCAAGTTCCGCAATAAAACTAACCACCCAACACGGGTAAAGTATTACTTCGTAGCCTGGGAAAAGGAAAAACTGAAAAAACCAGACCATAACGGCAAAACAATCGATTATCAACAGTATGCCCAGGATCCTGGGGAGGAAGCCCGACTTGTAAACCAGGTACCCAAGAGGTAAAAGCCAGGTGCCATAAAATAGCTGGGCGATTATAAATCCGCTTTTGTATAGATTGGTGAGTAATACTGCCAACCCTTGCAGTTGTGCTGTCGGAAAAACTTTCAGTGTGTCTGCACCGCTATAAAGCAGCTGGGCGGCTAAAAGAGGCAGCATACTAAAACACTGTACCGCGACTCCGACCAAGTTTAATAACAGGAAAAGCAATGCGAGGTTTTCATTGACCGGTTTTAGTAACACGTATAAAGCCCAGGCCGCTAAAAGAAAAAACAAGGCCGAGAGCAGACCGATTACAAAACCGGTGCGGAACAGCAATACCTGAGACATTATTTTATTGACTATTGCTACGGCATCTCCAAATCCAATGCTGGCAAACCTATCTGCCAGGATGGAAGTTGCAATAAACATGAGATAGAAGAACCCTGCGATTCTTGCGGTCTTATTGATTGAATTCATTTTTTATCTCCTTTGAATAGTGAATAGCCCGATAGGGCAATGCCTACCAGATATAAAACGCTCTGAACAACATTCACCTGCCAGCGTGCATTTCCAACTCCTGCAGAAGCGACAAAGGCCATCACTTCCACAAAGCCGATCACGAACAGCAACACCCAGAAGGCCCATTTTTGGCTGGCGATCAGGCTTTTTCGGATGAGCGACCACACCAGCACCGAAAGAGCCACCGAGCAAGAGTTGTACAGGATCGTCAAAGCATTAAGCGATGCAATGACCTTGGCATCCAGGCTGGCGATTTCAGATTTTTCAAACACCATCACCAGAAGTGGGGAGTTTGCGTTGAAAATGACGACACTGGTCAATATCGCGGCGGCGAGAAGAAAATTGATACCACTCCAGATTGAGAGAACTATCGAACCTCTTTTAACATATTGCTTTCTCCTTGTGATGAGTGGTGTCCGCTGTTTAAGTCCTATTCCACGAGCATTACCATGGTGCGTAGTGGGGAGAAGGAGAATCTTCAGTCCTCCCTCTCCCCTATAGTGCAGATCTATGCCACGCTCAACAGCTCGTTCGTTTCCGTTTTCCCAGACTTGGAAGCAATTAGAGACGGATTGAATCCTTTAACGATCAGCCAAACCGCCAGAACCATTTCCTGCAAAAAAATGGGAGCCGCAAGGGGAATGTAGCTGGTAATACGGTTACCGCTGAACAAGGCCAACAGGCAAGCCACCATCATCAGGATGATCGCGACGATACCGAAGCCCGACAGCCATCGGGGAATGAGCCTTGATTGGAAGAACAGGTAGTAGTACATAAATGCACCCAGGCAGAAGGCGAACACCGCCACCAACGCGGCGTTGTCGCGTACGCTCACCAACAAATTGCCGATAGCCTGAAGCGACGTACGATCGGCAGCTCCCGCTGTTGTGAACTGCTGGCCGAGTGTCAGCAGGGACAGCAGGCTCACGAGGCCGACCATGTAAAAGGCCGTCTCAATGGTCCTGAAGACGACAGATCCAAGGGCCAGACCCGCATTCCACTTCTTCAAGACTGGATACATCACGACGGCTATGCCGGCACATGCGAAGTACCCGATGAGAATGAGTAGCGCTCCTGCGGCCACCTGGTTCGTATGTGCAGAGAACCGAGTGAGGTAGTCCGCACCAGTGGGGACAGGTACGAGCGACGAGGCCAGGAGGGGCAGGACAGTCGCAATGATGAAAATCACGCCTGTAATGACCGCAATCTTTCGAGTTGAATTCATTTTGTATCTCCTTTTTTTACTGTGCTCAAATAGGTTCAACTACTGGTCTCCACTTCCAGGCAAACCAGATAATTAGCAACATACACGCAACTTCCACTGTTGCAAAAAACACATAATACGGACCGTGCCCGCCTCTTACAACACCAATAATATTTATTGCACCAATGATGATGATTACCCAGCGATTTACTTTGTAGTTCAATACCCAAGACAGGATAACCATGGCAATCGCAGTTTCCATTATTATTGCGCCTAGCACCAAACCTCCTGAAGGCAATGGAGCTCCCCCCATTACTTCGCGGATCGCGGATGTGGGATCCATTAAAGAAAGAATATCTGCATAAGCCATATTGAGTACTACAAATATCCATAACAAGGAAAGTTTTATTCTTGGATCTATTCCGGTGGTTGATTTGTTTGTGTTCATTTTTATCTCCTTTTTTGAACGTTATAGATGAGTTTCATTGAATTGGACTTGAATAAATTGTGGCCGCCACCCTGTTCCTAAGGGCAGAAATGGGCTGGAAATGTTATCAAAGGAAAAACTCCTTTCAATGTAGCTTATATCCATTTACGATTTGACGTCTGACTGATCTGCCTGGCCTGTCCCGAGCGTAGTCGAGGAGCTGGGTTCGAGAGGACTGACCGAGATCAAGGGCATACCTAAATCACGCACTCTTTTGAGCAACCCATGCAACGCAGCCTGATCGACCACCGGGCCGGTTAAAAGCGTGTCGCCGTCCTCTTCCAGCGTGATGGTCAGGCCTTCAAACCAAGCCGCCCAACGTTTATCGAGGTGTCCCTTGATGCGAATTTCATAAGATCCTGGCTCGTACCGATCCTCAGTTGATGCAAGTGGTTTACTCATGCTGCAACTCCTACATTCTTCTCATGGATGAATCTTCATATCATTGCATTCGTTCTTGTCTTGACCACAATATACAATTTAATGTGGGGAGGTGTCATCCCCATGTGTGGGGATTTATGTGGGGATATTTGGGAGAGGGTGAAAGGCATAGAAAAACCCTGCCAGATAAACTGGCAGGGCCAAGTAGATGCCTGCTGGGGCAACGCTTTCGCGTGGCTAAATCAAATGTAGCTCTTCGGCTCGTTTCACTGCAGCCCGGCGATTATTGACGTTGAGTTTACTGTAGATACTCTTGGTATGTGTGCGGACAGTGCTTAAGGAAATCACGAGTTCATGGGCTATCTCCGGCCCAGAAAGCTCGGTTTTTAACAATCGGAGAACTTCCAGCTCACGCTGGCTAAGCGGTTCGATCAGGGGCTGCAATACAGGGGACGATTGGCTCTGCCAATCGGGGAGAGGAGACTCGCCCGCGCTTCTCTTTTGCTCAGCTTCAAATGCTGCCAGTAGCTTGGCTGTGTAGTCTGGCATGATTTCACGCGCGGCAGCTTCGCGAAGCAGTTGCATCATGCTTGGGCCTTCGTCAAGGAACATGCGGACGTAGCCCTCCGGCTCGGCCAACGCAAGAGCATGCTGCAAAGACATGAGAGCAGCGGGGAGGTTACCTTGCGCGTGATAAGCAATCGCCTGCAATACCAGGATTTCGATCACGCTTCCCTTTCCCCCGCGTTCTTCCGCGGCTTTCAGCAGGCGCTCCAAGAGCCCCATCACCTCAGAAATGGAGCCATCAGAATGGTCACTCAGATAGCAGGCCTGGAGCACCTTGACCAGGGTGATGTGATCGAACTCGTGCAAGTAGCTGAGTTCGTTTTCAACGGACAGTCCCTGCTCACGCGCCCAGCCCAGGGCTTCACCCAACCGACTCTGGGCCACCCACACCCGTATCTTCCGCGTCGCGATCGGACGCACATTGGGGGAAAAGTTAGCATCGTAAAGGCGCTCAGCCTGGTCGAGCAGGTCGAGCGCCTTATCCAGATCGCCTTGGGCCTCCCGTATGCGCGCCATCGCCGCGCACCAGCGATACGGGTTTGACGATAACCCGGCATGCTCACCCAGAGCCTGGCTGGTGAGCAAGTGCTGCGTGGCGGTCTTCAGATCGTTATACTCACGGTAAAGGTCGCTCATGCCCACGTATATATCTGCCGCTCCCCTCAGGACTGGCGCGCCTGGCTCCGTCGCCCATTGCAATGCCCGCTCATAGGTGGTCATTGCCTCGTGGAGACGGCCTTGCGCAATCTGTATATCCGCCAGGACTATGGCGCCGCCGATGGCGGAAGAGATGTACCTGGCCAGCCGCACATTCGCCATGCCATCAGCAGTCATCCGGCGGGCGACCTCGAGATCCCCGCTCGCCCATGCGGCGAGCCCCAGCACCGAAGCTGCCCCACCGAGCATCAGATGGGCGTCCTCAGGTGTGAGATCGAGCACCCGTCGAGCGTTTTTCGCGGCTTCGAGCATATCGCCCCGGGCCAGGGCCTGCGCGGCACGGAGAAGGGCGATCATACCCGGCAGACGGCGAAATTCCTCTTCGTCCACGACGACCATCCCCGCCGTGTCGGCCGTCGTGTCCAGCCACCGTTCGGCGTCCCGCAGTCGGGCCTCAACGGCCTCTAGCTCGCCACCACCAAATAATGCGTAAGCATAGTCAACGCAGAGCACCGGCCTACAGTGGACCAGCTCGTCGGGCAGTGCCTTTAGCCAGCCAAGCTCCGTGACCGTGGCTCCCTGTCTATTCCTGCGCATTTCTGGTACTGCCAGTTCGACCAGGATCGCTGCTCGCTCGAAATCCTTTGCCGCCAGCGCGTGGCGGATCGCATCGGCCGCCGAACCATTGTGCTCATACCACTCGCTCGCTCGCTGGTGTAAGCTGAATACTTGATCCGGCTGCTCGTCTAGTAAACGCGCTTGCAATACTTCAGCGAAGAGGGGATGATAGCGGTACCACTGGCGCTGGTCGTCGAGTGGAATGATAAACAGGTTGCCACGCTCAAGTGTTTCCAATATTCCTTTGCCGTCTTCTCGACCTGTAACGGCATCACACAGAGAACCGCTTAGCCGATCGAGAATGGCAGTTTTCAGTAAGAAGCTGTGAATACCTTCTGGCTGGCGCTGGAGAACCTCCTCAACCAAATAATCCAGCACAAAGCGATGGCTGCCGGTGAAGGCCTGGATAAAACTGGCGGCGTCTGACCGCCCCTGCATTGAAAGCGCGGCCAGCTGCAGGCCGGCAATCCAGCCTTCGGTGCGAGTTTCCAGGGCGGCGATGTCTTCTGCCGAGAGGTTCAGCCCCATTACCCGGTTGAGAAATTCGGCGGCCTCGGCGGGGGTAAAACGCAGGTCGGCGGCACGCAGTTCGGTCAATTGGCCCCGGGCGCGTAGCCGAGCCAGGGGCAGATGTGGATCCTCACGGGTGGTGATGACCAGGTGCATCTGTGGCGGCAGATGCTCGATCAGAAAGGTGATGGCGTCGTCGACGGATGTCGACGCATCGACCGGTTTGGAATCAATCACATGGTAGTCGTCCAGGACAAAGACGAAATTGTCCGGCAAGGTGTTGATTTCATTGAGCAGGGCTGTCAGAATCGATTCGGTTGTCGGTGGCTGAGGAGACTGGAGCACACTCAACACACCTGCTCCAATATTTGCCCCGTCGGTTTTGGCGGCAGCGTCTGCAAAGCAGCGATGAGGTAAGTCAGAAAGCGTGTGGGGTCGTTATCCCCTTCGTCCAACGATAGCCAGGCAGCCGGTCGCTGGCAACCAGCAATCCATTCGCTGACCAGTGTGGTTTTCCCAAAACCGGCAGATGCTGAGATGAGGGTCAGTTTGCGGCCCGCATAGAGCCCTCGTTCAGCCGCTCGATCAGGCTGGGGCGTAGGACAACCTTAGGTCGAGGTGGGGGGATATATAGTTTTGTGGCCAAAATAGGCGCAGGCATAGATCAATTATAATGCCGCAACCTCCGCCTTCCGATTTATGATCATGCCACCGTGATAACAACGTTGCCTTTTTTATGCCCTTGCTCGACATAGCGGTGTGCCTCGACAGTCTGTTCCAACGGATAGCGTCTATCTATGACTGGTTTTATCTTCCCTGCTTCGATCAACTTTGTGAGGAAGACAAGATCTTTGATCTTCTCACGTGCCGGCCTCAAACCCGCCGCCACAAACTTTACCTTTTTGCTGCCGTTCTTTGCAGGCCATAATGCTTGAAGCAAAATTATCGGTGAAGGCACCGTCGAAAGATAAATGCCCTCATCCGTCAGCGAACCTTTGCACGCTGAAAATGGAATCTTGCCTACCGTGTCAAAAATAATGTCATAGCTCTTGCCGTTTTCGGTAAAATCCTCCTGGGTGTAATCAATCACCTGATCGGCTCCCAAAGATTTGACCCATTCCAAATTCGCAGTACTGCATACCCCGGTCACCTTAGCCCCGTAATACTTGGCAAGTTGTACCGCAGCAGTGCCAATCGATCCAGAAGCACCATAGATCAGTACGGTTTGCCCACTCTGGATCTTGCCCTTATCTCTGAGGAAAGGTAGCGCGGTTAATGCCCCATTCGGTATGCTAGCCGCATCCTCATAGCTCAGATTGGCCGGTTTTATGGCCAGCGCCCTATCTTCAGGCATGCATTTGTATTCAGCATACGCGCCAAACATGTCTATGCCAAATACCTGGTTGCCCTGCTTAAATCGGGTCACGTCTTTGCCTGTAGCTTCAATTTCCCCGGCCAACTCTTGACCCAGGATCGGATGTCTGGGTTTGAGAAAACCGTTAAACCCTGGTGAAGCTCTCATGTCTGGGTCTTCTTTTACGACGGTTGACGCATATATTTTTATCAGCACCTCATTCGCTTTAGGGCTGGGCTTTTCCACCTCTTGAAGATGAAGAACCTCGGGTGGGCCAAATTTTGTGTATACAATCGCTTTCATGTCATCCTCCAGGATTACTTTTCAAAATCGGAGTATTGGGTCGGGTTTGCGTCACCCGCTTCAATACTCCTGTTCGGCGTTAAGCCTTGAAGTCGAGAATGTTATAGGCCGTGACGGGTTTTTGCGCCGCCCGGCTTGGGTTGCTTCGCAGCAGCACGATCCCCAGCCAAATGAACCACACAATCTGACCCAGCGCAAAAATGTAAATAAACAGCTCAGAGAGAGCCGGGACAATCGAGATCATGCCCGCTACACCGATCCCTATGCCAAGGTAGTTCAGCACCCTGGAAAACTCTTCTGTCCGCAAGGCCGCCCAACTGATCAGTAAAATCCATATGCTGCCTATCACTTCATTACTGCCGGCTAATCCTCTCAACACGGAGTCAATTGTTAACCAGACCGTCCCAGCTTGAGCCGGGTCTTTGCCATAGAGATCGACGACGGTTTGCATACCGGCGTTGTGGATCATGCCGCTAATAATGATCACGCAGCCCCAGAATATCCCGAAGATGGTCGCTGTCTGCACGATTGCTGGTGAGCCGGCCTTCAGCCGCTCGTAGAGCGCTAGTGCCAGGACGACCATAAAGATGCCCCATATTATATAGACGATCAGGTACAGAATGTACAGGAAAGCCAGATTTTCCGCCATCAAGGCCACCTTCTCGACAGGGTCAGCAACCCCAGAAATGTCCACTACGGCGAGAAAACCAATCATACCTACCAGGTATGCTGCTGCAAGGTACAACGCGGCAAAACCGCCAAATTTCTGCAAGGTTTTCATGTGTATCTCCTTTATTGTCAATCCGAATGTCTTGTTTTGAATGAGACTGCTTTTTGAGAGTCATTAGGCTGAAGATTTATGTCTCGTGAACCTCCTTGGTACCTGGCTCAACGGAATTTACCGAGAGTAAAGGCAGGCCCACATCGCGTACTTTTTTGAGAATGCCGTGCAGGGCAGCCTGATCGGTCACCGGGCCAGTTAAAAGCGTGTCGCCGTCCTCTTCCAGCGTGATGGTCAGGCCCTCAAACCATTCGGCCCACCGGTCATCTAGGTGTCCCTTGAGGCGGATTTCGTAATACAGAGCATTCGAGGTCGGTGTGTCATTCATTTCGTGTCTTATGTTTTTCTCTCGTGGTTGATCTGCCCATAGGATACTGCCGGAGGTGGTGAGATGTCATCACCACATGATGTGATTGATGTGGTGATTGATGGCGGAAAACAAAAAAAGCCCCAGCAGGTGGTTTGTGACGCCTGCCGAAGCCGGGGTTGGTATTTTCGGGCCAGCTAGAATAAATCGAGTTCCTCGGCACGGCGGATGGCCGCCCGGCGGTTGTTGACCCCCAATTTGCTAAAAATGCTTTTGGTGTGGGTGCGCAAGGTGTTGAGCGACACGATCAGTTGTTCGGCAATTTCCGGTCCGCTTAATTCGCTTCGGAGCAGCTTGAGCACTTCCAGCTCGCGTTCGCTTAAAGGTTCGACCAGCACGTCTTTGGCTGGTCGAGCCTCAGGCTCGAGCATGCCTGATTTTTGATGCATGATTGCTGATTCTGGCGCCGCCATTATTGGCGCCGCCACCGGTTGTGTAAAGGCAGCCAGGAGTTTGTCCGCATAACTGCTCAGCGGATGGTCTCGATTGCGCGATTGTTTTTCAATCAAGGATCGCATCGCTTCGCCTTCATCCACAAAGCTGCGCACATAGCCTTCCGGCTCGGCCAGGGCCAAAGCACGCTCCACTGACGCAAGAGCCTGAGAGACATTACCCTGTGCCTGGAGTGCAAGCGCTTGCACCACCAGGATTTCGATTACGCTGCCCATCCTTCGGCCTGCTTCTGCCGCTTGCATGAGACGCCCCAGCAGCCGGGTAGCCTCGCCAATGGAACCAGCCTCCCGATCGCTTTTACCGGCGGCGATGAGCACCCGGGCCAGCGTGATGTGCTCGAACTCGCGTGGGTAGCGGATGTCATCATCCACCGATAACCCTTGCTCACGCGCCCACCCCAGGGCTTCGGCCAGCCTGCCCTGCTTGAGCCAGACCCGCGCCTTCAAAGCCGCGACGGGACGCACATCGGGCAGGGGGGCTCGAACATACACGCACTCCGCCTCATCAAGCAGAGCCAGCGCCTCATCCAGGTCTCCCTGCGCCTCTTTCAGGCGCGCCTGGGAAACGCACAGGCGATGCGGCCAATCCGTCGTCGCGGTCTGCTCGCCCAGCTTCTGGCTGGTCAGCAAGTGTTGCGCGGCGGCTTCCAGGTCGCCCTGTTCAATGAAAAGCTCACCGAGGCCGCGATACAAGTCTGCTGTTCCGAGAGGCATGGGCTCGCCCTGGCCGGTCGCGAGGCGTAAGGTTTGCTGATAGATGCTTTCTGCCTCATGGAGGCGGCCCAGCGCCACCCTGATGTCGGCCAGAAGGAATGTGATGCCGATCGTGGTCAGGATTTCGCCGGTCTTCCGCAGGTTCGTATGGAAATCGGCCAGGGAACGCTCGGCTGCCTCCAGATCTCCATTTGCATACTGGGCAAGCCCCAGGAGCGAGGTGGCCTGGATGTACCTGACCCGGTCATCTTCGGGGGTGAGTTTAAGCGCCTGCTGGGCATACTCTACGGCGCCAGGGACATTGCCAAGCGCCAGGGAGCGGTAGGCCCGGGCAGTGGCGATCGTAGCTGGCAGCGAGCGAAGTTGTTCTTTATCCACACCGATCATCTTGTCCGTCGGCGTGTCCAGCCAGCGCTCGGCGTCCTGCAAACGGGCCTCGCTGGCCTCCAACTCGCCGCCATCCAGCAGCGCCCAGGCATAGCCCACGCTGAGCACCGGCCAGGTGCGGATCAACCCGTCAGGTAGCGCTTTGACCCAGCCAAGCCATGTCGAGGATTGGTGACTGAGGTCCATTGCTGACCAGGCCAGTTCGATCAGGCCTGCGGCGCGCTCAAAGTCCTCGGCGGCCAGGGCGTGGCGGATGGCATCGGAAGGGTATCCGTTCTGTTCATACCACGTGCTTGCCCGCTGGTGCAGCCTGGATACCTGCTCAGGTTGCGCCTCTATCAGGTGCGCCTGCAGCACATCGGCGAAAAGGTGATGATAGCGATACCACTGGCGCTGGTCGTCGAGCGGGACGAGGAACAGGTTGCCACGCTCCAGGGTTTCCAACATTCCCCTGCCGCCATCCTGTTTGGTCACGGCGTCACACAGGGAACCACTTAAGTGGTCGAGAATGGCGGTTTGCAGCAAGAAATTACGCACGCGCTCGGGCTGGCGCTCGAGAACTTCCCCAGCCAGATAATCGAGCACAAAGCGGTGACTGCCGCTAAAGGCCTGGATAAAACCAGCGGTGTCGGAGCGCCCCTGCATGGAGAGCGCGGCCAGTTGCAGCCCGGCGATCCAGCCCTCGGTGCGGGCTTCGAGCGCGGCGATGTCTGCATCTCTCAGGTTCAGCCCCATCATCCGGTTGAGAAATTCGGCGGCTTCCTCAGGGGTAAAGCGTAGATCGGCTGCGCGCAGTTCGGTCAATTGACCTCGGACACGGTAGCGGGGCAGGGAAAGGGATGGATCCTCACGGGTGGCGATGACCAGGTGCACGTGCGGCGGCAGGTGATCGAGTAGAAAGGTGAGAGCACGGTCGATTGGTTCAGAATCGATCATGTGGTAATCATCTAGGACAAGGATAACGCTGTCCGAAAGGGCGACGATGTCATTGAGCAGGGTTGTCAGAATGGATTCGGCCGGCGGGGGCTGAGGGGATTGGATGGCAGCTAACGCTCCTTTTCCAATATTCGGTGCAATAGTCTGCAACGCAGCGATGAGGTAAGTTAGAAAGCGGGTGGGGTCGTTATCCCCTTCGTCCAGCGACAACCACGCGACCGGTCGTTTGCAGCCAGCGATCCACTCGCTGACCAGTGTCGTTTTCCCAAAACCGGCGGGGGCAGAGATGATGGTCAGCTTGCGGCTCGCCGAGAGACCCTCGTTCAACCGCTCGAGCAGGCGGGGGCGGAAGACTGCGTTAGGCCGTACAGGGGGGAGATACAGCTTTGTGGCTAAAATTGGCGTGGACATAGATCGATTATATAGCACATATCCCAAAATTCAAAAAGCGGCAAAACCTAATGGTTTTCGGCCTGACCCGGCGCACTTTGCCGGGATCGCGTAGCACCCTGTAAGGGTAGTGGCGTGTGTGTCTCGACACAGCTACGTTAGTCGACAACCAGGTCTCGATACGCTGCGCTACTCGACCACCAGGCGAGCGTGGACTATGTTTGAGATGTAGAAAAACTTGAAGCCAGAAAATGCTTGTAAACCGCGGAGGATCCCACACGTCCACTGCACGCGGTGTTAGGCCGTTCACTTGCTCTCATGGTTTGTTGGAATTGGTTCGTAATGTTTGTGGCTTCCATATCAATACCACAATAATCGCGATAATTATATAGGGTACATATCCCAACCAATTGAACAAAACGGAACGGGTTACCCCACTTGCCACAACTTGCGCCGAATACGTGTACAACCAATGAAAAAAGATTGCTGTCCAGATGCTCCCCGCCGTGTTATTGTGCAACCACGTAAACAAAACCGAGACTGCCATCATGCCAACCAAGAACCCCACAAAGGGAATCGCCAATTCATGATACGACGTGCCTACCATAGCAAATAACGGCCCATGCCATAAGCCCCACACCAAGCCAACGATTAAGGCCGAGACGAGCGTGTTCCATTTCGTCTGTAGCCGATCCAAGGCATAGCCGCGCCACCCAATTTCTTCTGACAGCGGACCAATGATCAGTAGCGGCAAAAAACTGCCCAACTGCGCCACAAACAAAGTCTTGTCAAACGCTTGTCCCATGAGACTAATAATGACCAATTGGCCCATCGTTGCTAAGATAACTACTAGCACCGCCGCCAAATACCAGCGCCAACCAATGTTGACCTGCACGATGCGGCGCCCCAAATGGCGCAACCCCGCCGTGCCTTCCTTTTTCCATGTCAGAACAATCGCCAACAGGGAGGGCACAAATCCTCCGATGAGATATAACGCGATTGCCCAGGAGGGACCTTTAACATCACTCACGAAACTAATGGTTGGGATCTTAAAAAGAGCCAGAGGACCCCAGAAAACTAAATAGGAAAACACGAGTGTTAATCCCAGAAAGACATAGGCTTCCTTCACTGTTTTCGTACTTTTCACTTTAGTCTCCTTGATGGCTGACCTGTCGTGCTTGATCAAATCGATCACCTTTTTATTTGACTAGAAATCCCATTGTCAATTCATGAATTATTGAGGCTTTCCTAATTACATCATTTTTGTAATAAATACAATCCCTATTACAAGAGCTAACGAGTTCCCCAGAATGTGAACGATTATTCCAATGTAGATATTCTTCTTTTTTACCCCAAAAACCAATGGCAATAATCCTAGGGTTCTCGTGATAATCATCCAGGGTGTAAAGACATGAATAGCCGCAAACAGGAAGCTGTGGAACAATGTGGCGAACCTCCCTTTCATTCTGGGTAATAAATATCCCCGAAAATACAATTCTTCAACCAACGGAGCTAAAAATACATTAAATATCAAAAACGTCGAGTATGTGACGATCAATATTGTCCTGGAATAATTACCATCTAATCCGTAATTTAATCCAGGCATCCAGAAAAACAACCTCTCTTGTAGAAAAGCATCAACGGGTTCTAACAATTTAATTATGGCACCAGTAACAACAACAATAATTATTGGCCATACAAAGTATTGCCACCACGGGATTGAATTTCGATAGCTGATGATCCCCAGTAATGTAAAGCGGCCTGTCTTCTTCTTTCCTTGATATAAAAGGTATCCGAGTTCGACAGGAACAAGAATAAAGGCGAATGCAAGCAGCAGGGCGAAAATCGAAGGATACCCCATCTTAGCAACTGGCTGTCGTGCGAGGAAGTAAAAACACCCGACCAGGATTTCAGGGAGTAAATGCAGAATGACCGATTGTGTCGTTGAATGTTTTTCGATTTGATCTTGTTTCATTTCATAATTTCCTTATTGTCTGCATCGTAAACTCGTCAGGTTTTGGTATTATGATCTACCGTGATGACGACGTTGCCTTTCTTATGCCCTTGCTCGACATAGCGGTGCGCCTCGGCAGTCTGCTCCAATGGATAACGCCGGTCAATGACCGGTTTGAGCTTTCCTGCTTCTACCAGTTCTTTGATAAAAACTAAATCCTCTTTGCATTCGGCTGGCGACCCAAAGATTACTTTCTTGCCTCCCGTCAGGGAGGTCCAGAGCATTTGGCCCATCTCGCGCAGGCCGCCAGCGACGGCGAGATATAGCCCTTTGGGTTTGAGAGAATTTTTACAGCGTGAAAACGAAGTCTTGCCTACTACCGTGTCTACAATGACATCGTAAGTCTCGCCGTTTTGGGTGAAATCCTGCTCGGTGTAATCAATAATCTTATCGACGCCCAGCGACTTCACCAATTCCAGGTTGGCGGTACTGCATACCCCGGTCACTTCAGCTCCATAGTATTTGGCGAGCTGTACCGCATAAACACCGACCCCACCGGAGGCGCCATTGACCAGAACTTTTTGACCGCGACTAATTTTGGCCTTATCCCTCAGGAAATACAATGCGGTTCCGGCCCCAAATGGAAGAGAGGCAGCTTCCTCGTAGGACAGGTTAGCCGGTTTTATGGCTAACGCCCCTTTTTCGGGCCGGCATGTGAACTCGGCATAGGCACCAAAACGATCCGAGCCAATGCCAAAAACCTGGTCGCCTTTTTTGAACCGGGTCACTGCTTCTCCGACGGCGTCGACTTCCCCGGCTAATTCAGTCCCGAGGATGGTTATTTTGGGATTTCTAAGACCAAGCATCAGACGCGGCAGCGGTCCGAAGCCGGGCGGGACAAAGGTAAAGCCACGAGCATTGCAATCTCCAGTGGTAACGGTTGCCGTGTGGATTTTGATGAGCACTTCGGTGTCCTTCGGAGTGTTTTTTTCCACTTCCTGGAGATGCAAGACATCGGCTGGGCCGTACTCAGTGTATACAATTGCTTTCATAGGTTCCTCCAAATTTAGTTTGTTCAAGAGCATTGCGATCAGGACTGGGCTTCGGGGTTGCGCCACTTCCAGGCATACCAGACAATTAGTAACAGACCCGCGATTTCTATTGTGGTATAAAAAATATACATAGGAGATGGGGTTCCAAGAAACAATGAAGAGATTTGAACCACAACAAATAGTGTACCTGCGATGATGTTTGCCCAACGATTAGCTCTATACTTTAATACCCAGGACAGGACAATCATTAAAAACGGAATCTCCCACATTATCGCGGTTCCCAATAAAAATCCATCAGTGACTTTAACAGTTCCATCTGCCACGTATCCTGACATTATCCCTGCCAAAACCCCAGGCTCCAATTTTAAGAGAGCATCAGCATACATAAAATTTAGCGAATAAAACACCCATAATAGTATTAGTAAAATTTTCGTATCCATTTTGGCGGTCTTTATGTTTGTGTTCATGTTATTACTCCTTTTTTGAACGATATTGATGAGTTTCATTGAATTGGACTTGCATAGAACTGTGGTCGCCACCCGGTTACCGGGGGTTGAAATGGGCTAGAAATGTTATCAAAGGCAAACCTCCTTTCCAAGTAGCTAATCTTCATTAACTACTTGACGTCTGACTGATCCGCCTGGCCTGTCCCGCGAAGTCCCCGAAGGGGGAGCGTAGTCGAGGGGCCATGTTCGAGAGGACTGACCGAGACCAATGGCATGCCCAAATCACGTACTTTTTTGAGCAAGCCATGCAACGCGGCCTGATCGATCACCGGACCGGTTAAAAGCGTATCGCCCTCCTCTTCCAGCGTGATGGTCAGGCCCTCAAACCAGTCTGTCCACTGAGAACCCAAATGGCCTTTGATCCGGATTTCGTAAACCGGGGGTTGACTTTTGTCAATTTTGGAGATGGGTATCTTTGACATGACCTGTACCTGTTGTGACCAGCCATAAACGCTTGTGCCACTTGTTCAATGTACAGGTAATATACCGGCAACCCGGTATTGCCGAATAGAACCAAAAGTATTGTTTGGGGGTATTGTTTTTGGGGGAGTTACAACAGGCCCAGCTCGCGGGCGCGCCTTACGGCTTCAGTACGATTCTGTGCCTGCAGTTTGCCAAAGATGCGTAAGTTGTGTCCTTTGACCGTACTCAAGGCCAGGACAAGCCGCTGGCTGATTTCGTTATTGGTGAGTCCCTGGGCGACCAGGCGCAGCACTTCCAGCTCGCGTTCGCTTAAAGGTTCGACCAGCATGTCTTTGGCTGGTCGAACCTCCGGCTCGATTACAGCCGTTTTTTTAGGATGGATCGTTGACTGCTTCTCTACCGACTGCTCGAAGGCGGATAGGAGTTTTTCTACATAAACGAGCAGCGGACGGCCCTGGCTGCTCGTTTGCTTTTCAATCCGTGCTCGTAAATTCAACAAGCACAATCGCATTGGCTCGCCTTCGTCCACAAAGAGCCGCACATAACCTTCCGGCTGAGCCAGCACCAGGGCGCGCTCAAGGGACACCAGTGCCAGTGAAGGATTCCCTTGCACCTGGTGGGCGAGCGCCTGCGCCACCAGGATTTCAATGACACTACCGAACCTTTTTTGTGCTTCCGCTGCTTTCAACAGGCGCTCCAGCAATCCGGTTGCCTGCAGGATAGAGCGCCTATCCTGGCGGCTCTGAACTTCGGCCATCAGCACCCGGGCCAGGGTGAGATGCTCGAACTCGCCCAGGTAGTTGATTTCATCCTCAGCCGACAGCCCCCGCGCATGCACCCAATCCTGGGCTTTGGCCAGCCGGCCTTGCTTGAGATACACATTCGCTTTCAAAGCCTCGATAGGACGGGTATCCGGTACGGGGTTCTTGACATACACGCGCCTGGCTTCATCTAACTGGATCAGCGCGGCTTCCAGATCTCCCCCAGACTCCTTGAGCCGGGCCTGGGCAAGAAGCCAGCGGTAAGGCCAGTCGACCAGCGTGGTCTGCTCACCCAGCTCCCGGGCTTTTTGCAGGTGCTGCGCCGCGGCTGCATCCTCCCCCATCTCATGGCGCAGCAACGCCAATCCTAAGTAATGGTGGGCGGTGATGTGCTGCGCATCCTCGCCATGTTTTAAGGCAAGCTCTAAGGCCTGCTGGTAGGTTTTGACTGCTTCGCGGAGACGCCCCTGCGCAACCAGAATATCTGCCAAGGCAAAGGCGCTGGCAACGACAAAAACGAAGATGCCCGCCTTCTGCATACTATCCATCCAATCACCCAAGGCAGAGCGGGCGGACTCCAGGTCTCCGCTGGCCCAGTGGGTGAACTCCAGCATCATAGTAGCCTGGGCACGCCTGAAAAGGTCACCTTCAGGGATGAGTTGGAGCGCAAGTTCGGCATATTTCACCGTGGCGGAAAGATTGCCCTGAACCTGGGCATTATAGGCGCGCGTCATGGCAATCACCGCTGGCAGGGGCGCTAGCTGCGCTTCGTCCGCCACGATGATCACCCTAGATAAACCATTCAAGCACCGTTCGGCATCCTGCAGGCAGGCCTCGCTGGCCTCCGGCTCGCCGGCATCCATGAACGCCTGGGCCATCTGGGTGCTGAGCACCGGCCGGATACGGGTCGCATCTTCTGGCAGTTTCTTGACCCAGCCCAGCCAGGCGGCAGACTGGAAACGGCCTTCCATGCCCTGCCAGGCCGACTCAGCCAGCCCCGCTGCGCGGCCATAATCCCCGGCAGCAAAAGCATGCTGAAAAGCTTCGGCTTCATCTCCGTTTCCGTTCTTTTCATACCACAGGCTGGCGCGGAGATGGCATTCTGCGATTTCTCCGGGTGAAAGCCTTTGTCCCAATCGCTGGCGCAGTATATCTCTAAAGAGATGATGGTAGCGGTACCAGCGCCGCTCGTTATCCAGGGGAACAATAAACAGGTTTATGTGTTCGAGATGTTCAAGGGTTTCCTGCCCGGAAGTGGGGGAGTCAAGCAGAACGGCGTCACAAAGGGGGCCGCACATAGGGTCAAGGATGGACGTGCGTAACAGGAAAATCTGAACGCTTTCTGGCTGCTGTTGTAAAACCTCTTCGATCAGATAGTCAAGTACGAAACGATGACTGCCAGTGAAAGACTCGATAAATTTGGAGGTCTCTTGGTGCCCTTGCATAGAAAGCGCGGCTAATTGCAAACCGGCAATCCAGCCTTCGGTGCGAGTTTCCAGGGCGGCGATGTCTTCTCTGAGAGATTCAAGCCCATCACCTGGTTTAGAAATTCGGCGGCTTCGGCGGGGGTAAAACGCAAGTCGGCGGCACGCAGTTCTGTCAATTGGCCCCGGGCGCGTAGCCGAGCCAGCGGAAGGGCTGGATCTTCACGCGTGGCGATGACCAGGTGCATCTGCGGTGGCAGGTGATCGAGCAGAAAAGTTAGGGCATCGTCGACGGACGTCGACGCGTCGACTGATTTGGAATCAATCGTGTGGTAATCATCCAGGACCAGGATGAAATTGCCCGGGATGGTGGCGATTTCATTGAGCAGGGTTGTCAGAATCGATTCAGTTGGCGGTGGCTGAGAGGATTGGAGTGCAGCCAACACTCCTGCTCCAATATTAGCCCCGCCGGGTTTTGGCGGCAGCGTCTGCAAAGCAGCGATGAAGTACGTTAAAAAGCGTGTGGGGTCGTTATCCCCTTCATCCAGCGACAGCCAGGCGACCGGTCGCTGGCAACTGGCAACCCACTCACTCACCAACGTGGTTTTCCCAAAACCGGCCGAGGCAGAGATGAGGGTCAGCTTGCAACCCGAAGAGA
>CAVPNY010000025.1:0-67524 GCA_963706905.1 uncultured Chloroflexia bacterium | reverse complement strand
GAGAACGAAGAAGCCCTGACCGGCATCCCGTTATCTTCACCTGCGTCCGCACGAATTCCTCCTGCTCAGCTAAGAAAGCCCATCTGACCGTTGATGGCGCTATTATCCCGGCTCCCTGCAAGCTTAAGGGATAATGATATGCCATCTAATTCGGACTAAAACACGTATAATATCGCTGGATACCTTTACTGGTGCTTATAAAATATGAAGATAATTCGATTCCCGAAGCTTTACTGGTTTATTGCGCTGTCGCTAACGCTTATGGCGCTGGTGGCTGGCTGCACAGCAAATGTGGAGCCCCTGCCGGCAGAACCCCCGACTGAAGCCACGCTACCTGCTACCCTCGCCCCCTCTATCACGCCGAGCATCACCCCTTCCCCCACGGCTGTAGCCGCGGCGACCAGCACCCCCACGGTCCCCCACCCCCACGCCACCCTGCACCCGATGAACGTGCTGTCCATGCGCCAGACAGCCTACCCGGGCAGCGAGATTGTGATCGAAGAGACGCTCGAACCAGGGGCCAACTACAACCGCTATTACGCTTCCTATCAATCCGAAGGGCTGACGATCTACGGGCTGCTGACCGTGCCTTACGGCGAGCAGCCGGCTGAGGGCTGGCCGGCGATCGTCTTCAATCACGGCTTCATCCCCCCGGATGTGTACCGCACCACCGAGCGCTACATCGCCTACGTAGACTGGCTGGCGCGCAGTGGTTACATCGTCTTTCGCATTGACTACCGCGGCCACGACCGCTCGGAAGGCGAGGCGAGCGGCGCCTACGGCGACCCGGGATACTCGGCGGACGTGCTTAACGCGGTGTCTGCCCTGCAGGATTTCCCACAGGCGGACCCGAACCGCATCGGCATGTGGGGGCATTCGATGGGCGGTTACCTGACCTTGCGCTCAATGGTTATCTCACCGCAGATCAAGGCCGGGGTGATCTGGGCCGGGGTAGTGGCATCCTACCCGGACCTGCTCTACCGCTGGCGGCGGCCCGGCAGCGGGACGACTCCCACCCCCTTCCCGGCTACTTCGAGCACCCGGCGCTGGCGGCAAGAATGGGTCGAGCTGTATGGATCACCAGAGGAGAACCCGGAATTCTGGAACAGCGTCTCCTCAAACACCTACCTGGCGGATATCTCCGGCCCGCTACAGCTGCACCACGGCACCGCGGATGAATCTGTTCCGTTGGAATTTTCCCAGACGCTCTACCAGCAATTGCTCGAAGCGGGTAAAATAGCTGAATATTATGAGTATCCAGGGGATGACCACAACATCGCCAGCTCATTCGGGACGGCGATGGCGCGCTCGATCGAGTTCTTTGACCGCTATCTGAAGGGCTCCCCTTAGCGGCAGCGACTTCAATTGGCTCCCACCTGCACAAAGAGGCACCCATGACGAAATATTTTAAACTCTTGTCTGTATTTGCTTTGCTGGCAGTTGTCAGCGGGGCTTGCTCCTCACCAGACCAGACTGGTGGGACTCAGCCTCCTTCAGTTAATCAAGCCACCGCGCGCTGCCGTGACCTCGCCAGCCGTCACGGCCGTCTTCACCGCAGCGCCGGCAAGCGTGCTGGAAAAATCCTCCAGCTTGCTTCCGCACCGCTTGTATTCCTCAGCAAAGATGACCAGGGGATCAGCCAGATCTTCCGCATGGAGCGGGATGGAAAAACCAGCACGCAGCTCACCTTTGAATCTGCTAACGTATCAGACTACGATGTCTCAATGGTGGATGGAAGGATTGCTTATGAAGTAAACGATCAGCTGGTACTTGCGGATGGAGATGGCTCAAACCGCCGCCTCCTGGTCGAGGGTAAATCTGATCCAGGTGTCCCCGAATCGTATCACCCCGCCTTTTCGCCAGATGGGCAGACTCTCGCTTATGGACAAAATGGCTTGAACCTGTACAATCTTTCTACCGGTGATTCCAGGCTTGTGATCGAAAACCAGTACGGAGAGCCGCTGCCAGACGGTGTGCAGTTGCCGGTCGAATTATATTGGCCTGAAAAATACTCCCCGGATGGCAAGAAACTGCTCGTTGCGCTTGGACATTGGGAGGTGGCTCCGTCGCATGCAGTCTATGATCCCGATACCAATACTCTGGTGCGCTACTCGGAAGTGCAGGACTATATTTACTGCTGCAGTTTTCAGGGCGGGCCGGCCTGGTCTCCCGACAGCGCCAGCTTTTCCGGCGTAGCCAGCGCACATGATTATGCCTATCAATCTGGCGAGTTGTGGAAGATAGATGCGCAGAACGGCACTCTCATCAGAGCGCTAAAACCGGACGCCGGGATGATCAACGAGCCTAAAGAGCTTTATCTGGCTCCTGACGGTGATTTGTATTTCTTCTTTGGTTCCTACGCTGCGAATTCGGGATTTTTCGATGCACCCATCCTGAATATGGTACGCTCCGCACCTGATGGTGTCACTGAGCGTACTATTCTCAGGGACGAAAATTTCGTATTGATGAAGGAAGCCTTATGGGCTCCCGATGCCAGCTTTGTCATCGTCTCCTCTTCGCCAGATCGGAATTGGGACCAGACTGCCGGCGTGCTTGAGCTGTATTCCACAGACGGGCTGAATAGCCCGGTTTGGCTCGCACCTTCTGGAGAGAAGATGAAATGGGGGCCCTAGTCACAAAAATGGTTTTCCAACGATTTTGTTCCAATTTTGGATGAAGGGCCGCATTGCTGGAACTTAGTTCAATCACTCGCCTTCTGGGCGCTATCCTCCAATAACCGTTTAAGCTCAAGTTCCGCATCGGGTAACGAGACTGTTAATGCCAGTCTCCACTCATTGAGAAGGAAGCTCTGGGCACGCTCCAGGATAGTCTTATCGTGATCGTTTAGTTTTTTCGCCTGGCGATAGAACGACAGATCACGCACCACCTGGCAGATGGATTCAAGTTTCCCGTCTTTGATCTTTTCGATGAGCTGTGTTCTGCGTTCCAGACGGTCGTTTGAAAGGAGCTCCCCAGGGCTGCATAAGATAGCAAACAAGTTTTCAAACTCATCTCTGGGAGTCGGCAATCGCAGACTAGAGTCGCCCACCTGATGGATCGGAACCCAGATGGTCAGATCGCAAATCCGCACGACATAGCAGCGCGTCATTTGACCACCCAGTAGTTTCTCATCCAATTGAATGACATCCCCCATGCCATAATTCCAGTGAACCACTTTTTCGCCCACTTGATAATCCACAACGGCCTCCTTTCTTCCGATCGACCCGATCAAGGTGGTGCCAGTCAACCTGGCTTTAGCCTGTGGCCGATTTTATTGAGGGTGAGCCATCCATAACACAGGATGGTTGAGGCAGGCTGCCTTATCAAAAAACCCACTGCAAAGCGGTGGGTTTCTTGACAATATATAGATTGTCTATCGGCGGTTGTTGTATCCACCTTTGTAGGGTTTCTCTTCGCGCGGCCGGGCAAAGTTGATCTTGATGGCGCGGTCGTCAAACATGGTCTCATTGAACATGCTGATAGCCTTCTCGGCCTCAGTTTGGTTGCCCATGGTCACAAAGGCAAAACCCTTCGGTCTGCCAGTATCGCGATCCTTGATCATATCCACGGTTTGCACGGTGCCGGCCTGAGCTAACAAAGTGCGCAGCCCCTCTTCAGTGGTGTTAAAAGACAAATTGCCAACGTACAGTTTTGTTTCCAATTGATTATTTCTCCTGGTTTTTTGCAGTAGATCGGTGGGTTAATCAAATGTCGCCATTCTTATAAAACCGAATGGCGACAAGGAAGAACGCGCAGATCTCTTATAAGTTGATTTCAGTATAACACAGATTTACCTGCTAGCCGGAACAATTACCGACAAGGTTGAATACCTGGGGAATAAATACACACGCCAGCCTCGTTGCCTGGTAACACCAGTAACAAACGCAAACACCAGCTCATGACTAAAGCCGAAATGTAGAAGTTAAGCTGACGGTATTGACTTTAGAAGTGATCTCCCATTTAGGGTCTTTATTCTCGCGGATCATCAAACAGTTCTGTGCTTTCTTCAATTTGCTGATCGGCAGGAACGGTGTGCAGCCAGGTTTCGAGCGAGGCCCGGCAGAGAGCCTGCCCGAAATTGTCTCCTTGCAACGACAGGTTATCATAACCTACGATAAGCAACACCTTCATCAAAGGTCCCAACTGAACTGCATAATGACGCATACAGGCCTCGGGATGAACGCCCGGCCACGAGTAACAAGTCACCACTGATCGCCGATTTATTGACGGAATCTCCTGGGGAACTGTAATATCCCAATCAGGGTCATTGGGATGAAAGATATATTTGTCGAGGTTGCCCTGCGGAATTCCCTCTATACCCCGCACCACGGGTGGAGTAGCATCGAGTGTATATGGATCTACCGCCAGATCGGCAATAACGGCATGATCTGGCAGCCAGCTTAACCGCTCGTTGGGCAACAATGGCTGGCTGGGATCGCGGCGCTGGCTGGCGTCCACCAGAATGTCACATTGACGAATGAGTCTCTCGATGAGCTGCGGGTTCTGGTTTGTATTTCTTCCTACCGAGATGGCCATCGATCCCGGACCGCCATTTTGAATATGCTGGTTGTTGCGTTCGATGTTACCCAGTTTCGTGGCAGCATCTACCGCATGTTTGCCAACCATGCCGGTTCCAAATATGAGTACCTGAACGGGTTCTTTATCAGGCCGCACCAACCCAGGCCAGCGTTTTTCAAGCACATCAAAAGCCGCCTCCAATCCGTTCCAGGCTACGGCTTTCATATTCTCAACCAGGCGGATGTTCTGGGCATTAACGATGCTGTCAAGCGAGATGGCCTTGATCCCCAAATCTTTCAGGATTTGCACCCGGAGCGGGCGAGTAGGGTAATGCAGCATGGATACCAGGCAGCTGCCGCGTTTTAGCAGGGAAAACTCGTCGCGAAACGGTGAACGCAGCACAAGCACCACATCTTGCTCAAAGGCTTGTTCACGTGAGCACATATGGATGGCGTTATTGCCCTGGCAATAATCGTCGTAGGTATAGCCGGAACGCGAACCATAGCCTTCTTCCAGGTATACAGAGACTTTTAATGTAGTCAGAAATTGGATAAACTCTGGCAGGAAAACACGCTTTTCAGCAGGTTCTTTTTGCATGCGCGGGAATCCAACGGTTTTTGGAAGACTCATAGATTTATCCATCAATACAAGATCGTGGTCCTTTCGCTACCGGTATTAGAGCCGGGCGCGGGTGATGGCACGTTCAAAATAGCGCCCATTCGGGCGAATATTTTGCACGCCACCCCGTTCCAGGATGGTGCGCAAGATGGGTATGATTTGCTTGCCATATACTTCCATGCAAGCATTGGGGTAAATCCCAGGCCACGAATAACATGAAACCGCGTGGCGGCGGTGGGTCGCATCGATGCAGGCCGGCATCATCTGGTAGGCAGGGTCGTCAGGGCTGAATATGTATTGATCCAGGTTTCCCTGGGGGATGCCCTCGATCCCTTTCACAAAGGGGATATCCGCAGTGCATTCATAAGGGTCGACCGAAAGATCGAGGAGGACAGCATGTTTGGGAAGCCAACCTACCCATTGATTAGGGATCACGGGTTGACCAGGATCAGGGCGCTGAGTGGCGTCCACCAGAATATCGGTAGACTCTAAAATTGGCCGCATAACCTTGTCGTGTTGCGTGCAGTCATATTCCAGCGCCGTCACCTGAACCCCAGGAACACCCTTTTCTGCCAGGCGACGATGCAGAACAATATTGCCGTATCGCGTGGCTGCCTGCACAACTTGAATCCCAACTGCCCCTGCACCCAGCAGCGTAACGCGAATAGGTGGGCGAGCGGGTGACTCAAACCCCGGCAAGGGATAAAGCTGGGCCAGCAAATCAAAGGCCGCTTCGATTCCATTCCAGGCGACAGCCCGCAGGTTTTCCACCAGGCGCCGCCCGGTATCGTCTTTGATCAAATCCAACGAGATGGCCTCCAATTCCAGGCTATGCAGCAGCTCCACTCGTTGGGGTCGCGTGGGGAAATGGAGCATGGAAATCAAACAGACACCCGGTCGGATTAGACGAATTTGTCTATCTGGCGGGCAGCGCAAGACCAGCACATACTCCTGCTCGAAAACCTCCTGAGCAGTGCCAAATCGAATTGAGCTGCCAGAGGCGAGATAATCTTGTTGCGAATATCCCATGCCGCTGCCATAACCTTCTTCCAAAACCAAGTGGGCGCCGAATTGAGATAAGCGCCCAACAAAATCGGGCAAAAAATCACGACGTTCGCCAGCTTCATGGTGCATACGTGCCATGCCAAAATGAAGCGGTCGAATAAGAATGGGCTTATGTGCATCCATATTGCTTAACCTCTCGATATTGTCATCTATGCCTCAGCTTCCTCAATCCTGGTCAACCTTCATCCCCGTCAACGTGTGCATTAGGGATTCAAGTCGCTCCAGGTTGCCCGCGGCCTCAAACCAGCGGATGAAATTGACGCTATGCCGCAGGTAGATCAGATATTCCCGTGGATCGACATCTTTGCTATAGAAGTCCAGGATCGTCCAATTCAGGACATAAAGATTACCTGCATTGATCAGATACGGCAGATACCGGCCCTCCAACGGGCTGAGTGGTCTGGCGCCAGGTTGCAAGCGCAAATACTCCTGGTATGCGCCTAGAAAGATTGCCAGATCCGTCAACCGCAGCTCACCATCCACCGGGTTTTTCCAGGAAGCGCAAAAATACCACAGAGCCAGGCCAACATCAAAGCTACGCAAATCGACTTTCGACCAATCGAAGTCAAATAGGCCGCTCACCTGAGACTGGTGGAACTTTAGGTTACCGGGATGATAATCGCAATGGACAACCAGTTGCGGCAGTCCATCCACCTGACTCTCAGTCAGAACTGCCAGTGTAGAACTGACATTGCCCAAGACCAGTTCCAGATTCTCCAGCAGGTAAGCGTCAAATTCTGTATTCTTCGCCTTCTCTGGACAGGCTGCCACATTGCGGCTGATCTCAGGGAGTAAATCCAGGATTTTGGCTTCGGCGCGTTTCCCACTTGGCTGGAAACCGTTGACTGCGCTATGCAATTGCGCCAGGGTGCTGGCTGAGCTGACCAGCTCCTCGGGCGTGCAAGCCGGATCGACCCAGGTGTAGCGATCCTCGCCGGGGAGAAAATCAAAGATGGCGTAGAAGGCGCCTTGCTGATCGTCCGGGCCTGCAAGGCGATGGAGATAGGTTCTCCCATCCAGCGTGCGGTGGAGGTGGGCAACCGGAAGTGTCTGGGCTTGGATCAAGTGGCTGATCAAGGAGTGCTCGCATTGAATCTCTTCTTCCTGGATGCCGCTTTTATAACGCCGCAGAAAATACTTTCTTCGTTGGCCGTCCTGTTCCATTTCGATAGTAAAACTGGTATTGACTGTCCCACGCCGGTCCTGTTCAAAGCCGACCAGCTCTCCCAGATGGTAATTTCCCAGGATGTTCTTCAGTTCCAAAGTTTTCCATTCGATGCTCATGATACTCACCGGATTCGTGATTGTGTATTGTATTTTCTATAATTTTGCAGGGCTACGCCCGCAAATTATAGAAAATTAGAACCACTTTCGAAGTCGTGGGCTAGTTAGATAGAATGATGCGCGCATCCAGGGCGCGGCAGCCCTCTGCCTGGTGGAAGACGCGCAGCGGGTTGACGTCCAACTCCTGGATGGCGGGAAAATCGACCAGCAGTTGGGAGAGGCGCAGCAAAGCCTCAATCACCGCTTCGAGATCGGCGGGCTCCTGGCCTCGGGCGCCTTTTAATATCTGGACGCCACGCAAGCTCTCAATCATCTCTTCGGCATCCTGGCGGGTGATCGGGGCCACACGCATCACCGCCTCGCCAAAGACCTCTACAAAGATGCCGCCTAGTCCAACCAGGACCACCGGCCCGAACTGGGGGTCCTGGCGGCCGCCCAGGATCAGCTCGCGCCCGCCGGTGACCATGGGCTGCACCAGCACGCCATCGAGCCTGGCCTGCGGATAAGCTTTTTGGATGCGCCTCATCATATCATCGAAGGCAGCCGCCAGAGCTGGCGCGTTGCGCAGGTTCAGCTGCACTCCACCCACGTCCGACTTGTGTGAAATCTGCTCAGCGACGATTTTGATCGCCACCGGATAACCGATCTGATCGGCAGCCTGAAGGGTTTCATCCACGGTCTGGGTGAGCTGGCCGCGCACGGTTGGAATGCCATAATGTTCCAGAATCTCGAGCGCCTCGGAAAGCAATAGATCGCGCCCTTCTGCCCGGGCGCCGTCAATCAGGCCGCGCACTGACCGTTTGTTCACCTTAAAATCCAGATCTACCGGCTGGATACGCAGCGCCTGCGATTGGCGGTAATGGTAGTTGCTCATCTCCAGGGCGCGCACCGTTTCCACCACCTGGGTGAAGATCGGGAAGTCGTATTCCTGCTTCAGGTAGTTGACCTCCGGGGCCATGGTTGAGATATAGTAAGCCACTGGCTTGTTATGGCGCTCAGATGCCTGCATCAGGTGTTCGAGCAGCTGGCGGCTGGCCAGGTTTTCCATTTCCGAAAGGGAGGTATGCAGGAATATCACCCCGTCAACATCGTCCAGTTGCAGGGTGCGCTCAACAATCTGAGCATATATCTCCAGGTCGAACAGGTCGCCCAGATCGAGCGGGTTGGTCAGCCGGATGACCGAGGCGCGGAAGTAGGCCTCGATCTCGCGCAGGAAGCTTTCGGGGAAGTAGGCCAGCTCAAAACCGGACAACTCAGAGGCGTCGGCGGCCAGGACGGCGTGCCCGCCGGAGCGGGAGATGATCGCCAATCGTTTGCCGCGCATGGGCGGCAGGCGCAGGCTTTTCAGGTTGTTGCCTAGCGAGGTGGCGTCGCGGATGCGCACGATGCCGGCCTGGTGGAATGCCGCATCAACCACCTTGTCGTCGCTGGTCAGCGAAGCCGTGTGGGACAGAGCAATGTTTTGACCCAATTTGCCAATATTGGACTTAAAAGCCAGAATGGGTTTTCCTGATTTGCGGGCGAGTTCCATCATGCGTCGCCCATCGTGGATGCTCTCCAGATAGACAAAGATCAGCCCGGTGCCTTCGTCGGAGATCAAGTACTCCAGCAGATCCTCGGCGCTGACATCGAGCATATTCCCGACCGAGACGAATTTATTGAGACCCAGGCCTTCGTTGGTCATCAGGTTCAGGACAGCCATCCCTACCCCACCGCTCTGGGTGATGATGGAGACTTCTCCCGCTTTGACAAACTTCTTCAGGCGCGGGAAAGGCACACAGAAGCCGTTCTCCATATTCATAGCGCCAATACAATTGGGACCGACGAAGCGGATGTCGTACTGGCGAGCGACGCGGCTGATCTCTTCTTCGAGGCGGAGTCCTTCTTCCGTGTACTCGCGAAAACCGGCTGTCTCGATGATCGCCCGGCGGATGCCCTTCTGGCCGCACTCTTCCAGGATGCCTGGCACAGTTTTGGCGGGAGTCAGGATCACCGCCAGGTCGATATGGTCGGGGATATCGCCTACCGCGCGATAAATGCGGCGCGTCTCGATCACCCCACCGCGCGGACCGACCGCGTAAACGATGCCCTCAAAACCGTACTCGACCAGGTTGCCGACGATGTTGCGTCCCAGGTTATCCGGGTTGGGAGAGACGCCGATTACAGCGATGGTGACGGGGTAAAAGAATTCGCGCATGGGGAGTATCCTTGAGAATGGGAATCAATGAAAATAAATAAACAAATGGCAGTGCACGATAGTTAAAATTATACACGTTCCGGCAATAATATTTGCAGCGAGTGAATACAAAAAAGCGCCCCTGGCAGTGATCAGGAGCGCTTAAGGCACACCAGTTCAGCCTGGTAGATGGCGGCAAAGTCTGCTTCTGCGGCGGGAGTCGAGGCGAGCAAGGTAAATTTTGAACGGGCTGCCATAGCACTGTATTATACGGAAGCAATGATGATCTATTACAAAAGCGATAAGATAGAATTAATCAATATAGATCGGGTAACGGAAGGCTAACGCCGTGAATCATCGGCTTGATGGTAGCATTAGTTACTGGGAGAGTATTGGCAGTGGCAATCGATGATTTTAACTGGAGATGGGTGCTATTTCTAGTCTTCTCTGCCGGGATCGTACTCATCTCCTGGAAAAGCCTCCGCAATTGGCGTAGCCACGGTTTTTTTCGCTTCTTTGCTTTTGAGGCGATCCTGGCGCTGATCCTGCTTAACCTTGAGTTCTGGTTTCACCAGCCCTTCTCAGTCAGGCAGATTCTGTCCTGGTTGCTCTTGCTTTTGTCGCTCTTTCTGGCGGTCCATGGCTTTACGTTGTTGCGGCGGATTGGAAAGCCCGACGCCAGCATCGATGATCCAGCTCTCCTGAACATCGAAAAGACCACCCGACTGGTCAAGGCTGGCGCCTATCGCTATATCCGCCATCCGCTCTACGCCTCACTCCTGTATCTCGCCTGGGGAGCCTTCCTAAAGCATCCATCTCTGGTTGGTGCAGGGCTGGGAATGATAGCCACCCTGGCGCTCTACGCCACAAGCCGGATGGAAGAAGCAGAAAATACGGGGCATTTTGGCGCTGAGTACGCAGAATACATACAACAGACCAAAATGTTCATTCCCTATGTCTTCTAGGCATTGACTGCATGAGATAGATTGAACGGATGATGACACCCATGGAAATCCTATCGACGATTATCACAACTACGCTAATCTTCAGTTTGGCGATCATCATTGGGGCGATTCTGTACGCCCTCCCCGCGACCCTGTCTTTGGGTCGCGGGCGCAGGCCGGGGATTAAGCCATTGACACTCCAAGAGGCTGCGCAGCAGTTGCGCTCCAGCGGGCAGAGTGGTGCAGCGCTGGTCGAGGCGGCGCGCACCCTGGTCGGCGAGCGCATGCAATACTGCCGGCGCAATAGTTTCGATCTCTACCCACACGCCTTCGAACGCGGCTATGGCTACTGCCAGCAATCGGCTTATGCCCTGGCGGCTCTGCTCAAAGAGTTGGGATTTTCAGCAAAAGTGGTCACCGCCTTCCGCAATGCCTTCCCCGGCGAGGGCGTGGGCGGACATGCCTGGGTTCGGGTCGAAATGGAGGGAAGGACACAGGATATCGATCCGCATCATTACGACCCCACGACCGGACAGCTAACCTTTACTCCGCTGACCAGGGTCTTTGAATACACCCCTTTCTTTCGAATTCTGGCTGGCTGGGGCAGCACTGCGGTCAATGCTCACCGCTATTATGTCACAGGACGAGACAGTTAATGGTTCCTTGCTCCAGTTTATTGATATTCCAGGCATCCTTCGACGGCGCTGCGCTAGGGGCAAAGAACGCCCCCGCCCAGGATGCCAGGCGAAGTTATAGAACATCTCATTACTTTTTAACAGCCTGAATTTTCTTAGATTGTGCAAGGTATTTTCTGTGATTTGGTCTGGTGACCTTCATAAGCTGGTAAACAAACTTATGTAAGTATTTCCTCAATTCTTGTTACATCAGAAAGAATGTATTTAACTCCAAGAGCTTCCGCTTGGGTTTTTGAAATAAGACCAGTCAGGACAACCACTGGTTCAACACCTGCATTTTTTGCCATTAAAACATCATTCTTTGCATCGCCAATAAATAGAGCTTCTTTGTTGGAGACTCCTTGTTTTTTAAGAATTAACTGAAGCATATAAGGGTCAGGTTTTGATTTTCCAACAGGAGCATCATCAACTGTTACTATTTGATCAAATATATTTGGAATGTTGAATTTAGGTATGATCTTATCTTTGATCATGTCAATTTTATTTGCTGACGCAACTGCAAGTTTATATTTTCCTTTAAGTCGGATTAATAGTTCATTGACTCCATCGATTTCTTTCAATGAATCAATAAAGGTATTGCCATAGAATTCTTTATCATAAAATATTTCACAAGCTTTATCTACTAATTTTTGATTTTCTTTCAGTAATTCAGTTAATATTTCACGGTCAGTATTGCCCCACGTATCTTGTATTCTTTTATCTATTTCTATTTCATCCAATACTATTCCTAATTCTTTTAAAGTATTTTTATAGCAGTTATAGTATCCCTTTTTTGCGCCAAGAATAATTACATCGTCCCAATCAAAGATAATAAGTTTAGTCATAAGAACCAGATTTTAAAAAGCTGTAAAAACTATTCCGGTAATTACTATTACCATCCCGAAGCCTTGCAGTTTAGTAATTTTTTCTTTCAAAAAGATAACTGCCATCATTATCGTTACGATTGATAATGCTGAGGCTATAGGAGTAACCAGTATCGCGTCTCCGACAGTTAATCCCCAATTAACAATTGCTACTGCGGCCGCTTCTAAAACACCAGCGAATAAGATCATCATCTTTATTTTAGGGGCGGTTTTGGCTACACTAAGCTCTCGATTTACTAGTAGAGAAAACAACAACATAAATAAGACAATGCCAATCTTCACAAAAAGAGTTGTTGATGACCATCCTATTTGTTCAGAGATAATTTCACTAAGATTCCAAAAAATTCCAAAGAGAAGAGCCGCCAAAATCGTTTCTTTAACGCCAGATAAAAGTTTTAAGTTTTGATCTTTGATGTCACTCCATTTCAAGGATACGAAGATAACCCCAACAATGATCATTAAGACCCCCAGGAACTGGAATGTAGAAAGACGCTGACCCAAAAAGATATAAGCGAAAAGCATTGTGAATACCGCCCATAAATTCATGGTTGCTGAAATAATGGATACATTGCCCAGTTCAAAACCTTTAAAAAAGAGCAGGTATGCTGCGGCATAAAGAATTGAGGCTACAGGTATTAAAATAGCTATGCTTGTGGGAATATTCAGGTTTATAGCAAAAGCAAAAATAAGAAGGGTAGCGAAAACCAATCCTGCAAGTTGCGACCAAAAAAAGGTTTTGAAATTACCTATCCTTTTGGAAAATAGACCCCCAAAAAAATCGTATAATCCCCATCCGAACATTCCCCCTAATCCAGCCAGAATACTTTGGATAATAACGCTCATTCCTGTAGTATACAACACACTAAAATTTTTATATATGACAGGAACTACGCAGTTGGTGGGTTTATGGGGGTGTTTTGGCGGCCGTAGCCCGCCAAAACACCCCCACTTCCCCCTTGAACTGCGTAACTTCCGTATGATTTGGATGTTGAAGGCTGTGTAGATGAGATATTCTATCGACAGTGCAAGAATGAAGGATTTATTGGCAAGCTAGCACAATCTCCATATCCCGGCGATAAACTATTACTTGTTCAACAGTCTGCTTGATTACACAAAACTCACCAGCAGCCAGCCCGCCAGCGCCCCGCCCAGGATCAGCCAGGTGGCATTGAGGCGCGGCAGGGCGATCAGCAACGTTAACGAGGCAGCAAACAGGAGCACCGCCGCCAGATCGATCACCTCGCCAGCCAATCCCAATGGAAGCACAGGCGCGGGCAGGTTGAGCGTGGCTGTCTGAAACAATTGCCAGCTGGTGGCAGCGATGCTGCCCACCACCGCCGCGTTAACCCCATCCAGGAATGCCCCCAGGGCCTGAGATTGGCGCAAACGGGAAATGCGATCCCCCAACAACCAGACGATGAAAAAGGAAGGCAGGAAAATCCCCAGGGCGCTGACCGTCGCCCCGGCGATCCCGAGCTGAACGTTATTGGCCGGGCCGGCCATGATCACATAGCCAGCAAAGGCGGCGGTGGTGAAGACCGGACCGGGAGTCATCTGCCCGACAACGATGGCGTCGACCAGCTGCTGCTCAGTCAGCCATCCATAGCGGTTCACTAGCTGGTCAAAAAGATAACTGATCAGCACGTAACCGCTGCCCATTGCCGTGGCTCCGACGGTCAGGAAAAACCAGAACAAACGCAGGAGTGTCGGGGATATCCAATCGACGGCCTGGCGCCAGAGATCAAACGGCAGGCTGAACAGCAGGACAGCCGAGATCCCCAGGCTGCGCCGGGAGCCGTAGAGCAGTACTCCGAGCAAACCTCCACCCAGGATCACCAGGACCGTGTTGACCCCAGCTAACAAAGTAACCAGGAGAGCCGCAACCGCCAGCGCCAGCATGGTCGGCTTGCGGCAGGAGGTCAGACCGAGCTTGTAGACGGCCTGCACAATAATGGCGACCACTACCGGCTGCAATCCGTAGAGCAGCGCGCTGACCTGGGGCAGGCTGCCATACGCCACGTAGAAAATACTCAACGCCAGGACAATGAAGAAGGCTGGCAGGATGAAACCCAATCCGCTGACCAGCATGCCTTTAATGCGCTGGTGGGTGTACCCGATGTGAATGACCATTTCAGTGGAATTCGGGCCGGGGACCAGCTGCACCGCGCCCAGGAGATCGGCAAAGTGCTGGGCGCCGATCCAGCGCCGCTGTACCACCAGGTCCTCACGCATCAAGGCGATGTGCGCGGCTGGGCCGCCAAAGGCAGTAAAACCCAGGCGGGTGAAATATTTGGCTAGATCCATCAGGCTGGCACGTTGCGGGGTAGCATCGTCCGGTGTGTTCATGGCAATCCGCACATTATAACTGGCCTACAGAGCAGGCTATCCTGCAAACTCCGGAAATCACTCTGCTATTTGACAAACAGAAACTATGTAATATAATTCTTAGTGGAGATTCATTCTTTATTAGGAATGCTATTCCAAAAAGACCAATTTGGTCACCCTTATTGGTAGAAATAGGGCAAGGACAAAAATGGCCGATCGAAACATCCGTTTGGACGAAATCACCCAGAAATTGAAGGAGAGTGGGCACCGGCTGACCCCTCAGCGCATGGCGGTGCTCAAGATCCTGGCTTCCAGCTTTAATCATCCCAGTGTTGAGCAGGTGTATGATCAGGTCAAAGTCGATTTTCCCATGACCAGCCTGGGTACGGTCTATAAAACGGTCACCTTGCTCAAGGAAATGGGAGAAATTCTGGAATTAGGGTTTGGAGAAGACAGTCATCGCTATGACGGTGCACGGCCAGACCCACATCCTCACTTGATCTGCATTAAGTGTAATAAAATTATTGATGGGGATCTGTCTCTCGATCAGAAATCGCTCCGGAGTTTGGAGCAGGTGTCAGGTTATAAGATTCTCCGTCCTCAAATATCCCTTTTTGGGTTATGTCCGGATTGTAAAGAGGAGAGTTAAGAACCTCTTTTTTGAAACTGCGAAGCATGTATTCACTGTAGTGCTATTCAAGAATTCACACATCGAAAGGAATAAATATTATGGATGATAGCAAGTCCCCGGTAACGGGCATGGCTCACAAACCCATTGGCGGCAGAGGCACGTCGAACCGGGATTGGTGGCCGAACCAGTTGGGCCTGAGGATCCTCCACCAAAACTCTTCTTTGTCTAATCCCATGGGCGAGGAGTTCAATTACGCTGAGGAATTCAAGAAACTCGACCTGCAGGCCGTGAAAAACGACCTCTATACGTTGATGACCGACTCGCAGGACTGGTGGCCGGCCGATTACGGTCACTACGGCGGGCTCTTCATCCGCATGGCGTGGCACAGCGCAGGCACCTACCGCACCGGCGACGGCCGTGGCGGCGCGGGGTCCGGCAGCCAGCGCTTTGCGCCCCTCAATAGCTGGCCGGACAACGTCAATCTCGACAAGGCGCGCCGTCTGCTCTGGCCGATCAAGCAGAAATACGGCAAGAAAATCTCCTGGGCCGACCTGATGATCCTCGCAGGCAACTGCGCGCTGGAGTTGATGGGCTTCAAGACCTTCGGCTTCGGCGGCGGGCGCGAAGACGTCTGGGAGCCTGAAGAAGACATTTACTGGGGAGCTGAGGGCGAATGGCTGGCGGACGAGCGCTATAGCGGCGACCGTGATCTTGAGAATCCTCTCGCCGCCGTGCAGATGGGCCTGATTTACGTGAACCCGGAGGGGCCGAACGGCATGCCCAGCGCGGTCGCGGCAGGCCGCGACATTCGCGAGACCTTCGCGCGCATGGCCATGAATGACGAAGAGACCGTCGCACTCGTCGCGGGCGGGCACACGTTCGGCAAATCGCATGGCGCTGGCCCTGCGTCCCATGTAGGGCTTGAGCCCGAAGCGGCGGGCATCGAAGCGCAGGGCCTTGGCTGGATCAGCAGCTTTGGCAGCGGCAAGGGGGATGACACAATCGGCAGCGGCATTGAAGGCGCCTGGACGCCGAACCCGATCCGGTGGGACATGGGCTATTTCGACATGCTGTTCGGCTACGATTATGATCTTGTAAAGAGCCCTGCCGGCGCCTGGCAGTGGGTCCCGGTCAATCCGGCGGAAAAGGATCTCGCACCGGCCGCGCATGATCCATCGAAGCGGGTGACGACCATGATGACCACCGCAGACATGGCGATGCGGATGGACCCCATCTACGGACCGATCGCCCGGCGCTTCCATGAGCATCCCGAGCAGTTCGCAGACGCCTTCGCCCGGGCGTGGTTCAAGCTGACGCACCGCGATATGGGTCCCCGCGCACGCTATCTCGGCCCGGAGGTTCCGGCAGAAGAGCTGATCTGGCAGGACCCCGTTCCCGCCGTCGATCACGGTTTGATCGACGCAGCCGACATCGCACAGCTCAAGGCGAAAATCCTTGCCTCGGGGCTGTCGATCCCGCAGCTCGTCGCGACCGCCTGGGCGTCGGCCTCTACCTTCCGTGGCTCTGACAAGCGCGGCGGTGCAAACGGGGCACGCATCTGTCTTGCGCCGCAAAAGGATTGGGAAGTCAACCAACCAGACCAACTGAAGGCTGTGCTGCAGACCCTTGAGGGAATCCAAAAGGAGTTCAACAGCGCGCAGTACGGCGGGAAGAAGGTTTCGCTCGCCGACTTGATTGTCCTGGGTGGATGCGCAGGCGTCGAGCAGGCTGCTAAGAATGCCGGTTACGCTGTGACCGTTCCTTTCACGCCCGGACGCACGGATGCCTCGCAGGAGCAAACCGACGTGACGTCATTCGCCGCATTCGAGCCGGCTGCAGATGGGTTCCGTAACTATCTAAAAGCAAAATATGCCGTCACGGCAGAGGAAATGCTGGTTGATCGTGCGCAACTGCTGACGCTGACCGCTCCTGAGATGACGGTTCTTGTTGGCGGTATGCGAGTCTTAAATGCAAACTACGAACAGTCCCAGCACGGCGTCTTCACCAGGCGGCCAGGGATGCTCACCAATGACTTCTTCGTGAACCTGCTCGACATGAGCACGACATGGAAGGCAACCGCGGACGACGATAACGTGTTTGAAGGGCGTGATCGCGCAACGGGCGCACTCAAGTGGACCGGCACCCGTGTCGACCTGATCTTCGGTTCGAACTCCCAACTCCGCGCCCTGGCGGAAGTCTACGCATGTGCAGGACTCCCAGGAGAAGTTCCTGCAAGACTTTGTAGCAGTGTGGAACAAAGTTATGAACCTTGACCGTTTCGACCTCGCCTGATCGGTACATAAACGTCTTCGAAGGCTTCTGACAGGTCGACGAAAAAATGGTCAGCTAAGGACCGGTTCAGCGCCTGGGCAGATCTGTCGCTCGAAGAGCTGATCCAAAAGACCAGCGAAGAAGGATACGCGCACTTGTACCCGCATAATTTCCACCTTCGCTCCGATTTATAAGTCTTTCAACCCACCATTTTTTCAAAGTGGTGGGTTGATCGATCCTGGTAGAACTGGTGTTAAGCCTGCCTGAAAAGATGGGCGACCTATCACCTGTTTGTTTTCTGGCTTGGTAAGAGATCATTTCCGTGCTCAAGGACTCCATTAAAATCCATCTGACCTAGACGTGATATAATAAATAGAACATAATTTCGGTTTTAGCAGCCCCATGTGAGCTAATTTACTTTGCCGGAAGGCTAAGCCGATGAACGAAATCCTCGCGTACTACACCTCCCATTCCCCAATCACCGATCCGGGGTCCTATGCCTCTCTATACGATGATTTACCGGACAGCCTGCCGGAGCTCTTCGCAGTTATCCAGGGCGTGCTGCTGCACCGCAACTCGGCCAGGTATTATAAAGTCCAGCGGACTGCCCAGCAAAACGCTGAGATCGGCCTGCGCACGATGCAGCAGCGCCTGGGCCGTATGCTGGAGCTCGATCCGGCGCCGCTGACGGTCGCCCGCGACCCGTCTGAGCGGCAGATTGGCCTGTGCCGCGACTATGCTGTGTTCCTCACTTCTATCCTGCGCCATAAGGGCGTCCCGGCGCGCATGCGAGTGGGCTTTGCCGCCTACCTCTTTACAAGCGAGGCCTCCACATCCAGCGCCGGCTTCAAGGGCGATCACTGGATTACCGAGTATTGGAATAAAGCCAAGCGCCGCTGGGTTCTGGCGGATGCTGACCTGGGCGGAGTGCCGCACGATGCTTTGGGGGAAGGATTGGCTTGTGATTTCACCGACCTGCGCCCTGATCAAGATTTCTACGTAGCCGGCAGCGCCTGGCGGCTGGCGCGTCTCGGGGAGGTCAGCCCGACTTACTTCCGCTACAGCGAGCGCTGGAAAGGCTTCCCGTGCATTCGGGGCAACCTGCTGCACGACTTCCAGGCTTTGAACAAGCTGGAGCTGCGCATCTTTGATTACTTCGATGACCTGCACCGCAAGCCCGAGCATCAGATGACCGTTGAGGACAAAGCCCTGCTCGATCGCATTGCAGAGCTGACCGTGCGACCGGACGAAGAGTTTGAAGCTCTGCGCCTCCTTTTCGAGGAGCTGCCGCGCACCCACCAGATCCGGGCTCAGCTTGGCCTGGTCGATGGGATGGAGGCGCCACGCCGCGCCGACCCCGCCAACCTGAAGCCTTCTGGGGCTGACCAATTGAGCGCCATCTCTGGAGTGAAGGATAGGACCGCCGCTCAAAGCGATCTCAGCCGCTACCGCTTGCAAGAAGACGAAAGCCTGGTCGAGTCCCTGGGCCTACCGGTTGCTCAGACAGCCCCGGAGCCGATGCCTGGCCTGGGCGATATCATCGTGCGCGGCGCCCGTCAGCACAATTTAAAACATATCGATGTACACATTCCACGCCATAAGCTGGTGGTGATCACCGGGGTGAGCGGCAGCGGCAAGTCTTCCCTGGCTTTTGACACCATTTACGCAGAAGGCCAGCGGCGCTACGTAGAGAGCCTTTCTTCTTACGCCCGCCAGTTTATGGAGCAGATGGAAAAGCCACAGGTCGACCAGATCACCGGGCTGAGCCCGGCCATCGCCATCGAGCAGAAGACCATCACCCGCAACCCGCGCTCGACCGTGGGGACAGTCACCGAGATACTTGATTACCTGCGGGTGTTGTATGCCCGCCTGGGCTTACCGCACTGCCCGCGCTGTGGTCAGGCGGTCCAGCCCCAGGGAGCGCAACAGATCGCCAACCAGCTGGCCGGCCTGCCGGGTGGGACCCGCTTCCAGTTACTCGCCCCGCTTGCCCAGCACCGCAAAGGCACGCACCTGGCTGCGCTCAAGGATTCCCTGGCGCAGGGCTTTGACCGCGCTCGGGTCGACGGGGAGATAATCGATATCGGCGCAGCCTTGAAGGAACATACGCTGCAGCTCGACAAGAAAAAGAAACACTCCATTGAGCTGGTCATTGATCGCCTGGTCGTTCCATCCCCAGAGACCGATTGGAAGGACTTTCACACCCGCCTGATGGACTCGGTCGAAACCGGGCTACAAGCTGGAAATGGGGTTGTGGTTGTGGCACTCGCCCATGGCAAAGAGATCGCCCTCAGTGAGCGCAATGCCTGCCCAACCTGCAATATCAGTTTCGCCGAGCTGCAACCCACCCTCTTCAGTTTTAACTCACCGCTGGGCATGTGTCCTGAGTGCAATGGGTTGGGCGTTGTCCTGCAGGTAGATCCGGACCTGGTCGTCACCAAGCCGCACCTGTCTCTGATCGATGGCGCCTCCCCCTGGTATGGCAGTTTTCGCAAGAAGGGAGAGGGCAGCTGGATGGCGCGCAATATAACCGCCATCGCTGACCATTACGGTGTGGATCTGGAACAACCCTGGAACGCATTGCCCGAGAGCTTCCGCCAGGTGCTGCTGTACGGCTCTGAAGGAGAACGAGTGCTGTTTAAATTTCAAGCAGAGACTGACTCGGGCACCTGGCGTGGTGAAAGCGAGCGGGATGTCAAAGGCGCTATCCATAACATCAATCGTCTTTTCCGCCAGACCAAATCCGAGGCGACCCGCCGTTATTACATGTCTTTCATGTCCCAGCAATCCTGCCCCAACTGCCAGGGTGAGCGGCTGTGCCCCGAAGCGCGCTTCGTTACCGTCGCCGGTGTGCGCCTGCCCGAGATAACCGGGTACAGCATCGCCAGGTTATACGGGTGGATCAACGCCTTGCCCGGCCAGCTCAGCGACGAGCAGCAGGCGATTGGCAGCGAGCTGATCGCAGAAATCCGCCAACGCCTGGAATTTCTGCGCAACGTGGGGTTGCATTACCTGACTCTCGACCGCCCAGCGCCGAGCCTGTCCGGCGGTGAAGGGCAGCGCATCCGCCTGGCATCCCAGATCGGCAGCGGGCTGGTTGGCGTGCTGTACATCCTGGACGAGCCATCTATTGGCTTGCACACGCGCGATCATCGCGCCTTGCTGGATACGCTCATTCACCTGCGCGATTTGGGCAACACGGTGCTGGTTGTCGAGCACGATGCCGCCACGATGCGCTCCGCTGACTGGCTGATCGATCTGGGTCCCGGGCCTGGCATTTTAGGGGGCGAACTGGTCGCGGCTGGAACGCCCCAGGAGGTGATGGATAACCCAGATTCACTTACCGGGCAGTATCTGGCTGGGGTGCTGCAGGTCACCGCACCCAACGGGCGCAAGCGGCGCATCCCGCAGCGCTGGCTGACCATCCACGGCGCCCGCCTGCACAACCTCAAACACCTGGAAGCACGATTCCCGTTGGGGACCCTGACCTGCGTGACTGGGGTGAGCGGATCGGGCAAGAGCAGCCTGATCGCCCAGACCCTTTACCCAGCCCTGACACGCGCCCTGCACAACGCCCAAAGCATGCCTGGGGCGCACGACTGGATCGAAGGTCTGGATCAAGTTGATAAAGTGATCAACATTACCCAGGATCCAATCGGGCGCAATCCGCGCTCCAATCCCGGCACCTACGCCGGCGCGCTGAGCGAGATCCGCAAGGTCTTTGCCACCACAGCGGAGGCGCGCGCCCTGGGTTACGCCCCCGGTCGCTTCAGCTTCAATGTCAAGGGCGGGCGCTGCGAGGCCTGCGCCGGCTATGGGTTCAAGAAAGTCGAGATGCACTTCCTGCCCGATGTGTGGGTTACCTGTAAAGAATGCGCAGGGAAACGTTTTAACCACCAGACACTAAGCATCACCTATAAGGGTAAGAACATCGCCGAGGTGTTAGATATGGATGTGCAACAAGCGCTCAAGTTTTTTGCCCCATACCCGGCAATCGCCCGCATCCTCAACACCTTGCACGATGTTGGCCTGGATTACATCAAGCTCGGTCAGAGCGCCCTGACCTTGAGTGGCGGCGAAGCCCAGCGCGTGAAGCTGGCCCGCGAGCTCAGCGCGGCGGCCACCGGTCGTACGATCTATATCCTGGATGAACCCACCACCGGGCTTGCATTTCGCCGATATCCAGCGTCTGCTGGATGTGCTGCACCGGCTGGTAGATGCCGGCAACACTGTGATCGTGATCGAGCACAACCTGGATGTGATCAAAACCGCCGATTGGGTGATCGACCTGGGACCGGAAGGCGGCAATGAAGGCGGGTTTATCGTGGCAGAAGGCCCCCCGGAGCAGGTGGCGCAGGTTTCGCAGAGTTATACAGGGCACTATCTGCAGGAAATCCTGGAACATCCCCTTGTTGAATAAGTAAAAGCGTATCTGGGCTCTTGTGCGATTAAATCCCCAAGCAACCCCTGATCTTCACTTGTCCAAATAAGATTAATTCTTGCTCATCTGGAAATTATTCGTTATATTTTACCCAATAAACTAACGAGCCCATCCATCATTGAGGTGTCATCGATGAACATCCCCCTGGCCTCGCTGGCCTTGTTGGTTGGCTACTTATTTGGAGCCATCCCGGTTTCTCGGGTGATCAGCCGCTTATTAGGGCGGAAAGAAGAGCTTGAATCCATCGAAGTGCCCATCCCGGGCACGGAGGAAACCTATAAAGTGACCTCAACCGGGGCCGCCGCGGCTTCGATGAAACTTGGCTCGCGGGTGGGATGCACAATCGGATTGCTCGACATCCTCAAAGTAGCCCTCCCCACCCTTGCCTTTAAACTCCTCTATCCGGACCAATATTATTTCCTAATCGCCGCCACTGCAGGCATGCTTGGACACAACTGGCCGGTCTTCAATCGATTCCAGGGAGGGCGCGGCATCTCCGCAGCGTATGGTGGATTACTGGTGGTGGATTTCCTGGGCGCCATTGTCAGCGCGCTGGCCGGGCTGCTCTTTGGCTTGTTTGTCCTGCGGGACTTTATCCTGGCGTATATGGCCGGGCTGTGGTTTGTAATCCCCTGGCTGTGGTTTACCACCCACGATCTGGTTTATGTTGGTTATGCCGTGATCGTCAACATCTTATTTTTCGTGGCGATGATCCCCGACCTGCGCCAGTATCAAAAAGCCCGCACAGAAGGTAATGTCGACATGAGCGACGTTTTAGCGACGACGCCCATGGGGCGCGGCATGATGAAAATCATGCAGCTTTTCAATCTGAACAGGAAATGAACCTCCTGCTATTCATACCCTTGACGCACACATCAGTGGGGCAATGAGCGAACAATACTTAATCAACCTGGCAAGCAGACGAATCCCAGACAGTGTTGGCAACAAAGCTGTCAATCTGCATCGCCTTCATTCCAGGCGCTTGCGCATTCCACCCAGCTGGGCGATCTCCTGGGAGGCCTATCAGCGCTTCTTGAAAGATGACCCAGCTTTGCGCGACGGGATCATGCATGAGCTAGCGACAACGCTCAATCCCCACAAGAATTACGCCGTCAGATCTTCCGCTAATGTTGAAGATCATCTGGAGCGATCATTTGCTGGCCAATTTAAGACAGTTCTGAACGTCCAGGGGGTCGAAGCGCTGGTTGAGGCGATCTGGTCTGTCTGGTCAGCTGTCCACTCCGAAGGAGTACAGTCCTATCTGGACAAGGCCGGGAATGCCCTTGAAACCCTCAACATGGGGGTGATCATCCAGGAAATGGTCGCGGCTCAGATATCCGGTGTAGCTTTCAGCCGCAATCCAATTACCGCACTGGATGAGGTAGTGATTGAGGCTGTTCCAGGGAGTGGGATCGCCCTGGTTCAGGAGGGGCTGACCCCAATGCGTTGGGTTAATAAATGGGGAAGGTGGATCGAGCAGCCCAATCCAGATGGGCTTCCCGCCGATCTAGCTCAGACAATTGTCGATGGAACAAAGCGGATCGCCCGGACCTTCCGGGCCGATGTTGACCTGGAATGGACCTGGGACGGGGAAAGCCTGTATTGGCTACAAATGCGCGATATCACCTCAATTCGGAGCATGCGCATCTACACCAACCGCATATCGAAAGAGATGCTCCCTGGGATGATTAAGCCGCTGGTCTGGTCAGTTAACGTGCCAATGACCAGTGGCGAATGGGTGCGCTTACTTGGGGAAGTGGTGAACCTGGATAACATCGAACCCGAAAGCCTGGTGAAATCGTTCTATTATCGGGCTTACTTTGATATGGGCACCTTCGGCCAGATTTTCGAGAAAATGGGAATGCCGCGCGAGAGCCTGGAAATGATGATGGGGATGCTTCCTTCAGGCCAGGATAGGCCTTCTTTCAAGATGCAAGCCAGCATGATCAAGAATGTGCCGCGCATGGCGCGTTTCACCTATGACAAATGGACTTTGGGAGGCCGGGTTAAGAGGATTACCGAAGGATTAAGCCGGCGTTTCAAAGATTTTTCTTATGACGAGGCGACAGGGCTGGACGATGCCAGCTTGTTGATCCGCTTGGAACAGCTTCTTGAGATAGAGAAAGAAGCCACATACTATAACATTATTATTCCACTGATGATGTTAATGTACAACGCGGTCCTGAAGCGGCGCCTGGAAGCGGTTGGCGTCGATTTCCGATCATTTGATCTGACGGAAGGTATGCAAGAGCTTAAATTCTATGATCCCGGGATGAATTTAGAAGCACTACACCATCTTTTCAGCCAGCTTGAACCAGAGATGCAGAATCGAATCTTATCCAGTGACTATCCAACCTTTCTGGGCATAACCGAGCTGGTTGATTTTCAAAATGCTTTCCTTGATTTCCTTAATCGCTTCGGACATCTGAGTGACAACAGCAATGATTTTTCGAGCACTCCATGGTGGGAAAATCCAGGAGTTCTATTGAGCCTGATCACGGGTTATCAGCGAGCTGAGGAAAACGCGACCAGCAAGGTGCGATTGGCCGATCTGCCATTAGGCGGAATACAGGAGCGTTCGTTCCGGATATTCTACAACCGGGCGCGCCAGTTCCGCCTTTATCGAGAACAGATCAGCTCGCTGCATACCTTTGGTTTGGGACTGTTGCGCGCCTATTTTCTTGCGTTGGGGGAGCGCCTGGTAGAACGGGACTGGTTGGATACGGCAGATGATATCTTCTATTTGTACAAGAACGAGATTCTACAGGCTGTGCAGTTGGGACAAGCCAGGGATGAACTTCGCCAGATGGTAGTAAAGCGCCAGCAGGAGATCAACGCGGCGCAGGATGTGCAACTTCCTGAAATCATCTTTGGCGACCAGCCCCCGCCATTGGTTCCCAACAACTTGAGCAGGCTACGCGGGACCCCAACCTCACCCGGTTACTACAGCGGGACAACAAAAGTGATCCGAGGGATTGCAGAATTCTCCAAGCTGGAACCAGGGGATGTGCTGGTAATCCCCTATTCTGATGTCGGTTGGACGCCTCTCTTCGCAAAAGCGGGAGCAGTGGTTGCTGAGTCAGGCGGCATACTCTCCCACAGCTCAATCATTGCCCGAGAATATAATATCCCTGCCGTTGTCTCGGTCACAGGGGCATTGAACCTGCCTGATTTGACACATGTAACTGTAGATGGTTTTCAAGGTGAGGTCATCATTCATGAGGATGCTGACACATAGAGAGATAGGAATATCATGCCTGTTTTAGAAACGTCAGGTCTATACAAGAAATATACGATGGGTGAGCAACCGGTCAATGCCCTGGACGGGGTTGACTTTGTTGTGGAGAAAGGTGAGTTTGTTGCCATCATGGGGCCATCTGGAAGCGGAAAATCCACTTTGCTGCACCTGATCGGCGGACTAGATCAACCCAGCGATGGCGAGGTAACCCTGGCCGGCCAACGCCTGTCTTTATTAAAAGATAAGGAAATTACCCTGCTTCGCCGGCGAAATGTTGGCTTTGTTTTCCAGTTCTTCAACCTGCTGCCCACGCTAACCGCTGAGGAGAATATCCTGCTGCCTGTATTGATTGACGGAAAGAATGTGCGCCAGTATCAGGAACGTCTCTCGGCATTACTCGATCTGATCGGCCTGGCGGATCGGCGTCAACATAAGCCTGAGCAGCTTTCAGGTGGTGAACAACAACGGGTGGCTTTGGCGCGAGCCCTGATTACCGAGCCTGCGATCCTGCTTGCTGACGAACCCACCGGTAACCTGGACTTAAAAACAGGCATAGCGATCATGGAACTACTCCGACGCTCGCGCGATCAACTAGGCCAGACCGTGGTAGTTGTCTCTCATGACCCGCGCGCCGCCTCTTACGCCGAGCGGGTAGTCTTCTTACGAGACGGGCAAGTGGCAAGCGAGCTGCGCTTCAAGACAGACTCTACCACCAACCAAAACCTGCGCCAGATCATAGAGACCATGGAAAAGCTCGAGTCTCTGAGGTATCAACTGGCGTTTGAAATGTCTCTTTTTAACCTTTTAACTTTGCGTTCCTTGCGTGCCCGCCCAACGCGCGTCTTGTTGAGCACCTTTGGCATTGTGCTGGGCGTGGCGACTATCCTGGCTATCAGTATCACCAATCGCACCGCGCTCGAGTTGATAACACGCCTATTTCAGGACACATCCGGCAAGGCCAGCCTGTCGGTAGTTGCAAGCAAGGCTGACGAGACCGGTTTCACAGAGCGCGTGCTGTCCCGGGTTGAGAGCGTGGCAGGGATCTCAGCCAGCGCTCCCACCCTACAAATGCGCACTCTCCTGGCAAATGAGTCAAACTCAAGCGAATTCGCTCTCAATTTCTTTGGCGTCAGCACTGGAGGTTTGACCTTGCACGGCATCGATCCAAGCAAGGATAGCCTGGTGCGCGACTATACAATCACCCAGGGGAATTTCCTCTCTGGCACTCCTGATGCTGCTGAGGTGGTCCTGGTTGAGACTTTTGCTGAGGAAAATGACTTGAATATCGGTAATTCCATCGCCATCGTCACCCCGGCTGGCGTAGAACAGCTTCAATTGGTAGGCCTGATGGCCAAAGAAGGGCCAGGCCAGCTCAATAACGGCGCGTTTGGGATCATGCCTCTGGTAACTAGTCAGAAATACTTCGATCGGGAGGGTGAGCTAGATCAAATCGATATCCTGGTCGATTCATCGCTTAATAACACGCAGTCTTTAGAATCACTAAAAACTGATCTCCAGGGACTACTAGGGGAAGACTTCTCGGTGATCTATCCAGCCTCCCAGGGCAAACGTATGACCCAGATGCTGGGCAGCTACCAGATCGGTCTGAATTTCCTGAGCGGGATGGCCTTGTTCGTGGGAGCATTCTTGATCTTTAACGCCTTTTCGATGACGGTCGTCGAACGCACACGCGAATATGGCTTGTTACGTACAATAGGGATGACTCGCGCACAAGTCACCCGCCAGGTACTTTGGGAAGCTGCATTACTAGGCCTGGTTGGTTCTGTGCTGGGAGCTGGGCTGGGCGTGCTCATGGCACGCGGCCTGACGCGCCTGATGGAGACCCTGCTCAACCAGAGTTTAACCAGTATTTCAGTATCAGGTGATATCGTATTGACTGCGTTACTGATTGGACTGATAGTCGCAGTTTTAGCAGCCCTAATCCCTGCCTGGCAAGCAGGTCGCATCTCACCACTGGAAGCGCTTCGCATCCGCGCGGGACGCCGTGAAGGCTGGTTATTACGAAAAGGCTGGCTGCTTGGACTCCTTCTGTTAGGAATCTCCGTAGTGATCCTGGTGATCAACCCTTTCCCTTATGATGTTCAATTTCGCATGGGTAGCATGGTCGTGTTTACATTATTTCTTGGTGGAACACTGGTAATCCCGGCCAGCGTAGCGATCTGGGAGCGGGCTCTTCGACCAACAGTGCGGTTACTTTTTGGAAATAGTGGCCGGTTAGGCAGCAGCAATATTCAACGCTCCCGGCTGCGTACGGCGCTAACGGTAGCAGCTCTCATGATCGGGGTGTCAATGATCATCGTGGTCTGGATATTGACTGATTTGTTCAAGGGTGACCTGGATACCTGGTTGAAGGGGTATGTTGGTGGAGATGTGTATGTAACTTCCAGTTTACCGATGGGTAAAGATGTGTGGAAACGCCTAGAAGCCATAGAGGGGGTGTCTGATGTCACTCCAGTTCGCTATTTTGATGTGAAATGGAAGCCACCCACAGGTGGAGAGGAGCAGCTGGTCTTCATGGCAGTGGATCCGGCTAGCCATAGCCGGGTGACATCCTTTGTTTACAACCAGACCCTGGATGGTTCACACAAGGCTTTAGAGAAACTGGCAGCAGGGGGATCTGTATTCATTTCCAGTGTTCTGGCAGAGAAATACAACCTGTCTGTGGGAGATAAACTGACCCTGGTTACACGCACTGGCGATCACATTTTCGACATCGCTGCCGTTGTTGTGGATTATTACAATCAAGGTCTGGTTGTAGATGGTAGCTGGACAGATATGATCCGCCATTTCAGGCAGAAAGATGCCAATGCCTTCCTGGTCAAGATTGAACCTGGAGTCTCTGCGGATACTGTGAAGCAAACCATCGATGCCCGTTACGGTGACCGCGATCGCTTGATCATCGAATCAAACCAGGATTTGCTTCAACGTGTTTCGACTCTAATGAACCAGGCTTTCAGTATGTTTGATGTTCTGGCCCTGATCGCCATGTTGGTCGGATTCATGGGAATCATGAACACATTGACCATGAATGTCATGGAACGCACCCAGGAGATTGGGATGTTACGCGGGGTGGGTATGACACGCAGTCAGGTAGTGTCCATGGTTCTGGCAGAGGCCGCCCTGATGGGCTTGATCGGCGGCATTCTGGGTCTGGTATTTGGAGTAATCCTATCGCGCGTCATCATGCTCGGCATGACCGCCATGTCGGGTTATCAGTTGACATTCCTGTTACCACTGGCTAGGGTAATCCTGGCCCTACTCATGGCATTGGCGATCTCCATTTTTGCTGCCTTACTCCCAGCTCGACGGGCTGCGCGTGTCCGCATCCTTGACGCGATTCATTACGAATAAAATTACAAGATATCCTCATCACAAGATATAATCATCACTCTCAGCAGTTCCAGATAAACGAGAAAACATACTGTATTGTATCCGTTCACCTGGCTCAGGAACACGCTGACTCGCCTTCAGTGCATCTTAATTCAGCCTCCCTGCCAGCCGCTGTATGGAGTACTGCAGGCGTGAAAGTTGCCAGAAGTGGTAAAAAGAAAGGAGACTCCAATGAGCAATGCCCCCTCCCCGAACGAGGAGCGCAAGCTGCCTGGCGTCCAGCGTGAATATCGTTCAGAACAGATCGTTGTTTATTGGGAACCCAAATTGTGCATCCACACAGCGCGTTGCCTGCGTGGGCTGCCAAAGGTATTTGACGTGCGCCGCCGACCCTGGATCATGGTAGACGCCGCTTCTGCTGAACAGATTGCCGAGGTCGTGGCGCGCTGCCCGACCAGCGCCCTGCGCTTTGAGCGGCTGGACGGCGGTCTGCAGGAGAGTGCGCCCGAGCAGACCACCATCCAGGCCACACCCGATGGACCCCTGTATGTGCGCGGTGAGCTTAAGATCGTCAATCAAGATGGTTCGACTCGCCAGTTGACACGCGCCGCGCTATGCCGCTGCGGACATTCCAAGAACAAGCCATTCTGCGATGGGAGTCACTGGGACATTGACTTTAAAACCACCTGAGCCCTGTTCATCCCTCGCCAAAATAGTGCCCTGAAGGATCAACCATGTACAACACAATTTTTAAATTGTTTACTGCAACTCACTTATTTATCTATCGCCTGAGCGGTGGCAGGATCAGCGGGGTAGTACAAGGCCTGCACGTGTTGATATTGACTACCACTGGGCGCAAATCCGGCAAGCCACGCACCACGCCTTTAGGGTACTTCAAGCATGAGGGTGGCTACGTCATCACTGGTTCGAATTCCGGATCCAACCATCATCCAGGCTGGTATTACAATCTTAAAAGTGACCCATCTGCTGCGATCCAGATCAAGAATCGCCACACTCCAGTGCGCGCAGAAGAGGTCACCGGAGATAGCCGCCACCAACTCTGGAAAGAGCTGATCCGCATTTCCCCCGCCTATGCAGATTACCAAAAGCGTACCTCGAGGAAAATTCCAATGGTAATCCTGCGTCCTTCCGAGGACCGATAAACCCACAAATCCAGAATATTTCCCATCCCAATGGAGAACCCAATATGTCTCAGGTTAAGACTACCAAAGTAGATTTCGAGGTAGCAGGTAAAACTGTCTCCGGCTACCTGGCGGCGCCGCAGGATGGCGGCCCCGGTGTGATCGTGCTGCATGCCTGGTGGGGATTGAATACATTTTTTAAAGAGCTGTGCAAGCGGCTGGCTGAGCAAGGTTTTACCGCCTTTGCGCCTGATCTGAACCGGGGAAAAATTGCAGAGACCATTGAAGCCGCCCAGGAGATCATGAATGGGCGGGATGTCGAGTTCACCAGGGCCGTTGTCGCTAGTTCGGTGGGTACTTTGCTCCAACAACCGGGCGTGCAGAAAGGCAAACTCGGGGTCATCGGATTCTCGATGGGAGCCTCCTGGGCGCTCGCACTGGCCAGCATGGCGCCGGATGAGATCGCCGCGCTGGTGTTATTCTACGGTGTGGAAGGGATGGATTTCACTCAGGTGCGTGCCGCCTGTCAGGGTCACTACGCCGAAGACGACCAATGGGACCCGGTCGAATGGGCGCGCCAGATGGAAGCTGATATGCGCGCTGCAGGGGTGAACACAAGCTTCTATTTCTACCCGGGAACCGGTCACTGGTTCTTCGAAGAGGACCGTTTAGAGGCATATAACGCGGCTGCTGCACAGCAAGCCTGGGAGCGGACAATCGCTTTCCTCTCGGAGCAGATCGGCGATTAGGCGTCGGACATTGGACAGATCTATCCCTCACCCGGCGTGGAGGCGTCGCTTCGACCAGCAACCGCCCAAAAGAACCCGGCCGATCGGTTTCAGCCTAAAGATGCTGGCGACGCAGCTCCCCTTTTTGTATCGCTTTGTTCGCCACGCTGGTGAAGAAAAACGGCGCAAGCAATTACCCGTGATGAATATGGCGCAAGGCGCTCGGACAGGGGCAGACATGGGAGTCCCGCTGGGAGGGCTGGGCGGGGGAACCGTGACGCGCGGCTGGCGAGGAGATTTTAATCGCTGGCAGCTCCAGCCCGGCATCGTCGAATACCGGAACGTGCCGGCGGATCAGTTCTCTGTGTGGGCGCAACGCGCCGATCAAGCGCCTGCCTGCCAGGTGCTCAATCCAAATCCCGGTCCCAAAGGTTGCCTGCAAGCCTGGGCCTGGGGATTGCCGGCCCACAAAGGCATTTATCACGCCCTGTTTCCACGTGCCTGGACAGTATATGAAGAAGCGCTGCCAGGCCTGCGTTTAACCTGCCGCCAGGTATCACCGGTCATACCGCACAACTACCAGGAAAGCAGCACACCAGCGGGTGTCTTCGTCTGGACGGTTGAGAACACCGGTGTCGAATCCGCCAGCGTGGCTTTGATGTTTACCTTTCAGAATGGGAGCGGCGGCCCTAATGACCTGCAAGGCGGGCATACCAACCATCTGGTCCAGGAGGCGGGTCGGGAGGGCGAGATCCTCGCCCTTGAGCTGCGTCATATTCACCGGCAAGCGCGAACCCAGGGTATCGAACAAAGCGGCCACGAACCGGCGCATTTTGAAGATCCGCTGACCTTTGCAATCGCAATGGCACAAACTCCGCAAGTGACCATCAGCTATCGGACGCGCTTTCGCGCCAACGCTAACGGGGCAGATTTATGGGGGGATTTCGCGGCTGATGGGAGGCTGGATAATCTGGTCGATCCAGCCCCAGCCGTGCCAGGAGAGAGCCTCGGCGCAGCTCTGGCTGCCCGGATGGAAGTTCCAGCCGGGGAGGTGCGCCAGGTGGTCTTCGCCCTGGCCTGGGACATGCCAGTAGCACGCTTCGGCGATGGTACGGGCTGGTACCGGCGTTATACCCGTTTCTACGGACGGGATGGGGAGGCCGCGGCCTGCATTGCCCGCGACGCCTTGCTGCACTACCCTGACTGGGAAGCAAAGATTGAAGCCTGGCAGCAGCCTGTTCTGGACAATGCGGAATTGCCGGATTGGTACAAGACGGCTTTGTTCAACGAAACCTATTACCTGGTCGATGGCGGCACGATCTGGACAGCTGGCCAGCAAGCCTCTGGATCTCTCCAGAATGACCCACTTCCAGAAGTGGACATTGGGCATTTTGCCTATTTGGAAAGTCACGAATACCGTCTCTATAACACTCTGGATGTGCATTTCAACGCCTCATTTGCCCTGGCGATGCTGTGGCCAGACCTGGAACTCAGTCTGATGCGAGATTTTATCCACAGCCTGGAGGTAGAAGATTTGCGGCTGCGCACTATCTGGCATAGTGGAGATGAAGCGCCGCGTAAATTACGTGGCATGCTGCCGCACGACCTGGGTTCACCGGTCGCCGATCCCTGGCGAGAACTGAACGCTTATCAGGCCCAGGATATCAGCCGCTGGAAAGATTTAAACTCAAAATTCGTCTTGTTGCTTTACCGGGATACCTTCCTGACCAAAGATCAAAGCTTCCTGGCAGAAGCTTATCCTGCCGCTCGCCAGGCAACTGAGCACCTGGCTCGGTTCGACAAGGATGGCGATGGTTTGATCGAGAATGAGGGCTTCCCTGATCAGACTTACGATACCTGGACAATGAGCGGTCCCAGCGCACATTGCGGCGGGTTGTGGCTGGCCTGCCTGAGCGCCATGGAAGCCATGGCTTCCATGCTTGGAAGATTCGAAGAGGCTGAGGGTTACCGCAAGCATCTGGAGCGCGCTCGACAGGCATTTGAGGCCAGGTTATGGAATGGAGAATACTATAATTTTGACTCCAGCCCGGGCGAGCACCGCACCGCGATTATGGCTGATCAATTAGCCGGTCACTGGTTCGCCCAGGCCTGCGAATTGTCTGGCGTTGTCCCTTCTGATCGGGCCCAGTCTTCCTATAAAAAAATCTTTGCGTTCAATGTGGGAAAAGCTGGTGAGGGGCAATTTGGCGCGCTCAATGGGATGAGGCCAGATGGACAGGTCGATCACACCTCGTTGCAGTCCGAAGAGATGTGGATTGGCACAACATACTGCCTGGCAGCAGGGATGCTGCAAGAAGGCCTGGGGAAGGAGGCCTTTGCCACCGCCCGCGGGGCATATAAGACGATCTATCAGGATTATGGTCTCTGGTTTCGCACACCTGAAGCTATTACCCTTAAGGGTGTGCATCGCGCCGTCGGTTATATGCGCCCGCTGGCGATCTGGGCGATGCAGTGGGCGTGGGAAAATAAGCTAAGGCGCTAAGTTTAACCTCGACGCTCGCCAGGTGCACATCCCCGCTGAACGCCGGGCTAGGGTCACGTACAACGATTCGACCCGCTCCCGCCTTAACCACCGAGTAAGCCACATCAACCTGAAAAGGTCCTGGCTGACCCCACTCAGGGGAATCCACGATCAAGGACTGCGAACCCACCAGTGCGCCGGCTTCATCGTAAATATCTACCACCAACGTCTGCTCGAAGGAGGCCAGGGCAAAACCTTCGACGTGCGCCACGCCACCGCTGAGGCTGTCACCAGGGACTAGATTGGTAATCTGAATGCGCTCTGGATGAGTTTCAATAGGCCGGATGTCGATCGATCCGCTATCAGCCAGCAGCACACCAGTGGAGGCCAGGTGGGTGACACCACCATCGCGCGGGCTGGTGCTGAACACCTGGATAAAGGCCTGGCGTTCTCCCGAGATAGTAAACGGCACCTCAACCTGGAATTCACCGCGCTGACCGAGCTCTGATTGAATCGTGGTCGGCGTCTGCGCCAACTGGCTGCCATCGTCGAGCAGGATGCGCACCACCAGGTTCTGCTCGAAGGTGGAGTCGGCGACACCAGCGACGTGCAGTGGACTGACCAGGCGTGAGCCAGGGCCAGGCTCTGAGAATCAGGATCGATTCTGGAACCGATTGGTCTTCCGGCTCTGAGATTGTCTGAGAAGGCGCCGGTACGAGCTGAGTGGGCGTAACGACCAGCTCCAAAGAAGGTGTTGGCGTGGTGACTGCCGCTGATCGGCATGCCACGAGGCCTGAAAGCACAACAAGGAAAACTACGATTCGTCTAAGCATCCCAAAGAACTCCTTTCACGCTAACCGGATAAGCCACATGTGAGCTTGCCTGGTCCAGGCCGCTGAGCGCAAACCTGAAAACCACCGGCTATTTTATTGACGGATCCGGAGCGACAAAGGTTCGCGGAATCTCAATCCCTGCCTGCTCAAAAGCCTCTTTGACCATATTCAGCCCGGTATCCTTGGCAGTCAAGGTGTCTGTCTTGCCAGTGTCGATCCAAAAAAACAAGATCATCTGGATAGCATAGCTACCGAAGGTGCTAAAGTTCACGACCGGGAGTGAACCTTCGCTTAATCCAGTTATCTTGGCAATCGCCGCCAAAGCTACCTGGCGGACTTTTTCCAGGTCACTGTCGTAAGCGACGCCGATCTGCAGCTCAATGCGCCGGCGGGTAGCCCGGCTAATGTTGATGATCGGGTTGGTATATACCAATGCACTGGGGATGAAAACAATCTGACCGTCCAGGGTTTCCAGCTGGGTTGCCGTTATCTGGACATCCTTGACCGTGCCGGTATACTGGTCGATCTGGACGATCTCTCCCACACTGAACGGTTTCTGGATCAGGAGCAAAAGACCAGAGATAAAATTCTTGCTCACATCCTGCAGAGCAAAACCCAGCGCAAACCCAAAGATGCCCAGACCAGCCAGCAGAGCTGCAACATTAATCCCGATTTGAGCCAGTGCGGTGAGGATCGCCAGCACAACCACGCTGCCAAAGGACAGGCGTGCAACAATAAACTTCGCAGAAGGATCGGCTTTGGTGCGATCCATGGCTGTGACTACAGCCTTGCGGACAATCCGCGCGATCAGAACACCAATCAGGAGAATAATGGCAGCATAGAACAAATTGTCAGCATTCAATCGTAGATTGGCAAAGGCCTCACTGATAGTCTGGCCGGCATCTGTTCCCATACATACTTCTCCTTATGAAAATTTTGACAGACCTGTATTATCTCACTATCCGGGGAGCAGGCAAGATATTATTGAATTCGAGCTAAGGATACATGGTTGCTGATTTTGGAGCTGTCCAAAACAACAAAAAATAACCCCTTCTTCCCTTATCACGAACTGACGCGAGCGTGGTTTCTTATTACAAAAAACGGGCCCCATCTCACACAGAGGGGCCCGTTTCTTACCGACTTTCAATTCCTTACTTATGGGACCGGCTGTGGGAGCATCCCTTCCAGGATTATCTCAAGAGCCATCGTGTGGCTGCAACGACCGCGGGTGTTGAAGAAATCGCAATCGCACTGCCATACTCCATCCTGGAACTGAACTGTATGAGGGTTGTTCTGACCCTCAAATGTCACCTTGAACGCTTCGAAGTGGATTCGGTCACGCTGCTCAGCGTAGCGCTTCGCCTTGTCGATCTTACCGATCATCCCATAATCCATCTTGCAAAGTCTCCTTCCATGGTGAAATAGGGAACAAAAAGGCACGCCAGAAATCCGCGTGCCTATACATCCTTACTGCTGTGAACTTTTTTCGCAACCACTCGCATAGCGGGTATTCTCCAACTAAACTCAGTATAAGCCGAGTCAGTCTGAAAGTCAACCGGTAAAGCAGAAATTTTAAGGAGATTCTTCTTTTTGCTTAATCCATCCAACAATTTTCAGGTCAAGACAGACTAGAAAGACGAGAGGCTACCGCTGCGGCGGGCCTGGTCCTCCGCCTTCCTGTAAAGATAGTATCCCAGTAATGGCATGATCAACCCAAAGGCAGTTACGATGACGATCTCTACACCGATCGGCGCCAGCTCTGGGAATCCGGGTGGATAGCCCATCATGGTTGAGCGGAAGGCATCTACGACATAAGAGAGCGGAATGAGGCGAGAAAACACCAGGATGAATGGCGGTAAGGCCGAGAATGGGAAAAAATTGGCGCACAAGATCAGAAAGGCAAACTGCAGCAGGTTAGCCAGCGTCTGAGCGGCCTCACGGATGCGAAGCGTAAGGGCGGCAAAGGCAAACCCTATCCCAAAGGTGCCTGCCAGGCCCATCACCAATATAAACGCCCCCAGTCCGACATTCTCCATCGGCAACGCGCCGAACATGAACACCAGCAAGATACTGGCCGCAATGCACAGCAAGCCTGTCCACAGCAACGTGTTGGCGACGCGTGACACCAGGCTGGCAAATTTGCTCGCCGGACTCAAATAGAGCTGTTCCAAGGTGCCCTGGACTTGCTCGTGGCGTATGTTATAACCGATCGTCCACAGGGTATCACTGACAAACATGAACAGGATGAAGCCATAGATAACCACACCAGCAGGATTCCCGCTGCTGGTTGTGCTGGCCGATGGATTGTTGATGTTAACACTGAAAGTTTTACTCCCCAGGGTAAAGATAGCCACAATCAGAAAGACCTGCCCAAAGGAAGCCACAAAATTGACTGGATAGCGCGCCATCAAGATCAATTCCTTACGCACCATCGCCCAAAAGGCACTCCAGTCAGAGGCCAAATTTCTGGTCAGGGGATTCTGGGAGGTGAGAAGTGGGTCTTCCATGAAGAGCATCCTGGATCGATTAAAATTGCCCGACGCCTGCATTACGGCGGATGCTGATTTCAGTTCGGGTGAACACCCAATAGCCTAACAAGGGGGCAATCAGCATCGACGCCCACAAGACGGCCAGGTCTAAATACCACTCCTGGAAAAAGAAGCCCACGCCGAGCAAGGCCGAGCGCACGCCGTTAGTCATCCAGGTGGGTGGGAAAAGCAAGGCAAGGATTTTGATCAGCGGTGGAAAAAAAGCTATCGGGAAAAAGACACCCATCAGGAAGCTGATCCCCCACTGCATCAGGTTAATCAGGGCATTGGCTTCTTTGACTTTGAGCACCAAGGCTCCAAAAAGCAGGGTCATACCATAAAGCGGTATCATGCCAGAGAGAATAAACAGGAATGCCAGCCCTACCTCACCTTCAAAGGGGTCGACGCGCAAGATCAGCGAACCCAAAAGAAATGCAGCGATCGCGGAGAATAATGAGCGCAGACAGCTATACAACGCGGTTCCCCCTGCTATCCATAGGCGGTGCGTCGGGCTCAGGTAAAGCGCTTCCAGCGTGCCAGTTTCTTGCTCCCAGCGTAGCCAGTAAGCCATATGCCAGAAGGCAAACGAAACAATCGTGAAGACGCTGGATCCGATCAGCATATAAGCCACATAGTTGGTTGTGCCGGTATTGGCAGCAAACACCTGCTCGGCGTTTGGGCCAGCGGTAGCCCGGCCGAGCAGAATCGGCATAGCGGCAAAGACAATGGGGATGATGATATCCATCACCAACTGCCCAGGGTAACGCGAGACCGTGATCAGGCGCATGCGCATGCTGGCCAGGGTGATGGAGAGATTTGAACGGAGGGTTGGTTGAGCAGCAGACATCGGTTTAAAAAGATGCTTCCCGAAAAATCAGTGCGCCGTGGTATCTTCAGCCAGGGTGCGGCCGGTCTTGGCAATAAAGACATCTTCCAGAGTGACCTCCTCAGGAGCAATTTTCTGGATCAGGGCTCCAGTGCGATTGAGGGTTTCTATCAATTGGGGAAGATTTTCGTGACCCTGACGAGTGACCACAGTTAACAAGTCGATGGTTTCAAGACTGGTGCGACTGGCCTGCTCGACCTCTGGAAGCTGGCGGATCGCCGCCAGGGACTTAGAGGTGATCACGCCTTCAATGCGGGTGACCTGGCTGCGGCCCAGGGATGCCTTTAACTCCGCAATGGTTCCTAAGGCCAAAAGTTGACCATGATCGATGATAGCCACGCGTTTGCACAATGTCTCAGCTTCGGACATAATGTGCGTGGTGTAGATAATTGTCTTACCCTGGGCGTTTAGATCGCGCACAGTGGCGCGCAGCTCACTGGCAGACGGCACATCGAGCGTATTAGTCGGCTCGTCCAGGACCAGTAACGGGGCGTCATTAATCAAGGCCTTGCCGAAGGCCAGGCTCATCTTCTGACCAGATGAATAAGTCTCGACTGTGCGGTCAGCCAGATCCTTCAAGCCGAGCAGGTCAATGATCTCCTGGGCTTTCCGCTTCCGTTCAGCGGGAGGAAGGTGATAAAGAGCGCCGAAGTACTCCAGGTTTTCGCGCCCGGTCAATTTCCAGTAAAGCCCGCGCTCGCCCATCAACATGCATCCGACTGAGGCGCGCACCTGGTTCTCCTGCCGAATGACGTGGTAACCGTTCACCCAGGCATCTCCTGCAGTGGGCAATAAGAGCGTCGTCAGGATTTTAATTAGGGTTGTTTTCCCAGCCCCGTTTGGGCCAAGCAAACCGAATACCTCGCCGGCTTGAACATCCAGTGAAACGCTCTGCAGCGCCTCAACAGAGCTTTTTTGAGATTTGAACAATCCTTTACGTTGGCGAACCTGGTAAGACTTGGAAAGAGCCTCGACACGTACCGTACCGATCACAATTTCACTCCCAATGATTTGTTGCTCCCCCTATCCCCTCTCCTTGAGTTTTGCCTCCATCCAGATCAACGTTTGTTGAAGGCGAAAACCTGCCTCCCCAAAGGCCTGGCTACCCCGACCAGCTGGAAAATCTAGAATTATGCGGGGGCGATCAGGCATCGCCTTGTGCATATGAGCCAATAGAGCCGGGAAAACTTCAGCCTCGTTTTCTAATTCAGCCGCCAGCCAGATGCGATCAGCCTGACCTATGTGCGGTTGCCAGGTCAACACCCCCAGAAGCTGCTGGTCGCGCATCGCGGCCCATTGTTCAATCCGAATTCCAGATACAATCCGATAAAGCCCACCCCACACGTCACCGCGCAGTGCAAATAGATTTACGGGCATATGCCAGGTCAACTCGGCCGGATAGATGGCCTGAAACCAAGCCCGTTGCTGAGTCCAATGGATCGGACGGATTTTACCCACAACAACCCGATCATCTGAGCTTCGGCTGTATGGAACAAAAGGCTCTGCTTTCCGCGTGCTAAATTCCCAGGTCGTGCGGCGCGCCTTTTCGACAAATCCTAATGAAACGTACAAGTTATAAGCTGGGATATTATCATCACGAACATGCAGCCATACCGCCCCAATCCCACGGCTGCGTACCTGCCGAATAGCGGCCTCGGTCAGGGCACGCGCGATTCCTCTGCGCCGGCAATTGGGATCAACGGCCACATTGGCGATCAAATAATGCTGGCGACCCTGGTTCAGAAACGGGATCAGGCTCAGGTTTCCGACGACCCTACCATTTTCTTCCCAGACGAATCCGGATAAAGGGATGGAAGCCTGATCTGCAACTGCGGAGGCCCAGCGTAAATAGCTGGGATTGCGCGCCGCAGAATGCATCTGGCGCACATACCGTTTTCCATCTTCATCCAGGGTATCAGCAAAACAGGTTTCAACCAGGTCAGCGACACGGTCCAGGTCTCGCCGGATGTCAAACGGGCGGAGCTGACTGGGAGTGGGTACCAGCGAGGTCGAGATAGCGCTCATCGCAACAATCCATTAAGCTGAAACATGAATAGGGCACATTTTAACCCATCCTGGCCCTTCCTGGTAAGGGAGAACCCTGGAGAACTTCATACAATTTCTTTAACATTTCTTTAAATCTTTTTGTTATACTGATCTCACTTTAAGCATCTTATTTTATTGAAACCGATCTCCAATAAAGCGTAAACCTCCAAGGATCGAGGGTAGCAGACGAGCAATGAAACCGGCGATTTTAGTTGTAGATGATGATAAGAAAACGGTTGACCTGATCCGGTTGTACCTGGAAAGAGATCGATATCCCGTCTTAATTGCCTACGATGGAAAGCAAGCGCTGGAAGTCGCCCGCAAAAAGCGACCAGGTTTAATCATCCTGGATTTAATGCTCCCGCAAGTCGATGGTTTGGCGGTATGCCGCACTTTACGGGCAGAATCAGGTGTGCCAATCATCATGCTGACGGCGAGAACGACTGAAGATGATCGCCTGACGGGGCTGGATCTAGGAGCGGATGATTACATTACCAAGCCGTTCAGCCCGCGCGAAGTGATCGCCCGGGTGCGCGCCGTGCTGCGTCGAGGCCGCCTCCACGAACACGCCGGCCCCACTGAACTTCAATACGGCGATCTGGTCGTCGATTTTGTGCGCCACGAAGCGCGCCTGAATGGCAGGCCGGTCCACCTTACACCGAAAGAGTTCACTTTATTGGAAACCATGATTACGCAACCGGGGCGGGTCTTTTCACGCGAGGAATTGTTGGAACGGGCATTTGGATTCGACTACCAGGGCTTCGAGCGAACAGTGGATGTGCATGTCATGAACCTGCGCAAAAAGATCGAACTCGACGCCAACCGGCCCAGTTATATCCAGACTGTATATGGGATCGGGTACAAGTTTGAGGCTGCCCAGGATGGTTAGGAGCCTGCGCATTCGATTATTGCTAACCATGATCGGCGTGGCAACCGTGGCAGTTGGCACAGTCGCCTTCTTTGCCAGCCAGGCAACTTCGAAAGAATTCCGCCGTTCCGTACAAGGGATTCTAAATTACCCCACCTTCAGCATTGAAGCCAAAATTAACTCGATCAATAAAGCCCTGGCAAACGAGGCCGGCGATCGCTCAATTTGGGAAGATCTGCAATCCTTGATGGTGGGGATGGGACGCACATCAAAAGCTCGTTTTGTAATGGCCGATCTTGATGGCAACGTGCTAGCAGATTCGACGGGCGCCTCAATCGGCCAACAGATCAATGCTGACCAGTCCAAGCCCTTCGCAGCATTTCTAATCGAAGGTAAGCCAGTGTTGGTTTATATGGTGCCGCTAGAAGAATTCGGTTTGGAAGCCATCCAGACCAGTTTCACAAACTCCGTGAACCGCTCGCTACTGATCGCCATCGTTACCAGCGGTCTGGTTGTCCTGGGATTGACCTTATTACTCTCGCGCAGCATCCTGCAGCCGATTAACGCCTTGATCGTTGCCACGCGTGCCATGGAGAAGGGTGACCTGAGCCAGCGAGTGGCGGTAAATGCCAGAGATGAGATTGGCGAATTGGCTACGGCCTTCAATGCCATGGCAGACGGTTTGGAACGGTTAGAGCAATTGCGCCGCAATCTGGTTACTGATGTAGCTCACGAGCTGCGTACTCCGCTGGCCAATATACGTGGCTACCTGGAGGCTGTGCAGGATAATGTGGTCGAACCCACTCCACAGATGATCGCCTCCCTGCACGAAGAAGCTATGCTGCTGAACCGGCTAGTTGATGATTTGCAGGATCTGGCTCTAGTTGAAGCCGGAAAGCTCACCCTGGCGCGCCAGCCGATACACATCCAGGACGTGGTTAATAAGGCTGTCAACCTGGTGGCAAATCAGGCCACTACAAAAGGCCTGGCAATTGAAGTATGCCTGCCGGCTGACCTGCCAATGGTGGATGCCGACGCCGAGCGAATGAGCCAGGTTGTACGCAACCTGCTTAACAATGCCGTAACCAACACACCCAGCGGAGGCAAGATCCAGGTCACCGGCCGCCAGGTGAATTCTCATGTGGAGATCAGCGTGCAAGATACCGGGATCGGTATAGAAGCTAAACACCTGCCGTTTGTGTTCGATCGCTTCTATCGGGCGGACCAGTCGCGTGCCCGCCGGACTGGCGGCGCTGGCCTGGGATTGGCGATCGTCAAACAACTGGTCGAAGCTCAGGGCGGTCAGGTGGGCATTACCAGTCTACCCGGCGTAGGCACGACAGTTACCTTCACTTCCCCGATCGCAAACCAGGCGCACAACTAGAAACGACCCAGTGACCGGGTGTTCCGGCTTGATTATTCCCTTGCATTGAAAGCCCGCAGGCTTTACAATTTATCAAACAATTGTTCTGTATGGCAGCTATGAATTGAGAGTATTTGTGGGTGACTGGACGTGTGTTGCCTGCACAGGCACCCACACTACTCCCACCACCTGCATAAGCCTACTGTAATTAGGCTTAAGTTTTGCCTTCCCCAGGAATATTTTCAACATGGCGCTCGATTTCCAGCAAGTGCACGAACAGGTACGGCAACTCGGCGAGCAGGCTCCGCAACGCGAGCAACGCCTTAATGAGCTTCGCCAGCAAGCTCATGAGCTACTTGAACGCTATGCAGGTGATCTGGATGCCCTGCGCGACAGAGTGTCTATGATTGTGCGCAGCCACGATCCCTCGCTGCGCTGTGCAGTGCCGGTGAATGAACCGCTCACCGCACACCTGGCGCTGCCAGAACTCCCACCGAATTTAACCATCCTGGCCGCGGATGGGTCGCAAATCGCTCCAGATCGCCATGCGCCTGTGGAATACTGCCTGATCAACGTTGGCGCAGTACAGATGCGCCACGGGACCGCTGAGCCGGCGGTAACCAAGGTGACCAGCCAGTTGTTCTACGCTGAAGAGATCGAGAACTCCCACCGGCTTGATCACCGATGCTACCCTGGCCCTCCGCCGCGACTTGAATGAGCGCAGAATGTTGGCGGAGCTCGCCAGCCGTGCTGAGCCGCCGGTGGTCACCTTTACAGACGGACCCATGGAGCTGTGGGGTGGCAAGGATGGAACCAGCGAAGAAGCTACCGAATTCCAGAAGAGCCTGGAAGATTACAAGAGCGTTCTGACCAGGTTAAATGATTTACAGGTGATCACCGCCGGCTATGTTGACAAACCCGGTGCCAACCTGGTTGTGCGCCTGCTGGAAACCATGCAGATCCCCGAGGAGCGCCTGCCTGAGATCCGCAAGCATCGTCCGCTGCGCGGTGTGCGTGATTTTGAGCTGTTTCGTGGTTTACTCGGAGCAGGAGAACGCTCAGCGGTCTTTGCACTGCAATCACAATCGGCAAGGAGCTATCCAGGTCCACTTGCACTGCACTTTTTCTACCTCAACACGGGCCGATCCGGGCATCCCTGGCTGGCGCGGGTCGAGATCCCGGCCTGGGTCGCCGAAGATAGCCAGATGCTGGACACGCTGCAGGCGACCCTGGTACAGCAGTGCCGGGCGCTGGGCAATCGGCCTTATCCATACATCTTGCACCGCGCGCATGAGACCGCCGTGGTAACACTGCAGGAGAGGGAGCAGGTCACTGAGATGATATCTATAGAACTGCGCCGGCGTGGGGTACCGGTTGGAGAGCAATCCTATAAACAATCCGCCAAGGATTCATCTGGCAGGACGAGGTACGAACGATGAAGACGATTGAAATAGGCCGCTTATTACGCGCCGGCATCTCCGGTTTTGTGGTCGGCTGCCGGGTTAACCAAATTGACCTGCCATCCTTCGGAGCGCTGGTGCGCGTTCCCCTGGCAGGCGGGTATCAGGTGTTCGGCCTGATCCATGATATCCACATCGATGACGATGGGCTGGTGCGCCAGCTAGTGACGGCGGAGGGGGTCGACGAGGCAGTGATTGCCGATAACCGGGTGAACCGCAATGTACCGGCCGAGATGAGCGTACTGGCGGTTGGCTATCAGCAGGATGAGCAGATCTACCATCTCCTACCTCCCCGCCCGCCCCTCAGCCTGGACTTAATCTATTTGTGCGATGACGCGGAAGTGCGCCGCTTCAGCGGCGCGGGGCGGTTTGGCTATTTTCGCCACATCCTCCGCTCCCAGGACTTGCCGATCAGTGAGCTGCTGGCAGCTCACCTCCAGCAAGCCGGTCAGGCTCACCGGGAGGCTGGTGACGCGGAGTGGATCAACGCCGCGGCTCAGGAGCTGATCGTCTCATTGCGCGACGACTACCCGACCTTGATGGGTGTCTTGGGCGCGCTATCGGATGTCATGCTCGATTCTCCATATTAAATCCCCGAAAACAGGTTGTTCAATGGACAATTATGTACTTCAGTCACGGACTACACGATCTGGCTTAGAGGCTTCGGTCTCAATTGGTTACATCGTCGGCGGTGGACTTAAAGAAAATCTGAACGTCCGACTGATCGTCCCATCCCAGGAAGTCCAGGAGGGCGCTTTTGTGGTAATCCGGAGCGCTGGGTGGCAATATTATGGGCTGGTGACCGATCTTCAATTGGGCGCCACCGACCCGCGCTTTGCTGATGAGCAGAGCGAGACACGGCTGCCGTCCAGGCTGGCCGGGCTGCTGCACGGGCAAACCCTGTTCACCAATCTGGAAGTGTTGCCAGCGCTAATGTTCGAGGTTGGTCCAGAGCCCGGCTCGCCAGGGTATTCAGCCTGGCTGGATGCGCATAAGGACAGACCCCCACGCCCACTGCCGGTGAAAACTGTGCCGCCGCATCATGCCCCGGTTTTCCTGGCGAGCTCCGGCGATATCGCCGAAATCTTCGGCAAACCAGAAGAAGAAGGCAACTTTGTGATCGGGTATACCCGCGAACAGGAACATCCAGTATGCATTAATCTGGATAAGCTGGTGCAACGTTCGTCAGGTGTCTTTGGAGCCACCGGGACTGGCAAATCCTTTCTGACCAGGATCGTGCTGGCTGGTTTGATCCACTACAACCACGCCTCGATATTGGTCTTTGATATGCATAATGAGTACGGGCTGGACGACACCGCTTCGGATACTGGCGAACGGGTGATTGGTTTGAAAACGAAATTTCCCGCCCGCGTGCGCATCGTCGGGTTGAGCCAGGGCGCCCTGATCCGTGGCAAGGTCCCAGACTTCAATCTGGAGATCGCTACCAGTGATATCCAGCCAGAAGATATCGAGCTGCTGACTCGAGAGCTCAACCTGAAAGAAACAACGCCAACCACCTTGGAAGCCCTGGTAAGCAGCTTCGGGCGCGAAACCTGGTTCTCCCAATTCCGAGAGATGAAGTATGGCGCAGTGCTTGAGAGTGAGGATGGCAAGAAGTTCCCCGCGCCAGACAGTGTGGCCTATTGGGCAAACCAGACTGGGGTGAATGTGGCCGCGGCTGAAGGACTGCATTCCAAATTGGGACGGGTTTTCCGGCTACCCTATGTGGTGGACAAGCCAGCCAGCGACAGCATTGGAGAGATGATCAAATCATTAGAAGCCGGCCAGAATATTGTTCTCTCCTTCGGAGATCACGATAGCGAATTGGATTATCTTCTCGTCAGCAACCTGCTCACCCGGCGTATCCGTCAAGCCTGGGAAAAACGCACCAACGAGTTCCGCAGTCAGGGCGAGCAGGAGCCACGCCCATTAGTGATTGTCCTTGAGGAGGCTCATAAACTGCTCAACCGCGAGATGGCCGGTCAGACGACCTTCAGCACGATCGCCCGTGAACTGCGCAAGTATTATGTCACTCTGTTGATCGTTGATCAGCGCCCATCCCAAATATATGATGAGGTCATGTCGCAGCTCGGCACCCGCGTTTCCGGCTGGCTGGGCGATGAGGATGATATTCATGCGGTACTCTCTGGGCTGGCCGGACGCGAAGCTTTGCGGGGGATGCTCTCCCGTTTGCAGCCCAAAGAAGAGGTGCTATTGCTGGGTTGGGGTATGCCCATGCCCTTACCCGTGCGTTCCCGGCGTTATGATCAAGTATTTTGGGAGGAATTACTGGGAAAGTCCAGCGCCCGGCGAAGCGTGGATCAGAATCTGAGAGATCTGGGTTTTTAATGGTGGTTTTGCACCAACATATCCTTTATTGGTAAAGATCGGAGAATAAAATGAATAGCACGCTGTACCTTGCTACATCTTCTGGTGTCTTGATGAGCGCCGCGTTAGGCGAGAGCCGGCAGAATGCCCAACATGCTTTAGCCGGGAATGTCATTACCTGCATCGCAGCCCAGGACGGGATCCTCCTTGCCGGGAGCAGAGATGGCGTCTTGCGCTCCACCGATTTAGGCATATCCTGGGGCGCACCCGAGATCAAGCCGGATATTCCCCACATGCGCTGGTTATCATTTCATCCCGATCGGGCTGGTTTGGCGTTTGCCGGCACTGAGCCAGCCGGGATTTTCATCAGCCATGACTACGGCAAGACCTGGCGATCTTGTCCTGAAGTGATCCAGCTTCGCCAGCGGCACCGCTGGTCTTTGCCTTATTCTCCAGGAGCGGGCTGCGTCCGCGGGCTGGCTTTTCACGGAAACCGCTGTTACGCCGCGGTCGAAGATGGCTGCGTGTTGGTCTCGGAAGATTTTGGCGAGACCTGGCGCCTGGCTGAAGGCAGCCGCGGGGATGCCGATCACTTCCCCCTGCCACCCTTTATCCACTCGGATGTACATTCCATCGAGGTGCATCCAGCCTCCATGGACAGGGTAGCTGCGCCAACTGGAGGCGGGTTCTTTGTATCGCTGGATGGGGGCCTATCCTGGGCCAACCATTACCGCTGCTATTGCCGCGCTGTCTGGCTCAATCCAGTCAACCCAGATCACATGATCATGGGGCCGGCCGGCTCCGTTGACCGGGATGGTCGCATCGAGGTTACCTGGGACGGAGGCCAGACCTGGCAGGACGCCTCGGCCGGCCTGGCGACGCCGTGGCGGAACTATATGGTCGAGCGCTTTACCCAGGTAGACGACCAGTTGTTTGCGGTTCTCTCAAATGGCGAGCTGATCGCTTCTCCTCTCTCACAAATTTCCTGGAAATCTGTACTCCCAGGATCGACCGGCGTCAATGCACTTGCCTGGCTGGCAACATGAGGCGAACCATGAAAAAATTAGAGAACCAGGTCGCGATTATCACCGGGGCGGGATCGGGTATTGGGCGCGGCATTGCCCTCGCTCTGATGGCTGAAGGCGCCAATGTGGTTATCTGCGGCAGGCGAACCACCTCACTTGAAGATACGCTCTCCGAACTGAAAAAAGCCGGCGGCAACGGCCTGGCTTTCCGCGCTGATCTGTCGGACCCGGCAGATGTGCACCATCTGGTGAGCTCGACATTGCAGGAGTTTGGCAGGATCGATATCTTAATCAACAACGCTGGCGTCGGTGGCGGTGACCAGATTCACCTTCATGATACCGAGGATTGGGATAAGGTAATGGCGATAAACCTGCGTGGGCCGTTCCTGGTTGCCCGCGCAGTTCTACCGCACATGCGCGCTCAGCGGCGGGGTCATATTATCAATATCAGTTCAGAGTCAGGGTTAGAGTATTACCAGGGTGATGGTGCATATGGAATATCAAAGCATGCTTTGAATGCAATGGGAGAATATATCCAGCGCGAAAACCAGGAGTTTGGTATCCGGGTGAACACGATCTGCCCGGGGATGGTCGTCACAGAGATGACCCAGCACAGCGCTGGTCTGGATCATAACAAATGCCTCTACCCAGAAGACATCGCTGACCTGGCGATCTGGTTGTTGACCCGCCGGGCGAATATCAAGATCGGCACACCTATCCTGATCCAGACCATGCTCAATCCGTGGGAATAGCTGAATTTCCCATTTGACTCATATCTCTCAGACGCGGAGAATTGATGAAACTGGCAACCCTGTGCTATGTCAAGCACGATGGCAAGACGCTGATGATCCATCGCATCAAAAAGGAAAACGATATTCACGCGGGAAAATGGAACGGGCTGGGCGGTAAATTTCAACCCGGAGAGACCCCGGAAGAATGCGTGATCCGCGAGATTTTCGAAGAGTTCGGGCTTATTAATCCATCAGCCGGAATTACGCGGCGTCTTGACATTCCCAAATTTTGCCAGGAATGAGGACTGGTATGCCTTCGTCTTCGTGGCTCACCGGTTTGAGGGAGAACTGATCGAGTCACTGGAAGGCGACCTGCGTTGGATCGCCAACAGCGAGATCACGAGCCTGAATTTATGGGAGGGCGACCGATTTTTTCTGCCCTATCTGGAGCAATCCGGCTTCTTTTCAGGCAAATTCGTTTATCTGGATGGCCGTCTGGTCGAGCACAGCATACAGGTATACCCACACGGCGACAGGTACACTGCCATCACCTGTTGATGTAGTGCCAATTGGGCAGTTACAACCTCCTGGATTTCGACCCGGTAGAAAGGTGCCTGTTTGCAGGCTGGCAATACGTAGCCTCTATCATTCCGCGGCGGGATTATCGCAAACAATTGAATTTATGGCTAGACTTCTGAAAGCCCTATAATCGTTGGTATCAAGAATGGACCGCGCATGTACCTGATAACTGGTATCTTTTCAGTGGTCAAATATCTCAATCAATTTGCTCTGGCAAGGAGGCTGGTAAGCTGGATGATCACCCACTTGAGCTTTGCGATCCCTACCGAGCGATTGTATGAAACTGAAAAACTGATCGCCTTTTATCACCCCAACCCAAGCTATCTGCTTCATATCATAATATTGCCAAAAAAGGTATTTCCGAGCCTGATGGATTTGGGGAGGAAAATATGGATTTGTTTTCCGATGTGATGAAAGCTGTCCAGATCCTGGTCAGAAAGTGCGCATTGGAGGAGTTCGGGATATCGGCTGATCGTCAACGGTGGCAAGTACCAGGAAGTGCCCCAATTGCATTTCCACTTGGTCTCGGATAGATAGAATCAATTCTGATTCACCTGGTAAATTGCCTGCACCTTATCGGCATAATAATAGCCAACATCCATTGGTCCGTAGGCGTGTAGCGAAATGTTAGATGTCATCTCAAATCCTTTATTAAGGGCGGCTCGTGCAATTCCAGCTCCCAATCCTCATATGGCGGATCAACTGTGAAGTTGGGATCACAATATGCACGTAGGTAGTCGGTCACCCTTTTCTGTGCATGCTGGGCATTCATCACATGGCCGTTCTCATCCAGTTCCAAAACATTTGCGAAGATGGCATAAACCTGCTCAATCGCACTCGGCTCGTTTCCATACAAGGGTAGGTAATTAACGCCTTTGAGCATGCAATGAGTTCCGCTGGACATGAAGTAGGCGGATGTCCTCAGTGCACCACTGAAACTGTTGCTCAATTTCATACGCGTGGCTCCTGAAATTTAACGGTTAGGCTCAGGTGCAGCGGCGATGCCTGCAAGGTACCTTCCCATTATCGCGCCACTTCATGAAAATCGCGCACCGTACCCCCAGCGGCGAAGCCGCTGTCGCCTGGAGCCGGTGTTGGGCGGTGCTTATTTTCCAGGCTGTTTCAAGGCTTCTTCGATGTCTTTGATTCGATGGTAGGCAGAATGACCATCTAGGTCGAAAGGCCATTCTGCCCTGCGTTCCCGACCATTGAACCATTCTTCAGGCGCATCTTGGAGGGCGACCAATACTTCTTTTTGGACTTGTAGATGCCAGGCGAGCACTTCTTGTGGGGAACGATCGCGCCAACGCAAGTAAATAATGTGGTTCTCCGCGCTTTCAACTAGTCCTCGCACTTCGGTTGGCTTAGGTATCCGGTGAATTGACCGGATGACATCAGCCTTAAAATGGGTAATATGAGCTACTGCATCCTTGATCGTCCAGGGATCTTTCCCTTCTGGGCGAGGTACTAGTTGCATCCACTCTTTCTCTGATAGGTTGGCAACCAGGTGATCCAAGAGTTCAAATTCGCGGATTGTGCGCTGAATGACTTCTTGACGACTGTGTTGCATAGCAAGAATACCTCCTGAAAGCAAGTGGCATCAGCTTGGAATGTTTTTGATTTGAACAGACCCGTCGAGCACCACCTAACGGTTTTGAGATGAGCCGCCCGTCCAACTCTTCGAACCTATCCTAGACCCGTTTCGCCGCAGCTGGCCGGGTCGGATCCATCGAGTTGTTAGGCAGACCGGGGAATGGGTTGTCACCCGGTGGGTGGTCCGGCCCGTCGTGTAGGTCACTTGAGACTCTGCCAGCTGAGCAGGATCAGGATCGTGCGCACGATGGCTAAGATGGGGCCAAAAGGGAGTGCAAATCCCCACCAGTAGATGGCGCCCGGAGGAAGAAGTGCCAGGGCAAGTATGGCACCAGACTTGTGACCTCCCCATAGCAACCAACCGGCGATGCCTTCAAGGACGCAGACGATCAGGAATCCGATCAGCAAGGGGACCGTTGTAGGGATGCCTACGCGTTCAAAAGGTCCTCTTCCATAGGTGGGGAGCCCCATAATGAAGGGGATATCGCGGCCCATGAGGAGATTGCGAATGGCAGGGAGGCAGAACACACCGAAGCCAACCGCGGAAATCCAAAGGAGGATGGCCGCGACTCGAAGCTGGACAGGAACGCTCATTGTGACTTCACCTCCTGGCTCGACCGGGATACACCCTTGTGGTCATTGGGTGCCACCGGTCTGCCTAACGCTCCGGTTCAGCGGCGGGCCGCTTGCGGGCCGTCCGCTGCAACCGGTTGTTAGGCCACCTCACTCACGCACATAGCGCAAGTGTGTGGCAGTTGGACTATCGAAGACCTTATCAATTCGAAACTGCGGCACGGCCTCGTGCAGGTTCTCGAACAGACGTCTCCCACCACCGAACAGCACGGGTGCCAGGGCGATTTCTAGCTCGTCGATGACTCCCATGTTCAAGTACTGCTGGATCACGTCCGCTCCACCCGCGATGCGAATATCACGACCGCCCGCAGACTCTCTAGCCTGCTCAAGGGCGCTCTCCGGGCCGTCGTTGACGAAGTAGAATGTCGTCCCGCCCGGCCGGACCCAAGGTTCGCGCTTCTCGTGGGTAAGAACGTATACTGGAGTGTGAAACGGAGCCTCCTCGGGCCATGAGACCTCGCCTTGCTCGAACATTCGCTTGCCCATGATGTTGGCGCCGATGCGCTCCGTGGTGTTACGAACCATGTCATTGACCGGACCGGTCTCTCCCCCTGGTCCGAGCTTGAGGTTCTCGCGGATGTACTGCTGATTAATGATCCAGGCCATCAGCTCACCCCACTTGGCACCCCAGTTCTTGTACTCAGGCTTCTCCCAATTCTCAATGGTCATCCCTTCCGGCGCCATGTAGCCGTCAAGGCTAAGTCCGATGTTCACGAAAACTTTGGTCATGATGCATCTCTCCTGATTTTGTACGTCGGCCTAACGCCTGAATTAAGCCGCGCCGCGAAGCGGCGTCGGCTTGAATGAATTGTTAGGCCTGCTTGAGACAGAGCTTTCTGTTGATTGCACGGATAACTAGACCATCAGAAATAAATTCAGGCGCAATCACATCTCGGCGAGCCACCAGCTGTTGCGCGGCACAGCCGTTGACGATCCGCCGGATGTGCCAACGCATCACCGCGGCATCAGCGCGAACACACCCCAGCCCAGGTATTCACGCGTGTAAGCGGCGTAGCGCTCGGGTTCCGAGGTCAGTTTGGCTCGAACATCTTTCGCGAACTCGTCGTCGGGATTGGCTTCAAGCCATCGGCGCATGGTGAGCCATTTGGCCGCCTCGTATCTGTCCCAGCCGTCTTGGTCAGCCAGAACCATTTCAACGACGTCGTAGCCAAGATGGTCGAAAGAAGCGAGAAGTTCTGGAAGCATGAGAAAGTCGGAGATCGAGTTGGCATGACACCCCCTGGCAACATCTTCCGTCGGCGGTAACTGCCGCCAGTAGGGTTCGCCGATGAGGATGATCCCTCCGGTGCGCAGGCTCCGCGCCAGAAGCTCGATAGTGCCGACGACTCCCCCGGCGATCCAGGTGGCACCGATACAGGCTGCCACACTGACCTTCTCGTCAGAGACATAGCCGGCAGCATCGCCATGGATGAACTTGACTTGATCGGCGACGCCGAGTTCTTCAGCACGGAGTTTCGCTTGCTCGGTGAACAACTGGCTCATGTCGATGCCGATGCCGATGATGCCGTGATCGCGTGCCCAGGTGCACAGCATCTCCCCCGAACCGCTGCCGAGGTCGAGCACTCGGGCCCCCGATTCCAGACGCAGCGCCGCGCCGAGAGTGGCGAGCTTTTCGGGTGTGATCGGGTTGTGGATGCGGTGAGCACTCTCAGTGATGTTGAAGATCCGTGGAATATCCAATGCGGAAAATCTCCTTACGGGTGTGAATAGATTCAGTCACGGCCTAACGCTCCGGATTGCAGCGGCAATTACTTTCCTGAGAGTCGCGAGATCAAGCAGGAGCATAAGTCAACCTGATCACAGCCTCGTCGATCCGATCATTAGCAACAAGGCGGAGCGGCGGCCGGGGTCCGGCGAATATGGCTTGCCGTGACCAAGCACGATGGGATGCAGGTAATTCGATATTCATCGATCAGGCCAAGTTTGGTTAGGTTGTGCGCCAAGTCCGGGCCAGCAACTTCGATCTCTCCGTCGCGCTCGGCCTTCAGTTCGCGGATCGCGCTCTCAAGATTGTCCTCAACAAGCTTGGCGTTGGGGCCCACCGACTTCAACGAGCGCGGACGACCCATTTCGGCTGGTTCCGCCACGCCGCCGCGAATGCGTGTTCCGCTGCATCCCATTCAGGATGGTCGTCGTCCCAGTAGCGCATGACTTCGTACATTCTCCGGCCGTACAAGCTACCCGCCTGCCCCTGAGCCTCCTCGATGAAGTGGCGAAATAGCGTTGGGCTTGGCGTGAACGCCATATGGTCGACGTACCCGTCCAGGGACTGGTTCATTCCGAACACGAGCTTAGCCATGTCCTTCTCCTTTCCTAGTGCGCTGGGGGCGTTTCCTGCGGTCTAACGGCTCGCGTTAGCTGCGGTGGGTAGGAGGGTGGGCTCGCTGTCGAAACGGCGAAAACCCAATGCCACGAAAAAGGCTAAAAATTGTGCGGCCCACCCACCGTCAGCTGCACGCATCGTTAGGTGGCTCTTCCTTGCGTTGCTTGATAACGGAGGTAAACTGTACCATTGCTAAAGCGGCGTTCCTCCAAAAGCTCGAGCTCCAATCGAACCTTGTCAGGCAGGGATGGTTTGCCGCCTCCCACTATGATCGGTGTGAGGAACAGATGACACTCGTCGATCAACCCGGATCGAAAGGCGTTAGCAGCAAGCTCGGGACCACCTATGAGGATATCATGCTCGACAGCCTTTTTCAATTGTCGAATTGCTTCTGGATTGAAGTTTCGCTCAATCTGCGTATTGAGTTTGAATGCATCCGCCAGCGCCTTGGATAACCACGATTTTGTTGGCTGCTTGCCAGATCTGCCCAAAGTCTTGCGTGAGTGGGGAGTCCGCAGCTAAGTTCGGGTCGGTCTCCCAAACCATCATGGTCTCATACATTCGTCGTCAAAGACATATGTTTGCGGCCGTCCGTTCGAGGTTATTGAAGAACAACTGTCACTCCCCAGACCGGCTTGACCAATCAAAGTTGCCGTCCCTGTCCTCAATGTAGCCGTCGAGTGACAAGATTGCCGAGTAAATCAAGTGAGCCATACTGAATCTCCTTCTATGTCCAGTGTTGTCTATAATTCAAATCATTTCAACAAACCGCGCAATGCGCAAGAGCCACAACGGTTTGGCTCACCTGCCGCCGATTATAGCAAGACAACTAACTCTGAAAATCACATCTTCTGCCAAGTGGCCGCCGCATACCCACGCCGAAGGCGGTCATGTGGAGCCGGTGTTGGGCGGCATGGTATTCCTGCTCATGGCTTGCGGGCAAGTATCCAATGATAAGGTATCTCAGTCTTCCCTTCCATCTGGGTCTCGATGGCGGTTTCGAGCACATCAAATCCTTCATGGACGACCAACTGTTTCATCATTTCGGGATTGAAGGAACTAATGAACATCGGAACGCCCAGCCAATTACCCGTAAATCATCGTAATCTCCAGCTTCCATACTAATCAGCAAAAAGCCTCCTGCTTTGAGCCATTGATAAATGTGCCCTAAGACACTTCCATGTTCTTCTCGTGGTATATGTTCCAAGGTGTAAAATGATATGACGGCATCAAAGGAAGCTGATGGGAAATCTACAGAACCAGCATCTCCATGAATGAAATGACCATTAGGAACTTTTTGGCGAGCAAGATTGATCTGCGTCTGAGAAATATCAACCCCTGTAACCTTATGTTTCTTTGCAATTTCAATATCTGCTGGATCACCCGACCCACAACCTAGATCGAGAACGGATGATCTTGGTTCCAGATGGTTCAGTAATTTCTTGAGCCATTGCATACGCGGCCATTTTATCTCCCCTTCAAGACAAGCGTAATCGGAAGCTACCTTATCATATCCTTGTTCAACCATCTTCTTGGGATTAATGGAATTCTTTGCGTTATTCATGACGAACTCCTTGATACACTTTCATTCGAGTAATGCCGCCCAACGGTCTGGCTCAACGGCAGCGGCGGGACGGGGGAGATTCCACGGCAATTATCGCGCCACTTCTGGCCGGGTGCATCCCCTCAGCGGCGGAGCCGCTGTCGCCTGGAGCTGGTGTTGGGCAGTTTTTTCTGTAAAGAAGTTAAGGGTCGCAGAGACCATAACTCGAATGCCATTTTACTTTTGAGCCTCGTTTGTTCCACCATTCTCTCGCTTTTCCAGTAATACTTCCTTCTGGTTCATCAGCGAATATTGAATTTGCCATAAAAGAGGGAGTAATTTCGATTTCGTACTGGCCTGCAATAAAGTCTTGTTCGGTAATTCTTTCCAGTGCAAACGCTGCCGCAGAACGAACCCTTGAGTCAGGATTCCACAACAGAGGCCCAATATTTCCAACAGCACATGATGCCCCCTTGCCTGTACTACTTAACAAAACAATCGAATAAATAACGGCGTCAGGTTTCAGATTGTGAAGATTACTTGAATCCAAGTTACCAAAAAGAGTCACTATTGTTGTTGATGTTATGTCAGGACCAAGAGAAATAAGAGCCTGCGCCGCGATGTAGGAGTCCTGACGAGGATAGGTAATTGCAATCGCTAAATCGCCTGCGGCGTCAACTGCATTTGCCATTGTGGAAAGCCGTTTTATCACTTCGGGAAATTCTGCGTAGACAGTAGACTTCGGGTCATATTGTGGCGATTTAGGATTGGACGCATAAATAATGGCTCTAATGTCGTCAATCGTCAGTGTTGGAGTCGGTGTAATCGTAGGCGTCGGCGGAACAGGTGATAATGTTAAAATTGTAATAGCAGTTTCTGTTGGAACGACTTTAGCCGCTGGCGCACACGAAACCAAGACGAAAGCGACAAGAAAAACCGTAACAATGTTTTTGGTTTTCATACATACCTTATTGTGCAAGGAACTGCCCAACGCTCCGGCTAAGCTGCGGCGGCGAATGAGCAAGGAGCCCTGAAAGAAGCCTAACGATTGCGACCTGCGACGCGGCGTACCCTTGGCGGCAAAGCCGCCGTCAGCCTTGAGCCGGTTGTTGGGCGCTTTACTTCAGCTATCTCCCTAGGACTGCGGTCCTTTATGCGCCTCAAGGAGATATTTTCTAGCAACAAAGGTTAAGCTTTCGCCACTTTCTAGCCGGTGCTGAAGGGCGAACAAGTACTTTGCGTGCGTTTCCACTGAAAATCCTGGCACGAACCAAGGAACGGCTTTCAAGTAATAGACGATTGCGCCAACATCTGTGAACGACAACCGGCCTGACCATTCTTGTGTATTGACGATGGTAAGCCCCGCAGCCTCTAATTCAGGCACATATTTTTGTGGAGTTGCATTGGGCCATTGAGGCCGGGTATCAAAAGCTGCCAATAAATCATGTGCCCACATGCCATGAATTTGTTGAGTTAAGAATGTGCCATCTGGTGCAAGGATCCGAGCCACTTCTTTGGAATTGAAGCCGGAATGGCGATTTAAAACGAGATCAAACTCGCCACTGGCAAAGGGTATTGAACCAATGTCAGTTAGGGGTACATCTACCACTTGAACGCCAAGAGGCACCAGCCGTTCTGCTGCCAATCGAAAGTTGGGAGGGTACTCTTCTGTTACTACAACTTTTGGGGGCCAATACTTGTGCAGTTTTAGAAACCGTTCGCCACCACCTGTGCCCAAGTCAACCACCGATGAAGCTTTTTTCATCAACTCAGCCGCTCTGGAAGAATAGGACCAGGGGGCCTGTTCTTCTATCATTCGACCATCGAGATAGGAAAAATCCCATCCGACGAAGGGCTGTTGTTCTTCATGCTTCCAGGTTTCAATAAGTTTATTTGTATTCATACACAACTCGTTTACCGCACGCGCCTAACGGTTCGCCGTTCAGCGGCGGGCGCTGAAGGCGACCGTCCGCTGCAACGGCTTGTTAGCGGGCATCTTAAAATCCCGGCCACTGATCTTCGGGAACCGCGTAATCGTGCTATGTGTTCCATAAGCGCTTCCAGGGGCAAGACCGTCGCAAAGATGTAGTCGCCCGGTGGCACTCCTTCTATCTGGATATCGAACTGGCCGGATGGAAGACGTCCATCCTGCGTGTGCACCGAAATCGTAACTGGAATGCCAGCAACCTTGAAGCATGTGCCGTGTTCCTCGGACGGGTCCGAACCGTACATACCACCGGTCCGTGCACGGCTTCGACGGCATCAATGAGTTTCTGTATTTCGCGGCTTCGCACGTATTTGCCTTCTGCCCCGCTAACAATTAGTTAACGGACATTTCCGTATAATAATTTAATTATAGTATTTTCCATGCTATAATTTATATCTGAAATTGCCGGATAACCCAATATATTGGTTAATATCTGCTAAATATTATACAAGGAATCAACCAGCATGCGAGATTTTACCTCTCCAAAACTCCTCGACCAGGTTCGCCAGGTGATCCGTCGAAAACATTATTCCAACCGCACGGAAGATGCTTATGTCAATTGGATCAGGCGTTTCATTCTCTTCCATAACAAGCGCCACCCGGCTCAAATGGGGAAATTAGAAATCGAGTTTTTCCTTACCGATCTGGCAGTAAATGGCAAGGTGGCAGCTTCCACTCAAAACCAGGCCTTCTCAGCGCTTCTCTTTCTTTATAAAGAGGTCTTACAAATCGAATTAGATGGGAAAATCCAGGCCTCGCGCGCCAAAGCTCCCCAGCATCTGCCTGTTGTCTTATCCAAAGCAGAGACCCGCCGGCTGTTGGCAGAGATGAATGGCATGCATCTCTTGATGGCCCAAATTTTATACGGTTGTGGGTTGCGTTTGATGGAGTGTGTCCGCCTGCGGATCAAAGACCTGGATTTTGAGCTGCACCAGATTGTCGTCCGAGATGGCAAGGGCGAGAAAGATCGCCTCACGTTATTACCGGAAAGCTTAACGGCGAACCTGGAACGTCACCTGCGCCATGTCAGGCTGATCTACGAAGATGATCTTCAGGATGGTTTTGGGAATGTGTATCTTCCCTTTGCTTTGGAGCGTAAATACCCAAATGCTGCCCATGAATGGGGATGGCAGTGGGTGTTTCCCGCTTCTAAGCGCTCGGTCGATCCTCCGTCGAAAACATTATTCCATCCGCACGGAAGATGCTTATGTCAATTGGATCAGGCGTTTCATTCTCTTCCATAACAAGCGCCACCCGGCTCAAATGGGGAAATCAGAAATAGAGTCTTTCCTTACTGATCTGGCAGTAAATGGCAAGGTAGCAGCTTCCACTCAAAACCAGGCCTTCTCAGCGCTTCTCTTTCTTTATAAAGAGGTCTTACAAATCGAATTAGATGGGAATATCCAGGCATCGCGCGCCAAAGCTCCCCAGCATTTGCCTGTTGTCTTATCCAAAGCAGAGACCCGCCGGCTGTTGGCAGAGATGACTGGCATTCATCTCTTGATGGCCCAGATTTTATACGGTTGTGGGTTGCGTTTGATGGAGTGTGTCCGCCTGCGGATCAAAGACCTGGATTTTGAGCTGCACCAGATTGTCGTTCGAGATGGCAAGGGCGAGAAAGATCGCCTCACGTTATTACCGGAAAGCTTAACGGCGAACCTGGAACGTCACCTGCGCCATGTCAGGCTGATCTACGAAGACGATCTTCAAGATGGATTTGGGAATGTGTACCTTCCCTTTGCTTTGGAGCGTAAATACCCAAATGCTGCCCATGAATGGGGATGGCAGTGGGTGTTTCCCGCTTCTAAGCGCTCGGTCGATCCTCGCAGCGGAATTGAAAGGCGCCACCACGTGGATGAGAGCGGCCTGCAGAAGGCCATCCGTGCAGCCGCCCGAAAAGCCGGGCTGGTCAAACCGGTCGGCCCGCACACCTTGCGTCACTGCTTCGCTACCCATTTGCTCGAAGCCGGCTACGATATCCGCACGGTTCAGGAGCTTCTCGGACACAAAGACCTCAGCACGACAATGATTTACACCCACGTGCTCAACCGCGGGCCTCAGGCCGTGCGCAGCCCGCTGGATGAGTGAGGCTGTTTGTTCAGGCTTGTCCCTGCTCTTGTATGGATATTTAATCCTTACACGGAATTTGTCGAGCTGTTCCAGATCTTGATCAAATCGTGCTGCCTAACAAAACCTTTTGGATGGAGCACTAGGTTGAATTGGATTGGGGTGTTGTGCACCTTTGGGCGCATTCCTGAGACCTGATAACTCAGTATGGCCTACTTACTATAGGCCTGGTAGATGCCCAGCACTTTATCCGCATAATAATAACCAACATCCATTGGTCCATAGGCGCGTAAGGCATCTCGGACGTTGCCATGCCTGCTCACCAGGCCTGAAAGCATTCCCGTTCCATACTCGACATTGAACTCTGGATTTTGAAGTTCCTGAGAAGAGGGACGGTTGGCGAAACATGGTCCATTCACGCACTGGAAAGATGAGGCGATCCCATCTCTAGGCATCACTTGCATCAATCCGACTGCGCCACTCGTCGAGTAAGCAGTAGGATTACCGCCACTTTCTTGTAACATGACGGCTGCAATCAGGTCAGGATCAAGATTTTTTTGTTCTGAATAATATGTAATTTGGCTGCACCATTGATCAATGCTTTCGGGGTAATCCGAACTCAATTTACATTTATAATCTGCAATTGCCTTTTTCTCTTTTTTCTTCTTCTTGGGTTTCTCCTGGATATCAGTAGATGGCTGAACCTGAGTTTCGTCATCCGATTCTGACATCACTTTAGAGGTTGCATCCATTGAAGGAAAGGCGACACTTGCAGTAACTTTATTCGCAAATGACGCTAATAATAAGCTTCCGATAAAAGCTCCCAGAACGACGTAATTCCTAAGCGATCCCATAGTACCTCCTGATCAATCAAAACCCGTGCTGGAAAACGAAGAAGAGTGATAAAATAGCACATATGTTCTATATTGTCAAGGTTATCATCTTCCAATTCACTAAGGAAAATGCCTCTTGACAAATACGAACATTTGTTCTATATTATTACTGAAATGACCATTCGGTTTGAATGACGATCATCTTTCGATCGCTTCAACCGAGCAGAAGTTACTCAGTTGGCCACTGGAGGCTGTCATGAATCAAACCAATTACCGCAATCAAAAAGTCCATTTCTCACTCGCAGGAGGCAACCTGCGCCGCGGTCTGGCCTTTGGCCTGATCATCATTGCTGCATTAATCGCCTTTGAGATATTTTAACTTCAGCACGACCACATTTGCTCTAACCGATTTGTTAGGCGACCTCGAATTTGCTGGTCTTAAATGGGCTACGATCCTGGCAATCGCCTTCTGTGGGATCGACTTTGCCGGTATTGCCCGACTATTTACACCTGAAGCTGGCAACAAGGAGCCTTCCGAAGCCTGGTATCTCTTTGGCGCATGGCTCCTGGCTGCAACGATGAACTCAATGCTCACCTGGTGGGGCGTATCGATCGCTTTGCTCAACCAGGATGACCTGGGCAACGCTGTTGTGCAAGGAGACACTCTCCTCAAAGTGGTCCCCATTTTTGTCGCAATCCTGGTGTGGTTGATCCGGGTCTTGATTATCGGCACCTTCTCAGTTGCTGGCGACCGGTTATTCAGCCAGGCTGATCAGAGAGTCCCCCAAAGTGGATACTCCCGAGCTCCACGGACAGCAGTTGTCCAACCCACATCAATCCCCGCGACTTCCCGCAATACTTCCGCAACCCGCTCAAATTACCGACCTACTCCCCCTGTGGAGCAAGCATATAACCGCCCTGAACCAACTTACCACCCAGTCTCTATGGATGCCCAATCAAGTGATAACCCAAACCGGCGTTCTACTTTCACACCCAACCGTTAAATCCATAATTCAATTAGAAAAGCACGACCCTTCGGCGCATTGCGTTGAAGGGTCGTGCTTTGATTTACGTCTTACTCGGTTAGATGATAGAGGGAATTATTGAAATTAACCCTGACAATCGCCTTCGGCAAGAGGAAGCCATACAATAAATGTCGTGCCATGATCTTTCTGCAGAGTCAACCTCGATCCGACCGCCATGATTACGAACGATCCAATAAGCAATCGAAAGACCCAGACCAAATCCTTTCCCATCTCGAGAGCGGGTTCTTGATTTTTCGCCACGGTAAAATCGCTCAAAAACATGCGGCAAATCTTCCTTTGGGATCCCCGCACCAGTATCATGCACAGTCAACTTAGCCTGCTTACCAACTTTCCCCAACCCAACCACAACCTCCCCACCGCTGGGCGTATATTTAATTGCATTCCCAATTAAATTAACAAGAACCTGTTTCAATCGATCCTGATCTCCACATACCAGCACCTGATCAAATTCACCCAGACGTAGTTGTAATTTGTCGCGAGCGAGCACCTGCATTTGCTGCAGGCTTTCCAGCACGATGCTGTCCAGTTCAACAGGACGCTGATCCAACGGCAGCTTACCAAACTCAGCCTGAGCCAGCAATAACAGATCGCCCACCAGACGTGTCAACCGATCTACCTCAGTTTCGATTCCAACCAGGGATTCATCATCGGAACAACCCATCCGCCTCATCAAGTCTACATTTCCTTTAATCACTGTGAGCGGAGTGCGCAACTCGTGCCCGACATCAGCCACAAAACGGCGTTGAGTATGAAACAAGTTCTCAAGTCGGGCTAAAGTCTGGTTGAAAGCTATAATCAATTGACCCACCTCATCTTCCGGTGGCCCCTGATACGAGATCCGCCGGGAGAGATCATCGGCACGTGTGATTTGAAGAGCAGTTTGCGTAACCGCCTCCAGTGGAGCAAGAGCGCGCTTGGTGCTGAGCCAGCCGATCAACGCGGCCAGGGCGATGGCAATCACGGATCCAACCAGCAATACAGTCACCAACGCCCGCAATGTTGCATCAACAACTGCTAGATTAGAAGCCAATTGGAGCATGCCTATCGGCCGGCCACCAATGTTGAGCGGTACGCTTAAGACGCGCAGGTGAAATCCTCTGGTTACATCCCGAAAGACCGGAACAGAGGATTGCAAACCAGAGGGGTCAAAGGGCTGGTTGAACCCCTTCAGGTTAGTTGAATTGAGCTGGGAATGGAGATCCCAGGCCTGGGCGTACACATTCTCGGTCAGATCGAGGGCCGGAAGTTGGAGCACGTCCATATCTCGGATTGAGACGATCTGGGTGCTATTCAATATATCATTGAAAGTTTAAATCAGCGCTTCGTCTACCTGGGCAATCAGCACCAGCCTGACAAAGAGATAAATCAGCGTCCCAAAAACCAGCAGTATTCCCCCCAAAAGCGTCGTATAGAGGAGAGTGAGTCGTGCTCGTAATGACATCAGAAGCGACTAAGTCGGCTCCCTGAGTACATACCCCATACCGCGCACTGTGTGAATCAGACGGGTTTCGGTATCAGTTTCGAGCTTCTGACGCAAGTAGCGGATATATACCTCGATAATATTGCTCTCACCCCCAAAATCATAACCCCAAACCCGGTCAAAGATCATATCCCGGGTGAGCACTTGGCGGGGATGACGCATGAAGAGTTCCAAAAGTTCATACTCTTTGGCAGTCAATGAAATCGTTCGATCGCTGCGGTAAGCCTGGCGAGTGCCGGTATCGAGTGAAAGATCAGCGAAACGTAAAACCTGTGGTCGAGTGGGTTGGGCTCTCCGCAACAAGGCTCTGATGCGCGCCAGGAGCTCATCCAGGTTGAATGGTTTCACCATATAATCATCGGCGCCCATATCCAGCCCAAGCACCCGATCGTTGACTGTGTCTTTCGCAGTTAAGATCAAAATCGGCACAGGCCCCCCCGCACGCAATCTGCGACACACCTCCAAACCATCGATGCCGGGCAACATGAGATCGAGCACAACCAGATCCGGCGGATTATCTCTAGCCATTCCCAGACCAGATTGCCCATCAGCGGCGGTATCTACCTGGTAGCCTTCATAGGCCAGGCCGCGACGGAGGAACTTCAAGATGGCTTCATCGTCTTCGATAACCAGGATTCGAGCGCTCATTTTTCCTCCTGAGGATTATCTCGCTCAATTAACATTAATGATATTTCTTAGAATATACCACAGCCTTGAAAAAGAAAAAAGGCCGCCCGATCAGGCGGCCTCACAAAGCACGAAAAGAAGCTAGGCGACTTCAACAGAAGCGCCAGCAGCCTCCAGCTTGGCTTTGGCGTCTGCAGCGACTTCCTTACTCACCGCTTCCAACACCTTGCCGCCGGCAGTTTCAGCCATATCCTTGGCTTCTTTTAAGCCCAGGCTGGTCAGTTGACGAATGGTCTTGATGACTTCGATCTTCTTCGGACCGGCATCCTTGATAACCACATCAAATTCGGTCTTTTCCTCAACCGGCTCAGCCGCTGCAGCAGTAGGCGCAGCAGCAGCAACCGCTACCGGAGCAGCCGCTGATACGCCCCATTTTTCCTCGAGCAGCTTGACCAGCTCGGAAGCTTCTAAAACTGAGAGAGCACTCAGCTCCTCAACCACTTTATTCAAATCGGCCATTTCAACATACTCCTTGTAATGTTTCTAAACATTTTCTCAATGAGATTCAAGATTAAAAAAACAAATCAACTAACTGGTTCGCTTGCCGCATCATGATCGGCATAGCCTTTCAAAACAGCTGCGATCTGGCGCGCTGGTTCAGCCAGGGTTCGAGCAAGCTGGCTGGCCGGAGCCAGGATGGTTCCCAATAATTGGGCGCGCATCACTGGCAACGGAGGCAAGTTCGCCAACGCGCTCACCTGCGCGGCGCTCATCGGGCGATTTTGAAGATATCCGCCCTTGACTTTGAGAATTTCGGCTGTCTTAGCGAAATCCATCATGGTTTTCGCCAGGGCGGGCGCGTCCTGGAATGCAAATCCGGCTGCGGTACTGCCTTCAAAGAAGTCTGATGGCGCCTGAAAACCAGCACCTTCAAATGCCTTCTGAGCCAGGGTGTTCTTCAACACGTGGAACTCGCCGCCCGCTTCACGAACCTTCGTCCGGAGGGCATCCATGTCTTTCATTGAAAGACCAGTGTATTCGGTCAGGATAACAGCTTTACTTTTTTCAAGCCAGTCCTGATACTCGCCAACAACTTCCTTCTTGCGCTTCTCCGATATGGCCAATGTCCATTCACCTCCTTCCTGAAAAAAATCTTTGCCTGGTGTAGGCGCCAGGCAAAGACTCTCCATTTCCGCATAAACGGAAATTTGATTTCAGGGAGTTGTCTTTACCTGGGCAGGTAATTAAGCCGGCCGGCATAAGGCCGGGGCACCCGCTGTCTTTGGCAAAGTGGTACTCGATCTTAGCGAATAGGTTTCAAACTTCTTATTCGCGAATCTCCATCGCTTGAGCCTGGTTTGGATCGACTTTTATGCCAGGTCCCATCGTTGTAGTTAATGTTACCCGCCGAACATAAGTGCCTTTAGCTGCCGCCGGGCGGGCTTTACGGATGGCATCCATTAAAGCTGCCATGTTGTCATATAGTTTTTGCTTTTCAAAAGAAGCTTTACCAATTGGCACATGCAGATTAGACGTTTTATCAACGCGAAATTCTACCCGACCAGCCTTCGACTCCTCCACGACGCGCGGAATGTCTTCAGCGGGAATGACCGTGCCAGCCTTGGGATTAGGCATCAGGCCACGTGGGCCAAGAATTCGACCAAGCCGCCCAACTTTACCCATCATATCCGGTGTGGCTATGGCAACATCAAATTCCGTCCAGCCGCCCTGGATCTTCTGCAGGGTCTCTTCATCATCGGCGACAATATCGGCCCCAGCCTCGCGAGCAAAGGCAGCCCCTTCTCCCTGAGCAAACACCAGCACCCGGACAGTCTTACCCAGGCCATGCGGTAAAACGACCACGTCGCGCACCTGCTGGTCGGCGTGGCGGGGGTCCACCCCAAGGCGAATATGGATTTCGACCGTCGAATCAAAGGTTGCAATCGCAGTCTCTTTGACAAGAGCAATTGCTTCATCAGGTTCATAATTACGGTCTTGTTCGATCTTTGCGGCCGCAGCCAAATATTTCTTACCGTGCTTCGCCATGCTTTCTCCTTTGTGGTTCAAACGGGCTTTGCGCCCTCCCACAGATGATTAGTCCACAATCTCCAGACCCATGTTACGAGCAGTGCCTTCAATCTGGCGCATTGCGCCTTCCAGATCCACTGCGTTAAGGTCTTTCATCTTCAGTTCAGCAATCTCGCGTACCTGGCTGCGAGTCACTTTCCCAACTTTTTCACGCGGCGCATTAGCCGAACCTTTACCCACACCTGCGGCCTTTTTCAATAGGACAGACGCCGGAGGGGTTTTCAGAATAAATGTGAAAGAGCCATCGGTGAAAATGCTGATCTCTGCTGGGAGAATCTCGCCCGGTCGGTTCGACGTGCGGGCGTTGTACTCCTTGCAGAATGCCATTAAGTTGATCCCATGCCCAGCCAATGCCGGGCCAATCGGAGGCGCCGGGTTCGCCTTCCCAGCCTCGATTTGCAAACGTACAATTGCCTTCAATTTCTTTGCCACAGTATGTTCTCCTTTGTGGTGATAGCGGGTGATAGGGGAACACCCTCCCACCTACCTTCAATCAGGTTTTTTCAACCTGTAAGAAGTCAAGCTCAACGGGCGTTTCGCGCCCGAAGAAGTTTACCATTACACGCACTTTTGCCCGCTCCATATCGATTTCAGAAACGGTGCCGCGGAAATCGTTGAAGGGCCCATCGACAATGCGCACACGTTCGCCAGATTTAAAAGTGACTTTAATGCGCGGGGCTTCAGCTTCCATCCGCTTGATGATCTGCGAGACCTCTTCTGGGCGCAGGGGTGTTGGGTTGTTCCCCATGCCAACAAAGCCTGTCACACCAGGTGTATTGCGCACAACATACCATGACTCTTCGGACAGGATCATATTGACCAGAATATATCCCGGGAATACACGTCGTTCTACGGTACGTCGCTTGCCTTCCCTGACCTCGATCTCTTCCTCTGTGGGGACTACAATATCGAAGATCTTATCTTTCATCCCCATCGTCTCAATGCGCTGCTCCAAATTATGGCGCACCTTGTTCTCGTAGCCTGAGTAGCAATGGACCACATACCAGGCGCGACCATCCCCTTCCTGGAACGATTCGCCTTCCAGGAGCTCTTCCGGAAACTCCAGCGGTAAGAGACCTTCTTCCTGGTCTTCGCCACTCACAGGAGACTCAACGGGGGCTTCGAGATCGTCGGCCGCCTCGAATTCTTCTCTTTCTTCGAATTCATCTTCCTGGTCAATCAAATTCATTGCTATCATCCCTTAGTTCATCTGGTGACAGGATTCCGTCAGTCAGTACGCCACATTAAACGATCGAACGTATCAACCAAAGAGCAAGATAAAGAAGCGTCCGAAAATGAAATCCAGCAAACCAAGGAAGGCGCTCATCGCAGCGATCACTATCAAGACGACAATGGTCAAATTGGTCGCCTCCCGGCGAGTCGGCCAGGTCACTTTGCGCAATTCGCCAACCGTCTCTCGGAAGTAGCGCTGGACGCGGTTCGGTTGTTTTTGGATGGCCTTCTTATCATCCTTGGCCACGAGGTTCTCCTTCGGATGTTTATTGGGATTAACTTCTACCCGCAATAAACGCCCTTTTTTTCTATAGTTACGGGCAAAACGCCGCCTCTATGGACGGCGTCACCCGTATCTCAGGCAGGCCAGGCAGGACTTGAACCCACAACCGCTCGTTTTGGAGACGAGAGCTCTACCAATTGAGCTACTGGCCTATTATTAGTCATGTGGTCTCGTAGTCTTGTAGTCGAATAGTCATATCATCAAGTTCCTTCTTTGACTATTCGACCATCCGACTACCTGACTATCAGACTAATCGACTATTTCGTCTCGCGATGTATCTGGTGACAGCGACAACGCGGACAATACTTTTTTAGTTCCATTCGCCCCGGGTCATTACGCCGGTTCTTCTCGGTTGTGTAATTGCGTTCCTTACATTCTGAGCAGGCCAGGGTAACTACTGGGCGGACATCTTTTTTCGAAGCCATATTTCTGTTATCAGCACTCTAATCTTGAAGGGTGCCGCTCCTTTTATTTCAAAATCTTGGTGATCACGCCGGCGCCTACGGTGAGGCCACCTTCGCGAATTGCGAATTTCGACCCCTGCTCCAACGCCACCGGCACGATCAACTCCACTTCCAGGTTCACGTTGTCCCCAGGCATCACCATCTCGACCCCTTCCGGCAGCTTGATGTTGCCGGTCACATCCATCGTCCGGATGTAGAACTGCGGCCGGTACCCTGTGAAGAACGCTTTGTGCCGCCCTCCCTCTTCCTTCTTCAGCACGTATACTTCGCTCATGAACTTCGTGTGCGGCGTGATGCTCCCCGGCTTGGCGATCACCATCCCCCGCTCCACATCTTCCCGGTCAATGCCCCTCAGCAGCAGCCCCAGGTTATCCCCGGCCTGCCCGATGTCCAGGGTCTTGTGGAACATCTCCACTCCCGTCACCACCGAGCTCATGCTCTTCTCGCGCAGACCCACGATCTCCACTGATTCCCCTGTCTTCACCTGCCCGCGCTCCACGCGCCCCGTCACCACCGTCCCGCGACCCTTGATCGAGAACACATCCTCCGCCGACATCATGAACGGCTTGTCCATCTCTCGCACCGGCTCCGGGATGTACTCATCCACCACCCGCAACAGCTCCTTGATGCTCGCATACTCCGGCGCATCCGGATCCGTGCTCGTGCTCTCTAACGCCGCCAGCGCACTCCCTCGCACTATCGGCGTCTCGTCCCCTGGAAAGTTGTATTCGTTCAATAACTCCCGCAGCTCCAGCTCCACCAACTCCAGTAGCTCCGGGTCGTCCATCATATCCACCTTGTTCAGGTACACCACGATCGCCGGCACTTCCACCTGCCGCGCCAACAGCACGTGCTCCCGCGTCTGCGGCATCGGCCCATCCGGCGCCGCTACCACCAGTATCGCCCCGTCTACCTGCGCCGCTCCCGTGATCATGTTCTTGATGTAATCCCGGTGCCCCGGCATGTCCACGTGCGCATAGTGCCGCTTCGCCGTCTGGTACTCCACATGCGCGATGTTGATCGTGATCCCGCGCGCCTTCTCTTCCGGCGCATTGTCGATCGAATCAAACGACCGATATTCCGCCTGATTGTTGAACGCACAATACTTCGTAATCGCCGCCGTCAACGTCGTCTTCCCGTGGTCGATGTGTCCCATCGTCCCCACGTTCATGTGCGGCTTGTTGCGATCAAATTTCTGCTTGGCCATAAGTGCTCTTCTCTCCTTATCGAAAAATAAGATTCGACGATGTTGGTAACGAGAGCCCTCAATGGGATTTGAACCCATGACCCCGTTCTTACCAAGAACGTGCTCTACCGACTGAGCTATGAGGGCTTTCGCCTTACGTGGCTACGCGCTGACCATTTTTGGCTTGAACGCAGCCATGGTCAGCGAGTGAACCAGGTGGGCGGTGAAGGATTCGAACCTCCGAAGGCGTCTGCCAGCTGATTTACAGTCAGCCCCCTTTGGCCACTTGGGTAACCGCCCGGGTTAGTATTTGATTGTAGGATAACGATTGCAGATTGCACTGCGAACAAGGTTGTCCGGATTAGCAATCTACAATCGACAACCTGCAATCCTGGAGCCGACGACGGGAATCGAACCCGTAACCTACCACTTACAAGGCGGTTGCTCTGCCGCTTGAGCTACGTCGGCGCTGTCGCCGATCGCCCGTCCAGAGATAGTGTTTCTATTTTTTATCTGTGATTTGCAGGCTACGTCCGCAAATCACAGAAAAAGTACTACACAACCTGTCCAGAGGGCGAAGGGCATTATACCAGAGGGCTTGCCCTGGGGCAAGAGGCTTAACGCCTAAGAGATCGCGCCTGGCAGCGGGTGGGGAGTCTAACAAGAATCTGGTGAAGAGTTAATAGTTACCGATCGTC
>CAVPNY010000024.1:0-48511 GCA_963706905.1 uncultured Chloroflexia bacterium | reverse complement strand
TGGAGCACTGGCTGGGTCATGGCTGGAGTCCCCGCAATATCATCGGGCAGCTCGATCTGTACCAGCGCGGCGGGCCGGCAGGCTGCCGCCAGTGCCGGGCTGAGCAGCCGGGCAAAGAGTCGACCGAGCAGACCCTCCAGCAGATGCTCAATGATTACTCCTATTGCGGATAGTCAAGAGGTGGTCAAGGTGCTGATAGCCTTGACCCAGGCTTTCCCCAACCAGAAGGTGTCGCGGGACACGCTTGAGATTTATGTCCGCATGCTGGAGGATATCCCCATCGACCTGTTGTGGCGGGCGGCCGAGCGCCACATGGCGGAGGTCGCAGTACTTCCCGCGCATCGCCGAGCTGCGGGGGATGGCTGCCCGCCTGGCCGGCACCGACCGCTTCGCCAGCTTGCCGCTCCTTCCCCCCCGGCGCCCGACGGGCTGGCGCCCGCGCCCTGGACCTGGAAGACGATTTCTACTTCGAGCGGGAGCTCGACCCGCAAGCCTGGCTCGATCTGGCCGCAGCGTTTGAGCGCGCTGATCGACCCCATCGCGCCGAGTACACCCGCAAGAAGCTGGCTGCCCTGCGGGCTGTGCTTGAAGGGGAGGCGCAGGCACAGCCGATTGGGCTGAGTAGTCCGGCTGAATCTCGGCCCGGATAGTAACAGACCCTTGATCCATTCCCAAGAAAGGAGCTTGTCGATATGAGCAGAATGCCGGGCAGGTTGGCGAAAAGCAAACTTCGGAAGTTGGGCAAACATTCGCCTTAAACTTCCGAAGTTATCACTCATTTGGGAACAGACTGGCTTACTTGATCAGCTCGTCGCCCCAGTAATCCGGCTTGAAGTTGCCTTTGCCCCGCTCGCCGTTGATCTCCTGTGTGTTCATGGCGTACTGCAAGCATCGAGTAAGCCACTGCGTCGGAGTTGACGTCGAATGCCTGCAGGTTGACGTTATCGTAGGTGTCACAGGCCTGGTGATAGCAGGGATCGTACAGCGATCCGGCTGTGCCGCCCCACACAGCAGCTTCAGCAGCCGTCTTGATGCCCTCAGCGCCGGTGAACAGGCCGCCGGAGGGGATGCCCTGGGCGATGAAGGGGCCGTAATCCGATCGCCCGGAGAAGTCGGTGCCTGTAAAGGCATGGCCGCGCTGGGTGTAGAACTTTTCGAACAGCTTCTCGATGCGATCCGAGCCAGCCGGGCCAGGACCTGCACCGACGCCGTCGGAGTCATCGCCGTCGTAGACGAAGAAGACGTGGTTGGGCGAGGCGATCATGTCGAAATTGAGATACAGGGTAACCTTGGCCAGATCATCTGCCGCGAGGTTATTGACGTAGTAGGTCGAGCCTACCAGGCCGGCCTCCTCGGCCCCCCACCAGGCGAAGCGCAGCTTGTTGCGCGGCTTGACCTTGGCCATCTGCTCGGCGACTTCGAGAATGGCCGCGCTGCCCGAGCCGTTGTCCTGGATACCAGGGCCGGCGTTGACTGAGTCGAGGTGGGCGCCGGCCATGACTACGTTGTTCGGGTCGCCGTCGACCGACTCAGCCAGCACGTTGTAGGTGGTGGCGATGCCGCGGAAGGTGTCGGTCTTGAGGCGCATGGTCAGTCCAGACATGGCGTACTGTGCCAACAGCTGGCCATCCGCCTGGCTGATCCCGGTCACCGAAATGTTCAGGGTGAAGCCGTTGCCCAGGGTGCCGTTGAGCGGTCCGGGTGCGTTGTTGAAGATGATCACACCCACCGCACCTGCCGCCTGGGCGTTGGCGGCCTTGATGGCGAAGGTGCAGGCGCCGCGGCTGATCAGGGCGATATTGCCTGCCGGAAAGCCGGCGTAGTCAGCCGCTTCACAGCCGGGTGTGGCATCTGCTGGCGGATAAGCCAGGGCTGTCACAGCGGCGGTGTGATCGCCGCTGCCAGAGTAGGACATAACATTGTTGTCCACCGGCCCTGGATTCGGCGACACGATCTGCAACACGGCGGGGGACAATGATATGAAGGTCTGGAACTGGAAGGGTTGGACAGTGACCGCATAACCGGCGGCGGTCATGCGCTCCACAACATAATCGACCGACTGGTCGTAGCCGGCGGTGCCGGAAACGCGGGTGCCGCCGTTGGCATCGGCGATAGCCTGGAAGGCGGCCTGGTGCTCACGCACCCCATCGACGGTGACGCATTGTAATAGCTTGGCAAAGGTGTTGTTGACGCGGTCTTCGCAGGCCGCCGGGCCAGCCAGCACAACGCTGATGGCGACCAGGGTGGCGCTCAGCGCCAGGACCAGGCTGATAACGAGCTTCTTTCGACGAAACATAGATCCGATCTCCTTCGGTTTGGATTGGTGAAACCTGGTGAGCGATGCGGTCTACGATGCTGGATTGCACTGCTTGATTTCCATCTCCTGGAATGAAGAATAGTAAGCTGTATACCTCCTCAGGTTCCCCACGCAACGCCGGGATTGCTCTCCCCTTATTTGGAATCGGCGTTTTAATAGGAGTAATAGAATATATATTGTCTTATTATAATCGGGGATCGGCTGCACAGCAAGAGGCGCGCCAGCTTGCGGACAACGGGCCGCATTTGTTAATTCAGAGAAGGACTATCGTGCAATTCATCGGCGCGCCGAGGGTTATATGAGAGTTATAAGGTAAAATACCACTAATATCGATAAGTTAACCGTCACTCTGCCAACCAACACATCATGCGATAAAAATCCCCGCATGAAGACTCCATCATGAGAGGTCAAAAGTGAAGATCCCTAAGGAAATCAGAGATTTAATCGAATCCGGCTGCCACGCCCACCTTGTCACGCTCAATCGCGACGGCAGCCCTCAAGTTACCCTCGTCTGGATCGGCCTGGATGGGGACGAAGTTGTCGCCGGCCACCTGCCCAGGAATCGCAAGGTCAGGAACATCGAACGAGATCCCCGGGTTGCCATCTCCCTGGAGTCAGCAACAAAAAGCGCCATGGGTCTCACAGAATACGCGGTGCTTTACGGTCAGGCGCACATCCAGGAAGGTGGCGCGCCTGAGCTACTGCAGCGGTTGGCAGAGGTCTATATCGGCCCTGGGGTGAAGTTTCCGCCGATGGAGAACCCTCCGGCCGGATATGTCACCCGAATTCAAGTTGACAGGATTGAGGGGGTTGGCCCCTGGACAGGCCGGCCCGTTTGAGCACCGAGCGCAACCTGACTTCTTGAGGACTTACGCAGTAGGTGGATTTATGAGGGTATTTTGGCGGGGGATACTTGAATAGTTCATCCCACCCGTCCAGGAGAACCAGACCGGGCAGGTAGCGTATATTTGAACGACAAGCATATGTGAACGGTTTGCGATCGGATCCGGTGATTAACCCTTCGCCTGGGTCACCCAGCTTGCGGATTTTCCCGACTGCTGTCCCAGGAACAGGTGCAGTTGTGCAGCATGTTCCTGTACGTGGCGTAAATTGTAAAGCTGAAGCTCCGCAAAGGGCAGCTCTCCCCAGGGAAACTGGCACATGCGGTAAGCCTGTTCGCTTGACATCGCAGCAATCGTCTCCTGGCACTTTTGGCGGCAGTATTCCAGGTAGCCGAGCAGCTCTGCGCGGGTGTAGGTGCGCGGCAGGATTTCGTTTGCTTCCATCTCAACCAGGTCAAAGGGCTCAGGCGGGTCAAAGCCTTCTTCAGCCCCGGTCAAGTACAGGTCCAGCCAGAAGAGCGTATGGTAGCCCAGGTACCAGAATGCCGAAAAACCAGCCGCTACCCACTGGTCTGGCTGGTCTTCCCACAGCCTCTTTTCCCACAGGTCATCCGGGCAGCTACGCAGCGCCTCGCCCAACGCCTCGATGGCAGCGCCAAACTGGCGCCATAACATCCCATTGTCAATAATGGTCATCCGCTGACTCCTGCGTGGTTTATCCAGGGAATGGACGCACGGGTTTCGTCTATAAACGCACTTCGAGGCGAACCGTCACGATGTCGCCTTCGTGTAGATTTTCTGCATGGCGGACAGTGGTCTTGATGGGCACAAGGTAGCGATCATCTTTGGGGAATAAGGAAGTCTGAAACCCGGTTTTGCCGATGTGCACATGAACCGGGATCACTCCCCACCCGTAGGACACAATGGTGGAGATGGCTTTCAGGTTGCTGCTCTGCTCTTCCGGAACGTTAACGAAGAACCAGGGGGCAGGTCCCCTCCAGAACCAAATTTTGCCGGTGAACTCGAGATTCATAAGGACTGATTGTACAACCAAAAAGCCAACCGACGCAAGCTGGAAATGCGGCGAGCAAGCCGGATAGCTGGGGTTTCCCTGGACAGAGACGACCTGAAACCAGGATGCAAGCGTTTTCAGCCAGCCCCCGCTAGGTTATCGCATCAGGAGTGGCATAAAATAGACGTTGTTATGGTTGTTGTCACCAAACAGAGGCCCATCCTGGGGCAGATACAGCCAGATCCATGCCCAACCCGAGAAATTCCCGGCGGTATCGAAACTGGCCGCGTCGATCTCGTTCCAGGTTGGATTCAGCTGGCTGGCTGAGACAGTGGCCTGATATGGGGCCTGGTGGTCAATGGCTATGGTCACAAATTCTTCACTGATGGCATCCCAGCGTAAAAATTCCACCCGATCGATCGCATTATCGTCGCTAGCGTTCACGACCAGGTTGACGGTTTCGCCTGCCTGCACATCATAGGTCATCCCAGCCTCGACCGGTTCAACCCACTCGATGGTGGGCGGATTTTCGTCGGTGGGTGGTTCTTCCGGCGGCGGCTCCTCATCCACACAGGTTGGTCCGGCAATTTCACCCCAGGAAACTTTGGGGCCTTTGGCGGCGACATGGGTGATTCCCACCTGCCCGCTGGTATCCAGCCTGACCCAGAACTGACCCTCCTGAAACTTATGTTTGGTCTTCCATTGTACGCCAGAGAGATTGGCATGCGGATCGGGGTCTACGATTTTCCATTTTTCCGGGCCGGCGTCCAGGATCGGCGCACAGAAGGGGGTTTCGAGCACCCACCGGTTCAACTCCCGGGCGCTTTCAGTCTCTTCCACCGTGTAAAACCAGGTCGAAGTGGCATCGTCATGGTATTCCACGCCATCGAAGATGATCCGAAAACCATTGTCAAGCAAGATTTCAGCTGGAGGATCTTCCTGGGCGGCGGCTCTCGCCAGCCCGCCAGGCCAGTCAAAAACAAGCCATCCGATGATGGCGATAACAAATAATGGGACGACAATCTTTTTTATCATCTTGAAGATTGGTGTATCCGGTTCACCCACTTCCCTGCATAACCAAAAAAACCTATACCTCCAGCGCCGCCCGAGCCCGCTCCAGGTCTGGCAGCGCCCGAACGGCTTCAAACTCGGCCACCGCCTGAGCGAAGCTCTGACGCGCCATGACCGCATCGAGGCGCCTCACACCCAGCTCCCCCATCTCGAAAAACGTGCGGCCGAGCTGCCAGCGGGTTCCGTATTCCCTGAACAATTGCGCCGCCTGATCCAATCGCGCTTCGGATGCAGCAAACTCGCCGGCCAGCCGGTGCGCAACGCCCCAGGCGCGGTGAGCGATCGCCAGGTAAAAGCGGTGGTTATCCCGGACGGCAAGCTCTTCGAGCATGGGAGCATATTGCCGCAGAGCGGAGGCGTCGCCTCGTTGCACGGCCACCTCGGTCAGCAGCATAACCATGTTATGCTCATGCGCCATGGAGCCATTCTTAACCGGCTGCACTGATTTCTCCCGAGCAGTTTGCATGGCTTGATCGACCAGGGCGAACTCGCCCTTTGCCAGTAATGGCAGAGAGCTTCAGTAGAACTGATTACGCTGCCACTGCTCCGGCTGCCCGGACATAATTACCATGAAATCGTACAACTCTTGACGATAGGCTTCGGTCTTTTCCATGTCGCCACGCAACGCGTGGACATTCGCGCTCAGCGCGACATAGAATCAGGTGCCTCCGACTCGTTCGCGCGTATAGCGCCCCTCCAGATCGCGCCATTTACCCTCGATCGCCAGGACTTCATCCCAACGGTCCAACCGGAACAGGCACTGCGCCAGTATACCGAGCGCGCCGGTCTGTTGGAAAACCAGCTGGGCATTCCTGGCCAGACTCTCCGCCTCCTCCAGGTAAGTGATCGCCTGCTCGTATTCTCCGACATACATCAAGGCCGCGCCGGCGCTGTGGACCGCATCGATGATTTCAGCCAGGTCGTCAAACTGCGGTCCCCGGCAGATCTCCAACCTTTGCATGGTAATATCCAGATTCTCGCGCAGCAGGCTGCGCCCATCCAGCACGGTGGCCAGCGCGCCCAGCGCCTTTGAGAGGTCCACCGGGCTGCCAACCTGCCTGGCCATCTCAACTGCCTGCTGGGCGTAACCCTGGGCAGTCTCCCAATCCGGCGGATCCTCCATTCGCCAGGCATCCATCGAGAGCGTTACCAGCACGCGCACGGTTTCCAATTGCGCAGGTTGGGATTCCAGATGGAGCAGGCTACCTTCCAGGCTGGCGCGAGCGGCTTGCCTGGCCGCCCCCACCCGCTCTAGATAATCCAGCCCCACCGACCATTTGACCTCGCTCACCACCTGCACAATCTTGCGCTGCAAGCGCACTTCGACCAGATCACCCTCGGCGGCTGTACCGGGTAGCAATTCCAGGGCGCCTCGATAGTGCTCAATGGCTCGTTCCCCCTCCCGCAAGGCGCGGTACACATCGCCCAGCTCTTCCAGCAAGGTCGAATGCAGCCCGCTCATCTCGGGCGATTTGATCAAATCCAGCGCCTGGTGCAGGTTGTGGCTGGCGTCTTCGTAGGCATACACGGCGATGGCCTGCTGTGCAGCCAGCCGGTAGTATTGAATAGCTTTCTCAGCCTGGTTTCCCAGGGCATAATGGTGCGCCAGCAGGCCGGAAAGAACATTCAACCGCTCCGCGTACAGCGCTTCCATCACCTCCCCCACCCGGCGATGAAATTCGCGCCGGCGCTTCAGCAGGATCGTATTGTAAACCGCCTCCTGCGTCATCGGGTTGCGGAAGGCGTATTCCAGCTCCGGCATGCGCGCCGCTTCGCGAATCATGTCCAGCCTGAGCAGGGTTCCCAGGTGCTTATCCAGCTCCTGGCTGGCTTCATCGACAGACTGGAGCACCCGGCGGAAGAACGTGCGCCCGATCACCGAGGCGATCTGCAGCGTAGCCCGGGTCGGCTCTTCCAGCCGGTCGATGCGCGCCGCCAGCAGGGATTGCAGATTGTCCGGAATATCGAAGTCCACCCCCTCGCTGGTCGCCCGCCAATAAGGTGTCTGCACACCGTTAATCTCGCGGATTTCAGATACCACTGCACCGCTATCAATCAGGGTGCGCACCACTTCTTCGATAAAATACGGGTTGCCCCCGGCTTTCTCGATAATACTGAGACGCAGGCTGTCCGGCAGATCAGCGTTCGCCAGCAGGCGGTTCACCAGCTCGTTGCTCTCCGCCTCCGAAAGCGGTCCCAGCGCCAATTCTGTATAGCGGTGGCGGTATTCATCATCTGCCAGGTTGCGAATCTGCCAGGCTGGCGCCTGCCGCTCATTGCGCATGACACACAGCATCACCAGCGGCATATCTTCGGTCAAAGGCAGCAGCTGCCGCAGCAGGTCAACCGAGGCCGCATCGCTCCAGTGCATATCCTCGAAAACCAGCACGCTGGGCTTTCCGCCGAATTGTTCTCGCAAAACTGCCTGCATGGTCTCCAGCAGCGCTTGCTTGAAGGCTTCGCCCTCCAGCAGCAGGCCGCCGTTCTCACTCGCCAGCCCAAACAGGGTTTCCAGGAGATGTTTCGCCTCGGGATAGGCGGACTCTCCCAGATTGCCAGCGATGGCTGCCAGCCGGGAGCGCACCAGCTCAGGCGGATCGTCCTGGACTATACCGCACACCCTGCGCATCAACCGCTGGAACAACCCGTATGCCTGGTTGGTTTCATAGGACAGGCTGCCGGTTTCAACCCAGCCACCGCCTGCACCGAGCTGCGCATCGAAGATCTGGCGCGTCTCACTCACCAGGCGGCTCTTCCCAATCCCCGCTTCGCCCAGCAGGCAGACAATGCCCCCTACTCCCTGCTTCAGGTTCAATACCACCTTATTGAGAGCGCCCATCTCAGCCTGGCGACCGACCAGCTCGGCATGCAGGCCTTCGATGCCCCGCAAGCGCCCGGCGATCGATTTGCGTCCCAGGGGTCGATAGACCAGCACCGGCTCGGTTTTTCCTTTGATCTCGATGCTGCCCAGCTCTTCGAATTCAAAGGCGGATTTGACCAGCTTGTAGGTATCATGGGCGATCTGCACCGTGCCGGGAACCGCGGTTTGTTCCATGCGCGCCGCCAGGTTAATGGCGTCTCCCAGGGCAGTGTATTCCATGCGCAAATCCGAGCCGACCGCCCCGACCACCACCATGCCGGTATTGATGCCCACGCGCACGTCGATCTCAATCCCAAAGCGCTGCGTGACCTGGTTGCGATACTGCCTGATCCCGCTCACGATATCCAACCCGGTCAGCACAGCCCGCAGGGCGTCATCCTCATGGGCGATCGGCGCGCCGAAGAAGGCCAGGAGACCGTCGCCCATCAAGCGCGCCAGGGTGCCCTCGAATTGGTACACAGGCCGGATCATGGTTTCGAAAGCGCCGTTCATGATTTCCGACCACTCTTCAGGGTCAAGCTGCTCGGCAGCCGCCGTCGAGCCGAAAACATCGCAGAATAACATTGTGACCACGCGGCGCTCGCCGACCATCTCGCCGCGGCTGCGGGCTTCATCCAGTTTTGTGAGCAGCTCTTTGGGGATGTATTGCTGGAGCTGAGCGTCGCCGGTCCTGGCTGTGAGGGGCGTTGGCTCAATCTGCGCTGGTGCAATTGGCACGGGTGTAACTTGCACGGCAGGGGCTGGTGGCGAGGTAGCGATCCTGGCAATATCACTGCTGGCAGCCTCGCTGCCGGCGAATCCACTGCCGGAACCTGGCCGCCTCTGCCGGGCTTCGTCCGGCGTCGGTGGGACTCCGCTCGCCGCACCTGGTTTTTGCCACCAATGCAAATCCCCCGCGTCCACCAGCCTGAGCCCGCAGTGATCACAAAAATGGGCGCTTTCCGGCAGCTCCACCCCGCAGCGCGGGCAGGCTGCCATCAGAACAGCGCCACATTGCTTGCAGAAATTTGCCTGCACCCGGTTGACCGTCTGGCACATCGGGCAGGTTACGGATTGCATCATGTTTTAAACCAGCTTTTGTTTATGCTTATCTACAAAATCATAGACCCAGCCTTATTCCTCCAAATTATATCCTATTTACTAAGATTTACTCGAGAAAAATAAGCTTAAGAAATTGCATATTCTTCTCCCCCTTAAATAACAGTAACCTTTGCTAAATCGGCCTGCATGCCTTTGAGCGCGGCGTAGGTCAGCTTATCCATTCTCGCCTCGTCAAAGCAGATGGTTTTTATGGCACGGTAATATTTCTTAGACAAGGTATACGCCGAACGGAAAGACACATTTTTGAGTGTTGCGCCTCTAAACGTAACTTCGTTTAGCGCCGCCTCGTCAAATCTGACGCCGATAAAGGTCTGCCCGTCTAGACACAGCCCTCGCAGGTCGGAAGATTTGAAGTCCACGCCGTCAAAGATACAATTTTCAAAGATTGTTTTTCTAAGGTCGGTCATGGTCAGCTTGACATCGGTCAGCCTTACACCTCTGAATTTTGCTCCGACCAGCCCCGACATGCTGAAGTTGGTGCGCACAAGGATTGATTTGTTGAAGCTTGCATCCGCAAGGTCAATGGTGGACAGGTTGCAGTCTGTCAGATTTGCGCCGTCAAAATTGGCTTCGCGCACATCGCTGGCCTTGAATGAGCTGCCGGTCAGGTCCGCGCCTGAAAAGTCGGAGCCGCGCAGCATGCTCGCTTCAAATTTGCCTTTATGTGCGGTAACGCCTGCGAAGTCGCTCTTAGGCAAGTTGCCCGCGCTGAAGTTGATCAACAACTGCCGCTCCAGCGAGCGGGAGAGATTAGCGACCTCCTGTACCGTTTGTTCGATGTCGCCGATGCTGTCAATGGTCATCTCAAAGGCGGTTTCATCGTCCTTGCCTTCGGCTTTGAGTTCACGGAACCGCTCCTGTAAATCGGAGAGCAAGTCAGCCTTTAGCTCGGCGACGCTTTTTACGCCATCGTAAGGCGCAAAAACGCCGTTCAAATATTGGTTTAATTTCTCGTTCATAACATCACATCTCCTTACAATAAGTTATCGAGTACGCGCTTTGCATACTCCCAATTGCTTTTGTTGTTGGCGTAAGTGGACTTACCCTTTTCGGTAATCCTAAAATACTTACGCCGTCCGCCCTGAGTTTCATCGCCCCAGTACCACACGATATCACCGTCTGCCTCAAGCCGCCGGACGCTGGAGTACATCGTGGCTTCCTTTAACTCATACTCGCCGCCCGAGAGCTCGGCAATCAGCTTCACAATCTCGTACCCGTAGCGATCAGCTTCGGATAAGAGCCGTAAAATCATCGTATCGGTATGGCCACGCAGCAGGTCGGATGTGATTTTGTTCTCGCTCATATGATCAGCTCCATATTGACATTATACGACATATTACTATGACTGTCAAGGTAGTATTATAATTTATGTACTTTGATTGAAACACATGATAAATGCAAGTGGTTGATATCAATCTAAGGTTTATTTGTGGTTGGTTTGGGCGGCGAAGCCGCCCAAACCAACCACAAATTCTTCTTATCCCGTATCACGTTAAATAGTTCAGCGGGGGAAAATATGATGAACATCACTTACTGATCCCCGTGATCATTGTTACACTTTGAACTTATCAAAGCATGCGGGAAGAAAATTCATTTATGGAACTGGTCATCAAGATTAAGAATTATCCAAAGCTGGGGCTGATCCTGCTGGCATACATCGCCTTCATCGCCCTGGGCATGCCCGACGGGCTGCTGGGGGTGGCCTGGCCTTCCATCCGGGGCACTTTTTCCATCCCGCTGGATGCAGTAGGTATGCTGATGTTTACTGGCACGGCTGGCTACATCACCTCGGGTTTCCTGAGCGGACCGTTGATCAGCCGCCTGGGCGTGGGGCGCGTGCTGATGGTGAGCTGCGCCTTGACTGGTACGGTGTTGATCACGTATACACTGGTGCCGTCCTGGTGGATGATGGTCCTGCTAGGCGTGTTCGCCGGGCTGGGTGCGGGGGCGATCGATGCGGGTTTGAACACGTACGTGGCGGCGCACTTTAGCGAGGGGGTGATGCAGTGGCTGCATGCCTGCTACGGCATCGGCATCACGCTGGGACCGATTATCATGACCTTTGCATTGACGCAGTGGGGCTCATGGCAGCTGGGCTACATTATAGTAGGGGGCTGCCAGCTGCTGCTGGCAGCCTGCTTCGCCCTGACGCTGCCGATGTGGGACCAAAAGGACGGCGCTGCCAGTGCAGATCAGCCCAAGCGCCTGACGGATTACCGCACGCCGCTGGGCGCGACGCTGCGCCAGCCCAGGGTGTGGCTGAGCATGGGACTCTTCTTCCTATACGTCGGCTGTGAGGTGGCGTTAGGGGTGTGGGCGTATACCCTGCTGACCGAGGCGCGCGGCATTGAACCACGCACAGCCGGGCTGGTGACGGGCAGCTACTGGGCCACCTTCACCATTGGACGCATCATCGCCGGGCTGTTCGCCAAACGGGTGGGCGTGAACGCGCTGGTGCAGGGCAGCCTGTTGGGCGCCATGCTTGGCGCGCTGCTTTTATGGTGGAACCCGATCCCGGTGGCGAACCTGGCCGCGGTAGCGTTGATCGGTTTTGCCATCGCGCCGATCTTCCCGGCGCTGATGTCAGGCACCAGCCAGCGGGTGGGGGCGCGGGATGCTGCCAACACGATCGGCTTGCAGATGGTCTCCACCGGCCTGGGCGGCGCTACCATCTCAACCCTGCTCGGTGTGCTGGCGCGGCGCACTTCACTGGAGGTCATTCCAATCTGCCTGTTCGCCCTGTTCCTGGTGATGTTTGGATTGTACCGGCTGGCGATGAGCAAATCCTGACTTTACCAGGGGAGAACACGATGAGGCCTGGCGCTAACTGACATATTTCCTAAACCACGCCAGAGTCCTGCGCCAGGCATCTTGAGCTGCATCCGGCGTTATAGCGGGACGAGGTGTCATTGTGAAAGGCGTGGTCCACACCGGGATAAATCACTTTTTCGTAAATCTTGCCGTTCTTCAGCATGGCTTCTTCGATGGGCGGGATGCCCTGGTTGATGCGCTGGTCGTTCCCAGCGTAGATCGCCTGCACTGCCGCCTGGATGTTTGCCACCGCCTCCACCGCCGGGTGCGGTCCGTAAAACGGCACGGCGGCCAGCAGCTCGGGCATTTGCGTGGCAACCTGCCAGGTGACCCCGCCGCCAAAGCAGAAGCCCACCATGCCCACCCGCTCTGCCAGGGCGAAATCCTGGCCACCCAGATAGCGCCAGCCGCTCTTAAAATCGCTTACGAATTGTTCAGGGGCAGTATTCCCTAAAATTCCGGGCACCTGGTCCGAGCTCATCGAGCTGGTGCCGCCCTGCCTGGAGAGCAGATCGACTGCCAGGGCCACGTAACCGGCCGCCGCCAGCCGGCGGGTCACATCCTTGATATGCTCGGTCAGGCCGCGATTCTCGTGGCACACCAGGATGACAGGCCTGGGATCAGCGCCTGCCGGTCTGGAAAGTGCCCCAAGCAGGGTAGCCCCTTCGCCGGGGAGCTCGATATCGGCTGTGTTGACAGCGGCTGTCTCGCCCGCGGCTGTTTCAACAGCTGGTTCGGTCGGCCCGGCAGGTGGGGTGGCGCTGTTAGCTATATGCGGGGTATCTGACGGCGCCGCCGGTCGTCGCAGTCGCGGCGGCGGTTGCCGCGGCATTTGCCGCGGTCGCAGGAGCCAGCGTTGTCTCAGGGGGCGGGGCGCAGGCAGCCAGGATGGAATTGGTGACCAGCATGCTGCCCGTAACCGAGAAGATCAGCTTCAAGGCATCCCGCCGGGATAGATGGCCTTCCTGGTAATCCTCGGCAAACTCTTCGACCAGATAATTCTGAAAAAGATCCATTTTTCACCTCTAAGGTTCATTTCAGGTACTCCGTCAATTCCCATCGTGTTTACGGGCTATAATATAAACGGATGTATATTGTCCGATTATACCCGGAACGAAAAGTGTTTTTTTGGAAATTAAGCAAAGCCAACGGCAGCCGACGGCAGCTTATGAGCATCTGAATCAATAGAATGATTGCGCATAGCCAATGTGGGGCATGACTTCGATGGGCCTTCTATTGCCCGCAGGCCTGGCGTAAAATTAGGGGGCATCTGCCCGCTCCCGCCGGGGAATGTGACTCTGAGCTGAGAGAGGTTGGTGAGGGTTGAATGTGAGAAGTCGGCATTCAATCGATGTAGAAAACAAAGGAGATGGAATATGCGCAGATTGATCGTTTTCAATCAGGTTTCGCTGGATGGTTACTTTGTGGATATGAACGGTGATATGAGCTGGGCTCACAACCTGTATAAGGATGCAGAGTGGGATGCGTTTGTCGAAGGCAATGCCAGTGGGGGAGGCCTGCTGGTATTCGGCAGGATCACCTATGAGCTCATGGCAAGCTACTGGCCGACACCGCTCGCCATCCAGAATGATCCTCTTGTGGCCGAGCGGATCAACCTTCTGCCGAAGGTCGTGTTTTCCAGAACCCTGGACAGGGCCTCGTGGAACAATACCAGGCTGGTCAAGGATAACCTGGCGACGGAAATCCGAAAACTGAAGAATGAACCTGGTATCGACATGGTGATCATGGGAAGCGGCAGCCTGGTTGCGCAGCTGACACAGGAGCATTTGATCGATGAATACCAGTTCGTATTTATTCCCGTCGTTCTGGGTAATGGAAGAACGATGTTCGCTGGTATCCAGGAAAAGCTGAGCCTGAAGCGGATCAAATCGCGAAGTTTTGGCAATGGGAATGTCTGGTTGTGTTATGAGCCGAAAATTGATTGATCTCCCTATGGTAGAATATTTTTATGAGAAAAATAATCGTTTTATCCTTTGTAACCCTGGACGGCGTCATACAGGCGCCGGGCGGGCCGACGGAAGATCCCAGCGGTAACTTTACGCTTGGCGGTTGGACAGTCCCGTACTTTGATGAGTTTCTAGGCCAGGTTATGACCGAGCAAATGAGCGCGCCGTTCGATCTCTTGTTAGGGAGAAAGACATTCGAGGTATTTGCATCTTACTGGCCAGAACATCCGGAGGAAGGACCTGGCATCAACGCCGCCACAAAGTACGTGGCTTCAAACACGCTCACCGAGGCATGAGTGGCAAAAGACGGTCTTCTTAAAGGGTGACGTGCCGGCTGAAATCAAGAAACTGAAAGGACAAGCTGGTCCTGACTTGCAGGTACATGGCAGCAGCAATTTCATTCAGACCTTACTGGCGTATGATCTGGTCGATGAATTCTGGCTGAAGATATTTCCGGTGACTCTCGGCATGGGAAAACGCTTATTTGGTCAAGGCGCTATTCCCGCGGCTTATACTCTGGTTGAATTGAAAACTTCACCCAACGGCGTGATGATTGCAACATTCAAACGGGCGGGAGAAGTCAAAACTGGATCATTCTAAGGTAGGAAGCCTCTCCATTATCGGTAGGGACGGTTAATTCCAGGGACTTCGCCCGCTAGCGAACGGAAAATCGGGACATTCTTGATCGGAGGCAGCCAGTGGAGAAGCTGATGCGGGTGTTCCTGCGCCTCCTGGGCGGCGCGCTGCTGTTGGTCGGATTGGTGGGGGCTTTTTACGGGCCGCTGGAGATCTTTGTCTTCTATATTTTCTCGGAAGGCGGTCAATTCTACTATGATGGTTTTGGGATGGGGTCGCTGTGGTTTGCTTACCTGGCGGCGCAGAACCTGGGCTATTACCTAGTGGCGGCGATCTGCATCTCGCTGGGATTGGGGCACCTCTGGCTGCGCCGCTGGGCTTTGACCCTGGCGCGACTGGTTGCCTGGTTCTGGCTTGGCGGCGGCCTGCTGCTGATCGGGAATTTGATCTGGTTAATCCCGGCCGCCCTGCGGCTTGACCTGAGCCGGGAAGTGTTGATTTTTCGATTGGTTGCGGTTGGCGTTGCCGCTTTGATCTTCCTGGTGCTATTGCCAGTGCTGGGGCTGTGGTTCTATAAAAGTGAAAGAGTCAAGGCAGTCTTCCGGCGCAGGATGCCAGGGCATACTGGACGGAAAGATATCCATTCCCTTTACTGGCAGCCCTGCTGCTGTTTGTGATCATCATCATTGTGCTGCACCTGGCGATATTCTTTCAGGGCCTGTTTCCGCTGTTTGGGCAGTTGCTGCTGGGGCGCCCATCGGCATATATCATCTCGCTGTGTATCCTGATCGCCGGTATCCTGATCTACGGGCTGGTGCGCTTGAAGATGTGGGCCTGGTGGGGGGCGCTGGGGTACACCGCCGCGCTGGCGATTTCATGCCTGCTGACTTTTTCGAGATATTCTTTAACCGATATTCTCGCCATGCTGAATTTGCCTGCCTATGAAATGGCTTTCCTGGACCGGATGGCGCTGCTGCAGGATTTCTCGCTCGTGCTATTAACCACCGGCCCGCTGCTGGTGGCTTTGGGGTTACTGGTGTATTCGAGGCGGTATTTTGGGAAGGGGAACGAGACGCGGCAAATAACAGGCCTATAAACTTATTTAGATATAACCAGATGCACAGGATTTCCAGAATAATTGGGTGTGCGTCTTGTGCGCTAAACCAAACATCAGCCTACCAGCAACCCATCCGCAACACCTGACAACTCAAGACCATGCCATTTGACAATACGGAAGAAATTCAGGAATCTGAGTGCGGATAGCTTTTTGACGGTGTTTACATGAAGCAAGGGAAATATTTGCGCCTTCGGGAGTTTTGCTCCCGAAGGCGCACAGCTTTATTCCACCCTATTACCGAATCTAGGACACTATTGCGACAGGGTGTAGGTCACGTTATTGAAATCTGCGTGGCGTCCGGCGCAGGCAATATCGTCAGCGGGGTTGCCGACATAGCTGAATGTCAGGTTCTTACCGTCGAAGGTGTAGGTGAAACTCACGTTGGTCTCACAGCCGCCGTCGTTGGACGTTTCGGTGAAGACATTTCCCTCCGCTTTGTAGGTGGCATTGACGAACCTGGTGTCGCCCTCGAACGCTGAGAAAGTTCCATCCGGATTGAAAGCGAGACCGTAGTCCGTTGTGCCGGACTTAATGAACTTTCCGGTGGGGAAGCTGGAACTCTCTGCGGAACCTGCCGCGCTCCCCACGCTGAAGGTCTTAATCATACCGAGCGTGAAGTGCTGATGGCCGTCAGCCTTTGGGCTGTGAATGTTGCAGATGGCAACGTACGTGCCGGGCGCCAGATCGAGCTCGGCGTAGCCTGTCACGCCAAGATCTAATCCATTTATCCCGCCGATAGGCGCAAACGGAGGCGGACCGCCAGCCTCTCCGCCCAGGAACTTCATGACATCCTCAGCCGTCTTGCCATCTTCCAATTTCAGGATGTTGAACTCGTGCGGCTCGGGGCCGTCGTTGGTCACCTGGATCGACAACGGACCACCCGGAAGGGACGCGGGCATATCAAAGCTGAAATCCTTCAAGCGCACACTCAGGTCAGCCTGCGGTTCGGCGGCGGGATTTTCGCCCGCTTCAACAGTGAGGCTCTTGACCATGCCCTTGGCGTGATGCGCAACACTATCGCTTGGCGAGGGAATAAAGCACAGGAGGATGTATTCTCCCGCGGGCAGGTTGATAACCGCGCTCGCCGTTCCGCCGGGATGCACCGCTCCCACCCCACCGACCTGCTTGGTTAACGCCAGGGCGGGACCCTCACCTTGCATTAGGGTTTCCTCGAACTGCGCCACCGTCACGCCGTCGTTCAGGCGCAGGAACTGGACGTGGTGAGGCTCGCTGCCGCTGTTCGATAGAATGACGCGCACCCAGCCCTCCGGCACAGTTTCCGGCGCGGTGTAGGAATAATCCGCCGCGTCGACCTTAATTTCGGGCAGGGAGGCGGCGAGGGGTTCGGCGGGGGTATCTGTCGTTTGGAGGACAGCCACCGGGGCGTCTGTTGGGACCATTCTCGGCGCGGTAGTCGGCGTCAGAGATGGGCTGCACGCGGCCAGCGCAAAAGCCAGGACAAAAATTACTGATAAAAGTTTTGTTTTCATGCTTTTCACCTTTTCTATACTTGGATTCGGAGACACCATCCTGTGATGGTATACTTTTTACGACATACCTACTTTACTTGCTGACAGGGGCCAGCGGGTATCGCCCGGCGATACAATCAGCGATACATATTTTGAGAGGGATATCTTGGTCGAATCGTCTTTCGGCGAGTGGCTTGAACGCCAGCGAAAAGCGGCGGGGTGGACACAGGAGCAACTGGCGCAAGTGATCGGTTACTCCACAATTGCCCTGCGAAAAATCGAAGCGGAAGAACGACGCCCATCCGAGCAGATCGCCGCGCGGCTGGCTGACATCTTTAACATTCCCTCAAGCGAACGCGCCGCCTTTTTGCGTTTTGCGCGCAGCGGCTGGGGATCCGCTCCTGCCCAAGGCATCGCAGACGCGCCCTGGCTTTTCTCCCCGCCCCAGCCCGCACGAATCTACCCGCGGCAGTCACCTCGCTGGTTGGCCGCGAGACCGAGATTGCGTCCATCGGTGAATATTTGCAGAGGCCGGATATCCGCCTCGTCACGCTCACCGGCCCACCGGGCATCGGCAAGACGCGCCTCAGCCTGGAGTTGGCGCGCGCCGCGTTGTCCCAGTTCCCAGACGGCGTCTACTTTGTCGCTCTGGCCCCCCTGGACAATGCCTCCCTGATCGCGCCCGCCATCGTGCAGGCGCTGGGCTACGTGGAGGCCAAGCAGGCATCCGCCAGACAGCAGCTCATGGACGGCATCTGCGACAAACGCATCCTGCTGGTGCTGGACAACTGCGAACATCTCATCGAAGAGGTTGCCCCACTCGCCGCCGGACTTCTTTCGGCCTGCCCTCATTTGAAGATCATCGCTACCAGCCGGGAGGCGATGCGTGTCCCCGGTGAATGGCTGTACCCCGTCCCCCCGCTTGACGTTCCGAAGGAGCGTGCGCCCGCAGATTTGGAAGCGGCGGCGCAGTACCCCGCGCTGGAGCTTTTCGTTGAACGCGCCCGCGCCGCCCGCCCCGATTTCAAATTGACCCCTGAAAACCTCCAGGCAGTGAGCTCTATCTGCGTGCAATTGGACGGCCTGCCGCTCGCCATCGAGTTACTCGCCACGCGTATCCGCTGGATGTCGCCGCAGACCTTGCTGGAACGGATGAGCGCTGCATTTACGCTGTCCGCGGATGGGATGCGCGCCACCTCCGCGCGTCAGAAGTCATTGGGCAACGCCATTGGTTGGAGTTATCACTCCCTCCCGCCTGAAGAACAAAAACTGTTCGCCGGTCTTGCGGTGTTTTCCAACGGCTTTACGCTGGAGGCTGCCGAAGCTGTTTTTTCGGGTTCGTTCCCGGATAAAGCGGTGTCCGACCTGGTCCATTCGTTGACCGATAAAAGCCTGTTGCAGCGCCTCTTCGATGCGCGCGGTGAAACGCGCTTCATCATGCTGGTCCCCATTCAACAGTTCGCGCTGGAACGCCTGCGACAATCAGGGGAGCAGGCGCAGGCGCGTGACCTGCACCTGGCGTATTTTCTCGAACTTGCCGAAAAAGGGGACGGGGAAATGCGCGGGCCAGCCCAGGTTGAGTGGGCGGATCGTCTGGAAAGCGAGCACGATAACTTCCGCCTCGCGCTCGAATGGAGCGTGTCCACTCAAAAGACCGAGCCTGCCCTGCGGTTGCTCGCAGCCCTGGGATGGTCCTGGGAAATCGGAGGCCATTACGCCGAAGCGCGCCTCTGGTTTGAGAAGATTCGACTTCTGCCCGACGTGAAGGACCACCCCACCATATATGCCAGAGCGTTGAATCACATTGGACGTTACGCCTGGGTCCAGGATAATTTTTCAGAGGCGCGCAATCTCCTGGAGGCAAGCCGGGCAATCTCCCTGGGATTGGACAAAGCGGGAGAAAAGAGCCTGGCTGAAGCGCTGATCTGGCTGGGACTGTTACTGATTGATAGCGATAAAGAAGCCTCATGCATAATCCGGGCCAAGCCGATCATGAATTCCGGCGCATGCCGATCACCGATTCCGTTTCATGCCGATCGGTGATTCCGGCCATGCCGATCAAGTAACCCAGAGAAGCATGGGGGAGAAGGCTGGATAAACTCAAACAAATCGGGCATCCTCTTCGGAACCGATCCGAGGAGGAAGAGATGTCTCAAGCGAGTTTATCCATGCGAAAAATTGAAGAAATCCTGCGATTGAAATTTGAAGTTGGATTGCCGCACCGGGCGATTGCCAAAAGTTGTGGGGTGTCGAGCAGTACGGTGAGTGAGTACGTCACGCACGCCAAAGCGGCCGGGCTAAGTTGGCCGCTTCCAGAAGGGATGACGGCGGAGCAGTTGGAAGCCCGCTTGTATCCAGAGAAAGGGTTATCCAGACGGAAGATCCTGCAGCCGGACTGGAAGTATGTGCACAAGGAGTTGAAGCGTAAAGGAGTAACCCTGAGCCTGTTGTGGGTGGAGTACCGACAGGAGCATCTGGACGGATACGGATACAGCCAGTTTTGCCAGCACTACCGAGAGTGGAAGAACCAACTCAACCCCACCATGCGGCAGAAACATAAGGCCGGGGAGAAGCTGTTTGTGGACTACGCCGGGCAGACGGTGGCGGTGGTGGACCCGGAGACGGGTGAAATCCGGGAAGCGCAAGTTTTCGTGGCGACCCTGGGAGCCAGCAACTACACGTATGCGGAAGCGCACTGGACCCAGAGCTTGCCCCACTGGATTGCAGCGCAGGTTCGGGCGCTGGAATTCCTGGGTGGTGTGCCGGAAATGGTGGTTCCGGATAATCTCAAGGCGGGCGTGACCAGTCCGAACCTGTATGAGCCGGACCTGAACCCAACTTACCAGGACTTCGCCCATCACTACGGGATCGCGGTGGTTCCGGCACGGGTGCGCAAACCGCGTGACAAGGCGAAGGTGGAAGTGGGTGTTCAGGTAGTCGAGCGTTGGATCCTGGCCCGGCTGCGGGACCGGACCTTCTTCAGTCTGACCGAGCTCAACCAGGCGATTGCCGAACTGCTGGCCGAACTCAACCGGCGGGAGATGAAGCATCTAGGCCAGTCTCGGCTGCAACTGTTTGAAGCAGTGGACCAACCGGCCCTTTCACCGCTTCCGGAAACGCCCTACGAGTTTGCGGTCTGGAAAAAGGCCCGCGTCCACATCGACTACCACGTCTCCTTCGACAAACACTTCTACAGTGTCCCGTACACCCTGACCGGCAAGGAAGTGGCCATCCGGGCAACCGAAAAGACGGTCGAGATCTTCTACCAGCGCAAACGGGTGGCCTCACATCCCCGCTCTACCGCCCAAGGGCGCTTTTCAACCCACAGCGTGCATATGCCGCCTGAGCACCAGTTCTACAGCCAGTGGTCCTCGGAGCGCTTTCTGCGCTGGGCCGCAGAGATCGGCGAGCAAGCTACCGAACTTATCCGCCGTGCTCTCGACGACCGCAGGCACCCGGAGCAGGCTTACCGGACTTGCCTGGGCGTCCTTGGCCTGGCCAAACGCTACTCCCCAGAACGCCTGGAAGCTGCCTGCAAACGGGCTAATGCGGCCGGTATTCGCTCTTACAAAGGGGTGCACAACATTCTCCAAAACAAACTCGACCAACGGCAGCTGGATCCCGCATCCAACACCCCCTTACCGCCGCATGAAAATATCCGCGGTGAGAACTACTACAACTGAGGAGCATTCCTATGTTGAACCAACCCTTACTGGAAAAACTATCCCAACTCAAGCTTCCCGCTTTCCGCACCGCCTTCGAAGACCAGCTCCAAAATCCCCAGTACGCGGAGCTGTCGTTTGAAGAGCGGCTCGGCTTACTGGTCGATATCGAGATCACCCGCAGAACCAACCACCGCTTGCACCGCCGCATCCAGTCCGCCCGTTTCCCTCTCCAGGCCACCATCGAAGACCTCGACCTGTCTGCGGGGCGCGGCCTCAAACGAGCCCAGGTTCTCGAACTCGCCCAGGGAGATTGGGTCCGCCGCCATCTTAATGTGTTGGTTCTGGGTGCCACAGGTACAGGCAAGACTTACTTATCTTGCGCACTTGGCCGGGCTGCCTGTGAGGCCGAATTCAATGTGCGCTACCTACGCACTTCCCGCCTGCTGCAATCCCTCGAGCTCGCTCAGGCTGATGGCTCCTATCCCCAACTGCTGCGTTCCCTGGCTCGCTCTAATTTGCTCATCTTCGACGACTGGCTGCGTGACCCGCTCTCTCGCTCCCAGGCCAAAGACCTGCTCGAAATCCTCGACGACCGTTATGGCCGCACGGCCACCCTGGTCGCCACCCAAGTCCCGGTGAGTGAATGGCACGCCCGCATCCCCGACCCCACCCTCGCCGATTTGGTCCTCGACCGCCTCATTCACAATGCCTACCGGCTAAATCTATCAGGAGATTCTATGCGAAAAGTTCATTCCCCCTTGATCAACAACGACAACTAGCGATATGATTGCATATCCAGCCATCTCTCCTCTGACCGGCGATCGCCATGCACTGCAACAGCTGATCGGCATGACCGGTCTGGGTGATCGGCATCACCCGGAATCACTGATCGACATCACTGGAATACGCATCCTCACGAGATACGCTGGAGCAAAGCCTGGCACTCAATAAAAAGCATAAGGACGAACGGGGAATTGCCCTGAGCATATTTCATTTGGGCGCCCTTGAAAGTAGTTTGGATCACAAGCAGGCGGCGCTCTCCTTGTTGGAGGAAAGCCTTGCCATGTTCCGCCGGTTTGGCGATCTATTTTTCATCTCCAGGGTATCCACCTTCCTGGGGTATCTCTTCCTGGATTTGGGGCAGTATGACAGGGCGCGCCAGTTCTTCGAAGAGCATCTCCGCATCGACACTCAGCTTCATCTTCTGGGATGGGATTGCGGATGGATGGCTCAATCTGGGGAACCTGTATCGCCGGCAGGGCAGTCTTGAAAACGCCGAGGCATGCTATGAGCAAAGCAGAATCATCTGTCGCCAACACGGGTTGAAAAAAACGTGCCATGACACAATTCGGACAATTTTAAGCGATGCCTTTCATTGCGGCGTGGCAACTGTATTCAGCAAGAATTAAGCAGAGATTCAGTTTCTGTGCTCAGACAAGAAGCTCTCAACATTCTTAATAAAATTCAAGGTTTCTTTCTCGATTTGTGTCGTTAAAGCCTCTAAATCACGAAAATCAGGATTGTCCACTAATACGGACTCGATAATAGAATCAAAGCCTTTCGTGGTTGGCACCAGGTGATATTGATTCCAATCGCTTTCCTTGAACAATTCCCAGTATTTTGATTGAACCTGTTTGTTATATCCGGCCAGCCAGACTTCAAACCGAAATGCTTCATGCACAAAAACTATTGCGATTTTTAATTTGCGCTGTTTGAAGGATTGTGGATAGAAGGAGAAATAGGTCATATCCATATATCCATAATAGATACTGCCAGAGACGAAATAATCAGGGTATTTGTTCATAAAATACGTTCTCAAATCCATGATGTATTCCATCAACCCTTTATAGGCCTTTTGAATCGCGCCCACCTCGAGCTGTTTACGATATTCATGCATGTATTCATGAAAAGATTCCATATTGGATGCCTCTATTTTCCTGAGCGTCCAACGCCTGTCTTCACCGCCTGCTGTTGCCATCGGTCATTCTATATAGAGAGACGGACTGCTCAATACTTTTCCCAATGAAGGACCTGCTCCAATGGCTTCTTTTCCGGTGCCGGTGATTCCGCGGCAGCGCCGATTGGAATCAAGGCCATCACGCGCTTATCGGGGGGGACGCCCAACAGGGTTTTGAACTGCTCCTCATGCAGTAACGCATCCCCCTCCACCCAACACGACCCGTAGCCTAAAGCGGTGCTCGCCAGAAGCATATTCTCGATTGCAGCCGCGCCGTCTTCTATCCACCAACGCGAGCGAGGATCCATGACCACGACGATGACCGCCGGCGCACTCGCAATCCACGCGCCGGATACTTTGAACCGGGCAATCATAGCCCGCTCTGTGACTACCACGAAATCCCACGGTTGCCGGTTACTTCCCGTGGCCGCCAACCGCCCGGCATCGACGATGTCCTCCAGATCCGCTTTGGGAACGGCATCATCCACATACCGGCGGATACTTCTGCGCTTCTTAATCGCTTCTAAGGCATCCATTGCATCTCCTTATTCAGTCGGGTAGTCCCAGCGGGCTGACAAAACAGAAATCAATCAGCGCACACCGGGAAGGTCTGGGATCTACTGATCCTTGCGGATTAAACTAAACTATGGTTTGATAGGCCGCATGGCCAAAAAAGAACTTAAGAGCTGGAAGGAAGAACGTCGAAAACGCGCCTGGAAGTTATACCAAGCAGGTTGGGCGCAGAAACAAATCGGCGAAGCGTTGGGCGTCACCAAAGGAGCAGTGAGCCAATGGATCAAAGCGGGCAAGGAAGGAGGGGAAGCGGCGCTCAACTCGAAAAAGTCCAGCGGTTCTCCTCGCCGGTTGAGCACGGAAGAACGGCGGCGCATTCCAGGGCTATTAGAACGTGGGGCAGAGAGCTTCGGTTTTCGGGGCAATCTATGGACTTGTCCACGGGTAGCGCAGGTCATCGAACGCGAGTTGGGCGTGAAGTACCACCCTGCCCATGTGAGCCGCATTCTGAAAGAGCTGGGTTGGACACCCCAGAAGCCCATTCGACGAGCCAAACAGCGCAAGGAAGCTGAGATCCAGCGATGGAAAGCAGAGCGGTGGCCAGAGTTGAAAAAAAGGCAGCCCAAGAAGGACGAACGATCGTCTTCATAGACGAGTTCGGGCTTCTATCTGCTGCCGATGGTGGTGCGCACCTATGCCCCTTGCGGTTGCACACCGATTTTGAAGGAGTATTTGTCCTATGACCATCTCTCGGTGATCGGCGCAGTGACGCCGCAAGGCAGGTTGTTTCTCAAAACGTATATGCATTCGATTACCAGCCGTGAAGTGGTCGCTTTTCTGGGACAGCTTCAGCGCTTGATCCCTGGCTTGCTGCTGGTGATTTGGGATGGCAGCCCAACTCATCGCTCACAGTTTCTTAGAGATTACCTGGCATCTGGAGCCACCCAGCGCCTTCATCTCGAAAGATTACCTGGATATGCTCCGGAACTCAACCCGACCGAGTGGGTCTGGAGCTATCTGAAACTGGCTGATCTGGCCAATATCGCATGTGACCACCTTCCTGAGCTGGATGCTCATTTGTATAAAGCTAAGAAACGATTGCAGCGTAAACCCAATTTGATCCAGGCGTTCATCCATGATGCAGGCTACGAAGTTTAGATTATTATGCAGAGATCAGTAAGTCAGCCCACCAGCAATCCCTCTGCCGTACCGGATGGTTCCGGGTCAGGCATCTTGACCATGCGGAACGAATTCAGGAATCCGAGCAGACCGGCGATGAGCTGGGTGTCGCTATATTTTTTTACGAACGCGCACACCACGTGGCGTGACGACAGAGGTTGTTCCGGTTAACTCGTTAAGGTTATATCTCTGCAGGACGATTCTTATGAGTCCCACCAGAGGGCGAATTCCATCCTGATCCGGGCGTCGCAGCATGACACCTGCATGAGTTCCAGGTGGATAGATACGAATATCAGCAAAGCCTTTATCCGCGGTCACCAGGAATCGGTTTTCCTTCTGTATCCTACCCCAAAGTTCGGTATCCTTCCAACCTGCCAGGCCCTCATCGACCACGGAGTCAGCTTGATAGCCATTGTCACGCAGGGAGGCAACGACTTGTCTGGGAAGGTCTTCGTCGACTTTGATTTGCATACAATGGAGTATAGAGATATTGTCAGGCGGGGAGCGGGTAGACAATCTCCTGGCGCATCACTTCCGCAGCATATGCCAGAGCGGAATAGATATCTTCAGTTGTCAGTTGGGGAAACGCTTCAAGGATCTCATCAAAAGTCATGCCATCTGCCAGGCTGCCGACGATCATGACCACGGGTATACGAGTGCCCTTGATGCAGGGATCGCCGTGATGAATAGCCGGGTCGATCTCAACGCGATCTTGCCAGCGTCGTTTCATTTCTACCTCCAATCCTCTTACCAGGATATTATTGTACCCCAGTTTAAGATTGAGGAATGGCCTCGGTCTGGGCGATAAGCTTTGATAGTACCTTAAACAGTCTCACACCAGGCAGCCCCTTTTTCATCAGCCCACCAGCAATCCCTCTGCCGCACCGGACGGTTCAGGGTCAGGCATCTTGACCATGCGGAACGAGTTGAGGAAGCCGAGCAGACCGGCGATTAACGGCACCATCAAGGCGACCTGCAGGGCGATATACCTGGAATCGGTGTTGATGCGGATGATCTCATCTTGAACTTCCGCTGGCTGGCCAGCAAGCTGCGCCTCGAGCTGTGTATCGCTCATAATCTGGGCGTCTTCTTCCAGCGCCACGGCTACCTGCTGCTGTTGATCGGGCGCCAGCACCGTGCTTGCCTGGGTCATGTTCGTAATGGAGATGGTCAGGGCTGCCAGCATCATGGCGCCGGCAAAGGCCAGCCCAAAGGAAAGCCCGAACGAGCCTGACGCAGAGTTGACCCCGGCGGCTTCGCTGACGTGCTCTTCGTCGATGGGTGATAACGTATAGTTGTTCAGCTGGGAAACCAGCAGGCCTAAGCCTGATCCGACAATCACCAGGGGGATGGCGAAGATCCAGCCAGAAGTCGGCGCGTGGAATTAAAGGAATCAAGATGATCAATCCGAGCAGCAGAACGCCGAATCCAGCCCGGATGATGGTGCTCTGTCGGCGCTTGCCGGCCCTGCGTCCCGCCAGGAGGGATATAAAGAAGATGCTCAGGGAAAATGGCGCCAGCGCCAGGCCGGTCTGCATGGCGGTGTACTCAAACACCATTTGGAAATAGATCGGCAGGGCGATCATCATGCCGCCCAGGGTAATATTCTGCAACATTTGTGAAGAGATACCCAGCCTGAAATATTTGGAGATGAACAAATTTGGATCGAGCAGGGACGGTTTGCCCTGCTTTTTGCGGCTCACCAGCCATCTGGCGAACAACAGCATGGCGATCACGCCAACTACCAGCAGGATGCCGACGTATTCGCCACCCTCCTGCCAGACCAGGATGCTGAGGACGATGCCGCCCATGCCGACGATGGAGAGCAGCGCGCCGACAAGATCGATTTCCCTGGGCCCGGTGTAGGGGACATCTTTCACCAGCTTGATATTGGCCAGCACGATGAGGATGATGACGACCTCAAGTAAGAATCCGACCCGCCAGGACAGGTAGGTGGTGATGAAACCCCCCAGCAAGGGACCGATGGCAGCCGCGATCCCGGTGGCCGCGCCGACCAAGCCGTAGACGCGCTTCTGCGCCGCGCCTTCGAAGTTGCCGTGGATCAATGATTGCATGGCGGGTAGCAGGAGCGAGGCACCCAATCCGCCGATGATCGCCCAGAAAATGATGACGGGTTGTAGAGTCTGGGTCAATGCCATGGTGGTCGCCCCGATGGCGTAGCCGAGCAGACCCAGCACGTAGGCGCGTTTTCGACCGAACAGGTCGCCGATTTTGGAGCTGAGTAAGATGAAAGCGGCTGAGACCAGGGCTTCGAGGGCAATGGCGGATTGGACACCGCTCACGGTGGTATCCAGGTCTTCGACCACCGCTGAGATGGATACGTTCATCAGGGAGGTGTCTACAACCAGGACGAACATCGCCATCGCCAGCAGGATACCCAAACGATTGCTTTTCTTTGCGTCCTGCGTGCTTGCTGCTGAGGTGCTTTTAGCCATAGTCTCTCTTCTCGTTGTGGAATAATCTTGCCAAATAAATCCGGGTAATCCTGTAGCTCCCAATTATCATCGAAGATGAGAACTCTTGGCAACCACATCAGGTCAGCGGGTGCATGTCAGATTTGGGGCGGATCTGCCATGCGACCTAGTTCGAGGGAGGAAATTGGGGTGTTGGTTGCAGCGCACAGCGCTGCAACCAACACCCCATACTTCTTTGCCCCAGAACTGACATACACCCAGGTCAGCCTGGGCTGTTTTGGCTCGTCATTGCGGTGAGCAAGCGTAGACCGATAAAACCTTACTTGATGAAGCTCATTGCCTGCGCCTGACGACCTGGCTTAGGCGCAGCACCATAACAGGGAAGCCGCCACGACCAGCGCGTGTCTTATGGATTCTGGCTCACCTCGTAAACCTTTACATACACCTGGAGGTCCGCCTCTTCCGGGGTCAGATCGGGCAGCGCGTTGTCGGCCTGGTCGTAGCAGACATAGATGCGGTTGTCTCGCAGGGTCAGGGAAGGGCGTCCCGGCGCCCGGTGTTCGTCGGGAGCAATACTGGTCACGGCGATATCGTCGAGCAGGTTCCAGTCCGCGTCGAAGGCAGCCAGGCGAATGTTGTCATGGCTACCCGGCTCAAAAGGCTTGGAGAGCGAATTGTCGACATAGGAGACGTAGAACCGCATGCCGTCGAAGGCCAATCCTTCCGGCGCGGAGGCGTGCTCCTTGATAGTTTTCGTGCCGAGGTAGTTCCAGCGCGGGTCGTACTGGAGCACGATCATGTCTCCCCACAAGTCGGTGCTGGTGACAAAGTGGATCACATCGCCGATGCCGAGCAGCGAGGTCAGGTCAATGTGCTGTACATCGGTAAGGAGGCGCTTGTCGATGAACTGCAGGTCTGGGGTGAAGAACTGGTGGTGGGTCGCATGTCCCGGCCCGATATCATCCGCTTTCCTGTATTTGCCGCTAACGTCGATCTGTCCGTTCAGCATGGCGATCATCGGATCGGCAGTCTTCTCCTCCGGTTCGAGAGGATGGAAAAAGGGTTCGACCAGAGGCTTCCAAGTGACCGCGTCGTACTTGGCCAGCCACCAGCCCTCCGCCTTTTTCGTGTTGTCATAACCCATGGCTGCAAAGTAGTACTCGTCTCCAAGTAAGAGCCCGCCAACGTCAGGGCCTGTCATGCAGGTGATGATCCCATACTCGCCCGTCTCCTGCATCTCCTTGGTGTATTCCCGGTAAGCTTGAGCCCAGCGGTTTGTACAGCCAGCCTCCTCCTGGCTCAGTTGCGCCTTGAAAGCGACAACCATCCTGTCTCTCCCGGGAACGTAGTCGCAGCGCACGAACGCGCCACCTGCAAAGCTACCCACCGGAGTCACTTTGGTCTCGTTCACGAGCTTGAAGAGGCTGCCACCGGTCGAGCCAATCGGCGTTGGGGAGGTGGGAGGCAGCGCGGAAGTGTACGCCGGTGGAGAAGTTGGAGGCAGCGTGGAAGCAGGCGGAGGCGCGAAAGTGGGCACCGTAGCCAAAGTGGGTGGAGGGATTAAAGGCGGGGTCGGGGTAGGCCTGGCCACAGGTGCACTGCACCCAATCAACAAAAAGATGACGAATATCAGTCGAATGATCTGTTGTCGTGATTTCAGAGTGTTCATTCTTTACTCTTCTCGCTATCGCCAGATAAAATCGTCAACCGGCTCGCCTCAGCGTCACGATGGACGGGTACGACTCCTTCGATTAACTTGCGATCTCCAGTTTTTCGGGGAGGTGGATGGCAAACCGGCAGCGGGTATCGCCCGCAAGCACCGATTCGAGCACCTCGGCCTGGAGTGTCTGGCTGAAAATCACCTCCCAGGGCTTTTTGTGGAAGCCTGCGCTGCAATTGCAAAAGATCGGAGCGACGCTCTCGCCACTTTTGATCGCTTCGCGCGCCCAGGGGCAGTGACAGGCGTAATAGCGCTTCATAACTGGGTCGCTCTCGACCAGGTAAGCTTTGGCATTGTAGGGTATTTTAGATACGTACAGGATATTTCCTTCCCGGACACCACTTTCGATCTCCGGATTGGCTTTGACAAAGGCCACCACCTCATCGGTGATCTCCTGGGCAAAGAACAACTCACCTTCACGCTGGCATTTCCGAATCCATCTCACAAACGACTGGTGTTTCTTATCCAGATATTCGTCGATGTCACGCGCCTTGAGATATTTCCTGCGTTCGCCCCGAAAGTATCGATCCGGCAGGTCACGCAGGCAGGTGGAAAGCAGTTGCTCAACTTCATCCTGGCCCACTTTTTCGACCAGCCGCTCGATCACCGGTTGCATATAGGGCGGCTTTTCTGGGGTCGGGATGCCCAAGGGAGCCACGCCAATCCCCCTGAAGAATTCATCACGCACTGGCTCACCAAAAGTTTCTGCTACTCTTTGATACAAGTTGGGTTGGGCTTCTTCGCCATCTAACAATTCCAGGATGGCAATGTAGATTTCATTGTTCCTGGTGAAACGCCCATAGCGCGCCACGGTGACCAGATTGTCATAGGTGTTCTGCCCTTCCTGGATGAGAAGCGTGCAAAACGCCCAGGTCGTTGCGGCGTCTGGTTTTCCGCTCGTAGCACCGATAAATGCCTCGAAGCGTTCGGCTAAGGCAAGCGAGACTTCAATTTTTTCGGGGGTTAATTTGCAGCGTCTTTAATAGCTCACGAAAACCTTCTCTGTCCATAGCTCCTCCTTGCATCATGGAGTTTACACGTGGCTATACCAATTGCCATTATGTTGCCAGATAAATAACTTCCAACCCACCATACGGTGAGGTTGGGACTCATTATCAACTCTGGGAGACGTACTTTATAGAGCCACCTCTAAACAATCGCAAAAATAAGCAGCGGACAAACGGTGTAGATCACGCGCTGCAACTGTGATAGCTGAGCGCCATATTCATTATCGCGCGATTTCTCGGAAAACGCTCGGTATTCCCGCAGCGGTGAGGTCGCTGCCGGTGAAATGCAGTGTATTGATCTCCAGCAGAACTTGCACACCAATTATCTTTTCTCAAAAAGGGGTGGTGTATAATTTAAGTGATTATTAAGTTTAAACTTAATATATACTTGAGAGATGCTTCGAAAAGTAAACGACTACCCGGTTTTGAGACTGCTGGGCGACCCGCGCCGCTTGGCAATCTTGCGGCTGCTCATGGAAAAACCAGCTACTTTGTCCCAGCTGGGGGGCAGGTTGGGGATTACCCCTGCCCGGGTGCGCCATCACCTGGTGCAGTTAGAAGAAGCTGGTTTCGTTAAACTTGTCAATACCCGCCAGGTGCGTGGCTTTACCGAGAAATATTACCGGGCTACCGCCCAGGCTTATTGGCTCAACCTGACATTGATGCCTGAACCGCCAGAAAAGGGCCGGGTGGTCGTCTTTGGCAGCCATGATCCTGCCCTGGAGATGCTGGCCGACTGGATGCGATCGGATCCGGCCGTCCCGGACTTGGTTGCCTACCCGGTTGGCAGCCTGGATGGGTTGCTGGCGCTCCGCCAGGGTTTTTCGCACATGGCGGGCTGCCATCTTTTTGACCCGATTGGCGGCGAATATAACCTTTCGTACGTCCGCCATTTCTTCCCGGACCAGCCCATGCATGTCATGACTTTTGTCCACCGCCAGCAAGGGCTGCTCATCGCCTCTGGTAACCCGCGCGGTATTCGAGGCCTGGCTGACCTCTCACGGGAAGATATCACCTTTATCAACCGGGAACGTGGCTCAGGCACGCGGCTGTGGCTGGATCTACAAATAGACGCTTTAGGACTGGATACTGACCAAATTAAGGGCTATCACAGCGAGGTCAATACTCACACCCAGGTGGCAGAGGCGGTCCGGCAGGGACGCGTCCATACCGGGCTGGCGGTGCTGGCTGCCGCCCGCCAGGCTGGCCTGGATTTCATCCCCTTGTTTGAAGAACGCTTTGACCTGGTCTTCCCGCATGAAGAATTCAACAGCGCGCGGCTCTTACCATTGCTCGAAACCTTACAATCCGGGCATTTTCGCCACTCTCTGGAAAAGCTGGGGGGCTATAACTGGCAGGAAACCGGGAGTGAAATTCGTTTGTAGACTGCTCACAATCGCAAAATGGAAAAGGATTGAACAATGAAAAAAAACATCATCTTCCCACTCCTGATCATCCCGCTCGCCAGCCTCATCCTGGCTGCCTGTGCTTCATCGCAAGGAGCGGTTGTTACCACAACGGTCTCTCCCATGGATGACCAGCCCGCCCTGGAACTACAGGGTCTGGAGGAATCGCAGACGCTGACCATGGCAGAGCTGAAAGCGATGACTCCTGCCGCAGGGTGGGGCGGCACGGTAAGCAGCGCCGGGGTGATCTCGCCGCCACAGCATTTGAAAGGCGTGCCGTTAACTGCCGTCACCGATCTGGTGGGCGGGCTGGGACCTGGTATGGGCGTCAACATCGTCGCCAAAGATGGCTATGGGATGACCATGTCTTATGAGCAGATCACCCAGGGAGACTTCATCACTTATGACCCCGGGACCGGCAGCGAAAACGAGGCTGAAGGCCCCCTGCAGGTGATCGTGGCTTATGAGCGGGATGGCGAGCCGATCTCTGCAGAGGAAGATGGTCCCTTACGCCTCTTTATCATCAGCCCGAAGAATGACAACGTGGTTGACGGGCACTGGACGGTAAAGTGGGTCAATCAAATCCGAGTGAAGCCGATGGCGGAAGAATGGTCTCTCAACCTGGAAGGGTCTCGCACCGAAGAGATGGACCGCAACTCATTTGAGTCTTGTTCTGCTCCAGGCTGCCACCAGGCCACCTGGACCGATGCAGACGGTAACCAGTGGAGCGGCGTGCCGCTGTATTATCTGGCGGGACGCGTGGACGGCGGCAATATCCACGAGGATCGGGCTTACGACGATGACTTTGCGAAAGCCGGATATACCCTGGAGTTATTTGCCGCAGACGGGTACAACGTCTCTATTCCCAGTGATGAGACGATCTTCAATCGCCACCTTTTCCTCGCTTCTACCGTCAATGGCGAGCCGCTGGAAGAGAAGTATTTTCCGTTACGGTTAGTGGGTGAAGGCCTCGAGAAAGGTGAGATGATCGGTCAGGTGGCTCAAATCGTGATCAATCCGAACGAAGGCGTTGAGCTGCCGCCTGAAGAGGCCCAAACCGATGAAGCCGCCGCAGAGACCGAGGTGCTGGTCCTGCCGGAAGGCGCGGCTTTAATGATTTTTGGGGATGTACTCAACAAACTGACGCTGACGCAAGAAAACCTTGAGAAAATAAATCCGGTCGAGGTTGAGGCAGAGCACCCCAAGAAAGGTTTGCAAACCTACCGGGGTATCCGCCTGAACAGCTTGTTGGATCTGGCGGGACCGGATGATGGCGCGGCCACCCTGGTGATCACCTCCAACGATGGTTACACCACCGAAGTCGGTTTGAGCGAGGTGCGGGACTGCGCCGATTGCCTGCTCGCTTTCGATGAGGATGGCACGCTGAGCATGGTGATGGTCGGGATGGAGAGCAATTTCTGGGCTAAGCTGGTCAATTTCCTGGAAGTGAAGTAAGCGTGCTCGGGTTGCGCGGCGGTCGCCGGATACTCCATATCGGGTTGGTCTTCATTTTTTGGTGCGCGGCGTGCACACCAAAGGCAAGCAAGACCCCGCTCAAGGTTTTTATCGCTGCCAGTCTGCTGGTGCCATTTGCAGAGCTGGAGCGCGCCTATGAGCAACTGCACCCTGAGGTGGATGTCCAGGTGGAGGCGCACGGCAGCGTTCAGGTAGTCCGGCATGTGACGGAAATCCATGAAGAAATTGACCTCGTCGTGCCGGCAGATTATATTCTCATCCCCATGTTGATGTACCCTGCCAGGGTGCCTGAGACCGGACTGCCGTATGCCGAATGGACCATCCAATGGTCTGGCAATCGCCTGGTCCTGGCGCACAGGCTGGAAAGCCGCTATGCCGAAGAGATTACCCCCCAGAACTGGTACGCGGTCATCTCGCGTCCGGATGTGCTTTTTGGCCTGCCTGATCCCCGCTTCGATGCTGCTGGTTATCGCAGCCTGATGATCGGGCAACTGGCAGAGGGGTATTACGCGGATGCGACCATCTTTGAGAAGATCTACCTGGGTCAGTTCGAAGAGCCCATCCACGTCAGGAAAGAAGCGGGGGTGCAGGTGATCCACGTTCCCGAACTATTACAAACCACAGACGACTCCACGATCATCATGCGGGGCGGCAGCGTGGCTTTGCTGGCTTTGCTGGAGTTGGGGGATATTGATTATGCATTCGAATACGAAAGCGTCACCCGCCAGCATGATTTGCCATACGTCCAGCTGCCTCCCGAGCTCAACCTGGGTGATCCCGACCTGGCGGATGATTACGCAACCGTCCGCGTGGATCTGGATTACCAGCGGTTTTCAACTGTCCAGCCCAGCTTTCCAGGGGAAGCGATCACGTATGGGCTGACCATCCCATCCAACGCGCCCCACCCCGAGGCTGCCAGTGATTTCGTGGCATTCTTGTTGGGTCCGGATGGGCGTGCCATCCTGCAGGCCAACCAGCACCCCATGTTCACTAACCTCCAGGTGGATCACCCAGAAGCATTGCCAGATAGCTTGAAGACTTTATTTCCCTGAGGGTGACAGCATGCTGAACGATCACGGCCAATCCTCTCCTAAGAAAACCGATGGATTTGTCCCGATTTTTGCGGTCCTGGGATCGCTGCTGCTGTTCTTTGTGCTGGTCCCGATCATTGCTACGTTCATGGGGACAGATCTTACTGCACTTTTGGATACGCTACGCGATCCAGAAGCCCTATCTGCCCTGGGGCTGACCTTTTACGCTGCGCTGTGGGCGACTGGGCTGGCGTTGATCGGCGGCGTTCCGCTGGCTTATCTTCTGGCGCGCTATCGGTTTCGAGGTAAATCCTGGATCGAAGGGCTGGTCAACCTGCCCATCGTCATCCCGCATACTGCCGCCGGGATTGCCCTGCTGATGGTGTTTGGTCGCCAGGCCTGGCTGGGGAAAGCCTTTGCGCAGATTGGCATCACGTTTACAGACCAGTTGCCGGGGATTATCGTGGGCATGTTATTTGTCAGCCTGCCTTTCCTGGTCAACGCGGCGCGCGAGGCGTTCGCGCTGGTCGATCCAGAGTTAGAAAGCGTTGCCCTTTCTGATGGCGCCACCCGGTGGCAGGCCTTCTTTAGAGTCACTTTACCCATCGCCTGGCGAGGGGTGATGACGGGCCTCCTGATGATGTGGGGCCGCGGCATCAGCGAATTCGGAGCGATCGTCATCCTGGCATACTATCCCAAGACCATCTCGGTGTTGATGTATGAACGCTTTTCGGGGTATGGGCTGACTGCTGCGTTACCCCTGGCGGTGCTCATCATCCTGGCATCCTTGGGAGTATTCCTGCTGATCCATTTCTTGATGAGAGTATGGGCTGCAGAATAGCATCAAAATATTGAAATTGTGAAATGCGCTTTGAAGAAGCGAAACGAAAAATCCAACGAAATCAGGAGAAAAAACGATGAACCACTTGAAATCTCTCACAATCCTAATTCTTATCAGCGTTCTGCTACTGGGTGCCTGCGCCCCGCAGGCACCCCAGGAAGTGGCGCTCAAGGCGACCGGTAATATTGCCGCTGAGAAGGGCTGGAGCTTAGATCAGCTTAAGGCCTTGGGTACCATGGAGGCCGATTACACCGACAAAGAAGGCGTCACCGAAACCTTCACCGGAGTGTCGATCGCCAAGTTGTTGGAGGCAGCGGGCGCCAATGAAGGCGCCACTGCGGTGGTCTTCGTGGCGGATGATGGCTTCACTTCCGAGGTGACCATGGAGGAGGTCAAGGCCTGCGCCGACTGCATTGTTGCGTTCAATGATGATGGAACGCTGCGGGTGGTCATGCCCGGCTTTTCCGGCAAGCAACAGGTCAAGGGAGTGATCGAGATTCAGGTCAAGTAGTGATCTCGGTATTGGCTGGGGCTATCCAGGTAGCTGTGGGTAGCCCCAAGCCAGACCTGCGAACTTGATTAATCTGTGTGCCTGGAAATCTTGGAGGTCTTCACAGGCTTCACCGCGCCTGAGTTCATTTCAACTCATTTTCATGCTTCTGGGAACAGCATCGCCAGGGCAAATTGGCGGTTGAATCTCGGGTAAGTGGTCAATTCCAGGTACTGTGTCCGGCGGGCGATGTCTTGTGCGCGCCGGCGGGCTGCCTGGGAGATGAGCATCCATTTGGCGCCCAGGGCGGCGGCGTTGCCCACCTGGCGGTACTGGGCGTTGGGCAGTGGCGGAAATAGGCCGATCGCCAGCGCGTTGGGGATATTCAGGAAGGAGCCGAAGGCGCCAGCCACAATCACCTCCTGAACCGCCTCGGGCGGGGTGTGGGTGGCTTCCAGCAGCACGTTCAAACCGGCGTGGATGGCCCCTTTTGCCAGCACGATTTCATTGACGTCTTTCTGAGTGATGGCGATCTCGCGCCCGCTGCCGCTGCGGCTGGCCGGGACGAGCACGAACTGCAAGCCATGCTCGCCGGGCAGCACCTCCGGGCGCTGAGGCTGGAAGCGGCTTCTTTTGTCCAGGTAACCGGCCCGGTAAGCTCGGCCACCGTGTCCAGGATGCCGGAGCCGCACAGGCCGACCGGCGGGAGGTCGTCGATGGTGGTAAGCTCGATGCCGCCCTCGCCCAGGCGTACCTTCTCAATCGCCCCAGAAGCCGCCCGCATGCCATCGCGGATATGCGCCCCTTCGAAAGCCGGCCCCGAGGCGCAGGAGACCGCTACCAGTTGGTCTTCGCCGGGCTTGCGCAGGCTGATCTCTGTGTTGGTGCCGATATCCAGCCCCAGGCTGACCCGATCGCTGCGGTCCAGGTCGCTTGCCAGCAGCATGGCGACATGGTCAGCCCCGACGAAACCGCCGATGGAGGGCGGGATGTAGACGGCGGCCCCGGGAGCCATTTCCAGCCCCAGGTCGCCGGCGGGCAGGTCCAGATCGTCGCTGGCCGCGGCGACATAAGGCGCTTTGGCCAGTTGCAGCACCGGGTAGCCGAGCAGCAGGTGGGTCATGGCGGTGTTGCCCACGATGCAGAGCCTCGGCGACCTGCGCTCGCTCAGCGCCGGCCTGTTCCAGCAAACTCCCCAGCAGCTCGTCCAGCCGGCGCCGGACAGCTTCAGCCAGGATCTGCCCGCCGTCCGGGTTGCGGACGGCGTAATTCAAACGGCTGATCACATCTTCGCCGTAGCTGATCTGCGGGTTGGGGGCGCCTTCCGAGCACAGGGTACCGCCGGTCTCCAGGTTCACCAGCGCGGCGGCGATTTTTGTCGTGCCCAGGTCAACCGCCAGGCCGAGCGGCGCTTCACCGGCCGGGCGCACGGCGATGATCTCTCGCTCGCGGATGAAGGCGGTCACTTTCCAGTCGAGGCAGCGCAGCGCTGGCGAGAGGCTTTGGATGACAGCCTGGCTGGCGAAGAGGCCTTCCAGGTGATATGCAGCTTGCAGGGCGTCTTTCAAGCGGGTGAGGTCCGAGCGTACATCCTGCAGGCTGGGCGCCTCCAGCTCCAATGTGCAGGGGCGCACGCAGGGATCGGGCTCGATCATGCTCAGGTTGCTCTCGATCTGCAGCCGTTGGCCGGTCACCAGCGAATCCTTGGGCAGGTGGATCTTCAGGTCACTTTCAGACCGGGTGCAGCAGGCCAGGCGGTATCCATTCTCCCGGTCTGCCTTCGAGATCAAGAATTCTTCGTGAGAGGTCGCTGGATTCACCTCGCCCGAGAGCAGGACCACCTGGCATTGACCGCAGCTACCCTCCCCGCCGCAGGCTGAGGCCAGCTCGATGCCCGCCAGCCGGGCAGCTTCGAATACAGTCGTACCAGCCGCGATCTGCACCCGTTTCCCCACCGGCTGGAACTGGATTTCGTGCGTGTTTTTTGCGGTCATCAAAGTTAGTGGTGCTGCAATTACGCGGCTATTCAGGTGTTGTTCGTGGTATTGCTCCCGGTTTTAAAATCAAGATAGGTAATCGTGCCTCCGGGCGGCACTACCAGGAACTCTTCATCCCAGGGTCCAGAAAGCAACTTGAGGATCAGGCTGTTGGATCCGGGCAGCTCTTCGAAGCGCAGGTTGAACTGGTCAGCGGTTCTGCGGGCGTAATCGATATAGCGCTGCTTGTCAGCATGGCCGGTGTCGATATAAACCAGCCGGGTGTAATTCTTGAGCAAGGTTTTCATCACCCGGTCGGCGCGCGTTTTTCCATATTTGGCGATCAGATGCTCGTAATCATCAAAAGGGGTGTCGGCGACCTCGATCCAGCCTTTGGTGAGGTAGTAGGTGCCGGGCGCTTGGCTGGCTTGCTCCAGATAGGACTGGTGGGAGCCGAGGAAGATGGCGATACAGTCATCCACGCGCGGGGTGACCAGAGTGCACTGGTTGGCATGCAGGCCGACCAGCGCCATTGAGCACAATCCGTAGCCGAGCAAGATGGTATCGAAATGCTCGCAGGAGGCGTCGATGGCACCCTGCAGTTTACTTTTTAAATTGGTGGGCACCAGATGCAGCCCAAAATCCAGCACCTCGTAAGAAATCCCCTCGGGTAGAAAGGGGAGAATTTCTTCTATTACCGTAGCACAGGCAATTACCTTGGTTTGTTTTGGATCCATGGAGCGCTTTATTGTGTCACCTCGATGGGAAATATTTGCAAAGTTGTAAAATAAAGTGTATGATCTGATCTTATTGCTGTCAAGGTGAATCCTCACACGCTAAAATTGGATTCCTTGACAGACATCTTTATCCCAGAGGCGAATTTAATGGGCGATAAAATCCTGGTAACCTACGCCAGCCGCACAGGTGCTACCGCCGGGGTAGCTGAAGCCATTGGAAAGACCCTGGTAGAGAGCGGGGCGCAGGTGGATGTGCGCCCCATGCAGGAGGTGACCGATCTCACTCCCTACCGGGCGGTGGTGGCGGGCAGCGGCATTCAAGGCAAGCATGGCTGCCAGAGGCCATGCAGTTCATGCAGGCGCACCAGGCAGAGCTGAGGCGCAAACCCTGCGCCGTCTTCCTGGTGTGCATGACCCTGGCGATGAAGAACGGCGAGGCCTATCGACCAGCTGTGTCCGAATTTCTGGCGCCCGTACGAGCATTGGTCAGGCCGGTCAGCGAGGGGTTGTTTGCCGGTATCCTGGATATCAGCAAGGTGCCCTCGTTCAAGGACCGCATGATGTTTAAGATCAGCGTGAAATCTGGCGTGTGGTCGGAGGGCGATCACCGCGATTGGGAGGCGATCCGCCTGTGGGCAGCCAGCCTGCCGGCGCTGTTACAAAGCTGAATTTGATGCACTGCAAGAAGCCGGGGTTGGTGATATTCGAGTACAGGTTGATCAAAATGGAGGCTAAACAAATATACGAAACTCATATCCGGCATTATAATAATTCATGAGAAGTCTACCCAGGCGTTGCTGGTTCGGAGTGAGCCCTGCAAGATAAAATGAGAGCACTTTGGATCGAACGCTCGGTATGACCATACTACACGTCAATACAACAAAGGAGTTTCAGAGATGGCGGCGAAGACTCAATCAAAACGGGTTTCAGTCAGCAAGCAGAAGCTGGCCAAACAGGCCGAGAAAGTGCAGGATGCGGCGCTGGGGATGGCCGTGGAAGGCGCGGTTGGAATGGCCGAAGGGGCAGAAGCACTGGATGTTGCCCGGGGCGCGGTACGCCTGTCCGCGGCGGAGATGGCAGCCGGCGCCAGCGATCTGACGCGGGCAGAAGATGTAGCATTTGTTGCCAGCCGGATGGCCGACCTCAGCGAAGTGGTCGGGGTAGCCGGCGTGGTGGATATGGCGCAGGGCACCGAGCTGCTGGTTGACTCAGACGACGTCAAGGCGATCGGCGCCATGATCAGCCTGATGAGCGCCGAAGACCTGGAGAGCGGGATGGAGCTGGCGCGCCTGGCGGGAGAGCTATCTGCTGTCGGCCTGGTGACCGAGCGCTTGCATATGCCTGTGCTGTCAGCCTTCCTGGACGATCGCGGAGAGCACTTGGAACAGATGGCCGTCAATACCATCCTGCGCGCTTCCAGCAACCGCACCCTGTCCCAATTGGCGATGGCGAAAGGCATGAAAATTGAGGCCATGGGCGCGCAGGAAGTGGCCGAGGGATTGGCCCGCATGGCAGCCTCGGAGGCCATGGTTGAGCGCAGCGAAGAGCTGTCTTATGCCGCGGTTGAGCTGGCTGGTCAGGGCATCGAGAGCATGCAGACCAGCGCGGTGGCTGCTGACGTTGCCCGCGAGGCGGCCAAAGCCGGCGTGGCTCAGGTTGCCGAGGGCGCCGCAGCCATGGGCGCCGCGACGGCTCTTGATGAGACTGCCGAAGTGTTGAAGAAAAAAGCCAAGTAAGTCTTGGTACATTAACCATAGAAGTTACGCAGTTCTAAAGGGAAGAGGGATGTTTTGGCGGGCTACGCCCGCCAAAACTCTCCCATGAGCATGATGAGTTTCAAAGGAGAGTATGCCTATGGCTTGATCCATCGAAACGCAATTTTGGGCTCCAATTATGAATAAAGAATGCAATCAATCTAAACTAAAGAGGAGAGTTTACAATGTCGACAGTAAGCGCAGCTGCATCTGCAACATCCATGCAAACCAAACAACGCCCCTGGTGGCTCACCTTAATCAACGGCATCCTGGCCTTGGTTATGGGCGCGGTCCTGCTGTGGGCTCCAGCAAAAACCCAGGTGAACGCCTTCATGCTCCTGGTATCCTTCCTGGGCTTCTACTGGCTTTTCCGGGGTATCTTCGATATCGTCTACATGTTCGTCGACCATTCCGCCTGGGGATGGAAGCTGTTCACTGGCATTGTTGGCATTATCGCCGGCAGCTATATCCTGATGTACCCGATCGCCAGCGCCCTGGCCCTGCCCAGGATCTTTGTGCTGGTTCTGGGCATCTGGGGTCTTATGGAAGGGATTGTGTTGCTGATCATGGCCTTCGGCGGCGGTGGCTGGGCGGCTGGCATCCTGGGAGTGCTTGGCATACTCTTTGGGATTACTCTGATTGCCAACTATTCGATGCCGGGCATGGGACTGGCTATGATCTGGTCGGCAGCGGTCCTGGGCGTCGTCGGTGGAATTGTGCTGATCGTGCAGGCTTTCAGGCAACGGTCGGCCTGATTTATTATCTTGCGTGAATATGTGGTGCTGGCGTTGCCTGGGCAACGCCACGGCAACGCCAACACCGCGCAGAAATAGCTATCCAGGAGTACCCCGGCTGCCGCAGGTCCTGCAGTTGATCTGGGCCCACCGGGCAGCCATAGCGTAAGCACCCCGGTGATCAAGAACGGGGAGAGTTAACTGTTTCTTTGTAAACCCATGACCTTAACTATCCAAACCATCCGCTTACCGCTGCCACTCCACATGGGGAGCGTCAACTGCTACCTGCTCGATCTGGGTAGCGGTTTTGTTTTGATCGATACCGGCGGTTCAAACCAGCGCCGCCAGCTCGAAGCTGAGCTGGAAGGGGCTGGCTGCCGGACGGGGAACCTCCGGCTGATCATCCTGACCCACGGCGATTTCGACCATACGGGCAACGCCGCCTATCTGCGTGGCCGGTATGCAACTCGTATCGCCATGCACGCCGGTGACGCCGGCATGGCGGAAGACGCCGATATGTTTTTCAACCGCAGTAAAGGCAATGCACTCTTCAGCGCGGTGATCCCAATCTTTTTCGGCTTCCGCAAAACGGACCGCTTTAGCCCCGATATCTCTATCCAGGATGAAGCTAACCTCGCTGAATTTGGCTTGGAGGCCCAGGTGCTCAGCATTCCAGGGCATTCCAAAGGCTCGATCGGCATCCTGACCGCCAGCGGTGACCTGTTCTGCGGCGACCTGCTCACCAGCAGCGGCCAGCAACCCGCCCTCAACTCGATTATGGACGACCCAGTCACTGCGGCTGGCAGCCTGGAGAAGCTCAAGCGCTTGCCGATCCAGACCATTTACCCGGGGCATGGCGACCCATTCCGCCTGGAGCAGCTCAAATTGGAAAGCAGTTAGCTGCCCTTTATGGAATTTTCACTCGGAGCTGTGCATTCTGCCTGGCCTGTTTCCAGGATTATTATTGACAATTGCTATCGTAAAGGTGTATATTGATTTAGTTATTTCGCTCCGTTTCACAAATCAGGGGGCGATCTACGAGGTGCGATGTTGAGTACAACCTTTACGACCACCGTTCTAAAAGATAAGGAAAAGAACGCCACCGGCATGCCGGTGCCAGCCAAGGCGGTAGCCGCCCTTGGATCGGGGAAGAAGCCCAGGGTCAAGGTGACCCTCAACGGTTATACCTATCGAACCAGTGTGGCTGTGCTGGGGGGCTTTTTCATGCTCTCCTTGAGCGCTGAGAACCGGGAAGCCGCCGGCGTCAGCCCTGGCGATGCGGTGGAGGTCACCCTGGAGCTGGATACCGAGCCTCTCGTTGTGACTGTGCCGGATGACCTGGCTGCGGCGCTGGCGAATGCGCCCGGCGCCAGGGCTGCTTTCGAGGCGCTTGCGTACTCGGCGCGCAAAGAATATGTGCGCCAGGTGGAGTCAGCTAAGGCCCAGGAGACCCGCGAGCGGCGCATCGCCGGGATTGTCGCCAAGCTCAGCGCTTCCAGATAGTTAGCGACCCGCATCTTGAAGAAAATTATCTTAATCATCCTGGCGGCGGTGGTATTCGGCGGGCTGATGGCCACTTCTCCGTAGTTTTTAGCACGAAAATTGCAACGTGTCTGTCAGATCGAAACTCCGGTCACGAGGAATGAAGGAAAGCTTCCCCGTGATATAATCTTTTGGGATTTTCCGAACTTTTAACTGCTTGACTTCTTTCCATAGAGCAGCGGCAGGGATTGTGCACGAAACCGAAGCTGCTACAATTCGCATTTTGGGGAGAGTACTCATGAAGCACATTGCATTCTTTCTATCCATCCTGCTCCTGCTGGCGTTGGGCGCCTGCACGCTGCCCATGCCCACGGGAGAGGCGCCCACCGTCCCCCTGACGGAGGTGCCCACCTTTGTCGCCGAGGCGCCCACCAATACGGTCGCGCCTACTCAGCCGCCGCCTCCCACCGAGGAGCTCCCCCCGCCCACCGAAGAGGTGCCCGCGGTAGAAGAGGCGCCCACAGCGACCCCGCTCCCCGCCACGCCAACTACCCAGGCGCAGGCTGGCAAGGCGACTGCCACCAAAGAGCCCGCTGAAGCTTCCCCCACTCCCGCGGCCACCTTTGTCCCCACGGCAGCATTGGGCGAGCCTACCTACCACAACCCGATGGAGATCCCCAATTACTCCGAGTGGGCGCGCGCCGGGACCAGGACCCTGCCTGACGATGAAAACATCCGCCTGCAGTTCAAGGACGGCCAGCTGTATGTCACGGGCAAGCGTCTGGATTTCAGCACCTGGTGGTTCAGCTACCATACCCTCTCGGATGCTTATATCGAGATGACCTTCAATTCCGAAAACTGCTCCGGACAGGATGCCTACGGGATGATCTTCCGCGGCCCTCCGCACCAGGCCGGGCAGTCCTTCGGTTATGTCGTGTCCTTCACCTGTGATGGCAGTCTGTGGGTGTTCCGCCTGGATGGGGTTGACCCCTGGCGCGCTGAAAACCTGATCGAACCCAAAAAGGTCAGCGCTATCCATAAGGGGGCTGGCGTGGAAAATGTGATCGGCGTGCAGGCAGATGGGGATGATCTGACATTCTTCGCCAACGGTGTCCAGGTAGGTGAGGTGCAGGACGATCATTTCGCCAAAGGCCGGGTAGGCGTGTTCGTGCGCTCCGCCAGTCCCGATATTTACACCTATCGGTTGACCGATTTCGCCTATTGGGTGCCGGAAGAGGATTAAGAATTTAACGCCAAGGCGCCAAGGGTATTATAGTGGAGGGGGTAGGGGAGAGCTGCTGAGAGGCAGTTCTCCCTTGCTACTGTTATTGGGGCATGACCTTGGAGGTCTGGATTGAAGAGGTTTTTTAACGCCAAGCTGTAAGGCGCCAAAGAATTTAATCACAGGGGAGAGAAGCGTGAATATACCCTACAAACAAATCCATGTGGTGATTAACCCTGCCGCGGGACACGATGAGCCCATTCTCAATGTGCTCAACGACGTGTTTCATCCTGCCGGCGTCAAGTGGGAGGTCAGTATTACCCATGCATCCGGCGACGCCACCCGCCTGACTAGAGCCGCGGTTGCAGCAGGCGTGGACCTGGTGGCCGGATATGGCGGGGATGGCACCCAGATGGAAGTCGCCAACGGCCTGTTAGGCAGCGGGATTCCCCAGGCCATCCTGCCGGGAGGCACCGGCAATGCCATGGCCCATGATCTGCAAGTGCCGATCAACCTGAAGCAGGCGGCTGAGCTGATCGTATCCAGCACCAAACGCCGGGCGGTCGATCTGGCTCGAATTGGGGATAGAGTCTTTATGCTGCGCGCCTATACCGGTTTAAGCGCCGAGGACGCGGCGAGCAGAGAAAAGAAAGATCGATTAGGCCAGCTGGCCTATATCCAATCTACCTTGAAATTTTTGACGCATATTTCTCCGACGCACTATCGCGCTAGCGTGGATGGCGAGGTGATCGAGGGCAATCCGTTGATTTGTTTCATTCTCAATGCCGGTTCGATTGGCGGTGTCTTAGGCATAGACCTGCCCAAGATCGGGGAGGTCAGCGTCAGCGATGGATGCCTGGACCTGTATGCGGTGACCAAGGGGGTGCAGCCGCTGCGGGCCGTTTCTCACCACCTGTTTCATATCGGAGATTCACAAGCCGGTATTTATCACTGGCGGGGCAAAGAGATCACGTTGGAGGCCGATCCTCCCCAGGATGTGTGGATCGATGGCGAGACCGGCGGTCAGACGCCGTTCACCACCACTGCCATCCCCCAGGCGCTGGAGATCGTTGTCCCGGCGTGATAGAACAATATTTTATACGTACATTCTATTAACGCCAGGTTGCAAAGGCGCCAAGGCGCCAAGGAGGCAAGGAATTTAAGGTGATCAACCGGAAATTTGCTGGAGCCTGCGCCATATTGGGCGGGCTGATGGCGATCGGGCTGACCCTGCCGTTCGCTGCGGCCTATTTTATTGCTTATCCCGGCTATGAGCTGCCCCCATTCTGGTATTACCCGGTGCTGCGCCTCTTGCAGCCTGCGCTGGGGTTTGGAGAGGCCATTGAGGTATACAACACCTACGGGCGCATCTACAACCTGGTCTATGTATTGTTCTTGCCGGCCACGCTCGCCCTACACGCCTTGCACCGGGGGGTGCATTCCAGGCTGGAGGGTTGGGGCTTCTGGCTGACGGTCGTCGGGCTGATCGCCAGCTTAATTGGCGTCGCGGGCGATTACTGGGCGAACGGCGCTGGTTTTATCCTGGAGCTTCTCGGTTTATTGGTGCTTGTCGCCGGCTGTGTATTGACCGGGATGGCCGCCTGGCGGAGCAAGCTGCTCCCGGAGTGGAGCGCCGCGCTGCTGATGGCGTGCCTGCCCGGCTATGTCATCTGGTTCAGGCTGATCGGGCATATCCCCAGCGGGCCGACGTTCGGGGTGGCGCTGGCCTATTTGGGAGTGGGAATCGTCCTGCTTTCTGGAAAACAGGAGTGAGCGAAGATGAAATTGGTCGGTGAATATCGCAGTTCGCACAAATTCCAGGGTTTCAAACTGATGCTTTCGCCCTATGCCTGAAACCGGCATAATCTCCCCCAAATCTACCCAGCCCCCCGTGCAGGTGCCTTACCCAGGAAGCTGGATTGACCGCCTGGTCCAGGCGATTGATCGCCTCCCTGGGCCAGCCTGGCTGTTCTATGTTGTCATGTTCGTCACCGGTGCGCTGCTCAACAATGCTATCCGCTGGCTGGACGGGTCGCTCGCGGCCGGTGAGTTTATCCCGATCAGGGTCGCCGACGCGGGTTATTATGTATTCTTTATCGCCCTCTACCACCACCTGCGCCGGATCGCCAGGCGCAGCTTTAAGAACTTTCAGCCTCTGTTAAATGCCCCCGGTGCCGAGGCTGAGAAGATCGAATACCGGCTGACGACCTTGCCGCGCCGGTTTGGCTGGCTGGCCTTCGCCTTAGGCCTGGCCCTGGCCATCATCACCCTGCAAACCGATCCCGCCTCCTTCGGGCTGGATATCGTCAAGACCATCTGGCCGTTTGTGTATCTCTACATCCTGTCGATATTCACCTTTTCCAGCATGTTTGCCCTCTTGATTCAAATCATCCGCCAGCTCTGGCTGGTGAACTTCCTGCACCAACAGGTCACGCAAGTCAACCTGTTCCAGCTCACTTCCGCCCACGCCCTGGCGGATCTGACTGCCCGTACCGGCATTGGCCTGGTGCTCTTCGTGGTATTTAGCGGGCTGACTGAATCAACCAATATCAGTGACCTGAACCTGTACTTCCTGGTGATTATCGGCGTCCTGGCGGTGATCGTCTTCGTCGCGCCGTTGCTGGGGATGCGCAACCGGCTGGATGCTGAGAAGGAGCGCCTGCTCAGCGCTGCGGATGAAAGAATTCAGCTTACGATCAGTCGAATTCACGCCAGGGTGGATGCAGACGAGCAGGGAGTCATCGGCGACCTGCAAGCAACCCTCAGCACCTTGATCGAAGAGCGCAAATTTATCCAGGCTATCTCCACTTTGCCATGGGAGCCGGGCACCCTGCGCGGCTTCGCCTCCACAGTGTTATTACCGATCCTGCTCTGGCTGGTGACCAGGCTGCTGGAGCGGCTAATCTAGAATTATCCTCGGATGTTTTGGGCAAACTTCGTTTGCGAGGCAGCAACTCCGGCGGTCCGATCCGCCTGGCTTCCCCGATCTGATCGACCTGACCTCGGAGTTTTCAGAAAAACTCCGAGGTCTGATGCCGATTTCCCGGGCATCATGAAATAATGGTGATCAATATCACTTGAACCTCCCCATCGAATTTGCTAGGATCGGGCTGGCGATAGCGTTGGGCCGGGGTTAGTGATATCCAATCCGGGGACGGAAGATTTCATGAATAGTTTGTGTATTCTTTGTGAAGAATAACAGAATGGCAGAAGACCGTTTAGCCGGTTGAATTTTGAGGCTTATATGAATGTATGGAGTCCTTTCCTGTTGGGTCTATTTATGCTCGTCCAGTTTGTCGTCGGTTTACCTGCAGAAAGTGAAACGACGATCACTTGTGGCCAGACGATCACCGCAGACACAATTCTCAGTGCAGACCTGGCCTGTCCTCCGGATACCGAATACGCTGTCATCATCGGGGCATCGAATATCACCCTGGATTTGGGGGGCCATACAATCTCGGGGTACACGCCCAGAACAGGTGTGTTTATCAGCGGCCAGGAAGGGATAACCATCCAAAATGGCGCCGTCGATGGCTTCAATGTTGGGGTAAGTATCAACGAATCTAACCTGGTTACGATAAAAGATCTGACGGTGCGGAACCTGGATATTAGTGACCCGAACCACTTCATTTTTGGTATTGCAGTGGTCGGCAGTCAAAAAGTTGTTGTTAGAGATTCGCAGTTTGAATTTCTTACAGTAGCCCACAAGTCGGCGGTCGAAAATTTCGATAGTTATGTGGATGTCAGTGGGATCGAGGTGCTTGGCGGCGGTGCAGGTGTCGGTTTTAGCTTCCTGAATGATGTTTGCGACCCGCTGAATAGCCCAAGTAACGGTACTGTCCGAAATAGCGAGTTCTCCGATATTTATGTAGCCGGAATCTGGATTGCATGTAGCAGCAGCGCAGTGATTGAAAATAACCATTTCTCCGGGTGCCCAGACTGCATGATGGGTATTCAGGGGGAATCTCCTTTCTTAGGAGCCGTAACTGGCTTGATGGTCAAAGGGAATGTCATTCATAAAACCTTTCTTGGGATCGAATTTCGGGGTATCAGTGAGTCGAGTATTTCTGGTAACTATGTTTTTGACAACCGAGGGTGGGGGATTGCGATGAGGCAGTCTTTGGGCTGTTTAGACCCGCAACCTGGCTGGGAGTGTTTCTACTCAACCGCCAACGTGATTGCTGATAATGAGACCTGGGGAAATATTACGGATCTTTACCATTATGAAGAAAGCCTGGGAAATGTGTGGGAACGGAATACCTGTGAATGGAAAGATGGTTCTGAGATTCCGGAATGCACACCGCCCAATGCAACCCTGGTTATCAATCATATGAGCGGCAAGGTTGGCAGTTCTTTTACACTCGAAGGAGCCAATTTCCCGGTTAGCAGCACGGCAACGATCACGGTTGATGGCGCCGTATTAGGTGCAGTTCCCACAGATTCCTTTGGAGACCTGACCTTTTTGCTTAACACCGACCAGGCCGATGCAGGAGATTACCTGGTTACTGCAACCGTTAATCCAGGCGCATCGGCCAGTTTTGTGCTTGACTCACGCAAGCCACTCCGCCCACAAGAAGGCCAAGGGATCATATTCAATGTGCCGGGTGGATTAAACACCCAATTGCTCTACTTGCCGGTCGTCCGTAGATAAGGTTTCTTGTCGCTCCAGGCTACGCCCAGCCCGAACCGTCCGACCTCCGGCCCTATTTTGGCGCTATTTTGGAGATCATCTGAGTCAGCAAATCGTTCTTCCTGGAAGAGTAATCAAGCCCAGAGGGGCTGTCGACCAGACCTCGGAGTTTGTGCAAACGAAGTTTGCACAAACTCCGAGGTCTGCACAGGTACACCCGAGCAGCTACGGCCGGATTCGCCAAAGTTGCCATCCGCCTGGCGCAAGAAGGCAGGATTTCCGCTGGCTGGGGGATCTAGTCAGTGGGAAAGGCTGTGTTTTCGAAATTGGCAATCTGGTTCGCGGCTAACTATTCAATAGCTTAATTCGAATAAGGATTAACAATCTTCACCCCCCTTATTTCTTGTCCTGCCTGCAAGTCTTCTGAATACAGAATCTCACAGCCTCCCCGCATGGCGGCGGCGATAATCAAGGAATCATAGAACGAATAGCGGGATTCAGCCTGCACTTCCAGGCAGGTCTCGTAAAGCAGCAGGTCTGGATAGATCTGGCACAATGGATTCAGCACCATGCGCAAGTAAATTCGACAGTCCTCCGGTTTCATCGGGACGGTAAATTTCTGGGTGGCCACGTTCAGAAACTCCTGCACCACCTGGGTGCTGATTATGCCTGTAGCGCTGCTTAACCCGGCTTGAATGAGCGCCAGGGAGCGCGCTTTCTTGGCTGGCTGGCGCTCATCAAATGAGTAGACGAAAATGTTGGTATCAATAAAGTATTTAATGCTCATTCATTTCATCTCGGGTGAACGATCGACCAGGCGTTGTATACCCGAAGCGGTCCATCAGGTCAGCAAATGCTTCGGCTGAGGCGGGACGCTCGGCATACTTCTCCAGCCAGCGCCGGAACGCCTCATTCAGAGTGGTTTGTTCAGCGGCCGCCCGCTCCCGCGCCCGCTGTATGAGCTTTTCTTCTGCGCTGAAGGTGATATTTTTCAACATGTCTACCTCTTTTGGTTTGGATACACTATAAGTAGTGTACACGAATAATCGTGCAGTGTCAAGCGATATCCGGCGAAAGCGCAGCTCAGCCCGA
>CAVPNY010000023.1:0-333554 GCA_963706905.1 uncultured Chloroflexia bacterium | reverse complement strand
CCGACCTGACCTGCCCGACGACGGATATCGCCGGTGACTTCTGCCCATCCTATACCGCGCCACCCTATCTGATCACGCGCGGCCAGGTGCTGTCGGTGCTGCCCTTTGGCAATGTGGTAGCCACGTTCAGCACCAGCGGCGCCGAACTGAAAGCCTTCCTGGAGAACGGCGTCTCGAAGATGCCAAGCGTGGACGGGCGCTTCCCGCAAGTCTCCGGACTGTGCTTCACCTACGATATCTCGGCGCCGGCTGGCAGCCGAGTGCTCAGCGCAGTGGAGCAAGCAACCGATGGAAGCTGCACGGGCGCGGCGATCGACCTGACCAGCACCAGCCTGAGCTACTCAATGGCCATTAACGACTTCATGGCCTACGGCGGCGACGGCTACCCGAACGTGGCCAGCAAGATGACCACCCAGAATATCATGGACCAGGTGCTGGCGGATTACATCACGCTCAACACCCCGGTCAGCCCGGCCATCCAGGGGCGCATCGTGTGCACCACCAGCGGCGCCACGGTCTGCCCGGTGGTTGTGCCGTAAACCAATCCGTTCCATAATGACGATGCAAGTCACGCCGCCCCAGGGTACCCTGGGGCGGCGTGTTCTTAATCTGTGGATCAGGAAAGGTCTGGACATCATACAGGGTCTCCGGTGCCCTGACTGGAGACCCTGTGGGACGAACCTAGTTATAGACTGACAGGTTTAACGGTTATGTGGGACTGTTACATAAGCTTCCACGATCTGGCTGTTGCCACAGTCATCTGTAACCTGGTAAGTGATGGTATAGATTCTGCCGGTGCCTGCGCCGGAGCGTTCAGCGCGCAGCTTAAACTGCGTGTCACTGAGAATGACAATATCATTGGGACGGTCGCCATCTCCCAGACCGTTATCCGGCTCGTTGGAGATCACCGAGATCAATAGGATCTCTGGATCGGGGTCAGCATTATCTGAGGCTGTCAGGAGGGCATCGACGACCACATATTTATGGTTGGGCGGCCACAGCACAGTTTGGCTGAGCTGGATGTCCAGTTGAGGCGGGATCGCTTCGCAGATACCCACTATCACCGGGTCATGGTCCGAGGAGCGATAGGCATCCGGGGCATAGAGTGCATCCTGGGGATCTGCTTTGAAGGTCATCTCATAGTCGATCAAGTCAGGCTCATCCGCATTGATGTGCCAGATCGTCGTGCCCGTGATATGGCCCAGCAGGGAAGAACTAGCCAGGGCATGGTCAAGGTAGCCTGTCTGCCCGTCAAAGACATAGGAGTACGCCTCTTCACCAAGATATTGATAAACTAAATCGGTGTAGCCACCAGCGACCAACGCATCAATCGGCTCTTCCTTGTCGTAGGAGTTCAGATCGCCGATGATCAGGAAATCAGGATCGCTGCTCCCTGTGGGGTCCGAGGCCGACCAGTCCACCAGGGCTTCGGCGGCATCTCTACGGGTGATATTGCAATTCCCGGAACCATCGCCTGTATCTGGATCGCCGACACAAACTGACCCCTTCGATTTAAGGTGGTTGGCTGCCACGGTGAAGATCTCTCCGGTAGTATTATCCAGGAAAGTCTGAGCCAGCACCGGGCGATTTAAATCATCCCGGAAGCGGGGATCTACGGATGCGTCCAGGATGGCGTAAGCCCCAAGCGGAGTGACAGAAGCCGGCTTGTAGATCAGGGCGACGCGGATGGCGTCCGTGCCGATTGCGCCAGTGGCGATGTAAGCGTAAGTCCCTGCGCCGAGAACATCATTAAGGCCGCTTACCAGATCAGCGGTTGGCACATCGGCAGGATGATTCTCAATCTCGATCAGCCCGACTACATCAGCATTGATCGCGCTAAGAGCAGCGATGATTTTGGCTCGCTGGCGGGCCAACTCTTCAGGAGTATCTGCGCCGCGGCATTCCTGATCTGAGTTCGGACCACAGATGAAGGCGCCAGTATCAATGGTGGTAAAGTAATTGAGCACATTGAAACTGGAGACCTTCAGGTAACCGCCTACTTCATCCGGTTGCGGTGAGCGCGGGTTGGCAGAAATGTAATCCGCACCTTGTGTGGGCTGGATGCGATACAGGTTAAATGAATAATCCAGCACGCCAGTTACATTTTGTACGAGGTCACCGCCGCGGAAAAGATTACTCAGATCGAAGACACTCCCATTGGGGTGGATGGCAGGATCTGGATTCTGATTGGTACGCCCATCATCTAGGGTGATTTTGTCGAGCAGGAATTGCTGGGCAGCCCAAATTGCATCAGCTCCAGGTTCATATTCTGCGGTTGGCGAAAGGTGTCTCTCTGAGGTCAGCACGATCTCGCCGAAGCGATCAAAGTTGAAGTATTCGGAGATAACGAGCGGCTGGGGAAATGTGACTAACATCCCCTCATAAGCCTCGAAATCATCCACGCTGGTAACGGGTAAGGACAATGGGGTGGGGGTGATGCTACTACTAGTAGAACATAGCCATACCCGGGTGGCGGTAATCTCGGTCATCCCGTTAAACTCTGACACAGTTCCCCGGACGCGCACATAGTCGCCGAGGGTCAAATCATCTGTGATACTCGGAGCGTAGATGAAAACACCGTCCGACGTAGCAGGATCACCATCTCCAGCAGGATCTTGGATGTGGAAACCATTTAGATTGCCATTGTCAACTGAGGCGTTGTTTTGGAAATCGCCTACAACGACAGCCTCAACGGCAACTTCCGTGCCCACCAGCGGGCTAGTAAGGCCGTTCCCTTGCACTTCGTATACAAAAGTATAGGGGTCGCCGCAGGCTTCGGGTGGCGGGACTACTACAGCATTGGGAGCCAGAGGCGTGTTGTAGGCTTCGCCAACGATGGCTGTTCCATTGAAACCGGGGATACCCGCCAAATCGAAGTCGTTGCGCACCCAATCGCTCGCTGCATCTGTGTCAAGCCCATCCGGAATGCGAGAGGCGCCACCGGGGGCGAAGGGCATGCCATCGTAATTCGCTGCCAGCTGGGTAGTTCCATAAACTAGATCACCGGAGTTATTACCATCATAGACAGCAATACTGTCCACCAGGTGCGTCCAGGGCATGTTGTCCAGGGCGCCGTCATTATCAATATCGAGATCATTTCCAGCTGTACCTGTGAAGCCTTCTACCAGGAGCAAGCTCATACTGCCATTTTCAATAGCATCGGTCAGAATGCCACTCCACCAAAAACCACTTGGGTTGGTGGCGCCAAGTATCCGAGACTTTATCAATTAGACCGGTTGCGCCAGTAGATGTAAAGTCACCCTCGAGTTGCAGCAAGGAAAAGGCGCTGTAATCGGTACCTGGATCGCCGAAGATTTCGATGTATTCGTTTGTGTCTGTTCCGACATGATTGGCGACAAATTCATTGATCACGGGATCGGCGGGGCCGACCACGCCGAAAGTCTGCCCGCTGTTGATCGCGCCGAAGGTGTTGGGCGAGGAGGCGGTCCAGGTAAAATCGCCATACATGCTGCCGGCGCCGGTGAGCTGGAGCGAATATCCCACAGGAGTTGAACTGCCTTCACTAACGCCGATATCGGTGCTGGTCATGCCGTTGGCCGCCCCTCCTACTCCGGTAACGGTTCCTTCATAGCTCAGGAATTGGATGACGCTGTTGGAGGCATCCACCAGAGCCATCCCGTCCGGGGAGCCATTCTGGATTCCGTCGGTCGGGTATGTGACAAATATAGCACCAAACCCGTTCTGCAGGTCGGGGATCACACCACTTAATACGTTGGTTCTGTAAACCGCGCCGTTGCTGCCGTTATACAGCACCAAAGACCAACCGGTGAGGTCGGTCCCGGCCGGCCCGGCGATTTCGATCGCCTCGCCGGCATCGGTGCCAGTGTTGTCGTAATGGATTTCGTTGATAAATACCGGTTCAGTTTGGGCGAAAGCGTGGAGATAGGAAATTCCTGCCAGGGGCAGGTTGGCCAGGACGATTGCCAGGATGAATGAGCCAGATAGGATGCGAAACCATCGAGTCTTGTGAGCCATACTTAATCTCCTTTATTAGGGGTTTATGGGATGGAGCAGTCGATCCGCAAGTAATGTCTGGGGTGATTTACTAAGCTCAGGCCAAACAGCCTCCTTCCTGGGTGATGGATTATTTAGTATTGGAGATCTATTTTCATTCAATCCCTTCCCAAAAACGATTATAAATCAATAATCCGTTCGACTACAAATTGGTCAGACATCGAGCATGGATCCAGGTTGGATATTTCAAAAGTCAATCAACACCCTGGAGAGCATACTCAATGGCGCGCTCGAGGGTCATCTCCTTGCCGATGACCTGCTCTGAGGCGATGGCTTCGACAGGGAGCTGCTTGTTAATACTCTCTTCAATTCTTTGGTAGGGGGGCGATTGAAAAAAGTCACTCTTTTTGTCTCCTTTATTGTACCTCAAAAGTAGACCAATTCGCTCTGAATAGGTGCAATAATACTATCAACCTTAACCAGTCAGTCCCATATAAAAGTTTTCTGTAAAGGAGAATAAAATGAACACCAAATCGATTTATAAGGTAGTTGTCTCGGGCGAGAAAGGTCCACGGATTGTTGGTCGAACCATTTTGGGTGTAATCCTGGTGGCAACCTTTTTACTCACGGCAGCCATTGTCTATTCAAGGGCAGCAACCCTGCAGGCCGCTACGAACATTTCTGCAGTTGGGGCTCCTCTGGCTTCCAACCCTGAGTTAATGCTGGCCCGCCGCTATGCTGCAGCGCAGGATCAAATGTCAGGCCAGGCCTCGCTGAGGGCCAAGCCGGAGCTGGCGCTGGCTCGCCGCTTGGTAACCGAGGTAGATCAGACTAACCGCCAGATCTCCGCTGGGCTCGATCCCGAAGTAATCTTGGCCCGCCGCTATGCTGCAGCGCAGGATCAGATGTCGGGCCAGGCCTCGCTAGCGGCCAACCCGGAGCTGGCGCTGGCTCGCCGCTCGGTAACCGAGGTAGATCAGACTAACCGCCAGATCTCCGCTGGGCTCGATCCCGAAGTAATCTTAGCCCGCCGCTATGCTGCGGCGCAGGATCAAATGTCAAGCCAGGCCTCACTGAGAGCCAACCCGGAGCTGGCGCTGGCTCGCCGCAATGCAGTCAACCTGAATCCAGCTGCTAGCCAGGTAAACGTCTCCACTAATCCAGAGTTAATCCTGGCACGGCGTTTTGCAAAGGAAATGGAAAGAAATAGTGGCTGGGAATACCTGGCAGCCAACCCAGAGCTATCCCTCGCCCGCCGCTTTGCTACAGTCCAAGCTGATAAATGAGCTAAGTGAACTCTAACTGATTTCCGGATAACCTATTATCAGCCAATAAATTCTCCGTCTGATCAAGAAGCTCCCTGTTCCATCACCAGGGAGCTTCGGCTTTCTGATTGACATCCCTACCCCGCACTTCCCCCATGAACTGCGTAACTTCTAAAATAGATAAAAATATCTCCTACCATTGGAGAAATTCGTCAGCCAGCTTGAGGGCAAGCATGGGTTTGAAATTGGTTATGGGTCGATTAGGTAAATGGTAACATTGACATCATATTTGGAATGTGCTATATTCTAAACAGAGTGGAGGCGACGATCTGCAGATCTGGTCTGGTCGCACGACCTCGATGGGAGGGAGATCTGCAGGGAGCCAGATGCGAAACCGGCCACCTGGTCGGTTTCTTTTGTTTAAGGGGTAGGAATATCGCAGCCAGGTACAGGAGCAGGGTACAGATTTCTTTAAGTGGTAAGGTTTGACTCTAGATATGAGCCTGGAATGTTATCGAAAGGAGGTAACCCAGTTTAGACATTCTGATACTTTTTCCGTATAGAGTTCGTTCATCCAATCCGAATACAACCTAGTAAGCATTTGGAAAAATATAAACATCTTCTAGGAGGGATGTTTCCATGAAACGGTTGCTTATCAATGTTTTCTTAATCCTGGCGCTGGCTCTTTCGCTTTCATCAGCGGCTGTGGCTCAAGGCGAGCGACCAGAAAAAGCACTACCGGAAGCGCTGGCCGGGCTCAAGCTCGACTCTCCTGCGCAAGCCCAGGACGTGACACTGCCCGGCAAGATGGAGGCTTCGCTGATCTCCTCGAAGGGATCGCAGCGGGTGATCGTCCAATTGAAGGGCGAACCAGTCGGTGCAGTGGCTGCGGCCGGGAAAGGCCGGGTGGCGCAACTGGCGCGCGGTAAGGATATTTCCACCCAGCAGAAACAGTTCATCGCGCGCGCCAAAGGCGTGGACAAGCAGACCAAGGTTCTTGGCAGCATGCAAAAGACGCTGAATGCGGTCATGCTGAAAATCAATGCTGGCGCCTTGCCTGAGCTGGCGGCTGACCCAGACGTCGTCTCGATCCATGCCGATTAAGGATTACGAAAAGGATCTGACCGAGACTGTGCCATACATCGGCGCCACCGCAGTCCAGGAAATGGGCTACGACGGCAGCGGTGTGCGCGTGGCGGTTCTGGATAGCGGCATCGATTACACGCATGCTGCCCTGGGCGGCTCCGGGGACCCGGCCGAATATGCGGCCAATGATCCGACGATCATCGAGCCGGGTAGCTTCCCCACCGCCAAGGTGATCGGCGGTTATGACTTTGTCGGCAACACCTGGCCCGATACGGACGAAGTACCGGATCCGGACCCGCTGGACGATGGCTCTGATGGTGGGCATGGCACGCATGTAGCCGATATCATTGCCGGGCAGTTAGGCGTCGCCCCAGGCGCCAGCCTGTATGCGGTGAAAGTCTGCTCGTCGATCTCAACCGCCTGCAGCGGGGTGGCCTTGATGCAAGGCATGGAGTTCGCGGTTGACCCGAACGGGGATGGCTTCCTGGGCGACAAGGTCGATATCATCCACATGTCGCTGGGCTCTAACTATGGGCAAGCCTTTGAAGATGACCTTTCCACCGCGGCGCATATGGCCTTCAAAGTGGGCGTGCTGACGGTGGCCTCCGCCGGCAACGGCGGCGATAAGCCTTATATAGCCGGTACACCCTCGGTGGTGTCTTCCGCGCTCTCGGTAGCGCAGACCAGCGTACCTTCCGCAGTCCAGATGCTTCTGGAGGTCGTGTCGCCGGCGGACATCGCCGGGTTGTATGCGGCTGTCTTCCAGCCGTGGTCGGTGCCGCTGACCAGCCTGGTTGAAGCGCCGATGCAGTATGGCGACGGCGCCGGTGGAAATCTGGATGGGTGTGCGGCTTTCACGGCCGGCTCCCTGAGCGGCAAGATCGTGCTGGTGGATCGCGGTGCCTGCAACTTCTCGCTGAAGATCAAAAACGTTGGCGATGCGGGCGGGCTGGTGGGGATCATTGGAATGGTCGCCCCCGGCGATCCGTTTGAAGGCGGGTTTGGCGGCGATGAGCCCATCACGATCCCCGGCTTCATGATCAGCCAGGCAGATTCGGAAATGATCAAGGAATTCATCGATAGCGGTGTGGTGGCTCGCTTTGACCCGGCGGCCGGCATCCCGCTGGTCATGCATATGGTTGGTTCTTCTTCGCGCGGTCCATCCATGCAGAAGAGCCTGATTAAACCGGAGATCGGCGCGCCCGGCGCGTCGGTGTCTGCGATTTACGGCACCGGTACGGAAGTTGGAGCCTTCGGTGGCACTTCCGGTGCAGCCCCCATGGTGACCGGTTCGGCGGCGCTGCTTATGCAGGCCTTCCCGGCCCGCTGGCCGATGGACATCAAAGCGATATTGATGAATACCGCTGAGACCGACATCATGAACGAGCCGGAATTCTTCGGCGGCTACCTGGCACCGATCAGCCGCATCGGCGGCGGCGAAGTGCGCGTCGACCGGGCGGTGGCCTCCCCGGCGGCGGCCTGGGACGCCTCCAAGTGGACCGGCGCCCTGTCCTTCGGCTTCGTCGATGTCACCAAACCTTTCGTGGAGCTGAAGAAGACGGTCACCTTGCGCAACTACAGCGTGTCGCCGATCGTCTATGCTTTGCAGCCCACCTTCCGCTTCGTCGAGGATGAAGACAACGGCGCGGTCTCCTTCCAGGTCCCGGACCATGTCATGGTGCCTGCGCTGGGGACGGTTAAGTTCGATGTGAAGCTGAAGATCGACGGCGCCAAGCTGCGCGAGTGGGGCCTGGACTCTGGCGGCAATGGGGCCAACCCGGACGCGTTGACCGAGTTCGAGTATGACGGCTACCTGGTGTTTGACAACATCAACACGGATGACGACGACGCTGAGCCATTGCACATGGCCTGGCACGTGCTGCCGCGGCTATCTGGAAAGGTCAGCTCCAGCTCGAACAGCGTGAAGATCACGGGCGAATATGAAGGCATCCCAGCTGGCTTTGTTGAGCTGTCGAATCATGGCGTCGGCGTGGGGTACATCGATACCTACTCGCTGATCGGCACCAGCCCCAACATCCCGGAAGGCGAACGAGGCGCGAATACCGCCATCGTCGATCTACGTTATGTGGGCGTGGCCACTTACCCGGTCCCGGCTGGCTACTGTTCAGCAGATGAATCCTTCGTGATGGCATTTGCGGTCAACACCTGGGAACGGCAAACCCATGCGGTTGCGCCAGCCTCCTTTGACTTCTATCTGGATGTCAATCAGGATGGGGTCTTTGACTACGATATCTTCAACTTCGATCTGTCCCTGTCGACGAGCCTGTCCGATGGACGCAACGTCGCCTGGGTGGTCGACCTGGCGACCGGCGATGCTACGGCGTTCTTCCTCACGGATCACGGCACCAACAGCGGCAACACCGCCCTGTACTTCTGCGGCGAGCAGATCGGCATGAACGCGGCCAACTTCTTCCAGCCGATCGACATGATGGTGTTGGCAAGTGATTACTACTTCTCCGGAACTGTCACCGACTACCTGGATGGGATCACGGTCGCGCCTCTGGGCGAGCGCTATCTTGGGCTGATGAGCAATGATGTCGCTCCTGGCGCCACGGAAACGCTGGCCGTGTTGGACTTCGGAGCCGGCAATGACACGACGGAGACGGGCGTTCTGCTCTTCCTAGATGCGGCGCGCGGCGATATCCGCGGCGGCGCTCCAGCCTGGAAAGAGGCGATTGGCATCAAGGTTATCCCGTAAGGGCTGATCACGCCTCAATCGAACAGACATTAAACTCTTCCCCTCCCAATTGCGGGAGGGGAAGAACTTTATCAGCCCGCCCGATCGGATCATCAAGGGATTGCAGTGTGTTGCGGCGGGCTGTGGGTTGCAGGCAGTGAAGGCGGCTCACACAGGAAAAAATTACCCCGGTCGGAAGCACGATAATCGTAGGCGACATTGTCGACTTCCAGGATCAGCCAATAACCATTGACCAGCGCCTGGGTATAGAACTCACCCGGCTGCGGGCAGCCCAGTGAACCATCATTCCACACTACCTCTTCTGCTTTTACTATTACAATCTTTTCGATTTCAATCTTCAGGCGCTTGGACAGATCCTGGAATATCTCTGTGAGCAGACTGGCTGGCACTTCGCCGGTAACGGGAGCTCCTGGAGTCGGTTCTACCCGTTTAACTGCTCCTGGGAGGGTCTGAAAAGGCCGGATAACAGTAGCGCTGGATTGTCCTGCTGGCGTCTCCAGAGGCAGGGAAGCTCCGCCCGGAGCTTGGGTCGCAAGGAGGTGGTTTGATACGGTGGTTGGAAGGCCCGGTGTGGATAAGCTCTCGGAGGGGGAACCGGGGGCAGAGGTTTGAGCGCAGGCAGCTAATAAAACCATGCCTGCTATGGTAAGCGCCGTGGCAATGCGTGAGAGAAGATGTTTTTGACCTGCTCGAAGGGATATCGGGATCAAATCCATAGCGTGAATCCTTCTGATATTTCGCTCCTGATCTGAGGAGCAGCATAGTCTTGACGCTCCACGCTTAGCTATTGTTCCCCCAAATGTTCCGAGGCGGGGAGCTTTCCATGAGGAGAGAGATACAAAAACCGTATGCATGCAGAAGATTGATCAAATAATTGTTTTTTCTAACTATTTCGCAAGTAACATTGACATCATTTTTAGAATGTGCTATATTTTTATTCGAGTGGAGGCAGTGATCTGTGGGCCTGGTCTGGTCGCACGACCTCGATGGGAGGGAGGCCTGCAGGGAGCCAATTGCGAAACCGGCCACCGGTCGGTTTCGATTGGTTTAATCGTAAAACGTAGCAGGATGCACCGCAGAGTAATCGATTGGGGTGGTTTGGCGGTTTTGGGTTGGGAGAAGTTTGGTTTTGATTGTTGCGCCCGCAACCAAAATAGATGATGCAATGTTTGATACTCGATCCGTTTTAGGATATCAAGCCGTCAATTGACGGCGCCCTTGATGTTGAATAGCGGATCATAAAATAGAGTGATTATCGCCCCTCGACCGTTTTCTTTCCGGGCTTCATCCCTGGGAAGTGACTTTTGCGCTAAACGAAAGGAGGTGTTTGCATCAGGAAGTTGATTTGCCAGCCGGTTTGCCGGAGGTAACAAACCTATTCACCAATCCTTATCAGCCTTGAAAAGGAGGCATTTGAACCATGAAACGAATTGTAACCCTTTTGATCGCCCTGGCCTTTATTGTTGGGCTGTTCTCCGTCCCCTCCAGCCGGGCGGTCGCTCAAGAAGTGGAGATGGATGGATCGATTGACCTGATCATCCAGACGGATGGCCCGACCAGCGCCCTGATAGACAAGATTGAAGCTGTGGGCGGGACGGTCAAATTCGCATACCGCAATATCCATGCGGTAGCGGCCAGCATCCCGATTGCAAAAGTTGCCGAGGTGATCAGCTTCCAGGGAGTGACCCGGTACGAGAAGGATAAGCTGGTTTATCCAAGCGTTGAGAAGGATACGGTTGGACCGACCTCTTATGCCGTGGAGGACATGAAGGGGATAAAAGTGAAGGCGGTCGATCCTTCAGCCATCAAGCCGAAAATTAAGCCGCTGGGTTACGCTAACTTCATGTACACCGGCGCCGACCAGATCTGGGAAGCGACTGGTTATGGGGAGGGCAGCGTGGTGGCAGTGGTCGATACCGGCACAGTATCCAACGTGTGTTTAGAGCATGCCGTGATTGGCGCCCCGGGTTACCCGGATGGCTATAACGCCACCGGCGACGGCGTCCCCGCCACCGATCCGAGCAACCACTGGCATGGCACCCACGTAGGTGGAGTGATTGCTTCAGCCTGCTCCCTGGACTTCTCGGATGACCCGAGCGATCCGCTGTACCAGGCTGTCGCGGCTTACCTGCCCTGGCCAGTGGATTTCGTGCCGATCTATGGAGAGGCGCCGTCTGCTCAGCTCTACCCGGTCAAGGTCTTTCCACAGGACGGAGGCGGATCGCCGACGTCGGTGATCCTGGATGGCCTCGATCATGTCTTGAGCCTGAAAGTGGACGAACTGCTGGATGTCGACGTAGTCAACATGAGCCTGGGTGGCGGATCTGTGTATGACGAGGGTGATGCCTATGATGTCATGTTGAAGGCGTTCTATAAGAACCAGATCTTTGTGGTCAGCTCAGCCAGCAATGATGGGCCTACCCCGAACAGCATTGGCTCGCCAGCCACCACCAAGGTGTCGCTGGCGGTAGGCGCCCTGGATTACGCTGCCTCATCCCGTGTGTTGTACGAATACCTGGGCCTGACCTATGGTATAGGAGCCGGGCAGGGACTGGTGATGCGCCCCACGGATGAGGTGCGGGTGACTAACTTCTCCAGCCGCGGACCATTACGCACCGGGCACCTGGGACTGGATATCTCGGCGCTTGGTTTGTGGAACTTCCAAGCCGGCCCGAATAATGAAATACGCTGGGCGGGCGGCACATCGTTCTCATCGCCGACCGTCGCAGGCGTTGCCGCCCTGTTGAACGCCTGGAAGGAAGCGCGCACGGGAGGCGATACCGGCGTGTATAACCTGCGGGCTGCCCTGCTGCTGGGCGCTGACCCAGACGTAGTTGGCGAGAGCTGGCAGGCGCCGGTTGATCAGGGTTTTGGCACCCTGGACGCTGTAGGGGCTTTCGAGCACCTACGCACACGGGATCTGGCGATTACCTACCCCCTGAAGGTTGGCAAGCTGACGGCGAATGTCATGGGCGATGCGGTGCGCGGTCAGGTGGAAACCTATGAGACCGATGAGATCACCCTGAACGCCAGTGAAAAGTTCGATGCAGTGTTCAAGATCTCTCCGTTTACCAGCAAGGTAAACATCGAGATCTTCGATATCGTCACCGCGGATAACTCGGCCTATGCTTTCTGGCCCAATTCCCTGGAGGTGCACGTCCAAGATGCGCGCAGTACCGGGGTTGAATCAGCATTAGGACTCTACTGGTATCCGTACGCCTACGGGGACGCCTTCAACATCGAGGTCGAGGATGGCCCCTGGACTGTGGATGGCTCCGAAGCGTATTACGCGCCGATGCTGCCAGGTTTGATGAAGGTGACTTTGATCGGAGATTACTCGAACGAAGCACCGGTCAGCTTCAAGATGCGCGTGACGCGTGAGAATTTCAAGCTACCGCTACACGGCCTGGTGGCTGAAGCGGATATCAAAATGGGCGATACTTTTGTCGTCCCGGTTGAGATCCCTGAGAACACCGACAAGGCTACCTTCGACCTGACCTTCCGCCGCAACTGGACCAAGTTCCCGACCAGCGACATCGACATGCTGCTGTTCGATCCTGAGTTCAACCTGGCTGCGACTGACGGCGCGTCGCTGAACGCCCCCGAGCGGTCAGTGATCAGCGAGCCGATGGCAGGCACCTGGTATGTGTATATCGATGGCTTCGAGATGTACTGGCCAGATCACTTTAAACTATTCATGAACCTGGAAACCGGAGAACCCTACCCGGCGCCGTAGGCATGGTTCAGCGGCCCGACCGGCCGGTCAAGCCGCAACTGATCGCCGCCCCAGGCCAACTTCCTGGGGCGGCATTTGTTATAATCAACGCAATTCTGGCTGCCCAATGATCCCGTTACATCTTTTTCTGTCCGGCTTCCTTTCCTATCGCGATCCAGCAACGATCGACTTCACATCGATTGAGCTGGCCTGCATTGCCGGCGCCAATGGAGCAGGGAAATCCTCTATACTCGACGCGATCACCTGGGCGTTATTCGGCCAGGCGCGCAAACGCGATGACTTTTTGATCAACGCCCGCTCCAGTGTGGCGGAAGTGCGGCTGATCTTTTCTTATGAGGGCAATATCTACCGCGTGCTGCGCGCCAAACCCCGCGATAAAACTGCTCTGCTCGAATTCCATTTATACCAGCCGCCAGTGGATGATTTTCGTACGGAGCTGATTGACCAGCCGGGCGCCTGGAAGGCGCTCACCGAACGATCTCTGCGCGAAACGGAGGCCTTGATCGCACACACCCTGCGCCTTGATTACGAGACCTTTGTCAATGCCTCGTTCTTTCTGCAGGGAAAGGCAGACCAGTTCACCCAGCAGCGTCCCAGCGACCGCAAACGCATCTTAAGCAGCATTCTGGGGCTGGATGCCTGGGATGACTTCCGGGAGCGCGCCGGCGAGCGGCGCAAGGCCATCGAGAACCAAATCGTCGCTTTGGAAGGTCGCCTCCACGAGATCGATGCCGAACTGGGCGAGGAAGAGACGAGGCGGGCGCGATTGGCGGAACTGGAGAAGGAAATGGACCGCCTGGCGCAAGCCCGCCAGACTCAGGAAGGCGCTCTAGATAATCTGCGCCAGGTGGCTGCAACTCTGGCTGAACAAGGGAAGCTGGTGGCATTGCTGGCGCGCCAGGCAGAAGATGCTTCCCGCCGATTGGCAGATCTGGAGGCGCGCCTGCAGATACGTCTGACTGAGCGTGGAGCTTTCGCTCAGGTGCTTGCCCGCCAGGATGAGATCGAGACGACCTATGCGGCATGGCAGGCGAGGCGCGCTCGGCTGGAAGAATGGGAGGCAATCGCCGGTCGCTTTCGCGAGCACGAGAAGCGTCGCCAGGAACCACTGGATGAGCTGAACGCGGTGCGTGCTCGTCTCGAGCAGGAATGCCAGCACCTGGAGGCTCAACGCAAAGAAGTCGAAACTGCCCAGACGCAAGCCGGTCAGCTCCTGGCTCAGTTGGCGGAGGCACGTCGCACAGCCGGTGAAGCTGAGGCGCAAGTCACCAGGCGCATTCAACTGGATGTAGACCTTCAAGAAGCCCGCCAACGCCTGGCAGAAGCGCGCGCCGAGAATCCGCGCCTGAAAGCCGAGATGGATGATCTGAAGACCCGGATTGATCGACTGACCCAGATCGAGGGCGTCAATTGCCCGTTATGCGGGCAGCCGCTCAGCCCGCAGGACCGCCAGGCCCTGATCGCGGCTATGACGGTCCAGGGCAAAGAAATGGGCGACCGCTACCGGGCAAACCGAAACCTGCTCGATCAAGCCGATCAACTGGTGCGCGGTCTGGAGGGCGAGATGCAGTCGCTGGCGGACGTGGAGCAGCAACTGCGCCTGCACAACCAGGCTATTGCCCAGCTGGAGGCGCGCCTGGCGGCACTGGAAAGTCAAAACCAGGCCTGGGAAACCCAGCTTGCGCCGCGTCTCGTGGAGGCAGCCCGATTATTAGATGGCGTCGGTTACGCCCCTGAGGCGCGCGCCCGCCTGGCGGAGATCGATAGCCAGCTTAAGGCGATCGGTTACGACGCGGCAGCACACGACGCAGACCGCCGCGCTGAGCTGGAAGGCCGGGCAGTCGAAGGCGAGCTGCGCAGCCTGGAGCAAGCCAGAGCTGCTCTGGCGCCTGTGGAGAGGGAGATCACTGATCTGCAAAAAGAGGCGGCTTCCCGGCGGGAGGAAGTAGAACGCCAGCGTGGTGAGCATGAACGCGCAGCTCAAGCATTGGAACAAACCCAGGCTCCCGATGTGGAGGCTGCTGAGATCCAACTGCTCAGCCTGCAGGAACAGGAGAACCGCCTGAGGATGGAAGTCGGCGCCGCCCGCCAGAAAGTGCTCGTCCTGGACGACTTGAAGAACCGCCGCCAGGCCCTGAATGTAGAGAGAGATGGTTTGAAGAATCAGGTGGGGCAATACCGCCAGCTGGAACGCGCTTTTGGCAAGGACGGGGTACCTGCCCTGCTGATCGAACAGGCTTTACCGCTGATCGAGAGCAAGGCAAATGAGGTGCTTGACCGCCTCAGCCAGGGGACGATGGCGGTGCGTTTTGTAACCCAGGCGGCGTATAAAGACAAGCACCGTGAAGATCTGAAGGAAACCCTGGATATCCAGATCAGCGACGGCGCCGGGTCCCGCGATTACGAAATGTTCAGCGGAGGGGAGGCTTTTCGGGTCAATTTTGCCATCCGCCTGGCGCTTTCGGAAGTGCTGGCCCAACGGGCGGGGGCGCGGCTGCAGACGCTGGTGATTGACGAGGGCTTTGGCAGCCAGGATGCCCAGGGCCGCCAGCGGCTGGTTGAAGCCATCAACCTGGTGCGCCAGGATTTCGCCAGGATTTTGGTCATTACTCACATTGATGAGCTGAAAGACGCTTTCCCAACCCGGATTGAGGTGGAGAAGACAGCGCGCGGTTCTCAGGTGCGCGTGCTCTGAACGAAGGGGATCGGTTGATTTCGACTAATGTTGTCCAATTTTCTTGACCGGCCTGCCAGGCAATGATAGAATTTACCTGGACATAATCGAATGCCAATCCAGTTTGCCTCTCCCGCGAATGATTACATCTATACCAGCCGCCGGTCGGCGGCAATGCGATTTGACCCGGTTCGGAGACGCCTGGTTTAGAGTATTTCATTGGTTAATTCAGTTAAGGTTGTTCTTGGTCACGGGTGCACTTCAAACCCCGTGACATTTTTATTATCCCTTCTGTCCTGGATTTACTCTTACCCACCACCCGGGATGATGGCGCCAATCGCCATGAAGGAAAAGATCCACACATCTTGCCAGAAGTGGATGAACCAGGCCCAAAATAGGCCGCGCGTCTCCTGCATCGACTTCGCCAGGATCCAGCCTAAAAAGGTCGCCAGCAACACACCGACGACTCCGTAGGGCACACCGTAGTAATGTCCGATACCGAAGTATGCCGCCACCATGTACAGCGCCTGCGGCGGCCCAACCGGGCTCTCGAGCACGGAGAGAAAGGATGCTTTGTAAGTAACTTCCTCATTGAAGGCGTTCAAGGCAGCCGCCAGCAGCACCGCTGGCAGGAAGGGCAACGCCCGGATGACGATGTCCAGAGAAGGGCGCCCGGCGATAATCAGGAAGGCCAACGTGCCCAGGCTGATAAAGAAGGTCAGCCAGCCGCCAAACTTATTCCAGCGCTCACCCTGCTTGACGCCCAGCCAGCGGATAGGTCCCACCGGGGCGGCGATGTCGCCTCGCACCAGGAAAAAGTCCTGGCGCTTTTTCCCCATGAGAAAGAGCGCCGCGATGATCAACAGGGTGACGATCAGGTTGAGAGACTGCTCAGCCAACATGTAGACGTTGAAGGAGGTGTTGCGCAGCCAGGCAGGGTAAAAAGGCAACCATTGGTCAAGGCGGTTGTAAACCAGCCATTGGCTGACTACCAGCACCACGAATAAGGTGAAGAAAGGGCGTAAATGGCGCAACGGCTGCCAGGTTAAAGATGCCAGCAACGCGATGAAGATCACGCTGAGAGAAATGACCGCCTGCATGTCCGCAGAGACGGTCTGACCGAAGATCTCCTGCAGGATGACCTTGGGCAGGGCTGAGGTGAGCAACACGACGACCCAGGCAATCAGGATGATGTTCTTTGGAGGTTGAGGTGAATTTATAGAGGTATCCTCTTGGTTGGATTAGAAGAAGAAAAGTGATTTAGTTTCGATGAGTATAAACCAATAACTTTGGAGGTTACCATGAAAGTAATCGCTGAACAGGACAAGATCTGGCAGGTGCTTTACGAGCGCCAAATGCCGCGGGTGGAACAATTTGCGTGCCAGGAATACCTGGAGGGTTTTGCTATTCTGGACTTACCCGCGAACCGGGTTCCCGACCTGGATTATCTAAACCAGAAAATCACGCCTCGCACCGGATGGAGAACTGTGCGCACCCAAGTGCGCTACTCGGATGCAATCCCCTGGTACCAGCATTTCGCCAGGAAGGAATTCCTGGTCACGGATTACATGCGCGACTGGTCTGAACTGGACTTCACCCCCGAACCGGATATGTTCCATGACATCTATGGTCACCTGCCGTTCATGGTATTGCCAGCCTATACAGAGCTGCAGGAGTTATTTGCCCCGGCATTTCAGGCAGCTAATGCAGAGCAGAGAGAAAATATCAAGCGGCTAGCCTGGTTCAGCACCGAGTTTGGCCTGACCAAGGAGAATGGAGCGATCAAGGTTTTTGGCACCGGGCTGATCTCGTCGGCTGGAGAGATGGAGAATGTGTTAGCGGGCAAGGTACCCCTTTTGCCATTCGATATGGCAACCATCCTGAATTTCGACAAAGCTATATGGAGTTTTAACCAGCAGTTGTTCGTCTTTGATTCGCTGGAGGGGCTCAAGGCTGATTTGAGACATTACTTTGTTTCAATACGGAGCGATTAGCGAAATTAACCTGGTAATGTGATAGAAGTCACTTACGAGGTGGTGGTGACCATGATAAGATTAGAGCCGGATTAAATCTACATGGTAGCCAGGTGAGCTTAATGAAAATTGTCTTGATCACTGCCGCCGTTGCCTTGATAGCCGTGATTGCAGTGGGATTGTACGTCACCGATTTCACGGCATATCTGGGCAATAACCCGACTACGTGCAATAACTGCCATGTGATGGACGCTGTTTACGAAGGCTGGTATCACGGTGGTCATGTGCAATGGGCTACCTGCGGCGACTGCCATACCCCTCATGCGCTGATTCCAAAATACCTAACGAAGGCTGTGTCTGGTTATCATCACGTGACTGCATTCGTCAGCGGAAATATCCCGGACGCGATCCGCGCCAAGGAATCATCCGATCGAGTCGTTCAAGAGAATTGCGAGCGCTGTCATATGGCGACAATCGCGGCGACGAACGAAGGCATGCAAGAAGGGGATCGGCAATGTTTTGACTGCCATCGTAATGTCTCCCATGGCGAGCGCGGTATTTCACTGTTGCCATACCAACACAAGGAGGAAGGTCCATGAATTGTACTTACCTGATCCTGATCGGTGTGATCGTCGTTCTGGCGGCTGGCCTGATAGGCTTGCTGCTCTATCTCAACGGCCAGCCGGATGCAAACCGGGGAATTACCCCCCTGACCGAGATCGCCGCCATGGAGCCAGATTCAGAGAAATGGGGTGTTAACTATCCCAACCAGTACACCACCTTATTGAAGACCGAGACCAACGATCAGCGCACCGCTTTTGGTGGCTCCTACCCATTTTCCAAGCTAGAACAGGATCCACGCATGCTGACGCTCTTCGCCGGATACCCCTTCAGCATAGACTATAACGAGGAGAGCGGCCACCTGAACAGCCTGACCGATGTGCGCGGCACAGGCAGAATTAATGAAAAGACCCCGGGTACGTGTTATTCCTGCAAGTCCTCGGATAATCCGACCCTATGGGATCAGATGACTATGGCGGATTATGACAAGACGCCATTTGCCGTCCTGGGCGATCAAATTAACGAGCCGATCGGCTGCGCTAACTGTCACGAGGCCAACACGATGCGGTTGATCGTCACCAACCCGGCGCTGGAAGAAGCTTTGGTGGCGCAGGGGAAGGATTGGCGCACATTCACCCGCCAGGAAATGCGCACAATCGTCTGCGCCAATTGTCACGTCGAGTATTATTTCAAGGGAGACGGCAAGTATCTGACTTTCCCCTGGGAAAAGGGCACGAATATTGACCAAATCTCCGAATACTATGCGGAGAATGGCTTCAAAGATTGGGATCACCCGCAGTCTGGTACGCCAATGATCAAGATGCAGCACCCAGATTATGAGCTGTTCTCTGCAGGCAGCACGCACTATAACGCCGGGGTGGCCTGCGCGGATTGCCATATGCCGTACACGCGAGATGGGGCCGCCAAGTTCTCCACCCACGATGTTCACAGCCCACTGCTCAACGCCGAAAAGGCGTGCGGTCAGTGCCATACGGACGTGGAGTATGTGACCAACCGGGTAGCGACTATTCAGAATCAGGTCAACAAGACGATGCTAGCCACAGAGGACGCCATCGTGGCGGCTATCCAGGCAATAGAAGCTGCGTCTGCGCAAGAAGGCGTTGATCCTGCCTTATTGGATGAAGCCCGGCAGCTGCACCGAGAAGCGCAGATGCGCTGGGACTTTATTTCGGCTGAGAACAGCATGGGTTTTCATAATCCCGAGGAGGCTCTGCGCATTCTGGCAGGGGCAACTGACCTGGCCCGTCAGGCTCAATTGAAAGCTATCCAGGCTGCCGGGACTCCGGATGTGATCCAGACTACTGGCAATTAGCCTGAGCTCGATCCAGAAAAGTTCCTAAAAAAAACGGGGTGGTGCGGAGCACCACCCCGTATGCTTTTTTATGTAAAGAGGATCAGTTCCAGGGTCCTTGAGCCCATTCTCGCAATCTTGCCTCGTCCACCACAACAACTTGCCGGCGATTTACCCGGATAGCCCCGCTGCGTTCGAGCACGCGCAGGGAGCGGGTCACCACCTTGCGCACCGTTCCCAGCCGGGCAGCTAATTCATCCTGGGTCAACCATCCTACTTTGGCGCCGGTTTCCACATCGGTTGGCATCTGGGAAATCAGGAGCGCCAGCCGGTTGACAACCTGGAAGAAGGAAAGTTCCTCAACCATCCCGAGCAGAGTGCGCAGGTTTTCAGTCAAGTTTGCGATCACGGACTGGGCCAGCTCAGGGTAGCGCGCCAGGGTGCGGTGAAGAAGGGCAGCTTCAATGATCCAAAGTTCACTGTCTTCAAGCGCTGCAACGCTGATCGGATTAAGCCGTTGTCGAAAACGGGCACTTCGTTGAAGGTAGCCCCTTCTTCTAACATCCGGACAACCAACTCCCGACCCTGCGGAGAGAGCTTGAACAACTTGACACTTCCTTTCTCAACTACATGCAAGCCCGTGCATTCTTCACCTCCCAGAAAACGATTTCGCCACGATTGAAGCAGGCTAATTGCGTCCCTTGGGCTATCTCGGAAAGGATTGCCTGGCGTTGTGCCTAGCGGTCAATTATAACAAGAGGCAATTGTGAGCGTGCGCGTCCGAAAACCGATTTGTATCTGCGTGAGACTTTGGGATACAATCATTATTACGCAATTGTTCTATCCTGATGTTAGAGGATGATGCTCTCCAGGTTGGAGATGAAGAATGAGGGCATCTCTCGATCGAAAGGAGGGTTCCCCTGTGCTCGAGAAGATCGATCTCTCCAGGAAAATAAGTAAAACAGAATACAAAGACAAGATGCCGGTGCTACGCAACCATTTATACGCCTTACAAAAGGCGTCCTGGGACGCCCGCATCCCGGTGATTATTGTTCTAGAGGGCTGGGATGCGTCTGGCAAAGGGACTTCGGTTCGGGCGCTGACAGAAAGGCTGGACCCGCGCGGCTTCAAGCTCCACCCCATCCGCGCCGCCCGGACTTCCGAGAAAAAGCGCCCCTGGTTATGGCGGTTCTGGCTGAAAATCCCAGCCTGCGGTGAATGGGCCATCTTTGACCGTTCGTGGTATGGACGGGTGCTGGTCGAGCGGGTGGAGAAACTGATCCCGGAGAGTGAGTGGCGCCTGGCCTACCGGGATATCGTCGATTTTGAGGAATCCCTGGCGGATGATGGTTATCTGATCATCAAATTCTTTTTGCACATCAGTCCAGATGAACAACGCCGCCGGTTTGAGAGCCTGATGAAGGATCCATTAAATGCCTGGCATGTCCTGCCAGAGGATTGGGATCACCATCGTCACTACGACCAATGGCTGCTGGCTTATGAAGAGGCTTTTGAGCGCACTGACTCGGAGAGCGCACCCTGGACGATCGTTGAAGCCACCGATCGGCGCTTTACCCAGGTCAAGATTTTCGAGACGATCATCACCGCCCTGGAAACTCGCCTGGCACTTATAGGAGCCTTACCCGATAAGGCGTTGTGGGAAGCCCCCACCGTGGAAGCCGCTGACGAAGGTCTGGGAGTGGCAGAAATGCCGGTCCTAATCGAGGATGAGTGAGCCATGCTTGGAACCATTGACCCCTCTGTAGAAATAGACCGAGAGGAATACAACCTGGCCTTGATCAGCAACCAGGTGGCGCTGCAAGCTCTCGGCTACCAGGTGTATGTTCAGCAACGCCCGGTGGTGGTGCTGTTTGAAGGTTGGGATGCATCCGGGAAGGGCGGGGCAATCAAACGCCTGACCGAGAAGCTGGATCCGCGTGGCTATGTCGTATATCCGATCGCTGCTCCGCAGGGCGAAGACGCCAACCGCCATTATCTTTATCGCTTCTGGCGCCGCCTGCCCGAAACCGGGCAGATCGCCATCCTGGATCGGAGCTGGTACGGGCGCATCATGGTGGAGCGCATCGAATGCTTCTGTTCGCAGGAGGCCTGGAAGCGCGCGTATCGTGAGATCAACCAGTTCGAGCGCCAGCTGGTCGATTTTGGCACGATCTTGTTCAAATTCTGGATCCACATCAGCCAGGAGGAGCAGCTCAGACGCTTTGAGTCGCGCTCTACAGATCCGCTGCGTAGCTGGAAACTCACCGAAGAGGATTGGCGCAATCGCGAGAAATGGGATCAATACGAAGCAGCGGTAAACGAGATGCTCCTGCGCACCAGCACCGTCACCGCCCCCTGGACAATTGTTGAAGGCAACAATAAGCTCTACGCGCGGATCAAGGTACTCCAGACTGTGGTGGACAAATTAAGCCAGGAGTTGCATTTTGAATCTCAGGATGAGGTAAAATTCAAATCCACCAAAGAAGATACGTCTGGTAAAAATAAAAAAAAGAAGAAATAATTGTCTCTGGGAGTGCTAGTAGCATCATGCTGAAGAATCAAGAAACTATAGTATCGGGTGATGGACAGATCGATCTGACTGATCCAAAGCTTTATATCAATCGCGAATTGAGCCTGCTGGAATTTCAGCGACGGGTACTAGAGGAAGCACAAGATGACAGCAATCCGCTCTTAGAGCGGGTTAAATTCCTGGCGATTGTCGGCTCCAACCTGGATGAGTTTTTCATGATCCGCGTGGCGGGCTTAAAGAAGCAGGTTGACGCGGGAGTGGTCGATTTACCGGCGGATGGTTTGACGCCGGCTGAACAGATTGCTGCTATTCGCAAGGTTTGCTTGCAGCTCATGACACAGGCGCATGAGTGCCTGCGGAAGGATCTGCTACCACGCCTCAACGAGGCGGGGATTCATATAATGAATTATAGCGATCTGACTGCACGCCAGAAGGAAACTGTCAACGCTTATTTCCACGAAGTTGTCTTCCCAGTATTAACCCCTTTGGCTTTTGACCCAGGACATCCTTTTCCCCATATCTCGAACCTGAGTCTGAACCTGGCAGTGCTGATCCGCAACAAGAGCGATCATTTTGCCCGGATCAAAGTCCCAGGGACACTGCCTCGCCTGGTGCCGATCAAGCGCTCTTCCGGAAGCACCCGCCGGGACGGCACCGTTCCGCACCACCATTACTTCGTCTGGCTGGAGCAGCTCATCGCGGCTAACCTGGACACGTTGTTTCCTGGAATGCAAGTGGTCGAGTCGCACCCATTTCGGGTGACGCGCGATGCTGATGTGCTGATCCAGGAAATGGAGGCCGATGATCTGCTCGAGTTGATCGAGGAAGGCGTGCGCAAGCGTCGCTTTGGCTCGGTTGTGCGCGTCACTGTCAACAAAGAGATGCCAGAGCATATCCGCGAGATCTTGATTGAGAATTTGGAGATGGATCGCTTAGATATTTACGATCTCGAAGGGCCGTTGGGGATCAGCAATCTGATGAGTTTATATCAGGTTGACCGCTATGACCTAAAGGATGCGTCCTACCTGGCGGGAACCCCGGCCCCACTCAAGAGCAAGGACTTTGATGGGAATATCTTCAGCGCCATCCGGCGAGGAGACTTCCTGGTGCACCATCCCTATGATTCTTTCACGCCGGTTGTCGACTTCATGCGTGCCGCGGCTAAAGATCCAGATGTACTGGCGATCAAACAAACCCTGTATCGAGTTGGGCGCAATTCCCCGGTCGTTAAAGCGCTTTTAGAAGCCAGCGAGAATGGAAAGCAGGTGGCCGTCCTGGTCGAATTGAAGGCGCGGTTCGATGAAGAGAGCAATATCGGTTGGGCAAAAGCCCTGGAGCGCGAAGGCGTTCACGTCATCTATGGCTTGCTGGGACTGAAGACCCACTCGAAGATCGCCCTGGTCGTGCGCCGCGAAGGCGAGCACATCCGCCGCTACATCCATCTGGCTACCGGCAACTATAACGCGGTGACTGCCCAGATCTACGAGGACATCGGCATGTTCACGTGCGACGAGGAGATCGGCGCTGATGCGACTGATCTGTTTAACTACCTGACCGGTTACTCGGCGAAAAAGGATTTCCGCAAGCTGATCGTTGCCCCGATCAATTTGCGCTCCCGCATCACCCAAATGATCGAGCGTGAAATTCACCACCAAACCAAAGGCGGGCAAGGTCATCTTATTTTTAAAGTCAACCATCTGGTGGATAAGAATATCATCCAAACCCTGTACCGAGCCTCACAAGCGGGGGTCAAGATCGACTTATTTGTGCGTGGTATGTGCGCCTTGCGCCCAGGCATAGCAGGGGTCAGTGAAAACATCCGGGTTTTGAGTGTGGTTGGGCGTTTCCTGGAACATAGCCGGGTTTATTATTTTGAAAACGGCGGCAAAGCTGAGATCTACCTGGGCAGCGCCGATTTAATGCCGCGCAACCTCAATGGTCGCGTAGAAGTCCTTTTTCCCGTGCAGGAGCCAAAACTGGTGCGCTATCTGCGAGAGGGTGTCTTAGATGTATATCTCTCCGACAATGTCAAGGCACGCCACATGGGCTCGGATGGCAGCTACACCAAACCCACCCGAGGCACTGGGGATGTGCCGGTCAATGTTCAGACCAGGCTGCTTAGCAAACACATCGGATTAGGGGAAGAAAGATAGGAGCTTATGGAAAACTTAATCGCCTCACCGGACCGAGCCAGATTGAAAGTGTTGGCTGCGCGTGGCGAGACGCCTGCCATTCGCCGGGCGGCACAGATTGTGCTGCTGTACGATGAAGGCCTGCCTACCAAGGAGATCGCCGGGAGAGTTGGCCTTTCTCTCAGCCAAACGCGTTTCTGGCGGCGGCGATTCGCTGCCGAGGGGATGGCGATGTTTTCCAGCGAGCACCTGCAAGTCGACCAGGCTGCGACCGAGTCAGAGGCAAGCGAGCTGACCAGCCAGGCGATCGAGGAAGCGGCTCCAGGCGGGCCACCGGCTGATGAGGTCTCATCACCGGGCCAAGAGGAATTAGCTCAGGAGACGATCAGCTGGGATGATTTGCGCGAGCGGTATCCGGCTAACCTGCGCAGGGCTGAGCACCGGCGCGATCTGGCACTGATCCTTTTTGATGGCACCCAAACAGTGCACATGTTGGAGGACGAACATCGCCGCCTGCTTGAAACGGCGGTCCTGATTCGTTACCTGGAAGAGATCCGCGACGAAGAAAAGGTGGATACTTCTGGCTACTTCTTCATCTTAACCCATCCACTGACCGAGGTGAATGAAGAGGGGATCAGGCTGGTTTCGGCGGTGCTCGAGTATCAAAGCGGAAAAGGTGACCGGAAAGCCATCCGAGATTTTGCTGTTTTACCAGATTATCAGCGCGCAGCTCTCGGCCTGGCAGCCATTCTGCGGATTGCCTTTGGGCTGGATAACTCGAATAGTCAAGAGACCAGTATTACTGAGGTGGAAGTCCAGCCTGACCTGCTGCGTGTTTTCATCGACGGGCCGCAGGCCAAGGCGGATGGTCGCGCGGCTGACAAGCAAGCCAGCTTGTGGACCAGGATGTTTCACCAGAAGACCTTCTTCCATCTGGACAGCCTGCAAGCCAGCGCGCAAGAACTCGAAAACCAGGCTCACCTGTTATCCCTGAAAACCCCAGGGATAACGCCGGAGGATGCGCTGACAGAGGCCGGTCGCAAGGTATTGGGATTCCTCTTTGCAGACATGCTCCGCCATGAGGAAGGCACTCGGGAAGGGGTGGACATCGAAGAGCTGCATGATATGCGCGTGGCGACCCGCCGGATGCGTGCCGCGATTGATGTTTTTGGGAATGCGTTTGAGCCCAAGGCACTTAAAGCACACCTGAAGGGATTGCGCGCCACAGGGCGGGCCTTAGGTAGAGTGCGGGACATGGACGTCTTTATGGAGAAGGCGCAACACTACCTGGACTCACTCCCACAAGCCCAGCACCAGGGTCTGGATCCGCTTTTGCTGCACTGGCAGGAGGAGCGCGACCAGGATCGGGCAGAGATGCTTCGACACCTGAACAGCAAGGCGTATGCGGTTTTTAAACGCAAGTTTCTGGCTTTTCTGGTAACCCCCGGAGCGGGCGCCAGGTCAATTTCTGACGAGAATCCTACCCCGCACCTGGTGGAGCAAATTGCTCCGGTATTTATATACAAACGCCTGGCAGCTGTGCGCGCCTATGAATCGATCCTGCCCAGCGCGTCTATCCTGCAAATGCACGCCTTGCGCATTGAATTCAAGAAATTTCGCTATACACTGGAATATTTCCGTGAAGTGCTTGGGCCAGAATCCAAAGGGATCATCGATGAAGTAAAAATCATGCAGGATCACCTGGGAGACCTGAACGATGCGGATGTGGCCTGCCGGATTTTACGTGACTTTCTAGATGAGCTGGAGGCGCGCCAGGCAACCATACCTGTGGAGGATCGCGATAACCCGGAGCCGATCGTGGCTTACCTGGCAGCCAGGCACGCTGAGCGTCACCACCTTATGATCACTTTTCGAGAGGCCTGGGAAGGCTTTGATCGCCCAGAAATTCGTGCTCAACTGGCGGCGGCTGTCTCCGTATTGTGAGAGGCTGCTTTCCCCGAACGATTGATCAATGATTTCAGATCTCGCCCCTGGATCAGCATTTGAGCAAAGTTCTCAGGCAGCCCATAGTTCTGGATGGCCTCTACCGCCCGGGCAACATCGTACTCCACCCGGTAATGTTCCGCTTGAATTGATTGCGGCCCAATCCATAAGATGGCATAACAGGCGCGTGGGTCACCGTCGTCCGACCGGCCTACACTGCCCGTGTTGATAAACCAGGCTCCCTCCACCTGCCTGGCAAAGGCCTGGTGCGAGTGACCGCAAATGACCGCGTCGATCGGCGGCTGATGACGTTCCCTTGCCAGGTTAAGCAGCTCGCGCAAACGGCTTTCGGGCGTGTCGGGCGAGAGCGCCTCCTTATTAGAAGCCGGACTGCCATGAGTCAGCAGGAAGCGTTTTCCCCCCTCTTCCAGGACGACCTCCTCAGGCAGACTCTCAAGGATAAGGCGGCTTGGCTCAGAGAGGTGCTGGTAGGCCCACTGGAAGGCGAGCCATTTCTGGGGGTGCTTGGATTGACGCCATTTTTTCTCTCGTTTGGGAAACCTCAACACTTTCAAATCATAATTGCCAATAATGCTGGTGGCGCCCTCTTGCTGGAGAAGCGTGACAACTTCGTCTGGAAATGGGCCATAGCCGACAAAATCGCCAATATTCCAGATCTCAGTCGCCCCTAACGAGTGGGCGTGGCTTAAGACCGCTTCCAGAGCGGGCAGGTTGGCGTGAATGTCCCCCAGGAGAGCGATGCGCTTAACAGACGATGCAAGCATCCTTATGATGATGGATGGGGGGCCGTGTTCAGGACGAGCCGATCACCGCCGCGCTTGGCTTCCCAGGGGTAGATGATATGCGCGTCGGTTATGGCGGCATAATAGTTCGGCCGGGCATTGCTGAACAGGCTGCGATTGGGATTGAAATGCAAGACACAGGTTGAAGGAAAGCCGCCAGCAGCCACGACTCGATTCTTCACAGAGGTGATCGTGCGCCCGGACCCCCATACATCGTCGACGATCAAAGCGCGCCGGTCGCGCAGCAGGTCTTCTTCAGGAAACTGCAGGTACCTGGGCCAGGCAAGCAAGCCCATTTGTTCCATCTCCATTTGCGCCGGGAAATCCACTGCGGCGGTCAGGATATGAGTAATATTCATGGCCTCTGCCAGCAGGCCGCCTGGAACGATCCCGCCGCGGGTGATCAATACCATGGCATCATATTCCCCTTCGAATTGCGGCAACAAATGATCGATCAGTTTGTCAATTTCATTCCAGGTGAGAATCTCTTGCCGCATCTGGTCCATATGCCACTCCTGAAGGAATCAGAAAATATTGTTCACAGCCTATTATAACGGCAGTACGGTATAAGGGAAAAAGGATCCAATTTGCTTATACCGAATTTGCGTTATTATAGCAAGCCTGGTGGATTTACTTCGACGCGCACCGCCTCCAGTTGGCGGTTACGCAGCATGGAAACCGGATCGGGGCCACGCAGGACGATTTGCCAGCGAGCTTGACCGGCCAGGCGGGTGAAAAAGCATGGTACAGGGCCGATCATCTCTGTCGCCCGGCTGCCTTCAGCCTGTATCCAGGATTGAACCTTGGCAGCCAGAAGCCGCGCCAGGCGCTCCGCTTCTGCCGGCTGGGGGTGGCGAATTTCCAGGCGGACCAGTTGTGCGAAAGGGGGATAGCCCAGCTGGCGGCGGTAGGCCAACTCCTGGCGGTAGAACGCAGCGTAATCGTGCTGGGCGGCAGCCTGGATGGCATAATGCTCCGGCTGAAATGTCTGCAGAATGACTTCGCCGCCCAGCGGACTGCGTCCAGCCCGACCGGCAACCTGAGTCAGTACCTGGAAGGTGCGCTCGGCGGCATGATAATCTGGCAGATTCAAGCCTACATCGGCCAGCACCACGCCCACCAGGGTTACCAGGGGGAGATCAAGGCCTTTGGCGAGCATCTGCGTGCCGATCAAGACATCCGCGCGGTGAGCGACGAAGTGGCTCAGGATCAGCTCGTGCGCGCCTTTTTTGCGGGTGGTGTCATAATCCCAGCGCAATGTGCGTGCCTGAGGAAATAAGCGTTGCACCTCGGCTTCAACCCGCTCGGTGCCTGTCCCGAACTGGCGGATGTTTGGGCTGCCGCAGTTGGGACATTTCTTGGGCAGGCCGCGCTGGTAACCGCAGTGATGGCAGGTGAGAGATTCGAGCCTTTCGGCGGACTGCGGACGGTTGGAAGAGCCGGTCATCCCGGTGAGCGATCCGGTTGGAGCGCTGTCTTTTGGGCGGGGCGGGTTGTGGTAGACCAGGGGGGTGTCGCAGCGGGGACAGCGCAGGCTGTGACCGCAGTCACGACAAAAGACGTAAGTCGCCGCCCCCCGCCGGTTGAGGAACAGGATGGCCTGCTGCCCGTTTCCCAACACGTGTTCAAGCGAGGTGTGCAAGCTATGGCTGAAGATCGAGCGATTTCCGGAGCGCAACTCGTTGCGCATATCAACCAGGCGCACAGGCGGCAAGTCTGCGGTTTCAGCCTGATTTTCGAGGGGATGATAACGAGAGGGTTTGCCCTGCAGCGCCAGACGGGACATCTGCTCCTGGATAGCCTGGTGGTGGGCCAAGATACGCGCTGGCAAGTGCAAGTACCGCCAGCGACCCAGCTCGGCCTGGTAGCGACTGACCATGTCAGGCGTCGCGGAACCCAGCAGACATAACCCACCGCACAGGCGGGCATAGGCGATGGCGGCTTCACGGGCATGGTAGTACGGAAGACTCTCGCCCTGATAATAGGAGTCATCGTGGAACTCATCCACCACAATCAAGCCGAGCTCGGGCAATGAAGTAAACAATGCCGAGCGGGGCCCGATGATCACGCTCAGGGCACCCTGGCGCGCCCGCCGCCAGGTATCGTAACGCTCGCCGATCGACAGGCCGGAATGGATCAGGCCAACCTGCCCGGGAAAACGCGCCAGAAAGCGCTGTACGGTTTGAGGCGTCAGGGCGATCTCTGGGACCAGGACGATCGCCTGCTGTTTGCGCTGGATCACTTCGGCAACGGCACGCAGGTAGATCTCGGTTTTCCCTGATCCGGTAACCCCGTGCAAGAGAAAGGGGGGAACTGGCTGACCGGCATTGGCCTCATGCAAGCCAGCCTGGATGGCTGCCCAGGCGCTCTCTTGATCGCGGGTGAGGTCAGGCGGCTGGTGGGGTACATAGTTCATTCCCAGAAGTGGATCTCGCCAGGCGACTGCTTCAGCGAGGCTGATCCATCCCCGGTCTGCCAGGTAATGCAGATCAGCCAGGCTGCCTCTGCTCTCGGCGTAGATCCAGCTGACCTCGACCGCCTGGGCCTCGCGAGCAAGAAGGCGCAAGATCGCCAGGCGGCGCTCAAAGGCCGGAGATCCTATTTTACCGAGCTGCTCGGGCTGGTTTTCAATCGCTTCGATCGGGCGGATGAGCTGAGCAGTGCGCACTGAGATAGGGTGGGCGCCGGGCGGCGGTAAAACCGATTGAGAAGAGACCAGCCCACTACGCAACAAAGGGCGGATGGATACCCGCCAGTCCAGGTGTGGCAAGGCGCGGTCGATCTGCCTGCCTGTCAAGGGACCGCGTTTTTAAGCAGAGCGACCAGCCGTGTTTGGAGTGGAGTTGAATTGGCGAGGCTGGTTCCATCCAGGCGGCCAGTTTCGATCTGGTAGCGCACATCCGCCATCTGGCCCAAGCCGGCCGGCAGCATCAGGTCGATGCAGGTAGATAAAGGCGCTAGGGTCGTCTCCGCCAGGTGCTGCGCCAGGGCGAGTTGTGCTGGAGTGAGCGAAACATCGGGATCGACCAAGGCCAGCACGCTGCGTGTCTCTGGGACGGCCGGCGTGTCTATCTGGCGCAGTACCACGCCCTGGACTTGCTGCTTACCGAACGGCACGGCCACCAGGTGTCCAGGATGAACCATGCCTTCGAGTTCAGGCGGCAGGTGGTAGTGAAAAACACCGCTGACTTGAGGAACATTAACAGCTATTTCCAGGTAGGTGGGCATCGGAGCAGCCAGTCAGGATGCAAGGCAACCAAAAACTATGATATCAAGGCGAGCAGTCTTTTTTACCAGGCGATTACTCTGGCGGTTCCTGATCGAGGCGCGTAAGCGAAATGCGGGCAATGCGCAGCCCGTCCAGCACCTCCACTTGCAGGCGGACATTATCCCCTTCGATACTTTCTTTGACCTTTGGAATCCGCCCCAGTTTTCCCAGCATGTAGCCGGCGATCGTGTAGTAGTTGGGGTCCTCCAGGTCCAGCCCAAGGTGAGCGTTAACATCCTCGATCAGGGTCATTCCATCGATCCAGATTGAACCGTCGGGCTGGGTCTGAAATTCTGGAGATACATGATCGAAGGGATCGCTGACTTCGCCGAAGATCTCCTCCAGCAGGTCTTCCAGGGTGACCAGACCAGCCGTGCCGCCGTATTCGTCCAGAACGATGGCGATGTGCTGGCGCCGATCCTGGAAATGCTGCAGCAAGGCGCTGACCGGGATCGTCTCTGGGACGTAGATCGGTTCGCGCACCAGGGAGCGGGCCGTGCTTCCTTCCCACCCAGGCTCTTGCATGAGGCGTAAGATGTCCTTAACATGCACTATGCCCAGGATGGTATCCAGATCGTCGTCGTATACCGGGAATTTGGTGTAAGTCGACTCAGTGATCAGGGTGATGATCTGCTCCAGAGGAATATCTGCTTCAACGGCGATAATCTCGGTGCGCGGGATCATCACCTGGCCCACGAGCAGCTCACCAAAATCGAAGACAGCGTGCAGCATTTCTCGCTCTTGAGGCTCTACCACACCGCCCTTAGAGCTTGCCGTAACCAGCATCTTTAATTCTTCCACGGAGTGGACCAATTCATGACCAGAGGCCGGTTTTACACCGATCAGGCGAAGCAAAGCATTGCCCGTGCCATTGAGCAGCCAGATGATAGGCTTAAAGATCATCTCGCTCCACAAGGTCGGGCGAGCCACTACCAGAGAGGTCTTTTCCGGGTTTTGGAGGGCGATGGATTTGGGCGCCAATTCACCAACTACGACATGGAGAAAAGTGATCAAGGCAAATGCGAGACCAGCCGAGATGCTGTGGGATATGCCCGATTGAACTACGTTGGGGAATAAATCGACCAGTGGTTGGAGAAGGTGGGCGACGGCAGGCTCGCCGATCCAACCAAGCCCCAGGCTGGCCAATGTAATGCCAAGTTGTGTGGCAGCGATCACCCGATCAGGATTCTTAAGGGCGTGTTGAACAACCGCGGCCGAGACATGCCCCTGGGCGACCATTTCGGCAATGCGCGTGTGGCGCACACTGACCAACGAAAATTCAGCGGCGACAAAGAAACCATTCGTCAACACCAATACAAAAACAGCAAGTAAACCAAATAAATCTGAAGATAATGTGCTTTCCATAAAATATTGCCTTATCCCTCTCCTTGGCGGGTGATCACCGCCGCGGCGTACCCAACTACCTCGCTGTAATCTCCGGTGATGTCCCCGGAAGTGGCATGATACAGGACCTGGGCTGTTTCAGCTCCCAGATCTTTGGCAGCCCACAGCACGGCTGCCAGGGCGCTGCGCCCGCAAGCAAAACCTTTGCCCTCTTCTTCCACCTGCATCACTCCCTGTGGATCGAAAGCTTGAATCTGGCGCAACATCTCGGCGTCCAGGGCATCCGCCTGACCCTGGGTATAGAAATGGGACAGATCGGTGCTGGCGACCATCACCGCATTGCTCCCCGCCAGGACTTTCGCCAGAGCCTTTCCCAGGGCGCGCGCCACCGGAATGGACTGGTCGCGCACCATGACCGGAAGCAGGCGGAAGGGACCTGCCAGGGCGCGCTGCAAGAAGGGGAGTTCGATCTCCAATGAATGCTCCGGGTCGTTGCGCACTGCACTCAGGCCATAGTGAAGCTCGGTTTGAAGGCAACTATTCAGGGCCTCGATTGCCTCACGGTCGATCCATACTGCTCCGAGCGGGGTCTGGTAGGCAGTGTGGGCTGAGGTAAGCAGGGGGCTGGAATAAGGATGGTGCATGGGGGAGATGACTGCCACCAGGTCGGGCTGGAGCCCGCGTAAGGCCCCGAAGGCATACCCGGCCACCGGTCCGGAGTACATATGCCCTGCATGAGGCGCCACGACAGCGATTACCTGACCTTTTATTTCTGGCAGTTTGGCTGCCTGGATATAAGCATCGACGCTGCTGGCTAACCGGCTCGGCTCTCCCGGGTACCACCGGCCGGCGATTGGAGATGGGCGAAAATCCAGGTTCGCTTCCATACAACACCTCCTGGTTTTCGAGGACTGGATCCTGGCACGGATACTTGCGTTGTTTTGATTCTCAGCACAAGATCTCTCCTTGAAAGACAGCCGCCGGGCGCGGTATGTTATACTAACGCGGCACCCCATTGTTCGGTTGGGGTATTACTCGTGCAAGGAGAAGCCCTCGATGTTGATGAAGATTAACCTGGTATACTGCGCGGTCTGACACTATACCGACCGGGCCGTCAGTTTGGCGGCGGATCTGATCAGGGAATTTGAGCCTGAGATCGAATCGCTCACCCTGGTCCCTTCGGACGGCGGGCGTTTTGAGGTGAGTGTCAATGGAAAACTGGTCTATTCGAAACTGGAAACACACCGCCACGCTGAGCCGGGAGAGGTGGCAGGGCTGATCCACAAAATGGTTTAATGCAAGCGCAGGAGGGGTAAGCATGGAGATCTATGTTGCTCAGGAACAGGCTTTTTATTTTGTACCACGCTTCTCGCTCGAAGTAGCCCACGATCGGGTTGAACAGAAAAAGACCAACCTGGTTGCTGGATCAGTTGGCTCATTGATCTCGCGCCCTAACCCGGGTGATGTCCAAATCATAGCGACGGAGAACCGATTGGAGCCATTTTGGGCGATTACAGCTACGGCGCGCACCGTCTATGATCGGAATCGCAGCTATACAATCGCCCTCGGGGGACGGGAGGTGCAGGGGGTAACCTTACTCGGTCAGGAGCTAATTCCCGAACAGAAATCCAAAGAAAGCCCCACAATTATTTTGAGCGGCGTTGAACACTGCCTGGATGAAAGGCAAGCGAGCCGCACTTACGAGGGGATCAGCGGAGAGCGAGCTGATCTGAGCAAATACCAGCCATTTGCGAAGACCACGATTCTGGACCTGGACAACTTCTTACCTGAAGGCATTCTGGTGATCCCGCCTCAAGCCAGGGCCTCGGCAGTAGTGCGCCAGGTGCTGGCGGAGCTGATCAAACCAGTACAACAAGCACAAGTGATCCATGAAGAGCGGGTGGATATCACAACCATCGAGCTGAATTTCAGACCAGTATATGCTTTTGAATATGAATGGAGCGCAAAGGGAAAGCGCACAGTGGTCGAATTCGACGCGCTGACGGGCGAATTTCACGCCGGCGGAAAGTGGCTGAGTGCGCAATTCTTGAAGGGCTTTGTCACGCAAGATCTGCTCTTCGATATCTCCGCTGACGCAGCCGGTATGCTTGTTCCGGGTGGCGGGATTGCGGTTAAGCTGGTTAAAGCTGTAGTAGACAGCCGGAAACCGCACTAATCCGCGAAGAGCTCTGACAGAAATGAGAATCGTCATCCAGCGCGTGCGCCAAGGGCGGGTCTCCGTCGACGGGGAGATCATTGCTGAAATTGGTCAGGGCCTGGTGATCCTGGTAGGGGTTGGCCCAGCGGATGGGGAAGAGCAGGCGCGCTACCTGGCAGAAAAGATCGCCAACTTGCGCATTTTTGAAGATGAGCACGGCAAGATCAACCGCTCTTTGTTGGAAGTAGGCGGCTCGGCGATTGTGGTTTCCCAATTTACCTTGTATGCTGATACGCGCAAGGGCCGCCGTCCCTCTTTTACTGACGCGGCGCCGCCCGAATTAGCCAGCCCGCTGGTCGAGCGTTTTGCCGAGATGCTACGAGAGCAAGGTGTGGAAACCCAGACAGGCCAATTCGGCGCTCATATGCTGGTGGAGATGGCGAATGATGGCCCGGTGACGATCTGGTTGGAACGCTGAGTCATTCGTCAGACACTCCTGCGCTACCCTGGCTGGATGGACCGGACTTTACTGGTCTATCCAGATTTGTTTAACCAACCAGCGGTCCACAAGATCGTATCCACCTGGACAGCCAGCGCACCGACTGCCAGCATGGCTTCCGCATTTTGTGGATTGTAGACGCCCCCCGCGCCGATAACCGGGATACCACTGCGGGCCAGGCTGGCAACCGCGGCCATCGCCAGGGGAAAGACCGCCGGTCCATAAAGCCGGCCGCGGGTTGATTCACCGGATGCATTGGTCAAAACACCACGCGGCGGACCCAGGCTGACTGCAGCTAAAGACAGGCGGGCGACAGAGTGGGCCAGATCGATGGCGCGCTCCAGGGGAAGCCGCACGATCAAGGGCAGCTCACCTAATCCAACCTGGGCCAGCTCCACCGCCGCCGTGCGATCGATCTCGGCGGGCAATCCCAGTTCGACACCCATCACACCTTCCAGCCCTTCCAGCCGCCTGACGGCAGTGGCGACCTGGTCGGGATTCTCCCCCAGGATGTGGACTATGACCGGCAAAGGCGCACGCGCCCATTTAGCCCGGCAGCGCCGGATTACCTGGTTCAAGCCTGGATTCGGATAGCCTGTGTGCAACAGGAAACCACCTGGATAAGACTGACAACACCGGGCGTGAGCCGGGGTGCGACTTGACAGGCTGACCGGGTTGGTGATGAATGCTCCCAGGCGGTTGAGATCGACGGGCCCACGTCCTTCGGGGGTGAAGCCCAAGCTGCCGGCTGCGTTCATCAAGGGGGTGGCGAAGGCCAGATCGTATTTGGACATCTTATGCCAGGATATCGCGCAGATCGAATACCGGACCATCCTTGCAAGCCAGCTTCCATCCCCGGCGCAGCTCGACGGCACATACCCCACACTCGGCCAGACCTGCACAAGGCATGGTTGTGTGGACCAGCGCCTGGCCAGGGCAGGGTGGGCGACCGTCGGCGGGCAAGCCCAGGATGGAGTGCAGCCGAGGTATGTCTTCCAGGCTCAGGTCAACTACCAGGAAATCGGGCCATGCCGCCAGGGCGGGATATTCGCCGAGTGGGTAGACTTCCAGGGCTGCAGGTAATTGTCCGGGTGGATGGTCGGTAAATAGGGTCACGGCGGTCCCCTGTGCCAAGGCCCGCTCCACCAGGGGCGCCAGGCGGGCGAAAAGACCGCTAACGGCGATCAGACCCAGGCGTTGCAAATTTGCTGGCAGCTGGAAGCCGTGCCCCAGCGGTCCCCACAAGCTGAGCGACGTACCGGGCGTCCAGTTTTCTGGAAGGGACGGAGCGCTGATAAAACCGCCCTGGGCTGACCCGGCGAGGAAAAGCGCTGTGCTCAGAATGGCATCCTGGCTGGTTGCCTGCAGATACTGGCCCGGGGCGGGGATGAGGCGGGCGGGACAGGTGATCCTGGCCTGGGTACCACCTGGAGAGAAGTAAATTTCGTCAACCCGTCCATAAGCCGCGCGCATGGCAGCATGGTATCACGATTCAGGCGAAGGGACAACCGACCGGACTTCAGGAAGTCAATCGAGTATAATCAGCGCGTAACCTGAGTGCATGAAAGATTACCGCTCAATATCTGCGGCGCAGGCCGGTCGATAGAACTGGCTGCGCAACTGCGCAACTGCGCAACTGCGTAACCGTGCGACTTTGGGACAATTCGACGAATTAAGGAGTTATCCAACATGGATATTGCCAGTCTTCTAAAAGGATTTTCGGCTTTACTGTGGCTGGGGATCGCAGCCATGGTTGTCCTGGCTGTGCTACGCGCCTCGCGCGGGTTAAAGGCCAGGGGGCTGTCGATCGCTATCCTGGTAACGCTGGTGGTGGCGATAGTAATAACAGTGGTCAGCGCCGGGTTGGTCTTCATCCGCCCGGAGGATCGCGGCGTGGTGATCTCGGCCATCTCTGATAAAGGGTACCGAGAACAGCCGCTCGAACCCGGCCTGAGCTGGATAGTGCCGTATTTCGAGACGGTGGTGCGCTACCCGATCTCGCGCCAATCCTACACCATGTCGATCGCCCCGCTGGAAGGGGAAATTCAGGGCGACGACTCGATCACGGCGCGCACCTTCGACGGCCAGGAGATCTTCCTGGACGCCTCGGTGCTGTATGCCATCGACCCTACCAAGGTGGTGGATGTACACATCGATTGGCAGGACCGTTATGAGGCTGAGCTGATCCGTCCGCTGGTGCGCGGCATCATGCGCGATGCCGTGTCGCAATACAAGGTGGAAGAGGTGGTGAGCACCAAGCGCCTGGAACTGACCCAGACGATTCGGGATGAAATGCTGAGAAAGATGGACGAGAATGGCCTGACCCTGGTGGACTTCATCATGCGCAATATCACCTTCTCGCCGGAGTACGCCGCCTCGATCGAACAGAAACAGATCGCCGAGCAGCTGGCCAAACAGGCCGCCCTGGTGGTCGAGCAGCGCCGCCAGGAGGCCGAGCAGGCCCGCCAGGTGGCCAATGGCGTGGCAGACGCTACGGTCATCCGCGCCGAAGGCAGCGCCAAATCACGCATCATTGAGGCTCAGGCCGAATCCGAAGCCTTGCGGCTAATCGCCGAAGTATTGGGTCAAAATCAAGAGCTGCTGACTTATCAGTACATCACCAAGATCGCCCCGGGGATCCAGGTGATGCTGCTGCCCAGCGACAACCAGTTCCTGTTTCCCTTGCCAACCCTGGAGCCAGGATTGAATGTCCCCACCGTTGTTCCTACTCCTGAGCCCACGCCGCTGCCAACACCGCTGCCGACAACGACGCCGTAAGCATGTCAGAAGTCTTTCCTTCTGGACGCCAGATCCGCCTGACCAGCCTGTCTAACTGCGCGGGTTGAGCGTCCAAGTTAAGCGCGGAAGCGCTGGCGCAGGTGCTGCGCCCGATTGAGAATATATTCCAGGCTACGAATTACCCTGACCTGCTGGTGGGGCTGGGCGAACCGGACGACGCGGCCGTGTGGCGCCTGGACGAAAGTCGTGCCCTGGTGGTCACCACCGATTTCTTCACCCCGGTGGTGGATAACCCATATGACTATGGGGCGATCGCGGCCGCCAACAGTCTTTCGGACGTGTATGCGATGGGCGGGGCGCCATTTCTGGCGTTGAACATCGCTGCCATGCCGCCCGATTTACCCTCCGAGTTAGTGGGAGAAATCCTGCGCGGCGGCGCCGAGAAGGCGCGCGAAGCCGGAGTGGTGATCGCGGGAGGACACACCATTCAGGATAAGGAGCCGAAGTACGGGCTGATCGCGGTGGGCTTCGTCGATCCGGAGCACATGCTGACCAAGCGCGGGGCACGCCCCGGCGACCGGCTGCTGTTAAGCAAGCCGCTGGGCAGCGGCGTGATCACGACTGCTCTCAAGCGTGAGCTGGCTGATCCCAAGGATGTCTCCGAGGCAGTTGGCTGGATGAAGCGATTAAACCGGGCTGCAGCCGAGCTGGCGGTGGAGTTCCGCCTGAGCGGCGCGACCGACATCACCGGATTCAGTTTCCTGGGCCACGGCTTTGAGATGGCGCAGGCGTCCGGAGTCAGCTTTCGCCTGAGCTTCAAGCGGATCCCATTCATGCGCGGCGCCCAGCGCTATGCCCAGGAGTTCATTTTCCCCGGCGGCTCATCCGACAACCGCCAATTCTACGGTTCTCACGTGCAATTCTCCCCAGAGGTCGACGAGCCTTCTCAGATGCTGCTGTTCGACGCCCAAACCAGCGGGGGCTTGCTGCTTTGCGTGCCGCCGGATAAGCTGCCCGGCCTGTTGGGAGGCGCCGCAGAGAGAGAACTGGCGCTGTGGGAAGTGGGCGAAGTGGTGGAGGGGGATGGGATAGAAGTGACGGTCTAGCGGAAAAAAGATTTAACGCCAAGGCGCAAAGATGCAAAGTTTTTATTGTTAGGACTTACGCAGTTGGTGGGAGGGTGGGGTGTTTTGGCGGGCTACGCCCGCCAAAACACCCCCGCGTCCTCTTGAACTGCGTAACTTCTAATTGTATTAAATGTATTAGGTAGAAATAAATAGGGGGAAGGAATAAGTTTTGTGACTGAAAATGAAATCAGCAAGGTTATTGTTGATGCTGCGATTGAGGTGCATCGCGTTCTCGGTGGTCCAGGGTTGCTGGAAAGCGTTTACCAGGAAGCCTTATGTTTGGAACTTACTCAACGAGGTTTAAAGGTAGAACGGGAAAAGATTGTTCCACTGGGTTACAAAGGTCAAAAACTAGCGACGCCTTTAAAGATGGATCTTTTGGTCGAAGAAATAGTTATTATCGAATGTAAGGCCTCCACTCAATATAACAGTATCTTTGAAGCACAAACTTTGACATACCTCAGACTGACAGGTTTAAAATTAGGATTGGTCATTAATTTCGGTGAGCGATTGGTCAAGCATGGCATTCACCGGGTAGTAAATGGTCTTTAGATTTGGGAAAAATCATAAAATCTTTGCGCCTTAGCGACTTTGCGTTAAAGTCTGAACTTCGGCGAACGACTGGTCAAAAATGGCATTCATCGAGTGGTGAATGGGCTTTGAGCTAAATAACCTTATGTTTCTTTGCGTCTTTGGGTTAAAAGTATGAACTTTGACTCACGCCGCTCACCAGTGCTCGGAACTCGGGGGATGGTGGCGACTTCCCAGCCATTAGCCGTAGCCGCCGGGCTGGAAATCCTGGCTGCGAGGGGCAACGCTGCCGACGCGGCGGTGGCGACCGCGGCCGCCCTGAATGTCACCGAGCCGACCTCCACCGGCATCGGCGGCGACTGCTTTGCTCTCTATTATGATGCCCAAACTCGCCAGGTGAGCGCCCTGAACGGCTCGGGTCGCGCTCCAGCTGCCTTGAGCCTGGAACGCCTGCAGCGGGAGGGTTTTGGCAGTGAGCTGCCCCCCTATCATGCCTACACGATCACTGTGCCAGGCGCCTGCGCCGGATGGTGTGATCTGGTGGAAAGATACGGGCGATTAGCCCTTCCCCAGGTGCTGGCGCCAGCCATCCGCCTGGCGGACGAAGGCTTTCCGGTCGCGCCAACCACAGCCTATTTCTGGGGGCGCGGGGCAGAGCGCCAGCTGCGGAATGCGCCTGGCGGGCAGGAGCTGACTATTGAAGGTCGGGCCCCCCGCCCAGGTGAGATCTTCCGCAACTCTGGCTTAAGCCGTACTTTGCGCAGCGTGGCTGAAGGTGGCAAAGAGGCGTTTTACGGGGGAAATATTGCCAGGGCGATCGCTGCAGTGGTGCAGGGGGCGGGAGGCTGCCTGTCTGAAGCCGACCTGGCGGCCCATACCAGCACCTGGGAGGCGCCGATCAGCACAACCTACCGCGACCTGCGGGTATGGGAGTGCCCGCCCAACGGGCAAGGGCTGGCGGCCCTGGTTGGATTGAACCTGCTGGAGGGCTTCGATCTGGCTGGAATGCCGCCGCTTTCAGTGAGGCGCCTGCACCTGGAGATCGAAGCCATGCGCCTGGCATTTGCTGATACGCGTTGGTATGTGGCTGACCCGGCGACCAATCCCGTCCCGCTGGAATGGCTGCTCTCCAAGGAATACGCGGCTGAGCGCCGCCGCCTGATCGATCCACAGAAAGCCAGTCTGGATCAGCGCCGCGGGACGCCAACCACTGCCTCAGATACGGTCTACCTTAGTGTGGTGGATGGGGAAGGTAATGCCTGCTCGTTCATTAACAGCAACTACATGGGATTTGGCACCGGTATCGTGCCATCTGGATTTGGCTTCAGCTTGCAGAACCGTGGACACAATTTCAGCCTGGACCCGCAGCATCCCAACGCCCTGGCGCCCGGCAAACGCCCCTACCACACCATCATCCCAGCCCTGGCAACGCGATCCAAGGCAGGCGGTGATGAACTGTACGCCAGCTTCGGCGTGATGGGCGGCTTCATGCAGCCGCAGGGGCACCTGCAGGTAATTGTGGGGTTGGTGGATGACGAACTCGATCCGCAAGCCGCCCTGGACCAGCCACGTTTCTGTATCGCAGACGGTACATCTGCAGGGCGAGTATCTCTGGAAGAGGGCCTGTCGCAGGAGACGGTCGTTGCCCTGGCTGAGATGGGACACGCGGTGGAGATGGTTGGCGGGTATGAGCGAGCACTGTTCGGGCGCGGCCAGATCATCCTGCGCGACGCCGAAAGCGGTGTCTTGTGGGGCGGCAGCGACCCGCGTGCGGACGGCTGCGCGATGAGCCTGTAGAGGCCACGAAGGGACACGAAAGAACACGTAGGGACGCGAAAGAAATCAAAAATCATGAAAAATACCAAGGGGGAGAGGCGAACGTCCTGCAAGATCCTTAATCTTGCGAGTGGTGTCAAAATGTGGTACTATTTATTATGTGCGGAAGCGACACCAGAAAACCCTGGATGACATTTTTGCAAGGCCGGACCGCAAGGATATCAAATGGGATGACTTTATTACCTTTAGGACTTACGCAGTTGGTGGGAGGGTGGGGGTGTTTTGGCGGGCTTCGCCCGCCAAAACACCCCCGCGTCCTCTTGAACTGCGTAACTTCTAACCTTATTGATGACCCTGGGCGCCGAAGTCTCTGAAAAGGGTGGCTCTATGGCAGGTGTGCGCTTGAATGGAAAGTATGCGGTATTTCACCGGCCGCATCCAGGAAATGAGATTTATCCAACTGATCTGAAAAGGATGCGTCGATTTATCCTGGAAACTGGAATACGGGTGGAAGATCGGAGCGAATGATATGCTCATGTATAAAGGTTATGCAGGCATCGTCGAATATGATGATCATGGCAGGATATTTACCGGCGAGGTGGTTGGGCTGCGGGATGTGATTACGTTCCAGGGGAAGACGCCGGAAGAGCTGGAGCGCTCTTTCCACGAATCAATTGACTATTACCTGGAGATGTGCGCCAGGGATGGCGTTACTCCAGACAGGCCTTTCTCAGGGCGTTTCAACGTGCGCATCAGTCCGGAGATCCACCGCCGGATCATCGAAAGCGCGGCGCGCCAGCGGAAAAGCCTGAACCAGTGGGTGGCGGAAGCCATCGAAAAAGCCCTGTACCAATAAAACCGGTCAACTTCTCAAGCACAGGGGAGAGCCAGCCATGCGCCCATCCAGCCGGAGCCTGTTGATCCTGATCGCCTTTTTAGCCAGCGTGGCGGCCGCGCCGCTGCAGGGCGGCACCCCACCGCCGCCCCAGCCGACGCCGACACCAGGCTTCTTTCAGATCTGTCAGCAGCAAGGATTGGGACCTTTAGACTGCTTATTTCAACTTGCCTTAAAGTACTCGTGGGTTGGGGTCATTCTCTTCCTTGTGATTTTTCTGCTGGGTTTTTTCTTTCTTATACCGTTTGGGAAAAAGGTGCGTGATAATCTTTGGGAACGCATCTGGCCTTCACAGCCACTTGCCAAGCCCCTATCTGCTGAAGAAGAAAAAGTGTTAGAAGCCGAATATATCCGACAACTTGGCAAATCACCTTTACTCAATTTGGTTGCCGATCCGACTGAGCAAATTGCTGCCTATCTCTCCCGGTTGGGTAATGCCGCAGACCCCTTACATCCTACTGAGGAAACTTTTTTTATTCCCCTGGAAAGCGGACTGGCATTTGATCTGAAGCCACAGATCGGAATGGCGCTCCCCACCACTTCAGGCCCTGGTCAGGGTATTTTTTCCGAGCAACGTACATTCAATGACCTATCCGAAGCGCTTGGGGATGTAAATCAAAATACCGGTCATCCCTATTCAGCCTTTGCACTGCTGGGAGAACCCGGAGCGGGTAAGTCGACTCTCCTACGCAAGCTAGCCAGGGAAGCAGTGGATCGTTGCATGGTAAATCCAAACGCGCCTTTACCATTGTATGTTTCACTCAACAAGCACAAGAAGGGATTTCCCGAGGATTTCCTACGCCAGCATTGGATAAATGTTATTGGCTTCGATGGCTTAATCGATGCCTTGGACGCGGGACGTGTCTGGTTATTCGCCGATGGCTTGAATGAAATGGAAAAGCGAGGTTATGACGATCGTATATCTAATTGGCGGGAGTTTATTAGGCTCCGTTTCAAGCCAGACGGAAATCGCGCTATTATTGCCTGCCGCACAGCCGATTATGGGGAAGGATTGGATCTTCCTCGCCTGATGATCCACCCAATGGATGATCGCCGAATACAGGATTTTCTTAACAAACGTATCCCCGGCAGGGACGCGTTTGTTTGGGATGAGTTGGAGCGAGATCGGCGCGAAGGGCAAGGGGGATTATATGAATTGGCAACGATCCCTTTCTGGCTGGTAATCATGGCAGATGTGGCCGGGAAGGAAGGCCTCGATCCCAACCGGGCGCATCTGTTTGACCGGTTTATCAGCATATGGCTGGACTATGAAGCCAGCAGGCCAACCGGGCGCGCTCTGCACCGGGACGAGCGTGAAACTTTTCTTGAAAGTCTCACCCGTCTGGCCTGGGTTGGGCTGCCACGCGGTCAGAACTACTCATTTCCTAGAAAAGAAGCAGAAAAGATCCTGGTGGCAAAGAGACAGCCCAGTCCTTTATCAGCTGAATATTTGCTGAACATAGCCTGTGCATGCAGCCTTCTCAGCATGGATGAAATGAATGTACGCTTTCACCACCAGTTGATCCAGGAGTATTTCGCGGCGCGCGAACTGGCGCGTCGTTTCCTTGTGAATAAGAACCTTGGTCCATTATGGCGCGTCCCCTGGAGACGCTGGGAGTTTGTTAGCAGCCAATGGGACCCGCTGCCTGATCCCCCACGAACTGGCTGGGAGGAGGTCACGGTGCTGGCAACCGGCATGCTGGCAGGGCCAGAACGGGAACGACTGGCGCTGGCTGTCTTATATCGCAACCCGCCCCTGGCCTCCCGCTGTGTCGTCGATTCAGGGGCGGTGATGAGCGAGCAGACCCGACAAAGCGTCGCAAAGCGTCTCCATGAGGAGATTGGAGAGACGCGAGTGCGCCTGCCGGCTCGATTGGCGGCCGGGAAGGCCTTGGGTAAATTGGGCGATGCGCGCCTGCTGCGTTTGCAGGGCAAGATCAAACTACCTGATGAGAGAGAAGTGGTTTTCATTGAGCCGGATTGGGTGGAGGTGCCAGCTGGGACATTTCGCATGGGTACGAGTAGCCGGGATAAGGCCCGCTTGAAGAAACAAAAGACGGAATACTACCAGGATGAACGGCCTGACCATCCGGTAATTCTCTCCCACATTTTTCAAGTTGGGCGCTTGCTGGTGACGGTAGCCGAGTACCGTTGGTTCATGCTGGCAGGAGGCTATGATCGCGAGGAGTATTGGGAGGATGAATCCGCTAAGCGCTGGCTGCGCGGCGAGATGAGCTTTGAAGAAAGCTATCAGGCTTACCTCTACAAACTGCTCAAAGATCAGGCAGAGAGCATACTCCCTCAATTAGATCTCTGGGTAAAAGAAGGTAGATGGTCTCCTGATCAAGCGCAGGCTTTCCGTTGGTCCGCAGAACAAGATGAAGAGGCTTTCCGTCAAAAATGGCGGGAGTTGGAAGATGAGAAGCGGGATGACTCTGGCCATGCCCGCCATCCGTGGCTGTGGGATAACCCTGACTACACCAACCCCAGCCAGCCGGTGGTTGGGGTGACGTGGTACGAGGCGAGGGCTTACGCCCTGTGGCTGGCGGATTGCTTGCACGCGGCTGGTCGCCTGCCGCCAGACAGGATTATCCGTTTGCCAAGGGAAGCGGAATGGGAGAAAGCGGCGCGCGGCGGGGAAGGGCGCCTGTGGCCGTGGGGAAACCGCTGGCAGACCGGGCGGGTTAACACACTGGAAGGGCGAGTGATGCGGCCCTCCCCGGTGGGTATTTACCCTAACGGGGCCAGCCCGTACGGGGCGCTGGACATGGTCGGTAACGTGTGGGAGTGGTGCCAGGACTGGTATGCTGAGAATGAGTACGCTCGCCGGGCGGCTGATTCAGTGGTCGATCCGCAGGGCCCCGAGACGGGCTCGTGGCGGGTGGTGCGGGGCGGCTCCTGGGACAACTATCGTAACTGCGCCCGCTGCGCCTCCCGCTACAGGCACGGCCCAGATAACTTCGACAACATTCTGGGTTTCCGGCTGGTCGTCTGCCCCATCGAACTTTTAAACTTCTGAATCCTGGCTCCTGAATCCTGGGGATGGGGTCTGGGGAAGGGGCACCCTTCCCCAGCGTCTGGCCAAATTTTGGCACGTCAATTGCATCCTCTACGCCAGGATGGATACCAGCCCTGACCTGTACGCCCAGATCTGTTCTTTTGAAAACATTTACGTTGCCTACCGCAAGGCGCGAGGCGGCAAGCGCGGCCAGCCAGCGGTGGCGGATTTTGAGTTCAACCAGGAGGATGAGCTGCTGCGGCTGCGGGACGAGCTGGCCAGCCAGACCTGGACGCCCGGCCCGTATCGCTCTTTCTACATCCACGAGCCCAAGCGGCGCCTGATCTCGGCGGCCCCCTTCCGCGACCGGGTGGTACACCACGCCCTGTGCAACCTGCTCGAGCCGATCTGGGAGCGGCGTTTCATCTATGACTCTTACGCCAACCGGGTGGGCAAAGGCACCCACCGGGCGATGTTACGCTGCCAGGCGTTCGCCCGCCGCTACCCATATGTGCTGCAGTGCGATATTGAGCAGTTCTTCCCCAGCCTGGATCACGCCATCCTGCGTCCGATCATCGCCCGCCAGGTGGGTGATGCGCCCACGCTGGCGCTGGTCGACCGCATCCTGGCCTCCGGGGCGGGGGTGCTCTCCGAGATATACCAGATGCGCTGGTTCCCCGGCGATGCCCCTTCGACGCCGCTACGCTTAGGCTCAGGGCAAGGATTATGGGCTGCTTTGCGGCCGCGCGGCCTGCCGATCGGCAACCTGACTTCCCAGTTTTGGGCTAACGTCTACCTGGACCCCTTTGATCATTTTGTCAAGCGCCAGTTGCGCTGCCCGGCCTACCTGCGCTACGTTGATGATTTCTTGCTTTTCGCGGATGATAAAGACACCCTGTGGGGCTGGCGAGACGCCATTGTGGCCCGCCTGGCGGGCCTGCGCCTGACCCTGCACCCGCCACAGGTCTACCCGGTGGGCAATGGCATTCCCTTTCTCGGTTTTATCATCTACCCAACCCACCGCCGACTGAAGCGGCGCAAGGGGATCGCCTTCCAGCGACGCTTCAAACAGCTGTATAAGAGCTGGCAGGGCGGTGAGATCACCCGCCAGCGCCTGGACGCTTCGGCGCGCTCCTGGGCGGCGCACGCTGCCTGGGGGGATACCTGGGGGCTGCGCCGGGCGGTGCTGGGCAAGTATGTGATCAGGAACACATGAACGAATTGCCGATCTTCGTGCGCATGTATGATCTGCTGCTGTGGTTGATCCCACAGGTGGTGAAGTTTCCGCGCGCCCACCGTTTTGGGCTTGGGGAACGCGTCACGCGGCAGGCGCTGGATCTGCAAGAGACTTTGATCGCCGCCGGGCTGCGCAAAGGGGATCAGCGGCAGGCATGCCTGGCGCAAGCGAACACCCAGCTGGCTCAGTTGCGGGCCAGCCTGCGGCTGTGCAAGGACCTGCAGTTGCTCACCCTGGGTCAGTATGAATATGCAGCCGGCAGGGTGGTGGAGATCGGCCGCCTGCTGGGTGGCTGGCAAAAAATAAAAGCGCAATCGGGGCAGGCCGTTGGCGAGGCGGGTGGTGCGGGGCGGCTCCTGGAACAACAATCGTAACAACGCCCGCTGCGCCTACCGCAACAGGAACGAACCAGATAACTTCAACAACAATCTGGGTTTCCGGCTGGTCGTCTGCCACGCTTTTGATCCCGGCCAGGAGTGCTGTTCGCTCACGAGCGGCGGCCGCGGCCAAAAATGGCGGGTCTGTCCCCGGCTCGCGGCAGGGCAAATTTGCATGCCCGGGCGAATATACAACCGCCCCGGTCCCTGGGTGAACACTCTGGGCCGGGGCTACCATTTCAGCCTGATTCAGCGGCGTGATATAATTTCCTCGACTGCCTTGGGGAGGCACTGTCTTAAATAAGTAGGCCGCCGAGGACGGCGGCTGGAGCATCAAGATAAAAAGGAGAAACACCTATGTTGATCAGCAAAGAGCTGCAAGACGGAATGAACGCCCAGATCGGCAACGAGTTCGGGGCCTGCATGCAGTACCTGGGCATCGCCGGGTATTTTCACAAAGATAATCTGACCCTGCTCGCCAAGCTGTTCTTCGAGCAGGCCGAGGAAGAGAAAGAACACGCCATGAAGTTTGTGCATTACATCCTGGAAACCGACGGCGAGCTGCGCATCCCGCCCGTGTCCCAGGCGAAGTTTGACTTCAAGTCTGCCGAGGAGTGCGTTGAGGCGGCCCTGAGTTGGGAGAAAGATGTGACAGCCCAGATCACGCGCCTGATGGATATCGCGGTGGAGAAGAAGGATTACCTGGGACAGAACTTCCTGAAGTGGTTCATCGACGAGCAGCTAGAGGAGATCACTAAAATGGATGGGCTGCTCAGCGTGGTGCGGCGCGCCGGAGAGAAGAACCTGATCATGGTGGAAGCGTATCTGGCTCACCTGGGAACTGAATAGGTTTCAATACCTTAACGCAAAGAAGCAAAGAATACAAAGGATTATAGAAAGGAGATTTTCTACTATGCTGATCAGTAAGGAATTAGAAGCGGCGGTTAACGCCCAGGTGGGGCGCGAATTTGGCGCCAGCCTGCAGTATGTCAATATTGCCACCTACTTTGATAGCGATTCGCTGCCTCAACTGGCGGCTTTTTTCTACCGCCAGGCGGAAGAGGAAAAGATGCACGCGATGAAGTTTGTGCATTACATTGTTGATACCGGCGGTCAGGTGAGAATCCCGGCGGTAGCAGGGCCGAAGTCTGATTTCAAGTCTGCCGAGGAAGCAGTGCAGGCTGCCCTGGACTGGGAGATGGAAGTCACCCGCCAGATCAACGCCCTGATGGACCTGGCGATCAAGCAGAGCGACCACATCGCCCAGGATTTCCTGCGCTGGTTCGTCACCGAGCAACTGGAGGAGATCAAGACGATGGACACGCTGTTGCGTGTGGTTCGGCGGGCAGGTGATAACCTGCTGTGGGTGGAAAATTTCCTGGCGCGCAATCCGATTGTGCCAGATACGACCGCAGGCGGCGCCGAGGCAGCCGCATGACTTTGGCAGGAGTTAAGAACGGGCGGCATTGCCGCCCGTTTTTGACTCTAGAGAATATCATCTATTTTGTTAAATATCGGAGACTACCTCGATATCCGGGAAGAACTGGTGGATGGTGCCTTCCACCCAACCGTGCAGCGTGCTTGGCAGCAATGGGCAACCCAGGCAGGCGCCTCCCAGGCGCACCCTGACCTGTTTACCATCGAAAGAAATCATCTCCACCGAGCCCCCATGAAAATGCTCTATATAGGCGCTGATCTTTTCGATCAGGGCGCGCAATTGTTGCTCAGTTGTCGTTTCGGGGATATTATCCGCAGTAACCATTGATTGATTGCCTCCTAGTGGTTTCCGTTGCGCAAACCGATTTCCAGCAAAGCGACGATCTGCGGGTGGCCGCCTTGCGTCCTTTCGGCGACCATTTTAGCCAGGCGATCAACAATGCGCAGGCCGGTCTCGGGATGTTGCTCACATAAAGCCTGCAGATCAGCCCCACGCACGCGCAGCATACTGGTGTGTTGCACGCACTCTGCGGCTGATGTATAGCAGCGACGCCCGATGACTGCTGACCAACCGACCATCCCGCCATCTCGCACGCGGGTTACAGTGATATTCTCGTGATCGTCTTCAGGCTGGAAGCGGATATAGACCTCACCCGAAATGATCAGGTAAAGGAAGATAGCCGGCTCCCCTTGCTCGAAAAGCACTGTTCCCGGGTGATATTCACACGCCACAAACAGGGGCCAGAGAAGATCGAGCTGAGCAGGAGTCAGGTCTTGAAAGAGCAGCAGCCGGTTGATCACATCCTCGGGCATCATTTACCATTTTCTCTGTGCTTAGAGGGTATCCTCTCCGCTATTAATCTTCTAGTGGCAAATATCCTCAAACAGCCGACAAAGATCACCTGCGACGGGAAAATGATCCTGAGAACTGTGTGACAGAGGTCATTGGAATACACCCGCTGTGCCTGGGGCATACCCCGCAGTCGAGAAGAATGGTAAGGTTCTACTCAGGCCGAGGCGCCGCTGTAGTGTTTCAATCCGGTGCGCCAAACCCAGCGCGCCAACAGCATCAACGCAGCAGTCAAAACCATGGAAAAGAGCAGTGTTTGCGGCGTCAGGCGGCCAGTCAAGGCTTCAGAAGGGACGGTGACAGCAAAGGCGATCGGCACCAGGAAGGTCAAGCCCAGGCGCAGCCAGCCGGGGTAGATGCTCACCGGCCAGCGCCCGGCCTGGTAAACGCCCTGGAACAGCTCGACGATTTCCTCCATACGCACTACCCAGAAAGCTCCGGTGGTCAGCATCAGCCAGAAGCAGTAGATCATCAAGCCGCCCAGGAAGAGCGTGACGCCGAAAGCCAGCGCCTGCCACAGTCCGATTTGGCCTTCGAGCCGGCTCAGGGCGATGCCGAGGATAATCAGGCCGACCAGAATGTCGACCGACTGCCAGATGCGCACCTCGCGCACACTGACCAGAACCTGTGAGTCGGCCGGCTTGGTAAGCGTGTAATCGAGTGTGCCCTGGCGGACATCGCCCATCAGGCGTTCCATGTTCGGCTGGATGGTGGTACGGATCAGACCACCCATTATGGTGAAGACTCCCATCACCGCCAACAGCTCGTTGGAAGACCAGCCGTTCAGCGAGTTGGTGTGATTGAAGACCAGCGATAGACCAACCAGCCCGACGATCAAGGTCAGGGCGGATTGGAAGAGCTGGATGAAAAAGTTGGCGCGATACTGCAGCTCATTGAGGGCGCCCACCCGGAAAAAGGACCAGAACAATCGCAGCAGGGTCATGTCAGGCTCCTACCTGTCAGGCTCCTACCGCTGAGTAGCGGCGTAAGGCAGCCCGCCACAGCAGGCTGGCGCCTATCAAACCGAGCAGGGTCCAAAAGACCTGCATGCCCAGGCCATAGAGAGCCTGGGAGGGAGTCAGTTTGCCAAGCAGTAATTCGATCGGAAAACCAAACGCCCATTGGAAGGGTAGATAGGCCGCCACCTGCTGAGCCCAGGCTGGCATCAAAGAGAGCGGCACCAGGCGGCCGGAGAAAAGCAACTCAATCGTGAAGTAGAGCTCAAAGATGGCGCTGACACGCGTCGTCCAGAAGGTGATCAGGCCGAGCAACCAGAGCAACATGAAGCGCATGAAGAAGCCGCCCCACAGGGCGAAGAAGAAAGCCACCATCATCCAGGGCTGCGGATCGAGAGCTGGCTTAAAAAAGAAGGACAGGATAATGGCGATGGGCAGCCACAAGACGATGGCTACGAATTTCCAGCCGGAGAAGTACGCCAGGTCGTTGTGCATGGGGTGGAGCGGGCGCAGCAGCATCATCGACAAGAACCCGCGCTGGATGTATTGTTCCCAGGCGTAGGGGGTCAGCACGATATTCATATTTCGCACCAGCGTCCAGACGATGTAATAGGCGGCGAATTCGCTGGGTGTGTATCCGCCGACGCTACCACCCTGGGAAACGGCTACCGTCGACCAGACCACCAGGTAGACTACCGGCTCGGCGATCATGCCGATCATATAGAAGTAGTTGGCAACCCGGTACTGGAACTGCTCGATGATGGCCAGTTTCATCCCCATGAGGTAGAAATCAGCCAGGGCTCTCATGCGGTCGCCTCTGGTCCCTGGGCGAAGACATCCTCGATCACATCTTCAATAGGCGGATCTTCTACGGTGAGGTCGCTGATCGGGAAGTCGGTGAGCAGGCGGGCGGTGATGCGCGAGGTTTCGGCCTTGGGCACTTCCAGGGTGACCTGATCGGCATCGCGGGCGATCACGGCTCCATAAGCGCTCAGGTCGACGCTGCTGTCTGGCAGGGTGAGTACGATAGTTTTCTGCGCCGAGAATTTGTCGACCAGCCCGCTCAGATCGCCATCGTAGAGGATCTTGCCATGGTGGATGACGATCACGCGGCGGCATAACGCGACGACATCAGCCATGTAGTGACTGGTAAGCAGCACGGTGGCGCCGTAGCGCTGGTTGTACTCGGCGATAAAGGTGCGGATGCGGCGCTGCATGGTCACATCCAGGCCGATGGTGGGTTCGTCCAGGAACAGGACCTGCGGGAGGTGGAGCAGCGCCCCGGCGATCTCAGCTTTCATGCGCTCACCCAGGGACAGATTACGGACTGGCTTGTTGATGATGTCCTTGAGTTCCAACAGCTCGACCATTTCGTCGACCGATTGCTTGAACTGCTGGCGGGGGATCTGGTAGACCGCCCGGCTGAGCTCGTATGAGTCCATAGCGGGGATATCCCAGGCTAGCTGGTTGCGCTGCCCCATCACCAGGGTGATCTGGCGCAGGAAGGCCTTCTCCCGGCGGGATGGCTCGTAACCTAACACGCGGGCTATACCGCCGGTCGGGTAGAGCAGGCCGGAGAGCATTTTCAATGTGGTCGTCTTACCTGCGCCGTTCGGTCCCAGAAAGCCGACCACCTCACCCGGAGAGACATTGAAGGTAATCTGATCAACGGCTTTGACTTCCCGATTCTTTCGCCGGAAGAGGCTCCTGGTGGCGGCGCGCAGGCCGGCCTCGCGCTCGGGGACGATAAAAACCTTTTCTAACTGGTCAATGTGAATGACCGCTTCATCTACAGCCAAGATAGCCTCCGTGTGAGGGTGACTGGAAGACTCGCGAAAAGTGGGATCACCCGCAGGTTCAGCAGGATTTGGAGCGCTATTTCAACACCCCAACCTGCACATTCCGGAAGCGCGCCGGCGCGGCGCCGTGCCCGGTGTGAGCGATCTGACCAGGCTGGCCTTTGCCGCAGTTGGGGGTGCCGTACATTTTCCAGTGGCGAGCGTCGCCGATGGCATCGCAACTGTTCCAAAACTGGGGGGTGATGCCGGTATAGGTGGGATTGCGGAGCATGCGTCCCAGTTTGCCGTTCTTGATCTCATAGCCGATCTCAGTGCCGAACTGGAAGTTGTAGCGCTTATCATCAATCGACCAGGAGCGGTTGGTTTCCATATAAATGCCGTCATCTGTGCTGGCGATCATGTCTTCCAGTGTCCAGTTGCCGGCTTCCAGGCTGACATTGGTCATGCGAATGATCGGGATGCGGTTCCAGCCAGAGGCGCGCATGCAGCCATTGGAGGATAAACCCAGGCGGGAGGCCGTCTCGCGCGACATCAAGTAGCCGACGAAAAGGCCGTCTTTGACGATCGGTGTGGATTGAGCTGGCACACCCTCATCATCCCAGCCGAATGTGCCCAGGCCGAGCGGACGCAAGCTCTCGGCAGTCAGGTTGACGATAGGAGATCCGTATTGGAAGGTGTTCAGTTTTTCCGGGGTCAGGAAAGAAGTGCCGGCGTAAGCGGCTTCGCTGCCGTAGACACGATCGAGCTCGATGGGGTGTCCGCAAGATTCGTGCACCTGCAAGGCGACCTGGTCACCACCGAGGATTAATGTGGTGGTGATGCCGCTGGGGCAGGGATCGGCGGTGAGCAAGGCAACTGCTTCGCTGGCAACGCGCCTGGCATTGCCGGGCAGATCCCATTCAAGCACAGCTTCCCATCCAGCAGTAACCTGCTGGCGACCCATGGAAGATGGGTAGGAACGCGATTGGACTTCGCCATTGCCCACCGCCACGGCATGAATACCGCCGCCAGCCTCGAAGATGGTTTGTTCAGTGCGGGCTCCCTCGCTGTTGGCGAACCACTTGTCTTCCCGGATGAATGTCAGGTTGCCGCGCCGGGTGCGCAGGCCAGTCACCCGGCTCATCTCAGCATCTGCCTGCAGAAGCAGATTAATCTTGTCTTCAAGGGGTACGCTGAAGGGGTCGATCTCGAGGGGAGTGCAGTAGATTCCCTGACTGGTAACCGGCGGTCCCAGGATGACGGGCTCACCGGTCACACTGGCGGAGGCGCGGGCGATCTGCACAGCCAGGTCTGCAACCCGGTCGATCTCAGAGGGTGCTAAATCCTGGCTGGAGGCGAAACCCCAGGCATTGCCAACCAGCACACGCACACCAAACCCGGTCGACTCGCTGGATGAAAGTGTCTCTACCAGACCGTCCTTAACGGCGACCGATTGGGTGTGATTGTGTACCAGGCGGGCGTCGGCATAGCGCGCCCCGCGCAGAGTGACCAGGTCCAGGGCACGGTTGAGCAATTTGTCCAAGGAGACCTCCTTACGTTAATAGATTGGATTGGATCAACAAGACTTCGGATTGCAGCATCCGAAGTCTGTGTATGGTCAGGGTCGGAAGATTTAGTCGAAGCGCTCTTCTTTCCAGACATCGGCTTCATTATGGTAACCAGCTTGCTCCCAAAAACCGGGGCGATCCTGGGCAAGGAATTGCAGGCCACGCAGCCACTTGGCCCCTTTCCAGAAGTAAGGGGTCTTTAAATCTGGCTGGTCTGGAATGTAACCAATCACGGCGCGCAGCGGGTACCCGTGATCGGGGGAGATCGGTTCGCCGTTGAAGTGAGTGGCTAAAAGGAAGTTCTCCTGCAGAACAACCTCCAGAGGCAAATTGACGGTGAAGCCGTACTCAGCGTGCTGGAGCACATAGCGGGCAGAGGGCAGCGGCTTAATCAAACCTTGATCGATCAAGGCTCTGACAGAGACGCCCTCCCAGGTCGTGTCGAACTTGCTCCAGCGCGTCACGCAGTGGATATCCATCAAGATGCGGGTGCGCGGGAGCTGATTGAATTCATCCCATGTCCAGCGTGTTTCTTTCTCGACCTCGCCCCATACTCGCAGGTCCCAGGTGGCGGGGTTAAAGCGGGGCACCGGGCCGTAATGCAGCACCGGGAACTTGACGGTCAAGGATTGACCAGGCGGCAGACGGCCTTCACTGCGGACCCGGTTTTCATCATCCTTTCGTTTGAAGATATTCTCGAACATGGCAACCTCCGTCCCGGGCAATTATATCAGACCGCTTTCGTCTAAAAAACTTAGGACTTGCGCAGTTGAAGGGATATCGAGGATGCTGCATGCGGGTTGCGCCCGCACGCAGCATCCCAACGATCACCAGCTGTGTAATAAAAGAGGGAAACCTCCCCCAGGCAGAGATACCTAGAGGAGGTTGAAACTGTTTCAATTTTTCTGTAATTTGCGGGCATTGCCCCGCAAATTACAGAATAAACCATACACAATCGGGAGGTTGATCCGCAGGGGAAAGGCGGATCTACAAATTGAAGCTTTCACCAGGTTGCAGAACGTGGACAATGGCCCTGGTTTCGCTTTCGACTCGTTTGGCCCAGGCATGGGGATCTTGTGCGATCAACTCCCAGGTGTTGTAATGAATGGGGATGATGTGGTGAGGCTGAATCAGCTTCACGGCGCGCAGGGCGTCATCCGGCCCCATGGTGTAGTTATCGCCGATAGGTAAGACAGCCAGGTCGATACCTTCTTCGCCGATCAGGCGCATATCACCGAAAAGACCCGTATCGCAAGCCAGATAGATCTTTTTGTCATCCAACGTGGTCAATAAGAAGCCAGCCGGATTGCCGCCGTAGGAACCATCGGGCAGTCCGGAGCCGTGGATTGCCAGGGTCAGTTTTAAGTAGCCGAAGGGGTGCCGGTAGCCGCCACCCAGATGCTGGGCGTGCGTCTTCAGCCCCTGCTTCCTAAACCAGCCAGAGATCTCGGCATTGCTGATCACAGTGGCGCCGGTGCGCCTGGCTATGGCGAGGGCGTCGCCGACATGGTCACCATGCCCATGGCTGACAAGGATAAAGTCAGCAGCTACCTGCTCTGGGGTAACACTGGCAGCCGGGTTGTCACTCAGGAATGGATCGACAAGCAGGTGATACCCGCCGGTTTCGAGGCCCATTGCGGCGTGTCCATACCAGGTAACCTTGGTGCTCATGCTGACCTCCAATCCTTCAGGAAAGTCTTTTGAAAGGGCTCCCTGATGCTCTAGATCGGTTTGTTCCCATGTTTCAAGTCGGCAGGTGTACCAGCGCTCTGGTGGCCTGGCCGGTAGGGGATCTGTATAATAAAACCCAGAGCAATCACAGCCTGGCCGATCAGCACCCCCAATTGCTGCACTGGACCGTAGTAGGGGATATCTGGGGATACCTGGGTGCCAAATCCAAAGACATCGGCCATGCCGCAAACGACGGCGATTACATAGCCAGTGCTGACCAGGCGCAGACCGATATCTGCCAAGATCGTCTTTGGCGTGCCATTCCACAAGCCATTGATCAGGACATAACCACCCACGCAGATAATACCCAAGCCGACCAGGAAAACAGCTATCTGGACGAAACCGATCACAGGACTGCGATCCAGGCCGAATAACCCAGGGAGGGCACCAAGGGTAAAAATCAAGAAACCAATCAGGGTGAAGGTTAATCCCATACGCAGGCGGAAATGCCCGTTAGCTGTTGGGGAGGAAGTATAAATCATGGCTGATGTGGCAATGTCCGCGTTAACAGGGAGAGCCAGTTGCCTCCCAGGATGGCGGCGATGTCATTTTGAGTATACCCTTTTTCAGCCAGCAAAGGGTTCAACTTTTGTAAATCGGCGATAGTATCTATTCCAGCAGGCGCGGATTGGAGACCGAAGCCACCATCGAAATCACTGCCGATGCCAGCGTGCCTGGCATCGCCGGCGAGCTGGCAAACGTAATCAATTTGAGCAACCAACCGGTCGAGGGTCACCGCCTGGCGACCATCTTCAGGCGACCAACCAGCGATCAGAAATCGGTTGAACGGCACGAGGCCAACAATTCCGTCACGCTCGATCAGGCCGTTCAGCACCCGATCGGATAGGTGGCGGTTGCTCTCGGAGCTTTTCAGCAAGGCCAGCGCGTTGGCATGCGAGGCGACGATCGGCGCAGGGTAGACATCCAAAGCCTGGAGAGCGGCCTGCTCGTCCATGTGGCTGAGGTCGAGGGTAAAACCAAAATCTGCCATGCCCTCCAGCAGAGCAAAGCCCTCCTGGGTGAGTGGGCCAGGCTCGTGTGTGCCGCCGCAGAAGCGCGTTCCAATCCAGGCAGGCCCGATCAGACGCACGCCTCGCTGCCACCAGATCTCCAGCTCGGCTGGCTCTCGAATCCCTTCAGCACCTTCCATGAGGATCACCATGCCGACCGGGTGCTCTTCATGCTGCTCATTTTTCCAATGAGCAATCACATCATCCAGTCTGGATTTACGATCAACCAGCTGGAAATGATCCGGATGGTTTTCGATCAGGCGGTGATAGGCGTCCAATTGAGCGGAATACAGGCGGCGGGCTTGAGCCGGGGTGCGATAGCTCTGGGTGTCCCATTCGCCGAGCCGGCGGCGCTCTGGCGCGCAGAACAGGGTGGCAAACACCATCGCTACCTGGCCGCGCTGGTAATCCGGCCAGCCCAGGAGCGTGTCGCCATTCTCGGCCTGGGCAAGGCTGCCCTGTTCCTGGAGGCGCGTTTCTGTCGCGGAGCGGTTGTAATCACGCCCGAAGGTCAGCATATTCCAGGCAAGGTCTTGATGAGCATCCACGATCAACATGGTTCACCTGATAATTGTTTTGCGATTAACCGGTCCAGCTTGCCCATGGGGAAATTCTGCAGGTCCGGGACAGGCACCCAGGCAAGAGCCGTGTGCTCCAGGTTATGGGGTTCGCCGGCTTTCAGGGCACAGCCAAACGCATGTAGCGTTACCCGGAAATGGGTGTAGGCGTGACGGTAGACTCCGATCTGCCCTCCGACCTCGATCTCGACACCCAGTTCCTCACAGATCTCGCGCTTCAGGCAGGTTGCAAGATCCTCTCCGTTTTGCAGCTTACCACCAGGGAACTCCCACAGGCCGCCCAACAGTCCTTCGGTTGGTCGCTGGGCAATCAATAGCCTGCCATCGCGCTGGATCACCGCGGCGGTGACAGTATAGTGGGGCGTGGCGACTCTGATGGGTAGTACCGGTCGCTGCTCCTGGACTCCCAGGGCATAAGCAGCGCATTGCTCCGCCAGGGGACAGTGATCGCAATCGGGCTGGCGCGGGGTGCAGATGGCTGCGCCGAGATCCATCAATGCCTGGTTAAAGTCGCCTGCCTTGCCGCGAGGCAAGCTCGCAGCAGCCAGCTCCCAAAGGAGCGCATCCCCTTCTGTGGAGCGGGCCGGGATGTGCACATCGAACAGGCGCGCCAGCACACGGCGGATATTTCCATCCAGAGTGGGTTCATCCATCCCGAAGGCGATGGAAGCAATCGCGGCAGCCGTATACCGGCCAATACCGGGTAAGCCACGCAAGGCCTGTAAATCGCGCGGCAGCTCGCCGCGGTATTTGGCGACGATCAACTGGGCGGCGCGGTGCAGGTTGCGAGCGCGGCTGTAATATCCCAGACCTTCCCAGGCTGCCAGTACATCCTGCTGAGTGGCAGAAGCCAGGGCGGGAATGGTCGGGAAGCGCTCCAGCCAGCGCTGGAAGTAAGGAATCACTGTCTCTACGCGGGTCTGCTGGAGCATGATCTCGGAAACCCACACAGCGTATGGATCGGGATGGTCACGCCAGGGCAGGCGCCGGGCATTGACCGCATACCATTGGAGCAAGCGGGAGGTTGAAATCTTCAATTACATTTGGAAGCCCTTGCGGGCGGGAACTATTTTATAGGAGAAATCCGTGACAAAATTTAGCAAGTGCTCGGTAAGGTCGACCCATTCGACCGATTCCAGGATGCGATCGAGGGCTGGTTTGCTTCCAATCTGCATCCCAGCGATGATCTGCGGGTGGTCTCCATACATGGTAAACCAGGCATCCGTCGGTTCCAGGCCCAGGCGCTGCATCCCAGGAATGAACTCGCGCACCACGAACTCAAAATATTCCTGCTCGCGGCCAGGCTGGATATCCCAAGACATGAGTAATTTTACAGACACGGTTGCGCTCCTGGCTGCTTAATGCTTGAAATCGAGCACCACGACCCGCGTTTCTTCAGGCAAGGTGCTGCGGGAGACTTTTAATGAAGGTTCAGCAGGGATCTCTCCCACACCCATTTCTTTTAGGAATTTACCCAGCGGCGCCAGCTTAAGATTACTGCCGGGGGTATGATAATGCATGGGGATGACAATCTCGGGCTCGAGCAGGCTCACCATCTCGGCGGCTTTAGCGGCATTAAGACCACCACCGCCGCCCACCGGCACCAGAGCGATGTGTACTTCTCCCAGGGCTTCGATCTCTGTCTGGCTGGGCACCCGGGTCAAGTCGCCAAGGTGAGCAACGCTGACACCATCGTAATCGAAGACATATAACGTGTTGCGCGGCTCGGCAACGTCATGCTTGCCCTTGCCATTGGTCTGGACGCCGGTGATGAAAACGCCACCAATCTCAAACTCACCCGGGCCAGTGATCACCCGCGAAGCGCCTTTAACCGCTGAAACGAAGCTGTGTCCGGGAGCTTCGTGACTGGCAGTGACGATCTCTGCTTTCAGTTTTAAGGGGTCGTAACCGACCGCGCTGTGATTGTAGGGGTCGGTGACCACCGTCGCCATGCCACGCTCTGTGATGCGAAAGCAAGAAAGCCCGTACCAAACAATTTCCATGCATCCTCCAAGGTTCTCTCGTCCCATGATTATACTTCATTGCCGGGGAGGATAAAACCTCGATCAGATTATTTTGAGTCATGCAGGTGTGTATAAACGGCTGGTGAAAGGCACAGGTATAATGTGAGCATGAGCCTGGACTTGCACCCAAGCACCACGCCGGGGGCCAAACTGATTCAATTGAAAACTGACGCCTGGCGGCTCGAAATCCCGCCTGGAGCAGCAGGGCGTTATCGGCTGGCGCAACTGGATGATTACCGCCGGGCTTCACGCCGGGCTTTTCCCTGGCATGCGCCACTTACCCTATCGGTGAAAGCCCGCGCTTCCGACAAAAACATCCCTGGGACCTGGGGATTTGGCCTGTGGAATGACCCCTTTGGGATGGCACTTTTACAGGGAGGTGGGGTGCGCTTTCCGGTATTGCCCAACGCAGCCTGGTTTTTCTTCGCTGCGCCGCCGAATTACCTGTCTTTGCGGGATGACTTGCCGGCTCAAGGCGCCCTGGCAGCAACTTTCCAATCTCCAGCCTGGCCATCCTGGACCTTTCTGCCGGCGATCCCGTTCACCCCTTTGCTTCTGATTCGCCCGCTGATGCGTGGGATGCGGCGACAAATCCAAAAGTTTGTAAAACAGGAGGCTGTTGATCTGGCTATCGATCCCACTGAGTGGCATGCTTACCGTCTGGAATGGCACGTAAATCGGGTGATCTTTTATATGGATGGGAAGGTAGCTCTGGAGGCAAAAGCTGTCCCTGGTGGGGCGCTTGGCGTGGTGATCTGGGTGGATAACCAGTACGCAGCTTTACCACCAGACGGACGTCTGGGCTATGGAACACTGCTGAACCCGGAGCCAGCCTGGATCGAGATCGAGGATCTGGCGTTGAACCAAATTGGGGCGGCATAGGCGCCGCCCCAGCAAGCTGAACCCGATCAGCCGATTATTTGATCGGCACATAGATGTAAAACTTCGAGTCTGGGGCAAAATCCTTGAAGTCTTCGTTATACAATTCGAAGTCCAGTCCTTCGGTGAGTTGATAGCCTGATTGGGGGATCCAGGTGCGATAGATGTACTCATAGGTGGCAGGCAACTTCTCTAAAGATCCGAGGTGAGTGAAGACCGCATATTGAGCGGCCGGCACCTCGCGCACGACCATCCCATCGGGCACTTCTGCGACCTGACTGACCTCCAGTCCAGCGACGTATTCGAACTCGCCATTGGGGGCATCAGGGAGCATGATGCACACACCGTAAGCGTTCTGGCTGGCAACGTGACGGATCTCGCCCATTCGCTGGTTGGCCTCGCCCCACAGGCCGGAGATCTCCTGGTTCTCATTCTTTCCGAAGTAACGCATTCCGATCACTTTTAAAGGCGGGTAGGGTGACAATTTTGGGTTCCATATCATTCTCCTGACGTTTGAGTTCGGTTAACAGAGTTTGTTTACGAGCCAAGGCGCTCTCTACGGGAAGCTGGATCTCGGTGAAAGCGCTGGCAGGCTCCTTCTGGGAGGGGTCTTCTGAGTTAAGCACGCGGAGCGGGCCGGCAATGTGGTAGCTGCGATGCTCTGTCCAGGTGAAAAGGGCGGTGTAAGCTGCGGGGATGGGTTGGATCGCCAAAGGCAGGAGCACACTGGCCATGGTGGAGACTGCGGGAAGCACGCCCAAGTGGACGGCCTGGCTGGCTTTGGTGGACCTGATCTTCCCTGGTTGTTCGACCACCAGCCCGATCTCGATATCCTGGCTACGGACATTGTATTCCAGGTCGTGATGCAAAGTAATCCACTGGCCACGCGAACGCAGTCCCGATCGAGACACCCAATCCTGGATGGCAGCGCGCATCTTGTCAGATTGGCGAGGCAACTCTTCCAGGGCTGGCAACCTGGCGCGCAGTGAAGCAACCGGCAGCTCTGGGACAGATCGAATGGTCACCTCATAGTCGGGTAAGCGACCTTCCTGCTCGATCTGGCGCAGACGTTCGGCTACCCGGTCCAGGCGAGATTGCTCATCCAGCAAGCGCAGGTGGAGTTCCTCCTGCTTACGGTTGAACAGCTCGCAGAGCCGCTCAAAAGGCAGATCCGCATCCAGCAACTCGCTAATCTGCCCCAGCGAGAAGCCCAGATCTTTCAACGCCAGAATTCGGTTCAGGCGCGGCAACTGCTCCAGGCTGTAATAGCGGTAGCCAGTGTAGCGATCTGTCCACACCGGTTGCAATAATCCCAGTCGGGCGTAGTGGCGCAAAGCTTTGACCGATACATGCGCCAGGTTTGAGAAGTCACCGATCTTGATCATGCGCTCTCCCGAGGATAAAACGGATGAAGGCCTTCATCTTGTTAGTAGTATACTGTCTACCCCAAGGGGAGAGTCAAGGGTGTTTGGTGAACTTTGACAGGCTAATTTGGACCAATCGAGGCCGTTTGAGCTTCGCTTGACAATCGGAGAGGGCGCGGTTAAAATTACGCCGCGTTGTGAGCAGCCAACGTTGAACGTTAAGGCCGAGATAGCTCAGTTGGTAGAGCACGCGACTGAAAATTGCGGTGTCGCCAGTTCGATCCTGGCTCTCGGCACCTCTCGGCCGAATGTTTTGGCCGACCTGCGGGTGTAGTTCAGTGGTAGAACGTCTCCTTGCCAAGGAGAAGGTCGTGGGTTCGAATCCCATCGCCCGCTCTATGGGTTGATTGATTAGTGAGATTGCTGATCGTTGATTTGGGATCAACCATCAGCAATTTTTATCGATATGCCAATCTATTCTATTGAATAGTTTATCCTGGCGACGTGGCCAAGAGGCGGCCGGTAAAGAACACCGGCGCAAGGGTCTGCAAAACTTGAGCAGCCTGGTTGCGGCGATCACGGGTTCATCCCGTTGATAAATTGAATAGTCTACCCCGGCGACGTGGCCAAGTGGCAAGGCAAGGGTCTGCAAAACCCTGATCACGGGTTCAAATCCCGTCGTCGCCTCTGAGGAAAGTGGGCCGAAAGGCCCACTTTTTTTATGCGAAAGCGATCTAAATCTAATCCACATACCTTCTTAACGATTTCTGAACAGCCCATTGTTATCCTGAGCATGGATCCAATGTGGTCGACCCTGTGTCACAATATCAAACAAGTTACTTCACAAAAGGAGCAAGATTGATGAGCAAATGGTTAAAGATTGGGATTGTAGGACTGCTGGTTGTGGGAGCATTGACTGCGGTGATCGCTGGCGCAGCTTTGGCTCAAGATGAAACACCTGTGGCCCCTGAAGACTCGCTCCCACATGCGGATGGTCTGGGCATGGGCCGCGGGATGGGTCGTGGGATGGGCAGCCAGGTTGAATTGGATGCCGCTGCCGAAGCGCTTGGCATGACTGCCGATGAGTTGAAAACCCAACTGTGGGGCGGCAAAACCCTGGCTGATCTAGCCGAAGAAAAGGGCATCGATCTGGCAGATGTTCAAGCTGCCGTCGAGGCTGCCCGGGAAACTGCCATGCGCGAGAATATCGCACAGGCGGTTGAGGATGGCACGATCACCCAAGAGCATGCAGATTGGCTGCTCGAAGGCCTCGAAAAAGGTTTCCTCACGGACGGGTTTGGTTTTGGTCACGGCATGGGAGGTGGTCATCACGGGCGAGGGTTTAATTTTTATGGCCAACCCGACAGCGCGCCTCAGGATACCCCCTCCAGTGATTCTTAATAGAAAAAGAGGTGAACATACCCTTACCCCGAGTTGAGCACTCTCGTGATAGTGAGAGAACATAACCCGGAACAATACAAGCTGACAAAATTGGGAGCGCAGAAGTATGCTGCGCTCCCAACCGGTATTGCGGGTAGGTGGTTCATCAGTGTATTGATTTTCTGCCAGGAGCGCTTATACTTCAGAAATCAGTAGCTGTATTGCAGAGATGTGCTTGAAGTGAAGGTTCGATGACAAAAAAGCTTCTCATCGTGGACGACAAGAAAGAAATACGCCAGCTCTTGAAACAGTACCTTATTCAGGAGGGCTTTGAGATCGTCCTGGCAGAGGACGGGCAAAAAGCGCTGTTTATGGCCCGCCAGGAAAAGCCTGATTTGATCCTGCTTGATTTAATGATGCCAGAGATGGGCGGCTACGAGTTTATGCGGGTATACAGCCGGGAGGCGGACACTCCCACTATCATACTGACGGCTAAATTGGATGAGAATGACAAAGTGTTGGGGCTGGAATTAGGGGCTGACGATTACATCACCAAGCCGTTCAGTATGCGAGAATTGACTGCGCGGATCCGAGCAGTGCTGCGGCGCACTGAAAAGAAAGCTGTTGAACAGGATATCCTGCGGGCGGCGGATATCACAGTTGATCGGGCTGGACGGGTGACGCGGATTGGCGATCGCCAGGTGGATTTGACCCCGTCTGAATTCGAACTGCTGGCGACCTTGATGGCTGCTCCGGGGCGAGCCTTTTCCCGTCTTGAGCTGCTGGACCGGCTACAAGGCGCCAGTTTTGAGGGCTACGAACGCACAATCGATGTCCACATTCGCAATCTGCGCGCCAAGATTGAGCCAGATGACTCGAACCCGCAATATATAGAGACCGTCTACGGGTTCGGCTATCGTTTTGCGCCTCAACGGCGGGAATGAGCAGGGAAATATGCGATCGTTATCTGTAAAATTGACCCTGGCTTTCTTGCTAGTCGGCCTGACTGGGGCGGTGCTGGTTGCTTTTTTGATCAGACGGTCCACACAGCGTGAATTTGACCGCCTGGTGTTAGATCAGAACCAGCAATCCCTGGTTGGAATCCTCACCAGCTATTATCAGGAAACCGGAAGTTGGATAGGTGTCGAGACAACGTTCCGCTCTGGGGAGAAGGATCCGTCAGTAGAACACCATGGAACGCGCGGGGATTCCCGAGAAAACCTGTTTATGATCGCCGGTGCAGATGGCAGGGTGGTTTTTGGGGGTAACCCAAGCTATAAAGGGAAGGAGCTTTCGCCAGCTAACCTGGAAAAAGGCGTGCCGTTGAAGGCAGGCGAAACAATTGTCGGCTGGCTGATCTTCGCTCCATCGCTTGGTCACTGGGAAGCCGGCACACTGGAGGGCGATTTCCTGGTCAACGTTAACCGGGCGACCTATATCAGCGCCATTGTGGCGACCTGCATAGCCCTGGTGTTGGGGGGTATTTTGGCTTATACAATGACGCGCTCCCTGCGAGAGCTGACTGCGGCAACAAAAGAACTGACTAAAGGAAAGTTAGGCGCTCAGGTCAAGGTGCGCTCGCGCGATGAGCTGGGCGATCTGGCGGTCTCTTTCAACCAGATGAGTTCAGAGTTGGAGCATTCCAACCAACTGCGCCGGCAGATGACTGCGGATGTTGCACATGATTTACGCACTCCACTCAGCGTGTTGATGGGATATACCGAAGCATTTACCGATGGAAAGTTGGAGGCCACTCCAGAAATATTTCAGGTAATGCACACAGAGGCATTGCACCTCAACCATCTTGTAGATGATCTAAAAACCCTATCATTGGCCGAAGCGCGGGAACTTCCGCTTAATCCCCAAAAGATCTCTCCGGGGGTACTGTTAAGCCGGGCGGAGAGCACTTACCGCGCTCAGGCAGAAAAACAGGATATTTCGATAATAGTTGAGCTCCAGCCAGATATGCCCGACATCGAGGTTGATATAGAACGCATGGCTCAGGTGCTTGGCAATCTGGTAAGCAACGCTCTGCGTTATACACCTGCAGGCGGCGAAATCCTTCTGAAAGCTGAACAATCCGAAGGAAAAGTCAAGCTTATTATTATTGATACCGGTACTGGGATTGCGGCTGAGGATCTGCCCTTTATCTTTGAACGGTCTTATCGGGGCGATAAGGCCCGCCAGCAAAGAGAGGGTGAAACCGGACTCGGACTGGCCATTGCAAAATCCCTGGTTGAAGCACAGGGCGGTGCGCTGGAAGTGGAAAGTCAGGTGGGGGCAGGAACCCGGTTTACCCTCTCCTTTTGAGATTTCAATTGTCAGATCAGGGGCTCAAATTAGCGACCAGGTTGATCTTCAGAGCTATCTCTTCACCCACATTGGCAACGAAGGGTACACTGGGAATCACAAGGTTAAAGTCACCGCGCTGAATTTTAGTCTCTGCATGGGCGGTTAACTGATCTTCTGATACCAGTTGGGCAGTCACGTCAAATACAACCGGTTTGGTGACATCTCGAATAGTCAAGTCACCGGTGATCTGGAAGGTGAATTCCTGACCCACGGCTGCTGTACCTTCCAGGCCGCTGATCTCGGTTGGCGTAAAGGTGATAAATTCAAAATTATCCGTGTTTAAGATGCGATTGCGGATGGCCTGGTTACGTCTGTCATCATCTGTGGCCAGGGTGCGGGCGTTGACCTGGATCACCCCTATCTGGGCGGCGCTCAGATCACTTTTATCCAGTGCAATCTCTCCAGCTACTTGATCTGTCGTCCCAATGACGTCTTTGGGTTGGCCGCGCAAATCCTCATAAATCATAAAGGAGGTCTCTGACTCGTCCTGACTGATCTGAAAAACGATCGGGCCTGATTCGGGCAGAACTGTTGCGACGGGCGTTTCTTCAACGACAGGCTCATTCGGTGTTTCGGTGATCACTGCAACAGCGGCTGGGGCCTCAGTCACGACCGGAACAGCAGTAATGGGCCCACTGGCTGCTTCCGTATCGCCAAGCACCCAATTCCAGAGCCAGATTCCGGTGATCACGAGGACAGCAACAAGCAGGATCCCGATAACGGTGTATTTTCGACTCATTAAATTTACTCCTAAAAACGTCAATATGAATATGCGGTTAAGCGAGTAATCGCTCTAGGTAAACCGCCGAAAGTCTTTTATTAAAAATCGGCGACCTCATCTGCGGTTTACTAAGGGTTTCGCCGTTCTAACTTCTGGATTTATTCGAAAGACTTACAGCGAAACACCTAGTATACGAGGCAACTGTTCAGAAACGGTTAAGATTTAATAAGGGGATTATTAGGATTTGGAGAATTTCTGCCGTCAAACTCGACAATTACAAGTTTACCGGAGATCAAAATCCCAAATGAAGGTGACCCCCCTGCCATTCGAGTTAGTGATGCAGTTCGCGATGACCACTATCCCGTTTTCAGAACCAGTGTCACCGGACAGTGATCCGAGCCCAGCACCTCCTCATGGATGATCACGTCCTCAACCTGGGGCATCAGGCTCTCGGATACCAGGAAATAATCCAGCCGCCAACCGACATTGCGAGCCCGGGCATCAAGGCGATAGGTCCACCAGGTGTACTGGACACGCTGTGGGTAAAGATACCGGTAAGCATCCACAAAGCCGTGGGCCAGATAATGGTCGATCCAGACGCGCTCTTCGGGAAGGAAACCGGTGGTATTGGCATTGGCCTTTGGATGGCGCAGGTCGATCTCGCGGTGGGCAGTATTGAAATCGCCGCATAAGACAACTGCCTGTCCTTGGGCATGCAGTTGATCACAAAGCTCCAGCAAGGAAGCATAGAAATCCAGCTTGAAAGGTACTCGGGCGTGGTCGTGCCGCCCATTGGGAAAATAGATGTTGAAAAGCCAGAAGCCAGGATACTGGCTGGCGATAGTGCGCCCTTCGATGTCGAACAGCGAGGCGCCGATACCGAGCTGTGTGCCAAGCGGCTGGGTACGCGCCAGGGTGGCGACACCGCTGTAACCCGGGCGCGTGGCAGGATTCCAGGCCAGGTGGGAAAAGGTCTCTCCAAATTGGTGCAGGTGAGAGTCTTCGAGCTGGTCTGGTCGAGCCTTGATTTCCTGCAGGCAGAGTACATCAATGGGTTGGGCGCGTGCCCAGTCCAATAAACCCTTATTTAAGGCGGCTCGCAGGCCGTTCACATTCCAGGTGGTGATTTTCATCAGTGTGTACCAATCAGGAAAATGGTTGAAATCAGCGTGTACCAATCGGGAATTGATAAATATGGAACTAGTGGATAAGCTGGAAAATGATTTAAATCAGAACAGGCTGAGCAAATCCTGGATCGAATCGATGATCACATCTGGTTTCACTAACCCGTCCAGATGACCCGGGTCAAACTCGCCGGTTCTCACCAGCACGGAGTGGAGACCGAAATCACGCGCACCGCGGATATCCGTCTCGACCCGGTCGCCGACCATCAGCACCTGACGCCTGGAGAGCTGCATGGTCTGCAAGGTCAGCTCAAAAGCAAAGGGATTGGGCTTGCCGATATAGGTCGCCGGTATGCCGGAAGCGCGTTCCAGCAGCCCAACCCAGGAACCGACGTTCAGTTCCAGGTCTCCCATGCTGTTGTCGAGCAGCTCAGACTGCATGGCGATCAACTTTGCACCTTTCTTCAGCAGACGCAAGGCCTGGTTGAGATGTTCAAAGTCGAATTGACTACGATTGTCGCCGACGACGATGTATTCAGGATTCTGGGTATCTTGCGCGAATTCTTTAAACTCATCCAGACCTTGGCGTTCCACCATAACCCAACAAGAACGCGGTTTCAGTAATTTCAGATAAACCGCGGTGGCGTACGAAGCCGTGATCACCTCATCTGCGGAAACCTGAAAACCAGAACGATTCAGTTTGGTGGCCAGAGAGGCGCGACTGTTGAGGGTGCTATTGGTGAGAAAGCGGAGAATAAACCCCTTTTCCCGCAAGCCATCTACTGTTTGGATAGCGCCTGGATACACCTGACTACGAAATTTTAGGACGCCATCCACGTCGAAGATGACACCCTTGATGTCCTGCATGTCTGTGCTCATGGGGTATATTCTTACGCGAGGTCGAGGGCAATGTCATTTTTGATCAGATGGATGGTCGCCCAATAATCGTTTCAGCTCTTTTTCAGCCTGGGCGGCCGGGATCGAAAACGAAATCATCCATTCACTGAGCAAAAATTTTTGAGCGCGTTCTAAGGTTAAAGTGTCACTCTCGTTAAATTTTTGAGTCTTACGGAAAAAAGAGAGGTCACGAATCACCCTGCAAATTGACTCGAGGGTTCCATCCTTCATTCTCTGGGATAATTCCAGCTTACGCTCCAGGCGGTCCTTGGATAACGGTTCTCCGGGGCTGCTTAGAAGGATAAAAAGATTTTCAAATTCATTGGCGGGCGTCGGCAAGCGCATGCTACGCTTACCATTCTCGTCTGACGGGACCCATATGGTCAGGTCGTTCACCTTAACGACATAATATAGACTGGTACGACCTGACAGTATTTTCTCCTCCAGGTTGATGATCTCTCCCAGTCCGTAAGTCCAATGTACTACTTTGTCGCCTACTTGAAAATCCATACCAACTACCCCTTTCCTGCGTTTACCAGATGCTTTTTCCCCTCCATAAGGCAGGAATCCACCTCACTGGCAGCCTCCTCGAGTGACTTTCCACTGGTGGTAGCCCATTCCTGGTTGAGAAAGCCACGCGTTTTTTTCAAAAAAGCCGAATCATAATTACTCAAAGATTTCAGCCAGGAGCGTGCGCTGAGATCACGGACAACTTCGCATAGCGCCTGGAAAGTACATTGTTCTAAACGGCTTTCAAGCTCCATTTGCCGCATGCGAAAATCATTGTTCAGGGCTGCCGGCGCGCTTTTAACAATGAACAGTAACGGTACAAATCACTAGGGGGTGTTACCGGACGGAGCCCTCCACTCTTAGGATTCTGGACTGGGACCCAGACAGTCATTTTTACAAACCCTACCCGGTAGAAGGCACGCGTCCCTTTTTCGTCGATGTCTTTCTCTTCAATTGATTTGACGCATCCGACTCCAAAAGTCGGATGAACGACGTAGTCTCCGTGCTTGATATCCATAGCAGGCCTTTCCTAAGCCCATCTGGTGACGGTAAATCCGAGGCGTCTCATTCCTTCCAGCTGTGTTTTCAAAATAAGGGAACAAAAACCGCCAGTCTTACATGAGATCTGGCGGACTCGACGCACAATCTTGAAGCAAGATGTTATTAAATTATACTACAATCGATTGGGCTTGAGAGAGCGAATTATCTACTCAGCATGGGCAGGTAGAGCGGTAAGATGGATGTTTCCACCACACGCAGGGTGAGGTTAATAACGTGAGGGGAGCCGGTCACATTCAGTGGATCGGTCACTGTCACTGTCAGCGAGCCGGAATAAGTATCTGGTGTCAGCTTGTCGAAATTCCCCGCGGCGATCGAGAACTCGTCAGGTGTTGTGCCGGCGGATGGCGTACTTGTAAATTCCGGTCCATCTGACTTTAACCTGCCAGTTCAGAGAGTCACCATTTCCCTGGTTGAGTGGGGTAACCCGGTACTCTTGAGGGCTCAGCTTCTGATCGGGGATACTGTAGGTGAAGGACAGGCTGTCTGGGAGGTTACCCAGGGCTGGCAAGCTGTTGTCGGCATTCAGGTAGATCGTATCGCTGCTGGTGGCGGTCTGGCTGCCTGTGCTTAACTCGACTGTGACGGTATGTTCGCCAGCTCCATCGTTGAGTGTCCATCCGATGATGGTCTGAAAGGGTTCCCAATCAGTCCATACCCCGTCATCATTGCGCAGGCGCATCTTCTGCCAATCGCCATAAATATACAGGGAAACCGTGGGGGAATCGGTTGAAACATCTTCCCCATTGATGATCAATGGGTAGACATCGTCGCGCCGGCCAAAATCCTGCACCCAGTAGGTATAATAGCTGCCGCTGCCTTCGTAATAGCCGACCCCAATCTCCCAACTGTAGGTGCTGAGGATATTTGCCTGATGGCCTGGGCTGCTCAACCAGGCATCCATCACCTCTTGCGGTGTAGTATATCCGGCGGCAGCATTCTCGGCGTTGGCCCCGGAAATATAGGCCTCGATGCGCTGCCAGGTATCACATACGAAATCAAGATCGCTCCCCGCCCGATCGTAGGTGTCGTGGGAAAAGTAGTCATCCTCTCCCAGGTCCGAGGCATGGTAGCGTGCAGCCTGACCCAAAGGTTCATAGCTTTTGAGCGGAGGCAGACCCTGGTCGGCGCGAGCATCGTTAACCAATTCGACCACCTGCTGCTCGTAATCGGCGCGAACCAGTGAGACTATCTCCCCACCACACCCGTCATATACAGGCAAGATTTCGCCATCTGGCCTGACCAGCGCAGAGATCCGCCCAGCCGGAGGAGTGGGTGTAAGCTGTGTCGCCAGGCTTGAACTTCTCCAACTATGCGCGACCAACAGCGCGGCTGTAAATAACAGGGTAAAGGAAAGTTTCTTCATGTTATTTATCCCCACCGCACAGTATGAAGGACTTTCCTGATAGGCTCAATAGGAATTAAGTCCCGAATTATGGTTCGCTAAATTTCTATGAATTGCGAGCGCAGTCCTGGGATTTATAGAAAAGATGTAAACACTATAGGACTTACGCAATTGGTAGGAGGGTGGGGTGTTTTGGCGGGCGTAGCCCGCCAAAACACCCCCGCGTCCTCTTGAACTGCGTAACTTCTATACTATTCGACTCATCCCCCTGATGCGGCAGGGATGGATTGCTTTGCCAGCCGGTCAACACGTTCGTTATCCTGGTTCCCCGCGTGGCTGCGCACCCAATGCCATTGGATGGTATGCCTTTGAATGGCTGTGTCCAGGGCCTGCCACAGGTCGGCGTTAGCCAATGCGCCATCTTTGCGCTTCCAGTTGCGCGCCCGCCAGCGAGGCAGCCACTCGGTGAGGCCACGCTGGACATACTGTGAATCGGTGTAGAAATCCACCCGACATGGCTGCGTTAAAGCCTGCAGCCCCTCCAGCACGGCGGTCAGCTCCATGCGGTTATTGGTGGTTTGAAGCTCGGAGCCGGTTAGCGTTTTTACCTGCTTCCCAAAACGGAGCAGGACGGCCCAGCCGCCCGGACCAGGATTGGGCTGGCAGGCGCCGTCGCTATAGATGGTGACGTGCGGCAGGTCGCTCATTGGTTGGCGCTCAGGCGAGAAGGTTCAAGGGAAGCGAGCATGCAATTCGGCAGCGGTCTCATCCAGCAGCGCCAGGGTAGCAGGGATGCGGTCTGAGGTGAAATAATAGCGGAAGACCTGGGTGGCGACATCTGCCAATGCCCAGCGCACCACACTCCAGGAGGCCAGGTTCGGCTCTGTGCTAGCGATCGGCAGCAGGGCCTTCGCCTGGGACCATTGAGGGTGGGCTACGCCATAAGGTTTCATCAGATCGCTTACCGAGGCGCGCAGGGGGAGCGTCCCACTGGCAGTTATCCAGCGGGCTTGTTCTTCAGGCGAGGCGAGCCACTTGACCAGCAGCCAACTGGCGAGCTGTTCTTCTGAGCTGGCTCCGAACAAAGTGAAGGATGGCCCATAGACTGTGATCAGCGGGTCTACCTGGTCTGAGGGGAAACCGATGGCTGACCACTGGTCTTTGTTCTCTGCCTGCGCCAGCTCAGCTGCCAGGGAAGGCAGATCGGTGAGAGGCAGGGTGGCAAAGAGCGCCTGGCGACTGGAAAACTCTGACAGGGGATTGTCATCGCTATCTTCCCAGGCACAGCCGGCGTCATACAGGTCTTTCAGGAAAGTGAGGGCGGCTTCGGATTCAGGGTTGTCGAAACGGTAACCGGCATCCCCCGAGGCAAGCACCTGACTGTCGAAGGCATATAGCCAGGTCAGGAAGGCAGCCGGGGAGGTGTTGATGGCCCAGCCCCCACGACCATTGTTGGCAGAATCCGCATCGAGATTGATCGCCTGGGCGGCAGCGCAGGCCTGTTCCTTGAAATCCTCGGGCGTCGTTGGCGGGGTAGCATAACCCATTTCCTTAGCCCAGGATTGGTTATAAATCATCACCTGCGCCGAGCGCTGGGCGGGAAAGCCGATGCGACCTCCCTCAATCATATCTTGTTCCCAAATGACCGGGAAAAAGTCGGCCTGCTCAGTTTCGCTCATTCCCCAGCGGGGATCAGCAAGGTAGTCATCCAGTTTCACTACCTGTCCCTGATCTGCCCAGTTACGGATCTGGTAATTGTAGCCGACCGTAAGCTGGGGTAGATCACTCGATTGGATGGCTGTATCCACCGCCGTGTAGAGATCGTCATAGTTCCCCTTGGGAACTACCTGGACGGTGATGCCATACTCATTTTCAGCATTGAAGCGCTCGATTGAATCCTCAATCGCCTGGGCGTTTGCGCCAGACCAGGGATGCCAGAACTGGATCGTCTGGCCGCGGAGCGCTGCCAGGTCCACGCTCAGGGTAGGGGCCGGCTTTGGTGTGGCAGTAGCAGTCGCCGAGGGTGCGGTGCGGGTGGGGGTCTGGCGAGTGGCTGGTATGGTCTCCAGAGGAAGCTCGGCAGTGGGCGCCGGCGCGCCGCAGGCAACCAGCAAGGTCAAAACCAGCCAGCCAACTATTCCCCTGAGGATGGCTGCCCGGCAAGCTGCGCGCCTGGAACTTGGGCTGCGAAAAAGTCGAAAAGATGGCATACTTTGTCATTATATCAAAGCTGATTTGTATCTATCTGGAGAGATTTGGATGCCTGACCTGAGCCCTGAACTGCTTCCCCACCTGCTCGCCCATCGCCTGCCTGGCCTGGAGTGGGGAGAAGAGTGGGTTGCCCCGCACTACAACGGGCAATCGATCCTGAACCTGCCCTCCAGCATCTGCCACTGGCTGGGCGCGACCCCATTGGGTGGGGAGATGCTTCTCCCAGACATCTTATCCCCGCTGGGGGAGGATTTTCGCCATATTGTGGTGGTTTTGATGGACGCCCTGTCCTTCCTGCGTTTCAGGCGTTGGATGGAAGCGGGAAGTTTGCCGGTTTGGGAGCGACTGGCTCGGGAGGGGCTGCTGGCGCCGCTGACTTCGATCATGCCCAGCACGACCGCGGCCGCCCTGACCAGCCTGTGGACCGGACGCAGCGCGGCGGTACACGGCATGGTTGGCTATGAGATGTGGCTGAAAGAGTACGGGATCGTGATCAATTCCATCCAGCACGCCCCAATCAGCTACCAGGGAGACGCTGGCAGCCTGCGGCGCGCGGGTTTCAACCCGCAAGATTTTCTAGGGCTGCCCACCCTGGGCACCCACCTGGCCGGCCAGGGTGTTCAAACCTACGCCTTTCAGCATCACAGCATTGCCCGCTCAGGCCTTTCGCAGATGCTGTTCCCGGATACTAAAGTGTATAGCTTCAGCACTCCGGCGGATCTGTGGGTCAACCTGCGCCAGGCGTTCGAAAGCCACGCCCATGAGCGCAATTACTTCTGGGTGTATTGGGGAGAGATCGATCATTTCTCGCACCTGTACGGCCCGGAAGACGAGCGTACTTTTGAAGAGTTCGCCAGCTTTAGCGCTGCCTGCGAACGCCTGTTCCTGGAGCGGCTCAGCCCAGCGAGGCGCCAGGACAGCCTGTTGATCTTGCTGGCCGACCACGGGCAGATCCCGACCCAGCCGGATGCCTATTATGACATCCGCAATCATTCAAGCCTGGCGCGCCGCCTGCACATCCTGCCAACTGGCGAAAACCGCCTGATGAACCTGTTCATCCGCCCAGGGCAGGTCGAAGCGGTACGCGAGTACATTCAGCGAACATGGCCGAACCAGTTCGTTTTCCTGGATCCCTCCTACGCTGTGGAAGCCGGGCTGTTTGGGCCGGGAGAGGCGCACCCGCGCCTGGGCGACCGCCTGGGAGATCTGCTCGTGGCAGCAAAGGGCAATGCTTACCTGTGGTGGGGGAATAAGGATGATCTCCTGTACGGGCGGCATGGAGGGTTGTCGCCTGAGGAGATGCTGGTGCCGTTTTTGGCGGTGAGGTTATGATTTAGTATACAATGTCAATATTTTACTTGCCAAGCAGGATTTTTCCTATACAATAAATTTGCAGGTCCGATCTCGTCTTCAGCGGCGAGGGTAGGTTCTGCTAGACCATCCCGTATTTGCGGGAGGTTTTTTTATGGACGGATGATTCCATCCGGAAGGCAGGGCCTGGTTTCACGTATCTGTGTTGGGTCTTAAGAGATTGAAAGATTCGTCCAAATCATATCTATTATTGGATGCGATTTGGCTCTCTCGGGGTAAAAGAGCATTTGTCACGAAATCACAGAGCTGAATAAAGGAAGGTCGATCATATGACATAATGATTAGGTAGTCGATTATTCGTTCGTGTAGTTTTCCCATTCTTGTTGAGACATTTTTCTATTGCCAGAGCCAGCCATTGGAAATCTAAGCTGCCTATCAAGATAAAGTCTTTCGATACAATTTAAAAAACCTGAGAACTCAGGGAAGATCGAATCCGGAGGTTCCTTGCCCTCATGAACAATTTTATTTCTTATTTTGATTAGGTTGATTGTTGCCTGTCTATCATTATCTGGAATGCTAAATAGGTTTGCTATCACATTAAACTGATCACTAACACCTAGGTCACGGAACCTTTTGATTGCGTTTTCCTGGGTAATTTGTAGTGATTGCTCCGCCGCAGTCGATCTCACTTTGACTGTTAAGTCAAAGACTAATTGTGCTATAAACGGGAGGCTTTTGAGCGAAAAAGTGTATTCAAGCGGTTCACTAATCACCCGTATGAGCAACACATCATTAAGAACCATCTCCAAAGCAGTGACAGCCTCAATTATCGCGTACTTATACTGACCATTATCAAATAATTCAATCGCTCTGATTACAGTAGATATAGCCAGGGATTCAGCCCAGTCGCTTTGTTGGAATTTGCTGATTTCTTCCCAATCTTTTTTAGATAAATATTCACGAAAGTCTTGATTTTTTCTAAGCTTGCCAACAGACAACCTTAATTCGGTGTACTGAAACGTGTCCCAGGTCAGACCTCCGTCCAAACTCCATCGAGGAAATCCGAAACTCCGAATATAAACACCGGCGGAAACTTTACGAGAATCCCAAGCCTCAATTTCTGGGAGCCAATATTGTCCATACTTCACACGTAGAATGTTAATGAATCGACGAACTGGAACATAGAGCAGCCTAATAATTCGCTTCTCAAGTAAATTGTGTTCTTCCCTAAGAGTTTCAAATTCCTTGAGTGATCTTGCCTCCATATCGGAAAGATCCCGAATCTCCAACAAGCCAAATAATGGACCAGCATCCAGCTTTCCTTGAACTGAAATATCTAAGAGGTCAACTTCCTTCCTGTTCCTGTCAAACTTAATAAGCTCATTGTCGAGATACCCATATCGCTCAAACCAAATTTTGAGTGAGGCTTTAAAATCATTTGTGTCTAACTCAATGGCATCACCCATACCATTTGGTAACCAGCGATGGAATAAGGGTCCATTTGGGTGGGGAAAATATAGCACGCCAGATCGGATTGGATGATATTCTAATTCCAGTTTGAATTTGATGAGTAAGTCAGGCATCTCCGATAACTCCATCTAGGTTTCATCACGTCCCCCGACTTTCACAGCGATTTCACTAACTGATTACTTTCTCATATCATTTGAGAAACCGACATGTAGGCGGTCAACCAATCTGTTGATCAAATGATCTCTTTGTATTCTCGAAAACTATTCACCAATTGCCCGAATGAAGCAGGCCGATACTGATCAAAGCTCTCCTCATCCACAAATACAAAATCGCAGTATATTTCTCTTTGCACCCGGTTGATATCTTCGCACCATTGGCCCAGGCGCCGAAGCTTCAACGGCACGTCCAGGTCTTCCTGGCCTTTCGTCTCGACAATAAAAATCTTTTTCGGCGAAACCTTGACCAGAAAATCCGGGTAATAGTTGGAGATGTCGCCATCCACGTTGACGTAATCTAACTTAAAGTGTACAGCCAGATAATTCTTGGCGAAAGAGACCACATCGGGGCAATCTTCCAGGAAACGGGCAAACAGAAGCTCAAAGTGACTGTCGCCGATGATCTTATTGAAGACGCTCTTCTTAGGGATAAGATAACCCTGATCTTTGGCTACAAATGGGCGCGTCTCGCGCAGTTTTATTGTGTCGCGGATCTCAGCATCACCCTTGTCTTGCACAGTAAGCGAGTTGATCGCTTTCTTGAAGGTCTCGATTAAAGTTTTAGTAGCTGCCAATTCCGATAGATTGCGCAGGGTATTGGGGCTTTCCAGTTCCACCGGGCGATCAAATAACTGATCTTGGACAAAAACCTTTACCTTGCCGTACAGCACATCATAGCCGCTGACCAGGCGCAAGTCCTTCATAATGGTCTGGGTGAAGTAGCCGATCACGCTGCGGTAATCGGCGATGCCGGCCGTATCTAGTATAGTTGTATGCTCTACCTCGCCGGTGGTGATGTCCTTGAAGACAATCTCCCGCTGTTCTGCCTCGCTGAATTGCTGGTAAGCCACTGCCTGATGCCTTAACGCACTTACATCTAGATTGCCCAGGTTCCTGTATTCACGGTAGATGCGCGGCGTCAGCACCGGGACCTCAATATCCAAGGCGTCGAGATCTTTTTTGACATTTTCTTTGTCAACTTCCACTACCAGGGGAGTCTTGGCCTGTGTACCTTCTCCCATCGGTTTGCGCTCCAGCACTACGCCTTCGGCCTGAATAGACTCGACAAAGTCCATAAAGGCATTCGTGCCGACAACACTGACGTATTCCTCGACGCCGCCAGGGTACATTTTTCGCAGGCCGCGCCCCAGGGTCTGCTCGGGCAAGATATTGCTTGGGGCGCCGTATGGACGCAAACCTACAATAGTCGTCACGTTGCGCACATCCCAACCCTCTTTGAGCACCATCACTGAAATAATCGCTTTATAGGGGCTGTCCAGGCCGTCGATGGCATTAGCCTGCTGGCGGAGCAAATCCATTTCCTCTTTGCCTTTGCCTGAGGTTGATTCGGAAATCTCGCCGTTATTCTTTGTGTGAATGACCAACACAGCGTCTTTGAGATCGGGATAGTGGCCTTCCAGGTATTCAGCCACATCGTCGCAGTTTTTGGTGTCGTCAGTCATGACAAACAGGATGGCTTTCTTGTCCAGCTTTTCGTGTTCTGCATACGCCTTGCGCCATTCGATCACCCCCAGGTGGATATAGTCGGCGTATTTTTCAGTATATTTGGCGCTCTGGCGCTCTAGCAATTTGGCGCGGCTGGCAGCATCGGGCAGGACCGGATGCTTGACCACGTTTTGCGAGATGGCTTCCACCAGCGGGTAATCAGCCACGGTCTGCACAAAGATCGCGCCATTGTTGTGCTTGGGCGTGGCAGTCACATCGATTTGCAGGGAAAGAGCGCCCCCTTTTTGCTTCAGGCGGTTATGGATGTCTTCGATGGATTTAAACCAGGCCATGCGAGGGTCGTGAATGTGGTGCGCCTCGTCGTTCAGTACCATCAATTCATCAATGTCGCGCACGATCATGCCCAGGTCAACCTTGGAGTCGGTGGTGGCGCCGGTGGGTCGTTTGCCCAGGAAATACTCCATGGTATTCTCGTCATCGGGTGATGCGGGAATATCGTCGCCGGCATAAACGCGGTGGATGTTGGTCAGGAAGATGTTACCGGTGGGATGGGTGATGCGCACTTCGTCTTGGCGGTGGAGGGTCAATTGAAAATCATCGCGCCAGTCGCGCCCGTCCACGCCGTTGTCAGGGATGACCGGGTCTTCAAAGAATATGCGCAGACCTTGAAAGTCTTTGTGGATGCGGTCCAGCACGATGATATTGGGGGCAATCACCAGGAAATTGCGCGCCAGGTCAGACCCCGGTTCATACAGCTTGTGGTAGAAGCTCCAGGCGAGCGCCAGGCTGAGTACCTTGGTCTTGCCGGCACCGGTCGCCATCTTCACCACAAAGCGCCGCCAGGTTTCATCGAACATACCGGTGGAAACTACGCCAGAGATGTCGAAGCGCATCAGGTCGTATTTGTCCTGCACGCCCACCACATCATACAAAAAGATGATTGTTTCCAAGGCTTCACGCTGGGCATAATAATACTGGAATTCATCTAGCGTTCCGTCTGATTGGGGCAGCAAGTGAGATGTATTGAACCACCAGCTGAGCAGGCTTTTGCTGGTGTCGGTTGCCCCCACATATCCGCTATCCCGCCATTCCTTCACCCTGCGTCGCAATTGAGGCACCAGTGGCGGCATGAGCTTGTCCATGCTGGTCTCGCGCAGGGCTTCATCTGCCGGAAACCAGCGCAAAGCTGGATCGAGAATGGCGTAGGGCGATTCGGGAAAATCTTTATGCAGCGCCATTATTTTTTCCCTCCCAAAGTCACTTCGACAATTGTCACGGTGTCGTTGCCGAAGATATCTACCACCTTGACCGCCAGCTTGCGCCGCCCCGGTGTGCATTCTTGAAAAATGCTGGTCAATTCTAGCGAGCGATCTTTCTTAGTGCGAAAGGACTGCCATTCATTCTCGAAGATGTAATCTCCGGTCCAGATTTCTTCATATTCCGGCAGATCGAGCTGTTCAGGCTGCTCCAGCCCGGGCATGTGCACTTGCTTCGCCTTCTCGCGCGGTACGCGAATGATCTCGCGCTTGCTTTCAAAGTTGAAATCAACCGCCCAATAGTCGATCCAGTCGGTCCAGGTTTTGGTGAGAATTTCTCGTGTGACGATGCCATGGGCATCTTTGCTCACCTTGACGATCTGGCCTTGCTCCACCACGATCTTGCTCCCCTTGTCTTTGAGTGTCTCTTCCACGTTGGCAATCGAATCCTGCGAGTAAAACACTGAGAAGTCTGTCAATTCTACCGCCACGCTGTTGCCTTTGATGTGGGGTGTAACCTCAATATAAGCCACATCGTGAAAGACCACCTCATTCTTTTCCACGGCGCGTTTATCAAATACCTCAGCAGGTATATATTTAGGGGCGAGATCAATGCCTTTGGCGCGGGCTTCGTCAAGCAGGTTGGGGAACAGCCCCATCTCAAACTCGAAGCCCAGGATATCTACCCGGGTGATGTGTTTCTGCCGGCACTCGAGAATCACTTCTTCCACGAACAAGCGCGTCACCGGCAAGTTGACCGGTCCCACCGCAACCAGCCGCCCAGCCTTCTTGCCGTGGAAGGTAGCAAAGCCATCCGTCTTGTCGGCGCGATAGGCGCGCAGGATCAGATCGACAAAGGCGGCTTCCTTTTCTTCAAGCTGCTTTTGCTGCTCAGCCTCGCGTAAGTTGGGGTTGATGCCGATGTAGTGCTGGCGCTCGTACTTGCCCAGATTGAGGATCTCGAAGGCGCGGTAGTCCTTGCCCCCAGCTTTCAATTCCCGCTGCACGCCGATTAGACGCTTGCGGGTGGTGTGGATGGCGAACTTGCCCAAATCGCTGACGATCCACTTGCGCCCCAGCTTCTCCGCCACTGCGGCGGTCGTCCCGGAGCCGCAGAAAAAGTCAGCCACCAAATCACCTTCATTTGAGGATGCACGAAGAATTCGTTCGAGCAAGGCTTCGGGCTTTTGCGTAGCGTAACCTGTCAACTCTGATGACTGATTATGGATTTTGCTGATATCTATCCAGATATCCTGAAGCGGAACACCTTCGTACTCGCTCAAATATCTTTTTAGACGGGGAACTCCACCAGCTTTCTTGGGCCAATGAAGACGGCCTTCTAGATCATACTCTTTAAGCGTTTCTGGCGGGCATCTCCATAGCGTCTTGACCCCTTTGTATTCATAAAGATAACCACCACCTGATAATCCTCCTGCGGACAAACTTAAACGTTGATATCGCTCCTTTCGTTGTTCATCATACTGGTCAAAAAAGGTTTCGATATAGTCTTGATCTGGGGGTTGTAGAACACGATTCCAAATTCTGTTTTCACCCTTGCCATAGTAAAGTATCGAATTGTGGATGATTCCATATTTTGTTGAGTCACTGTGCCCAAATGCACGTCTCCAAATAATTTCATTTTGAAATCCATCTGTCCCAAACACCTCATCAGATATAGCTTTAACATAATGGGCTACATTGGGGCCAATATGTATATACAAGGTACCGTCATCAGACAGTAGATCTCGCATCAGTGTCAGCCGCTCATATATCATAGCAATAAAGCTGTCCGCCCCTTTGCCCCAGGTGTCGCGGTAAGCAATCTCTTCCAAGATGTTGGGCTTTTTAGTGAAGGTATCACCGCCAATCTCGATGTCCATACTAAAATCCGCACCTACATCGAAAGGCGGGTCAATATAGATCAGTTTAAGGCCGCCTTGCTTTTCAATCTCTTCCCGCATCGGACCGTTCTTTAACGATGAAAGAATAAGTTTGTTGTCCCCCCAAATCAGCTTATTGGTCCAGCCTTTGATCTGCCTTCCACGATCATCCAGGTCGAACAAACTCATCTGCAAACGGGTGTCTTTCTCGGCGCGAGGTTCGTCCACCTGCTCGATCACCTGGAAAGGTAGGACAATATTACAGACCTCGCTAGTCTTACCATTCCAAACAAGTTCCACTTCGCGCTTATCCGCAAAGAGGAGAAAGCGATATTTGTCTGGCAGTGGTTTGTCGGCTTCGAGGTAGCGGATGATCTCTTGCTGTTCTTGTTCAGTCAATCGGGGCATGAATATTCTTTCCTTCTTTTGTTATACAAGTGTGAACTCTCGGTATATATTTGGATTAGTCCTCTGATAAACGAAACTCAATACCCTGGTCGGTTAAGAATGCGGTTAATAGCTCAGGGTGAATTCCCCAGCCAACATTGAGGAACTGATTTTCTTCATATTCTCTGCCATTCTTAACTACCTTTGGGTTGAAGCCTAGAGGAAGACTGGTTGTCTTGCTCTGTATACCCCAAATTATCCCTTTGACATCAAATATCGGGCCTCCGCTTTGCCCCCGCAATCCAGGTGAGGATGTTTCTATAAATTTAATATCGTATTTGTTGTCCTTTGATTTGCCAGCTATGACGTTCCGAGTATAAATACCCTCAATTGGAAATCGTGGAACAGGCAACGCTCCTGGCTCTAATGAAAAATTGTTAGTTTTTTCATCAAAGGATGCTTTGACTTGGTGGAAGGGAAACCCCAATTTGCAAAGACTTGTACCAGGTTTTAGATTGTTGGGGTTCTTAATGACAGGATATTGAGAAATGCTATAGGGATCGAATGGTTCCAAATGAACAATTGCTATATCACCTTCAGGCATTGCCCTAACTTCGGAATATCGCACCCCGTCTTTTCCCCACCAATATGAGATATTAGTTATCCATTTAGGGTTGGTTTTTAGGTGAGATTTTCTTTTGCGTCTTTTTTGAGTGTCCAGATGCTGATCATCATGAATCGCTTTGAATTGTTCGTTGTAATTATCTATTTCATCCTTATGCTGTTTATAAGCAAAGAAAGGTTCAAAGAGATGGGCAACAGTAACTGCCCAGCCCTTATCATTGAGAATTGTAAAGGCTCCAAGTATACAATCAACGCTTCCATCAAAGAAGCGTACAATCACAATTAAAGGATGTGTAAATTTACTGGCTATCTCGTAAGCTTCCGAAAACATTGAATTGTTCCTCCAGAAAAAAAGCCGCAATTCGCTATGGAGTTATACCTTGGATAATGTTGCTAATCATCTCCATCAGATGGAGGTGGCTCTCTTCATCCCCTTGTTAGATGATCACCCGAGCATAAGCCCAATGGGGGCGTTATCAAATAAACCTGAGGTGAAATAGTTAAATTCGCCACCCGGAAAGGCTATTGCAAGCATGTCGGCATTCGCGATGATATGGTAACCATACACATACATGTCGAGTTTTCCAATAATAAGTCCATGCGGAGGCTTTGCCACCAACTGTAATGAAATGCGCCCAGGTGCATCTCTAATCGTAATTGCCCCTCCGGAAGTTTTGACATCCCAGTTTGACGAAAAGGCAAACCATTCATTGTCACGAATAAAAAGACTAGGTTGACCTGTAGCGTTAAAGAAGTGCGCAGTAAGGCGAAATGGCGCCCCCAATTCTTCAGGTCCTTGAATCTGAAACAAAGGGAGGTCTTTGACTTGAATAGGGATTGCACAGTTTGTGAGAGTTATGCCACCGAATACAATGGATGGGTGATCGATACCGATATCAAAGACTTCATTCGCGAATCCGGTATGCTTGCACCGGGGCGCTCGCATTGCGGACTTGACCTTCGTCTTGGACCAGAGACCAGTGGTGACTTTGGAATGGCATTGGGGACAAAGCAAAGTAATTCCCGCGGGATCATGAGCTTGGGCTTCCGGAAACTCGGGTTCAACGTGTTCATATTCGAAAATACTCGATCCGCAAATGACGCAGCCAAATCCACATTCCTGCCGCACTATACGCTTTACTGGCTCTGGTATATCTCGTGATAATCCAAACCTATTTTTCATTTAACTTTGTAAGTACTTGTCTCGCCCGCCGTTGCTCTTGTCTTATTCTAAGTCCATAATAGCATAAATCTATTCAAATCGCGCCTGCGGACTTCCTCGGATGGCGGTCAGGTTTAATCAATACAAGGCGAGGGATGATAAATCTAAGAGTGAGAGCCAAGGTACTCGCTAGTACTTCTCGTTTTCAATTAATCCGCGTCCAGCCTGATCACCAAGCCTGCAATAACCCACAAATCAAAGCCTGGGTGTAATCATTTAGAAAAAATCTTGCGCCGGAAAATTTGTCCGGCGCAAGACATTGGATATAAATCTGAATGCGACAGGTTTTCGAAATAGGATTACGGCAGGTAATCCCAGGGGTTGACTTTGCCGTAGCTGCCGTTGAGCATTTCGAAGTGGATGTGCGGGCCGCTGGAGGCGCCGGTGGTGCCGATGGTGCCGAGGGGAGTGCCCTGAAAAACACTCTGCCCACAGCCAGCTGTGATGGTGTCCATGTGGGCGTAGAGGGTCTGCCAGTCGCCGCCGTGGTCGACCACCACCATATTGCCATAGCCGTGATCGTTCCAGCCGGCGTACACCACCACACCGGCATCGGAAGCCCATAACGGTGTACCTAAGTCACCGTCGATATCGATGCCGTAGTGGTTGGTGGCGGGTGAATAATCGTAGCCAGAGAGGAAGTGGTTGGCGCTGGGCCAGATGAAGGTGCCAAAACCGACCGCGCCATCCAGGATGGTGCCGCAGGCGCCAGGTCCGATGTAGCGGGCGACGCTGGGATCATCGTGGGAGATGCGTGGAGCGCTCCAGTTGATGTATTCACGCGTGCCGTTCGGCACGACCAGGAATGTACCTGGCTCGATATTTGGATCGGAAAAGTTGCCGACTGTTTCCGCATTCAGGTGGTTGCCGGGCCAGTTGATGATGTCCTCAGGCTTGACCGCATAGCCTTCCGCGACCCCGTTCAAGCCTTCCCCGGCAGACCACTTGTGATAGGTGCCATCCACGGGAAGGATGTTCAGCTCCTGTCCCACTGAAATAGCGTGCGGGTTGTCGCCCAGGATATAGTAGTTGCCCCACATGACGGTTTGAACTTTAAGACCGAATTTCTCGGCGATGCCAGATACCGTGTCGCCTGGCAAGACCGTATATGTGATCACTTCAGTGCGTGGGCGAGAGGGGATGGTGGTGTGCATCATAGCCAGGCGTGGAACCCCGGCAGCGTAGATGCTGACCGGTGAAACAAAGCTGGGCAACTCCGGCATGGATTCGACAGTCGGGAGAGGGGTTGCAAGCGAGGCGGCCTGAGCAGCGCTGCCCGGCGTGTTGGGCGTCTGCGAATTTAGATAGAACTCTCGCATTGCCCAAACCACAAGCAACACTAAAGCCAAGGAGAGCAGGTGCGTGCCTATCCGCAGGGCGGAGTCAGCAATACCCAGGTTTGAAAGCCATTGCAAGGGGAAAGAAAGGCGGCGCTCTCCAGCAGGCTGATCAGCAATCTCTGCGGTCGAGGCCGTCTCAAAAAATTCTTCGGGTTGATTCCGAGGGGACTCTTCTTCCCAAGAGGGGAGCTCCTCGGGGAGTTGGTCGGACTGCATGCATAGTTCTCCAGGCGGCATAATAACACCGCTTTTCTGATTAGTCAACTGCCCTAGAACGGGCCTTGCGGGAATTATGAGAGAACTCTAGGAATTTCCGGTGTGAGCGAGCAACGCCTGCTCACAGCCTCGCTCCAAGGACCTATTCACGGGGATCAAGCATTAAGGGGTCGAATTAGGAGGCTGCACCCGGTCGATAGCCTGATTGGCAGCGGTTTCCGGATCGCTCTCTTGTTTTAGGACTTCGATTGTAGCCTGTTGCAGGGCTGGGCTGATCATCGCCAGCACATCAGCAGAAGGCAAGATATGGGCTGACTCAACGATGGTTCCTACCAGGCTGCGCAGGCTGCGGTCCGGCCAGCCAGACAGCGCTGAGCGGCGGGGAGGCAAGTAACCGGCTGTCGCGCTCCAATCCGCCAGGAAATCACCTTGCGTCAAGAATTCAGCCAGGGCAACGGCGAGATCACGGCGCTCGGGACGCGGATTTGAAAGAGCCCACACCCAACCATTTATCAGGGTGAAGGGTTTTCCATCCGGAGTGGGCAGGGGAGCGGCCAGCGTGTCGCCTGGGAGTTCCTGCAGGTAACGGCTGGCGGGAGCTGCGATCAGGTCCCCGGAATTCCCAGTGTAGGCTTCCCAGGCCTGATCCGCGGTGCTGAACTGAGTGAGCCAGAACGGCATGATCCCAGCCGCGGTGGCTTCAGCGAAATATTCCAGCACTCCCGTGAGCGCGGCCCGATCGAGGGTCGGACGGCCTTCGGCATCCTGAACTGGCCCCCCGGCAGCCAGGTATTGCTGGAGGGTGAAGAGAGCCTGTTCGTCAGCAGCCGGGAAAATCAACGGGCTGGATAGATCCAGCAAGCTGGGCCAATCATTGGGGGGAGTGGGAATTTTGGATGGGCGGTACAGCAATACCTGTCCATCGCCCGCAAAGGGCAAGCCGAAAATGCTATCCTGCAAGCGGGCAAGCTGGCTGGCATAATCGTACCAGTCGTCGTCATTGAGGGAGGTGCTCAATCCATCGAAAGGGGTCAACAGGCCTTTGATCGCCGCTGTCTCAAGGTGACTGCGCGGCAACAGGATTAGATCTGGCAGCGCCAGGGGAGCGGCGGCGTTGGCTGCGCTCAACGCATCCAGCAGGCCTCCCGGGCCGTCCTGGGCTTTTATCCTGGTTTCGATGCGAACGCCTGGATGCTGCTCCACAAAGGCGTCCAATCGCTCCTGGAGCAGGCGGCTAGCCGGGTCGTCCTGGCCGGGATCGAACTGGGGAGGCAGCCAGAGGCGCAGGGTGGTCGGACCAGGTGTGGATGTAGGCAGCGCGCTTTCCGGTGTAGCGGTGAGGGTCGCCGTAGGGGAGGTTTCAGGTGTTGCGGACCCAGCAGGCAAGCCGGGGAACGCGGCGCTGCCACAGGCGCTCAGTCCCAGGCAGACTAACAACCCCAGAGTGAACAGGATACCTCTCAAGACGAACTCGTTATTTTCTTTCAATTGCAGGTATAGCCTGCGGATAAAAGAAAAAACATCGCACAACAGCATTTTCATACTATGAATTTACCCCAACTCAACAGGCTGGCTGATCAGGGCATGCAACAGCTGAACGGTAGCTTGCACATCGGCGAAGTCTACCATTTCCGAGGGGGCATGAATGTAGCGGCAAGGGATCGAGATGCACCCGGTTGGAACTCCGGCCCGGGCGAGCTGGATGGCGCGTGCATCTGTGGTTCCTCCTTCAAGGACTTCCATCTGGTAAGGAATATCAGCCTTGGCAGCAGTGCTTACCATCCAATCAATCACGCGGGGGTCAGAGAGCATCCCGCCATCGCGGACTTTAATCGCGGCGCCTTTACCCAGGCTGACCGCCATCTTTAAACCTCTGGGGGTGTCGCCTGTGGCGGTGACGTCCACGGCGATGCCAATCTCCGGGTCCAGGCCGAAGGCAGCCGTAGTGGCGCCACGCAGCCCGACTTCTTCTTGCACGCTGAAAACGAAGAAAACCTGGTTGGGACCCTGGCGAAACTTGCGCAGAGTTTCGATCAGAACCGCCACACCGATACGGTCATCCATAGCTTTACTAACCAGACGGTCCCCGTGGTCGACAAAAGGGCGGTCGAAGGCGGCCAGATCGCCGATATGCACCGGACAGCTTGCCCGGCTGGTGGCGCCGACGTCAATGAACATCTGGTCAAATTCAGGCAGTTTCGTTCTTTCGTCCGGGTTCTCCTGTCCGATCACACCGCTGGTACCATTCAGGAAGCGCACCCGACCTCCGACACAGGTCATCCGCCGCACACCGCCGATGGTAGTGAAGCGTACAAAACCGTTCTCATCAATGTGAGTAGCGATCAACCCGATCTCGTCCATGTGAGCAGAAAGCATGATCTTCTTGCCGCCTGGCTTCACCTGACCTTTCACAGCAATCAGATTGCCGAGGGCGTCCACACGGATTTCATCCGCCAGGGCCTCAACCTCGAGGCGGATAACGGCGCGGATTTGGGATTCGTAGCCGGATGGCCCGGTGGTTTCGACGAGTTTTTGAATCAAGGATTTCATGGGTGCTCCAGGGTTTCAGGGAATTGTGTGCGGATGGAAAGGCATGCGTGAGCTGCTTATTGGCGCTCGCCGGATAGGATGTCGGGACCTAGCCCCGCCAGGGCGGCGTGTAGCAAGGCGAAGGTGTTCTGCCAGTCGGAAAGGCGCGCCAAACCGGCTGCTGTATGGGCATATCGGCCGGGGACTGAGACAGAAACACTGGGAACACCGGCGCGGGCCAAGTGGATGGTGCCCGCGTCGGTTCCGCCGCCGCCAGGCTGGCGGTACTGGTACGGGATGTGGAATGCTTCGGCGGTCTCCGCCAGATGGCGTACCAGTCGCGGGTCTGCCAGGGTGCTACCATCGGCGATGTAGATTGCCGGGCCGGCGTCCAGGCGGGTGTTGTAGGCAACGTTCTCCAGCGGCTGACCAACCTGCTCTTCCCATACCGACAGGTCGAGGGCCGGGGTCGAATCGATGGCGATCGCCAGGTCGGGGTCAAAAGCATAGGCAGCTACCTGGGCGCCGCGCAGACCAACTTCTTCCTGGACGGTAAAAGCCGCCAGCAAGTCGATGTTGGGCGGCGCATGTCGCAATAGCTCGATCAGCGTGGCGACTCCCAGACGGTCATCCAGGGCTTTGCCGCGCAGGCTGCTCCCCAGGCGGGCAAAGGGTGTGGCAAAAGCGGCACGATCACCAACCTTGACTTTGGAGTCGCCGCCAGGGCCGATATCGATGCGTAGCGAGTTCGAGGGGAATGGCGCGCTTGCGCTCTTCGGGAGTGGTCAGGTGAATCGGTTTGGCCCCAATTACGCCGGGGAGATGGTCATGTCCAATCCAGACCGGCTTACCGACCAGCTGGCGCTCGTCGATCCCGCCGACCGTATCAAAGCGAAAAATACCATCGCCTTCGTCCTGTGTGAGCATGAAGCCGATCTCGTCCATGTGAGCCGCCAGCAGGACCCGCAACCGGCGCCCAGCACCTTTCCCTGGGCGGGTAGCCAGTACATTTCCCAACGCGTCGACCTTGACCGTTTCAGCATACGTTGCCACCTGTTCTTGCACGATGGCGCGAACTTCGCCTTCATCGCCGGAGACGGCGCAGGCATTGCATAATCGCTCCAGCAATCTAATTTGAGCCGCACCAAGACGGGGTTGAGATGGCTTCTGGGTAGGTTTTGTGGTCATGTTTTTTCTTCCAGAGTCAAGGTGTCCATGAAGCCGGGTTGCAGCCCGGAAATAAATTCGGCCAGCAGTTGCCCGGTGCGGCTAATATCCTTTAATGCGACCACCTCGACGGGCGTGTGCATGTAACGCAAGGGAATACTCACCACCATGCTTGCAATCCCTTCCGCGGCGACTTGCAGGCTAAACGCATCTGTACCAGAGTGACGCGGCATGACTTCAACCGCGTAGGGAATCTCCAGCCGTTCGGCAACCTGCTTGAAGGCTTTGTGGAAACCAGAGTGGATGTTCGGCCCCCAACCCAGGGTTGGACCTTTACCCAAAGGGAAGGTTTTATAGTCGGATGTGCCTGGGCCCCTGCCCCAGGTGACATCCACAGCAACTGCCAGTTGTGGGTGAAGATCGAAGGCCGAGGTTCTAGCGCCCCCCAGGGTGACTTCTTCCTGGACAGTTGCCACCGCCCAGACATCCCAGGCATGCGCCCGGCCCTGGAGCGATTGCAGGCAATGGGTAAGCGCTGCCACAGAAGCGCGATTGTCCAGTGAGTGTCCAGCAAGAGTCTCTCCGCGCAGCTCAAGTGGTTCCTGGGCGAAGGAGGCCAAATCGCCAGGACGGATGAGTTTGTGTAGCTCACTCTCACTGAGACCGGTATCGATCAGCAGGTATTTTAAAGCGACTGGCCCCTCGCGCGCCTCTTCGGGCAGCAGGCGTGCCGGGGGGCAGACAATCAAACCAGGGAGATCCTGTCTTCCGTGGACGATCACGCGCTGACCAGGCAAGACGCGCACATCCAGGCCGCCGATCTCGGTCACCCGCAGGAATTCACCCACCTGGGCGGTCACCATCAAGCCAATGGCGTCCATATGGGCAGCCAGCAAGATGGATGGACGAGGGTCTGCTCCTGCACCGCGTTTGAAGCCGTGCAGGCTGCCCAAACGGCTGAGATGGATCTCATCGGTAAGAGGTCGCCAGGCCGTTTCGATGATGTCTCGGATCGGTTTTTCGTGGCCAGATAAGCCCGGCGCGCTGATCAGGGTTTTTAAGAGAGGAAGTAGTTCAGTCATGGGTCCATTTTTGGCATTTAAGGATATGCAAATTCATTATGGCTAAGGAGAAGGCGGAGTTGAGTTTGATCCGTCGGTAGGGGACGGCGTGCTGGTGTCTGGAGGAGCTGGTAGCGTTGCTGAGGCGGTTACGGTAGGAGTGGGGGTCTGGCTAGGAGGCGGCAAGGTGATGGTTGCCGTGAATGTCGGGGTGGAGGTGCTAGATGGGCTGGGGGGGACTGTTCCAGTTGGGGTGACGGTCGCCGAAGGGGTCACGGTGGGAGAAGCGGTGGGCGATGCGGTAGGAGGCAGCGTCCCGGTCGATGTGGTGGTGGGAGTAGCGCTCGGCGTCCATGTAAGGGTGGGGGTAGGTGTGACAGGCTGGACTGTACCACGCTCAGGGGCTAAGGCGACTGCTACCAGGCCAAAGCAATAGCAAGGCAGAGTCCCCAAAACGACAGCAATCAGGATATAGCGGAGGCGGGTGTTGGCGTTGTAATCCATTCTAGAATGACCCGGGTAGATGATAACACTCCCGCACAGGTGTGGCAAGTCGAATGACTCTACCAGGATTGAAAGGAAAATATGGTTAAAATAGTGGCATGGAATGGATTTACCTTTCTCCACATCTGGACGATGTTGTCCTGTCTTGCGGAGGGGTGGTGTGGGAACAAATTCAGCAGGGCGAGCAGGTGGAGATCTGGACTATCTGCGCAGGCGATCCGCCGCCCGGTCCCCTGTCTGCGTTTGCTGCCAGCCTGCACGAGCGCTGGGAAACCGAACAGGGCGCACCCGCTGAGCGCCGCGCAGAAGACAGGTTAGCCTGCCAACGCCTGGGCGCTACCCCACGCTACTTTAACCTGCCAGACTGTATCTACCGATGCTCTCCGGAAAACGGCGAATCGCTGTATAACTCAGAACTCGAAATTTTCGGGGAGATCCACCCGGCTGAGGCTGGTCTGGTTGCCTTACTGGCGCAAGAACTGGCCCAGGCGATCCCGCGCGGCGCCATGTTGGTCAGTCCGCTGACGGTGGGCGGTCATGCTGACCACCGCCTGGTGCGAGCGGCTGCGGAGCGGCTGGAGCTGCCGACGTATTACTATGCCGATTATCCCTATGTCCAGTGGTTAAAGGGTGTACCGATGGAATTGGTAACCGGGATGAAGCCATCTGTTTTTCCAGTGTCAGAAGCCGGTGTCGCAGCCTGGGTTAAGTCGATAACCGCCTACCCATCCCAGATCAGCAGTTTTTGGTTCAGCCTGAAGGATATGGAAACAGATATCCGGGGATACAGCCAGAAGAATGCCGGTGTGGAACTCTGGCTATATCCAGAACGAATGTTCGATTAAACTCAGCTTGCATTTCACCAGAGATTGTGTTAAAATCTTGCGCGCGGCGGCGGAATACTATGTAGTATATTCCTGGTCGCCGCATCGCATTTCATTAGAAAACCCGGTTTCAAGTTATTTTTTAGGGGACTGGTTCAAAATACCACTAGAGAGATTGGGATAAGAAAATGCCAACGACCTTCCTAACCCCCTTGGGTCATGCCAGATTGCAAGAGGAACTGGAGCATCTTCGAACGGTGAAGCGCCTGGAAGTCGCCAGCCGCCTGCGAGAAGCCATGGAAGACGGCGGAGATATGGGCGTGGATTTGGATGCTGAGTACGAGGCTGCTAAGAACGAGCAGGCTTTCGTTGAAGGTCGCATCCAGGAGCTTGAAATATTGCTTGCCAATGCTCGAGTCATCCAGGAGACCGGAACTCGTGAGGTGGTTGATGTGGGCGCTAAAGTCACGATTCAAGAGGACGAAAGCGAGCCTGAAATATACACCGTCGTTGGACGGGCTGAAGCGAACCCGCGCGAGGGCGGATCTCGAATGAGTCCCCCTGGGAAGAGCTCTAATGGACCATCGGGCCGGTGATAAAGTGAAAGTAGAAGCGCCTGGCGGGTCTTTTTTTGTGCAGGTTTTGAAGGTCGAATAACATCGGGGCACAGGTTACCTGGCCCCGCGCGAGCCTGCGCTGCGCGGGGCTTTTGCTTAATATCTAAAGGAGAGAGATCATGGCGACCGAATTTTCAAACCTGGAGCAGATTCGCCAGGAAAAGCTGGAGCGCTTACGGGAAAAGGGCATTGAGCCCTACCCGGCGCGCGCTCAGCGTACTCATACCAGCCTGGAGGCTATCAAAGCTTTCGAAGCCAGCGAAGCAGCTGGTAACAATGAGGTTGTAAAGGCCACTCTGGTTGGTCGCCTGCGCTCAGTACGTTTGATGGGGAAGATCACCTTTGCCCATATCGAGGACGGCGATGGCCGCGTGCAGCTCTTCTTGCGGGCCAACGATGTCGGGGAAGAACAGCTTGACCTGTTCAATCGCGAGTTTGACCTGGGCGATTTCGTGCAGGCGGGCGGCGAGATGTTTCGCACCCGCACAGGCGAGGTGACCCTGCGAGTGAACGAATTTCGCATGCTTGCTAAAGCAATTACACCCTTGCCGGCTGCCAAAGATGAGGTGATAGACGGTGAAGTTGTGCGGCATGCAGCTCTGGTTGACCCAGAGGCGCGCTACCGCCAACGGTACGCTGACCTGGCGGTGAACCCGGAAGTACGGCATATTTTCCGTACCCGGGCCGGTTTAATGAAGGCATTGCGTGAGTTCCTTGACGCGCATGGCTTCCTGGAAGTTGAGACCCCGGTGCTGCAGCCGATCTACGGCGGGGCAGCGGCGCGGCCGTTTATCACCTATCATAACCAGCTAAAACAAGATTTATATTTGCGGATTTCGTTTGAGCTGTACTTGAAGCGCTTGCTGGTGGGTAACCTGGAGCGCGTCTATGAGATCGGGCGTGACTTCCGCAACGAAGGCGTCGATCGTTTCCATAACCCCGAGTTCACCATGCTCGAGTTCTATTGGGCTTATGCTGATTATCAGCAGGTAATGGATTTCACCGAGGCGATGGTGGTCTCCGCCGCCGATAAGGTGCTCGGGCGCCGCAAACTGATCTACCAGGGCGAGGAGATCGACCTGGAACCTCCCTGGCGGCGACTGTCGCTACGAGATGGGCTGCGCGAGACGGCTGGGATTGATATTGACCAGCACCCCAGCGCCGAGAGTCTGGCGGCGGCGATGCGGGGGCGTGGCCTGGACGTGGACCCCAAGGCGCCGCGCGGCAAGCTGGTCGATCAACTGCTGAGTGATTTCCTCGAGCCGACCTTGATCCAGCCGACCTTCCTGTATGATTACCCGCGCGATATCTCGCCACTGACCAAGAGCAAGCCCGGCGATCCGCAGACGGTGGAGCGCTTCGAGGGCTTCATCGCCGGCATGGAGATGTGCAATGCCTTCTCTGAGCTCAACGATCCACTGGATCAGGAGGCGCGCTTCCTGGAGATGGGACGCGACTTTGCCGCCGATGACGAAGAGCGCCACCCGCTGGATGAGGATTACCTGCAGGCGATGCGCTACGGCATGCCGCCCAACGGCGGCTTTGGATTGGGCATCGATCGCCTGGCGATGCTGTTTACAGACAGCGCGAATATTCGCGAGGTAATCTTGTTTCCACATCTGCGTGAGAGGGAATAAGTAGTGGGCAACGCCCAGTGGTTCATTCGGGGTCGTGGAGGATGGTGGCCTGAATACAATGCTTGGCGCAATGAGAAGATGAAAGGCAATCGGATAGATTGGCAAAGATTGTATGTTGGTTGCAGAATATAAATTTTCATAATTGATTGAAGTAATATGCCATTTTTGGCATATTGCTTCAATGAAATTCTCGCAACTCTTGGGAATCGTCACATTGGAGCCGGCTCATCCCCGATGTAAGTCCATTTCTGGAAAATCAATCAGAGGTCGAACTATTGTCGCGTGGAAATCTCCGCGTTTCCTCGGTCTTGACAGGCCCTCCTCCTAAGGTATAATCCACCCAAGTCAATTTGAGACGAAGCGCGGAGGCCAGTAGTTGTCTCACTGATCAGAGAGCTGCCGGAAGGTGCGAGGCAGTCGGTCAGGCAGCGAAATCCACTCCGCCGGCCCACAGAAGGGCCAGTCGTTCCCGCAGGGGTTTGCCAAGCAGAGCCGCAACGCGGCCATTGTCGCCGTAAGGGAACCGGGTTCACCCGTTAGCGTGAGTTTAAGGCCGAACGAATCGGCGAAAGCAGGTGGCACCACGGGCGCCCCCTCGTCCTGCTGGCGAGGGGGCTGATTATTTCTACTGGAGGTGCTGAAATGTTAGATATCAACCTGATCCGTGAAAAGCCTGACCTTGTGCGCCAGGCGCTGAGCAAGCGCCAGATGGATCCAGCCGCGGTCGACAGCGTCCTGGCTCTGGATGGGCAACGCCGCGACCTGATCCAACAGGTTGAGACGCTCAAAGCTGGGCGCAACGCCGTATCGGGCGAGATCGGCAAAATGAAGGACCCGGGCGAGCGGCAGGCTAAAATCGAGGCGATGCGGCAAGTCGGTGAGCGCATCGATGCTCTGGATGCCCAATTACGGGAGGTGGAAGCAGGCCTGGAAGCGGTGATGGCCGAGATCCCCAACGTCCCTGATGGGCGCGTCCCGGTCGGTCCAGACGAGACCTACAATGTGGTGCTCAAGACTATCGGTGAAAAAAAGGCCTTCGCTTTCGAACCCCAACCGCATTGGGACCTGGGCCCAGCCCTGGGGATCATCAATTTCGAGCAGGGTGTCAAGGTTACTGGATCGCGCTTTTATGTGCTCAGCGGAGCCGGAGCGCGCCTGCAGCGCGCCTTGATCGCTTTCATGCTCGACCTGCACGCCCGGCAAGGGTACACCGAGAAATATACCCCCTTCATGGTGAAAGAGGCGGTGCTGTACGGGGCCGGGCAATTACCCAAGTTCGCAGATAATCTATACCGCGATCACGAAGAGGATTTGTGGATGGTGCCCACCGCCGAAGTCCCCCTGACGGGCCTGCACATGGGCGAGATCCTGGATGAGAACGCCCTACCGAGGCACTATACGGCCTATACACCCTGCTTTCGAAGAGAGAAAATGAGCGCCGGTCGGGATGTGCGCGGCATCAAGCGCGGCCACCAGTTTGACAAAGTCGAAATGTATACATACTGCAAGCCAGAGGATTCTGAAGCTGAGTTCTTCAAGATGGTAGCTGACGCCGAGCAAACCTGTGCAGAGCTGGGCCTGACTCACCGGATTCACCAACTGTGCACCGGCGACATGGGCTTTGCGGCGCAGATTACTTACGATATTGAGGTGTGGGCGCCAGGCTGTGGTGAGTGGCTGGAGGTATCCTCGGTTTCGAATACAGGCGACTTCCAGGCGCGGCGGGCAAACGTCAAATACCGCCCGGCGGATGGCGGGCGGCCGCGCTTCGTTCACACTTTGAATGGTTCGGGGCTGGGGCTGCCGCGCACCCTGATCGCGGTGCTGGAAAATTATCAGCAAGCGGATGGCTCGGTGGTTATCCCGGAGGTTCTACATCCGTGGATGGGTGGGGTGACTGTGATCCGCCCGGGAGAATAGCATGGAATCCTGGCAGAATGCCCTGGTTTTCTGGATACCCCTGATCTTTATGCTGGTGGGGCTGTTTGGGCTGATCATTCCGATCTTTCCGGGGTTGGTGGTGATCTGGCTATCTGCCCTGGTCTTTGGGCTGATAGCTGGTTTTGAAACAGTAGGGATTATCATGTTTATCCTGATCACCCTGGGCATGGTGGTCGGTAGCGTGGTGGATAACTTCTTGATGGGGGCCGGGGCGCGCGTAGGGGGCGCCTCCTGGTTGACTATTGTTGTGGGGATCATCGCCGGCGTGCTGGGCACATTTCTGCTGCCTTTCATTGGCGGGATCATCCTGGCCCCCCTGGCGATCCTGCTCCTGGAATACCTGCGCAATCGCGATTGGAAGGTTGCCTGGCAGGCCACGCGCGGCCTGTTATTTGGATGGGGGCTATCCTTTCTGGTACGCTTCGCGATCGGGTTGTTTATGGTCGGGGCGTGGTTGGTTTGGGCGTTCAACACCCTGAATATTTAAGGAGAGGTCAGCTAAGGTTTAAAGAAGGTCATGCCGACGCCCATGCGCTGCAGGCCTTCATCGGCCCAATATTCGATCAGGGCTGAGTCTTCATCTAAGGCAGTGAACAGGGTCGGGATGGCGCGTGTGTCACCGATCAAGGCCAGGGCGCGGACGGCCTCTAAGCGAGCCGCCTGGTTACCAGTTTGCATCACATCCAGCAAGGCGGGGACAGCCATAGCCCCTGCTGCTACCAGGGCATCCGCAGCCAGGCGGGCCAGCAGGTGGTCAGTGTCGTCCAATGCAACAATCAACTGCGCCACAGCCGCTTCCTGCGGGCGATAGCTCAAAGCCAGGGCAGCACACTGGCGCACGGCAATGTCTGTATCTTGCAGAGATTCGATCAACAGGGAGGCGGCTTGCGGTGAGTCCAGCTCAGCCAATATCCGGTTCGCCCACCAGCGCGCATCGGGATCGGGACTGTGCAGGAGGTCTTGCAGAGCGGGCAAGACCTGCGGTCCCAACTCAGCTAGAGCCAGTGCAGCAGCTTCCGCGCTCTGGTCATCCCCGCTGGTAAGCTGGTTTAGCAGGATTGCCTGGTCTGGGGAGGTCATTAGGCCTAATCAGGGATAGTGACTTACTAAATTACAGGATGTACCTGCAGTCTATACCGATGAAACTCAATCTAATCAGGCGGGGGGATGGGCAGGTCAGCTTTGGCGATTGCCTGCCAGCGATCTCCCTCTTCGATCAGCATGACCGGGATATCATCCTTGATGGGATATTTGCGGTCACAATCCTGGCAGATCAACCAGGATTCCTGATAATACTCGAGCAGACCGTCTTTTTCACGCACGCAATTCGGGCAACGAAGGATATCTAAGAGTTCTTTACTGACCATATTGAAGTCCTAGTTTATCGGAAAGATCTTCGCCAGGCATCCAGCTCCCAGCGCTTGTTTAAGTCATTGTAGTCCATGGTATGGGCCCAGCGGGTAAGCATCTTCCTGGACCAAGTAATATTCTACCCCAAATGCTGCCTGGCTGGCCTGAATAAAAGGCAACAAGGGTTCGCATTCCCGAATGGACTTTAATTGTCTTTCTTCTTTTTCTTTCCGTCTTCGTCGGGGGGCATCCCCTGGGTGCCAGGCCCATACTGGAACACAGCTCGCCAGGGCAAGTAATGGGTGGCAAAGGTATCCTCATACAGCACCTCGCCGCTGCGCGTGACGGTGCGCGTCACCGTCACATCAGCACCTTCTACTTCCCAATCGACCTGCTCAACCTCACCACTGGCCAACTCGGGATTCTCTTCATAAAGAGGCTTGGGAGCTTCTTCTACGTTCTTGAGTCCACTGGTGTGCCAATCGACTTCACGCCCATCCGAGGTGGAGTAGAACTTCCAGGTTATGGTACGCCCAGGACCGTCGACATAGGTTTCCATCAGTAACCAGTTGGCTGAATCATTGGTGAACTTGAAGTCGACCAGCGGAGCAAACACCGTGGCGTCCAGACCGGCCATATCCGAGTCGTTGCCGCCGCCAGCGGTCTGTTCGTAATAGTAGACACGGTAAGCGTGAGGGTAACGCTCAACCACCGGGTAACCACCGAAAAATACCGTGCGGAAAAGAGTGGTGCTCACCTGGCAGACGCCACCGCCAACGCCCTGAATGGTGCGATTGCCAAAAATGATCAGCGCTTCGGCGTAGCCGTTATCAAGGCTGACATCGCCCAACCAATCGCTCATTGAGAAAGTCGATCCGGGCGGCACTAATATGCCATGAAAACGATCGGCGGCGGTGGTGATGTTCTGTATGCGCTCGCTGCTCGACCCGTAGAAATAGGAGGTGTAGCTGCTGACCAACTCGGTAATGCCGAGCTGCTTGGCCTTGGCCTTATCCCCGACCTGCGGGTCGGTGTATTCAATGTCCAGGGCGATCTTGTGATCGCCAGCGGGAAGCTTTTCGTTGATCGCCTGGATAGTTCCATCTACATTCAGAGAGCGACCGGTTTTCGCTGGCTGGATCACTTCTAACTGGCGAGTATCATCATTGAAAATAAAGCGGGCATTCTGTGGGTAGCGTAGCAGTTGCGGGGCTACGCCCTCAAGGAAGGTACGTAATCCATCGGTCTCTAAAGTGACCTGGTAGTGTTCACCCTCAGACGAAGGGACCGTCTCTATCGCCAGCATTTTTGCCAGGTCCTCTGGCTCGAAAGTGAATTGACCGGGATCGTTCTCTTTTGCATCGGGCAAGGTGAGGGTCAATGGCTGGCTTAATATCTGGCGGGCAATTTCAGCCTGCTCTTCCGTGTTTAATATAACCGGGGGAGTCTCAACAATCACCAGTGGAATTTCGCCATCTTGCAGGGATTGTAATTGAGTTTGCACCGCAGCGCTGGTAGTAGCAATATCCAGGCTCCGTCCCGTTTGTCCGGGGCTCACCATGACTGCGGCGCCTTCGATACTCAGCGAAGGCTCAATCTTAGGCAAGTCGTTTTGAGCAGCAATACTGCCCAGGTAAGCCTGTGCAATATTCGTATCGAAGACATATTGAGGGGGAATGGAAGCACCTGTGTACCAGGCAGTGAACTGGGAAAGGGCGCGGCGCGCCAGGCTTCCGGTTCGACCCTGCTGGTAGGCTATCCTGGCAGTGGCTTGTGGGTCGAGGAAAAAACCAAGCTCGGCAGGAGTAGCCAGCCAGTATTTCTCACCATCCTTGAATAAAATCCGGCCATGCTGGGGGTAATCCAGGCGACTTTCGAGCACGGCGGCTGCCTCATCCGGTTTCATCCCAGAAAGGTCCACACCGGCGACAGAGACGCCGGGGAAAATCTGACCGGAGTAATATGCATTAAAACCAATGACAGCCACCAGAAGCAAGATTAAAAAGATTGCCAGGCCGCCTAGCATGGCGACTATGATCTGTGGGGCTGTGTCTAACGGGTGATAGCCAGGGTTATATGGATAAGTTGTCCGGTTCCGCATATACTTTATAAACGATCATTCGAGACGCCAGGTTCCAATTGAAGCTAATTTTATCTTGACAAGTTACCATTGTACCAAATAAGGAAATGGTAAACTAAAAAACAACCCGCTATATAATACCCGGAAGAAACGACCATCCTTGCAACTCTAAGGAGCAACTCATGTACCAGTTCAAACCAGAACACGGCATTGGAACGCTGGTGACGCATTACACCGAAGGCAGCAACCCGCTCAATACGCACATCGCGCCGATTTATCAAACATCGACCTTCATATTCCCTGATCTGGAGACTGGTGCTGCGCTGTACCGTGGCGATATCCAGGGGTACACCTATACGCGCACGACCAATCCGAACGTTGACCAGTTCTCAAAAAAGGTTGCTCTGCTAGAAGCGATCGACCTGTTGCGAGATCAACAGGGTGCGCAAGCTGAGCAGGTGGCTCAAGGCCAGGCCTTTGCCTCCGGGATGGCTGCCATCTCCTCGGCCATCCTGGCCCGGGTGAAGGCAGGAGAGACCATCATCGCTCAGGAGTCGATCTACAGCAACACCTTCAATTTCTTGCAGGAGATCGCTCCCCGCTATGGGATTCAGGTCGTATGGGTAAAGGATACTTCTCGGGCTGGTTGGGAAGCTGCCTTTGGCGCTCATCCAGAAGCGGTCCTGGCTTATGCTGAATCCCCGGCCAATCCAACCATGCTGATCGTCGATCTGGCGATGGTGGCTGAGCTTGCCCATGCCCGCGGAGCCTGGTTGATGGTCGATAATACATTTGCGACGCCATATTGCCAGCGCCCACTCAGCCTGGGAGCGGATGTTGTAGTCCATTCGACAACCAAATATCTATCCGGGCATGGAGTGATCATCGGTGGGATGGTGGTCAGCACTCACCTGGGCTACATGCGCCAGGATTTGCTCCAGATGTTGAAAACCCTGGGGGCAGCTGCCAGCCCTTTCGATACCTGGCTGGCCAATCTGGGCTTAAAAACGTTTGAACTGCGCATGCAGCGCCACTGCGAGAACGCGCTGGCGATCGCTCATTTCTTGCAAGCTCACCAAGCCGTAGCACAGGTTCATTACCCCGGGTTAGAAAGCCATCCGAGCCACGCGATAGCAAAAGAACAAATGCATGCTTATGGAGGTATGCTGTCGTTCGAACTGGCAGGTGGGATGCAAGCTGGCGAGGCTCTGATGAACCGGACACGCGTAGCTACCCTGACCGTCAGCCTGGGGACGGTTGACAGCTTGATCCAACACCCTGCCAGCCTGACCCATTCCAGTGTTCCCCCCGAAGATCGATTAAAGATGGGGATCACGGATGGGCTGGTGCGTTTTTCGATTGGTATTGAAGATGTCGCTGATCTGATCGCAGACCTGGATCAGGCCCTGCGAGATATTTCCTAGAGAAGTTGGAAATAGGGCGAGATCCCTGGAAATTACCAGAGCACCATCCTTCGAAGAGTTCGATAGGGTATAATGCCTCTCTAAGGGAGAGTAAGTTCTATGGATAGCGGGCGCCGACCGTGCTATAGGGGAGTCGAATTACTCTGAAGGAACTCGTCCTATTTCTTATTCGTCTCTTCTTACAGGAGAGCAAATAATGTCTTTTCAATCGGCCTCGCCTTTATCCCATCTAATCAAGTCGCGTCGTTGGCAATCCCGAAAAACCAAGCGTAAATCTCCTGGGCGCTGGTGGCTCGCTGTCAGCGTGCTCCTGGTAGTATCTTTAGCCTGTTCCTTCCCACGCATCTCCGGACAACCGACTCCGACCGGAACGCCGACTTCCCGGGCTCTGGCGCGGAATACACAGCCGCCACCCCCTACGCCAACTCCTACCCCGCAACCTCTGCCTCCCGCTTTGGTCGAAAGCAATCCTTTCACCAATTCCGAGGTGGCATTAGATGGCTCTATCACCCTGTATTTCAACCAGCCGATGGATCGCGAGACCGTAGAAGCGTCATTCGCCGGAATTGAGGGCAGTTTTACCTGGGTCGATGATTCAACAGTGATATTTACACCAATAGAGGCGCTCGAGCCAGCGACCCAGATCAATGTGGAACTAGATACGATGATCAAGGCTACCAACGGCCTCTCTCTATTGGAGCCAGTCAGCCTGGTTTACGATGCAGTTGGCTTTTTGCGTCTCGCCCAGCGTCTGCCTGAGCCTGAGGCGGATAACATTGATCCTACATCAGCAATTGTGGCAGCTTTCAACCGACCGATTGTGCCGTTGGGCGGCGATCCTGGTTCTTTGCCTGCCGCCTTTTCGCTCAGCCCGGAGGTCATAGGTCGAGGCGAATGGTTGAATACCAGCACGTATATTTTCTATCCTGAACCAGCTCTGGCGGGCGGGGTGGAATACACTGTGCGCATCCAACCTGATCTGGTGGGCGCGGACGGTAGTCCGCTGGAAAAGGTCGAAACCTGGTCGTTTGCTACTGCACTCCCGCGACTGATCACCATCGAACCCAACGATGAGGCAGATGACGTTGATCTGGACGCCGAGGTGGTTTTGACCTTTAACCAGCCAATGGACGAGCAGAGCGTGTCCCAAAACCTTCAGTGGCTGTCGGAGGATGGCGAGCAGGTTTCAGGCGCTCTCTCCTGGAATGAGGATAATACGGTGGGAACCTACACCCCTGCCAACCTGCTCAAGCGCGAGCGGGTATACAGCTTGATTTTGGATGAAAACGCCCTTTCCGGTGGAGGAACACCACTCGGTTCCACCTGGAGGTCTACTTTCCAGACTGTGCCGCAACTGGAGGTGACAGGCAGCGAGCCATCCCAGGGGGGCAGTATCAATACTTATAGCGGAGTCAGCGTCTTCTTTAACGCACCGGTCAAATCTAAAGATCTGCTCCAGTTCATCACCTTCGAACCAGAAGTCGCTAACCTGGATTATTATTTAGAAGATAATGGAAAAACTCTGCGGCTTTATGGAACCTTCCAGCCTGAGACGGCTTACACCCTGATCCTCTCTCCGAACCTCTCCGATGAGTGGAATGGACGCCTGGGGGAGGAGTTCAGCCTTGATTTCGAAACAGCCCCACTCGATCCCAGCCTGTTTGTCACCACCGGGACAGAAGTCCTATTCTTGACACCTCAGGAATCCGCTTTGAATGTTCAGGTGACCAATATATCGGAGCTATCGATCACGCTAGGGGCAATTCCCCTGGAGGATTTCCAGGCGATGGTCGCTCCGAGTGGGTATGAATTGCGCCAGACCTACCAACCCACCAATCCGAACAACTTCATCCTGCCGCTGGACATCCCGGCGAACAAGAGCACTGTGGTTGAGGTCCCACTGAGTCTGGGCGGTGAACCCTTGACGCCTGGTTTGTACTACCTGCGTTTCAATCCTGGAATCTTAAAATTCCCCAGCACTTACCTGCTGGTAGTTAGCAATATCAATATGCTCTATAAGTTCAGCGCGACGGATGTGCTGACCTGGTCAATTGACTTAAGAGATGGGAGACCGGTATCCGGCACGCCATTGGTAGTGTACACGGAAAACGGGGATGTGCTGACCAGTGGAGAAGTTAACCAGGAAGGTGTATTCCGTTCGGAAATCCCGGTCTTACCGGGTTATTACTGGATCAGCTATGTTGTCGCTGGTGAGCCGGGGCAGGAAGATTTCTCGGTCACGGTCTCCAACTGGATGCAAGGCATGGATGGAGGCAGTTTTGGATACGCGCAGGACTACCGTGCGCCTCATCTGGAAACGTACCTGTACACCGACCGACCAATCTATCGTCCGGGGCAGACAGTTTTTTACCGGGCGATCGCGCGCCAGGCGTTTAACGGGCGCTACGAGATGCCCGATCAATCCTCCCTGCTGCTGAGCCTGTCTAATAATCTTGGCGAGAAGATCACTAACTTTGACCTGCCGCTCTCTATCTTTGGCAGCGCGCATGGATCGTATGAATTGCCGGCCGATCTGCCGCCGGGCACCTATACGATCACCAGTGAGAGTCCCAATAGTTATAACCAGATTACCTTCCAGGTGGCAGAATACCGCAAACCAGAGATCGATCTCAGCGTCACTTTCCCCTCTGAGCAGGCCAAGGCCGGCGATACGTTGTCTGCCACAATCAACGCGCGTTATTTCTTCGACGCGCCGGCCGGGAATGTGCCTCTCACCTGGATTTTACTCCGCCAACCAGTCGATTTCTTCTTGCCGGGGTACCAGGTAGGCAAGCAGGATACACGTTGGTTATCAGCATACCCCGGGATGTTTTTTGGCGATATCAGCGAGCAGATCGACCAGGGAGAAGGCGAGACAGATCCGCAGGGGAAATTCAGCCTGGAGTTACCGACCGAAGCGGCCGATACACGCTATCGTTATACCCTGGAAGTTACTGTCACGGATGAAAGCGGCCTGCCGGTCAGCGCCAGGAGCAACGTGGAAGTCAATCCTGCCGATTACTTTATCGGGGTTAAGCCTGATGCCTGGGTTTCCAGGGCCGGCGAGGAGAGCGGATTTGAGATCCTGGTGGTGGACTGGGATAAGGAACCGGCTGGCGAGCGCAACCTGCGCGCTGACTTCCAGAAAGTGGTATGGGAAAGGGAAGAGCCAAAAGAACCTTACGGATTTCCGAATTATGTGCCAAAGTATACCCTGGTAGGCAGCACAGACTTTGCCACCGGTACTGATGGCCTGGCGCGGGTGGCGTTCACCCCTCCCGAACCAGGCACCTACCAACTGGATGTTTCTGGCCTGGGATCGGATGGGGAAGGCGCCGTAACCGAGGTGTTGTTGTGGGTAGGCGGCCCAGGGGAGGCAGTCTGGCCGGACCTGTCGAATCAGCGCATTCGCCTGACAGCCGATAAGGAGTCATACCAGCCGGGTGATACTGCACAGGTGTTTATTCCCAATCCAATTGGAGAGAGCGTCCAGGCCCTGGTCAGTGTGGAGCGCGGCACATTGCTTCGCGACCAGCTCATCCAGGTTGATGCGATGGGCGCCGACCTTACTATTCCCTTGAGTGCGGAGGATGCACCCAATGTCTATATCTCCGTGACTTTATTGAAAGCCGTGGATGGAGGACAATCGGACTTCCGCCAGGGTTATCTTGTCCTCCCCGTCGAACCCTCTGCCCAGACTTTGCAGGTGGATTTGACCAGCGATCCGGTCAAGACCGGTCCTGGCGGGGAGGTGAATTTCGACCTGCGTGTCCTGGATAACCAGGGAAGCCCGGTTCAAGGGGAGTTCTCGCTGGCGGTGGTCGACAAGGCTGTGCTTGCCCTGGCGGATCCCAATTCAGAGGAAATTGTACCGGCTTTCTACGGCGACCAACCCCTTGGGGTGCAGACCAGTATGGGGTTAGCGGCTTCCACGCAACGGAAATCTAATTTACCAGTAGGAGGAGGTGGGGGCGGTGAATTCATAGAGCCGATCACGGTGCGCGAGGAGTTTCCGGATACGGCATATTGGAATGCAGAAGTACTTACTGATGAAAACGGCTATGCTCAAGTAATGATTACCCTGCCGGATAATCTGACAACCTGGGATGTGGATGTGCGCGGCCTGACAGAGGATACACTTGTCGGCCAGGAGAAGGGGGCGGTCATTTCCACCAAGGATCTAATCGTCCGCCCGGTCGCACCACGCTTCCTGGTGTTGGGTGACCACGCCATGCTGGCGGCGGTTGTCCAGAACAACACCGAGCAGGATTTAACTACCGCGGTAACTTTGCAGGCTTCGGGTTTTGCGCTTGATGAGCCAGACCTGGCGGTCCAAGAGGTCAATGTGCCAGCAGGTGGTCGGTCACGAGTCGAATGGTGGGGAACAGCCCAGGAGGTAGAAAGCATCGACCCGGTCTTTTCAGCCAGCTCTGGCGCTTTAGAGGACGCGGCCCGGCCGGCTTTGGGCGTGTTGCCGGTGCTTAAGTTCACTGCGCCACAAACCTTCGGCACCTCAGGCACGCTGGACAGCGGCGGAGAGCGCCTGGAGCTGGTCAGCTTGCCGCGTTCGTTTGATCCGCAAGCTGGCGAGCTGCGCGTCGAGCTGGCTCCCACTCTGGGGGCGGCTATGATCAGCGGGCTGGATGTACTCGAAGAATATCCCTATACCTGCACAGAACAGACCGTCTCGCGCTTTTTACCCAATCTGCAGACCCTGCGGGTGCTCCAAGAGTTCGGTTTGGAAGATCCCAACTTACAAGCACGCCTGGACCGTACCCTGGATGACTCCCTGGACAAGCTCCTGGCCAGTCAAAATGAAGATGGCGGTTGGGGCTGGTGGCTAAGTGATGAAAGCGATACATATGTAACCGCGTATGTCTTGTATGGATTGGTACAGGCTCAAGAGGGTGGTGTCAGCATTGATGAACAGGCCGTTCAACAGGCGGTTGATTATCTGCTGGCTACGCTCCCGACGACCGGGATGCTTAAAGAGAACTGGCAATTTGACCGGCTGGCTTTCGAGCAGTTTGTGCTCTCAGAGGCTGGCTCTGGCGATTTGGGAGGCGCATCCAATCTGTTTGAAGAGCGCGCCAGGCTGAATCCCTGGGCGCAAGCCTATCTGGCGATGACCCTGGAGACCCTGTCTCCCGAGGATGAGCGTCTCGGGACTCTGTATTCCGATCTCGAGGCCGAGCGCGGTGCGCTCGGCAACCGGGGCGCATTGGGAGAATGACTTCCCCAGCTGGCAGAACATGAGCACGACGATCCAGTCGACAGCGGTGGTGCTGACCGCCCTGGCTCAGCATGACCCTGCAGCGCCGTTGGTTAGCGATGCCCTGCGTTATTTGATGGCGAATCGCACTGCCCTCGGCGCCTGGGCCTCTACCTTTGAGACTGCCTGGTCATTGATGGCACTGGCGGAAGTCATGCAGAGCACCGGTGAGCTGAGCGGCGACTTTTCCTTCTCGGCTTCGCTCAACAATGCGCCGTTGGCTAATGGACAGGCCTCCGGGACCAGCCAACTTACTGCAGTGACCGCCTCGACCCCCATAGATGACCTGTACCCGGAAGACCCGAATAGCTTGTTGATCTCCCGCCAGAGTGGCCCGGGCAAGCTGTACTACACAGCCCACCTGCTGGTCAACCGCCCGGTAGAGGATGTCACCCCGTTGAGCCAGGGAGTGAGCATAACACGCTCCTATTTCCCCAGCGGAGAGGCCTGCCCACAAGGTGATTGTGAGCCGATCCGAAACGCCCAGGCGGGCGAGCTGGTTACAGCCCATCTGACTTTGACGATACCAGATACAATGTACTATCTGGTGATCGAAGACTATATCCCGGCTGGAACCGAGGTGCTCGACGCCAGTCTAAAGACCAGCCAGCAAGGGACCGAACCGAAGTTCGATCCTGCGCAACCATTTGACGAGGGCTGGGGTTGGTGGTATTTCGGTGATCCGCAGATATACGACGATCATATTGCCTGGGCGACCAACTCCTTGCCGCCGGGTACCTACGAACTGACTTACCAGCTGGTGATCTTGCAGCCTGGTGAGTACCGTGTCTTGCCGGCGCGCGCCTGGCAGTTTTACTTCCCTGAAGTACAGGGCACCAGCGCTGGGGAGATTTTCGAAATTGTCGAATAACGAGCGAGTTTCCTGGAAGGATCTTACTTCGGGGTTGGTTTTCAGGCATGTAGTATAATGCCCCTCATCGGAGGTAGTTATGGCTGACCACAAAAATCGAGACATGATCTCCCCAACAGGCGGCTTCTTTTCGGGTATCTCCGACCATCTAAAGCTGGTAATCCGTCTGATGGGCGACCGACGGGTGAGCTCATTCTTGAAGCTGATCCCGATTGGAACTGTTGCGTATCTGTTTATCCCGGATCTGGTAATCGGCCCGTTCGATGATGCCGCCATTATCGGGTTGGGGGTTTACCTCTTTGTAGAGCTTTGCCCGCCGGAGATCGTCGAGGAGCATCGCGCCGCCCTGATGCGTAGCATCCCTGGGCAGTGGCACGATCCACAGCAAACTGGCGAGAACGAGATTGTCGACGCCGAATTTCGCGACGAAGACTGATTTCGCAAATGCCAATCCTTGACCTGAGCAGATGGCACCGGATGGCCTGCCGTCTGCCCGTTCTCTTTATTTTCTTATTGATGGCGCTGATCACAGCTTGCGCTGGCAGTCAGGAAGGCTCGCCAGAAGCATCATCTGTGGCGAGTACGATGGCTCCAACGCTGCTGCCGCCGTCTATCACGCAAATCTTGGACCTTGCTTCGACGCCAACCGGCGTCCCCCAAGCCGAGCCAACCTCCCTTCCACCGACCTCAATTCCGACCCAAGTCCCGACGCAGGCCGCCCAGCTGCGATTTCCAGATCCGGCTGGCTATGAATGGCGTCCGGTGATCTCTGATCTGAGCAACCCGGTGGGGATGGCAAACGCGGGCGATGGATCGGGGCGGCTATTCATCCTGGAGCAGGCGGGCCGGATTCGGATCGTCAAGGATGGCATCCTCCTGGCAGAGCCATTTCTAGATATTGCCTCTCAGGTAGATTGCTGCGGAGAGCGTGGCTTGTTGGGATTGGCTTTTGATCCGGATTACGAGACGAATGGCTTCTTTTATATCAATTATATTGACCTGAACGGCAATACAGTGATTGCGCGCTGGCAGGTATCAGGCAACCCCGACCTGGCGGATGCAGGCAGCGAGTTTATGCTCATGGAGATTGACCAACCGTTTCCCAATCATAACGGCGGTGGTATGGCCTTTGGTCCGGATGGTTATCTATATCTGGGATTGGGAGATGGCGGCAGTGGGGGCGACCCGCTTGGCAATGGGCAGAATCCAAACACCGTGCTGGGAAAAATCTTGCGCCTGGATGTGACCAGCGCTGAGCCCTACGCTGTTCCGCCCGATAACCCTTTTGTCCAGGGCGACGGCGCGCCTGAAGTATGGGCGTGGGGCCTGCGCAATCCCTGGCGGTTCTCGTTTGATCGCTTGAACGGAGATCTTTGGATTGGCGATGTGGGGCAGGGGTCCTGGGAGGAGATCAATTACCTGCCGGCCGGGAGCCCGGCCGGCGCTAACTTCGGCTGGAATTACCGCGAGGGCATGCACCCGTTCGCCCGAAGCGAGTGCGGCTCCCCCGGCCGATCTGGTGTTGATCGATCCTGTAGGGGAATATGGTCACGATCAAGGTATTTCTGTGACGGGCGGCTATGTATATCGTGGCGAGCAACTGCCGGAGTGGAATGGGATTTACCTGTATGGGGATTACGGGTCGGGTCTCATCTGGGGCTTACTGCGTGACGCTGAGGGCGACTGGCAGAACGCCCTGCTTTTCCAGACGGGGCTGACGATCACATCCTTTGGTGAAGACGAGCAGGGCGAAGTCTATCTGGTTAACTACCGGGGGGAACTATACCGCCTCGAACGCAAGTGAGCCTCGATACTCTTTTATATCGGAGGTTTTATGCGGCTCGGAGCTGGGTGAGCCGGACACTGGTTGTGCTCAGCCTGGTGTTAGCGGGATGCAACTTGCCGCCGACGCCGCCTCCAACTGTTGCTAACACTGCCACCCCTGAACCGACCGCTTCGCCTACTTTTTTATCTCCTTCCCCTTCTTTCACGGCGGAGCCAACCGAAACAATCACGCCGCTCCCGCCTGCCCCGACAGAAACTCCATTCCCGGTAATCCGTTTTGCGGTGATTGGGGATTATGGCACTGGAGGACAGCCGGAAGCAGACGTGGCTGCACTGGTTAAAAGTTGGAACCCGGATTTTGTGATCACTGCCGGTGACAATAACTACCCATCAGGTTCGGCCGAGACGATCGACGAGAACCTTGGTCAGTTCTATCACGAGTTCATTTTCCCATATACCGGACAGTACGGCAAAGGGGCGGATACGAACCGCTTCTACCCCAGCCTGGGCAATCACGACTGGGATTCTCAATCCGCCCAGCCTTATCTGGATTATTTCACCCTGCCAGAGAACGAGCGCTATTACGAGTTCACCTGGGGTTTCTTGCACTTCTTTGCCCTGGATAGCGATTCGCGCGAGCCGGATGGGGTGGGGCGCAGTTCGACTCAGGCAACCTGGCTACAGGAGCGCCTGGAGGCCTCGGCAGAACCCTGGAACATTGTCTATTTTCATCACGCGCCATATTCATCCGCCACGCATGGCTCGACTGACTGGATGCAGTGGCCATTTGCCGAGTGGGGTGCTGACCTGGTGCTGGCCGGTCACGACCACACCTATGAGCGCATCGAACGGGATGGGATTGTATACCTGGTCAATGGCCTGGGCGGGGCGCCGATCTACCCATTTATCATCCCCGTTGAAGGCAGCCTGGTGCGCTACAACGACGATTACGGCGCGTTAATGGTTGAGGCCAGCCCAGCGAGCCTGATGATCCTGTTTGTTAACCGAAGCGGGGAGACTATAGATGTGTTCGAGCTAATCGGACAATAATTCTCGAAATTGGCCCGTTAATCTGGCATTAATCCCCTTGACACGATTTTGATGTGTGTGGTAAACTGCCTGCACTTGAGGAATGGAGGCGTACTTAATGTTCGAGGAAAGCTCTACCATCATTCGGAAGCGTGTTGCCGCTGGAACCAGCGGAGCAACAATGCCTTCTCGGAGTGCGCCTGGTGATCTTTAGGTAGTTTGGGACCTTAACTATAGATGGCCACGGGTGTGCTCCAGCCCCCGTGGCCTTTTTGTTTGTCTTGTGCCTTCGCCGGCCACGGGTGCGCCCCGTGGCTGGTTTGGGTTAATCGCAAAGGAGGTTTATTATGGCAGATGCAATCATTGTCAATCATGTATATAAGCAATTTGGGAAATCAAGTGAGGCCTGGTGGAAGCGCCTCAGGCATAAAAGCGTTAATGGCAACGGCCATCAGAATGGCAACGGCCATAAGCCCCTGACTGTGGCGGTAGACCGGATATCTTTCTCTGTACAAGAGGGTGAGATCTTTGGGGTGCTGGGGCCGAATGGTTCTGGCAAATCTACCCTGATCCGTCTGATCGCCACCCTGCTCCTGCCGGATGATGGATCGATTCTGGTTTTTGGCCAGGATGTGGTGCGCTATCCGATGGAAGTCCAACGCCTGATCAACCGTGTCTCGGTAGAAGCAAGCTTCTTCAAGAAGCTCTCTCCAATGGAGAACCTACTTTATGGGGCGCGCCTGTACGGCCTGGACGGGCGAGAAACCCGCAGGCGGGTGGTCGAAATCCTGACCCGCCTGGGGCTGGAAGAAAAGGCAATTTTCCGACCAATGGAGGAGATGTCGCGCGGCATGCAGCAAAAGGTTGCCATCGCCCGCGCCCTGCTCTCTCGCCCGCGCCTGCTGCTGCTCGATGAGCCGACCACTGGACTCGACCCGCGATCGAAACGCGAGGTGCAGGCCGTTATCCAGGAGCTCAATCAGGTACACGGGACGACTATCTTGCTCACCACGCATGATATGGTGGAGGCGGATAACCTGTGTAACCGGATTGCCATCATCGATGGTGGCAAGATCGTTGCCCTGGACACGCCGATGGCATTGAAACAGATCATCACTCGCAACGGGCACGAGCCAACCCTGGAAGATGTATTCCTTGAGCTGACTGGCAAGGCCCTGGTGAGCGAGGATCAGGAAAACTAGGAATTGCTCGCCTGCCTGGTGGGGGGCAGGGCAGGCGGGCACGAGATGATGTGGAGATACTCATGATTATTCAAGAATCACTTTTTGTAGGGCGGCGCATCTACCTGGCGCCTCTCGACCCTGAGAATGACGCTGAGCTCGAGGCACGCTGGACGCACGATATCGAATATCTGCGCTCTATTAGGCGCAGATCCAGCGCGGCCGGTGTCGCCGGCCCGCATTAAGAAACGCTACACCGAGCTCGAGCAAGAAATGGACGACAAGAACGACCAGTTTTACTTTTAACATCCGGCTGCGTCAGCCAGAGGATGAGCGCGCTGAGACAGAAGCGCCATACGGTCGCCTGCTGGGTTTCGCCCGGCTGCACTGGATCAGCTGGTCTAACGGAAGCGCGTTCGTCTCCCTGGGGATTGCGGACGCGCAAGAGCGAGGTAAAGGTTACGGTTCGGAAGCCTTAGGCTTGATCCTGCGGTATGCCTACGCGGAGCTCAACCTGTTCAGCCTGAGCGTCTCGATCCCGGAGTACAACCAGGTTGCGCTGCACGTTTTCAAAGCGGCAGGCTTCCGGGAGGAAGTCCGCCAGCGCCAGGCGCTGCACCGCTATGGGCGGCGTTGGGACATCCTCTATCTTGGCCTACTGCGTGAAGAATGGCAGGAACAACAAGGATTGGCAGCTTAGGAGTGTTCCGATGAAACAAGACTTGCTATCTGGTGAGATGGTGCGCCTGGTCGCCCCAAACCCAGAAACGGATGCTGAGTATCTCGCTCGCTGGGCGCGCGATTCGGAATACCTGCGCTTGCTGGATTTCGATCCAGCCCGCCAGTGGTCGATCAAGAAACACAAAGAATGGCTTGAGAAAGACCTGGTGGAAACCGAAAAAAGCGACAACTTTTTCTTCATGATCCGTACTCTGGCGGACGATCGCCTGATCGGGCTGGTTGGATTGGATGGCATTCTGTGGAACCAGGGGACAGCCTGGGTGGGGATCGGCATCGGCGAGCGCGAGTACTGGGGCAAAGGGTACGGCACAGACGGCATGCGTACCATCCTGGGGTACGGCTTCGATGAGTTAAACCTGCACCGGGTCTCGCTGAACGTGTTTGAGTACAACCAGCGCGCCATCCGCTCTTATGAAAAGGCGGGCTTTGTGATCGAAGGACGGATACGCCAATGCCTGAGGCGTGATGGGCGGCGCTGGGATTTAATCTTTATGGGGATCTTGCGCGAGGAATGGGAACGGAACCTGATAGACACGACCTGAAGATTGGTTAGATTAGAGGTGCAATTATGGCTACATTGACAAGTGAATTCAAAGCAACTTATGCGTTTGTGGAGCGCAACGCCAACCTGGTCAAGCGCTACTGGTCCTGGGAGCTGGTCTGGCTGGTCTACTCGATCGCCAACAGTCTCTCGGTCAGCTACATCGGGCTGGGCATGGAAAGCCTGGGCGGCGGTCAAAACGTCGACGGGCGCTACCTGGTGCTGTACCTGGTGGTCGGCACCCTGGTGTGGCGCTACCTTTCGCTGATCTTCTACTGGATCACTGACCTGATCGGTATCGAGCGCTGGGAGGGGACCATTGAATATACGTTGATGGCTCCGATCCGGCGGTTTACCCATATGTCTGGACAGACCTTCTTCGCGGTGATCTACAGCCTGTTCTTCACCGGCATTATCCTGGTGGTGACCGTAATCCTGTTCGACATTGACTTAAGCAAGGCCAACCTGACCGGCGCGATGGTGATGATGCTGGCGGGCAGCCTGTCTTTCATCGGCGTGGGCATCATGGGCTCAACCCTGCCGCTGCTCTTTCCGGAGCGCGGCTCGCAGATGACGCACGTGATTATTGCCGTGCTGCTGCTGGTATCGGGTGTGTATTACCCGATCAATGTGCTGCCAGAGTTCCTGCAGAAGATGGCAGTGTTCAGCCCAGCCACCTATGTGCTGGACGGCACCCGCCTGGCGCTCCTGGAGGGCACTGCCACTACGCAGCTCTGGCCATATATCTGGCCGACCCTGATCATGGGCGTGATCGCCATCCCGCTTGGTTTGAGGGTATTCGGATTGGCAGAACGCTACGCCAAGCGGACCGGAAAACTGCATCGCAATGGTTAATAGAGTGGCAGGCTGGTAAGCACCAGCCTGCCACTTCGGAAGGAAGTTAAAAAATGCACGCACCACTGCCCGAAGGATACACGCTCCGACCTGTGAGGATGGATGATCTTGAATCCGTTATCGCCATGTTTAATGCGGATGCGAAACAGGTCATCGGTGTGGAGAAATTCTCAGTGGATCAATTTGTACCCGAATGGACCACGCCGAAATTTGATCTTGAAAGAGATACCCGATTGGCGCTTGCCCCGGATGGCTCGATAGCCGGATACTATGAGGTCTGGGATCTCGAGGATCCGCATGTGCAGATCTTCAGCTGGGGGCGGGTGCACCCTGCTCACACCAGCAAATGGGTTGGCACCAGCCTGTTGGGATGGGCGGAAGAACGCGCCCGCCTGGCCATCTCGAAGGCCCCAGCCGAGGCGCGCGTCAAGCTGTTGGTGGATACACTGGATATCAACCCGCTGGCGCACGAGCTTTTCCGGAACTGCGGATTCAAGCTGGTGCGCCATTCGCTGCGTATGGTAACCAGCCTGAATGATTCTCTCCCGCAGCCGCAATGGCCCGCGGATATCGCAGTGCGTAGCATGCGGCTTGGGCAGGATGAGAGAGCGGTCTTTGCGGCCTCACGCGAAGCTTTCCAGGATCACTGGGGACACGTGGAATGGCCTTTTGAAGAGGAATACGCCCGCTGGCTGCACCACAACAAGTCGCGCCAGGATTTTGACCCTTCGCTGTGGTTCCTGGCGTTGGATGGAGACCAAATCGCCGGCATCTGCCTATGCCGCATGACCACCCACGATGACCCGGAGATGGGCTGGGTATCCATCCTGGCGGTGCGTAAGCCCTGGCGGCAGCGCGGGCTGGGATTGGCCCTGCTCTATAACGCTTTTGGTGAATTTCAGCGACGTGGCAAATCCAAGGTTGGGCTGGGTGTAGACGCCGAGAACCTGACCGGCGCTACCCGCCTGTATCTGCGGGCCGGAATGCAACCCGACCCCAACCGCCAGTTCAGCATCTATGAAAAAGAGCTGCGCCCTGGAGTGGAGTTAGCCACCCAGGCGCTCTGAAAGGATACGGATGTCATGTTGCCATCCCCGCGCCCATACCGTGACGAGCAAGATCTGAAAGAGAATGAAATCGCTGCTGATCGATGGCCGCCAGGCAACTAACGGGACGTATTACGTGCACACCGGCGATCTGGACTGGTGGTTTTACTATCCAGCGGTGCCGCAGGACTGGAGAGAGACCATCTTCTTGTGGGAGGAACTGAGCCCGGATGGACAGCTCGATGGTTGGGCGCTGCTTTCTCCGGAGTGGCGCACTTTCGATGTGTTCGTCCGGCCACAAGAGCGTGGCAGCGCGCTGGCAGAGGAGATGTACACCTGGGCTGAAGAGCAGATCACGCAGATCGTGCGCCTGGCTGGGGGCAAGGATATCCGCACGATGTGGATTTTGGAGGAGGATGCCGCCCTGGTCAGCCATCTATTGCGGCGCGGGTTTGTAGGCGGCGAGGATTATATGTACTCCTATGTGCGCAGCCTGGCAGAACCGTTTCCGGCGGTCAGCCTGCCGGCTGGCTTTCAGGTGCGGCATGTTGTTGGTGAGGAAGATGGTCAGAAGCGGGCAAGGGCCTCCCATGCCGCTTTTGGCTCGGGGAAGACGTTCGAGGCTTACTGGCCGCGCTACCAGCGCTTCATGGGCTCGCCGGCCTATGTCCCGGAACTTGACCTGGTGACCGAGGCGCCAGATGGACGGCTGGCATCTTTCTGCATGTGCTGGCTGGACCCGGTTAACCGGGTCGGGCTGTTTGAGCCGGTCGGCACGCATCCCGATTTTCAGCGCCTGGGGCTGGGGAAAGCGGTGATGCTGGAAGGCCTGCGCCGCATGCAAGCCAGCGGGATGCAAACCGCCATCGTCGGCGCAGAAAGCGACAATCTCGCTGCTCAAGGCCTTTACCGTTCGATGGGTTTTCAAGCGGTTAATAAGCTATGGACTTACCGGAAGGTTGTGGAGTAAATTCACATGGAAACCCCGATCGCTGGGGAAGGACCAGCAGTACCTGAGACTGAAGAGGTAGAGGCTTCGACAGGACCTCTGTTGACCCGCCGCATGATGTGGTTCATGGCGGCGATGGTGCTGGCCAACGTGGGCGGTAACATGTACGGCCCATTATTGCCCCTGTACCTGAAGTCATTAAACGCCAGTGTGCTGCAGGTTGGCTTGTTTTTTACCCTGTCACAAATTATCCCCCTGGCTTTGCAGATCCTGGGCGGCTGGATCTCCGATTCACTTGGCCGGCTGCGCAGCATCGCAATGGGCAGCGTGGCGGGGGTGTTCTCCTATGTCGGGTTGATCCTGGCGCCGACCTGGCAGTGGGTGCTGCTCGGTGAGGGATTGTCTTCGATCACCCGCTCGCTGGTGGCGCCCAGCTTCAACGCCTTCATCGCCGAAGAGTCAGCGGAGAAGAACCGCGCCCGGGTTTTCGGCATCACTGAGACGATCTTCATTGTCGTCAATATCATTGGCCCGCCCCTGGGCGGCTGGCTGGCAGACACCTACGGCTTCAAGATCATGCTGGCCTGGGCGGGAGGGCTGTACTTTGTGGCAACTGTGATCCGCATCGCCATGGCGCGCGCCGCAGCGCGCAGTCGCGAGGTTAAAACGCAAAAGCTGACTGTAGCCAGTCTGAAGTCTAACCTGGGCTTGATGACCGGCATGGTTTTGGCGGGGGGGTTGCTCACCTGGATCCTGCTCACCGACGGAGCACGGGACGTGGCCTTCATGATGTCTTTCACCCTGATGCCAATCTACCTGCAGGACATTGGCGGGCTCTCCATCCAGCAGATCGGCTGGCTCGAGTCGATCTTTGGGATCTTTATGATGCTGGTAACCCTGCCAGCCGGCTGGCTGGCGGACAAGAAGAGCGAACGATTGGCGATTGCCCTGGGTTTTGTGCTCGAATTCGCAGGCCTGATGATCTTCCTGCGGGTGGAGGGCTTTGTTGGGTACGCCGCGGCCTGGGCTGTGCTGGGGCTGGGGGTAGGTTTGATGTCGCCGGCCTATAACGCGCTGATCAGCAAAGCGGTTCCGGAGAAGATGCGCGGCACCGCGTTTGGGCTGTTCCAAACCAGCCTGGGGGTGGTTTCACTGCCAGCCCCGTGGATTGGGGCGCAGTTGTGGGAGCGATACAGCCCGCGCCTCCCCTTTGCTATTACCGCCTGGATCGGGCTGCTGGCGGTGATCCCGGTGTGGTTCAAGTTTAAGCTGCCTAACAATGGAAAGGCAGCGGAGGCTCCAGCAGAAGATTTATAGTGTATATAGCCCCATGTGGGCGTTGGTTGTATCTAAACTGCCTGAACTCCCGTCGGTTGAAGACGGGCACAAGGCCCTATGCTACAGAATCAAGGAAAATGAGATGAACACTTTAGAAACCGAATCCAAGATAGAAACTTTTACAGGAGATCTTATGGGTACTCAATCCGTGATCGATAATATTATCGTCCCGCCCTCCGCTCCAGATATCCCCGGCTTACGCTTCCGCGGATTTCGCGGCGAAGCGGACTATCCCAATATCCTGGCGGCAATCAACGCCAGCAAAGGCGCTGATCAGGTCGAGCGCTCCGACACGCTGGAAGCGATCGCCAATAATTACACTCACCTGACCAACTGCGATCCCTACCAGGACATGATCTTCGCCGAGGTAAATGGGGATGTAGTAGGCTACGGGCGGGTGGAGTGGCAACTCAACGACGAAGGGCAGTGGATTGGCTTTCACCTGGCATTTCTGCACCCTGATTGGCGGCGCAAAGGCGTCGGTACGGCCATGTTGCGTTATCTTGAGCAGCGCCTGCGCCAGATCGCCGATCGCCTGCAGGCAGAAGGTGTGATTGCCACGGACACACCGCGCTTCTTCGAAACCTTCGCCTCGGATACGGAGACAGGCCGGGAGGCTTTGCTGCAGAGGGAAGGCTACCAGGGGGTGCGCTTTGAGCATTTCATGTCACGTCCGCTCTCTGAGCCGATTGAGATCACCCCGATGCCAGAAGGTCTGGAAGTACGCCCGGTATCACCCGAGCAAGTTCGGGCAATATGGGATGCAGCCACTGAGGCCTTCCGCGACCACTGGGGCTTCGTCGAGCCTTCAGAGGCGGAGTACCTGAGATTTATGGAAGATCCCATAACCGATCCCAGCCTGTGGATGGTGGGCTGGGACGGCGACCAGGTGGCGGGCAGCGTGCAGAACTTCCTTAGCCTCGATGAAAACGAGGAGTACCGGCGCAAGCGCGGCTACACGGAAGGGATCAGCGTGCGCCGGCCTTACCGCAAACTTGGCCTGGCGACTGCCCTGCTGACCCGCAGCCTGCAAATGTTTAAGGATATGGGCATGGAGGAAGCCGCCCTGGGCGTCGATTCGCAGAACTTGAGCGGCGCCTTCCGGCTGTACGAACGCGTCGGCTTTCGGGTTTATAAACGCCAGACGATCTACCGCAAGCCGCTGTAAGGGCTCCAGTAGGTCTTTGTTGTAAGGCGTGCGGGCTTTGGCGGCTTTAGGGGAGGCCTGCGCCGGGGACGGCGCAGAGAGCAGGTATGAATTGGCAATTTGCGATTGAGAAGCGAGCATTCCTCGTGCTTTTAGTTCTTAGACCCGGATTTCGTTTACAATAGGCCATTCGTATATCCTGGAGAATGTGGAATGCCTTTCATCCGAGCTGTGATCTTTGACTTCGGCGGCGTGCTGGTGCGCACTGAGGACCGCACCCCGCGTAACCGCCTGGCTGCCCGCCTGGGTATGAGCTATGATGAGCTGAACAGCCTGATCTTCGACAGCCCCAGCTCCCTGCAGGCTGCGCTGGGGCAGATCGGCGTCAGCGAGCATTGGGAGGCGGTACGGGCAAGCCTGGGGCTTTCGCCGGAGGCTTTCCAGACTGTGCAAGCGGAATTCTGGGAGGGGGACGTCCTGGACACCAGCCTGGTGGATTTCGTGCGCGCCCTACACCCGCACTACCAGACTGCCCTGCTCAGCAACGCCTGGGACGATCTGCGCGAGGTGCTCGAACACAGATTAAAGATTCTGGACGCTTTTGACCAGGTGATCATCTCGGCTGAGGTTGGGCTGGTAAAACCGGATGAGCGCATCTACCGCCTGGCGGTGGAACGCCTGGGCGTCGCCCCTGGCGAGGCGGTCTTTGTGGATGACTTCGCCCACAACGTCGAAGGGGCGCGCGCCGCCGGGCTGCACGCCATCCACTTCCGCAGCACGGATCAGGCGCGGGCGGAACTCGAACAACTGCTGGACAGCCGCTAGAGGAGAAGCCGCTTTTTATGGAACTGACTGCTCTAACCATCACCGAGGCCGCCGGCCTGCTTGCACGCAGCGAAATCTCCCCGGTCGAGCTGACCCAGGCGTTCCTGAGGCGTATCGAAGACCTCAACCGCGCCTTGAACTGCTTCATCACCCTGACCGCCGAGGTGGCGTTGCAAAGCGCCCGTCAGGCGGAGGCGGAGATACGAGGCGGCGATTACCGGGGAACTTTGCACGGCATCCCCCTGGCGCTCAAAGACCTGTATGAAACGCGCGGCGTGCGCACCACTGCCGGCTCGAAGTTTTTCGCGGACAATGTACCCAGCACAGATGCGGTTGCCGTCGAACGCTTGAACATTGCCGGGGCAATCTTGTTGGGCAAGCTCAACATGCACGAGATCGCCCTGGGGGTGACCAATAATAACCCCCATTTTGGCGCCTGCCACAACCCCTGGAACCTGGATTGCACCCCTGGCGGCTCCTCCGGCGGCAGCGCAGCCGCTCTGGCAGCCGGGCTGTGCCTGGGGTCGCTGGGCAGCGATACCGGCGGCTCGATCCGCATCCCGGCCTCCTTGTGCGGTGTGGTCGGCTTGAAGCCCACCTATGGGCGCGTCAGCCTGCGGGGAGTGATCCCGCTTTCCTGGAGTCTGGATCACGCTGGACCGATGGCACGGCGGGTGAAAGACGCGGCTGTTTTACTGCAGGCCATCGCCGGCTATGATCCACTCGACCCGGCATCGGTAGATGTGCAGATGCCGGACTACCTGGCCGAGATCGATCAAGGGGTGCGCGGCTGGCGCATCGCCCTGGCTAACGATGCCTTCCTAACACGCGCCGATGCGGAGGTGCTGGAGGTGGTCCACGCTGCGGCGCAGGTATTCACCCGTTTGGGGGCCGAGGTCACTCCGACCGGGCTGCCCAACGGGCGCGACGCGGCGCTGAACAATGGGTTGATCGTCACCAGCGAGGCGGCTGCCTTCCACCACCAGCGCCTGGCGGTGCATCCCGAGGATTTCGGCGCGGACGTGCGCCAGCGATTGCAGACTGGAGCAGCCTACACCTCTACGGAGTATGTTCTGGCGCGGCGCACGCAAGCTGAGCTACGCCGCCTGTTTGAGCTATTCTTTAACGAATACGATGTGCTGCTCGACTCCCACCACGCCGCTCCCCGCCCCGCCGCTGGACGGCCCGGACGCCGTCGAGCAGGCGCGCACGCTGACCCGCTTTACCGCGCCTTTCAACCTGACTGGCCTGCCAGCTCTTTCGTTGCCCTGCGGATTCACGCGGGACGGGCTGCCGATCGGCTTGCAGATCGTCGCCCGCCCGTGGGCTGAGGCGACCCTGCTGCGCGCCGGGCAAGCTTATGAGATGGCCACGGAGTGGCATTTGAGGCGGCCGGAATTGTAGGTTTGTTGAGGGGGATTTTTTAACGCAAAGACGCAAAAGGCGCAAAGGATTCTATGAGGGGCTTGACAGGCGCGGGGGAATGCCATACAGTATGGCATGAATAATGATGATGGGGCTAGGAAGATGAAGCGAGTTACCTGTTCCCAGGCGCAAGCCAGCCTGGCTGATCTGATCGACAAAGTCAACCGTGATCATGTTATCGTGCTCATCGGACAGCGCGGTGCTGCGGATGTCGCCATGCTGCCAGCCGCTGACCTGTCTGGTTTGCTGGAGACGATCTACCTGCTGCGCTCACCGATGAATGCGCGGCGACTTTTGTCTATATTGAACCGCGCTACCGGCAGGAATACTCTCTCCAAAGATTTGAGCAATGCTGTTAGCCCTGAGGAGGCTGATCTATGATCCTGGAAACCTTGCTCTCCGCGGCTATCAGCACGGGATTGGGCCTGCTGGCCAAGGTCGGTTTTGAGGATGAGATCGTTGATCTTAAGAACCGCCTGTCCAAGAAAGATGAGAAGAAACGCGAGGCAGCCTTTAATCAGGCATACCAGCAGGCGCGAAAGGATGCTAAGGATGATCATATTGTTGAGCTACTTGACCACAAGCCTTTCCAGGAAGAGGTAGTTAAGGGCCTTTTAGACCCCGCCGGTGGGTTTGATTTCCAGGCGGTGGCCAGGCATTGGATGGAGAAATACCCGGAAAGCGCCCCGGCGTTACGCAAGTTCTTTATTGCCCTGCAGCATTATCTGACCTTGGATGATACCTGGGGGCCAATCCTGGAGCGCTACCAGGCGCTGCGCGCCAGGCCAGAAACCACCCAGGCGCTGCTTGAACGCCGATTACCAACATCGGATCGCCAGCTGGTGCCGGTGGTTAATGCTATCTTGCAGGGCAGCGGGGCCGTGGCGCTTGGAGAAGGCGCCCAGGCAGCATTTATCCAAGGGGATTATTACCAGGTGGGGCAGATTATTATTCAGGAAATTACCTTCGGAAGTCAAGAGTTTCTCCAGCCAGCGATTTGTGGTCTGTGTATCTGAAAGAGCTATCGGTTCAGGCAAATTTGCTTCCTTGGGCGAATCTGACTACAGAATATGCCCATCCCGATCGTGGGGAGAGCCTCCGCTTGGCCGATATTTATACCGATCTGGATACAAATGAGTTGCGCCATGTCGAGCGTGAGGAAGACTTTTCCAGAAGATCGTTTTTGGCGATGATGCTGAATTTGCTAAGAAGGATGAGATCTACGGAGGCGCTGGCGATCTACCGGCGCATCGTCGCCGAATCCACCTCCAGCCTGCCCTTGCGCGGGGTGGATATCGGCGCGTCCGACCCTACCTCGGGCCAGGCGCGCCTGGGGCTGGTCAACGTCTACATTGACATGGATACAACCTCCCGTACTTATGTTGTGGTGAAAAAGTCCAAAGAGGAGAAAGCAGGCGATGGCTTCCCTGGTGAATGGAGTCGGCCCAACCGCTCCCGGCACTGGTGGCGACCATCGCCAACCGCCGCCTGGCGCTGCTGGGCGATCCGGGCGGCGGCAAGTCCACTTTTGTCAATTTCCTGGCGCACTGCCTGGCCAGGCACGCTTTGCAGCCGCAGGAGGGCTGGCTAGAGCATCTCCAGGGATGGCCAGAAAGCGAGCAGGACGTATTGCCGGTGATGGTTTTGTTACGCGATTTCGCCCGCGGCCTACCGGAAAACCTGCCTGGTCAAGCCAGCCCACGCCACCTGTGGGATTTCATTGTCTCTCGCCTGGATGCCCAGAACCTGGCGGCTGCGACTGCTCCGATCGGCAAGCTGCTCGAGCAGGGCAAAACGCTGGTGCTATTGGACGGGCTGGACGAGGTGCCTACTCGTGCGCAGCGCGTCTTTGTGCGGGATGCAGTACAGGCTTTCATAGCCCGTTATCCGGACAACCGCTATCTGGTAACCTGCCGGATCCTCTCCTACCAGCCGCCGCGACTGCCAAGGAGCCTGACCTGCGCCTGGCGGATTTGCCCGCTTTCCAGCTTGCGCCATTCGATGAGCCGAAGATCGACCGCTATATCACCGGCTGGTACGCAGAGCTGGTGCGACTTGGCACGGTAGCGGCGGAAGCTGCGCCCGCGCTGACGGGAAAACTGCAAGTGGCCGTGCGCCGCCCGGACCTGTGGCGCCTGGCGCCCAACCCGCTGCTGCTGACCGTGATGGCCCTGGTTCATACGCATAAAGGGCGCTTGCCAGAAGCACGCGCTTTACTGTATGAGGAGACAGTTGATATCTTATTGTGGCGCTGGGAGCAGATGAAGCTGACCCACGCGGATGATGCACCGCAGCTGCGCCAGCTGCTGCTGGAGGCCGGGCGCGGGGATGTCGATTTGAAGCGCAGCCTGTGGGAGCTGGCCTACGAAGCCCACGGCCAGAGCAGACCCCACACGAGGGCGGAGGGGCTGGCGGATATCAGCCAGTACCGCCTGCAATCGGCGCTGGCCGCGCTCAAAGACGATGACCACACCTGGGCGCGGCAGGTGATCGAGACGATGAAGCTGCGCGCCGGGCTGCTGCTGGAGCGCGCCCCGGAGGTGTTCACCTTCCCGCACCGCACCTTCCAGGAATATCTGGCCGGGGCGCACCTGGCGGCGCAAGGGGATTTTGCGGTTCGCGCCGCTGACCTATCGCGCCAGGGCGCACTTTGGCGGGAGGCGATTCTATTAGGATCTGGCAAGCTGGTGCACCATTCGGGTGAAATGGACAAGCCGCTGGCGCTGGTGGGCGAGCTGTGCCCGGCACATGCAGCCGGAGACGACACTGCCTGGCGCCAGGCCTGGCTGGCCGGGGATGTGTTGCTGGAGATCGGCCTGGCGCGGGTGGGCGACAGCGCCCTGGGTTGCGACCTGCTCGAGCGCGTTAGAGAGAGACTGGTGACCCTGATCAAACGGGGAAGACTTGTGGCTGGCGAGCGCGCCCGCGCCGGGGACACCCTGGCGCGCCTGGGCGACCCGCGCTTTGACCCGGCCCACTGGTATTTACCGGCTGAGCACCTGCTGGGCTTCATGCCCATCCCGGCCGGGAGGTTCCGCATGGGCAGCGACCCGCGCCGGGATAAAAGTGCTGACGATGACGAGAAACCCCAGCATGAAGTTCACCTGCCGGATTACTATATTGCCCGCTACCCGGTCACGGTGACCCAGTTTCGCGCTTTCATTGAGGCGCGCAAGAAACCGCCGCAAGATATGGATAGCCTGGGCGGGCTGCCGAACCACCCGGTAGTGTTAGTCACTTGGTACGAAGCGCAGGAGTACTGCGGCTGGCTAGGAGAGCAGCTGCGCAGCATGGCCCAGGAACATATAGCCTCTGGGCTTGAGGGGATGGATACTCTGGAGTGCGATTTCTGGCGGGGCGTGGCGCAAGGCCGTTTGACCACCAGCTTGCCCAGCGAGGCACAGTGGGAGAAAGCGGCGCGCGGAGAGGCCGGCTGGATATACCCCTGGGGGACGACTTTGATGCCGAGAAGACCAATACCTATGAGACTGGCCTTCTCCGCACCTCGGCGGCCGGCTGCTTCCCAAGCGGCGCTAGCCTGTATGGCGTGCTGGACCTGAGCGGGAATGTTTGGGAATGGACACGAAGCTTATTCAAAGAATACCCTTACCAGTCCGAGGATGGGCGCGAGGATTTGAACACCTCAGGCACCCGGGTGTTGCGCGGCGGTTCCTTCCTCAATGATCTCAGGTATGTGCGCTGTGCGTATCGCTACTGGGACCCACCAGGCTACTGGAACTACAACATCGGTTTTCGGGTCGTGGTCTCCCCATCCAACTCTGGACTCTGATTTTCTGGACTCTGGGGCTCTGAATCCGGTTTGCATGGGAATCTCCTGCGCCGAGCAAGCTCCACGCGCTGTCTCTCTTTTTTGCTCCCAGCGCCGTCCCCGGCGCTGGAACCACCGGTCGCCGAGGACGGCGACCTGAGCAGTGAGAGGAGGGGACAGCAACCTGAGCAAGAAGATGAAGGGGTGGCAACCGGCGGAGAGAGGAGGAAACGGCAACCTGAGCAGTGAGAGGAAAGGACGGCGAGCGGAGCAATACCCCTTGCTCCCAGCGCCGCCCCCGGCGCTGGAACTGCTGGTCGCCGAGGACGGCGACCTGAGCGGAGAGAGGAGAGGACGGCGAGCGGAGCAACACCCCTTGCTCCCAGCGCCGTCCCCGGCGCTGGAACTGCTGGTCGCCGAGGACGGCGACCTGAGAGCCTGTGAAAGAATTACCAACCCTCCTCAAAAAGAACGTTCTGCGGTATGCTAGCGACCGGGCAAGAACGAAGATAATAGAGGAGCGAAGGATATGGAACAGCCACCATTGTTAGACATACCGGCAGCAGAAGAGGAGGCAGCCAGCAGTGCGCTGGGCGGCAAGCCACGTTTGAAGCGGGCCAACCGCAGCCAGGTGGAAATGCAATTGGTGGCGCTTGATCAATTGGTGGCTGCGGACCACCGGGTGCGGGTGGTGTGGGATTTTGTTGAACAATTGGACCTGAGCCGGTTGTATGCTCAGGTGAAAGCCGTCGAAGGGCAGGCTGGGCAGAGCGCCATCGATGCCCAGATCCTGTTGGGGCTGTGGCTGTATGCGACCCTGGAAGGAGTAGGCAGCGCCCGCGCCCTGGACCGCCTGTGCACAGAGCATATCATCTATCGCTGGCTGTGCGGCGGGGTGAGCGTCAACTATCACACGCTGGCTGACTTTCGGGTGCAGCACGGGACCTCCTGGACGAAATCCTGACCAACAGCATCGCCGCCCTGCTGGCGGAAGGGTTGGTGACCTGGAACGCGTCGCCCAGGACGGGCTGCGGGTGCGCGCCAGTGCAGGCAGCAATTCGTTTCACCGGCGAACGACGCTGGAAAGCTACCTGGAGACGGTTCAGGCGCAGGTGGAACAACTCAAGCAGGAAGTAGAAAGCCATCCAGAGGGAACGTCGCAACGCCAGCGAGCGGCAAGAGAGCGAGCGGTGCACGAACGCACAGCCCGGGTAGAACAGGCGCTCAAGCGCTTGAATGAATTGGAAGCCAAGAAGCCCAACAAAAAGCAAAGCCGCCGACAGAGACTGCGGGAGGTGCGCACTTCGCCGACCGATCGGGAAGCGCACATCATGAAAATGGCGGATGGCGGTTACCGGCCAGCTTACAACGTTCAGTTGTGTGTCGACACAGCCACTCAGTTGATCGTGGGGGTGGAAGTGGTCAATGCCGGCAACGACGTCGGGCAGGTCGCACCCATGCTGCAGCAATTGGAACACCGTTGCGCCTGCCTGCCCCAGGAGTATCTGGCCGATGGCGGCTTCACGACGGTCGATGACCTCGAATGGCTTCATCAAAAAAGGGTTGTCTCCTATCTGCCAGTCAAACCCAGCCGCAAACCGGGCGTGGACCCTTACCAATCCAAACCTACCGACACCCCCGCCATCGCCCAATGGCGACAGCGTATGGCTAGCCAGGACGGCAAACTGATTTACAAACTGCGCGCCGCCACCATCGAATGCGTCAATGCTATCCAACGCAACCGCGGCTTGCAAGCCTTCCGGGTTCGCGGTCTGCGCAAGGTGCGCACCGTCTTGTTGTGGTTTGTCTTGGCCCATAATCTGCTGCGCGCCCAGGCTTTGCGCCTGGCCCGTACTGCAGCAAGCTGAGTGCCAATGGTTCTGGGATATGCGCTGGTCAAAGAGCACCTGCGAATTATTCATGCCATACCCCTGAGCGCATTACTCGGTTGACTGGAGAGCTCTGTAGGATTATATGGCTCTTGATCTGGTCTTTTATCAATTCCTTCACAAGCCCTGAGCGGAGAGAGGAAAGGACGGCGACCTGAGCAATACGGTCAAGATTATCTGGAGATAGAATTTCATGACATTTAATTCGTTCCATGACCCCTCTCACCTGTACTTCGTCACCGCCTCAGTTTGTGGTTGGAAGCATCTTTTTATTGAGCCAGCTTACGCTCACCTGGTACTGAACTCGTTGGATTGGCTGCAGCGGGATAAAAGGATGGCGCTCTATGCTTTTGTGCTGATGCCTTCTCACCTGCACGCCATCGTAAAGCCGATCGATCGCGCGATTGGAGACTTGCTCCAGGAATTTGGCTCCTACACGGCCCATGCAATATTAAAGCAATTTAGGGCAGATAACAAAAGCGATTTGATTGAATTCTTTCACCAACAGCGCCGTGACTCAAGACATCAGCACAGCATCTGGCAGGATGTGCAAGCAAAGAATATCTATACCGAGAAATTTCTGGAGCAGAAGCTCGAATATATCCATAGCAACCCGATTGCTAAAGAATGGAAGCTGGTGATTGAACGGGCGGAATATCCTTATTCGAGTGCTTGTTTTTACGATCGAGGGGAGATGTCGGTGATCTCGGTGGATGATGTCAGGAAGTATGTCTAGAACCGGTCGCCGAGGACGGCGACCTGAGCAGTAAGAGGAGGGGCCAGCGAGCGGAGCAGCGAGAGAAGGCGGTGACCTGAGCAATGAGAGGAGGGGGGGGGACCTGAGCGATGAGAGGAGAGGACGGCGACCACAGCAAAGAGAGGATGGGACGGTGACCTGAGCAACACCCCTTGCTCTCAGCGCTGGCCCTTCATTCCATTCAGGACAGGCCGCGGCGCTGGAACTACCGGTCGCCGAGGACGGCGACCTGAGCAGTGAGAAGGCCAGAAGTTTAGACTTTTGGAGGGGGATTTTTTGACGCAAAGACGCAAAAGGCGCAAAGAGAGAGTAGAAAACAAGAAGGCTTTACAGGTGTGGGGGAGTGCAATCAGTAAGGCAAAGCCAATTTTGTTTTTTATCCATAAAGCGCATCACTCTCTATAGAGTAACGATTGTCTATCAGAACAGCGACAATTGTCACTGATGGAGCTGCTTAAGATCGCATAAGATTATTGCAAATTATTTGCAATAAGCGAGATACGATGAATGAATTGATCCAGGAAACCAGCAAACGCCTGCGGCTGCAGGGGGGGCGCATGACACCCCAGCGCCGTTTAATCCTCCAGACTCTGGAGACGCTGACCAGCCACCCCACCGCCGAAGAGCTATATCACCTGGCTCACCAACAAGACCCGACCCTCAATCTGTCTACCGTCTACCGTACCCTGCGCTGGCTGGAGCAGGAGGACCTGGTGTCGACACGCGTGTTCCACGAAGAGCGCCGCCAGGAGCGTTTCGATCCGGCCTATCCCAGCGAGCACCACCATTTCCTGTGCACCGGGTGCAAAGCCGTGATCGAATTCGACACCCATCTTGATGGAGCAGATCAAGGCGCAATTCGAAGGCGATACGGGCGCATTGGTGCAGACAGGCACGATTGTGCTGTACGGGCTGTGTCCGCAATGTCTGCTGCGGGCGCCGGCCCAACTTAATTCTTAGGGGTATTTTCTCAATGCAATGTCATGGTACTGCAGAAGCGGAAATCAGCCTCACTGGGGGCTGTATCGCCCTGGTAGGCCAACCCAATGTAGGCAAATCGGTGATCTTCCAGCGGCTGACCGGCCAGCATGTGATGGTCTCCAACTACCCAGGCACCACGGTCGAGCTGGCGCGCGGGGCTGCCCGCCGCCTGCCGGAGACAACTATCCTGGATACCCCGGGGGTGATCACCTTCCCGCCGCATTCCGAGGACGAGCAGGTTACCGCGCGCGTGCTGCTTTACGAGCCCCTGCGCGCCATTTTGCAGGTGGGCGATGCCAAGAGCCTGCGCCGCACCTTGCTGCTCTGCGTACAACTGGCTGAACTGGGATTGCCGCTGGTGCTGGCGCTGAATATGATGGACGAGGCCGAGAGCCGCGGCGTGCAAGCTGATCATGTCATGCTTAGCGAATATCTCTCCGTGCCGGTCCTGCCAACCACCGCCACGCGTGGCCGCGGCCTGGATGAGCTGCAGTCTGCCTTACAAACCGCTCGCCCGTCGCAGCTCCGCCTGCCATACCCAGCAGAGATTGAGGCAGCCCTGGCGCAGTTCAGCGCCTGCCTGGCGCAGGCCGGGGTTCGGGATATGCCCATCGCAGTGCGCGCCCTGGGGTTGGGCTGGCTGAGCGGCGATGCGGTGACCGAATCCTGGTTGATTGAGCGCCTGGGAGCGGATACCCTCTATGAGCTCAGAGTCCCAACGGTCGAGCTTGCAACTCTCTTTCCATAAGCCGCTGGCTCTGGCTATCCAGGAAACTCGCCTGGGGTATGTTGAGCGAGTGATCAAGGCGACGGTGGTAAATTCCGGGCAGGGCTGGCGCGGCCGAGGGGCAGCCTTGAGCCGTCTCACCACCCACCCAGTCTGGGGGGTGCTGATCCTGGCTGTAGTGCTGTACGCTCTGTATTGGTTCGTAGGGATATTCGGGGCGAGCATACTGGTCGGCTTGCTCGAGGAAAACCTGTTCAGCCAGGTGATCAACCCCTGGGTGGTTGGCTGGGTGGAGCGATTGATCGCCGCGCCGTTCCTGGTCGATTTGCTGGTGGGGGAGTATGGATTGTGGACGATGGGCATGACCTATGCCCTGGCCCTGATCCTGCCGATCGTCGCAACGTTCTTCCTGGCTTTCGGCGTGATGGAGGACTCGGGTTACCTGCCGCGGCTGGCTGCGTTGAGCAACCGCCTGTTCCAATTTCTGGGTCTGAATGGAAAAGCTGTGCTCCCTATGGTGCTGGGTTTGGGCTGCGTGACCATGGCTACCCTGACCACACGGGTGATGGAAAGCCGCCGTGAGCGCTTGCTGGTGACCTTATTGCTGGCGCTGGCGGTGCCCTGCTCGGCGCAGTTGGGTGTCGTGATGGGCATGCTGGCCAGCGTCTCTTTTACAGCCACAATGATATGGGGAGGGGTGGTATTTATGGTGCTGCTGATAGTTGGCTGGCTGGCGGCCCGCCTGGCGCCGGGCGAGCGCACCCAGCTTCTGGTTGAGCTGCCTCCGCTACGCTGGCCGGTGCCATCCAATGTCATTGTCAAAACCCTGGCGCGCGTTGAATGGTATTTGAAAGAAGTTGTACCGCTATTTTTGCTCGGCACAGCTTTGATGTTCACCCTGGATAGAACCGGCATGCTGGAAAAGATCATCCGCGCCGGGGAGCCACTGGTCACGGGCTGGCTGGGCCTGCCGGCACAGGCCAGCGCGGCTTTTCTGGTGGGTTTTCTACGCCGCGATTTCGGCGCCACCGGGCTTTTCTTAATGCAGAGCGATGGACTATTGACCCCGATCCAGGTGGTGGTGGCTATGGTGACGATCACCCTGTTCATCCCCTGCATCGCCAGTGTGATGATGATCGCCAGGGAGACCAGCTGGCGCATCGCTCTGGGCATGCTGGTGCTGATCACCCCGCTGGCCTTCCTGGTTGGCGGTCTGCTTTATCGAGGACTTGCATTGATGGGGTGGGGAATATGAGCAACCCAATTATTCTGACCTGCCCTTTGTGCGGGCATGATTTCGAGGCTGGTGAGCAGGCTGCCTGCCAGGCTTGCCCGATGCACAAGGGCTGCAATCTGGTGTGCTGTCCAGCCTGCGGCTACCAGATGGTTGATGAGCGCTGCTCCCTGATGGGGCGATTGGCCGGATCGGTTTTTCGCGCAAGGCATCCGCGGCTCAGGCGAGAACAACAAAGCCTGACTCTCATGGATGTGCCTCCCGGATGGCGGGCAAAAGTGGTAGGATTCAGGGATGGAATCCCGTCCGCCCGGCGCGCCCACCTGCAAGCTTATGGCCTGGTCCCCGATGATTGGGTGCAGGTGGTGCAACACTCGCCGGTAACGGTAATCCAGATCGACCAGACCGAGCTGGCTCTGGAAAACACCCTGGCCAGCGAGATCGAGGTCGAGATCATCCGCAAGGGAGAAGACCATGAAGATCGCCAATGATGTCACCGAGCTGGTTGGTAACACCCCGCTGGTGCGCCTGCGCCGCCTGACGGAAGGCTGCGTTGCCGAGGTGGTAGCCAAGCTCGAATTCTATAATCCGGCGCACAGCGTTAAGGACCGCATCGGAGTCTCGATGATCGAGGCCGCTGAACAGGCCGGTATGATCAAGCCCGATACCATCATCCTGGAGCCGACCAGCGGTAATACTGGCATCGCCCTGGCTTTTGTATGCGCTTCGAAAGGCTATAAATGTGTCCTGATCATGCCGGATACAATGAGCAAGGAGCGTCGCGCCCTGCTACGCGCCTATGGCGCCGAGCTGGTGCTCACCCCGGGCAGCGAAGGGATGCCGGGGGCGATCAAGAAGGCCGAAGAGATGGCCGCGGCTGACCGGCGCTATTTTATCCCCCAGCAGTTCCAGAACCCGGCCAATCCTGCCATTCATCGCAGCACTACCGCCGAGGAGATCTGGCGGGATACAGACGGTCAGGTGGATATCCTGGTGGCCGGCATTGGCACGGGTGGAACTATCACCGGGGTGGGCGAGGTGCTCAAAGCGCGCAAGCCGTCTTTTCGCTGTGTGGCAGTCGAGCCGGACGCTTCAGCAGTGCTATCGGGCGGCATGAAAGGTCCGCATCCCATCCAGGGCATCGGGGCAGGCTTTGTTCCGGACGTGCTCAATCTGCAGATTATCGATGAGATCATCCGGGTGAAAGCGGAGGATGCCTTTGAGATCGCCAGACGCATGGCGCGCGAGGAAGGGCTGCTGGTCGGTATTTCCTCCGGCGCAGCGACCTGGGCTGCTTTGCAGGTGGCACGCCGCCCGGAAAATGCTGGCAAGCTGATTGTCGTGATTATCCCCTCCTTCGGCGAGCGCTACCTGAGCACAGCGCTGTTTGCCGGATTGTTGGATTAAGGCACAAGACGATGGAAGCCAGCGGTTGCATACCTCCTGACGCTGATCGGGAGGAACACGGTGTGCTGACAACGTTACGCCAGGATATCAAGTCGGTCTTTGACCGTGACCCGGCCGCGCGCAGCACGCTGGAGGTCATCTTCTGTTATCCCGGGCTGCACGCTGTCTGGGGACATCGGGTGTCACACTGGCTATGGGGGCATGGGCTCAAATTAGTCGCCCGTTTCATCTCGCAATTGACACGCGGACTGACCGGGATCGAGATCCATCCAGGAGCCAGGATCGGCGCCCGGTTCTTCATTGATCATGGGATGGGGGTGGTGATCGGTGAGACTGCTGAGGTGGGTGATTGCGTCACCCTGTACCACGGCGTGACGCTGGGCGGCACGACCCTATCGAAGGGAAAGCGCCATCCTACCCTGGAGAACAATGTGGTGGTTGGCGCGGGGGCTAAGGTGCTTGGGGCGATCACCATTGGAGAAAACAGCCGTATTGGCGCCAACGCGGTGGTGGTTAAGTCGGTGCCGCCCAACTCGGTGGTAGTGGGTGTCCCGGGAGAAGTGGTGGTGCGCAGCAAGCCCCGTTTGGACGCAACCACGCCGGACCTTAATCACGGTGTGATGCCTGACGTGATTGGGGAGACGCTGATCTCGCTGATGCAGCGGATTGATGATTTAGAGGGACGGGTGTCAGTCCATGAAGAGCACGTCCCGCCGGTGCATATGCCGGAGCATGGGGTGTGGCGCGGGGAAGATTTTTCGATTTGATCAGGGATGAACTTTCTGGTGGCGCTGGACTTCGGCTTATTGATTCCATTCTTGGTCGCACGGTAATAGTTTCCAGGGTAGCTTACAAGATTGCGCGTTGACCTGGCATGAGCGGCAGGTCAGGCGCAGGGTGGGCGTGGTAAAATCGCCGCATTGGTTTACCCAGTTGGGGAAGGAATGCACACGCAATTATCTGGCGAGCGATGAAACCGGCCTATATTCTGTTGATTGAAGACGATTCCATGGTCTCACGCACCATCGAGCGCAGCCTGCGCGGCGAAGAGTTCAAGATCGCGGTTGCCACGGACGGGGTTGAAGGGCTTAAGCTGGCCCGTAAACGCCCGCCGGAGCTGATCGTCCTGGATATCATGATGCCTGGCATGGACGGTTACGCCGTGTGCCGGGAATTGCGCGGCGACCCCCAGCTCAGTGAGACGCCGGTGCTGTTCCTGACTGCCAAGATTAAGGATGAAGATAAGATCGCCGGTTTCCTGGCTGGAGCAGATGATTACCTGGCGAAGCCCTTTAACGTTGACGAGTTAGTCCTGCGGGTGCGCGCCATCCTGCGCCGCACGCGCCGAACCTCAGGCGCTCAGGATGGCAGGGAACGGGCATCCAGGCCAGGTGGCGAGCAGCTATCTGCCGGGGCGCGACAGGCGTTGCAGCAGATTCAGTCCAGAGTCAGGGCGCCCGCACCCAACCAATGCCTGGTGGTCGGCGATTACGTACTTGATACCCAGGCCTTCGAGCTGTATACACCTCGTCGCGGCCGGGTGCGCCTGACCCCCGTGCAGTATGAGCTGGTCTACCATTTGATGAGCCACCCCGGTCAGATATATTCTCCGGCGCGCCTATTGGACGAGGTGTGGGATTACCCGGTGGATACCGGCAGTCCAGACCTGGTGCGCGTGCACATCAAAAACTTGCGCGAGCGGGTGGAGGCTAACCCTGGCTCCCCGGAATTTATCCGTACGGTGCCTGGCTACGGTTACACCGTCGGCAGCACTCCGGAATCCGCTTAATTGGCGCCCCGCGAGGCAGGCTGCTTTTGACTGATCCTATCGACCCGCACCAATCTGTTTCTCTTTTCCCCGACCATCACTCAAACCTGAGGATACTGGATCTGGCAGCCCGCTACGCGACGGCTGACTTTGAGTCGAACGAGACACAGGCAGCGATGCTGAACGCTGCCTGCCAGGATCTTGGATTTGAGGCAGCCGCACTGGCTGTAGGTCTGGCTGATGATCCTGCCGGTTTTCAGTGGTGCCTGGGCGGGGAGAAAGCTGCCTGGGAAAAAGCAGGCGGGTTGAATGGATTAGCGACGCTTGCCCGTCAGGCCATTGCTGAGGGGGAGCTGGTTAGCTGGCAGAATTCTCCCGGCGCGACGTCCGAGACAGTCTGGTGCGGCCCACTGGTCGCTGGGGGCAAAACTCTGGGCGCTGTATCAGTTATCGATCTCAATGGTGCTGATTCGAAAGAATCGAGGGCGGCATATCTTGGCAATCTGGCAAGCTGGCTGGCAGGTGAGCTGGTCCGCTCGCGCCGGGTTAATGAATTACAGGCAGTTAATCAGGCTTTGGAAGCACGGCGCCTACAGCTGCAGCGCTCGCGAGATACGCTGCGCGCGCTGTTTGATTCCGCCCCGACCTCAATGTATATCATCGACGCGGACCTCACCCTGCTGGCAGTCAACCGGAGCCGCGCCAGCCTGGCGGGCGATATCCCGCAACGACTGGTTTCCCGGCGCTGCTACACAGCCCTTTTCCAGCGCAGCGAGCCCTGCCAGGGCTGCCGGGTGGGGGAGACTTTTACATCCAGGTACAACACCTTGCGGATTGAGCAGCGCGAGCAGCCAAAGGATGGCGCAGTGGAGTTTGAGATCAGCAGCTACCCGATCTACAATGAGGCTGGTCAGGTGATCCAGGCGATACTTTTCGAGGAAGATGTCAGTGAGAAGCGCCAATTGGAGGCCTCACTGGCGCAGGCTGAAAAGCTGGCTGCAATCGGCCAACTGGCCGCGGGAGTCGCCCATGAGATTAATAACCCTTTGACTGCGGTGATCGCCAATGCCCAACTGCTGCAACGTGCCCTGGGCGACCAGGATAAAGAATTAAGTGAAATGGCGCTTATGATCCAGCAGGCTGGAGAACGCGCGGCTGGTGTGGTGGGCGAGTTGCTCGACCTGTCCCGCCAGGAGCGAATCGACGTGACACCCGTAGATGTCAACGCAACGCTGCGTAAGGCGCTGGCCCTGGCGCAGCCTCGCCTGACAGCGAGCGGCATTCGGTTGGAGTTCACGCCGCAGTCTGGTCTCCCAGCGGTATATGCCAATGCCGATCGACTGACCGGTGTGTGGCTTAACCTGCTGATCAATGCCATGGACGCGATTGAAGGCGAAGGCGGGTTGATCCGCGTGGCAACCCAGCAGGATGGCGCACAAGTATTGATCACGGTCAGCGATAACGGGCCTGGAATCCAGCCAGAGCAGCTGGGACGGGTATTTGAGCCATTTTTCACCACGAAAGAGCCTGGTCGCGGCACCGGCCTGGGCCTTTCGATCAGCCATCGTGTCATTCGCCAGACAGGGGGGGATATCCGGGTTGAGAGCCAGCCTGGGGTAGGCACAACTTTTGTTGTGGTCTTGCCTGTGGCATAGCTGGTTCGACCATCTTGACACACCCTGTGAAGATGGTAAACTCGCCAGGGCGTGGTCTGGCAAGTCTTCTGCCTGATTTACCCAATCTCACACAAACAGCGAGGCAAGCTTTATGACATTCGCAAAAGCCGACTATCCGGCGATCCTGCGCGACCTAGGGGATGGGCTGGTCCTGCGCCGGGCGACCCTCCAGGATAGCCAGGCTCTGACCGCCTTTAATGCTCGCATTCACAGCGAGGCAGACGATGGCCAGCCGAATGAGTTTGTTGGCGCCTGGACGCGCGATCTAATTGAGGTGCCTCACCCAACCTTCTCAGTGGGTGATATCACCATTGTGGAGGATACGAACAAGGGAGAGATTGTCTCTACAATGAACCTGATCTCGCAAACCTGGTCTTACGCGGGAGTCGAGTTCAAGGTTGGGCGACCGGAGCTGGTTGGGACGCACCCGGATTACCGGAAGCGTGGCCTGGTGCGCGCCCAGTTTGAGATTGTCCACCAATGGAGCGCAGAGCGCGGCGAGCTGCTCCAGGCGATCACCGGCATCCCATATTATTACCGCCTGTTTGGCTACGAGATGGCTTTAAACCTGGGAGGCGGGCGGGTTGGTTACAAGGCACTGATCCCGAAACTGAAAGAGACAGAAACAGAACCATATCACCTGCGTCCGGCGATGGAAGGTGACCTGGCCTTCATCGCCGATTTGTACAGGCAAGGCTGCTGGCGCAGCATGCTCAGTTGCGTGCGGGATGAGTCCTTATGGCGTTATGAGCTGACTGGTAAAAGCCAGGACAACGTTAATCGCTCAGTCTTGATGGTGATCGAGGCAGCGGATGGTGATGCGGTGGGTTTCCTGGCACACCCGCCAAACACCTGGGGGGCGACGATGGCTGCCACGGCTTATGAACTCTCACCGGGTGTCTCGTGGGCGGCGGTAACCCCCAGCGTGATCCGCTATTTGCAAAAAGTTTACGAAGACTATCGACCTGAGGCAGGCAAGAAAGATGAGTTCGGCGCTTTCGGCTTTTGGCTGGGCGCGGAGCACCCCGTATACCAGGTGATCACTGATAAGCTGCCACGCGTGCGACCGCCGTACGCCTGGTACCTGCGGGTCCCCGATCTGCCCGCCTTTCTACAGCTCATTATCCCCGTGCTGGAAGACCGCCTGGCAGTTTCCGCTATGTCCGGGCACAGCGGGGAACTTAATATTTCTTTCTACCGGTCAGGAGTGCGCCTGGTCTTCGAGGCTGGCCGGATTGAAGCGGTGGAAGCCTGGGATCCAAACCCGCAGGGACATTCTGGCGATGCGGTTTTTCTCGGTCTGACTTTTCTGCAATTGGTGTTTGGCTACCGCAATCTAGAGGAACTGAACTACGCTTTTGTGGATTGCTATGCTGGTAATGACACAGCTCGCGCGCTGCTCAACTGCCTATTTCCAAAGCAGGTCTCCAGTGTATGGCCAGTATCTTGAGTAATCAACCTTACTTGGCGGCTGCCACCCTTTCAGCGATCGGATCACCCCGCGTGGATTTGGAATCCGCGTAGACTGGCATATTCCAATGCCGGTAGCGCGGTAATTGACCGCGCACTGCCTGGCTATAGAGTTCGCGCAACCGGTCAGCGACGGGTCCCATCACACCACTACCCACCGGGCGGTGGTCGACCTGGGTCACCGCTGTGACCTGGGCAGCGGTGCCAGTCAAGAACAGCTCGTCGCACAAGTAGACCTCGGTGCGGTCAATTGGCCGTTCCACTACTGGCAGGCCGAGCTCCTGATTGGCCAGCTCGATCACGGTGCGGCGGGTGATCCCTTCCAGGATGTTTTCTGTGATTGGCGGGGTAATTAACACATTGGCTTTGACAATGAAAATGTTCATGGCGCTGCCCTCTGAGATGTGACCATCCTGGGTTAGCACCAGGGCTTCGTCGAAGCCAGCATGGGCCGCATCGGTTTTAATCAAGGCGGAATTTGCATAGGCGCCAGAAATCTTGCCACGCGCCGGGATCATGTTATCGTCTATCCGTCTCCAGGATGATATGGTGACATGAGCGCTGGTGTCGTTGGCAATATAGCGGTCGAAGGGGATGGAGACAATGGAGAGCTCATCGTGCAGGCCATGCAGCTTGACGCCGACGATCTCATCCGATTTGAAGGCCAGAGGGCGGATATACATGTCACAGCGAAGGTTCTCCCGACGCAGAAGCTCGGCAGTGGTCTGGGCGAGCGATTCAGGCGAATGATCCAGTGCCATGAACATAATTTTGGTGGAACTTAGAAAGCGCCGGAAATGGTCAAGCGGCCGGAAGATGAAAAGCTCTTCTTCCGCCTGGTTCCAATAGGCGCGCAAGCCCCCAAACACCCCCGTGCCGTAATTCATGCCATGAGTCAGCACTCCGACTTTTGCATCGGAATAGGGTACGAACTTGCCTTGGAAATATGCGTATTTAGGAAGGGTCACAGGCGTGCCTCCTGTTGCAGAAATCGGACGATTTCTCTCCTGGACGAGATTATAACTCACCTGGCAGGATGAAGAATTACAGATCGGTTAGAAAAGACCGCGTCACGATCAGGGAGGCAGGGGGTTTATATTTTAATCGAGTTGGGTGTATACTCATGCGGTTCGGATTGCACATGGACGCCGATAATGCGCCGAAAATGTTCTCATTCTCCATACGGAGGAGTTTGTATTCATGAAACGTGTTGTGAGTATCAGCATTGGCTCGTCAAAACGGAATAAGTCCGTGGAAGCCGAGTTGTTGGGGGAGAAGCTAATCATTGAACGGATCGGGACGGATGGGGATATGGAAAAAGCCGCCCAGATGTATCAAGAGCTGGATGGAAAGGTAGACGCCTTCGGGGTGGGCGGGGCTGACCTGGGGATGTATATCGACGATAAATGGTACAACCTCCATTCCGTCCAGAAGCTGGTCCGATTCATCAAGGTTACGCCGGTGGTGGATGGGGCCGGGCTCAAGAATACCCTGGAGTATCGCCTGGCGCCTTTTATTGAGCAGCACCTGGGGGATTATGTCAAAGAAAAGAAGGCTTTTATCATGACCGGGGTTGACCGCTGGGGGATGGGGCAGTCTTTCCTGCGGGCAGGATACGAGACAGTCTTTGGGGACTTAATGATTATCCTGGGAATACCCATCGCACTTCATTCGGAGCGCAGCTTGCGCAGAGCCTTTTCATTGATGTATCCGATTGCAGCGCGCCTGCCTTTTGAATGGATTTACCCTACCGGGGAAAAGCAGGAGAAGCGCACCCCCAAGTACGGTGAGCATTTCGAGTGGGCGACTGTCATCGCCGGAGATTGTCATTACATCAAGCATTACATGCCTGATAAACTTGCGGGTCGAGTCATCTGCACCAATACCACAACATCAGAAGATGTTGAATTCTTCCGCCAGGCGGGTATCAAGTACCTGGTGACGGTCACGCCGGTGCTGGAAGGCCGATCCTTTGGCACCAATGTCATGGAGGCTGCTTTGGTGGCGGTGGCGGGTAAAGGCCGCAAATTAAGCCTGGAAGAGCTCGACCAGATGATCGATCGGCTTAACATGGAACCTCAATTGCAGGAGTTGAACTGATATGAATGCCATAGTCACCGCGGGCGGGATTCCCCAACCAGGGGAGCCCCTATACGAAGTCACCCAGGGCGGACCGAAAGCCTTGCTGGATATCGCTGGCAAGCCGATGGTGCAATGGGTGCTGGATGCGCTAAGTGGATCACAGAATATCGAACGAGTGGTTATTGTAAGCTTGCCAGAGGATAGTGGGCTGACCTGCGCCAAGCCGGTCGCCTATGTGCCCAACCAGGGCGGCATGTTGCAGAATGTCCGCGCCGGCATCGAAAAGGTGCTGGAAATCGATCCTCAGGCGAAGCATATCCTGGCAGTCTCCTCAGATATTCCTGCGATTTCCTCAGAGATGGTGGACTGGATGATCAAAACCACGATGGAAACCGACCATGATATCTATTATGGTGTGATCTCCAAAGAGGTTATGGAAGCAAGGTATCCGGGTTCCAAACGCTCTTTTACCCATCTGAAGGATATGGAAGTTTGTGGTGGAGATATGAATGTGGTGCGTGCGAAGACGGTCGCCGCCAATGAAGAGCTCTGGGAGAAGATCATCGCTTCGCGCAAAAACGTCTTTAAGCAGGCAGCCCTGTTGGGCTACGACAACCTATTCTTACTGTTGCTGCGCCAAATCACAGTCGATAAAGCCGTGCAGCGGGTCACCAAGCGAATGGACATCACCGGGCGGGTGATTGTCTGCCCCTATGCCGAGGTGGGTATGGATGTGGACAAGCCGCACCAGCTGGAGATAGTGCGCGCCGATCTCGCCAAACACGCCAAGGCGGCTGGCGACTGATTATCCGATCTATGTGGCAGAAGCTTGCAGAGCTGGACAACCGGCTGTCCCGGCTGTCGCGCCTGGGGGTTAACGACCGCCTCACCAAGGCGGTCGCGGTCATCCTGGCCCATTCAGGGGATTCCTGGTTTTGGCTGTTAGGATTGCTCTTGTTGTGGTGGTTTGGAAACGAATACTGGAAGCAGCGCGCTGTGGCGTTGGGGGCAGGCATTCTGGTCACTGCGCTGGTGGTGATGGCGATCAAGTTTACTGTGCGCCGCAGCCGACCCGAGGGGCAATGGGGTCAAATTTACCGCTCGACCGATCCACACTCATTCCCGTCTGGGCACGCTGCCCGGAGTATGATGCTGGCGGTGATGGCGCTTGGTCTGGGGCCGCTATGGCTTGGGCTTTTACTGCTCGCCTGGGCGCCGCTGGTCAGCCTGGCGCGGGTCATGCTGGGAGTGCATTACCCATCGGACGTGATCGCCGGGATGGCACTGGGAGCTGTGTTGGGGGTTATCGTTTTACAGTTTTTTTAAATCTGGAAGAATCACGGGCGGGTTGATGACATTTCATCCTTTAACGCCTCAATGGCCCCAATAGGCGTGGGATCAATCTCATACGCCATGGCCAGGTAATAGGCAGTGTAATCGCCGAAGTGCAGGGTGGACCACTGGTGGGCCAGCGGGGTATCCCCCTGAGCGTCGACGAAATCCGTGTTCAGGCCCTCCAGCATGAAGGATGTCTTGGTCAGGTTGCTGCGCAGCAAGTTACGTGGGTGGTAGGAAGGGGCGCGCAGGAAAAGCGCCATGGTGTGTTCCAGGGCTTCAGCCGGATTCATCACGGCTGCCAGGGTGTTGTGATCCGCTTCTGGCAAGGCTTCGAATTGCCCCCAGGCTTTGGCCAGCTCGTTAATCTGTCCTTTCCAACGCCGCGCCACTGGCTGAAGAACATCCGCGCCGAACACGGTTACCCAGCGACCGAATAATTGACCTGCCATGCGCTTGGCTGGATTTTTGGCCGCCGGGATGGCGGCGCGCAGCCCTGCTTGCTGATTCCGCATGGTCTGAATGGCAGCGCTCAGATCGGCTTCTGGATCTGGGATGATTTTCAGGCGCGCCAGTAATGCCAGGAGCATGACGGCGGTATAGCCGATCGCGGCGCGCGGCTGGCTCTGGTAATTGTATTGCCACAACGCCACCCCGCTTTGCTCGCTGCCGCGGGCCAGCGCACCGCCGGTGGTAATGGCTGCCAGGCGGCAGGCGTTGGATTGGGCGAGGATGAAAGCTGACAGGGTCTCTTCGGTGTTGCCAGAGTGCGAGGAGGCGATAACCAGGGTGCGCGGCCCATTAGCCCAGGCAGGTAGATCATAATCGCGATGCACCACGACCGGCACCAGGCAGGAGCGGGTGATGTAACTACAAACCAGGTCTGCGCCGATCGCTGATCCGCCCATCCCGGCTACCAATACACGGTCGATGCCTTCCCAGGCTGGTAAAGGCAGGCTTGCTGCCAGCTTCCAGGCGGCCTGCATCTGATCGGGCAGGCCATCGATGTGGGCGAGCATACCTTGCTGGTCCAGACGGTCGAATTCAGCAGTATTATCCAGGTCTATCATTCTTCATCCCTCCAATTTGATAAGCATCCGGTAAATTTCGCGGCGCGGCCAGCCCGATTTGGTAGCCAGCAGGCTGGCAACCTGGGACGGGGACAACCCTTGAGCGAGCTGTTCCTGCAACGCCGCCTGCAATTTATCCAGCGACCAGATTTCTATCGCCTGGGGTGGTGCGCCAGCTACCACCAGGGTGAACTCGCCACGTGGAGTTTGGCGCTCGAAGTGGGTGCGCGCCTGGCTGATCGTTACGCGCAGGATCTCCTCGTGAAGTTTGGTCAGCTCCCGGGCCACGGCTATCTGGCGGTCACCCAACGCCTGCTCCAGATCGCCCAACGCATCCAGCAGACGATGGGGCGTCTCCAGGAAGATCAGTGTGTAGGGCAAATCGGTGATCTCGTGCAGCAGGAGCTGCCGCTCGCCAGTCCTGCGCGGCAAGTAGCCCAGGTACAGGAACTTCTCGGCTGGCAGGCCGGAGGCGACCAGGGCAGCCAGCGGGGCGCTGGGGCCGGGGATAGGACAGATCTGGTGACCGGCGGCGACTGCTGCGATGACCAACTCCGCGCCGGGGTCGTTGATCAGCGGCGTACCAGCGTCCGAAACCAGAGCCAGGTCGCCGGTCTCCAACTCAGCCAGTAGATTGGCGAGTTTGTTTTTCCGGCTATGCTCGTGGAAGCTGATCAGCGGGGTGTGAATATCAAAATGGTTCAACAACTTTGCTGTGCGGCGCGTGTCTTCGGCAGCGATACAACGAACCTCCCGCAGGGTACGCAGCGCGCGGGCAGAGATATCCTCCAGGTTGCCAATTGGTGTCGCTACCAGATAGAGCGTGCCCACTACTGAATCGTTCAATCCCCAAGCTAAGGGATCAGCCAGGTGTAGATATCCACATCCGCCTGGCCTGTATCGCTATCCAGAGCAGTAATCACCATGCGGCCGGGTAAGCCCATGTCTGTCTGGTAGCACAGGTGGTAACCGACCAGATCGTCGATCGCCACTGGCGCACTGCCCTGATTTAAATTCTGACAGTCGGCCAGGGAGGGTTGGTTGGCGCCATACAGGGCGATCTGAGTGCTGCCCTGGGGCGCCAGGACATGATTTTGGTCGGCAGCCTGGTAGACCAGGTCTTCGCCTCCACTGTTAACCTGGTTGGTATCCAGGTCATAACCATCTCCTGGTTGCAGGGAGGCAGAGCCAAATACCTGAACGCCGGGAGTGGGTGAGATCGTGGATGTAGTGGTAGGTTCCAGAGTGGGAGTAACCGTGCCGGTGACCTGGGCGACTACAACGATCTTCACCCAAAATGCTGAACCTCCGCTGGGGCCGATCCCGAACAACACGCCGGAAGCGTTCTTCAGCTTCCAGTAGCTGATATAGCTGCCAGGGGTATCTGGGGCAGTCATATCTACAGAAAGGTCGACGGTCGCACCCGGCGCAACAGATCCGTCCAGGCGGACGTTGTCCGAGGCGTCGAATTGCTCGCCGGAGAACCACACCAAGGAGTAATCGCTTGTCCAGGTGCAGGTGCCGGCATTCTGTAAGCGCCAGGTCTTGGTGAACTCCTGTCCCGGAAGCATTTCCGTATCGTCGGGGATAGTGACGTCGATCGGATTGCCAGGGAGCGCCTGGTCACACAGATCGGTCCCAGGGTTGGTGGCAGCTACGGTGGGGGTTTGCACCGCGGCGGTGGGCTGCGTGGAGGCGCGGGTTGGGGTAGAAGTGGTATTCGGAGGGCTGGTCGGGGTGACTTTGGGTGTCTGCGCAATAGCCTGAGTCAGGCGGGCCTGGACAGTTTGATAAGCCTGGGTCACGTTCAGGGTAGGGGTTGTCGCCTGGTTGGATGGCAAATTACAACTGCTCAGGATCAAGGCAGCCAATATCCCTAGAACCAGGCAGAGTGTGCGTAATTTAGTGAAACAAACCATCGAGCTAATCATCCTTTGATTAAAAAGCTTGCTAGATTCTACTCCCGATTGCTCCACAAGGCGGCAGGCGTTTAGCAGGCGGTGGCGAAAGCCTCCACGGGCATGGGGTACAAGGCGGGAAACTTTACGAGTTCCTGCAGAGCGCCGGCTTCATCGCTCGATCTGGGCAAGATAGATTTGATCCGACGGTCCAGCATGCGGCGAGGCAATAAAACACGTCGCCCGCAGCGGAGACATTCCAAACCGATGTCGGCTCCCAGGCGGACGACTTTCCACTCGTAGCTGCCACACGGATGCGGCTTGCGCAGACGGAGGATGTCACCCATTTGAAGGTCGGGTAACATGCCAGGCATTATAACACGGGGTGGTATAATCCTCGCAAAGGGAGCTGGAAAATTGTTAGGTCTGACTTTACCCACACTGATTGCACGAATTTTTGTCTTATTAACCGCCTTCGCGGTGCATGAGTTCGCCCATGCCTGGGCAGCCGACCGATATGGAGACCCAACGCCGCGCTCGATGGGCCGGTTGACGCTCAACCCGCTAGCTCACCTCGATCCGATCGGCTCTTTGATGCTGGTATTTGTTGGCTTTGGCTGGGCGAAACCAGTGCCAATCAACCCGTATGCCCTGGAGCGCCGTTCCTCTGCGGCGATGATGTGGGTTTCGCTGGCTGGCCCCATTTCCAATTTGTTAATGGCCTTGATTGCGGCTATCCCATTTCAATTGGGGTTAGTGTCAGGGTTTGAGGCTATGACCAATCAAGGCACTGTGCTGCCGACACTGGACTACTTCCTATACGAGTTCGTGTATATAAACCTGTTATTGATGCTGTTCAACCTGATCCCGATTGCGCCGCTGGATGGGGAGAAGGTCTTGTATTATCTGGCGCCGCCATCGGTGACGCGGGTAATGGATACGATTTGCCCTTATGGGCCGATGCTGCTGCTGCTCCTGGTTTTTGCTGGCTCCATCGCTGGCTTTAATCTCTTGTGGACGATCCTGGGACCTCCCCTGCAGGCCCTGCTCGGTCTGCTGGTGGGATGACAACTGGTCGCTGGCTCTACCGCACGCGTCAATTCTGGTTGGCGCTCAGGCCAGACTCTCGCCACGCCGATCTTGAAAACGCGGCCACCTTCCTAAACCGTGAACAAATGGCTCTGTTTGTGTGCATGCAGCCCAGCGAACAGGCTCACAGCCTGCGCGTGCTGTATGCCCTGCTGGAACGGGGCGAGCAGGATAAGGATCTTTGCGTGGCAGCATTGCTGCACGACGTCGGGAAAACGCGGCGTCCATTGCATCTTTGGGAGCGAATCTGGATTGTCCTGGCGCAGGCAGTCTATCCGGGATGCGTCGCCCATTGGGGGGTGGAACCAGATGGACAAGCGGATCAGGTCGAATGGTGGCGGAAGGCCTTTGTCGTCGCGGCGCAACATCCTCAATGGGGAGCCGAGATGGCTGCGGCGGCAGGGACATCCTCTCTGGCGGTGGCCTTGATCCGGCGGCACCAAGATAAGCCGATCACCCCGTCCGGTCTGGAGGCAACCACTCGTGAAGAACTCCTTTTACAAATTTTGCAATCTGTTGACGATCATAATTAAGGTGGCAAAATGACAGTGCAGATAACCATTGTGGGATTGGGGCAGATCGGCGCGTCGATTGGATTGGCGCTGGCGGGACAAAAGGGGCAGGTCTACCGGGTGGGGCACGACCTCGAGATCGGTATAGCCCGCCGGGCAGAGAAGATGGGCGCGCTGGATAAGGTTATGGTTAACCTCCCAGCGGCGGTGCGCGAGGCGGATATTGTCCTGCTGGCGTTGCCCGTCGACCAGATCCGCGAGACGCTATCGGTAATTAAAGAAGATCTCAAAAACGGGGCGGTAATAATGGACACCAGCCCGGCCAAGCAGGCGGTAATGAACTGGGCAGCCGAGCTGATCCCAGCTGAACGCCACTATATTGGTTTGATGCCGGCGGTTAATGCGATTTACCTGCATGAATTTGAAACTGGAGTAGAGGCAGCCCATGCTGATCTGTTTCATAACAGCCTGGTGGGTGTAGTCGCGCCGCCGCGGGCAGAGTCTGAGGCGATCAAGCTGGCTTCCGATCTTGTAAAGCTGATAGGAGCGACGCCTCTGTTCGCCGATCTGATGGAGGTGGATGGCCTGATGGCCAAGACGCACATCTTGCCCCAGCTGATGGCGGCCGCACTCCTGGATGCCACGTACGGCCAGCCAGGTTGGGCAGAAGCGCGCAAGCTGGCGGGTAAATCCTACGCGGAAGTAACTGCCCCAATCTTGATCCCCACCGAATCCAAGAGCTTACAAGCGGCTGCCCTGCTCAACCAGGTGAATGTTGTCCGGCTGATCGATGCGTTAATCGCATCGCTGCAAGCGATGCGCGGTGAAATTGCCCAGGAAGACGCTGCGGCACTGGATCAGCGCCTGGCATATGCCCGGAGCGGCCGGGAAGAATGGTGGAATCAACGCGTGACCGGAACCTGGCCTGAGGATGAGCCTCCACCCGCCGAGATGCCTACCGCCTCGGAGATCTTCGGGCGCTTGATCGGCATGCGCAAGCGGGATAAGGATGAAAAGTAATCAACCGGGAGAGATAAAGATGCCTGAAAAACTGCAATGGATTCAAGATGAGCTACAAAGCCTGAAGGAAGCGGGATTATACAACCGCATTCGCACATTAAGCTCGCCGCAAGGCGCCTGGCTGGTAGTGGACGGCAAGCGGGTGTTGAATTTCTGTTCGAACAACTATTTAGGCCTGGCGAACCACCCGCGTCTGGTCGCTGCCGCCCGCAAGGCAATTGAGCAATATGGGGTTGGGCCGGCTGCAGTGCGCTCGATCGCCGGGACGATGGACCTGCACGTGAAATTGGAGCAGCGCCTAGCGGCTTTTAAGAATGTCCCTGCGGCGATCACATTCCAATCCGGCTTTAACGCCAATTTGGGCTGCATCCCGGCCCTGGTAGGCAAGGAAGACGGCATTTTCTCGGATGAGCTAAACCACGCCAGCATCATTGACGGCTGCCGCCTTTCTGGTGGTCAGATCGTACGCTATGCGCACTGTAATCCGGCTGATTTAGAGCGTGTCCTCCAGGAGAGTCGCGCCAGCTTTAAGCGGGCGATGGTGATCACAGACGGCGTGTTCAGCATGGATGGGGATATGGCACCGCTGGATCAAATCTACGCGGTGGTCCAGAAATATGACGCTATCTTGATGGTGGATGACGCCCATGGGGAGGGCGTGCTGGGAAAAGGCGGACGCGGCATTGTGGATCAATTTGGCTTGCATGGCAAGGTGGATATCGAGATTGGCACGCTATCCAAGGCTTTCGGCGTGGTTGGCGGTGTGGTAGCCGGGAATTCGGTGGTGGTTGAGTGGCTGCGCCAGCGTGGTCGCCCGTTCTTGTTCTCCTCTGCGATGACTGTGCCCGATGTGGCAGCCTGCCTGGCGGCGCTTGACCTGCTGGAGGAGTCGACCGAGCTGGTTGACCGGCTGTGGGAGAATACCCGCTACTTCAAAGGCGAGATGCATCGCCTGGGGTTTGATACCGGCAAGAGCAGCACCCCCATCACCCCGGTCATGCTGGGCGAGGCGCTTCTGGCTCAGGAGTTCAGCCGGCAGCTCTTTGAGGCTGGGGTCTTCGCCATGGCGATTGGATTCCCCACCGTGCCGCGCGGCAAGGCGCGCTTGCGGGTGATGATCTCGGCAGCTCATGAGAAGAACGATCTAGACCAGGGTCTGGAGGCATTTGCCAGCGTCGGACGCAAGCTGGGTGTGATTGCCTGAGAATCGCTGATCTAAACTCAGTTTGGGAAAAGGTAGTGAAACAAGAACCCCGGTGCGTGTGCATCGGGGTTCTTGCGTTGTGCAGAAAGCGTGAGGAAGAGAATGATGACAGCAAGCTTATTCCTGGCTGGCTCGAAAGGGATCATAGGTTGGATTGGTCCCGGCCCACACGCAGCTCACCCGGCCATCCAGGTTGCATGCCAGGCCGTGGGAACAGCGGTGCGCCACAATGCGCGGCTCCTGATCTGGCAGCCATTCCGCAGGGTAGATGACCTCGGCCTCCAAACCAACCTCACTATCGACATGGTGGCAGTATTGAATTTTAATCGTCTCCCAGGTTTTTTCAGCCATGGTCATCTCTCCTTATTTAGCCGTCAGTCAACAGTCTCATAGTCAAGTCGATAAACTGTTCTTACCATTTAATGCTTGCAGGTGTCTTAGTATATCCTTTTTTATGGCTCCGGGCACAGTGTCAGGTGTCACCCTTATAAATGTGACATTTTTCATCTTTTTTATGCTGTCGAATGTTGAATTTATGATGAACATATGAACCTTTCCACCTGGCGGGAAGTATGTCTAAAAATCCCATTCACCAGGACAAAATGTGGTTTATAATTGCATCTTATTCCCAAGCAGTCCGATTAATGGAAACCAAGGAGGTGCTGTTGAGCAGATACTATCGGCCGTTCATCTCGTTATTTAAAAAAACAATAAAGTCAAATTGGAGGAGAGAAAGATGAAACACAAATATCTATACACCTTGCTGGCTGTCTTTGTACTGGCCAGCATGGTCCTGGCGGCTTGCGCCCCCACCGCGCCGGCTACAACAGAAGCGCCGCCGCCAGTTGAGACCGAAGCACCTGTCATGACCGAAGAGCCGGTTGCCACCGAAGCGCCACCAGTTGAGACCGAAGCGCCCATGGTGACAGAAGCACCGGTTGCCACCGAACCGCCTTCAACTTACGAAGGTCTGTCGCTTGCCGCAGAAAGCTGCGACTACGGCGGCATCATCAAATCGATTGAGGCCGTGGATGAATTTACGGTTAAGTTCACCATGTGCGTTCCCGACCCGGCTATGCCTGCCAAGGCTGCTTTCTCCGCCTTTCAGATTTACCCCGCAGAGTACCTGGAAGCGACTGGCGGTGGTGGTGATCTGATCGGCGTGCCGATAGGCACTGGTCCCTTCAAGCTCGAAAGCTGGAATCGCGGCGAGAATGTCATGCTCACCCGCTTCGATGACTATTGGGGCGATCCCGCCCTGGCTGCCCAGGCTATCTTTCGCTGGACCGCTGAAGGCCCGCAGAAGCTGATCGAGCTCCAGGCCGGCACTGTGGACGGCGTCGATAATGTTGGCACTGAGGATTACGAGACGGTGCAGAACGACGCCAACCTGCAGTTGGTCCCGCGCGACCCGTTCAATATCTTTTACGTGGGTTTCAACAATGTTTTCCCGCCCTTCGATAACGAACAGGTTCGCCAGGCGATTGCCATGGCCATCGACCGCCAGCGCATCGTCGACACTTTCTATCCAGTAGGCTCAAGCGTTGCTGACCAGTTCCTGCCGGAAGGCCTGCTGGCTCGCCCGACGGACTCCACCTGGTACGAGTTTGACCCGGTGGCGGCCAAGGAAATGCTGACTGCCGCTGGCTTCCCGGATGGCTTCCAGACCACGCTCACCTACCGCAATGTCTTTCGCGGCTACCTGCCTGAACCGCCGGTTGTTGCCCAGGATCTTGCTGCTCAGTTGTTGGAGAACCTGAATATCGAAGTCGAGCTGGTTGAGATGGAATCAGGCGCCTTCATTGACGCCTCCAACGCTGGTGAGCTGGAAGGTCTGCACCTGCTTGGCTGGACGGGTGACTACCCCGACCCGACTAACTTCTATGACTACCACTTCGGCGCTGGCGCTACGGATCAGTTCGGCACCAAGTGGGATGACATCACCTCCCGGCTGACCGAAGCCGCTCAACTGGGCGATGAAGAAGCCCGCCGCGCCATCTACACCGAAGTCAACGATCTGATCAAGCAGCACGTGCCGATGATCCCGATCTCCCACGGCGCTTCGGCAGCCGCCTACCTGGCGACTGTGGAAGGTGCCCACGCCAGCCCGCTGGGCAACGAGAGCCTGGAAGTGATGGTTGTCCCGGGGCAGGATACCTTCACCTTCATGCAGAACGCTGAGCCGATCGGCCTGTACTGCGCTGATGAATCGGACGGCGAGTCGCTGCGTGTCTGTGAGCAGATTAACGAATCGTTGCTGGCTTACACGGTCGGCGGCGTGGAAGTGATCCCCTCCCTGGCAACCGAATACACCCCCAACGCCGACGCCACTGAGTGGGTCTTCAAGCTGCGCGAAGGCGTCATGTTCCATGACGGATCGACGCTGGATGCGAACGACGTGGCCATGTCCTGGATTGTCCAGTGGGATGCATCCAACCCGCTTCATGTAGGCCGGGTGGGTGACTTCTCATACTTCTCGGGCCTGTTTGGTTCATTCCTGAACGCTCCGTAATAAACAGGTTGGATTAACACGATGAGGGATCGCCGAATGGCGATCCCTCATCCTTCTCTCCGAGGCACGCTGAACAACCCATGATTCAATACATCGTCCGCCGTGTTTTGTCTGCACTGCCAGTCTTGTTGGGAATTTTGTTTGTTACTTTTGCCCTGGCGCGACTGCTGCCTGGAGATCCGTGCCGGGCTGTGCTCGGCGAGCGTGCCACAGATCAGGTCTGCGATGCGTTCATTATCCGCAATGGTCTGGATCGCCCGATCCTGGTGCAATTCTGGATTTATTTGCAGGATGTCTTGACCGGCGATCTGGGTGTATCCCTGCGCCAGGGTCGCCCAACCACCGTGATCTTGGCCGAGCGCCTGCCGGTGACGATTGAGCTGGCCTTCTATGCCATGTTCTTCGCCACTATCGCGGGAGTCCCATTAGGGATCATCTCTGCCTACCGGCATAACTCAAAAGTAGATGTGGCCACCATGATTGGCGCCAATATAGGCGTTTCCATGCCCGTCTTTGTACTGGGCTTGCTGCTGTCTTTTACATTTGCGGTTTTATTGAAAGATACGCCTTTCTGGCTGCCGCCTTCCGGGCGCCTCTCCGCGGGGGTTGAATTACCGACATTGATGGAAGCCTGGCATCTGGAGCATCTCACTGGATTCCCGGCCTCGTTATTGACCTTTGTTTCGCGCCTGTATACCGTAAATGCCTTGATCACAGGCAACTGGACCGCCTTGAACGATGTGATCAAGCACATGATCCTGCCTGCCCTGGCCGTGGGCACCATCCCACTGGCCATCATTGCCCGTATGACCCGTTCGAGCTTGCTGGATGTGCTCAGCCTGGACTACATCCGCACCGCCCACGCCAAGGGCTTACAAAGGCGCGCCGTGGTCCTTAAACATGGCTTGCGCAACGCACTGCTGCCAATCGTGACTATTGTTGGCCTATCCCTGGGCGGGCTATTGAGCGGAGCTGTGCTCACCGAGACGGTCTTTGGTTTACCCGGTGTTGGCAAGACTCTCTTTGAATTGATCACCGCCCGGGATTACACAGTTGTCCAGGGTTTCGTCCTGGTCATTGCCGTCATCTACCTGGTTGTTAACCTAGTTGTAGACTTGATGTATGCCTTTCTAGATCCACGCATCCGGCTGAGTTAAACAGCATACTAAACTAGACTGAGAAATCCCGACCTTCACCCATGACTGCAACTTCAGATACCAAAATTGCCTCTTTAGAAGATGCCGGGCTTGGAAGAGAGCCGATCAATATCCAGGTCAGCAAGACCCGCGAGACATTGCGCGCCTTGCGCCGTAACCGCTCGGCGATGGTCGGATTTTCGATCCTGATAGTGTTGATCTTCGTGGCAGTCTTTGCGCCGTTGCTGCGAACCCATGATCCAGAAAAACCACTGATCGGCGTTGAGGATGTCAAAAAGCGCGAAGGTCCGTGCATCCACTTGTTGGGCTGCCCCGAGGATAAACCGCAGCACTTCTTTGGCATCGATGGCAATGTACGCGACGTTTACAGCCGGGTGTTGTATGGGGCGCGCCTTTCCCTGATCATCGGTTTTACCACGGTCACCTTTGCCATCATCATCGGTACCTTGTTGGGCGTTTCGGCCGGATTTTTTGGGGGCTGGGCTGATAACGGCATTATGCGCGTGATGGATGTATTGCTGGCTTTTCCCAGCCTGTTGCTGGCGATCGCCATTGTGACTGTCCTGGGGACGGGCCTGATCAATGCGCTGCTAGCGATCGGCATCGTTTCGATTCCAATCTACGCTCGCGTGGTGCGCTCAAACGTGCTAGTTATCCGCGAGACGGATTTTGTATCCGCCTCCCAGGCTCTGGGCGCCAGTAAGGCCCATTTAATGTTTCGCCGCATCCTGCCCAATTCTCTCACCCCGATCATTGTAGCCGGCACCCTGGGAGTTGCAACGGCCATCTTGGACGCAGCGGCCCTGTCCTTCCTTGGGCTAGGAGCTCAACCCCCTGACCCAGAATGGGGCCTGATGGTGGGACAGGAATACAAGAATATCTTTAACGCGCCGCACCTGGTTATCTTCCCGGGGCTTGCCTTGATGCTCACCGTCCTGGCATTTAACCTGTTGGGCGATGGGCTGCGCGACGCGCTGGACCCGCGCCTGTCCAGCAAACGAAACGGCTAACCCAGCGTAGCCTGGCACGTGCGGGCTTGCTACCCCCGAACCGACCGTAGTCTTGCCCCCTGCGGGCATGTTATCCCGCAACCGACCGTGGTCTTACCCATGTAGGTGTTTTTCCTTCGCTGACGGCCACAAAGGCCTATACGACATTTTTTCCTTGTCCTCCTCCTTTGACAATCTTCTCAGCCCCGGCTACAATGTAGATGTAATCAATACCATGCATGGAGCGAATACACCCATGAGCGCCTGGCCGGGCAAAGTGATTCTCGGACTGACGGGGAATATTGCCACCGGGAAGAGCGTCGTGCGCAAGATGTTGGAACACCTGGGTGCATATGGCATTGACGCCGATGCGCTGGCCCACCGCGCCCTGGCTCAAGGCGCCCCGGGTTACCAACCAGTTGTCGATACTTTTGGCCAGTGGATTCTCGGGCAGGATGGGCAGATCGACCGCTCCCGCCTGGGACGGGTGGTGTTCGCCGATGCGGCAGCCCTGGCGCAGTTAGAAACCATCATCCACCCATTCGTAAGACAGGCGATCGACTTGCTGGTGCGCCGCGCCCCTCAGAAGGTCATTGTGATTGAAGCGATCAAGCTTTTGGAAGGGCCGCTCAAGACCGCCTGTGACAGTATTTGGGTGACGACGGTCCCGATTGAGGTACAGGCGGCGCGACTGGTGCAGAAACGCAGTATGACCCTGGAAGGCGCTCGCCAACGCATCCATGCCCAGTCGCCGCAGGAGGCCAAACTTGCCCAGGCGCACATCGTTATCCGCAATGATGGTTCTTTTGAAGACACCTGGCGACAGGTGCTGGCTGGTTGGCAAAAGGTATTCCCTGGCGTCAGTGTTGAGCCGGAGCGCGGCACGCCGGCACCTGCCCACCAGCCTGTGGTAGAGCGCGCCGGGCCGCGCCAGGCCTTGGAGATCGCTGAGCTGGTTACCCGCCTCAGCAAGGGCCGCCACAGCATGACGCGTGCAGATGCTATGGCTGCCTTTGGTGAGAAGGCTTTCTTACTGCTGCGTGTGGACGGCAAGCCGGTTGGGCTGGCAGGCTGGCAGGTTGAAAACCTGGTGGCGCGCACCTCGGATATCTATCTGGAACCAGGTCTGGCTCTCAGCGAGCCAATGAAGGTATTGGTGGAAGCCATTGAGCGGGCGTCCGATGAGCTGCAATGTGAAGTTATCCTGATGTTCCTGTCGCCAAACCTGGCGCGCCAGGAGAGCGTCTGGAACGCTCTGGGATATGAGCTGCGTGCTCCTCAAAACTTGGGGGTGCGCGCCTGGCAAGAAGCTGCTGTAGAATCAATGCCGCCTGGCACAGTAATGTTGTTCAAGCAATTGCGCAAGGATCGGGTCTTGCGGCCGATTTAGCTGCTGGATGGAGCGATTGCATAGTCGGGTGGGAACAGGGGGGCATGGGCTGGCGTTTATGATTGGGATGGAGTCTTGATCTGTGTCCGATATTATCAATGACCTGATCAATAACCTGGTATTCACTTTCGAACGCCTAGACTGGCTGGGCGTGCTGGATCTGCTGCTGGTCACGGCGATCTTCTTCATCATTTTGCGCTGGCTGCGTGATACTCAGGCGCAGGTGTTGTTGCGCGGCGTGTTCCTGCTGATTGCCCTGATTGGCCTGCTGACCAGCCTGGAAGTACTGCCAGCTTTCTCCTGGCTGGTGCGCACCACCTTACCAGCTTTGCTGCTGGCTATTCCTGTGATCTTTGCCCCTGAAATTCGCCGCGCCCTGGAGCGCCTGGGGCGAGCTGGATCGATCCTGGATGGTGGGCGGACGACTTCCACGACCGAGATCCAGGACTCGATCAGCGCTATCGTCAGCGCATCCGCGCGCCTGGCTGACAGACGGCACGGGGCACTGGTGGTCATGCAGCGGCTAGACAATCTAGATCAATACGTCCAAACTGGAGTGCGCATCGATTCGCGCCTGACGGCCGAGCTACTCCTGCAGGTTTTTTATCCCAATACCCCCTTGCATGATGGAGCAGTGATCATTTCTGGAGCCAGGATGGTAGCGGCAGCCTGTGTTTTACCGCTTTCGTCGAGCGGTGTGCTCTCACGCACCCCCGACCGACAGATGGGCCTGCGCCACCGGGCAGCCCTGGGTATCTCGGAGGTCAGCGATGCTATCGCAGTGGTGGTCTCTGAAGAAACAGGCTCAATCTCGGTGGTGCATGCCGGGCGTATGATCCGTCGCCTGGACTCGCAACGCCTGGAGAATATCCTGCGCGCCCTGTACCGCCCCTACCAGCCGCGCAAAGGGGTGCGAGGCATTTTTGATCGCTTATTCCCCGGCCTAGCCCGGGAGCGCCGGGAGGATGGATGAACGTGGCCTCACCATTGCGCTGGCTATTCACCAACCTGGGTGCGCTGTTACTGGCATTTGCGCTGGCGGTGGTGGTGTGGTTCTCAGCTGAGACGGCCGCTAATCCGAATATTGAGAGTACCCGCTCGGTGCCGCTGGAAATCTTTGGCCTTGATCCCAATATGCTGGTAGTTGACAATCCTCCTGCGCAGGTGCGGGTAAGCCTGAGCGCACCTACCTCGGTCATGAATAGCCTGGATAGTGTGGATGGCTCAATAACTGCCTGGGTGGACGTATCAGGGCTGGAGGCGGGTAGTTTTGAGCTGGAAGTCAATGCTCAGGCCAGCGAGACCTATGGGCCAGTGCGGATCAATCAGATCACCCCACAATTTGTTACTTTGACTCTGGAGCCGTTAATCACGCGTAACTTCCCGGTCGATCTAGTGATCAGCGGCGACCCGGCGATAGGTTACCAGAAGGGCACCCCAAGCTATACACCGACCTCTGTGACAGTTTCGGGTGCGGCTTCGGTGGTTGATCAGGTAACCAGCACTCAAGTAGCCCTGGATATCTCGGAAGCGGATGAAACGATCGATGTCGAGATCCCTGTCCTGGCCTTAGACGCCAATAGTGACCCGGTTGAGGGGGTGCTGGTCAATCCTAAGACGATCAGCGTAACCCAGCCAGTCTACTTGCAAGGTGGTTATCGCAATGTGATCGTCAAGGTGCTCACAACTGGCCAGCCTGCCAACGGTTACAAACTAACGAACATCACTGTCTCGCCTTTGAATGTGGTTGTGTTTGCTTCTGACCCGCAACTGGTCAACGATTTACCTGGTTTCGTTGAGACGAATCCAGTAGACCTGACAGGAGCCGAAGATGATGTGGATACCTTTGCGGCGCTGCAGCTGCCCGAAGGGATTTCGGTGGTCGGCGATGAGACGGTACTGGTACAGGTCAGCATTGCCGCCATTGAGGGCAGCCTGACCATGGATTTACCGGTCACACCTATCGGCCTGCTTCCCACCCAGGCTGCTGTCCTCTCACCGGAGACGGTCAAAGTGATCCTCTCTGGGCCGGTAACGGTGCTGGACAGCCTTGAGCCTTCCGATCTCCGGGTAATCATTGACCTGACCGACCTGGAATTGGGCACTTACCAGCTTGAGCCGCGCGTCGACCTGTTGCCTGCCCGCTTGCAGGCTGATGCAATATTGCCTGGTACGATCGAGGTGATGGTGATCATCGCTCCCACAGCCACCCCAACCAGCGTTTTCACCCCTATCCCCCCAACAACTCCGCAGCCCTAAAAAAATCCGAGAAATAAATCTTATGCCGAAACCCGTTGTGGCCCTGGTGGGCCGTCCTAATGTTGGCAAGAGCACATTGTTTAACCGCCTGGCGGAAGAGCGCCTGGCGGTGGTTGATGAAGTTCCCGGGACGACGCGTGACCGACTGATGGCCGAAGCGGAATGGACTGGTAAGCCGTTCACGGTAGTGGATACAGGTGGGATCGATCCGACCCAGACCGGACAAGGCCGCGCCCAGCAACCGCTGTCAGTCGGCTCGGCCGAATTCATTGAGCAGATTCGCACCCAGGCAGAGATCGCCATTCAGGAAGCCGATGCAGTGCTGTTTGTCGCCGATGCGGAGAGCGGAGTCACCCCTGCTGACCTGGAGGTGGCTCAAATCTTGCGGCGCAATCAGCGCGAGAAGAATGGCCAACCCTGGCCACCCGTGATCCTGGTGGTCAATAAAGCCGATAGCGAATCCCGCCGTGCCCTGGTGTACCAGTTCTACGAGTTGGGCATGGGCGAGCCTTACCCGATCTCGGCACTGCACGGTACTGGCACAGGCGATATGCTGGATGCTCTGGTAGCCGCTTTTGCGGTGGAAGAGGCGGAAGAAGAGGACGATTCAGTCAAGATCGCCATCGTGGGCAAACCCAATGTAGGCAAATCCAGTTTGCTCAACCGCCTGCTGGGCGAGGAGCGAGCCATCGTCAGCCCCATTCCGGGCACGACGCGAGATGCTATCGACACGCGCTTGGAGTACGCCAGTGTGCCTGTGACGCTGATCGATACGGCTGGAATCCGCCGTCGGGGGAAGATCGAACCAGGCGTCGAAAAGTACAGCGTGCTGCGCACCCTGCGAGCTATCGAACGTGCCAGCGTAGTGCTACTCATGGTGGACGCCACCACCGGCCTGACCGCCCAGGATGCCCACATCGCCGGCTTCATTCTGGATGCCTGGAAGAGCGTGGTGGTGCTGGTAAACAAGTGGGATGCGATCGAGAAAGATACCCACACGATGGATCACTTTACCCGGGATTTGCGCCAGGAATTAAACTTTCTGCCCTATGTGCCTGTGCTGTTCATCTCGGCTAAGACTGGGCAGCGCGTTGACCAGGTGTTGCCGCTGGCATTGCGGGTGCACGAGGAGCGATTGGTACGCATGCCCACCTCGCAGCTCAACCAGATCCTGCAACATGCCCAGGATCAGCACCCGGCTCCATCGCACGCTGGCAGGCAGTTAAAGCTGTATTACGGAACCCAGGTGCGCAGCGATCCGCCAACATTCCTGATCCATGTCAATGACCCCAGCCTGGCGCATTTTACCTATCTGCGCTATCTGGAGAACCGCCTGCGGGAGGTGTACGGCTACCTGGGTACGCCGGTGCGCCTGGTATTGCGCCCGCGCCGGCGAGAGGTAAGAAGAACCTAAGAGATTTCTTAGTTTTGCCCCGGATTGCTTGACCTGCCCGATCGGCGGACATATAATGACTGTTGGAGGATATTTGGAGTTATCGAGTAGGAAATTAGACCCTTGTTCCGACGTCTAAGGGGTTTTATAATCCTCCAATAAGATGGAGCCAAATTTGAATCAATTTCACACCGAGTTAATTACTGAACCGCCAGACTCGCGCGAACGACGCACTGGAGCCTTGCGTTTCATATTAGATATTGTTGAGACGTTGATCCTGTCGGTGATCCTGTTCGCGGTGATCAATGCTGTCTCGGCGCGCATCCGGGTGGATGGGGCCAGTATGCAGCCCACGCTGGAGACAGGCGAGTTTGTGATTGTCAACAAGCTGGCCTATATGCTGGGCTCTCCTCAGGTCGGGGATGTAATCGTGTTTCATTTCCCCCGCGATCCAGAGCAAGAATATATTAAGCGGGTGATTGGGCTACCGGGAGATAAGGTGTCAGTCAAGGATGGACGGGTGTCAGTGAATGGTCAGCCGCTGGACGAGAGCTATATTGCAGCGCCGCCGGCTTACGAGTTGACCTGGGATGTGCCGCCGGAATCGCTGTTTGTGTTAGGCGATAACCGCAACAACTCATCAGATCTCGCATAACTGGGGGGCGGTACCTCTGGATTATGTGGTTGGGAAGGCGGAATTTGTCTACTGGCCTCCGACTCGCTGGGGCATGTTGGATGGCCCCTCCACTGCTATCGCTGCCCCTTAGACAGGGCCGGTGAGTTTTGAGTGACCAACATGGATGAGACGAACAAAGACGAGACGGAAGAAAAAGAAAGCCTGGCAGTGTGTCCCGAGTGTGCGGCTGGGGTGATGCACTTACGCTCGGTAACCTATTTCACCTGGCTGAACGAAGAGCTGGTGACGGTGCCGAATTTCCCGGCCTGGATCTGCGATCTATGTGGGCGGAGGGAGTTTGACACGCGGGCGATCACCTGGCTGAATGCCCTGCTCAACCCGGCTGCTGGGCGCAAGCCACGTCCCAGCCAGCGCCGCAAGCCGCGTCCCCTGCGGGGGGATCGGCCACAACCATAAGCAATAAGATCCTCATCCTCACAAGAGGGGGCGGCGTGAAGCGCCGCCCCCTCTTGTGTATTATTCTTGAATCAGGCTACTGGCGAACAGGATGCCATTAGCCCAGTAGAAGCCAGTATCGCCGGCGGGCAGCAGATCGAAGGTGGCGCCGGATAGATAGGGGAGCAGCTCTGCAGAGTGGATCGCCGAGCCATCAAGCGGGTCGCCAGTTTGCAACTGGCCAGCGTGGCGGCCATCCACTGTCGGATGTCCCGGCGATACCCACAATTGGCGACCATCGTCCAGCACCAGGTGAACGAACTGGTGGCTGGCGGGTAGAACCGTCTTGCCGATACGGACCAGGGGCTGCGCCACGCGCTTCCCGGCGGCGTCCACAGTCCACACCAGCTTCCCCACGCGCAAATTTTCAACAGAAATCAGGCCGGATGGAGTGTCGATCAGTGTACCAGCCGCCAGGCAGATCGGGCAGGTGGCGATAGTGGGCGTCTTTTCCTGAATGGTGATGTTGCCCTGGCTGTCGATGCTGCCGCTGACCAGTTCGCCGTGGCCTTCGGTTTTTGCAACCTGGATCTGGAAGGAATAGCCCGCCTTATTGAGCTCGAGCGGGATGGCAGCTAATTTCTTGTACTCCTGGTAGATCAGCAGTTTCTGAGCATCCGTAAACTCGGCCAGGCCTGCCAGCCCGTTGTGTTCCAGGATCGCGGCAAACTCTTCCGGGTTGGCCTGCAGCTCAGGGAAGCGCTCCAGGGCTAGCTCCAGCTCATCCGCCCGCGCCACCGGGTAATAATCCGGGTCGCAGAAGAAGAAGTCAGGGAATTCAGCCAGGAGGCGATATTTCAGCTCTGTTGGACTTAATCCCGCGGATAAGGTCGGGATGGAAGTCGGCGTGGAGGGGATAGGTGTGGGCTGCTGAGTGTAATCGGGCGGTAGCTCGGTGAGGAGGAATGGTTCGGCTGTGCCAGCAATAGCTGTTCCGACAACAGGGGTTAAGACTGGAGAAGCAGGGCTGCAGGCGGTCAATAGGGCGGTCAGGATGAAGGCAAAGGTACAGGTCAGGTAAGTTCTCGACATGATTAATACCTCAATTTATAAGATGGTATCCATAAGACGATCAACGGAGTTTAAAGGTTCTCTGGTCCCGAGAGGGGTCTGTGAAATACGCGAATTGGAGCAAATGGTAAGGGACTAAGGAGAAGGGCTGGTGAGCACTGGATTATAGCAGCTACATAGGTGTAGACACAGGTTTAGCCAATAAAAAAGCCCGCTGCATGAGCAGGCTTTTCTGACTTCGAAAGCAGCGAGGGATAACCCTGCCAGGCGAGTTACTCTCCGGTCGGGACCCAAATGTTCTTGACCTGGGTGGCTTCGTGGAGGAATTCGTGGCCTTCGCCCTGCTGTGGGTTGAGCCAGTCTCGCGGCAGGCCATAACCAACCCAGGTGCGCTTCATGTTGGCGGCGGATTCATGCTCGACATAATAACTGCCTTCAGCAGGGCCGAAGTACCAAATTGCGTCCACGTCTTCATGCTGGACAAGAGTCTTGACCAGGTGATCGCGGTCGCCAGTGACGATATTAACCACGCCGCCGGGCGTATCGGAGGTGTCCAACACCTGGTAGAAATCAGTGGCGCTGAGGGGGTACTTCTCGCTGGGGATGATGACGACGGTGTTACCGCGCGCAATGGCGGGGGCCATTCCAGATACGAAGCCGAGCAGAGGGAATTCATCCGGGCAGGCGATGCCAATTACACCGATCGGCTCGTTGACGGCGACCGTAACGCCGCGCAGGGTGGTCTCCTGGAGGCTGCCGCCATATTTATCCGCCCAGGCTGCATAGGTGAACAGGCGCTGGATGGCAGTTTCGACCTCGGTTTGGGCGGAGGCGGCAGAACGCCCGGTCATCTCGCGGATGCGGCGGGCAAACTCGGCAGCCCGGGCAGACAGGTTTTCAGCGATGAAATAGAGTATTTGGGAGCGGTTGTAAGCGTGGCGCATAGCCCAGCCGGGTTTAGCGGTATGGGCAGCATGGGCGGCTTCGACCGCATCGCGGATATCTTTGCGATTGCCGTCGCCGACCTGACCGACAAGCCCACCGTGCGGGCCGCGCACAGGGCGGGTGTAGTTCCCGTCCGGGCGCACCTGCTTGCCGCCGATATACATCTTGGGGGTGCGGTCGACTGGCAGGGCGCCTTTGCCGTTTTCGTGATCGCCGCCGGGCAAGGTGGGGCGAGCAGGAATGGTAGAGCCCCATTTAGAAGCCTGGGCGGCAGCAAGCTCGAGATCCAGTTTCGGGCGGGGGCGGTCCTGCCAGACAGGACGCAGGTATTCAAACAGGCCTTCCTTGCCGCCCTCACGTCCAAAGCCACTCTCGCGATAACCGCCGAAGCCAGAAGCGGCATCAAACAGGTTAGTGGAGTTTACCCAAACTGAGCCGGCCTTGAGTTTGCTGGCCACGTCGAGGGCGACGTTGATATTGTCGCTCCACACGCTGGCGGCCAGGCCATAGCGAGTATTGTTAGCCAGGGCGACAGCCTCAGCGGGGGAACGGAAGGTGAGCGAAACCAGCACAGGGCCGAAGATCTCTTCCTGGACGGTCTCAGCAGCAGGCTCAAGGTCGCAGATCAAGGTTGGAGGGTAAAAGAGGCCCTGCTTGGGCAGCTCGATATCTGGCTGGAACACCTGGCCGCCTTCCTCGGCGCCGCGCTTGACCCATTTGTCAACTGTGTCCCACTGGGTCTGATCGACGATAGCGCCCATATCGATGCACTTATCGAGGGGATCACCAACGCGCATGTGACTCATACGCAGCTTGAGCTTGGCGAGGAAGCGATCCGCGATATTTTCCTGTACCAGCAGGCGCGAGCCGGCGCAGCACACCTGGCCCTGGTTGAACCAGATGGCGTCGACCACACCTTCCACGGCGCCATCCAGGTCGGCATCTTCAAAGACGATGAAAGGCGATTTACCGCCTAATTCGAGGGAGAGCTTCTTGCCGGAGCCTGCAGTCTGGCGGCGCAGGATGCGCCCAACATCGGTGGAACCCGTGAAGGCGATCTTGTCAACGTCTGGGTGGGTGACGATCAGGGTGCCAGCCTGGCTGCTGCCGGTGATGACGTTGATCACGCCGGGAGGCAGGCCGGCTTCTGCAACGATCTCGGCAAAGAGCAGAGCAGTCAGGCGGGTGTAGGAGGCCGGTTTTAGCACGACGGTGTTGCCCATGGCGATGGCGGGGGCGATCTTCCAGGCCAACATGAGCAAGGGGAAGTTCCAGGGAATGATCTGACCGACGACGCCGACAGGCTGGTAGGCCTGCAGCTCGCTCTCCATCAGTTGCGCCCAGCCAGCGTGGTAATAGAAATGGCGGGCCAGCAGGGGAACATCGATATCGCGCGATTCGCGCAGCGGCTTGCCGTTGTCCATCGATTCAAGAACGGCGAGCAGGCGATTGTGCTTCTGGATATTGCGGGCGATGGCGTATAAGTGACGCGCTCGGACCACACCAGGAGTCTGGCTCCAGGTCTGGAAGGCGTGGCGTGCGGCGGCGACTGCGGCGTCTACCTCTGCGGAGCTGGCCTGCAGCGTGTCGGCCAGCTTCTCACCGGTGGCCGGGTTGTAGCTGGCATAGTAGCGGGCATCGCGAGGTGTAACCCAACGGTTATTAATGAAGACACCGAATTGGCGTTCGTGGTCGTCCAGCCAGGCATTGACAGCAGAGGGAGATTCGGGGGCAGGGCCGTAGGACATGGTTTTGAAGAGATCGGAAACGCTCATGGTTGACTCCGTTTCTTAACCCAGCGGCATATGGTGGCGGGCGGCGTAGTGGCCGGTTAGGTGGTGGTAGAGCTGGCGCTCCAGGTCGGTGAGCAGCCCGCTGGCGCCGATGCGGAACAAGTCAGGCATCAGCCATTCGTCGCCCAATTCTTCTTTCATCATGGCCTGCCAGGCGAGAGTCTGTTTGGCAGTGTTGATCCCACCGGCTGGTTTGAAGCCGATCTTGTATCCAGTGCGCTCCAGGTACTCGCGGATGGCGCGCACCATAACCAGGCCGAATTCAAGCGTAGCGTTGATCGACTCTTTGCCAGTGGATGTCTTAATCGAAATCCGCTCCAGCCATCATGGCTACCAGACTGGCCTGGTAAACCTGCTTGAGGGTAGCCAGATTACCGGTTCCGAGGATGGTCTTCATGTGGGCGGCTTCACCGCAGGTCTGGCGGAACTGGCGAATTTCATCGTAGAGGGCTGGCCAATTGCCGGTGAGCACATGCGTGCGGGTGATCACGATGTCAATCTCACGCGCCCCAGCTTCGATGGCCTGCTCGATTTCAGCAATGCGCTGAGGCAGGGGGGTCTGGCCGTCGGGAAAGCCAGTAGCGACGGAGGCGACTGGAATATTGGTACCGTGCAAGGCTTCAACCGCGTCGCGCACGCGGCTGGGATAGACGCAAACGGCGCCTACCGTGATGGGCTGGTCGGTAATGCCCAGTCCAGCGAGCATATCTGGGCGCACGGGCTGTTTGGCCTTGGCGCACAGGCGCTTGACCCGACCGGGAGTATCATCGCCTGCCAGGGTAGTCAAGTCGATGCAGGTGACGGCGCGCAAAAACCAGGCGGCCTGCCAATCTTTCTTGACCGAGCGGCGAGCGGGGAGAGTGGCAACGCGGCGTTCGACGGCGCTGCGATTGATGTGGGCACCAGCCACCCAATCCAGGTCGAGGGGCATGCCGGGGTTGCGCTGTGTTTTTGAAGTCATAGGGCGGTCCTTTTCCTGTGGCAGAAGCTGCCTGGAAGCAAACAATCATAAGCGGAATTTAATTGTACCAAAATCCTGCGCCACGGAGGGTTAGGTTATAACACTCAGTGGCGTTGGAGTTCTGGAGCAGCGTTCGATAGATGCTCTGTACTTTGGAAGTCACATGGGACTATAATGAATCAGGTGATTTCTCAGAAAGGGAATTGGAGGGATAATCTCTGTGAACAGACAGCGCATCCAGAGATCGGAAATGCCTTGTTCTGTGTGCCTCAGGAATGAGATTCTGAACTGGAGGTCAATATGCCTGAACGTCGCGAACCCCTCTACCAGCGCCCAGCTGAATTGCTACAGAACCTGATCCGCTTTGATACCACTAACCCTCCGGGGAATGAGGGAGAATGCATCCGCTATATCAGCGGTTTACTCGAGGAAGCCGGGATTGAAACCAGCTTGATCGCGCACACCCCGGAAAGACCTAATCTGGTGGCGCGATTGAAAGGGAATGGGAACTCTCCGCCCTTACTGCTCTACGGTCACGTGGATGTGGTCACCACGGCTGGGCAGAACTGGCAGTACCCGCCTTTCGAAGGCCGCCTGGTGGATGGCTATGTGTGGGGGCGCGGCGCGCTGGATATGAAGGGTGGCGTGGCGATGCTGCTGGCAGCCTTCCTGAAGGCAAAGGTGGAAGGCGCTCACCTGCCCGGCGATGTGATCTTCGCCGCCGTGGTAGACGAGGAGGTTGGTGGTGAGTTTGGCGCTAAATTTCTGGTAAAGGAACACCCCGGCCTGTTTGAGGGCGTCCGCTACGCCTTTGGTGAGTTCGGCGGTTTTAACATGAGGATCAGAGGTAAGCGCTTCTATCCGATCATGATCGCTGAGAAGCAGATTTGTGCGATGAAGGTGACTTTCCGCGGACAGGGCGGGCATGGGTCGATGCCGGTGCAAGGCCAGGCCATGGCGAAACTGGCGCGCACTCTGGAAATCCTGGATCGCCGTCGGCTGCCAGTGCACATCACCCCGGCGGTGAAGATGATGACGGAAAGTGTTTCGGCAGCCTTTCCAGGTATAACGAGCCTGGTGCTGCGGCAGATCACCAACCCTGCTCTGGCCGACCCCGTGCTCAAGTTATTAGGCCAGCGCGGTCAGCTTTTCTCACGGTTGATCCGCAATACGGTCAGCCCGACCATGCTGCAGGCCAGCGATAAGATCAATGTGATCCCGTGCGAGGTGAGCCTGGGACTGGATGGCCGGCAGGTGCCTGGGGGCAAGCCCGAGCAGATGGTCGCCGAGCTGAGAGCCTTGTTAGGCGAGGGTATTGATCTGGAAGTCGTGGCGGCAGAACCCGGACCAACAGAACCGGATATGGGCCTGTTTGAACTGCTGAGTAGTGTGCTTCGCGAGCTCGATCCACAGGGTATCCCGATTCCCTATGTGTTACCGGCAGTGACGGACGCGCGCTTCTTCTCAAAACTGGGCATTCAAACTTACGGTTTTCTGCCACTCAGACTGCCCGAAGATTTCAACTTCGACCGCACGGTGCATGCTGAAAATGAACGCGTCCCCGCGGCGGCGCTGGATTTCGGGACGGCGGCCATCTACCGGGCCATGCAACAATTCCATTAGATCGAGATAAAGTTACTGCTGGGACTGAAGTAGACAGGAGGAGAACATGGAGCCAAAACCCGGCGCCCGCATCAGCCGCAAGGCTTTTATCCAGGCTGTGACGATCATCTTTGCCTTAATGATATTCGCTGGGATCCTGACGCGCCTGATCCCGGCCGGGCAATACGCCCGAGTGGAGGTGGATGGGCGACAGGTGATTGATGCCAATTCCTTTACGTACATCGAGCAACCAGATTATCCAGTTTGGCGCTGGTTTACAGCGCCGGTCGAAGTTCTGTTTGCGGATGGCGGGGTGATCGTGATTGCTATCATCCTGTTCATCCTGCTAGTCGGCATGGCATTCGGGGTTTTGGATCAGAGCGGCATCTTGCGGACAGCGATCGCCTACATCGTCAAGATCTTTGGCGGACGCAAGTACACTTTACTGTTGATTATCACGTTCTTTTTCATGGCGCTAGGCGCCTTTTTCGGTATTTTTGAAGAGATCATCCCGCTTGTTCCGATCATGATTGCCCTGGCTTATTCGCTGGGCTGGGATTCGCTCACCGGCCTGGGGATGTCGGTGCTGGCGACGAATGTTGGATTCTCGACCGCGGTTTTCAACCCCTTCACCATTGGGATTTCGCAACAACTGGCTGGCTTGCCGCTCTACTCTGGGGCAGGTTTGCGCATCATCCTGTTTGTCGGCGTCTATCTGATCCTGGCGTACTTTCTGACGCGCTATGCCCGCAAGGTGGATCGGAAACCAGAAGCCTCACCCGTTTTTGAGGAAGATCAGGCCGGACGCGCCCAGCATGCGATATTCAGCCTGGATAGCGCCGCTGAAAATGACCCGCGCATGCGGCGAGCGGGCATCTTTATGCTGGTGATATTGGTCCTGATCCTGGCTATGCTGTTTGCTTCGCCTTTTGTTCCTGTGCTGTCCGAACTGGCTTTGCCCCTCACCGGGCTGCTGTTCGTCATCGGGGGGATTGGAGCAGGACTCCTGGCAGGAGGCGGCAAGCGGGTGTGGAGAGCAGCCTGGGACGGGTTGATCGCCATCGCTCCAGCGGTGCCTTTGCTTCTGATGGCCGCCAGCGTGCGCTATATTATCGCCACAGGAGGAATATTAGACACCATCTTGCATTGGGCAGCCACGGCTTTCACCGGGACCAGCCCTTTTGTGGCTGCTTTGATGATCTACGGGCTGACTCTCGTCCTGGAGCTCTTTATCACCTCTGGCTCGGCCAAGGCGTTGCTGTTGATCCCTATCCTGATGCCGTTAGCCGACCTGGTGGGCGTCAACCGGCAGATCGCGGTCAGCGCCTACACATTTGGGGATGGCTTCTCTAACCTGGTCTATCCCACTAACGCGGCACTGATCATAACGCTCAGCCTGACTGTGGTGGCCTACCCAAAATGGGTAAAGTGGTTGCTCGGATTGTGGTTCTGGGTGTTCCTGGCGACAGTGGCCTTTCTGGCGGTGGCAGTAGCGATCGATTACGGCCCGTTCTAACCCAGGGAGAATAGTTATGTCCGGTTAATCCACTAACAGGTTGAATTAACCGCCCATCTCCGTCAAGAAAGGTCGCGCCAGGTAGAGGGAGGCCAGCGTCTTGCAGTCATGAATTTGACCGGCTTCGACCATCGCAAAGACCTGCTTGATCGAGATGGTCTCGACGCTGAGAAACTCATCGTCGTCAGCCGGCAAGGGGGCAGGATGCAGGCCGGTTACCAGGTAGACGTGTAAGTACTCGGTAGAGTAGCCGGGCGCCATGTAGAATTCCCCGATCTTTTCGATGTGACTGGCGGCCATGCCGATTTCTTCGCGGACTTCACGCAAGGCGCAAGCTTCAGGCGGCTCGCCGGGCTCCAGCGAGCCAGCCGGCAGCTCGAGCAGCTCGACTTGACCGGCATGACGGTACTGGCGCACAAACCACAGGTTGCCCTGGTCATCGACGGGCACCAGAGTAACTGCCCCAGGGTGCTCAACGATATCCAGCTCGACGGATTTGCCGTTGGGCAGGCTGACCTGGTCGCAGCGCACACCGAATACACGCCCCTGATAGATTTTCTCTGAGCGGATAATTTCGAAAGCCATCACAGTTCCTTTACTTTTTTTAACAATCAAGTAGCCGGAAAAGGTTCTCCCCGGCTACTCTAATTGAAGCCTTAGTGGGATCAGGGGCGGCCTAAGGTATGGCGAGCTTCTGTCCGGCGCTGAGGTTGTAGGGTGACTTTAGCTTATTTACTGCAATGATCCCGTTAGGGTCAACGGAGCCAAACTTGCAGGCGATCGAGTAAATGGTATCACCTGCCACCACGGTATAAGTGGTGGGGTGTTTTTGCAGGGCACGCGTGCCAACGAAGTGATTGCCAGTCTGAGGGATCGTGAGCACGAAACCGACCGATACAACCGAATTGAGCCCCAGCCCATTCAGATTGAGCAGCTCACTCTGATTGAGGTTGAAGCGACGCGCAATGCAGAAGGGAAACTCATATTTCTGCAAGGTGTAGGTCTTGGGCAATCCGGGAGTTGGTTTCCACTCAGGGACATCCTCAGGCTCTTCTTGGTCGGGCTGCTCTGGTTGTTCTGGTTGGGGAGCCTGGGTGGCATCGGGCTGGGAGGTCGGGGTTGGTCCACCGCCCTCAGGGGTGCCGCCGGGGGAACTTGGTTGACCTGGAGTAGCGACAGTGCCAGACCCATTATCGCCGCCGCCAGCGGCAGCGGTCTGAGTTGCGATATTGCCTAGCTCGGCTTCCAGGGTGCTCATGGCGCTGTCAGTGGTCGGCGTCGTGGGCGGCGGCGTCGAGGCGGACAGGGTGCAGGCAGTCAGAGCCAGGAGTATTAGGAAGACGGCGAGGACGGCGAGAAGGCGTTTAACTGACATATTCTCCTCCTTCAGAATATCACTTGCCAGGAAGACAGGTTAAGCAAATGATTTTTCATATTTTTCTCATTTTACCATGGCAAACCGCTGAAAATATTTTAAATATTGCCTCATCAAGTTCAGTTGTGAGCTCGAAAAACTCACCCTTTGCAAGGTTGCAAGGATTGTGCCATCGCGATTGCAAGGCCTGGGGGGATGAGGAGATAAATTATTGAAGGTCAGTGGCGAGGTCCAGGCGTTCGACTGGAGCAGCGACGATGATCACCCGATGGGTGTTCGATTCATCTGGCCAGCAAGTGATCAGCGTCAGGCGTTCGTCCTGGGAGGGGAGCAGCCATTGGACATTGGCCATACGCGTATCCATTTGCTGGTATTTCTCCGGGACGATCATGCGATTGGTGACCTGGTAGGTAAAAAGGGAATTATGCGAGTAGACCTGGATGATGTCGCCGAACTCCAGTTCAACCAGGCGGCCGAAGACAGCCCCAAGGGAGTTGTGATGGCCGTTGAGCACAGTATTGCCAACCGCGCCCAGAAGAGCCGAGTCGGTGTGCCAGCCAGCGGCGTGGTAGTTAGGCGCCAGCCACTGCTGGTAGCGCTCGCCGCGAAAAATAATCGTGCGCATTTTTGCCGGAACAATAGGGGCGTCCAGGCCGATGGATGGGATGACCAGACGGCCGGGCTCTTTGGCCAGGGCCTCCAGGGTGGAAGCAGCTTCCATAGGGGCAACCGGGGTGGGATCGCTCGCCGAGCTGTCCGGGATAGAGGCGACTTCCAGCGTGGTGCCAGGAGAGACCGCGATGGGGTCGCTGGTTGGAGTGGCTGTGACCGGTGCAGGCAACTGGGCATCAGCAGAATTGGCAGACGGGATTGATGCGGCGGCTTCATCGGGTTGAGCCAGGGATTCAGCAGGGACGGCGATCTGCTCGGCGGGTGGTTCAGCGTCCATCACGGGAGGAAGTAGAGCGGTGGTTGGCGCACTCCACTCATCTGCATTGGGTGACAAATAAGTCGCCGGGCTGCAAGGAATCGATCATCCCCAGGATGCCATTGTACGCAAGCACCAGTCCCAGTGCAGCCAGCAGGTGGTATTTACTAAAACGGATCATTCCTGTGGATCATCCTCACGCCAGAGCCGCCGCGCTAAACCGCTGGTGACCAGGCCAATCCCAACCAAGCCGATCCCCAGATTGAGGAAGATGGGGATGAAACGAGCAGAGGCGGTCGCGGAGGTCATTTCAGCACCGGTGACGGGAACGATAATGGGCGGGTAGACGAAATCGGATGGCGGCGTGGGGGGCGGTAGCGTCCCGGCTGGGGGTCGGATCACGATGTGAATCTCGGTCGGTGTGGCAGGAACTATGCTGGTTGGTGTCGGGGATTTTACCGGTGGTTTTCCAGTACGAGTTGCGGTCGGTGTCACCGAAGGCTGCTCCGGTATATTCGTTGGTGTAGGGGTAGGCGTCTGTGAAGGCGGCAGAGAGGTGCTGGTGGGAGTGGCCGTATCAGTCGGTGGCTGTCCGGTTGGTGTGGCAGTGGATGTGGGCGGGATGACAATCTCGGTTGGCGTGGCAGTCGGGGTGAGTGTCTCCGTGGGCGGGGTGAGCGTGTCGGTTTGAGTGGGCGTCTCGGAGGGGGGAACTTCGGTCAGGGTGGAAGTAGGCGGGGCCTCGGTGGGCGTGGGTGTGTCTGTATCCGGGGGCACCGGTGTGGTGGTAGGGGTGCGCCAGGGCCTGGTGCAAACGGGGACAGGCGACGTAGACTCTTCTTGGACCGGAGAGGCTTCGTCTAATGCGTCCGCTGCGCTGGCTGGGGAGCCGGCAGTGCTCAGTAACATAGCAATAACAAGGCAGGCGCTTCCTAGAATTACGCTTAATCCAGAAAGCCTGCCAAGCAATACCCCGTATGATCGATTCATCTAACCCTCCCCGTCACCCAGATTGCTGACTGGCTGTCAGCGCCAAACGGTTCATCCCAACACCCAAGAACAAAAAAACCGGCGTAAGGGCCGGTTTCGCCATTTTGCTCCCCGATGACCTTGCTGTCCAAGAGAACAGCAAAGCGACCAGATCGGTCATCAGATCATCGCATTCCCAAAAAAGTATTGTCGGTGATTCTGCTTATAATAACGTACAATTGGGAAACTTGTTACGTTTTTATTACTGGATTAAAACAACTGGCTTTGCGGGCCTTGAAAGTGCGCGCAATTAAATTGACTCGAAATAGATTCATGCTATAATCTATGTACTGAGCTAAAAGGCTCTATCAATTATAGACAATAATATACAATTTAATACAGGTCCCTCTTTATAGCTTTCACTGCAAGGGGAGTGTAAGACTGGAGGCGATGAGCCGAAGATCTGTTTTGGTCGCTGGCTTGAATTATCTCAAGCAGGATCTTCGAGGAGCAAATAGCGAAACCGACCGGTGGGGTCGGTTTTTGCATATTAGTTGGATGAAGACGGCTAACAGAAAAGAGCCCCGGTCAGCTGCCACTGACCGAGGCAATGCACATAGGGCGCGGTCAGCAGCCTGTGCGCGCGTTAATTATACCAACTCTCGTCGGCATTCTTGGGTTGTCGCAAGGGCGGAGCGCGGAACTTGAAATCTCTGGAGGGCAAATGAATACCGAGCAAAGCGGAATGGAGTTGCATTGGATCCTGGCCGTAATCCGCCGTTGGTGGTGGCTGATCATGGGATGCACGTTGTTGTGTGCCTTGATTGCTCTATTGATCAGCCTCCTTATGACTCCTGTCTATCGCGCTGCATCGATAGTACGAGTGCAACCTGCAACGATTGGGGCTGATGACTATAGCACAGTCCTTGCCAGTGAGCTTTTAGCGCAAACATACAGCAAGATGCTTGAAGGTCAGCCATTGCTTGGGGAGACGATTAATCGTTTAGGATTGAATGTAACTCCGGAAGAGTTGGCAGATAGGATTGATATTGAGCTAATTTACGAGACTCAACTTATTCGAATTATCGCTGAGGATCGTGACCCATCTCAAGCTTCGATGATCGCCAATACTCTGTCTGAAGTGTTTATCGAACAAATCCAACTTATGCAATCAGATCGATTCGCTCATTCACTGGAGAGCATTCAAGGGAAGAGGAATGAATTATTAGCATTGATGGAAGATATCCAGTCTCAGTTGAGCTCCAATACCGCAATTAAGTATGAGGAGGATGCAAAAATTTCGCGTCTTGAAAGCCTTCTATCTGAATATCGGAATGATCATCGGCTTCTTCAGCAAGAACAACGTTCTCTGCAGTTGACAGTGGATCAGCTAATGGATCATGTCAAAATTATTGAAGCAGCTCAAATACCGGATACCCCAGTGCGTTTCCCCTACAGAGCTAATTTATTATTAATGGTAGGTCAAACTCCAGCTTTGAGCGGGGTTGATTACTCAAATGTACTCGCCAGTGAGGAAATGGCGCTTACATACAGTGAGATGATTGTAGGAAGGTCCGTACTGGATGCAGTGATTGGGCAATTAGGTCTGGCGGAAAGCCCCGATAAGCTCGCTGGGAGGGTTGAGGTCAAGCCAATTCCGAATACACAATTGATTCGATTGAGTGTTGATGATAATGATAAATCCAGGGCGATACTTCTCGCGAATGCGATTGGTGATGCTTTTATTCGTCAGAATCAAGCGCAAATAGAGGAATTATATGGCGACCGTCTGGCGGATTTGACCGCACAAATCGACGAGTTGGCGCTTCGGATCGAAGCAACTCAAACGGAATTGGAAACAAGGATGGCAAATGTCGTTCAATCGGAGACTGAAATAGCTCGCCTGGAAAGCCAATTAGCGGAAAATCGCGACACATATGCATCTGCCCTGCAGAGCTTTGATCAAATGCAGCTTTCTGCTGTTCAGTCAAAAGAAAATGTAGTCCTAATAGAGACCGCTCAACCCCCACTTGAGCCATCGAAACCACGCACCTTATTTAATGCCCTGATCGCGGGCTTGGCAGGCGCCTTGGTAGCAATTGGGCTTGCCTTCTTGTTTGACCAACGCGAAGCCACGATAAAGACGCAAGATGATGTTACCGCAGTGCTTGGTCTTGATACGCTATGCCTGGTTGGTAAATTAGATAATAGACAAGATGAGCTGGTTGTAGTCTCCCAACCTCGTTCGCCTGTTGTGGAGGATTTCCACAACCTGAGCACCAAAATCCACTTCTTAAGAGGAATAAATCCCTTAAAAACAATCCTGGTGACAAGCCCCGGAGAGGGAGAAGGTAAATCCTTAATCGTCGCAAATCTAGCAGCAGTCATGGCCCAATCAGGGCTCAAGGTAATTGCGGTAGATGCGGACATTCGTAAGCCACGCTTACAAGAATTATTTAGACTTGGCGAGAATCATAATGGATTGGCTGGATATTTAAGTGAAGGGAACTTAGATGGCAAAGTTCAAGCAACCTCCATCAAAGGATTATCAATCCTGGCAAGTGGAGATACACCCGAGGTTAACCCCACAATATTGCTTACATCCAAACGTACACAAGACTTGCTGATGCAGCTCAGCGAACAGGCGGATGTGGTGTTGATAGATTGTCCACCTGTTCTGGTGGTTGCCGATGGTGAAATTCTGTCACGAATGGTGGATGGCGTCTTACTTGTGATTGAAGCAGAACACACTTATAAGAATGCTGCTCGTCATGCGGTAACGAACCTGCATCAGATAGGCGCTAACCTGCTAGGCGTCGTTTTGAATGCAGTGCCCTCCAAAGGGTATGGTTACTATCAATATTACAGCACACAAGGTCGTTCTAATCCTAATAGGGGAAAGCTACGTTTACCTAATTGGGGTGGTCGTCGCATGTCACCGGGCGGATCATCGAGAAGCGAGAAAGACAATAAAACCGATCCGGTTCATTAGACATGATTTCAGGTATCCGCTTCCTTAGGCGCAATTTAATCAGCAATGTGATCGGTGTGGTGGTACCTGCCATCGCATGGCTAATCGTGGTGCCTGTTCTGGTTCACAGTCTTGGCGAGCAGGCTTATGGCATTTACATCATCGCGCTCTCTTTTGCTGGAGTGCTTCGATTCTTAGAACTCGGATTAACCTCGGCAGCGACCAAATATATCGCAGAAGTTGATACCCGCGGGAATCCGGAGAAGCTGGAGCTTATTATCTCAAGCAATCTGGCTATCTACATTGGATTGGGTGGTTGCATCACGCTACTGTGCTTGATATTTGCTCCAGAAATTGCTTTATTACTTTTCAATGATACAGAATTAAGTGTTAATGAGCTTGCTCTGATAGTTCGACTGATAGGGGTTTTGCTGGCCCTTATACTATTGCGAGATGCACTCTCTGCCGTGCCTCGCGGATTTCAACGGTACGATATCTACAATGGGATTCAAATTTTTTACGGCCTCGCTCTTGTCCTGATTCAATTGGTGATTGTCTTGCGTGGTGGGCATGTTGTAGAACTCATGCAGGGCCATATTATTATTACGTTAGTGTCTCTCGTATGTTTTGTTCTGGCAATTCGCTATCTTATCCCAGGGATTAGATTGCTTCGTTTTCCGGATGGGGCACTCTTAAGAGTCATGTTCACATTTGGAATTTATATGATGATTATCAATTTAGGGGCGACGCTTCTCCACAATCTGGATAAAGTCATGGTTGGGTGGGTAGTAGGATCTGAAGGCGTCGCATATTATTCTGTACCGACACAAATAGCCTTCAAGGTACATACGGGTATAGCACTAATTGTCTCATTCTTATTTCCACTCTCATCAGAGGTCCAATCGATGGGAGATTTATCAACACTCAGGAAAATTTTTCTTCAAAGCATGAGGTTGATCATGCTTATTGATGGTCTAGTGATGGTTTTTCTGGGAACTTTTGCCAATCAAATCCTCTCGATTTGGATAGACCCTAGTTTTGCTTTATCGTCTGCGCCCATTCTGGTATTTACTTCCATTGGGTATTTCATTTTTGCCTTGAGTATCATCCCATTTAACATGCTGGTAGGAATGGGATATCCCAGGCAGATGGCAGTAATGAACACCTTGGCAGCGATCTGTGTTGTTCTCGGCCTCATGGTTGGTCTATCAGTCTCTGGTTTGATTGGTGGAAGCATAGGTGTGGTTGTTGGAATGAGTGCAATGATTACCTTGCCATGGTATCTTCAACGAAGGCTGGATATCTCCTGGGCGATGGCATTCAGGCATAGCTATGGAAAGACTTTTATTTGCACGATTAGCGGTATCTTGATCAGTTTGGCGCTCCCACAAGATTTCCTGGTTAAATTCATTTACTTTATCGGATTCTCGATCACGCTGTTAGTGTTCGGAAATACAAGGCGTGAAGATTGGGTGAAATTCAAGGCGTTTTTCAGAAAGTCGTTTCACACACTTCAGTATTGTTTAATCGATCAAGTCAAAGATTCTAACCGGCAAATCCGCAATTTTAATGAGTAACAAAGGCTGGACATGATGGATCGGGCACAGAGCTTGATGCGGTGGTTTTTTTTCCTATACATACTCTCTAGTCCATTCTATGGTGTATCTTTATTAAATCTTGGATCTCGCGGTCTCGCCAGGATCGATTGGCTGGCAGCCGGGTCGTTGATCATTATGTTCTCCATATATTTTATTGCCAATCGTTATCCATTACGTTCCAGCCCAACCAACCCGTTTGTATTTTTATTTTTGGTCATGGGCATATTGACGGTCCTGAACCTGTTCAACGCGTCAAATTCCCAATTTATCGATTTTGGAACGAAAGCGGTCCAGTTACTACTTGCCATTGCGTTTTTTCTGGTGATATCAAGTAGCTCCTTCAACAAATCAGAAATCAAAACTGGCCTCAGGTTATGGATACTGGCTGCCTTGGTGTCATCGCTGTATGCAATCTACCAGGTATTTGCTTTGGCGTACAAACTGCCTTTTTCGATATTTCCTCTTACAAACCCGTCTGTAACTTATCAAAGCGGAGTGGATAGGACTATTTTTGGTTATTCGCAGGTTTCAAGTTTTTTTAGCGAGCCAAGCTATCTCGGCGCCTTTCTCCTGGGGCCGATAATTATCGTAATAGTATTCCTGCTCACTGGCAACGGGCAAGCCCTGCTTTCGAAATCGGTGGTTTTCAATTGGGCAGTTCTCCTTGTTTTCGCCTCCGCATTAATGCTCGCTGGTTCCCAGGCAGCCTACATTTCAATTTTGGCCGTAATCTTTATGATGATTGTCTCCGGTCGGATTCCGCGCACTAAGATAGTCAAGCTGGTTACTATACTGTTGGTTTTTCTTATATTGGGAGGAATCATTCTCTCCCTCTTTGGAATGGATTTCTTTGGAGCGCTTGTTCTTAGATTTAAGTATCTCTTTTTGAATATCATCAACCCTTCAGAGACGGCCGAAATCTCCTCCTATCGAGTTCGCTCTGAGTGTATGCTGGTCGCAATGAATGTTTGGTTATCAAATCCTATCCTAGGAGTGGGTCTTAACAATCTCTCTTACCACACGGATGTATGTGAGTTTACTCTCGGTTGGAGCCAACTCATTGTAGATCAGGGTTTACTGGGAACTATCCCTTTGATCCTGGTTTTGTGGAGTCTAATAAGGGGGCTGAATCGATTAACTAAAGAGCCTGGATTGCCTCAGTTCTGGTCAGTTTTAAGTCTCAGCCTAATCTTTGTTCTTCTCTGTGATATCGTGAATGGGATTTTTACCTATAATTGGGTCGATCTGCAACGATGGTTTACGCTTGGTCTTGCTAACCTCGTCATTATTCAGGCCCACTCAAGAGCAGATAGAGAAGTTTACACATCAAATTCAAGAGATAGTATTGAAGCCTATAAACGATCTGGGGTAGGATTAGTTTAAGATGCGTATTTTGATGTTATCGGGGGCATACCCGATTCCTGCGAACAATGGAGCAAAAAGACGGATTCTGGCATCGGCGAGTTGTTTCTCTCAACAACATGAAGTGACATTGGTATCACTCCGAGATCAGGAACCAAACGGACGATTGATTGAGGAAGATAATCATTTATGGAAAGACTATGTGGTCGATTTCCCTATGCAGAGCCGATCCCGAGCAGCTCTGAAATCTTGCTTAACTGGGTGTTCGTACGGGCAGGCTAAATATTGGGATGACCAGTACCAAGCATTGATAGTAGATCTGAATTAATGGAAATCATTATGATGCTTTATGGATCCATACCCTAAATATGGCTCCTTATATCAAGCGATACTTCACTACGAATGGAGAACAGCCGACACGTAGTCGGCCATTTTTAATTCTCGATCAACAGAATGTTGACGAACTCTATTTTAGGAGTTTCGTGAGATGCAATACAATTCCTCTGTGGAGAACCTATGCGGCAATAGAAACGGTGAAAGCCAAGCAGGTTCAGAAGCTCTGGTTTCCCAGATTCGATATGATTCTCTGTGTTGCGAGTGAAGACCTTCAAACGACTGCCCGGTATACCAATAGCCATACTAATCTTTATTTAGCACCGAACGGTGTAGACATTGAATATTTCTGTCCCAAGGAACAACAATACTTAAAGAATCCATCGCGGATGCTTGTCTTTGGTGGTTCTTTAGATGTAGTCATAAATCAAGATGCAGTAAGTTGGTTTGTGATAAACGTGTTTCCTGCGATCTTGCAGCAAATTCCGGACGTTCAATTCATGGTTGTTGGCAGAAATCCACCTCTAGAAATTCAGAACCTTGCTAAAAGGCAAGGAGTTTCAGTTACGGGCACCGTTCCTGACGTGCGTGATTATTACCGACAAGCTGAAGTATTTGTGGTACCTTTGCGAACGGGTGGTGGGACTAAGTTGAAGACCCTGGAGGCGATGGCAATGGGTCTTCCGGTGGTTAGTACATCAGTTGGTGCACAAGGGTTAGAAGTTGAATCTGGCCGACAACTTATGATTGCTGATAATGCGAGGGATTTTAGTACCGCAATTATTACATTGATGAGGAACCGCCAAAAAGCAATAATCATGGGGGAAGAAGCAAGAAGATTTGTAGAGCAACGCTACAGTTGGGCCATCATTATGGAGATGGTCGACCATGAAATTATGGGGCATTTCAATCAATTCGCGAAGAGATAAGATGGTCCTACGATCCAATCTGACCATCCTATTCGCAATCGGCATTCTACTTAGCTGTCAAGTGCATGCCAAAGAAAGCCCAACTTATCCCGATATTGAATCCCCGCTCAAATATTTCTTGCTTGGTCTCTATACTGTTCCATTAGAAAGCTTTAGTGATGTCAAGGCTGCAGGGTTTAACACGGTTCACATCTATCACGATACGCAAACTCTTTCGGAAGCCAAGTTATATCTGGAAACAGCCGAAGAGTTTGGCTTAAAAGTAAGCCAGAATATGCCTCGAGACTACCTTGCAGCAGGCGATAAATTCTGGATAGATTGGGTCACTTCCCTTTCCGCGTACAACTCTCTCGTTATGTGGTATCTCCCCGAAGAGCCGGATATCCGAGGTGTTGATCACAGCCACCTGGCCAGGTTGTATGAGATCATTCAACAATATGATCCGCAAAATCGTCCTGCAGCACTTTATTTCGGCGGCACTCAAAATCTTGAAGTATGGTGTGATGTTGCTGATATTATCCTGATCGGTTGTTATCCCGAATATCATGCTGAGCCGCGAGCTTGCATCAAAACCCGAATTGATATCGCAAGGAAGGTATGTCCTACTAAACCGGTCATGGGGGTTCCCCCGTTCTTCGACAGCCGGGACTTTGATCATCCTGGAGGTTACCCAACTCCTCATCAAGCGCGGTTTGATGCATATACTTCCCTGATTTCAGGGGCAAAAGGGCTGAATTGGTTTTGTTATCAGAATGGAGTGCGATTGTCAGAGCTTTGGAGCGGGCTGCAAAGGATTGTCGCCGAATTGAATGAATTGTCTCCGATCATAATGTCACCAAATGCTCTTCAATCTGCCAGGGCCAAGGTGATTGCAGGACCACTTCATGTGGCAATATCGTATGGAGGTATCTATGATTCGATCCAGATCCTGCAAAAAGGCCCGCAGGGAAATTATCTATTTGCAACCAACTTATCCCCTGAACCAGTTGGAGCAGAATTTAGTGGTTTTTCAATGAATGTGACTGCTGTCGATGTGCTCTATGAAAACCGGACAATCCAAGTATCCAGGGGCTCATTTCGCGATAAGTTTGCAGGGTTGGATGTTCATGTTTATCATTTGCGTACACCCAACACAATCCTGAAGACATTGGAGAGGCCGCTGGAGTAGGTGTTATTCAAACTTGTCCATGTCGAAAAAGAAAATCATTCTATTATGCGCCATATTTCCACCTGAGCCTTTTGTGGCTGCTCAAACTGCTTTCTCTATGGCCAGGGAGCTTTCAGCCATTGGTCATCAGGTGAAAGTAATCACATCTTTGCCTAACCATCCTGGAGGGAAGATTTATCCTGGATATAAAAATAAAATTTTCTCAAAGGAAAATAGCGAATACGGATTTGAAATTGTCCGTTGTTATACGGCACCTTCATCGAAATCATCTTTCCTGAGTCGCTTTACAGAAAATCTCATTTTTGGAATTAGCTCCGCGGCTTATATTTTGTTTATACCGAAAGCGAATATAATTCATTCCGATACATGGCCCGTTTTTGCTACTGGCTTGATGAGCATTGTGGCGCGGTTACGCAGGATTCCTTATGTCATCCGTGTCGTGGACCTTTACCCAGAATCGATTGTGTCACAAAATAGGCTGGGACTCAATCATTGGGCAATAAAAATGATGCGTAGGATTGATGAATGGATAGCTCAAGGGGCTGCGCATGTGATTGTGTTAACCAATTCCTTTGCACGAGTCTACCAAGAGGATCGAAAAATCCCACCAGAAAAAATTTCGATTATCCCTGATTGGGTTGAAGGTGATTTAGACTGTGTGAATATCGATGAGGCAAAAGGGATTCGCCAACAATTCAAGATAATAGATGAGGATTTCCTGGTTGCGTATGGCGGAAATATTGGTGTTGCCGCAGGGGTGGATACTCTGGTAAAAGCGTGTGCATCAATTGATGATATTCGGGTCCTCATTGCCGGTGGTGGCAGCGAGTTGCCTATGTGTCAAGAGCTGGCTAAAAAGATTGCTCCAGAAAAAATAGACTTTTATTCTCCCTGGCCAAAAGAAAAAACAATGGCGTTCTATCAATCTGCGGATGTTTTAGTGCTTCCTACACATGGGATGCAGTCTGTTGCTTCTATTCCATCGAAATTAATTCGGTATATGCTTTCTGGCCGCCCAATCATAGCAACCGGTCTGCCAGAAACAGAACTGTGTCATCTTGTTCAAGAATCTAGGTGCGGTTGGATAACTCCCTCGGACGATCCTTCGCGTTAGCGCAGGCAATTTTAGAAGCAAAGCGAGCAGGTACAACCGAGCGAGATCGGCGTGGGCGAGCAGGGAGAGAATTTGCTTTACAGAATCTAACTGCAGAAATCAACCTGCCTAAAGTGATCGGAATTGTGGAGGTGAAATCCGCCTAGCCTCACAAGATTCAACGCCGTGCCATTGATACCGAGATCTGGAAGAGCAATAAGATTTTTTAATTTTAGAAGTTACGCAGTTGAAAGTAGTTGTAGGGTTGTTGGGCAGGCGCAGCCCGCCCAACAACCCCACTACTCACACCAACTGCGTAAGTCCTAAATTTATTGATTTATTGTTTCACAATTATTACCAAAGGAAAATAAATGTTTGCTGCAGAAAATGTGTTGAAAAAAGAAGATTTGATTGTAATCGCGGGCGGAGGAGGGTTTATAGGCGGTTCTTTAGCGCGGTATTATCATGATCGGGGTTATACGCGAATCCGCGCCATTGACAAAAAACCGCTGCCCGACTGGTACCAGCGTGTTCCAGGTGTAGAATGCCTTTCAATGGACTTAAGCGAGAAGCAGAATGCTACCCATGCTGTTGAGGGTGCGGTAGAAGTATATAACCTTGCAGCGGATATGGGGGGGATGGGTTTCATTGAACGATATCGAGTAGAGTGTTTACGAAGCGTATTAATCAATACGCACTTGATTGAGGCCGCCTACCAAGCCGGGGTTGCCCGCTATTTCTACTCCTCATCTGCCTGCATATACAATACAGATTTACAAAAAGATCCTAGCGTACGAGCACTAAAGGAAATGGATGCCTATCCGGCAATGGCTGAGCGCGGTTATGGGTGGGAGAAGCTCATTAGCGAGATGTTTTGCCAGGAGTATTGGGCAGAGCGGGGTTTGGAGACACATATTGCAAGGTTCCACAATGTATATGGTCCAAATGGCACCTGGTTTGGTGGACGAGAAAAAGCACCCGCGGCTCTCTGCCGGAAAGTAATCCATGCAAAAGAAACAGGTAGTATGGAAATTGAAATTTGGGGAGATGGAACCCGGACGCGCAGTTTTATGTACATTGATGATTGCACATTGGGGATCGACTTAATTACTCATTGTGATCAACTGATTGCCACTCCCATCAACCTTGGAACGAGTGAATTAGTCTCAATTAATCAACTTGTGGATTACATTGAGGAAATCGGTGGAGTGAAATTAACACGCAATTATATTCTTGACGCACCACTTGGTGTCGCAGGACGGAACAGCGACAATACCTTTATCAAGCAAGTGCTAAATTGGGAACCCAGTACTCCATTGAGAAGTGGGTTGCGAGCAACGTATGCCTGGATTGAGCAACAGTACTATGATCAAAAAGCGGGGAAACGGGTCGTCGCTGATCGTATTAAATATCTGCCAATAGGGAAATATAATGATCCCGCGGTACGCTCCTACCTATACCTATTCTGATTTATTTAGGAGTTTGCGAGAAAGCATCCAAGACGAAGCTATTGATACCAGCCTGTGCTCCCGCCTAAGATCTTATTTTAATACCAAGCACATCATTTTATTCGGAAGTGCCAGGGAAGCATTATACGCCTTACTCAAGGCATACAATCGCCCTGGTGCTGTGCTGATGCCAGCTTATAACTGTATTGTTGTGCCAGAAGCTGTAAAATTTGCCGGTTATTCACCTGTGTTTATTGATATTGATTACTGTTCATTGAGCATGACTGCAGACGTTCTGGGAAAATCCATTTCTCCAGATGTTTCTGTAGTCTTGGTTACCCATCTTTTTGGCGTTCCATGTGAGGTTCGGGAATTAATTTCTCAATTACGGGAGCGCAATATCCTTATTGTTGAGGATGCAGCCCCTGCCCTGGGGGCTGAATATAGCGGGCAGATTGTCGGCAGCTTTGGCGATGCAGCCATCTTTAGCTTCCAATCCACAAAGGTGATTTCAGGCGAAGCTGGTGGTGCGTTGCTTGTGAATAATGATGAATTAGCTGATAAAGTTAGGGCTTCCCTCCGGGAAGCTGCAATCCTTGAAAGTCCCTGGCGTTTGTTTGTAAAAGCCCTTGCCAGGAAGATGGTTACAAGTCGAGGGGTGTATTCTGCAGCGCAGTTTAGTTATCGGACATTACGTGGTGAGCAAATGTACGAAGTTGTATCTCCACAAAAAGAGATGCCACCGGGCTTCTTGACCTGCTGTCCGCGTTTTGCCAGTTCTTTGGTCTTTGCACAGATGGATCGGCTTGAGTGGAATTTACGCCGGAGAAGAAATATCGCCAAAATATATCAAAGCGAACTTTCGGGATTTGCCGGATTGATGCTTCCTGTGGTTCCAGAAGGCTGTTCACCAGCTTGGATCCAGTTCCCGGTTATGACCAATAACAAGCTTGAACTATATAAACATATGCAACGCAATCATGTTGATGTAACCTGGACTTATAAGTATTCTTGTGCAGATAGTTATGGATTGAATGGCTTTCCTAATGCTCAAAGAGCAGCTAAGACCGTCCTAGGCTTGCCAACTTATCCATCGCTTACAGACCTGGATGCTCAACATATCTGTGATTCGGTCAAAAAGTATCTTGAAAATATGAATTGAGCATGAACGGTCATTAATCTGATCAATCATCGGTGTCAAGCGTATCAGGAGTAACAGATGGAATCTCAAGAGAAATCTGTTGTATGCCAACTACATTGTATCCCCAATTATTTTGAGGGATATGCTGAAGTTCCGCCGGAATCTCTGAAAAGAAAAATTAGGCTGTTTCTCCGGAGAAGTTTGAACGTTCGCCAGGTGCGGGCCATCAAAACGAACACCAGTCGCCTGCTAGGACGGTTTCTCATTGTGATAGGCAGGGAGGATAAATCAACAATATCAGGGATCAGCATGGCAGCTTCGGAATTTAAAGAAGGTGATCTAGTTCGAATACGATCCAGGGAAGAGATACAGTCCACCCTAAATCCATGGGGAATCCTTAAGGGTTGTATGTTTATGTCTGCTGAGATGTCTCCGTATTGTGGAACAACTCAAAGGGTGTTTAAACGGTTAGAGCGGTTCGTCGACGAGCGCGATTACCAAGTTAAAAAAAGTCACGGAGTGATCCTTTTAGAGGGGTTGTATTGTCAGGGAACCTCAGATTATGGACGTTGTGACCGGTCTTGTTTTTTCTTTTGGCGAGAGGAATGGCTGGAAAAGATCGACGATACCGATATTGAATAAATAAGGGGGAGTATTGAAGGAAGGTTTCTCTTTGATATATTGGTAAGTTGAGGTGCAGGTCAAAGCACGTTGCGCAGAATTAGCCGACACGTAGAAAAGGACACACCGTGAACGCCGATATATTCGCCGAATGGCTACGTTGCCAGGGTCACCAGGTGATTCGCACCGAGAGTAGCTACTGGTATGATGCCGGACCGCGCGTCTTCCAGGCATTTCCATACCACTGGCTGATCGCGCCTTCGCAATCTGAAGTGAGAAGTCTCCTGCTGGATCACAATGCCATTGCCCTGCGCTATTCCACCCCCTTATCTGTTTCGTGCGGGAAGGTCAGTTACCATGTGGTCTGTGAAGATGCTGGCTACGAACTCTCTGCGCTGCCCCGCCAGACGCGCCAGAACGTTCGACGTGGGCTTGAGGTCGCCAGCATCGAGCCGATCCCAATCAGCCGGCTTGCCAGCGAAGGCTGGCAGCTGCGGCTGGAAACCCTGGAACGCCAGGGTCGGACAGGGGCAGAGACCGAAGAGGCCTGGCAGCGCCTGTGTTCGAGCGCCCAGGATCTACCTGGCTTCGAGGCCTGGGGAGCTATGTGCAACGGCCAACTGGCAGCCTCCTTCCTGGCGTTTCAATGTGATGATTGGTACACCCTTCCTTACGAGCAGAGTGCCACAGCCTACCTTGAATCCCGCATTAATAATGCAATTTTCTACACGGTTACCCACGAAGCAATTCATCGAACCGGGGTCAGCGGAGTGTTCTTCTGTTTACAATCGTTGGATGCGCCGGCCAGTGTGGATCAATTCAAGTTCCGGATGGGACTGGCTGCCCGAGCGGTGCGCCAACGGGTGGTTTTCCATCCCTGGTTGGAGCCATTCTTGGGAAAGCCGGTTTATTCGGTGGTGAAAGGGCTGCTTGATCGCCAACCGACCAGGCCGGCGCTGGCGAAAATGGAAGGAATGCTCCGCTTTTACCAGGAAGGGAATTACCTGCCTTTAGAGCAAGACTGGCCAGCCTGCTTGGTTGATCGCAGAAGTGAATTATTGGAAGGGTTGAAAGTCTAAATAGTATAAAACATCAAGAATCTACCCTCTCCGCCGTGGCGAAATTGGGGAAGCCCCGGGTTGCTCTGTACGCATTTTTACTTTTGGCGCACGGAGTGGCTGGAGAAGATCGGTTAGACACTCAGCTAGCAAAGCAAGGGGAAACCATGAAAGACATTCTCGAAGCAATCGGTAATGTTCCTCTCATCCAGTTAAGGAAACTTTCCTCCGGCAATGTGTTTGCAAAGGCCGAGTATCTCAATCCTGGTGGAAGTATCAAGGATCGGGTTGCAAAGCATATTATTGAGGCGGCTATAAAGGATGGGAAGCTCGAGCCCGGGATGATCATCCTGGAAGCCACCTCGGGGAATACCGGTATTGGTTTAAGCCTGGTGGGGGTGCAGAAAGGCTTCCGTGTCATTTGCGTGATGCCCGAGAACGTCAGCGAGGAACGCAAAAAGATCATCCAAGCCTTTGGGGGGGAAGTCATCCTCACTCCAGCCAATGAAAGCCTTTCCGGTTGCTTGAAGAAACTGCAGGCGATCACGGGTGCAGAAGCAGATAAGTATTTTGTGGTCAATCAATTTGAAAATCCGCGCAATCCCGAAGTGCACTATCTGCAAACCGGGCCGGAAATTTGGCGGGATACCAATGGATGTATCGATATTTTTGTGGCCGGAATAGGCAGCGGCGGCACACTGCAGGGGATTGGTAAGTTTCTCAAAGAGAAAAAGCCGCAAGTAAAGATCGTGGCTGTGGAACCCCGCAATAGCGCTTCCCTGCTGGGAAGAGAGCCCGGCTTGCATGCCATTCAAGGCATTGGGGATGGTTTTATCCCTGATGTCTTGGATATCAACCTGGTAGATGCCGTCATCACGACGTCAGATGAAGAAGCGATCGAAACCACCCGCAGGCTTGCCAGGGAGGAGGGCCTGCTCGTGGGTACCTCATCGGGGGCGAATGTTTGTGCCGCTCTTCAGATGGATAATGGGCGCAACACAGTCGTGACTGTCCTGCCCGATCGAGCCGAGAGGTATTTCAGCACAGCACTATTGTAAATCGACTTGATTGAGATAGCATAATGTTCAGATGGTCACCTGCCTTTTGCCGATGATGGTTATTCATCTGGGGGATTTTGGTCATGGAACTGATGAAGGTCAACAATCACGCCTTCCTAGATAAGATATCCCAGCAGATCAACGACTTGATCAAACGAACAGTCGATGCTGTCATTTCAGCGATTGTTCTGCTTCTGCTGGCCCCGGTCTTTGGTCTGGTGGTACTGGCGATCCGGCGCGATACGCCTGGTCCAGCCTTTTACCGCGGGCCACGCATGGGACGCTATGGAAAAACTTTCCATATGTTGAAGTTCCGTACAATGTATGAGCGGCTGGAAAGCTACCAGGGTCCCAGGGTGACTGCCCAGGACGATCCACGCGTCACCCGTCTAGGGCACTGGTTACGCGAGACCAAGCTGAACGAGCTACCTCAGTTCTGGAATGTCTTGAAGGGTGAGATGAGCCTGGTAGGGCCGCGGCCAGAGACCCCGATATTGCGAAGACCTGGCCGAGAGAAATCTTTGAAGAGGTGCTCTCCGTACGGCCGGGAATCACCAGCCCGGCATCGGTCCAGTATCGCAATGAGGAAACCCTGCTTTCCGCTGGGAGTGTGATGCAGAAGTATCTGGCTGATCTGGCTCCGGATAAAATGCGTCTGGACCAGCTTTACGTGCGCTATCGCTCGTTTTGGCTTGATCTGGATGTCTTGTTATGGACTGCGTTGTTATTGTTACCCAAGATCAGGGCTTATTCGCTGCCGGAACAAGTGCTCTTTGTCGGGCCGGCGACACGACTGTTCCGTCGTTATATGAGCTGGTTTAGCTTAGATCTATTGGTTACATTCACCGCCATTGGGGTCACTGGGTTGATCTGGCGAGTTGATGCTCCGTTGAACATTGGGTGGTCAAGAGCTATCGCCGGCGCAATCGGGTTCTCACTTTTATTCAGTATCACAGGCGCCTTGATGGGGGTAAATCGCATCGCCTGGTCGCAGGCATCTGACAGGGATATTTTCGACCTGTTGCCTGCCTGGATGGTTGCCACGCTGATCGGCTATATGGCCAATATGGCTGCTGGAGTTTTTCCGTCCGGTTTGTTCTTGATGGCTTCCGGGCTGGCGCTGATCGGCTATATCCTTGTTCGTTACCGCAGCCGATTGTTCACCGGTTTCTTGAGCCGCGTGCTGCGCAATCGAGGCGCGGCGAGGGCAGCCCGGGAACGTGTGCTGATCGTGGGATCAGGGCCTACTGCGCAGCTGGCAACCTGGTTGCTCGATCACCCGGTCAATACCAACCGGTTTCGGGTGGTTGGTATGATCGACAATGATCTATATAAACAGGGGATGCGGATATTCGGGGTACAAGTCTTGGGTAATTGTAAGGATCTTCCCCACCTGATCGCAAAATATGACATCGGCGTGATCATTCTAGCTGACCAAGGAATCGCAGAGAGTGAGGAGGTAACCAATATCGCTCAATGCCAGACCTCCTCGACCAGGTTTGCGGTCCTTCCTGATATTTTTGTAACTTTAAATGGTTTGGTTTTGGTTTCCCCAATTTACCAGCAAGACGCTCAGGAGGTCCAGCCAGAGGCATCTAGAATGGCTTGTAGGTATTGTCTTGCAAGAATGGCGCAATTGGATTTTCCGTTGGCCGATAAAAATTGATAAATATCAATCAGGCATGTCAAACCAACCGGAAAGAGTAGAGAAAAATATTGTCTTGGTAACGGGGGGAGCAGGGTATGGGGGATCGATCCTGATCCGGCTATTGATCCAAAATGGCTATCGGGTGGTCTGCCTTGATAATCTAAGATATGGTGGAAGATCATTGATCGAGATCTGGGATAACCAGGCTTTCGAGTTTAGTAAGACTGATATTACTGATTATGAGGCGGTCGATCAAATCCTTGAAAAATATGATTATCTGGCAGTCATTCACCTGGCAGCTATCGTGGGTGACCCGGCATGTAAATTGGAGCCAGAACTGGCGGTAAGAACCAATCGAGACGCCTCCATCTACCTGCTGGATAAAGCCCATCAATTGAAGATACATCGATTTATATTTGCTTCTACCTGCAGCAATTATGGCAAGATGGTTGATTCCACTGGCATGGTGGATGAGACCGCTCCTTTAGCTCCAGTTTCCCTATACGCGGCACTGAAGGTGGAATTTGAAAGTCAGTTATTGCATCGAGATGGCAAGGTGGATGGGTTCTGCCCAACAGCTCTGCGATTTGCGACGGTTTATGGTCTTTCCCCTCGTATGCGATTTGACCTTACCGTTAATGAATTTACCAAGGAGCTGGCGCTGGGAAGGGAATTGGTCGTCTTTGGAGAGCAATTCTGGCGACCTTATTGCCATGTCAGCGATTATGCTCGCGCCATCCTGACCGTATTGAATGCCCGTCAGGATCGGGTTGCGTATGCCGTATTTAACGTGGGGGATACTTCACAAAATTACACCAAGAAAATGATCGTGGAAGAACTCTTGAGGCAGATTCCCAATGGAAGTGTGAGATTCATTCATAAGGACGAAGATCCCAGAGACTACCGGGTGAATTTTCAAAAGATAAAACAAGAGTTAGGATTTAATATTTCGAAGACGGTTCCTGAAGGTATAAAAGATATTCTAACAAGTATTCGTATGGGGATTATGGAAAACCCTGATGATCAAAGATATTACAACACGCCAATAATGGGATAAACGCTCTCGAATCAGTTTGAATGGGGACAATTATGAAAGCAGTGGTGTTGGCGGGAGGCAAGGGCGCGCGGCTGGCGCCCTATACCAAAATATTACCCAAGCCGTTAATGCCGATCGGAGATATGCCCATCCTGGAAGTTCTGCTGCGGCAGATGAAACGGGCAGGGATCAATGAGGTGATCATAACTGTTGGGCACCTGGCTAAACTGCTGTGCGCCTTCTTCCAGGATGGCGAGCGGCTTGGCCTGAAAATCCACTACAGTTTCGAAGATCACCCACTGGGCACGGCCGGACCATTATCGCTGGTGGGAGGCCTGGATGATACTTTCCTGGTTTCCAATGGGGATGTTTTGACCACGCTGAACTTCCAAAGCCTGGTAGATTATCATCGCAACCAGGGGGCGATTCTCACAATCGCTTCCCATGTCCGACACGTGCGCATCGATTTTGGCGTGATCCGCACGAATCTGAATAACGAAATCGTGGGGTATATTGAAAAGCCAACCAATGAGTTGTTGGTCAGCATGGGCGTGTACGTATTTGAACCACGGGTATTAGCTTATATTGGATATAACGAGTACCTCGACCTGCCAGACCTGGTCCTTAAATTGATCGAGGCCGGGGAACGGGTTCAGACTTATCCATATGAAGGTTATTGGATGGACCTGGGACGGGTCGATGATTATGAGCATGCTGCTCAGGATTTTGAAACGATGAAGGATCAATTTCTGGGAGAAGAGGTGCGCGAAAAAGAAGTGCCCGTCCAAGTGATTTCTCAATTCTAGGTATTGATGTACAGGAAGTAAGTCATTTCAATCCAGCAAGGAGATATCAACATGGAAATGAGAATCCCGTTGTCTGATATGGCTTATGACGCGGAAGAAGAGCAAGCAGCGCTGGAGGTGATCCAACGACGATGGTTGACAATGGGATCGGTGACCCAGAAGTTTGAAAGTGAATTTGCCAGGTCAGTTGGAGTTAAGCATGCTCTGGCGGTCTCAAATGGCACGCATGCCTTGCACCTGGCCTGCCTGGCGTTGGGGATTGGACCGGGGGACGAGGTGATCGTGCCGGCGCTCACTTTTGTTGCTACAGCCAACGCAGTCCTATATACCGGTGCTGAAGTGCGCTTCGCTGAAATTATTGGTGAGGATGACTTTAATATTTCTCCGGAAGACATCGAAAATAGGATCACACCTCATACCAGGGCGATCGTGGTGGTACATTACGGCGGCTATGCCTGCCGGATGCCGGAAATCCTAGAGATTGCCAGGCACCATGAACTGGCGGTGATTGAAGACGCGGCGCATGCCCACGGCGCTTCGCTAGAAGATCGTGCCTTGGGAACCTGGGGAGATGCCGGGTGTTTCAGTTTTTTCTCGAACAAGAACCTGGCAACTGGCGAGGGGGGCATGCTGATCACAGACCGGGATGATATTGCAGAGAAAGTCCGTGTCTTGCGATCACATGGGATGACCACGCTCACCTGGGACCGCCATCAAGGGCATGCGTATTCCTACGACGTGGTGGCTCTGGGCAACAATTATCGCATAGATGAGATCCGCTCAGCGTTGGGGCTGGTGCAACTGGGCAAGCTAGCCGGGAACAATGCGCGGCGCAAAGCGATCGCTGAGCGCTACCGGAAGGGATTGATTGGCACAGATGCTCACAGGATCGAACTACCTTTCTGCAATGCTCCAGGCATTCCAGCACACCATATCTTTCCGATTTTGTTGCCTGAAGGAGCGGATCGGATCAAGTTCATGGAGTCTATGCGTAATGCCGGCGTGCAAACCAGTATCCATTACCCGCCTATTCACCAATTTACATACTACCGCCAGCGCTATCCGGACCTTTCATTACCAGTGACTGAAAATGTAGCAGCCCGGGAGGTTACTTTACCGCTTTATCCAGGGCTGCGCGACGATGAGGTTGATTGGGTTTTATCCGCAACTATTGAGACTTTATCCTTCGATCGGATGTTGGCCTCATCGGGCTAACTTAAGGAAAACATAATCCACGATTAACAGATTTTTGTTGACTGGTGTAAGTGGATATACTGGCGCACTCTCCCAGGAGGGAGGGTGCGTTTTTATTATGGATCGGATGGCGATCAGAGAGCTAAATCTTCATCTTGTCAGTCTGAGCGAGTCAGGTGAAAATAGGTCTTATGAGTATTCGTGGGCGGGTGTGTGGATTGACTGGCGCAAACCTGGCAACACTATTTTGGATCGGTTCGCTGCTGAGTTTGGCGGCTCTGGCATGTAATTTCACCTCAGTATTTCCTAAACCGTCGGGGATCACTGCAGGCGAGTTCCAACAGACCCTGACCGCAATGGCTCCTTCGGCCGGGAGCAGCCAGACGCCAGAGCCCACTCAAATGGAGACCCTGTCACCCCCGTTCAGCGGCCTATCCACCGCTACCCCAGGGCAGCTACCAGTAGAACCTCCTCCAGCAGACGGTGCACCGGCGCAGTTTGAGTATGTGGTCCAGTCGGGAGATACATTGGCTGCACTGGGCAAACGGTTTGACGTTGCTCCGGAGGAAATAACCTCCGATCAGCCTCTGGCAGCCGAGGCTTACCTGCCGCCCGGTCAGCGGCTGGTGATCCCAAACCGGGTCGGATCTATTGAATACCCCAGCGCGGTGCTGCCGGATAGCGAGGTAGTCAACAGCCCTTCGGCGGCTGACTTTTCCATTGGAGACTATATCCAGGAGGCAGGTGGCTTCCTGAGCACTTACTCCGAGACGGTTAATGGGGCAACCCTGACTGGCGCGGAGATCGTCGAAAAAGTGGCTCTGGAGAACTCAATCAATGCACGCTTCTTGTTAGCTTTCCTGGAATACCGCTCGGGGTGGGTGCTGGGAGCGCCCCGCGACTCGGCAGACCTAGCGCACCCGATTGGATTTTATGTGCCGGATTACCGCGGCCTGTATAAAGAGCTGGTACTGACAGCTACCCAAGCAGGTAAAGGTTATTATGGCTGGCGGTCGGGAGACCTGACCAGCATGGAATTCCACGATGGTGAGACCTTAAGGCTGGATCCGTCCTTAAATGCCGCATCAGCGGCGGTGCAGCGACTGTTTGCCCTGTTTTATTCCCGCCAGGATTGGGAAGCGGCTGTGTATGGGTCGGAAGGCTTTGTTAAGCTTTATCAACAACTGTATGGCGATGCCTGGGCGCGGGCAGCCGGGATTGAACCATTATTCCCGGCTGGCCTGACGCAGCCCGTGATCGAACTACCTTTTGCAGTCGGGGAGCGCTGGGGTTTCACCGGCGGGCCCCACCTGACGTGGAATTCCGGCAGCCCGCGCGGCGCCATTGATTTTTCGCCAACTACTGGAGGAGCAGCCTGCTCCATTTCGTCAGCCTGGGTGACCGCCTCAGGGTCGGGGGTGGTGACGCGCTCGAGCGATGATGTGGTCGCTCTTGACCTGGATGGAGATGGATTCGAGCAAACCGGCTGGGTGTTGATCTATTTACACCTTCCTGAAGATGATCGCATCCAGGCTGGCACCCGGGTAAATCTAGATGACCGGCTCGGACACCCCTCGTGTGAGCGCGGCAAGTCGACCGGCACGCACGTGCATATCGCTCGCAAATATAATGGCGAGTGGCTCCCGGCGGATGGACCGCTGCCATTTGTGCTGAGCGGCTGGGAGGTTCAGGAGGGGAGTAAATCCTACCAGGGGGCTCTGGTCAAAGGCGATCGGATCGTGACAGCCAACCCAGGCGGCCCCAGCTCGGCGTTGATCATCCGGGAGGATTGAACAACCGGTTAATCGTTTTCACCCCCTTCTCCGCCTTCACCTCCCTCGCTACCAAAGGTGGCAATCAACCCTTTAAGAAGCTCCTGTTTCTCGCTGTCATTCAATCGCGCCGAGGAGTGCATGAGCAAATACATGCGCGGCGGCATCTCTCCTTCCTGGAGAAGCTGTGCGGCTTCACCGCCCTCATTCTCCGGGCGCCCCCACTCGGAAACATTAAATTTGACACGGCCTTCTATCGTATCGTTCTGGATCAACAGCGATACAGGCGGGACATTACTGTACCAGGGCCAGACGGTCTCGTTGCTGTGGCAGTCAGCGCAAGCGCGGAAAAAAAGCTCTCTGGTGCGCGGGCTGTCCCACTGCGGCTCCGCTGTCACGGGTGGATTGGTATGACCACCGCGCTGAGATATGAACGGGATAGCAATGCAGATCACGATCAGACAAGCAAGCAAGATGAGTAGGATAGCAAGTATTCGCCTGGACATATGATCTCCTGAATCGGCCCATCAAAGGATTCTCGGATGGGTAACCAACCGTAAACCAATTCAGTATACGCCTGCAAGTTTAAATCTGCAAGATGAAAGCATCGAACGATTTGCGGATCTGGTATGGATAAATTTGTAGAAATCGGATAAAATTACTCTGTACTGAACCAGTCCTGTGCGGGACTCGGGGTGGAAACTTATTAGAAGGAGCTGATTTAAACAATGTCTGAGGCATTAATGGGTGTGATCATCGGCGGCACTTTTGGCTTCTTAGGTGCCCTCACGGGTATTTTAGCCAATACCTGGCTGGACGCGCGCAAGGCCCGGCGAGATCGGCTGCGCGAAGTGCGATTGAGGCTGGTGGGCGATCGCGTGCAGACCTCTGAGGTGCTGGATTTCATCAGTATTGGTCGCCAGAGGCAATGGCCGCGCTTCTGGGTTCACAATCACGCCGATCTAAGCCGCGCCCAGCTGCAGGAGATCGACCTGCGCGGGCAGGATCTGCACGGCGTAAAGCTGTTCCGTGCCAATCTCAGCCAAATCGATTTGGACCTGGCAAACCTGAGTGGGGCAGACCTCAGCAAAGCTGATATGAACGGTGCAGACCTCAGTCTGGCAAATCTGAGCGGGGCCAAGCTGGGACGGGCCAACCTGGCATACGCTGAGCTGTTCAAGGCCAACTTAAGCAAGACCAAGCTGCGCAATGCCGATCTAAGTCACGCTGACCTTACTCAGGCAGATTTGAGCGGGGCTGATTTGACCATGGCAAACCTGAGCGGAGCGCGCCTGACTGGCGCCAAAATCTCCCCGCAACAACTGGCCAGCGCCGCCTCGCTGGAAGGGGCAACCCTGCCTGACGGAACACTCCATCAGGCTCCAGGCGAAGCTTTAGCTGAAGGATCCTCCTGATTCAGCTCTTCTTCGCCTGAATATTATCCAGCGCTCTATTAAACCAAGCAGCAAGCGCACATCCAGATGGGTGAAGTCCGGGACAGCTTGCAAGAAGCCAAAGACACCGGTTAGTTCTTTGGGATTCAGGAAGGTAGTTAGTACGACTATTCTCATTCCGGCGCGGCGGGCGGATTCAATCCCAGCGGGGGAGTCTTCGAAAACCAGACATTCTTGGGGAGAAATCTCCAGCCTGCGGGCGGCGGTAAGGAACATCTCCGGATGAGGTTTGCTGTTTTGGATGTCCTCTGCTCCCACCACTGCAGAGAAGTAATCCCTTATCCCTAAACCATCCAGAATCATAGCGATGTTCTGCTCGTCGGCCGATGAGGCGACTGCCATTGACACGCCCATACTGCGTGCCTGGACCAAGAAGGAGTACAGGCCGGGGACGGCCTGAAGATGGGGGCGATAAGCCTCCCGGTAGAGAAACTCTTTACGGCGGGCCAGATCTTTTAATTCAGACTCAGAGAGACCGTCTCCCAGGAGAGCGCGTAATGTCTCTGCATTCGTCTTTCCGGCGTTCAGCCGGTGTAAATCTACCGGTTCAATCCCAATTCCAATTTCATGTAGCAGATCTGCCCAGGCTTGCGTATGGAAATTCGCATTGTCGACCAACGTGCCGTCCATGTCAAAAATGAATGCCTGGATTTTTCCCTGACTCATATCAATCGATCTAACTCCTGGTAGCTGGATATTATACGATCATCAATAATCGGGATTAACTCGAAGAAGGATGTTTTGGGCAGATCTGAACCGGTCACGGGTATGGGGATGTATATTAAACAGAACATTGCGATCAAAATTTCACAGAATGGACAGAATGAACAAGATTGCCTGGACGACACGGATGATAGGGCTGCTGTGCCTGTTAGCGGGCTGCTCGTCAGTCACGTACAGCGAGCCAGTATCGACTTCTCCCTCCCCAAAGTTTACGGTGATGGCGACTCCGGTCCCGACCCAGACGCATACTTTGTCCTCAGACGAGATCGCATCCTTGAATAGCCTAGAGCGCATAACCGAATACCCGCTGTATACGATGCGCTATTATGGTGCATACCGCCAGGATATACACGCACTCGAAGAGCTTGAACCTGGCTCAATCCTGGCTACAACCTGGCCTGACTGGGGCTGCTCTCTATTTGCGGCGCTGGGGGATGGGACGGATATGTTCTACGGGCGGAATTTCGATTGGCGTTACAGCCCAGCGCTGCTGCTTTTCACCGATCCGCCGGACGGTTATGCATCTGCTGCTATGGTGGATATGGACTATTTGCTCCCGTCAAGCCTGCGGGGTGAGGTCACGACCCTGACCGAACTGCCTGCCCAGGAGCGCGCTTTCTTGCTGGATGCCCCGGCCTGGCCGTTCGATGGCATGAACGACCAGGGTTTGGTAGTAGGCATGGCAGCGGTAATGGACAGTCGGTCGCTGCATGACCCGGCGAAGCCTAGCATCGGCTCGCTGGAGGTGATCCGCCAGATGCTTGATCACGCCAGCAACGTAGACGAAGCGGTGTCTATCCTGGAGTCCTACAACATCAGCATGGATGGCGTGCCGATCCATTACCTGATAGCCGATCGAACTGGTCGGTCTGTGTTGGTCGAGTTAGATGAGAAGATGACCGTGATCCCCAATGATTCTCCCTGGCACCTGGCGACCAACCATTTGCGGGTGAATGTCCCGCCCGGCGCCCCGTCTGGCTGCTGGCGCTATGACACGATGGAGCAGAGGCTTGCTGCCACGGGTGGTGATCTCACCAGCCAGCAAGCCATTGATCTGCTCCAGTCCGTCTCCCAGGAAGGGGATTATGCGACCCAATGGTCAATTGTATATGGGATCGATAGCGGCCTGATCCAGATTGCCATGGGGAGGGAGTTTGAAAGTCTGGCAGCGTTTCCAATTCGACCTGGCTGAGTATAAGGTCAATCCCCAGGAGGGAGTAAACCGATGAGATGCACTCGAAGAACACCCGTTGTAATGTTGATCCTGATCGCCTTGCTCATCCAGGCATGTGGCGATAGGGCTGAACAGACGCCCCAGCCAGCTCTGCCTGCCACAGTCACCCAGGCGATCGAGCCGACTTAGCCATCTCCAGAGGCATCGTTACCCTCTGCGCCTGAGACGTCTCTTACACCTGAAGTTGTGCCGGTCGAGGATTTATCGGCTGGACTGGATGGTCTGGATTTCGACAGCTTCATGGATGAATCATACAAGCGCTTACTACTGCGCTATCCCCAGACGGTCACCGAGCTTGGTCTGGCTCAAGCTTACGGCGTGCGCAATGATCGGCTGAACGACCTGTCGGAAGCTTATCTACGCCAAACCCAACGGCTGGAGGCATCAATTCTGGCGCTCTTGCAGGGCTATGACCGTTCGCAACTTAGCCCCGAGCAGCAGCTCAGCGCCGAGATTTACGCCTGGTATCTGGATGACCTGGTGCGCGGCCAGGAATATTCCTATTACGACTACCCGGTGAGTTTCTTGATCACCACCGGCGTCCAGGTGCAGTTGCTCCAATTGTTCACCGACTTGCACCCGCTGGAGGATCGGCAGGACGCCGAGGATTACATCGCCCGCCTCTCTCAGGTGGATATCCAATTTGGGCAGTTGATCGAGGGTCTAATGCGGCGCGAAGCAGAAGGTGTGGTAATGCCGCGCTTCCTGATCCCCTGGGTGCTGGGGGATATCCGGGAGATGGCACAGAGTAACCCGAAGAGCACACCCTTTTACACAGCTTTCTCGCAGAAAATTCCCGGATTGACCGATCTGAGCACGCCAGAGCAAGACGCCTTGTTAGTCGCGGCGGAAGAAGAGATCGCCGTGTCGGTCCTCCCGGCATACCAGGCGCTGGCGGACTATCTGGAAGACCTTCAAAATAAGGCGAGCAACGAGGCGGGCGCCTGGAAATTTCCCAACGGTGAAGCGTATTATGCCCATGCCTTACGGCACCATACCACTACAGACCTGAGCGCTGATGAGATCCACCAGCTTGGCCTGGCACAATTAGATCGCATTCATGCCGAGATGCGGGCCGCCTTTGCAGCGCTAGGATACCCGGCTGGGATTCTATACCGGCCTTGTATGGTCGCCTGGCTCAAGAAGGCGGGTATTACCAGGGGGAGGAGATCGCCACAGCTTATGAGACCCTGATCCAGGAAGCGGAGCAGAAAGTGGCCCCAGCCTTCGATCTGCGTCCGAAGGCCCCGGTGATCGTGATCGCAGGGGAGGCGGGAGACTATTACACGCCGCCAGCAGTGGATGGTTCACGGCCTGGCATGTTCTATGCCCAGGTGACCGGCAGAGAGTGGCGCTTCAGCATGCCCACCCTGGCTTACCATGAGGCGGTTCCCGGGCACCATTTCCAATTGGCGCTGGCGCTGGAACAATCGCTGCCGGCCTTCCGCAAGGGCGGTCAGTTCATGGCGTATACCGAAGGCTGGGCATTATATGCTGAGAGATTGGTTGCAGAGATGGGTTTTTACCAGGATGATCCGTATGGCGATCTGGGTCGTCTGCAGGCGGAAGCTTTTCGCGCTGCCCGGCTGGTGGTGGATACCGGCATTCATGCCAAGAAATGGACTTTCGATCAGGCGGTAGATTTCATGATGGAGAACACCGGACTGCCAGACAATTTTGTCCAGGGGGAAGTCGGGCGTTATATCATGTGGCCTGGGCAGGCAACCGCTTATATGGTGGGTATGCTCAAAATCCTGGAAGTCCGCCAGAGAGCGATGGATACGTTGGGAGACAAATTTGATCTTGTCGAGTTTCACAACGTGATTTTACAGAATGGGTCTGTGCCGCTCGAAGTGCTGGATGAGATTGTAAATGAATACATCGCTGCCCGCCAGCAGCCATAAGGTCAGAGCTGGATCAGCGATGATTCGGATCGGTGAGTTGTCACTGGATTAGTTGGATATGATCTATTATCCGGTTGGCAGATCGTTGAAGACCTGTTTCATTTTTGTGGCGTAAGTCTGGAAGGCCTTCCTTCCCTGGGGGGTCAGCTGCAGGATGGTGTTGGGGCGCTTCCCCTTGAAAGTCTTCTCGACTTCGAATGTAGCCGCCCTCTTCCAGCTTGCTCAGATGTGCGGATAAATTGCCCCAGGTTAACCCGGTCTGGTTCATGAGGAAGGTGAAATCAGCGCTTTCCAGGACATACAGCACAGCCATGACTGCCAGCCGCGCCGGTTCGTGGACCAGCCGGTCAATGTCGGCGAGATCGAAAAAATCGGCGCCGCCGTCTGACTTAACCATGGAAAGCCTCTTGCTGGGGGAGTGGATACTTCGACAGGAAGCGAATGAGGAGCACCACACCGGGCACAACAATCATCAAGCCAAGAAGGATTGGGAAAATCGGCTGGTTGAGCCAGATCATCAGGAATACCGCCAGGGAGGCCATGACGGCGATATAGTAACCGCGTGGGAAGTCGTTGAAAAAAGCGACCAGGATCATGCTTACGCCAACTAACATTGAACCGATCAGCGCCACAGCGATATCCATCCAGCCGCGATCCAGCAGGAAGGTATTTAGCGATGCGGCCTGTTCCGGCTTGGCCCACCCCAGTGCAGTCAATATGACCAATCCGATATTGATCAGGACAACGATTCCCAACGCGATAGCCAGATACAAACCGCGCTTCTTGCGAATGGGGCCAAACTTGACCTGTCCCATGCGGGGCAGGGTAATGAATTTCTTGCCTCCCCAAAATATCAGGGAGACCACTCCATAACCTGCGAGAAAGATGATAATGTTCCACGCGCTGTAGCCACCCACTGGACGGTACATATAGAGTGCCATGAATATCACGACCAGGCCGATGTAGATATCCCACAGGCCATCTTGATAGGTAGAGCGGAACGCCTTGCGCTCGATTTGTTTGAGATCAATTTCCTGAGACATGGTAACATCTCCCTGAATAAATACTGAAGTTTACTGAACAGTTATGTCTTGTGTACGATCGACGCTCCCTTTGTTTTGCAGTATACTTTGTAATACAAAGATAATTGTATTATAAACCTATTAACGGGTTTGTCAAGAGGGATTTTGGATTAATGTTGTCGAAAGGTGTGCTAAAGGCGTGAATTCTACACAACCTGCCAGCACAATCCAATCTCGAAGTGAACGAAGCCGCCTGTCTATCACGGCGGCTTACTATGCCGCCTTTATTGGACTGGGCCTGACCAACGCCTCGCTGGGACCTCTCTTGCCTCATCTGGCGGATCAAGCGCGAGTAGGGCTGGGCCAGGTAAGCATCCTGTTCACCGGTCGCTGGCTGGGCTACCTGCTTGGCTCATTGCTCGGTGGGCGTATATACGACCGCCGGCGCGGGCATCCAGTGATGGCGGTCTCCCTGATCCTGGCGGCGGTCACAATGGCCTTGACACCGACGATCCCCTTGCTGTGGGGGTTGGTGATGATCATGATTTTGCTGGGGGCGTCTGAGGCAAGCCTGGATGTAGGCTGCAACACCCTGTTGATCTGGCTGCATGGCCGGAAGGTTGCCCCTTTCATGAATGGGCTGCATTTCTTTTATGGCCTGGGAGCCTTGATCTCGCCGCTGATTATTGCGCAGGCTGCCCTGGCCTATGGGCGGTCCGCCTGGGCGCTTTGGTTGATCGCTTTGCTACTTTTGCCGGCGGCCTTTGTTTTGCTCCGCCTGCCCAGCCCGCCTGCCCCGGAAACTGTTGCTCCATTTGAAAGCGGCGCGTCTGCCAGCATGCAACGCGAAATCGAACAGGAAGCGATGGCTGATTATTTTCCTGTTTGTCTTATTTTTCCTGACGGCGATGGGTGCGGAGCAGAGTTTTGGCGGCTGGATCTATACCTTCGCAGTCAGCGCGGATCTGGCTACTGTCCCAGCGGCGGCTTTACTGACGTCTGCATTCTGGGGCGCGTTCACCCTCAGCCGGTTAGGATCGATCCTTGTCGCCAACCGATTGTCTACGCGGGCATATGTGGTCATCAGCCTGTTGGGTTGTACATTGAGCTTGCTCTTGCTTAATTTGCTGCGCTTTCTGGGCGCTGGAAATCTTGGGGTGATGGCGCTCTGGCTGGGTACTATCCTGTTTGGGATTTCGATCGCAGTGGTCTTTCCACTGATGCTTTCATATGCTGGAGAGCGAACGCAGATCTTCGGTCAGGTGACCGGCTTGTTCTTTGTTGGCTTGAGCGTAGGCGGAATGCTCATCCCCTGGTTGATCGGCCAGTTCTTTGAAACGGCTGGCCCGTACTCAATGATGGTCATTTTGCTCCTGGCGATTTTAGTCAGCATCGGGCTGTTTGGCTTGATCGATTGGCGCACCAAACAAGCGAGTGGTTACCGATAAAGTTTTCGGGGCACAAGCGCCAGGGCTGCGCCCAGTTCGCTGATATCGCGATACATTAAGAACGTAAGACTGATCGCTCTAGCCTGGCAACATAAATTGCTGATCTATATCGATCAGTAGCTGCTGCAATGCCCGCGCTACCTCAACCAACTTGGAATAATCAACCAGCTCGGGTAGATCCTGGGGGGTGTGGGTAATGGTGGCCAGGTTCTCCATGGCTTTTTCCGACGTGAATGCCAGAGCAGGCACCTGGTTTAGGACAAAGATCATGTGATCGCCCTGATACCAGGGCTCTCCTTCGATGATGCCTTTTTGCTGGGAGAAGGAGTTGGGGATCAGGTTGACCAGCTCATTAGGGCATTCATACAGCGAATAGGCGCTATCTCCCTGGAAGTATCCGACATCGTCAATATTGATGTTCAACAGGATGTGGTTGAATCTTTCCCGGTTCATTTCAAGGTACTGGAGCTCCCCTGGATTAGAGTAGTAATCCTCGCCGTTGATGGCGACAAGCTCAACGCCCAGCTTGGGATCATAACTCTGAAGAAGCTCAGCCAGCAAGAGCAGGGTTACCGTGCCGGAGGCGTTATCCAGGGCTCCGGGCGTGCCGAGCCGGCTGTCGATATGGGCAGTGAAGACGACCTTACGATCCATCTGCGCCCCTTTCCAGGCGATGACATTGCACCCTTTGGCCGGGATGCGCCTGGCGCGAATATCCAGGGAGACCTGCTCCCCAGCATGTGTCGCCAGCCGGTCGCCTTCGACATCGGTCATGAAGACGGAAGGGATATCAAAATCGCCGTCTTCGAAGAGGGGAAATGGGTACATGGCGCCGACCATTTGCGGGTCGCGGGCAGTGGCAGCGATGATGGCCTGCGGCGTTTTTGTCTCCAGCAGGTGGATGATGCGTTTATGTTCGTCAGGATTGTAGAAAGGGAAGTTCTTTGGCATCAACTGTTCTTTGGTGATCTCGCCGCGCAGCAGCAGGATCGTTCCAGTTATGTCAGCCATTTCCAGCTCACTAACCGTGGAAACTACGGTCAAAGTAGCGCTGGCCTGGCATCCCAGGGCGTAGGGGCTGGGCTGGGCTGTAAAAAGCTGCTCCCTGACCGCCAGAGTCGCGCCATCCTGGGTCCAATCGATGCAGTCAAATTCAGGCGAGCTCGTTTGAAAGCCGTGGGAAGCGACGATTTCGGCGAAGAAGGTGGTGGCTGTTCGGTTGCCTTGGGTGCCGACACTGCGGGATGGCAATTCCAGAGCAAGATATTCCAAATAATTCCTGGCCTTGTCGGCAAGACTATCTTGGGTCATGAGCGTTCCTTATCTTCATGGGTTGAATCCTAATTACGCCTATTGGGCTGACAATTTAGAATCTGTCATCTTTTGTTTATAAATACATTGTAGTGCCGCTTGGCGAAGTCGAGCAGTGCATCTTCGTGGGATAGACGCCAATTGTGCAAGCCTTCAATGTTGAACTCGGGAGAATTGATATAGGCCATCTGCTGAGCTTCTCTGGCACGAACCTGGGCTGCAACCGCAGCAACCTGGGAGGCGATGCTCAGCGGGATAACTGCTACCCTGTTAATGTCGCCGTGCAGTAGATCGCCGGTTTGGATGAGAAACATCCCTGAAGAGCGGTCCGGGGAAAGTCTAACAATCCGCCGAACTACTCTGGTCGAATCTTGATGGGCTTTAGAATTCCGTCACCGCTGCCACTTTCACTGGCGGGTAAATCTGCTGGGGCGTGGGCGGCATGGAATTGTACACCCACTCCACCTCCACCACACCGCATTTCATTCCACCGATCCGGCGATTCCCGGTGTAGACGCCGCGCATCAGGACATCTTCCATATCGAAAGACATCCCAAATACCGCCATCGGGACGCCAGCAGGGATGGCAGCTAATTCTTTCCCATAAGCGCCGGTTGAGAAAATAACCTGCGCCTTATCCAGAGGCCGGGACTGGATGACTGGCAGGATAACCGGATAGCCGTCCGGCCCAACATAGCCGATAAACTTCAAGTTATCGATCTTGTTGAGCAAATCACAAGTCCATGGATTGAGAACCGCCTGGCGGCTCGCCTTTCCAAGGCGTTGAGCGATGATGGTTTGGATGGCTGAAAAAATGACCTGTCCCATAGGTAAAGCCTGTTTGCCATGATGCTCAATCAGGTCCATGTAATACACAGTGTGGATGCCAAAGTATGCATTGTAGCGAAACATGGGTTGATCGTTGAAGTGTTCATACTCCGGGCCGCTCTGCGCGGTATGCGTGAAGAGGGATTTGCCGCGCCACAAGTGTTTATCCAGGGACATGATCAAGAAGCCAGTCCTGGGATTTTGGCAAATGAATTTCTTGCTCAAGCCCTCGGTGAACTGGCCCCATACCAACCCTTGGGCAGCATAGGGTCTGAGAGAGGAGATCATCGTCAGGTGGGGAAGGCCAACCTCATTGACCGTTCCCAAAATGCCAACTTTTAGCTCAACATCCAGGGCCTGGATATCTTCCGGGCTGAATGTAGTCTGTTTAATGTTATGTTTGTTCATGGTTTTCCCTCAATCATCCCGAACAGGCGGCGTTTGGGTGGCGCCGGTGGCGAAGATCCGTTCTGCGGGAAAAGCGGAGTGCCTGGCCCAGTTTTCCAATTGGTCCAGCTCTTCACGCGTGAGCAATGGGGTCGTTTCATATTCCCAGGGCATGCCCAGGCGACGGTATTTATCACGGCATAGATTGTTGAAGGCGCACAGCTCCCAGCGCTCGATGAGGTCAACAAGATGCTGCGAAAGGAATGCGCTGATTCCCGCCAGGTTTGCCTGGGTGGCTGTGGCGCCGGGGATTAATGGCGTGCGCACCCATAAGCGCATCTCTGGGGCACGCTGGCGAATATAATCGCGCACAAACAGCAAATTCTCAAAGATGACGGTATTGGAGTGCCCGGTAAAGGCGGTATGCCTGACAGGATCAATCTCCTTGAGGTCGAACAGGAGAAGATCGGTATGCGGCAGGATCTTTTCCAGGCTTTTGTGCGAGACCATCCCGCAGGTATCCAGGGCAGTCTGGATGCCTGCGGCCTGCAGGCGGGCCATCAAGGCGGCGCAAAAATCCGCTTGCAAGGCAGGCTCCCCGCCGGACAGGGTCACCCCGCCGCCAGACTTCTGGAAGTAGGAGCGATCCTTGATGACTTCGTTAAACAGGTTGTCGACCGAGACCTGAACGCCGAGCATTTCCCATGCACCTGCGGGGCATTCCTGGACACAATTTCCGCAGACGTTGCACAACTGCCGGTCAAGTTCAACGAAATCATCACCAGGCAGCAAACATCCTTGCGGGCAGATGTGCAGGCATGTTCCACAGTGAATACAGTTTGTCTCAACCCGCTGGACTTGTGGCGCGGCCAACAGGCTCTCAGGGTTGTGGCACCACTGGCAGCGCAGCAGGCAGCCTTTGAGAAAGACTGTGGTACGGATGCCTGGGCCGTCTTCGGTGGATAGGCGCTGAAGGTGCAGGTAGGTGCCAGTTTCCATTAGCTAGATCTGGTGGCTTTCGCGGGCGATGATTTCGTCCTGCAGCTCCTTGCCAATGCTGGTGAAGTAGGCGTTGTAGCCGGTCACGCGCACCAGCAGGTGACGATAATTCTCAGGATGCTTCTGGGCGTCCCGCAAGATGTCAGCGTTAATCATATTGATCTGCAGGGCGGTGCCCCCGTTCTCGATGTACCCGCGCAGGAAGCCGGCGAATTTATCCTGATGCTCCGGATCACGGATCAAGGATGGGCTGAAGGACATGGTATGGCTGCCGCCGTTTGGCAGGATGTTGAGGTAGTCATCCCAATCGCCCTGGCCGTTTTCGGCCTTGCCCCCCAGCACCTTTCCAACCGAATTGACATTGGCGGTCGGCCCGTTGATATCTGCGCCGCTGGAGGGGCACAGGGCATTGCTAAGAAACTTGCCTTTCGGCCGGCCATCCGGGCTGGCCGGCAGGATAAAGCTATCCGCGACCCAGTAATTCCAGCTCAACATCCCAGGACGGAATTGACGTCCGGTTGATTTCGTGCGATATTTCCAGGTTTCCTCCGCCCAAAGCTCCATGACAGCTCTGGCGATAGCATCCGCGTGATCATCGTCCCGCCCGTACTTGGGGGCTTTGAAGCGCGCTCTGGCTTGCAGGGTGGCGTGCCCTTTCCAGTTATCTCGCAAGGCCTGTACCAGCTCAGCCATCGTGCAGACCTTTTCGTCGAATACCAGGTATTTGACCGCCAGCAGGGAATCCACCGTAGTGGCGTAGGTAACGGCTTCGATGGTGACAAAGTTGAGCTCTGCGCCACCTTGCGTGACATCCAGGGCTTTTTCCGCGCAGCCCCGCACCAGGCAGGAAAGATAGGGAGTAGGCGAAAACTCGGCGCGCAGCGCTTCGGTCAACTCGTACAAATCGACGATCTTTTGAATGATATATCGCGTTTGAGCAGCATAAGCCTCCCAAAACTGCTCCCATGCCGTAAAGCGGGTCGGATCGTCGGTGTCTGGTCCCCAGCGACGGATTTTTTCGGTCTTGCCGGTCATTGGATCGGTGTACACATGCAGATCATACCCGCCGGTCAGCGCTAACTCAACGGCTTTGAGCAGGTTGAGGTTGGCGTCCACTGTCCCAGAGCGATCATTCCCGACCATGGTGTTCTCCAGGCAACCCACCGGAGCATAATCATAAACATTGGCGGCGTTGATCAGGTGCTCGACGCTGGCCCTACGGGCTTGAAGCATCAACCCTGCCATCGAACGCTCGTCAAAATTAAGTAAGAAGGGCGATCCCTGGCTGCTGGCGATCATCTCAACGACTTTGTTCAGTAATTTATCCGGCGTGCCGCGGTGCAGGCGCACATTGGGTTTTGGCTCCAGGATGGGCGACAGCTCGTCGATCACTTCCAAAATGGCGTAAGTCAGATCATTTGTTAAATCTTGTCCATCCGGTCCCATCCCCGAGAGGGTGATCAACTGTCCAAAGCCGGCCGTAATGCCCTGATTACCGCCGGTGCGAATCATGCCATCATAGGCGGTGTTGGCGTGAATCCAGAAACATTTCAAAATCTCCTTGCCAAATTCAGGGTCCATCCCCTCCGCCATGGATTTCTGCCAGAATGGATACAAATACTGGTCGATCCGCCCAAAGGAATCACCTGGCCCAGGGTAGTTCTCGTCACTCATCACCAACATATGGGTCAGCCAGAGCGATTGAATGGCTTCCCAGAAGCTGCGCGGTGGCTGCCAGGGGATGCGAGTAAGCATGTCGGCCATTGCCAGCAGCTCATCTCGACGGGAGAGATTGACTTCTTGTGCGGCTAACCTTATACATAACAGGCTGTATTGTCCCGCCAGGTCACGCGGCAGGCTGGCGGCGGTCAGCATGGCCTTCAATTGGGCGCCTTTGGCTCCCTGCTGGTCTGATGCAGACAGTGCATTAAAGTGCTCCTGGATGTCAGCATAGATTCCCTGCCAGCCGATGTTCAGGGGACGAGCATAGTCTGGGATTAGATGCCCGCTGGTGGCGCCGGCGTTGCCGTAACCGTGGTTGTGGAACCAGAGCATAGCTTCCCTGGCGCCTTGCTTGCCCTCGATTTGATTCAGATATTTTCGAGTTTGGTTTTCATCCAGGCAGGTGGAGGTCATGACGTTGAAGCGCGCCCCGGCCAGCAAGTCGCCGGGCAGGATTTCCTGGGGTAAGTAATTGAGCATCACTTCTCGAGTAAACCAGGCCCGACGCTCGGGCAGACTCCAGCTCCAGAAATCGGGGTGCAAGTTCACTTTTTGAGCAGTTTGCTTATAGGATGAGCGGAAGGTCTTCAAAAAGGCATAGGTTTCCGGGACAATGTGGAAGGTGGCTTCTTCATATTGAAAATCCCAGGGTGCGCCATTCGTCCAGGCGGTGTATTCGTTGTTCCAATTTCGTTGGACGCCTTGAAAGTAATAGTCGCGCAGCCATTGGATGCGCGGGGAGAGGTTTTTGGGCTGTTTGATGGAATAAGACTGGGTTTTTGGGATATCGGTTTGCATGGCGCCCTCCTCAGCGGAACAAACTAGCAGATAGATGAAGCTTTGTAATGGATATGATTCTCGAAAGGATATTGATCAACAAATACATCCATTGCTTAACAAAGTCTAGTAATTATACTAAATCAGCCATTTACCTGCTCAAAAGCCAATTAAACTTGATAAGCCACTCAAGACCACTCCCCAGGCGATATCCACTACAGAACCAATCACAGGCCAGTCCTTAACTTTTGCGAGATTCGTCAGGTCGTATGTAATGTAGGTAATCAATCCAAATAGAGCCGAGCGCAGAAGAGTTGTTTTGAGCGAGTGATAGAGTTTGATGTATTAAGCCATCGTGTTTTCCGCGTTGCTTGATCTAACAGGATGCCCAGGATTTTCAGGTTAAAAAAGATGGTCCCAATGAGCAATAAGGATTAAGCTTCGACTCAGATTATAATTTATCAGCAATGGTGTCATCTTCATAGATTAGCTAAACCCGCAGGTGCTGTGAATGTTCAATCGACTTTCCTCCAGTTGCCATTCTTTTACATAGAGTAATTCTAATGACCTGGATTGCACTTGTATTGATTGCCTTTCTTTGCGGTTCTCTTCCCTTCTCAGTCTGGTTGGGGAAACTCTTTCTGAGAGTGGACGTGCGAAAATATGGGGACGGCAACCCGGGTGCGACCAATGTTTTCCGATCAGGAAGTAAAATCACCGGGCTGTTAGCCTTGATGTTGGATATCACCAAAGCGGCTGCCCCGGTCGGCCTGGCTTACCATAACCTCGGCATTCGAGGGGTCCCCATGTTCTTAATTGCCCTTGCCCCTGTCCTTGGGCATGTCTTCAGCCCCTTTTTAGGTTTCCGGGGAGGCAAAGCCGTTGCAGTCTCGCTCGGGGTATGGATCGGCTTGACCATTTGGAAGGCGTCTCTGGTCGGAGTGATTGCGGCATCCATTGGTATTTTATTAACGACAACGTCCGGCTGGGCGGTCATGCTCGGCTTGGCTGGCATATTGATGGCGCTGCTGATCTGGATGCCTGATCCGCTTTTTCTCATGGTGTGGGCAGGTATGACGCTGATTTTGATATGGACGCATCGGGCTGACCTGAGCCAGCGGCCGCGCTGGCGTCCCTGGCTCACCAAGCTCTATTCCAGGTTTAAGGGTTAGGCCGGTTATGGTTTCCCCGCGGAACCAACCGGAAGGAATTTACCCCAATAGATTTCGGACCGGCGTCAAGTAACGGATGTACTCATCCAGGCAGTCCGGATCACCGTCTAAGGGCTGCATCACAATAGAGTCTGCCCCTGCCTCAACCCAGCGCTGGATAGCGCTGGCTACTTCTTCAGGTGCGCCGGCAGCAGAGAAGGCATCCACCCACCCATCTGGCATTTTCTGCGCAGCCTCGTCAATAGTGTTGTGCGTTTGGACAAAATTGGCAACCTCTGATGCTATCCCCGACGCATCTTTTTTTACATCATCCCAGGGTAAGTGCGCGGCCAGAGTGCGACGTACGGCAGCCCGGGCAACTTTTCGATCCGGATTCACCTTCACATGGAGATTCACCACGACCCGGTGCTGAGTCCGCCCGGTTTCGGCCATTCCAGCTTGAATCTGGCTCAACGCCCAACGGATGTAAGCAGGGGATGAGGTTACCGTCAGGATCGTGCCATCGCCGACTCGGCCTGCCAGGCGCAGCGTTTTTTCTCGGACGGCTCCAACATATAACGGGGGCACAATTTCGGGTGTCAGCTGCATCTGGACCTGATCCAGATGCACCCAATCGCCCTGCATGGTTACCATCTCACCGCTTAAAAGTTGGCGCACGGCCGTCACCGTTTCATCCAGCGTTTTTAAGGATGATCTCGGCGCAGCGCCAATTTGTGCCATCCACCTCGCAACCCCATGTCCAAAACCCGGCAAAAAACGGCCCGGGAAGGCGCTTGCCAGAGTGGTGATCTCCATCGCAGCAAATAAGGGATTATAGGCTGGCACGGGTAAAAGCCCGATTCCAACCTTAAGTTGCTGAGTGGCTGACAATGCAATTGCGGCGGAGGTAAACGCTCCTGGCAGAAAGCAGTCGTCCCACAGCCACAACTCATCGAAACCGGCAGCCTCTGCGCGCTGGGCATAATCAGCCAGGGTTTCGGGCGGAAATTTCGGGTGAAAGATCAATCCAATGGCGGGTTTTAGCTCAGGATCACACATCGGTTGGCTCCTTTTCACGATGCCGTATCTGATACTGTCCAATTATAGATTAAAGGCACTGCGCGCTGTGTTAAGTTTCCCTGACGCTTCACATACAAAAGCGCCCTCCCTCTCTGAGAGCGCTTCCTGATGAAATTCTCTTAGTTCCAGGCTTGAACTTCTGGCCGAAACTTATACTCTTGCGCGCGGCTCGGTGCGCGAGGGGTTTGTGGAAATAGGATCATGAAAATGCTTCCCAACCAACAGATCAGTTGGAATGCCAAGTCCAACATGCAAGCGCCGGATCATTTGAAGCGAAAGCCCGCGTTTACGGTTGAGCACTTCTGAGACTCGCTCCTTGCTGCCCAGGTATGGGATCAGATCCGACCGGTTGAGTCCACGACTTTCTATGTAATATTCCAATACTGTAACAGGGTCATTTGGTTGTGGAATAGGGAAGTGCTTGACTTCATAGGCTTCAACCAAAGTTACCAGTATATCCATCCGGTCGCCTTCTGGGGTGCCGGGCTGAGAATCGATCAACTTTTCAATTTCGTTTAGCGCAGCTTCATAGTCAGCTGCGGTGCGGATAGGCCTGATTTCCATTGCACAAATCCTTTCACAATAAATCACAAGGCGTTCTGTCAAATTGTCGTCACATCGATCTGGTCATACTCTGCGTGTGTTCCTACAAATCGGATGTAAACCACGCCATGTTGATAAACCACAACAATTACTAACCGGTATTGGTTGCCCTTGATATTAAAGACGACCCGATTATTCGCCACAACGCTGGCGTTACGATACACTGCTTTGATATCTGCCGGGTTGTTCCAGGTTGCATGTTCCACATCATGGAACCAGGTCTGCAAAGGAATCGTCGCATCTGGGTGTTTTTCCCAGAATTCACGCAAAATGCGCCGGCTGATAATCCTCACACCAGGATTATACCATAAAGTTACCAAAACGGTAACGATAATTATTAAAGAAATTCCCTGGCTGGTTAGCATTCCAGGGAAAGCCTTACTAATTTATTGGAGGCTGGTTAGAACAGGCCTGAATTTATAGCCGTATGTTTGATTTAACGAATTTTATGATACTTGTACAACTCTAAAATTGGAGGCCCCTACGTTCTCTCGAAATTGTCTCATTCTAAACTGGTAATATTACTTTCCACCGCTTGGAGGCCCAAAATATGAAACTAAAGCCCTGGGCTATGTGAAGGGACAATTAAATTATTGTAGTAAAGAATAATGATTGGACTCAAGTGTCAAATGTCACGATCTTGCTTCTAGAAAAAAGAGTTTATTGTTCTTTGTAGGCTGATAGAAATTCGTCTCGAGATATTCCCGCCTGTGTCAGGATAGTACGCAGGGTAGACCCCTTTATTTTGCGATGATTGGGCATCGTAAGTGGCGTTTTGGACCCATCGGGATTTTCCCTGAGCATTGAAATATGGCTACCTTCCCTGACCAGTTTGAAGCCCAGATGCTCGAATGTCTTGACGACTTTATCAATGGGAGCATCGACAGGAAACTTCGCCATTAGACGGTTACCCCTGCTTCGGCGATGAAGACCTCAAGTACCGATTTTCTGACTCCAAAACATCTAAGCCAAAGGTCTCGATATGAAAAGCAATCGCTGATTTCACATCTGCTAACGCCTCTTCATAAGAATCTCCCTGACCAACCACAACCCCCTTCAGCCCTAATGGGTAGGCGACATAGCCATCCGGATGCTTCTCGACAACGACTTTGAACTGTTTGGTCATACTACCTCTCTTTTCTAGATGATCACTCAACTCTTGAGAGGATTATAGCATGTTCAGAGAAAACAAAACTTCCGAGAGGCTGCCTCTCGGAAGTTGTTCTTATTAACGAACAGGATTAGTTTACCCGGGTTAAAACTGGCCTGAATTTATAACTGTATGTTTGATTTAACGAATTTATCTACTGTATTGATAGAAATTTAAATGGTCGCCCTCTTTTCGAACAGTTTCGAGACTGTAATCTCATAACTATCTCCACTGTGGTGATTCAGGTGTTCATATCTGCGGGGTTTCCAATGCCAGTTCAGTTTTTATCTCCTTTGGCCAGCAGCGATTTCGATTGGTGCGTAGGAGCCTGTATAGCCAATCTTCTCCAGTACCGGGGTGAACACCCTGGCCGCCTGCGGCGTCCGCCATTCGGCAGGGGCTTTCATCCCGAAAAAAACCACCTTCATCCCTTCCCGCACATCCACGTTGGTCACCGGCTGCCCGTCATCGCGCAAGCAGCAGATCATGTCTGGGACCATGACGATGGGTTTCCCACCCTCCCATGCGATCATGTTCTCATTCTTGAAGTCCACCCGTATTGTTTGACCTGTATCCGCGCGCACGATAAAAGAGCCAAAGTCGAACCCGGCTTTTGTCTCGGTGCTCACCTGAGCAATCGTTCCCCGGATTAAGATCCAGCCTCCCAGAAGGGCATGCAGCGCGACGATCGGGTCTGAGCCATCCTGGCGAGCGCGGCGCAGCGCTGCCCCCACGCGCTCTGCCAGGCTTAACGTGCCGGAAACGGCCACCTTGCGCAATACCTCGCCCTGCATGGCGTGCGTGGCAAACCCAGCCACCATACCGAACTCAATCGTGATGGCGCGAGCCAGTCGCTCGATCTGATCGGGGCGGTCGGTGTACAGCACCACTGAGACGTCGCTTTCGTTCGCCAGGGTGAACGGTGAGATTGGCACTCCGTAGATGGCATAGGTGGTCATATCCAGTTGGGGGATCGCCCTGCCTGCGCCGTCCCCGTCAACAATTGGGATACCTTTATGGGCAGCAACAGACATTGGCGCGATGCTGTTGCCGCTGCCCAGTTCAAGGGGGATGACCGCGGAGAAGTTTATGCCCATGGCCTGTTCCAGGGCTTCAAAGGCCCGCGTGGGAGCGTTGAAAATCCCTTTTTCCAGGGCGGCTGCCGGCGAGCCCATCCCCCCAACGACGGCTACCCAGGCGCCCGGGTCGATCTCCTCCGGGTCGGCGAGCAAAACATCCTCTGAGATGCTCAACACATAGTCAACCAGCATCTTGCCCTGAGCCGGTGATCCGCCCCCCCACTACCCAGGAATCCCGAGCCGATCATGATGTCTTCAACGTTTTCTTTACGCAGAATTCTCACAGTCGATCCTCCTGGTCGCAACCATCCCGAGCGCAACGAAACGGATCATCTGCCTCTTCCCTTCCTCACTTCCTCAATAAAGGCTGCTGCCCTGCGGGTCAGCTCGCCCAGATCGCCGTTATCCAACAGCTTCTGGTTGATCAGACTGTTGCCGACGCCCAGGGCGGCCGCTCCGCTGCGGATGAAATCGGCGGCGGTAGTCAGGTCAACTCCTCCCACTGGGACGATGGCGAGCTGGGGTAGCGGAGCCAGAATTGCCTTGATCAACTCAGGCCCGCCAATCGAAGCCGGAAACAGCTTGAGCAGGTCTGCGCCCGCTTGCCAGGCTGTCAACAACTCGGTTGGCGTGTAGCACCCCGGAACAACAGGTACGCCGTAGCGGTGGCACAGCTCGACCATCTCAAGGTTGAGCGTCGGAGCGACCACGAAATCAGCCCCAGCCAGGATCGCGGAGCGCGCCGTCTCTGCATCCAGGACCGTCCCGGCTCCGAAAAGCATCTCTGGGCCATAGCGACGTCTGGCCTCCGCGATAATCGCCAGCGCGCCCGGGGTGGTCATGGTGACCTCGATCACGCTCACACCCCCTGCTTTGATCGCGTCTGCGGCGGCGATCAGCTGGTCCGAGCTTTTCGTCCGCATGATGGCGATAACCCCACTCTCCAGAATAATGTTCAACTTTTCTACTTTGCTCATTTCAACCTCCCATAGTTTTTAGCGAACAGTGCGCTTTCCTCCGCCCAATATGTCCTCCCGCATCAATGCCTGAACTTCGCCCTTATCAACAATCGCCAGATCGAACATCAGGGTCTGCTTGATGCGAGTTGTTGCGTCACCCACCAGGATTCCTTTGGCAATTGCATCGCCGTTGAGGCCCACGCTGAGCAACCCGTAGTAGAAACCTGCATTCCAGGAATCGCCCCCGCCCAGCCTGTCTGCCAGAGTGACCCCACGGACTGCAGGTGAGCGAAAGAATTCGCCTTCCTGGCTCATCGCCGCAGACTCCCATCGGTGGGCTTCGAAAGAATTGGGGTAACGGATGGTGATGGCCGCGATCTTGACACCAAACCTCTCGATCAGCTGCCGGGCGAAGGAACGGATATCATCGTCTTCGATGGTCCCCATGTCGCCATCGACAATCTGCTTGGCAGAGTATTGCCCGCAGGCGATCCCATACAACTTGGCCATATCCTCGATGGTGGTGATCAGAACATCAACGTGCTCCGTAAGAATTGGCGTCATAATTTCCCGCGCCAGATCAGCTCCCCACAGCGTGGCGCGAAAATTGAAGTCTAAACCGACCAGACATCCATCCGGCTTGTTGGCGATGGCCTCTCTGAACGCTCCTAAGCAATAGTTACGCTCATATTTGCTGTGAGAGGCCAGCCCGAAAGTAATCCCCGATGTATGGAACAGCCGGGCGTCTTTCAAGGCCTCCCCCCAATTCACCATGCCGGCATCCAGCCTGGAGGCAGCCGAGAACATGCGTTGATACACACCGACATCTTTCCTGGGCGTACGGCCGATTTCGTAGATAAAGCGGCCAATCGGTTCCGTTTTTGGCGCCCAGACGAAATGCCGGGTATCCACCCCATTCTCTTGAGCGATGTTTCGCACTGCCCGGCCATAGGGATTATCGGGTACACGGGTGATAAAAGCTGAGGGAATGCCCAGTCGACTGAGGGCAATGGCAAGCGTGTATTCGCTCCCGGCCATGGAGAGCCGCACCAATCGGGTCCGTTCCGGTCGCTCCATATCCGCCGGCGTATCTCGCACCATGACCTCTCCGAACGTGACGAAGGCGGGTCCGCTCCCCAGAAACCGGGATAGATCGTCTTTAGTGATATCGATAATCAGATTTGCATCCATGATCAAATCTCCTGAGCAGGGAGGCGGGAAAACCCCGGTGGGATGAATTCAGCTTGAAGGCTGCCCACCAGATCCAGATACTCGCCCCACTGTTGGGCAATCGCTTTCGCCGCCGGGTTTTCTTCAAGATCTCTCCGGTATTCTTCCAGGTCGGTGACCTCGATCATTTCCAGGTAGTCGAACAGCTTTTCGCCTGCACTGAAGGGCTGCTCCGCGGTAGGCCCGATAGGATAGGATGGTCTGAATCTTAGGGGCGTTAGCGTAGTCGAATTCTTTGAGCCACCTTTCATAATCTTCCGGCCGCACCTCCGGCTTGAGCCTGGTCATCCAGAATACGACGGGCATGGCTTGTCTCTCCTTGATCAAATCTATCGGATTGGTTTCGTTATCAGGGCCAGGCTAACCGCCAGCCAGCTCTTCCATCGGGTGATAATCCAGCTCTGTATAGCCGAAGCGTGCCGGCGCAAACGACCGCCGGCCGGTTTCATCCTGAACCGCCTCACGCAGGCGCGGGTGGCAAGGCACGCCCAGCACAGCGATCTCCATCCCAGCATGAAGCTCGACGCTCATCAGACCGCGGCCGGTATCCGGTTCCAGCATGCAGATCAAGTCCGGAAAGATCACCGCCGTTTTTCCATCCAGGGATAACAGCATAGCCTCGTTCATGATGGTGATCTCAGCCTTGCGTCCCGAACAGGCTCGGCTGCCTGCCAGTTCAGCCACGGTCAGGTAAAAGCCCTCCCGTTCTCTCTCTCTCAAGGATCCGATCACGCCATAAAAGTAAACAGTTCCACCCATCGCCTGGGCCGCCGTGGACACCGGGTCTTGACCCTGGCGACGGGCATTAAGTACAGCCCGGCCAATCTTTAGGGCGCCGCTGATGGTGTTAGGGATAACCGCCTGTTTTAACTGGCGGCCGCTCATTGGATAGTGGCTATTTCCTCCGAGGCCGCCGCCCCGCGTGACCACCCAGCGGCCGAGCTCGTCTGCATAGGTCGGGCTATCCTGTTCCAGGACAATCACCACGTTGCCGCGCGCATCCACCAGCGGCATCGGAGTCAGCGAGACCCCATGCCCGATGAAACTGGTCATCTGCGTCTCTGGCGTGGAGCGACCGAGCGCATCGCCGTCCACCGTCGGGATGCCCATCCTGGCGCATAGCGATAAGATTACAGGCGTATTCAGCCCACCGATCTCAAAAGGCACGGCGGCATCGATCGGCCGGCCCAGCAGCCCGGACATCTGGGAGAAGGCCCGGATCAGCACAAAATCTTCTTCCCACCCTGCCAGCAATTCTTCGAAGGTGATCAATTCCAGAGCCTTAACCGAACCCATGATGCCCCCGCAAGCCACCTGGGCTTCATCCGGCAGGGCGTTTGGGTCGATGAGGCGCATCGTCCGGCCGCGGCGGAACTCATTCTCCAGAATCTGCCTGCCCCATTCCGGCGAGCCGCCCCCACCGGTTCCCTGGATGGCCAGCCCTTCCAACAGGGGCTCAATCTCTTCTTGGGTTAAGATCCATTCCTCTTCCATATCTACCCTCCTCTGCAGACCGTAATGGTATGGTCGCGGAGACCATCAGGTTTTGGAGTCCTGGGGATAGCGATGAAGCTTGCCAACCCGGATCAACGCTTCGAGGTTCTGGATCGGCGTATCGGGCGGTACTTCACAGCCTGTCCCCAGGATATATCCGCCGCCCTGCGCGGCTGATGACAAGCACTGCCGGGCGCGCGCCTCCACCAGCTCCGGGGTCCCATTGAACATTACCCCTACCGGATCCACATTGCCGATCAGGCAAACTCGCGCCCCGATCTGCTCCTTAGCCAAGCGTAGATCCACCAGATGGTCGATCGCGATAATATCGGCCCCGGTCTGGGCCTGCAGGTCCAGGACCCGGGTATTGTTCCCGCAGATGTGCAGCACGGTAAGCGCCCCGGCTTCTTTCCAGGCGCGGAAGACCCGCTGGTGCCAGGGAAGCACCCATCTGCGGTACATCTCCGCGGAGATCACGCTGGCTGAAGCCAGAGAATCACCGCATTGGACCAGGTGAGCGCCGGCCGCAATCTCAGCCAGTCCAAAACGAATTAGCGCTTCGGTGGTCAGGTCCAGCATCCTCTCCAGCGCCTCACGGTGTGTGTCGTCGTTGCCACGCTGAACCTGGGCTAATTCAGAAAGAAAGCGGTCCACGCCTACCAGGTAAGCCGCCACTGCAAAGGGACCGGTGCCGGGCACCCGGATGGTTACTTCGTCACCCACCTGATCGTGGATGCGCTCAATCGCCTCCAGAATGACTGGCATCCGACCATCCCGGTAAGGGTCTGGAACCTGCAGTTCGAAAACCTGTTCGAAGCGCTCTAGGGCTGGCTGTGCCAGGCTGGGGAAATCGTCCTCTGGAATATAGGCACGGCAGCCAAATCCCTCCGCCAGATAGTAATTGTCCGAAATCGGGGAAAATGATATCCTGGCCCAGCCTTTCCCAGGCCAGCAGCTGAGCTCGCGCCATGGCCGCGCCATTTGTGCAGTATACCGAGAGAGGAATGCCTGCCCAGCGGGCCGTCCAGTTGGCCAGATAAGGGCCCACCGGCACCCGGTCTCCAACGTGGCCTGCGGCTGCAGCCCGCACACGCTCCAGACTGTTCACAGCTTTTGCCTCCTACCAGCGCGGGATGCCCCAGCCGCCGTCCATCACCAGGGTTTGTCCGGTAACCGAGTCGAAGGCTGGTGAGCAGAACAGCAGCATCATGCAGGCGATCTCCCGCCGGGTGACCAGCCGGCCGGTGGGAGTCCACTGAAGAGCACGTTCAATAAAGGTGGGATCAAATTCCGAGATATCCGGCGCGCTCTCGGCAATCTGACCTGGGGCAATGGCGTTGACCGTGATGGCCGGTCCCAACTCGGCTGCCAAGGATTGGGTCAGAAATCGTACCGCAGACTTCGCCAGGCCATAGACGGAGTGGTTGCGGATGTCCGCTGACCCGGCCGAGATATTAATGATGCGGCCCCAGCCGCGGGTGATCATTCCCTCGGCCACTTGCCGGCTGAGCAGGTAAACCGCTTTCAGGTTGGCGTCCATGACCCGGTCCCAATCCACCTCTGTCAGGTCTTTGAAGGGATTCATGGCAAAAGGCCCCGCCGCATTGATCAGGATGTCGACCGGGCCGAGCGTCTGCTGCACCTGCGTCACCAGGCTCACGACCGACTCGCCGCGCGACACATCCGCCATGAACACATCGGCCCGTCCACCGTGTTCCCGGATCTCACCAGCCAGTGCGCGGGCTTGCTCCTCGTTGGCGACATCATTGATCGCCACGGCCGCTCCTGCCTCGGCAAGTTCCCTGACAATAACCGCTGGCAGGTTACGGGCCGCCCCAGTCACCAGGGCCACCCGCCCCGTTAAGAAATCTCGATGGTTCGCATCATGTTATTCTCCTGATTTACTCCTGAGCTGCTCCTTGGCAAGCCGGCAGGCGGCCAGGTGCCCATTACCCAGATCATAGAATGGTTGAGGTGCTTCACATTCTGGTTGGGCAAATGGACAGCGCTCGATTAAAGGACAGCCGGGCCTGATCTGCGCAGCTCTGGGAGTCTCGCCGTCCAAGAAGATACGCTGCTTCTTGTAATCCGGATCTGGAATAGGAACCGCGGATAACAGGGCACGGGTGTAGACGTGGCAGGGATTCGAAAAGATTTCCTCGGTGGGCCCAATCTCCACAATCCGGCCCAAATACATCACCAGGACCCGGTTGCACAGGTGGCGAATAGTGCTGAGATCATGGGAGATGAACAGATATGTCATCCCCAATTCTTCCTGAAGCTGCTTCAGCAGCTCGATAATATAAATGCGGATGGACATATCCAGCGAGGAGGTGGGTTCATCGAGCACCACAAATTGGGGTTCGGTGACGATGGCGCGGGCGATCCCGACCCGCTGTTTCTGACCGCCGCTGAGCTGGTGTGGGTAGCGGTCCAGCATCGAAGGATCAAGGTTCACCCGCCTCAGAGTCTCCAGCAAGCGCGTTTCCTGCTGCTTCCCGCCCGGAAAACGGTGCAACCGGAGGGGCTCCTCCAGCGTACGCCGAACTGTAAACCGCGGGTTGAGTGATGTATTCGGATCCTGAAAAACCATTTGCAGATGGCGCCGCTGGAGGCGCATCTTTTCTTTTGAGAGGCTCAGTAGATCCGTGCCTAAAAATACGGCCTGGCCGGAGGATGGCTCAGTCAGGCGCAGGATACAGCGGGCGGTGGTGGTCTTGCCGCAGCCGCTCTCGCCCACCAGCCCCACCGTTTCGCCAGGAAAGATCGAGAAACTGATCCCGTTCACTGCGCGGATTTCTACCCCACCTTCCCGGAAGTTCTTGGTGAGATCGTTAACGGCTAAAATCGGTTCCATCTCTAAAATTGTGGCACATTACGCTATGATCCGTATAGATCGCCTCGGGCGCAGGGCGCTGCTCCCAACAAATCGGCAGCACGACCGGGCAGCGCGGGGCGAAGCGACAGCCAGCGATGCCATAGGTGACCGAATTGACAGGTGTCTGCCCGGTTTTCGGCATCTCGACCAGCCGGTCAGCCCGCAGGATTGTCGCCAGTAGCATGCGGGTGTATGGATGCAGCGGTCTGGAGAAGAGCACCGACACCGGCGCGATCTCCATCACTTGCCCGGCGTACATCACGACTACCCTCTGGCAGACCTCCGCCACCACGCCCAAGTCGTGGGTGATGAGCAGGATGGTCGCGCCGGAGGCCTGCTGAACAGCCTTCAAGAGCTCGAAGATCTGGGCTTGAATGGTAACGTCCAACCCGGTGGTCGGTTCATCGGCGATGAGCAGGGCAGGCTGGCAGGCAACCATCATCGCCAGCAAAACGCGCTGGGCCATGCCGCCGCTTAGCTGGTGCGGGTAGGCACGGGCCCGCGTTTCGGCATCCGGGAAACCCACTTGCTTCAGCAGATTAACCGCCTGCATGTACGCCTGGGAAGAGTTCATCCCCTGCTGAATTTGGAAAACGCGCGCCACCTGGTCACCCGCGCGGATCAGTGGGTTCAGTGCGCTGCGCGGACTCTGATAGATCATGGCGATCTCGTTTCCCCGGATCTTTTGTAGTTCTGCCGGCTCAAGGGTTAACAGCTCCTGGCCCCGATAACGGATCTCGCCGGCGTCAACCTTGCCGGATGCGGGCAAGAATCCCATAATCGCCAGCGAAGTTAGAGTTTTGCCTGACCCGCTCTCTCCCACCAGGCCAACTATCTCGTCCGTACGCAGATCGAACGAGACATGATCCAGGATTTGCACTCTCCTCCGCTTTTGAGGGCAGGGAGACCTGCAAGTCGTCAACTTCCAGGATCAAATCTTGTGGTTGGCTGGTCACAATTCCTCACGGGCTGAGATATCCCGCAGACTGTCGCCGATCAGGTGAAAACCAAAGGCGGTGATCACGATCATCGCGCCGGGGAACAGCCAGGTCCACCAGTGACCTGAGATAATGTTCTTCGCCCCCTCGCTGACCATCACACCCCACTCGGGTGTGGGAGGCCGGATGCCCAGGCCTAGGAAAGCCAACCCAGAGGCATCCAAAATCGCCCATCCCAGGCACAAGGCAGCCTGCACAAACGCAGGGGATAAGCTATTGGGCAACAGGTGAACGTACATAATGCGCCATTCTGGGTTGCCCACACAGCGTGCCGCATCCGCATACTCCAACTCACGCGTGGTCAAGATCTCTGCCCTGGTCAGCCGGACGAAGTACGGGATGTAGGCAATCACGATGGCAATGATGACGTTGATCACCTTATTGCCCAGCATGGCGGTAATGGCTAACGCCAGAATGAAGGATGGGAAAGCGAAAAGGATGTCCGTTACGCGGATGACAATATCATCCAGGAGGCGACCATAGTAGCCAGACAGGGTGCCCAGCAGCGCGCCGGCCACAAGAGCGATCGCCGCGACGGAGAAGGCGATGGTCAGGTCCAACCGGGCGGCGTATACCACCCGCGTCAGGATATCCCTCCCGAAGTTATCCGTCCCCATCGGGTGCGTGGGCGAGGGAGGCATCAGCTTCATTTTAGGATTGGTCGCCAGCGGCCCATAAGGCATCACCAGCGGGCCAATCAGGGCTGCAATTACTACGATCCCAACGATCAAAAGCCCAATCGCCAGCGATGGGTGCTCCCGCAGGGTGGCTGCAAAGCGTCTTAGAGCAGATTCTTGTTTGGCGCTCGTTGCCGGTCGCCAACTCAAATCTTGTTCAATCGTTTCCACGTTTTAATCCTTCCAACCGCTAAACCATCTGTTTACGCCAGGCGGATGCGGGGTTCCACCACACTGTACAGCAGGTCGATCATCAGGTTTAATAGTACATATAAGATAGCGATCAGCAGCACAAATCCCTGGATCGCCTCAAAGTCATTGTTGGTGAGAGCCATCCAGGCATAAGAGCCGATTCCGGGCCAGGCGAAGATCATCTCCACCAGGACATTTCCGGCCATCAAATAGCCGAAGACAATGCCAATGGTGGTTAGGATAGGGATTAAGGCGTTGCGTAGCCCGTCGCGCAGGATCACCTGGCGTTCCGGCACTCCCACCGTACGGGCTGTGCGCACGAAATCGGTGTGCAGGGTTTCTAGCATGGACGACCGCACCATCTTGATGATCGGGGCGCTAACCACCAGCGCCAGGGTGATCGCCGGGAGCGCTATATGCGCCAGGCTGCTCCGAAAAGCCGCCCAGTTCCCGGTGAGCAAGCTGTCCACCAGGAACAACCCGGTGATCCGACTGGGGGATTCGACCCCAATATCAATGCGATCCAGCGGTGGAGGCGCCCAGCCCAGACGGAAATAGAAGATATAGATGAAGATCAAGGCCAGCCAAAAAAGCGCGGTGGAGGCACCCAGTGTAGCGAACGTCCGGATACTGTGGTCGATCGCCCCACCGTGCCGGATGGCGGAGATCACACCCAGCAGGAGGCCAAAAATGATGGCGATCAGGGAGGCTGCCAGGGCGAGCTCGAGAGTCGCTGGTAGCCGCTGTGTCAGATCCTTGCGCACGGGCTGGCCTGTACGCCAGCTGTAACCCATGTCCCCCTGAACCAGCTTCGTTACATAGTTAGTAAACTGCACAGGCAGCGGTTTGTCCAGCCCCATCTCTTTTTCCATTTCGGCAATTAGCTCAGGTTTGGCATACGGCCCCAGCCGCACCACCGCCGGATTGCCGGGCAGGATGCGGGTCAGGATGAATACCACCACGATCACCCCAAAAAGGGCCAAACCAGCCAAAGCCAGCCGGCGCAAGATATAACGACGGAAGGTAATCATTAATTCTGCCTCAAGGCTTCTGGGCGAAAGAATTCAGAGTTCCGATCGCCAACCAATAACAGGATCAAGGGATCAGAGATTTTCTTCCGCACCGATCCCTTGATCACTGAGGTCTAAGGTGATTACTTACTCATATAGGCAAAGCGCAGGCACAAATCGTCTACCTTCGCAAAACCGGTGAAGTCCTTGCTGGTAGCCACGATCCAGTTTGGCTGGTGCAAGAACGCCCAAGGGGCTTCCTCGACGATAATTTGCTGAGCTTCTTTCATCATCTCTTCACGCTTGGCCGGGTCGGTCTCCCACGTAACCTGTTCGATCAGCTCGTCCACCCGCTCATTGCAGTAATTGGCGTAGTTGGTGAATGCGCCGCACTTCAGCAGGAAGGTTAGCTGGTATGCCGGGTCGTTGCCCCACGAATACCAGTCGTGGATGAACAGGGGCAGCTCGTGGGCATTGAGCTTGCCGAAGAAATCGGCATCGGGCATTTTGTTGATGGTCAGGTTGACACCGATCTGGGCCAGTGAATCCTGAATCCAGACCGCCGCGTCCTCATCCCATGGGATGGACTGGCGCACTGCCAGCTCCAGCTCGAGGCCATCGCCGAACCCAGCTTCATCCAGCATGGTCTTGGCTGTTTCCAGGTTCGTATCATATTTCCAGAATTCGTCGGTATGCGTCGGCATGCCAACCGGGATCGGGCTGGTAGCTTTCTGGGCGTAGCCATACAGGGATTCCTGGATGATTGTCTTGTACGGGACCGCATAGGAGATCGCCTGGCGGACTTTCGGGTTGTCAAAAGGTGGAATTTTGTTATTCATGCCCATGTAGAACAGGCGCGTATACTCGATGGCGAAGACCTGGACATTTGGATCATCTTTCAGGGCGTCCACATCCTTAAACGGCAGGCCCAGGGCCAGATCGATATCGCCCTTCTTCAAGAGCAGCTCCCGGTCCTCTGGCGAAGGCACGACTTTAACAATTACCTGGGAGTTTTGGAAGTAATCCGGACCCTGCCAGTAGTTGGGGTTCGGCTCGAAGACGTACTCCACACCCGGCTCCCACTTCGTGATCTGGTACGGACCGCTGGGGTTGGCGTTTTGGCGGTACCAGTCGAACGCCCACTCATCCTCTGCGGTGGCATGTTCCGCAGTTGTGGCAGGATCCATCGCTCCAAAGACCTGGAAGGCCAAAAACGGAACGAACAACGCGCTGGGTTTTTCCAGTTGGAATTCCAGGGTGTAGTCGTCTACCACCACGACACTATCCGACCCGGTGATCCCCATAAACCGGTCAACAGAGGGATATAACTGCGGGGAGCGGTCATAGCCCGGTCGAAGGTATGTTTGAAGGAAGCCGCGTTGATCGTGGCACCGTTAAAAAGCTTAGCTCCTTCTTTGATCTTAACCGTAGCCGTGAGACCATCTTCAGACATGGTCACTTCTCCCAATCCCGGGAGATATTGGTCGGTCCCCTCCAGAACCGCCGGGGAGTCGCCAGGCACAAGCTCTTGTATGAGCAAGGGCTCATACAGATTAGCGGTGGCATAATAACCGGCGTCACTGCGGAACTCCATCGGCTCAATGTGATCAATATCGCTGTCGAGGGCGATGATGATGGTTGGCTTCCCGGCTGGTTCTTCTGTCGGGGCTTCAGTGACAACCGCGGTGGGCTCTTCTGGTGGAGTGGTTGGCTCCTCCGGGGGGGTGGTGGGTTCGACGACCGGGGTTTCCTCGGTGACGACGGGCTCGGCAGGGGCGCTGGGGGTTGGGGTTGCCGCCGGCGCGCAGGCTGCCAGCAGCCCGGTGAGGCTGAAGACAACCAGGATGACCAGGCCGAGTTGGAACTTTCGAACGTTGTTACGCGTTTTCATTTCTTTCCTCCATGCAAATTGGGGTGACATGGTTGATCTGGACCAATGAAATGAGAGGAATGTTTTTTATTCGCCAGCACCTCCTTTGTTCGGAACGCAACGTTTCCTCCAACAGTACTCAAGCGGACGTCAGGTTGAATTTTCAGATAGCGTCTACCCAGAACAGCATTCGTCCAGGGCAGACAGCAGCAGCTCCATGTTTTCTATGGAAGCTGCCTGGCCCATATGACCAATGCGGATGATCCTTCCCTGCAAATCTCCCATGCCGCCTGCAATCCGAATGCGCCGTTTTTCCCGTAAACAGCTAACCAGGTGATCTGCAGTTACGCCAGGCGGTGGAATGGCTGCGGTGACGGATGAGGCGGCCCAGGCATCCTCAACAAGGCAGGTGAAACCCCGAGCCTTCAAATTCTGCCTAACAAATCGGGCGATGGATGCATAACGTTGGATGCGCCCCTCGACAGTTTCCTGAATCAGCCGGTCTAAGGCAACCTGGAGAGCCAACACCAGATTGGTGGGTAATGTAACCGGGAAAGGGTGCCAACCGGCCCATTTCTCCTGATATTCTCGCCAGGTGCGCAGATTCAGGTACCATCCGCAAAATGGAGCCGGGTTTCTGTCGAGCACCTCCCATCCGATTAGGCCGACGGCCACGGCGCTCAATCCTGGGGGCGCTTCGAGGCATTTTTGGGAGGCGGTAACACAGAATGGGATGCCCCAACTGTCCATATCCAGTGCCTCTCCTCCCAATGATGAGATGGCGTCCACTACCAGAGGAACGCCATATTCACTCGCCAGAGCGCTAATTTCGCGTACAGGGTTAAGTGCAGTGGTGGATGTCTCGTGATGCACCACACACACGGCTTGAAAGCCTTCCTGTCTATCCAGTGCGGCTCGGACCTGCTCGACCAGGACCGGCTGGCCCCATTCCGCCCTTACCTCGCTCACCTGGGCGCCGCGGGATTGCGCAATCGCTGACAGGCGCTCGCCGAAGAACCCATTGACCGCCACCAGACAGGCATCCCCTGGTCGAAGCAAGCTCCCAACCACCGCCTCCACCCCGGCGCTGCCCGAGCCGGGAATCAGGAAGACATCCCCGGCGGTGCGGAATACCTGTTTCAAATTGGATTGTACTTCCCGATAGATCGGCACCCACTGTGGACCGTAATGGGGCACCACCTGCCGTCCGATGGCGGCCAAAACATCCGCCTCAACCTCAACCGGCCCGGGGATCATCAGGTGCTCATTGGAATCGTTCAATTGAATCCATCCTGTTGTTCTTATCCTTGCCGGTCTAGGTCGCCGGACTCGACGAGCAGGTCAGCCAAACGACCGCTTTCAGGCACAAACCCCAATTGACAGGAGATTTGTTCAGCGTAATGGCAGACGAGGGCGCAAAGGATCGGATACGCGAGAGATCGCAACGCACAGCAGGGGCACTCAGGCTGATGGCTGCAATGACTTCGCCAAGGTGATCGCGGATCGGAGCTGCCACACACAGAATATCCTCCTCGTGCTCGGCGTTGTCAATCGCATATCCGTCTCGCCGGACGGTCGATAGATGTTCTTTAATTCCTGGAAAGAGGAAATGGTGCGTGGGGTATAGCTGGCGAAGCCCCTGTGCCGGGCAACCTCTTCCAGTTTCTCGTCCGGGAGATAGGCCAGCATGGCTTTTCCCAGGCCGGTGCAGTGCGCCGGCGCGCGCTTGCCGATAGACGAGTGCATGCGGATCGGATGCACAGTCTCTTCTTTGCTAATATAGACGACCTCGTATTCATCTAAAATAGCCAGATGGACGGTTTCGTTGGTCTGTCGGGCAAGCGCAATGACAAAAGGGGATGCCTGGGTAAGCAGGGACAGGCTATTGATTTGGGCGTATGCCAGCTCGAAAAGCCTCAATCCCGGAACGTATAAGCCCTTCTGATTGTCTTGCCGCACCAGATTATGATGCATTAAGGTTTTGAGCAAGCGGTGGGCAGTGCTCTTGGGCAATCCTGTAGCATCCGCCAGCTCATGCAGGCTCAGGCCAGCGCTCGATTGGCAAAGCCTTTCCAGCAAGACCATCGCCCGGTCAACAGATTGCACCAAGTCTTTGGTTTCAAGCATATTAAAATAAATGGTAGAATATATCCCGTAAGGCAAACATTCCAAATGACGGAATTTTGTTCCACGTTATGGTACTTCCAATATATCAAAAAAAGGGGGCCGAGTCAAGCGATGTAGGATTGAATTCTCTCTTGACAGCGGAGATTTGATAATGTCCCATTTTGACTACCATCAACCAGATTTACTGCAGGAGGCCATCGCCTTGTTGGGCGAGTATGGGCAAGAGGCTGCCCTGCTCGCAGGAGGCACAGCCCTACTCATCGATATCAGACATGGTGAGCTAGATCCCAGGCACGTGGTCAGTTTGTGGGGGATCCCTGGCCTGGAAGCCGTCCAGGTGGATAGAAGATCCGGCTACCGCTTTGGAGCCCTAGTTACCATAACCAACCTGGCAAACGCCCTCGTGGATCAACCAGCTTTGCGGAGCCTGGTCGAAGCGGCTACCTTGCTCGGCGCGCAACAGGTCCAGAACGTCGCCACCCTGGGCGGCAATATCTGCAAAGCCTCCCCAGGCGTGGACATGGTGCCGCCGCTGCTCTGCTTGGATGCCATGCTGGTGCTGGATGGGCCGGACGGGCAACGCAGAACACCGCTGGACGGCTTTCTTACCGGCCCTGACCAGACCGCTTTGCTCCCCGCCGAAGTCCTGACGAGCATCGAGTTCCCCTCGCCGGCAACCCGCACGGGCACGGCCTTCCTCAAGGTCATGCGCCGCCATGCTGTGGACTGTTCTATCGTGGCAGTCAGCGCGCGGGTCACGTTGGCAGAAGATGGGCAAACGATTCTGGCCGCCCGCCTGGGGTTGGGAGCGGTCGCGCCCAATCCCTTCCGGGCCAGGCAGGCAGAAGAGCTCCTTCGAGGGCAGAAGATTGAGCCGGACCTCCTGAAGCAGGCCGGCGCCCGGGCACGCTCAGAAGCTCGGCCGATCACGGACGTGCGTGCGTCTGCCGATTACCGCAGCATGTTGATTGAAACACTCGTCCCACGTGCCCTCTCGATCGCTGCCGAGCGGGCAGTGGAAGGAGCAAGAAACTGATGACTTCTCTCATTCCAATCCAGTTAAACATTAACCAGCGGAACTATTCCCTGGAGATTGATCCCTCGCGCACCCTCCTGGCGGTTCTGCGGGAGGATCTGGGACTGACCGGCACCAAATCTAACTGCCAGGAAGGTGAGTGCGGCGCCTGTACGGTGCTCATCGACGGCTTGACCGTTAATTCCTGCCTCTACCTGGCCATTCGAGCCCAGGGGAAAAAGATTACGACTATTGAAGGTCTGGCCGAGGAAGATCAGCTTCACCCAATTCAGCAGGCTTTCATTGATAATGGCGGCATCCAGTGCGGGTATTGTACGCCCGGGTTTGTGATGGCAGTTGTCGGCCTGCTTCTGGCAAACCCCCATCCCAGCGATGATCAGATTAACCAGGCGCTTGTCGGAAATATCTGCCGCTGCACGGGCTATGTGAACATTCGTAAAGCCATCCATGCGGCTGTCCAGAAAGGAGGTGAGGCCTTATGAGCGCCAAAACCCTACTCGGCCAGCCTTTGCCACGCTTGGATGCCCAACAGAAGGTTACAGGCAGCTATATTTACGGCATGGATCACCACCTCGAAGGCGCCCTGGAGAGCGCAGTCCTGCGCAGCCCTCACCCGCATGCTCGCATTCTGCGCATTGATACCAGCCGGGCCGAAGCCCTGGAAGGCGTGCGTGGGGTGCTCACCGGACGAGATTTCCCTGACTTGCTCATGCCTGGCACAGTAGATGACCAACCCTTGCTGGCTGTTGACCGGGTTCGTTTCTTCGGCGAACCAATAGCCCTGGTCGCCGCAGAGAGCCGGAGATCGCCGAACAAGGCATTCGGTTGATCGAAGTGGAATATGAACTGCTGTCGGTCATCACTGATCCGGAAGCCGCCATGCAGCCCGACGCGCCGCTACTGCACGAGCACTGGGAGACCTACCGGGCGGAGCAAAGCCTGGTCCGCTTTGGGAATGTCTGCTGCCACGCCCAACTGAGCACGGGCGACCTCGAAAAGGGATTTGCCGCGGCCGACTATATTTTTGAAGACGAGTTCACCACCGAGAGCGTCCACCAATCCCACGTTGAGCCCCGCGTGGCCACCGCTGTTTTGGGATCCGATGGCCGCATGGCGGTTTACACCAATACACAACTGCCTTACTGGATTCGCACCAACGTGGCTCATGTTCTTGGAGTGCCGGAAGAAGAGGTACGCATCGTCCCCACCGGCATCGGAGGAGCTTTTGGCTCAAAGCTCTACCCGCAGATTGAGCCGTTCGTAGCCCTGCTCGCTCGCAAGACGGGGCGCCCAGTGCGCATGGTCACCAGCCTGGAAGAGGAGCTGATCGCGGGTTTGCCGCGCCATCCGTTCAAGATCTGGCTCAAGACCGGCGTGAAGAAGGACGGGACTTTGTAGCCCGCCAGGCCAGGGCCATCCTCGACACCGGGGCCTACACCGGCTCGGGTCCGGAGATTGCCTCCGTGGCCGTGCTTGTGTTGGGCGGCCCTTACCGCACGCAAAACATCACTATCGACGCTTACGCCGTGCATACGAACAAGATGAATTTCGGCGCTTACCGCGGGCCAGGTGGGCCGCAGCCGAACTTTGCGCTCGAATCTCATTTCGACGTGATTGCCGAGAAACTGGGGCTGGATCCGTTGGAATTCCGCCTGCGAAACATCGTCCATGACGGCGACCAGGTCGCCAATGGTCAGGTGCTGCAAGGCGTCGGGCTGCAAGAGGCGATGGAAAAAGCGGCGGCTGCCATTGAGTGGGACCAGCCCGCCGGCCCAAATCGCGGCAAAGGGCTCGCCATCGGCTGGTGGACCACCACCCTCCAGAAATCCACCAGCCATGTCAGGCTGGCATCGGATGGCCGGATCGTCGTTTCGGTCGGGACTCAAGAGATCGGCACCGGCGCCATCATGGGTGGCGTGCCCCAGGTGGTCGCCGAGACCATGGGGGTCGGCCTGGAAGACGTAGTGATCAACGTCACCGACACGACTGAAGGCCTGTGGGACTGGGGTTCGCAGGGCAGTCGCACGATCTTTAACGTCGGGCGGGCCGCACAGTTCGCCTGCTTCGAACTGATTGAGAAAATCAAGGACCTGGCCTCACACCTGCTGGAGGTCGAGCCAGTTGAGCTGGAGCTGCGCGAGAAGTTCGTGATAGTCAAGGGCTCCCCTGAAGCGTGGGTGTCCCTATCCGACCTGGCCAAACTGGACAACCGCGGGGAGCTGCAGGCCCTGCACGAATCCGTGCCTGACCCGGCGGTATTCAGCAGCGATCGCCTGGTCTCATGCCTGTACCCCGCATTTCACTACCCCAGCTTCCACTGCCACGCAGCCGAGGTGGAGGTTGACCCCGGCACCGGGCAGGTCTCTGTCCTGCGCTATGCCGCCGCCCATGACATTGGTTTCGCGGTCAATCCAACCCTGATCCAGGGCCAGATCCACGGCGGCGTCGCCCAGGGTATTGGCATGGGCCTGATGGAGGGGTCCTGTACCAAGACGGCTACCGGACGAATGTCAATTGGACCGATTACAAGCTCCCCACGATCGCCGATGTCCCGGATATCGAGGCTATCATTGTCGAGCACGGAGTCCCGGGCGGCGGTCCTTACGGGCTGAAGGGTCTGGGCAAGTCGCCGGTAATCGAACCGCCGGCTGCCCTGGCGAATGCCATCGCCCGTGCGACCGGTGTTCGCCTGCGTTCGCTGCCCATGACTCCCGAAAAGGTATTAAAGGCGCTCCAGGCCAAAGATGCCTCCGCAGGGCGGACCGATACCAAATTACTGATTCCTGCCCGATTCCAATATGAGGTAGGCTATGCGCTTTGGATTGCTATTGCTGGGTGAATATCTCCCTGAACGGTTGAAAAAACTGGCGCAGGTCGCAGAGGCGCATGACTTTGAACACCTGTGGGTTGCCGATGAGAAGTTCTTCCGGGACCCTTACGCCAGCCTGGCCTACCTCTCGCAGCACACCTCCCGCATCCACCTTGGCCCCTGTGTAACCGACCCTTTCACCCGGCACCCGGCTATCACAGCCATGGCAATGGCGACCTTAGACGAGATCGCCGGAGGCCGGGTGTTCTCGGGATTGGGGCCGGGTTCAGCGGCCTGGAGGCGCTGGGCATCCAGCGCCAGAAGATTGTCCTGGCACTGCGGGAAGCCATCCAGCTCATCCGCCAGCTATGGTCGGGCGGAGCGGTTGACTATGAAGGTGAGACAGTTTCCTTTCACTCCGGCGAGCTAAACTTCCCCTCCCGGCCAGATATCCCCATCCTGGTTGCATCGGCCGGTCCCCAGATCCTGCGCCTGGCTGGCGAAATGGCCGATTCGGTCATGCTGGGAGACCTGGCCTCGCCTGCCGCCATCGGCAAGTCCCTGGCTTTCGTCGCCGAGGGAGCCACTCGCCTCGGTCGCTCTGCACAGGATGTGTACCGGATCACGCGCCTTAATCTGATCCTTTCCGATGACATGGAAGCGGCCTGCAATCTGATGCGCCCCTGGATTACCGGCGAGCTGTGGCACACATACCCGCGTTGGAATAGCTTGCCGACTTATCAGCCAGACTGGGAGGTAAAACTGCAGCCGCTGTGCGAATTCATCGAGCACTATGGGGGCAAGCCGCGCAACGTGGACGATTTCAAGTTGGTCGCCGAGTTTAACCCATTGATCACAACGGAGATGGTGCGCGAAAAGGCACTGGTGGGGAGCGTGGACCAGGTCTTAGCCCAGCTGCAGGAGATCGCCGGGACCGGGATCCAGGAAGTTGCCCTGTACCCCTTACCCCTGGATGGGCAGGATGTCGAGTTTGTCCTGGATACCTTCTTCGAGCAGGTAATGCCTCGCTTGAAGAACGCCTCTCACGTTCGGGAGGTCTGAATCGAACTGCTGGTATACCCAACCCTGCAGAATTCAGCTGCCCTGGTAGATGTGCTCAACCGGCTGGCCTGGTATCTGACGCCGCGGCTGCCGCAAGGCACTCAGTTACTGGTCCCAGCCGAGGCTGAGCTCGGCCAGCCTACCACCTGGTCGCACCTGTCCGTCCCGGACTACGAATATAACGCCCTTCGAGAAAGTCCGTTGGCAGAATTCTGCCGCGTACTAGAGCCAGATCTGCTCCAGGAGGCTTTCGAAACTGCGGATCGCGTGCTGGTATGGAACGCCAGTTACCTGCAGCAGGCAGAGATCGAGGCCCATCAAAACCGCGTTTTGATTGTCGATCCCCACTTCTATCTGGACGTCGAAGTGACCAACCACGCCGGGCTTCGTTACCTGATCAGCCACCAGGCGGAGCGGGAGGCCCAGCGCGAAAACGCCCGCCGCTCCTACACCGAATGGTTCCGCCAATACACGGGTATCGAGACCGCCTGTCTCCTTCTTACCGGGCCTTCTTTGGAAGCAGGGCTGAGCCGACCACTGCCGGCCAACTCGTTGCGCATCATTTGCAACAGCCTGGTGAAAAATGACGCCTTCCTGGAAAAGATCCAACCCAATCTGCTCGTGTTTGCCGATCCCGCTTTTCATTTTGGTATCTCCAAGTATGCGGCCGCTTTTCGAGATCAGGCGCTGAAGGCGCTTGCCAGGTATCCAGATTGTATGTGCATAGTCCCGGAGAGATACATCCCTTTGTTGCTGGGGCATTTCTCTCAAGCACTATCAGGCCGGCTCATCGGGTTCCCAGAAGAGATGGAGGGGACTTTAATTTCCCCGATCCTGGCCAGTTCTGGGTGCGGAATACGGCGAATATACTGACCCACCTGATGTTACCCATTGCCTCGGCGCTTGCACCAGAAATCCGCATTTTCGGCGCGGATGGCCGGCAACCGCGGGATGCCGGCTTCTGGCAGCATAACCCGGCCGCACAGTTCGGTGGGCTGATGGAGACCATCTACCAGGCGCACTCATCCCTTGAAAGGGATCAAGACATCGAAGAGTATTATGCCGTGCATTGCGCGGTCGTCGAACGGATGATACAGAAGGGGGAGCAGGAAGCCGGCCGTCGTTATCTCTCAGAGACACCTTCATTCATCCCAGCGTTATCCAGCCGGTACGGGCGCTCGCTCTAAAGGTTGGCAGCCGGTCGCCATGGCCAGGATATTCTCCGCCGGTGTATCCGCCTGGATATTATTTGCCGCAGAAACCACGTACCCGCCATCGGAGCCCAGCGTCTCCACCAACTGCCTCACCTGCGCCTCCACCTCCGCCGGGCTTGCCTGGGGCAGCAAGCGCTGCGTATCCACCGCTCCCCAGAAGGCCAGATCGCGACCGAATTCCCGTTTCAACTGCGCGGGATCCATGTGTGCCGCGGTGGTCTGCACCGGATTGAGCACGTCGACGCCAGCCTCGATGAAATCCGGGATCAAGCTGTAGATCGAACCACAAGTGTGATAGAGCACCTTCGCCGCAGTCCTGGCTTTGATATGCTCCAGGAAGCGTTTTTGTCGCGGCTTGATCAGCCTGCGGAACATACCTGGTGATAGGATCGGGCGATCTTGAAAACCCATGTCATCGGCGTAGAGCACGACATCAACCAGGTCGCCCAGCTCGGCCAGCATGTTCGCGGCGATCTGCATGTGAATCTCGATGACATGATCCATCAACCGGCCGACGAAGGCCGGGTCCAGGGCGCAGTCTACCAGCCATTGGTCGTACCCGCGTAGAAACTGGCTCTGGTGGCCGAATCCCACGGGTAAGCTCAACACCAGTGCATAGTCACTATCTTGACGGATTCTGATGGCTTCTTCTAGCAAGCCTCTGGACCAGCCCGGATCGTTTGGGTCCGGCCAGGGGAAGCGGTCGAGGTCCTGAAGGTCAGCCTCAGCCAACGGAGGCTGGCTCACGTAATAGTGTCCTCCTTCCGCCCGGCTACGCACGACGCGCCACTCGTCCTGGTAGCTGCCATCTGGCAGTTCGAGAACTGCTCCCTCGGGGGCTCCCGCCAGCAGGGGGTAGGTATCGATTCTCAGCCGGTTTCGGATCACTTCATCTACCCGGGCGATATCGGAGCGCTTGCTCGCAAGCTCGGTGGGTGTGTCCAGCCGCAGATGCGTTTTGAGGTTTCTGTACGCCGCCGTGTTAATCCCCGTTGCATAGCTGCCCCCGATGTCCAGCGCCGGGCGGTCCGTAGTCATATGGTTTAAGGCGGTGCGTAGCCGTTCGCGGGAGTTCATAGAAGATGCGGACACCTTTCATCCTCGTTCATGGTTTTTTCCTTAGCCAACAGTTGCTGAGATCAGGGTCAACTTTTTATTTTGCTGCCATTGGTCATTTATCATGTGGCTTAGAAATGTCCGAAGGACGCGGTATTTATGTGCTGATATCATATTTAGTGCGACAGCCAGGAGATTGAGATGTACTTCGGCCTCAGGTTCGAACACAACTGATAAACCAGTTGTTTTTAGCAAGCTTATTAATATAGTATAGCAAATATTAACTTGTACAAAAAGCCACCCCCTGTTGATCGTTGAAAAAGAAAACTTCCGGGATTTGTGACCCCGGAAGTTTTACTTATCAATTACCTCGTGAAACTTAATCGACTCGTTCGAAGTCGAGGCCTAAATTTATAGCCGTACACGATCATGCCGCGCTCGTCACCGTCGTTGCGCAGTTTGCGGGTGACCATCTCGACCGGGGTGCCGATCTCAACGGGTTGGGTGCCAAGGTCGGTGAGCTGGGCGGTCACCAGGGGGCCCTCTTCAAGCTTGATCAATGCCACGGTATAGGGGGCATTTTCCTCATAGCCGGCGGGGGCGTCAAAGACAGTAGTAAAGGAATAGACTTCGCCGCGCCCGCTAAAAGCAAAGAGTGTCTTGGCATCCTGCCCGCACTCAGGGCAGATGTCGCGCGGCGGGAAAAGCTTAGCTTCGCAGTGGGGACAGACTTCACCCACCAATTTGTAGCGTTGATTCTTTAATCGCCAGTGGCGTGCAATTTCCATTTCGTATTGCTCCTAAACAACAATTTTCACGATAGTGCCTGATTTCACCAGGGCTCGCATATTAGTTTAGCGATTGAAAACTATCAATACCTATCAGGTTCCTACCCTAATCGGAATGATAGGCGTGCATTGATCCAAACTATCCCATATTGTTTAGGGTGAAGGTTACCAAGATCAGAAAAAGCACAATCATGAGGATCAAGCTCAAGAAGGAAAAGCCCAAGGCATGCTTCAGGCCGCGTTTCCAGTACACTAGTACGAAAATGGCTGCTGTAACCAGTAAGGTAAACAGGCAATAAAGTGCAGAAAAGGGCATTTAGGAATCGAGCCGTTCTAACACATGGGTAACGGCGGTGGAGGCTGGACCGCCAAGGCACTGGATCAGCGCCCGGCGCGCCTTGGGAATCTGGTTCTGCCCGGCGTGACCGCGCAGTTGCAGCGCAGCCTCGACGGCCTGGTAGACACCGGTGGCGCCGCCAGGATTGCCGCGCGCCTTCAGCCCGCCCATAGTGGAAATGGGAAGGGAACCCCGCAAGCTGAGCTGCTCATCCTGAGCCAGCTTCCATCCCTGGCCGCGACCAGCAAAGCCAGCCGCCTCCAGGGAGAGGGCAGCGAAGATTGAGTAGGCGTCGTAGAGCTCGAAAAGATCGACATCGGTAGGCAGGATGCCCGCCTGGCGACAAGCGCGCTCAACTGAGATCTGGACAGCATCGAAAGCCAGCGGGTCGGGACGATCGTGCAATGCCAGGGTGTCGCTGACTATGTTAGAGCCAGAGATGCGCACGCGTGGATGAGGGAAACCGGGTGGTAGCAAGTCACTGCGTGTCAGAATCAGTGCGGCGGCCCCGTCAGCGGTGGGGGCGACATCAAACATGTTGAGTGGTTCGCTGACCATGCCAGAAGAACGGTACGTTTCAGCGCTGATCGCCTTTTGGAACATGGCGTTGGGGTTGCTTTCTCCATTGGCATGAGCTACCAGGGGAAAGCCGGCAAAACAATCGTGGGACACACCGTACTCATGCAGGTAGCGGCGCATCAATAAGGCGGCCTGGGCGGTTGCGGTTAAACCCTGGACGGCTTCGTAGTCGCCGTCGATGGTCGTGGCAATGGCAGCCTCCACCCGGCTGCTTGTCGTGTCGGTCATCTTTTCTACCCCAATGACCAGGGCGACATCGACTGCCCCGGCCACCACTGCCAGGTAGGCCTGGCGCAAGGCAGCCCCGCCAGACGCGCCAGCTGCCTCAATGGAGGCAGCTTCGATCCCGATTAACCCGGCAAAGTCCGCGATCAGAACGCCCAGGTGGGCCTGTCCAGAAATTGAGGAAGCCAGCATGTTGCCGACGAAGAGGGCCTGCGGTCTCAAATCACCTGCATCTCTTCGAGCTGATTCGATGGCGTCCAGCGCCAGCTCGCGCAGCGAGATCTCCCAATGCTCCCCGACCGGAGTCTGACCAAGGCCTGCGATAATGACATCATTCATAACAATTGTCCTAGGGAGAATAAGGTTAGAGGGAATGGGGCCATGAATCCCTTCCCCTAATCCTTACCCCGGGTATTATTTCATCACCAGCTTGCCGCGCATGCGGCTATAGGTGGCGTAATCGATCTCGGTGCGGCGGGCGATGTATTCGCCGGTCTTCGTAGCCCGGTCGCGCCGTTCGTTGATCTTCTCTGTGACTAGTAAGTCAAAAGCATCCGAACCAGCTCCAGAGCCGAAGGAGACCATCAGGACTGATCGCCAGGTTCAGCATTATCCAGGACAGCAGTCAGTCCAATAATCGCCGCGCCGGCATAGGTGTTACCGATCTTAGGAACCAGCAGGCCGGTTTTGATCTGCTCTGGCTTAAAGCCAAGCATGCTGGCGACTTTTTGCGGGAACTTGGCGTTGGGCTGGTGGAAGACGGCGTACTTGTAGTCGGCCGCGGTAGTGCCTACGGCTTCCATCATAGCTGTTCCTGCCTCGGTGATGTGCGTGAAGTATGCCGGCTCGCCCGTGAAGCGCTGCCCATGTTCCGGATATTTCTGGTGAGCACGCCGCCAGAAGTCGGGCGTATCGGTGACGAAGGAATAGGTGCCGTTGATCACAGCCAGGGAATCCTCAGCCGGGCCAAGCACAAAGGCGGCGCCGCCAGCGCCGGCGGTGTACTCCAGCGCGTCCCCGGGGCGACCCTGGGCAATGTCCATGCCGATCGCCATGGCGTAGGGGGCCATGCCAGAGCCGACAAAGCCGATGGCGGCGACCATGGCTTCGGTGCCGGCCTTGCAGGCGAATTGCCAGTCAGCCGCCTGTACATTGGGCACAGCTCCAATCGCCTCAGCGACAATGGTGGAAGTTGGCTTGACTGCATAGGGATGGGATTCGGAGCCAACCCACACAGCCCGGATCAGGGTTGGTGAGACACCCGCGCGTGCCATGGCATTCCGGGCAGCCTCGATCGACATGGTAGCCACGTCTTCGTCTATGCCTGCCACAGCTTTTTCTTTGATGGGCAGCCCGCCCTCGCCATCGGTCCACACCCGGGCGACTTCAGAGGCAGGCAAACGGTAGCGGGGTACGTAGGCACCATAGCCAGCTATGCCAACGGGGTGGGTTGGTTTTAGTAGTTTTGTTTCGTCCATGAAATACCTTCCTCTTGTTCGATCAACCCGATGACGGCTGATTGTTCCATTCCTGCAAGATTTCCTCGGCGCGGTCAATGCGCACGGTCTTTTCCTGTACAAGCTGCTGAGCCAGCCGTTCGATCAGTTCGCCCTGAGCGCCAGCAGCAATGGCTACCTGGCGGGCGTGGAGTGACATGTGGCCGCGCTGAATGCCCTCGGTGGCCAGGGCGCGCAGAGCTGCCAGGTTTTGGGCTAGCCCAACCGAGACGATGATCTCGGCCAGCTCGGCAGCGGTCCTGACGCCCATCAACTTCAAGGCGGCGCGCGCAGTCGGGTGAACCTTTGTAGCGCCGCCGACAATGCCAACAGCCATGGGCATTTCCAAACTACCCACCAGATTTCCGGCTGCATCCTGGTCCCAGGTGCTCAGGCTGGTGTAGCGACCGTGGCGGGCGGCGTAGGCATGCGCTCCGGCTTCTACGGCGCGCCAGTCGTTCCCGGTCGCTATCACCACCGCATCCACGCCATTCATGATGCCTTTGTTGTGAGTGGCTGCCCGGTATGGATCAACGGCGGCGAAAGCCCAGGCAGCAATGACGCCATCCCGCACTTCCTCAGCAGTATACTCGCTGAAGGCCAGCTCTGAGAGCCGAATTGTGCAGCGAACGCGCGCCAGTCGACGGTCTGCCAGGTTGGACAGAATGCGCAGGTGGACGCGCCCGCCAGTGATGGCCTCGACCCGCGGCGCCAGGCGCTCAGTAGCAGTGTTGATGGCATTGGCGCCCATTGCATCGCGCACATCGTAAATCAGGTGCAGCACGAGGAAAGGTCCAATGGGCGATTCTTCGATCAAGCGTACTTCCAGGTCGCGCGGACCACCGCCCAGCCTCTGCAAGACGGGATCGATCTCGCCGGCTTCGGCCAGCAAGCCAGCCTTTTGTTCCAATATGGCCGAACGCGTGGCTGGCAGATCGTCTACTTCAAGCACCTGCATCTGCCCAATCATTTCTGGTTGGTCAGCTTCGGCGAGAAATCCACCTCCGGCACGGGCCAGCTTAGCCATGAACGAAGCCCCGGCTACCACTGAGGGTTCCTCAATGGTCATTGGCACCAGCACATCCCGGCCGTTGATCAGGAAGTTCAGGGCAATGCCAAGCGGCAGGGAGTGCAATCCAACAACGTTCTCGATCATATGGTCAGCCTGATCAGGAGAAAGGCCAGCCGTGCCAGATAGGGCAGCCAATTCGGCCTCGGTTAAAATGTTCAAGCGCGCCAGGACAGCCTGGCGTTCAGCCAGGCTTAGATTATAAAATCCAGGCAGGCGCGATCCGGTCAGGGATGTTTCCATTGGAAGAATGATACTCGCGAAACGGATTGTACAATCAAGGTTTATTTTTATCGGAGGATATCTGGCAAAAACTATCAAAACGTACATGATTTGGTAAATTGATCTAAATTCGAGTAAAATTATCTCAGTGGTGAGAAACTCCCAATGGTTATTTTAACCAGAGAGCAACTTGAAGAGCGGCTGGCGGCTTTACATCAGGCCAGCCTGGAGCTAGTGCAAGACCTATCCCTGGACGATGTGCTCCAACGCATCGTCCATTTGGCGCGCGAACAGGCCGGAGCGCGCTATGCTGCCCTGGGGGTGGTCGATGACAACGGGAAAACGATCCGTTTCATCCCGATCGGAATGACCCCCGAAGAGATCCATAAGACAGGGGACCCGCCGGTTGGTAAAGGCATGATTGGGGCCTTAAAGAGTGAGCGCCGTACGATTCGTATTGCGGAGATCAGCGCCGACTCTCGCAGCCATGGATTCCCGCCTGACCATCCGCCAATGCGATCCTTCCTGGGCGTGCCGATCATGTTGGGAGACCGATTACTGGGCCTGATCTATCTTACTGACAAAGAAGACCATTTTGAGTTTACGCCCACAGATGAGCATGTGATAGAAACCCTGGCTGCCTATGCGGCGGTGGCGATCACCAATGCGCGCCTGTACAAGGGTATGGCAGAGCGTGACCAGGCCCTGACCCAACGTAACGAAGATCTGGCATTGATTAATCACATGGGAGCCGCCATGGCGGGGTCGCTGGAGATCGACGAGATCCTGCGTGAAACCCTCCAGCGAGTGATGAAATACTTCAATGTTGATACAGGTGAAATCTACCTCAGCGAAGAAGGCGGGCAAATCTTCCGTTTGGCGATGCACCTGGGAGAAGAGGTCGATGCGTTCTGGACGCATGAAAGTTTCCAGATTGGAGAAGGACCCATTGGCCAGGTGGCGAAGTCGGGCAAGGCACTGGTCAGTATCGATCCGCACGAAGTGGGGCGTGATTTCCGCCAGGCGATTATCGATGCCGGATACTGCTGTATGGCATGTATCCCACTGGCGGTGCGGGGTAACGTAGTTGGGGTGCTGTGCCTGGCGTCCAAGTACCCGCGCCAGATAGACGAGCGGATGGAGGATCTGTTGATGTCCATCGGCACCTGGGCTGGGCTCGCGATCGAAAACGCGCGCCTGCACCGCCAGGCCCAGCGAATCGCGGTTCTGGAAGAGCGTGAGCGGATTGGCATGGACCTGCACGATGGCATCATCCAGTCGATTTATGCTGTTGGCTTAGCCCTGGATTACGCCCTGATCGCCCTGGATGAGGATCCGAAGCTGGTAAAGATCAAGATTGAGCAAGCCATTGAAGGCCTGAATAACACCATTCGCGATATCCGCTCTTACATTCTCGATTTGCGGCCGCGCCAGTTCCGGGGCGAGGACCTGATGACTGGTCTACAGCAGTTGATTGACGAGTTCACCGCAAATTCACGTGCGGGCGCGACGTTGATCGGCCCGAAGAATGGACTGGTAGAATTGCCTACTTCCAATGCGACTGCCTTGTTCCATATCTGTCAAGAAGCGTTGGCGAACGTGTCCAAGCACTCCCGAGCGCAGCAGGTAACCATTCACCTGTGGAGCACTGACGAGCGTGTGTTGTTGGAGATAGCTGATAACGGGCGGGGATTTGACCTGCGTAAAATGAGTGTAACTTTGGGACACGGTCTTTCCAACATGCACGCCCGCGCTCGCAAAGCAGGGGGAGATGTTGAGATCACCTCAGAGCCGGGGGATGGGACGACCGTCCTGGCCTGGGTGCCGAGGCGATAACAGGAACAGGCTGCCAGTCCTGACCAAATCGTGGAATTGATCACCAGCCCGAGCAACCCAAAAGTAAAGCACGCCCGAAGCCTGCGTCAGCGGAAAGGGCGGGAGGAGAGCGGGAGCTTCCTGGTGGAAGGCATCCACCCAGTCGGCGCGGCAGTTGAGTCTGGCTCCGACCTGTTGATGGTCTTTTACGCCCCCGATTTTCTAGAAAGCCTGTTCGCGCACGAATTGATTGAAAGGTTGAAATCCCAAGGCGTAGCCTGCTATGCTACTTCAGGGGACGTTTTCGCTTCAATGGCGGATAAAGAAAATCCGCAGGGTATCCTGGCGGTGGCGCGCCAACCGCGTCTTCGTCTGGGCGACCTGACGGCAGAGCATTTACCCTGGTGTATGGCCCTGGTCGCCCCGCAAGATCCAGGAAATGTCGGGGCGATCCTGCGCACGATGGACGCGGTCGGCGCCAATGGATTATTGCTCCTGGATAATAGCGTGGATGCCTACCATCCCACAGCGGTGCGGGCCAGCATGGGGGCGCTCTTCCGCCATGCGGTGGTTACGGCGTCTTTTGCAGAATTTGCCCAATGGGCGCACCGCCAGGGCTATCATTTATATGGCAGCTCGGCCCACGCGGTCACGGATTACCGTAAGATAGAGCAATTTAAGCGGCCAATGATTATGCTCATGGGCAGCGAACGGGAGGGTTTGACCCCTGCGCAATCGGCGATATGCGAGTTGATAGTAAGCCTGCCGATGCATGGCAAGGTGACTTCGCTCAACCTTGCTGTGGCGGCAGGGGTGCTGTTGTATGCGATGCTGGATAGAGGGGAGCAAAGTTAGAGTTTCACCGGGGTAAATTTTGAGCGCGCCAGGAATGACCTGGAACTAGACCTGTTGTCTCATCGTCATAATAGTGGCAAATATCACAGTCTGAATGACTGCAGAGATTGCCGGAGGAGGTTGATATGTTCCATGCCACAAAAGCCTGCTTTCTGGTTATCGTTCTGGCGCTGATTTTATCCGCGTGCGCCCCGGCGCAGCCGGATTCCATCCAACCGACGGCTGACCAGCTATCCCCTATCCAGCCAACGCCCGACCAGCCCACTGGTATCCAACCGACGTTCACACAGCCAGCTCCCACCCAGCCAGCACAGGATCAGCTCGCTTTGCCTAATCCGGCTTCGGTCTTTTGCGAAGAGCAGGGAGGCCGGCTTGAAATCCGTACGGATGCCGATGGAAATCAATCGGGTGTGTGCCTTTTCCAAGATGGCAGCGAGTGCGATGAATGGGCTTATTTTCGTGGCGAGTGCCAGCCCGGACAATCAGGCTTGTCTGGTGTACCTGCTTCTGAGCCAAGATACGTGAATGATGTTTATGGCTTTTCATTTGATCCGCCCTTGAACTGGTCGATAGAAGAAAAACAGGTCTCGAGCGACGAAGATACAGGTGAATATCTCATCCTCAATCGCCCAGGATATTCAATGTTTGTAGGTTACCAATGGGCAAACGAAGCCTTCAAACCTTTCCGCACCGGGATGCCGCAAGGCGATTTTGTCGACAGCGGCAGCGCATCTTTATTGGGGCAGGCGGTGCCGAAGCGAAATCTGGTTTGGGATGGCAAGAATAAAGTTGTTGACTACGGCGGCCGGATAAAGGTGGGTGACTTAATCCTGGTTTTTTACCTGGATGGTGAGCCAGGTGCGGTCAGTTACGATGCCCTTGATATCCCGCCGGAGGTCATCGCCGAAGCGGATCAGATCATCGCTTCCTTCGCCCTGACATCAGGAGTAACGCCGCAGCTTGAGTTCAACCCGCCGGCACCTATTGATTGAGGATACTATCCTGTTATTTCCAGCTAACATCCCCAAACAGATCGGGTGACCAACCGCGCTGGATGAAAGCTTCAAAGGCAGGGCGTTCTTCTCCGATTGTCCCGCCTGGCCCATGACCAGGGAAGAAGCGCGTCACATCAGGCCAGGTGAAGACGATCGTCTGCATGGTATGAATCGTTGCCGCAAAATCCTCTACTGACCAGGTTTTCCCCGGCCCGCCGACGAAGATGGTATCGCCAACCAGGATACGCCCGTCACCCAGGTTCAGGCAGGTCATGCCGGGAGTGTGACCGGGGGTGTGGATGGCACCTAGACGCAGATTGCCCACCGGAATAATCAAGCCGTCTTGGAGGGGGTGGTCAGAAGCCAGCTCAAATTGCTCAGCGTCTTTTGGGTGGAGAAAGACCGGCGCGCCGGTTGCAGCTTTAACCTCGGTCAGTGCGCCGATGTGATCGGGGTGGCCGTGAGTGATCAGGATCGCCGCTACCTGTGTCCCCTGCGTCAGGGCAAGGATGGTTTCAGCATCTGCGCCGGGATCCACGATAGCGCTGGCATGGGTCTCTTCACACACCACCACGTAGGTGTTCATCGGCCAGGGGCCGACCTCTTTAATGAGCAATTTTGCTGGCATGGTCTCTCCATCGCTATGAGGGCTCAGTAGCCTGCCTGGACATCAACCTGGTTAAATACCGGTTCGCCGCGCTCCAGAGCGTTCAGCAGAGCAACAAGGTGCATCATGCGCAATGTCTCGCTGGCAGTAGAATCTCCCCCACGGTGAGGGCTCATCACAACATTGTCGAGTTCATGGAAGGGAAAATCGGCAGGCGGAGTGTTCTGGCGCATGTCAGGCTGGCTGGGGTAGTTGTACCAAACATCCAGCCCGGCTGCCAGGATTGTCCTATCTTTGAGGGCTTGATACAAAGCAGCCTGGTCAACGATGCGCCCTCGACCTACGTTGACCAGGAGAGCGTCATGCGGTAGCGTGGCTAATTCTTTGGCACCGATCCACCCGTCTGTCTCTGGAGTGAAGGGAAGAGTGATGACCAGGACATCGGCCTGTGGCAGTAATTCAGGCAGTGCGCCAGGCGGATGCACCGACGCCCGCAGCCCAGGCAGGATGTCTTTCTCAGGCCGGCGGCGGACAGCCAGAACTTCCATGCCCAGCGTCTGGCAATAGCTGCCGACGCGCTGACCGATGTGGCCGAATCCCAGGATCAGGGTGGTCTTCCCATCCAGAGTGACCGACTGGTCAGGCGCATAGCGCGGGCTCCAGTCATGGGTGCGGAAGGTACGGTCGATCGGTACGATAAATTTAGCGGCTGCTAACAGCAGGGCAAGCGCCATCTCGGCTGTGGGAGCGGCGTTATGGTGTAGGTTAAAGACGGCAATATGGGGGAAGTCCAGCATCAGGCGGCGCGTGGGCTCGGGAAATCCGGCAAAGGGGATGACCAACGCCTGGAGATGCGGACAGGCGAACAGGTGATCCCGTTCGGGAAAACCTGTCACCAGGATGTGGGTGTCACTGGCAGGAGCAATTTGCTCACCAACCGTTATGGAGATCGAAGGGTCCAGGTCGGCGCGCAGTGTTTGCAGATCTTTTTCTTCAGGATTTGTGATCCAGTGAACCGAGAGGGACATGCCGGTAATTATACAGCCAAGCGTGAGTAGCTCATGGGATGAGGACGAGGTTCAGTATTGAGTTACTTTAGGCAATTTCCTGGCGAAGAACACGGTGAAAGTAACTTCCTTCGGTCGGGTGGAGCCGTGTGCCAGATCGGACAGCCTGACCAGTTTGAGGACCGTTTCCAGGGGAATGAATTCCTCTTGGTCATATTTAGCTTGTATGTTAGGTAATAAAATCCCAGGAAGGGTGGCGCCTTCCTGGGATCTTCTAGGAGGGGAACACAGGAACTGTGTTCAGTGAGTTTTCATAACTACTGATCTCTGCATAATAATCTAAACTTCGTAGCCTGCATCATGGATGAACGCCTGGATCAAATTGGGTTTACGCTGCAATCGTTTCTTAGCTTTATACAAATGAGCATCCAGCTCAGGAAGGTGGTCACATGCGATATTGGCCAGATCAGCCAGTTTCAGATAGCTCCAGACCCACTCGGTCGGGTTGAGTTCCGGAGCATATCCAGGTAATCTTTCGAGATGAAGGCGCTGGGTGGCTCCAGATGCCAGGTAATCTCTAAGAAACTGTGAGCGATGAGTTGGGCTGCCATCCCAAATCACCAGCAGCAAGCCAGGGATCAAGCGCTGAAGCTGTCCCAGAAAAGCGACCACTTCACGGCTGGTAATCGAATGCATATACGTTTTGAGAAACAACCTGCCTTGCGGCGTCACTGCGCCGATCACCGAGAGATGGTCATAGGACAAATACTCCTTCAAAATCGGTGTGCAACCGCAAGGGGCATAGGTGCGCACCACCATCGGCAGCAGATAGAAGCCCGACTCGTCTATGAAGACGATCGTTCGTCCTTCTTGGGCTGCCTTTTTTTCAACTCTGGCCACCGCTCTGCTTTCCATCGCTGGATCTCAGCTTCCTTGCGCTGTTTGGCTCGTCGAATGGGCTTCTGGGGTGTCCAACCCAGCTCTTTCAGAATGCGGCTCACATGGGCAGGGTGGTACTTCACGCCCAACTCGCGTTCGATGACCTGCGCTACCCGTGGACAAGTCCATAGATTGCCCCGAAAACCGAAGCTCTCTGCCCCACGTTCTAATAGCCCTGGAATGCGCCGCCGTTCTTCCGTGCTCAACCGGCGAGGAGAACCGCTGGACTTTTTCGAGTTGAGCGCCGCTTCCCCTCCTTCCTTGCCCGCTTTGATCCATTGGCTCACTGCTCCTTTGGTGACGCCCAACGCTTCGCCGATTTGTTTCTGCGCCCAACCTGCTTGGTATAACTTCCAGGCGCGTTTTCGACGTTCTTCCTTCCAGCTCTTAAGTTCTTTTTTGGCCATGCGGCCTATCAAACCATAGTTTAGTTTAATCCGCAAGGATCAGTAAGTGGTGCTCTCGCTAGTTAGGTAAACTAATTATAGTTCGGCTGATCCCGAACCCACCGAGGATGGTCACTTGCTGTTGCGGTTTTTTACGCCAATGATACGGATGTCGATGCAAATTCCAGTACTGCAGAGCTTCGTTCAGCGCCTGGGTCAACTCGTCAAGCGTCTCAAACCGGCGTCCCTTGAGAGCCAAAGAGCGGAGCTGCTTCCACCAGGGTTCGATCAGGTTCAACCAACAGGCGTACTTCGGGATGAACTGAACCTGAATTTCCGGCCAAGCCGCCAAGGCCAGCCGCACTTGTTTACTGGTATGGATCGTCAAGTTGTCTTCAATCAACAGCCAACGGTCGGAAGGGAACTGTTGAATTACCTGCTCCAGCAATTGGATATGGGAGGCACTATCTCGCCCAGGACTTCATCAAGATCGCTGCTTGCCCGCTGGCTGGCTCAAAGGCGCCATGCACCCACAGCTTGCCTCGCCGGCCATAGTCCGGCTCAAAGGTGGCCCGGTTGGGTCCCAGCTTCCATTCTTCGCCAGGGTAGGTCTTGACCGCAATCGGTCCCATCTCATCCAGGCAGATCACCCGCGTGCGCTCTGGTGGAGCCAGATAGGCCGCTACGATGCTCCCCTTTTTTCCACGAACTCGGGATCGTGTTTCTCTGCATCGTGGAACCAACTCTGCTGCCGCTTCCATTCCAGCCCTTCGTCTGCCAGCCATTCCCAGATGGTTGAGTTCAGACAAATGCACCCCCTGGCGTTCTTCGAAGGCTCGCTGTAAGCGTTCGAGTGTCCATAATTCGTGGGGATATCCAAGCGTTCTGGGCTTCTGGGTAGCCAGGGCGATCAAGGCACTCCGCACTTCGGGCTTATGGGTCGGTTGCCGTCCTGGCCGGGGTTGGTCTTCTAATCCTGGCAGCCCTTTTTCATTGAACCGTCTGACCCATTTCGGTCCCATCGCACTGCTCTTGAAACCCGCCTTGAAACCAGCGTCGGTGGCGTGCAGATCAGGATCGTCATACATAAAGGCAATCACCCGCGCCCGTTGCACCAGGCGAATGGATCTTTGCGAGATGAAGCTAACCGCTTGATCGCAGTGACTTCCTCGGTTGTTAAGGTACGCAGTTTGATCGGTTTTCGCATTCGGCCTCCTGGGATCAACCCAGAAGTATTATACTTTGCTCTCTTGGCGAGAGCACCAGTAAGTGCTATCAATATATCGAAAAATCCGTGACACGTCATCCACCTTCAGGACTGTTTGATCCAATACTGGAGAGGGATTTACCCGGACCAATCCCACAGCCAATAAGCCAGCCCTTGCCATTGTCCCCAGTGCTCGAAGGCAGCTTCGACTTCCGCTCGACCAACCGGCGCGCCGCCGTACCACTCGTTTGAGACCATTTTGAGCGCCCAGGAGTTGACCGGGATGAAGTCATAATGTCCGAGCAGCATCAACAGGTTGGCCGCGGCGTAATCTCCGATGCCTTTGATAGCCAGGAGCTTCTTGCGTAGCTCGGAGGTGGGCAGGTTGGTTTTCTTGAGCGATTCTAAATCAAGCTCACCAGAGTCGACCGAACGCGCCAACTGCAGGATGTAAGGCGCCCGGTAACCCAGGCGTGTCTGGAGGCGCAAGGTTTCTTCATTTGTGGCTGCCAGTTGTCCAGGGGTAGGGAAAGCATGGCGCGTTGTATCTGCTGGCAAAGGCGAGCCAAACTGCTGCACCAGGTTGTTGTTCATGCGGATCGTGGCGGCCCACAGGGTGTTGGTAGTCAGGATGGTTTTAACAACATCCTCGAATAAGGTTGGCGAGCGCAAAATGCGCCCCTGCGCGCGTGCCGCAGCCTGGGCGAGTTTGGGTTCCTGGCTAGCCAGGTTGTAGAAGGTTGAAAAATCCCGATCCAGGTCCAGCATCCAGGATATGATTTCACGGACAGCTTGCACTTCCGCAGCGGGGATGGGCGTTGTTTATGGTAACAATGATGCCGCCTGACTCAGACTGGACTCGCAGTTCGATGACTTTCTTAGATTTTAGATGGACGATGCAAGAAAAATCTCCGGTAATCTCGTCTTCATGGAATGGCGCCAACTGGATCCAGCCGTGTGAGCGGATGACACTGGGCAATGAAAATGGCGGAGTGGCAGACAGGGTGATCTGCATTGGTGTGATCCTTTACTTTTTCCCTAACAGGGTGTCATTGCCACGTACTGCCTTGATTTTTTCAAGAAAGCCGGGTACAACTTGTTGGGGGAAGCGTGGCCAGGTGACCAATACGGCGAGGACGATCCAGACCAGCATCAACAACCCATTGTTAGTTGCCTGGAACAGCGCAACGCAGATGAACCAGCCGTAGATGGGGGCCTGGAACAACATCCCAAGCACAAATTGGAAACCAAACTTCCAGAAGATGAGCACCCAAAATAGAATGTAGACGACACCCAGCCAGATAGGCAACAGACCTGAGAAGAGCAGATATGCGAATAAGCCAACGGAAACCGAGATGTCAAAGAACAGGTCGTGTTCTCCGATCCAGGTGCTATACTGCCGGCGGCTACGGTGAGCGAGCCATCCATCCATTACATCGGTCGTCCAGGAAGCGATCATCAACCAACAGGCCAGCGGAAAAACGGCTGCCCCCTGGGTATATCCCAGCCAGGCCAATGTAAGCGCCAGGATCAACCTGCTCAAGGTCAGCAGATCGGCGACTTGCTTTGCGGATACCATGACAAGCTCCTTTCACTATCATCCGCTTTAATTGTCGCGCAATAAAGAGAAATAGTTTACCCATCTAGAGAGTGAATTTCCCTGATTTTAGAGAGGGTATTATCCACAGGCATTAATATTGTTGTGTCTTTGTCTGGGTTCACGTTAAAATACTGATCTAGAGTTGACCTTATATGAAATTTGGTTTTGTCTTCCCAAAGGGGGATGCCCGGACAGCGGCTGAGTTTGCCTACCAGGCGGAACAGGCGGGCTGGGATGGGTTCTTTGTCTGGGAGCCAGTATGGGGCGTGGACGCCTGGGTTTCCCTGGCGGCAGCGGCCATGCGCACCGAACGCATTCGACTGGGCACCATGATTACGCCGGTTTCCCGGATGCGTCCCTGGAAGCTGGCCAGTGAGACCGCCACGCTGGATAACCTGTCGGGCGGGCGGGTGATCCTCTCGGTAGGATTAGGCGCGCTGGACACGGGGTTCGCGGCCTTTGGTGAGGTCACCGATCGAAAAGCTCGCGCAGAGCTGATGGATGAAGGCCTAGATATCCTCACCGGATTGTGGCGCGGCCAGCCGTTCCGTTACGCCGGCAAGCATTATCAAGTACAGGAAATGGATTTCCTGCCACCTCCACCCCCAGTGCAGCAACCGCGCATCCCGATATGGGTGGTGGGAGCCTGGCAGCGTCCGAGATCGATGCAGCGCGCTTTGCGCTATGATGGGCTGCTGCCGGCGATTATGGGAGAGGATGGTAAAGTGCGCATGTCGCCCCCTACGCCGGCTGAAATCCATACGATCAGGAATTTCGTTGAGGCTAACCGGACTGAGACGACGCCCTATGACATCATTGTAGAAGGCGAGACGCCAGGAGAAGATCGCAGCCAGGCTTTGGAAATTGTCCAACCGTATGCAGAAGCGGGAGCGACCTGGTGGATCGAAGCCTTGTGGACGGCTACCAGTCTGGACAGCGTGCTTGAGCGGATCAGGCAAGGTCCACCGGGAAAATCCACCTGAGGGACTTGTGTGCAGCCCAGGTAAGCGGCAGTGGATGAGATAATCCACTCCCTGGCTCTACAAATACTGGATCAACAACCTGATCCAGTGGTGCGCTATCGCCTGCTGCAGGATGTGATCCGCCTGCCGCCTGAAGCTCCTGAACTCTGCCGAGCGAGAATGGAGCTTGACCAGGGCCGGTGGATTAATGAGCTGGTCGCTGAGCAAAGGGTCGAAGGCTCCTGGGACTTTGGCCCGCGAAGCTGCTCCACGACTTTCTTTCCACTATCCGAGAATTGGAAGACCTCGAAGAAGCGCCAGTTTGATTGGACAACCCGAATATTAATTCTTTTTGCTGGGGAGGGAAGGTTTAGTTAGCGCAATTAACGGTGCTCCAGAGTCATTATTACCGGCGCATTGGGGCGCAGGGTGCCAACCATCTTTGGTTGGATGTTTTGCCCAGGGACAAGCCGGAGCTGGTAGCGCTGGCCAATCATTGAGAGCGCCAGGGCCATTTCAAGCAATGCAAAATTGTTCCCAATACAGATCCGCTGCCCGCCTCCGAAGGGAAAGTAAGCATAGCGCGGGCGTTTAGCCATGCGTTCGGGGGTGAAATTCTCAGGATTGAAGGCTTCTGGCTGTTCCCAATAGTCTGGATGGCGGTGCGTGATGTACTGGCTGAGGGTGATCATTGCACCTGCTGGAATATGGTAACCGTCGATGGTATCTGGTTCTAGTGTCTCTCGGGCGAAGAGCAGAATGGGGGGGTAAAGGCGCATCGATTCGTCGATAACCATTCGAGTGTACGGTAACAATTCGAGTTCTTCAATGTGAGGAGCATGCCCATTGAGAGTCTTGTCCAGCTCAGTGTGTAATTTGGCTTCTTCCTGAGGATGTTGGGCGAGCAAGAACAAGGTCCAGGTGAGCGCCTGGGCGGTCGTCTCGTGCCCTGCAAAAAAGATCGTGATCACCTCATCCCGAAGCTGTTTGTCACTCATGGGTTCGCCCGTTTCGGGATCACGAGCGCGCATCAACAGAGCAAGCAAGTCATTTTGTTGGTTGGCATCCTGATCCTGGCGGCGTTTGGCAACAATATTGTAGATAAATTCATCCAAGATGCGCATTGAAGCATTGAACCGCCGGTTTGCCTGCGTTGGGATGAACATGGGAATGTCAACAAACCGGATCGTTTGTTGGCTGACAAACTCGAGCACATAGGCAAAAGCACTGGCAGCCTGCATGGCTTCCTGATCAATGGAGATGTTGAACATTGTTCGTCCAATAATCCCCATGGCAAGCCGCATCATCTCCTGGTTGATATCCACTGGCGTCCGGCTGGCTGTGGGTTTTTCCCAGCGCTGAAGCATGGCTTCAATATCCTCAACCATCATGCCAGCGAAACTATTGACCGAGCGGGGGGTAAAGAGTGGCTGCATTATCTGGCGCTGGCGTCTCCATATACTCCCTTCACTGGCAAACAAGCCTTCTCCCAGGCTGAGCTTGAGCTTTTTCATGCTCACGCCTTTGGTGTAATTTTCGTGGTTCTTCACCAGGACATAGTGAATATCATCAGGCTTTGTGATCAAGTAATTTTCGATCGGTCCCATTTGAAACCTGACGATATCACCGTAGGTTTGCCAAGCCTCCATGAAGTATTCGATCATGCCTTTATTGCGAAAGCTGATCAGGTTGCTAACCAGATTTCCGCCGATTGGACCGGGGGGAATTGAATCTTTTAATTTATCTCTCGTCGGAATTTCTTGGAGCGGATTAACCCTCATCGTTTTCTCCCTTTTTCGATTGTGTGTTATATTGCAGATATATTATTTTCTAATTTTGAGTTACTTCATTGTAATCCTCAATTGTGCCAAATATTACAATGTTCACGTGTTCTTAATGGAATTCCTGATTTGGGAATTCCACGGTTTGCAGGAGGTTGCCTAAGAATGGGTCTTCGCAACATTTATCGTCTAGATCTCGATAGATTTGTTCGGCCGGAACCTGAATTATCGCTTGGGTATATGATTATTCGATCACCGCAAGTGGTTGATCTCGAAGATCTAGCCAGGCTGATGTTAGATGCATATAAGGGGACGATCGATATGATGGGGAAACACATGAAGACGCTCTCAATGAAGTGCGGGCGTATTTTTCAGGAGAACGGGGTGGCCCGCAGCTTATGGATTGTTCGAAAGTTTACGAGTTAAGAAAGAAGATCGTCTCTGCCTGTTTGATCGCTGAGTCGACAGAGCTCCAGATGCCGATTATTGCCTATATCATGACGAGTGCTGAGATGAAGAGGCAGGGTCTGGCGAGGTCCTTACTGATTACTACCTTGCGTGGCCTGCGAGATCTCGAATATACAGAGGCACAGGCGGAGATTACAGATGGAAACGCACCCGCGGAACAATTGTTCATCCAGACGGGATTTGAACGTGTTGCCGACTGATCGGGTAGGATGATCGATGCCGAAGCCCCTTCTCGTTATTGAAGTTTGAATATCAAGCGTTTATCCAGTCGGGATTATTTCTGCACCAGCTTGAAAATCTCCCCCCCAATATCCACCAGGTAGACCTCCCCGGCCTGATCCTGCCCGAAGGCGGTGATATACGCCGAAACTTTCTCATGTAACTGATTTTCCAGACTACCGTCCGGGCGGCGCAGGAGGGCCCACACATGCCCCTGGCAATAATCGCCATAGATATAAACCCCCTGCCATTCATGAAGCGCCTGGCCGCGATAAACTACTCCGCCGACGATAGAGCAGCCCTGGTTATGATCGTACTGGAAAATCGGCTCGATCAACATCAGCCCAGGCGGCGGTTGGCCCTGATAGCGATGGGTTCCCTCGAAGTAGTTCCAGCCAAAATTTGACCCAACACCCGTCCCGGCTGGAAGGAAATTGATCTCTTCCCAGGCATTTTCGCCGACATCGGCAATGAAAAGATCGCCGGTTAGCCGGTCGAAGGAGAATCGCCACGGATTGCGCAGCCCGTACACCCAGATTTCGGACCGTCCGCCGCCCGATGCAAACGGGTTTTCGGGCGGTATGGCATATGGGTCCTCACGATCTACGTCAATACGCAGGATAGAACCTAAGAGGGTCTCTGGATTTTGGGCATTGCCTGCCTGATCTCCATTCCCTGGCCCACCTCCATCGCCAATGCTGATATAGAGATAGCCATCCGGCCCAAAAACGAGATCGCCGCCCTTGTGTTCTCCAATCGGATAATCGATCTCCAGCAGGCGTCGCTCTGTGATTGGATCGCCAGCGCTCAAGTCTGCATTGGCCTGGAAACGCGCAATGACCGACTGACCGCTTGAATTAGTATAGTGAATGAAAAAAAGCCCGTTCTTGCTGAAATCTGGGTGAAAGGCCATTCCTAATACACCTGCCGAGGTGCTGCCGGTCAGGCCAATCCGATCTTGCAGATCTAGGAAAGGTGTGGGCAGCACATCCCCATCCTGGAGGATGCGCACCAGACCACTGCGTTCCACTACGAATAAACGGCCTGAGCCATCCATGGTATCCAGCAGCGCGACCGGCTGGTCGAAGCCGTCTGCCACCACCTGCCAAGTGAATGCCTGCAAATCGGGGAGTGTGCTCACATCAGCGTGTGTAGGTGTCACACTATCCTGGGTGGCGGGTGGAGGTGCGCTATTTTCGGTGAGGGGCGCTTGCGGCGTCGCAGTGGGCGGTGTAGACGTAGGAGGTGGTGAGACTGTATTCGTTGAAGAGGCGTCAGGGAGGGAGACGGTTTGCGATGCCTGAATGACGCCCGCGTTGACTTCCCCACAGGCGGCAAGCGAGAGCAACCCCAACAAGACCCATAGGTATGCTATGAATTTCATCTAAGAACCCATTCTGTGATCAGGTGATAATGAAGTTATTCGTTTGCGGTAACGTAGAAGAAATCCTGGTCCCAAACACCCAGGTAGCGGTCGATCCATAAGTCCATAACCTGCTCGTAGAGCGATTCGGCCACCAGTTCACCGTCGATATCCCGCATGGCAGTGAAATGGGCGTGGGTGGGATTGATGTCCATTAATAAACCATTATGGACTCCAGCTCTGGCCATCGCATCTGCCAGGACGGGCATGCTCAGACTTGGTCCGGCGAAATAGTATAGCACCTGGTTGTCCTCACTAATCCCTAACGCGGAACGCAAGGTGACAATCGCGCCGTCGAGATTGGCGCCCCATTCAACGTATGTGCCGGTGTGAACTTTTGGATTGATCTGACCGTCATCGATGATCAACAATGCGTTTTGACGCCAGGCAGCAAAGTCTTCTCCCAGAGAAAGGTCTTTTCCCCATTCACCGATGCGCACAGTACCGTCTTTGTATATCCCCAGGGTGGCAAGCCCGGCCTTACCAGCCAATGATGTGACGCCATCTGCCATGGCGCCGTAATACCCGTGTTCAGCGATGAAACCACCGTTGAAGGCGGCAAGTAAATTTCCGGGTTGTTTGTCCTCATTCGGGATCACTCCCCAGCCATGAGGTCCGCCGGGCTTGGCCGGTTCTTTCAATCCCAGGACATAATGCAGGCGGGTTTTGGTTAAATCGAAGGCGACCACCGCAACCAGAGCATAAGGGCGTTCCGGATCAGGCTGCAAGAACGTGCGCAAGGCGACCACTTCCCCATCGGGGGTGTTGATATATGGCTGCCAGATGCCTTCTCCAGGCGAGCCAGCGAAGGGCTCCAGATTTGGCAAAGACCAGGAGGCTGGAGTTGGGGATGGAGCCATTGTGGCGGTGGGGATAGGGCTGGCTGGAGTGTCTTCTAGCTGGTTGCTCGACGGTGGCTGAGAGGCAGAGGGGATGAGAGTAGGTGGTGGCAGTGTAGGTGTTTGGGGAGTAGCGGTGAGACCGACTGGACCGGAGTGGGCAGAGCTCCCCGGATTATTGACGACTTCCCAGGGCGACTCGGGCTCTCCGATTCCCAGACGATATTGCCATTGTTTGAGGCTATCCTGAGCGTTAAAGAGCGCGCTTTCCATTTGGGCGACACGTTCCACGCCAAGCAGCTTGCGCATCGGATTCGCCAGTGAGGTGCCGATGGCAGCCCAGTTGCTTATAACCAGGAAACCGGCGATGCCAATGACCAATAAAATTCCAATCCAGATCCAGCGCTTGTTTTGTTTCGAAGTTTGCTCCATATAATGATCCAGCGATTGATATCGAGATGTTATCCAACTGGCTCTCTCGAGCTTTGGGTTAAACGTAGCAGATTATAACGCAGCGGTAATAGCCTCTGGATTATAATACGGCCTTATGAGTACCAGGCTCCCCTCATTGACTTTCATTACGTGGCTGGTCGTGCTTGGATTACTAGTGGCGGGTTGCTCTCCGCCGAACCGTGTCACCCCAGAACTACAACCTGAAACCCCGGCATTGGTAGCGTCACCGAGCGCCTTACTTTCGCCCACGCAGATCCCAACAGCCACGCCTCTGATTCCCACGGATACTGCGACTATCACGCCCACGGCAACGCTGGCACCCACACCGACTATCACTCCGCTGCCGCCGCAGCTGATTGATGCGTTTGGGATTCCGATGGTGCTGGTGCCTGCCGGGCCATTCGTCATGGGCACTGAAGATCGGGCCGGCAATGAGCGCCCGGCGCACACCGTCACACTTAACTCTTACTATATCGACCAGTTTGAGGCAACCAACACCGCCTTTGCCGAGTTCCTCAACGCCAAGGGAAACCAGATGGAGGGTCTGGCTAACTGGATTGAAGCCAAGGACGTGGATTTACGCGTTCATCAGGTGGATGGGGTGTGGCAGGTCGTTCCCGGGTACGAAAAATACCCGATGAACGAGGTCACATGGTACGGGGCACGCGCCTTCTGTGAGTGGCGCGGGGCGCGCCTGCCCACTGAAGCGGAATGGGAAAAAGCTGCCCGCGGAACGGATGAACGCACTTTCCCATGGGGCGAGGAGATCAGCTGTGAGAACGCAAATTACGCAGGTTGTGTTCACGCATCCGTTCCAGTGGATAGCTTCCCGGATTCAGTCAGCCCGTACGGCGCCTACAATATGGCCGGGAATATGATGGAATGGGTGGCTGATTGGTATGACATTGAATACTATGCCAACAGCCCTGCAGAGAATCCGACCGGTCCGGAGACCGGAAATTTCAAGGTATTTCGCGGCGGCTCGTGGATCAACAATTCCGGGAATACCCGCACTACCTACCGCTTTCCTAAACTGCCGGTGCTGACTTATACAACCACGGGTTTCCGCTGTGCCAGTGATATTCCCTGAAATTGAATTATTCCCTCATTGAGGAGAGATTAATTTATGCACAGCATTCACTCGAATTTTCGGAAAAAGCTCCTGCGCCATAGCTTGTGGATAGGAGTGGCTGTGCTTGTCTTTGCTCTTTCAGGGTGCGGCGCTTCGGAAACGAACGCTCCGCAACCTGCTGAAACGATAGCTCCCGTCGCGCCATCTCCAACTCAGATTGTGCCGACCCCAACCAATCTGCCAACAGAAATCCCAACAGCCTCTCCAATGCCATCGACCACTCCGACAACGGCGCCTACTTTCACACCAACTGCCACAACCCTTCCGCCGGTGATCGAGGATGAGTTTGGGGCTTCCATGGTGCTGGTTCCGGCTGGTGAGTTTGTGATGGGCAGCGATAGCAATCAGGAGGCTGCCAAGCCGGCTCATACAGTCTATCTGGATTCTTTTTATATTGACCAATTTGAGGTGACCAACGGCGATTATCAAGCCTGCGCCGAGGCCGGGGTCTGCACCACGGGCGGCAGTTTCCGCATCCGCCGTCCAGAGCTGGCACAAAATCCAGTCGACTTTGTGAATTGGTATGAAGCTGAGAAATTTTGCGAGTGGCGAGGAGCGCGCCTGCCTACCGAAGCGGAGTGGGAAAAAGCCGCCCGCGGCACTGATGAGCGCCTCTTCCCATGGGGCAACGACCCGATCACCTGCGACCGTGCCCAATACAGCGACTGCGATTGGGCTCTCTCCCCGGTTGGCTCTTACCCCAGCGGGGTCAGTCCTTATGGGGCTTATGACATGGCTGGGAATGTCTGGGAATGGGTCTCGGACTGGTATGCCCAGGATTATTATAGCTACTCTCCAGCAGAGCATCCCACCGGCCCTGAACCCGGTGTGTACAAATCCACCCGCGGCGGCGGGTACCTGTATGATGCCCGTTTGCAGACCACCATCTGGCGCAACCAGGCGCCGGCGACTCACTCCTATATTTACCTGGGCTTTCGCTGTGCTCGTACCCCTTGAAAGCATCTGACTTCCCAGCAATGTGATCAGAATTGCAGAAGTGTAAGCCAGCCATCTGCCCCTGGGTGATAGACTCACGGTAATGGCCAGGTTTGTATCATTCCGCTGGATCATGCTTTGTGGTTTTTTGCTGCTTCTTCTTGGAGCAATGCCTGCCTGCCAGCTTACTTCCTCCTTGCGGACAGCCACCGCCTTGCAGTGGAGCTCCACTCCTTCACCAGAGAGGGCCGTCCAGGGATTGAGCCAGGCTTCAACCGCCACGCCCACGCCACAGGCAGCTACAACTCAGGATCCTGGGGAGATTTCCTTCTCGAACCAGCCACAAGACCCGCTACGCTTCGCCTTTCCTACTTCTGTGGCTGTGCCTATCTCGGCCTGGCGCCCGGCACAGTATCCGATCCCCTGGGCACTCACTCCATATGATCATTTCTATCTTTCCCGTCCGATCCTGGCTGATGAGGTCAATTGGCCCCAACCCGATTACCGGTACGGTGGGGTTTTCTTTGAGGATATCGTCCATACCGGGGTGGATATCAGTGTGCCGCACGGGACGCCGGTCCTGGCGAGTGGGTCAGGCAAAGTTGTTTGGGCTGGCTATGGTTTCCTGTCCGGTTCTTATGACGAGACCGATCCTTACGGCATCTCGGTCCTGATTCGACACGATTTTGGTTTTCAGGGAACTACCCTTTACACGGTGTACGGTCACCTAGAAAGAGTGGATGTGGTCAAGGGGCAGTATGTGGAGACGGGCACGGTGCTTGGTTTGTCTGGTGAAACAGGGAAAACCACTGGTCCGCATCTCCATTTTGAGGTGCGTCTGGATGAGAAGGGTTCGTTAACCACACGCAACCCTGAATTGTGGCTGGTTCCGCCCCAGGGCTGGGGCGTATTAGCGGGCAAGGTTATGAATAGCAACGGCGCCAGGCTGTATGGGCAGCTGGTCATGGTGAAATCGAAAACAAATGGCCAGACCTGGCACGCCAAGACATATAATGATGGGAATATTCATGCCGACCCTTATTACCAAGAAAACCTGGTCATCAGCGATTTACCAGCCGGGAATTATATAATCGAGATCAACCATCTGGCAAAAATTTATTCTCAGGAGATCATCATCCAGCCCGGGATGGTAAGTTATTTCACCTTTCGAGGGCGGAGTGGATTTACTCAGGAAGCGCTTACTGCTCCTGGCGCTGATTTTTCTCCGTAATACAAATTACCAGGAAATTCCCAGCTACATGACGGGGTAGGGGTTTTTTTAATCAGACTCTTCTGATTAAAAGTTGTACAATTTAACTGGTATGACCACTTACCAGAAAGGCGTGGCATGAACGACTGGCAGCCCATCCCCAAACCCGCTGAATTAGCAGAATCCCGCCTGCTCCAGGCAATTCTCGATGGGATTTTCCCTGTGTACAGCAGCCTGCCGGCTGAGCGCGAGTTAGCCGCGCAAATTGGCGTCACTCGCCCAACCCTGCGCGAAGCGCTGCAACGCCTGGCGCGCGATGGCTGGCTGGATATCCAACAAGGCAAGCCTACCCGGGTGCGCGATTACTGGCGTGAAGGCAACCTGGGCATCCTGGCCAGGCTGGCGCAGTCACCTGCAAACCAGCCGTCGAATTTTATCGATCAACTCCTGGAAGTGCGCCTGTTACTGGCTCCGGAGTACACCCGTCAGGCGGTAGAGCAGTCTCCGGGGGATGTTGCGGCTTTCTTGCAGCAGTCCGGAGAGCTAAATGAGTCTCCGGCAGAGTTCGCGAACTTCGATTGGGGATTACATCGCAGTATGACACAACTGGCGGTCAATCCTATTTACCGCTTGCTGCTCAACAGCTTCCACAGCCTGTACATCACACTGGGCGAGCACTATTTTACTTTTGATGAATGCCGCCGGCATTCCCGCACATACTATGCAGCATTGCTCGATTGCGCCAGGCAGCAGTCCGCGGCGGACGCTGAGGCCCTGACCCGCCAGACAATGTCTGAAAGCCGCCTGTTGTGGCGCCGATTGCAAATATAGGAGGATTCGGGTGAAACGCTGGAATGGCTGGGGCGATATTGCCACCATCTACCCATTGCCGCCCCCGGTGTTGGATTACCTGGGCGAGCAGCTTGGCACCTTGCACCCAGGGGTGGATGCGACTCTTGAGAATATTCTCCCTGCTGTGCCCCAATCGCGTCTCCCTGGCCACCCAGGTGTGGATGTCCGTCCAGAAACGCGCCTGCGTTATGCGCGCGGGCAGAGTTTGCCGGACTGGGTTGCCCTGCGCTCTGGTCGCATTCTGGTCTTTCCCGATGGTGTAGCCTTCCCTGAATCCGATGAAGAGGTGCGCGCTTTCCTGGACTTTGCTCGCCAGGCGGGGGCGCGGCTGATCCCGTACGGCGGCGGGACGAGCGTTGTCGGTCACATCAACCCTCCCGTAGGCCAGAAGCCGGTGCTCACGCTTTCCCTGGAAAGGCTCAACCGCCTGCTTGACCTCGATGAAACCAGCCGCCTGGCGACATTTGAAGCAGGCGTCCCTGGCCCTCACCTGGAAGCTCAGCTGAAGACACTTGGCTACACCCTGGGGCATTTTCCGCAATCTTTTGAGTTTTCCACCCTGGGCGGCTGGATTGCCACGCGTTCCAGCGGGCAACAGTCTTACTACTATGGACGGATTGAAGACCTGTTTGCCGGCGGGCGCCTGGAAACCCCGCGTGGGCGGCTAGAGCTACCTGGCTTTCCGGCTTCTGCAGCCGGGCCTGATCTGCGCCACATCGTGCTTGGCTCGGAAGGGCGGTTGGGTGTGATCACTCAGGCCAAGCTGCGCGTACGCCCTCTGCCGGAGGTGGATGAATTTTATGGTGTGTTTTTTCCATCCTGGGAGCAAGGGGCAGAGGCAACGCGATCTGCCGTCCAGGCAGATTTACCGGTTTCGATGTTGCGATTTAGCAACCCTTTGGAGACTGAGACAACCCTGAAGCTCTCCGGTAAAAGCTGGGTTGACCTGGCAGATAGGGGATTACGCCTGGTTGGATATCAGGATCAGCGCTGTCTGCTCATTTTCGGCGCGACCGGCAGCGCGACCCAGGTCCGGCGGGCGAAAAGCGCGGCGACCTCCCTCTTTCGCAGGTATGGCGGTTTGTCTGTAGGAAGACTGGTAGGGCGCACCTGGCGAAAAAGCCGCTTCCTATCGCCCTACCTGCGCAACACGCTGTGGGAACGCGGCGCAGCGGTGGATACTCTGGAGACCGCCCTACCGTGGGCGCAGGTGCAGGCGGCTTCAACGGCTATCTTGCAGGCTATCCGGGAGGCGGCGCAGGTGCGCAATGCGCGAGTGCTGGCCTTTGCTCATCTATCGCACGTCTACCGCGACGGTGCAAGTATTTATGTCACTTACCTGTTCCACAACAAGGCAGACGCCGAAGAGTTGTTGGATGACTGGCGCAGCATGAAGCAGGCCGCCAGCCTGACCATCCAGCAGCATGGCGGTACCATCAGCCATCAGCATGGCGTGGGCCTCGACCATGCTCCCTATTTGCCCGCTGAGAAGGGGACTCTGGGCATGGAAGCTCTGCAAACCTTATGCCAGGTCTTTGATCCGGATGAGATGATGAACCCAGGGAAACTATGCGCTGAAACTCTCTGAATGGGCTGAGCTCTTGAGAAGAAAGGCGGTAATTTGAGCGTGGACTGGACAAAAGGCTGGCGTGATCGGGCCTGGGGGGAATTGGACCAGGATTGGGATGTGATTGTGATTGGGGGCGGCATCACCGGGGCGGGAATCTTGCGCCAGGCGACCCAGGCCGGTTTGCGCGCTTTGCTGGTTGAGGCTCATGACTTTGCTTCAGGCACTTCCAGCCGTTCATCGAAACTCGTCCACGGCGGTTTACGATATCTTAGGAACGCGCACATCAAACTGACACTCGAATCAGTGAGAGAGCGGGAATACCTACTCAAGCAGGGACGGGGTCTGGTTAACCGGCTGGGATTCCTGTATGTAAACCTGCGCGGCGATCACATGCCAGGCGCCATTTTCGGCATGGGACTGAGCGTCTATGATTTGATGGCGCGGCAGTGGACCCACCGGGCTTATGATTCGCTGGATATGTGCGAGCTGTGCGCTCTGCTGACCACGCCGCATCTGCGCGGCGGCTACCGTTACTTTGACGCCCAGACGGATGACGCCCGGCTGGTTTTGCGCCTGCTGGGGGAGGCGGTCGCAGCGGGCGCGCTGGCGCTCAACTACACCCGCGTGGAGAATCTGGCGCGCAACCGGGACGGCCAGGTGTGTGGGGTGGAATTGTGCGATGCTTCGGGAGATGTCGAGCGGAGGATGGAAGCCTGCGCCAGGTTGGTAATCAATGCCACCGGGGCGTGGGCGGACGATTTGCGTGGGAAGGTTGGAAAAACGCCGCGCTTACGTCCCTTGCGTGGCAGCCACCTGGTGCTCCCTTTTGAGAGGCTGCCACTGACCCGGGCAGTGACTTTCCTGCACCCGCAGGATGGGCGACCGGTTTTTGCCCTGCCATGGGAGGGGGTCACGATTTTTGGCACGACTGATGTGGATCACAGATCTGACTTGAAATCCGATCCAGTCATCAGCGGAGATGAATTTGAGTACCTGCTCCACGCGCTGCAGCATGTCTTCCCCGGCCAGGAACTGGTCCCCCAGGATGTGACGGCGACTTATTCCGGGTTGCGCCCGGTGGTTAACACTGGAAAAACCAATCCGTCCAAGGAATTGCGCGAGCACGTGATCTGGGAGGAGGACGGACTGTTGACAGTTAGCGGTGGCAAGCTGACGACTTTCCGACTGATGGCGCGCGATGCCTTGAAAGCAGTCCGCCGGCGACTTGGGGAGCTACGCTTTGAGCAGGAGGCGCCCTTGTTGGATGCTCTGCCGGCACAGGTTGAAGCGCAGCTGGCGGAGGTGGATCTCCCGCCAGCTCATCGCTTGCGCCTGCTGGGTCGTTATGGGGTAGAATCGACGTACATTGTTAAACCAGGGGATGGGGCTGACCTGGAGTGCATTCCGGGCACACCCTATCTGTGGGCCGAGCTACGCCACGCTGCCCGGGCGGAAGGCGTTGTCCACCTGGACGACCTGCTTTTGCGGCGGATCCGCCTGGGGATCTTATGTCCCAACGGCGGCTTGGATCTGATCGATCGCATTCGGGCGATCGCCCAACCCGAGCTCGGCTGGGATGACGTCCGCTGGCAGGCAGAAGTCGAAGCGTACGCAAATTTGTGGCGTCAATCTTATTGTTTCAGGTGAAAGACGTTGGTCCAGGTAACTCTTTTTCCCATTAAATCGAACCAAGGTTAAGAATGGAAATCTGGCATGTTGTCTAAACTGCGTGAACCGGTCAATGGATTGACTCATTTGATTGCCGCCATAGGGGCGTTGATCGGAGTGGTAATTTTGGTCATTGTTGGCTGGGGGAACCCAGGCAGAGTCTTCTCCCTGGTGGTCTATGGGGTCAGCCTGGTGCTGCTTTTCTCCGCCAGCGCCACGTATCACCTGGTCAATGCCTCCCCACAGGGGATGCAGAGACTGCGCAAGTTTGATCACTCAGCCATCTACTTGCTGATCGCCGGCACATACACACCGATTTGTTTCAATATGTTCGAGGGGTTCTGGAAATGGGGCTTACTCGGCATCGTATGGGGGCTGGCGCTGGTGGGAATTGGGGTCAAGTTGTTTGTTATCAAAGCGCCGCGCTGGCTGACGGCGGGGGTTTATGTATTGATGGGCTGGCTGTGCATTTTTGGCTTTCGGGAGATTCTGGCGGTACTGCCAACCGGGGCATTGATCTGGCTACTGACCGGAGGGATCGTGTTCACGCTTGGCGCGGTGGTCTATGTGACAAAATTTCCGAACCTTGTGCCCGGAAAGTTTGGATTCCACGAGGTTTGGCATATCTTTGTCATCCTGGGGGCGCTGGCGCATTTTGTGTTGATCGCGGTGTATGTTGCGCCGTTGAGTTAGATAGATTCCAAGGCCAGCTGTTTATGGCCTGTAGCTTTTGATCAGGTAGCGAGCAGGCATATCTGTCAACGGTGAAGTGGCGATCACCACCAGTACGCCACGCTGCCCGGTTGCCAATGCTATATGGACCCGGTTGTGGAGGTCTAGCTCCACCGAGTGCACCTCAATGCCGGAATCTGTTTCGGTGATCAGGCGCAGCGACCACTCTTGGGGAATACCGCCTGTAGTGTGCACAAATCCCTGCGATTGCCACCCGCCTTCGCTAGCCTCGCCCCCATCATAATAACTAATCTCAGGAATGCGGATTTCATCGAGCAGCAATCCCTGGGCGTTGTAAGCGGGATCGTTGATCATCCAAAATCGTAGCAAAATCCGCTGCCCAGCGTAGGATGTTAAATCCATGCTTTCCTGTACCCAGCGCCCACGGCGACCCTGTTCAGGAGTCGCTTTTGGCTGCCCACTGACGCCGGTCAACCCGTCGCCCAGGTTAATCCCTTGGGGTACTCCTGGCTGGATGTCAATCCGGACAGAGTCTGCCATGTCTTGCCCCCATCCACCGATACACTTACATAGGCGTAATCATAGTGGCGCTCGATCTCGTACCAGGTGGAAAATTGCAGCGTAGCTTTCTCCACATCCTGCAGATCAAAGGCCCGGGTCAAGGTAGCCAGCCGGGAGTCGCCCCGCCCACTCCACCACATCCACTCGCCCTGAACCGGTTGAGCGCCAGTCAGGGCTACGGCATCTTCACCGTCAAATTCCAACAGGCGTGGGCCGTCTACGACCCCAAGGTAATCTACCCCGAGCTGGGCGACGCTGCCAGGTAGCCGGGTGCCCTGAATACCCACCGGGATGACTGTCGCCGGCAGGCCTTCGTAGGCATAGCGCCCGTCGCCAATTCTGGCGTCATCCAGGAGGTTTGCCACTGCCCAGTCGGAAATTAAGATCTGAGAATTTATGAATATCCGGGCGTGTCTTTGACGCCAACTGCACGAAGGTCTCCAGGTGACTGCCGGCCTCGGCGCGTAACAGATCGCGTAGGATCTCCACACCCCCATACTGCTGGTAAAAATAACGCAAATAGAGCTGCGCCGCGCCGTAATGTTCACCAGTCTTAGAGGCATCTTGCGACCAATCGATGAGGCCGATGTCTGGGTCTGCCAGGTAGATCAAGGCCAGTTCGTCGTCTACGTAGTCGTTCAGGTCTTGCGCCAGCATGGACATGCCTTCATTAAACCAGGTTGGGCTGTTTGGCTGTACGTTGGCGTGGATCATGTGCTGGAACTCGTGGGCGAGGATCATCTGGTAATCACTCTTGCCTGGCAAGTATGAATTGGAGCCGATGACGAACATCTCGCGCTGGTTGCTGAAGCGGTTGGCTTCCAGCGGCTCGCTGTCAGCGCTCGAGTAATATCCCCCTGCGCTGGCCAGCGGTGTGTGCAAGATGGTCAGGCGCGTGTCGCCATCCATGCCAGGCGAGGCTTCTGGACCGAAGATTTCTCTGGTATGGGGGTAGACGCTTCTCTCAAAGTCCTGAGCAGCCTGTTCTAAGTCCTGTTCGTTGACCTCAATCTGATTATCCACGTACATGAGTGTCATCTCGCCTGCATAGCGCAGGGTTGCGGTGATACGCCTGGTTTCACCTTCTACTTCATCGATAACCCAGAACCCGGTTTCATCACCGACTTGCACATTTGCTGGTGCGATACCCACTTTCAACTCCAGCGGCTGGTCTTGGAGCTTACCGAATTTTACTTGCAGCTCCATCGGGCCATAGGTCTGTCCCTGCGCCTGCAGCTTGATCCTCTCCGGTAAATCTATCAGCCCATTATAGGCGGGAGGAAAACCGGTAAAGAGCTCACTGGCTTGCCCGCGCAGCCCAGAAAACCAGGCTACGGCAGCTAACAGGGCGATAATCCTCAAAATGAGCTTGGTTGGCTGGGTCATGATCGAAACTCTCCAGGGAAGGTTATCAATCTGCAGACATCAAGGCCCCTGCGAAGGCTTTTCGCCTCCGCAGGGGTTGATCTTATTGTGAGATTAGCTGTGGGACAGATTGGCCTTTTGGGCGGGGACCAGCAGCAGGATTGCCAGGCCCAGTAGGATCAGGCCATCTACCAGAGTCAGGGGAGCTACTTGCAGGTTAGAGAGGGCACCCGGAGGTGGTTTGCGGCCTCCAAGGGCGGTCGGGGGCTTGCGGAACTCGAGAGTCGCCGGAGGCTTGCGTCCATCCAGGGTTGCTGGGGATCTTTTACCATCCAGGGCAGCCAGGGGTTTGAGGCCATCCAGGGTTGCTGGGGATCTTTTACCATCCAAGGTCGCTGGGCTACTATAACCATCCAGAGGGGCGAACTCACCCGCGGATTGGGAGAAACCCTTGCTCCCATCTCGTTGGCCCCACTAGCAGCGTGCAGCAGGCTGACCAGGAGCACGGAGGCAACCAGTACAAAGGCCAGGGCTGCCAAGGTCAAAACAATCGGCTTGCGGACATTCAGGTTGGTGTTCATTTCAATCTCCTATGGTGAAATATGGTCTGTTCTATCAGACTGTCCGCATTATCGCGCAGCCCTTTTTTGTGCACATCGGTAGAATCACTAATTAGATTACTTAATCTATCTTATTTGACCAAATTCACCTATAATACAAGCCGTATAGGTCAGCCATCTCCGGCTTTTGTTGTTTTAGGGAGGATATAGTGGATACCAGCCACACTTCTTCGGTCACCTTTCTGTTTGCCGACCCAGGTGACAGCTTGCTCCTGTGGGAACAACACCCTGCCGCTATGCAGGCGGCGTCACCCCGTTTTCGCGCTGCTTTGCAGCAATCCATCACCGCCCAAGGCGGTGAGGTTTTTAATATTTCCAACGACACGCTCCAGGCTGCTTTTTATAACGCTCCGGACGCAGTGAGTGCTGCCCTGCAAGCCCAACACGCGCTATTGGCTGGCGCCTGGGAGTTGCCGCTGCGCCCACGGTTGGCTTTGCTCACCGGTTCCTCCCAGCGCCAGGGGAACGAATTCCTTGGCCCGGCGCCGCACCGGGCAGCCAAGCTGTTGTCCGTCGCTCATGGTGGGCAGATCTTGCTCTGCCATATCACAGCTGACCTGGCGGGCGGTAGCCTGCCTGAAGATATTTCTCTGGTTAACTTGGGCGAGCACCGTCTGCCCGATCTGACCCACCCCGAACGCCTTTATCAGCTGATGGCGCCGGGGTTGCCAGTCGAGTTCCCCCGCTCAAGTCGCTCAATAATCTAGTTACCAATCTGCCTATTCAGCCCAATGCGCTGGTCGGCCGGCAGAACGAGCTGCAGACCTTGGCCCGGCTGCTGCGCTCTGCTCGAGACGCGCCTGGTGACGCTGACCGGTATTGGCGGCACCGGCAAAACTCGCCTTGCCTTACAGGCTGCCGCTGATTTGCTGGCAGCTTTCCCCGATGGCGTCTTCTTTGTGCCCCTTGACCAGCTTACCGATCCGGGACTGGTCGCATCCACAATTGCCCAGGTACTCTCGCTGGAGCTATCGGGCAGCCAAAGCGTTGAGGAGGCGCTCCAGGCTTACCTGCGCTCACGCCACATACTGTTGGTGCTGGACAATTTTGAGCACCTGCTGGCGGCCGCCTCCCTGGTCAGCACGCTGCTGGCAGCCTGTCCAAAGCTTAAGGTTCTGGTCACCAGTCGCGAAGCGCTGCACCTGCGCGGGGAGCATGAATTCCCGCTTGAACCCCTACCCCTCCCAGACATGCACCAGCCGCAAACACCTGACCAGCTGGCCCAGTTCGCTTCGGTGGCGTTGTTTATCCAGCGTGCGCAGGCCGTCCGTCCGGATTTCGAGGTCGACAATGCTTCGGCGCCGGCGGTGGCCGAGATCTGCGCATTTCTAGACGGTCTGCCCCTGGCGATCGAGCTGGCGGCAGCGCGGGTGCGCCTGTTCTCCCCGCAGGCGTTGCTGGCTCGCTTGAAAGCCCAGCCTGCCCTGTCCATGCTCTCAGGCGGAGCGCGCGACCTGCCAGCCAGGCAGCAAACCTTGCAGAATACGCTGGAATGGAGCTACAACCTGCTCAACCCTGCAGAGCAGGCTCTCTTTCGCCGATTGGGAGTGTTTGATGGTGGGTTCACCCTCGAAGCGGCTGAGGAGGTGTGTTATTCGCTGGATGCATCACCCGGCGAGGCATTTGAATTACTGACCTCGCTGGTAGAGAAAAGTCTGGTGCGGCGCAGCGAAGATGGCGCAGAACAACCCCGTTTCTCGATGCTCTTCATCCTACGCCAGTTTGCTCTAGAGATTTTAGAGCATACGGATGAACTGCCGATTTACCGCGCGGCGCATGCCGCTCATTTCCTCTCCCTGGCTGAACAGGCGAAACCAGTATTGGAAGTGGGAGATCCGACCAGATGGCTGGTCATCCTGGAAGGGGAACATGACAACTTTCGTGCGGCCTTGAACTGGTCTATCTCGAATTCGCGGACTTGAAACCGCGTTTGGGCTGGTCGCGGGGATCTGGCGGTTTTGGTGGATTCATGGGTATTTAAGTGAAGGGCGCCGCTGGGCAGAGCAAGTATTATCCTTGCCCCAAAGAGATGATATTCCTGGGAAGCTGGTAGCCAATGTGCACACCGGAGCAGCCGCCTTAGCAAAATTCCAGGGAGATTTTGGCTCAGCCAGGGAGCATTTCGAACAAAGCTTGGAAATTCACCGGAAGTCAGGAGACCGCCTGGCAATGGCCGGTTCCATGGGGAACCTGGGGTATCTCATGATCCAGCAAGGAGAAATCCAATCGGGGACGCAGCTGCTCGAGGAGAGTATAGTTGTACAAAGGGAATTTGGCGATAAAGCGGGTCTCTCCAATTCCCTAAATGGGCTTGCCTTTCTGGCTATGGATGAGGGAGACTTCCCGCGGGCGGTGAAATTGCTGGATGAAAGCCTTGCGCTCCGGCGGGACCTGGAAGATCCTGGAGGAATTGCGGCTGCATTTAATAATCTTGGATTGGTGGAGCTATATCAGAAGAACTATGACCTCGCCAGCCAGTATTTCGAGCAAAGTTTAAAAATCCATCAGGATCTAGGGGATCTGCAAAATAGCTCACTGGCGCTCACCAATCTCGGTCTTGTCTTGTACCTAAAAGGCAGTCTTACCGCGGCTCGCTCCAACTTTGAGCAAGCCTTGAAGGCGCACCAGGAGATTGGAAGCAAACCTGGAATTGCTGAAACGCTGGAAGGACTAGCCGGTGTCGCCAGCGCGGAAGGAAGAGCGGAACAAGCTGCCACGATCTTAGGCGCATCCGAAGCGCTGCGCGAAGCCATTGGAGCACCTTTGCCGCCTGCTGATCTCCCTGTGTATCAAAACGTCGTCAATGAAATCAGTTCTCACATGAAAAAAGGGGATATGGACAAGGCTTGGTCAGCCGGACGACAGATGCTGATTGAAGGGCTGGATCAGGTTATTACTTACACGCTCGAACCTGACGAAGTAACTGGCCGAGCATCTAAAAAAGCAACGCCAGCGGGTTTGACGGCCCGGGAAAGCGATGTCCTGCGCTTGTTGGCACAAGGGCTGGCAAATTCCCAGATCGCCGAAAAGCTGTTTATCAGCCCGCGAACGGTCAATGCCCATCTGACCTCGATCTACGGTAAGCTGGGGGTCAATTCGCGCGCCGCGGCCACGCGCTTCGCTCTTGAGAATAGGCTGACCTGAGCTCGATAGAAAACAATTCCAGATACTACCCGAACAATTAAGTAATAGGATTAAGTAAATCAACCGATTTAAAGAGCGGCTGACTGCCCTATACTGTGCACAGTTATGAGCGAACAGCTCATCCATCTCTTTACAAGCCATAGGAGGCAGTTATGTTTACAAAAATAGCATCTCAGGGTTCGGTTGGAAGGGTTCAAAAAACTTTGGTAGTCTTATTGGCACTGGCTTTACTATTCGTGTCAGTTCCTCTTGACCAGGCCTTTGCTTTTTCTTATACCCCGGTGAGCGGCACGATTGGCAATGTTAGCGTACCGACGATCTATGTTGGCGATTTGACAACTTCATGCGCCATCATATACGATTATAGGGTGTGCCCTCCGGTGTTTACTCTGTATGCCGAAACAGGGCCGATTGCCTATCGCAGCCCAGGGTCCAGTGGCAGCCAGATCGTCTATGCAAAATACCTTGTAGATCAGTGGGATGGCTCCAAATGGGTCACCATCGCTGTATCCGATCTCCTGCGAGGCCAGATTGGCGCTAATCAAACTTCTCTTCGATTTGCCGCCCCGTACATGCCATTACAGGTTGCCCGAGGCTACTTCCGATTTACCTGGGCATTCGATTGGTATACGAAAGATGGAGCTCTCTTGGGCAGCACCTACATTCATTCAAATCTTGCTAGCGACCACGTCTGTGTCACCCCAATCCGCTTGTGCCAGTCGTATAATGGATATGTTCGGACGGGCGGGTACCAGACCGGGGGCTGGTGAGCCACATAAACAGAGAAAGTGTGTAAAAACGCAGACCGCCCGGTGATTTGCCGGGCGGCTTTTTCTTTCACTTACACGGCTATAGGAAAAGGGACATGAAATTTACTGCCCTGGTTGAGGCGACTTTCAAACCAGATGGTCTACGGCTCATGCGTGAAGAGGATTCCCCTGCCTCCTCGTATTTTTCTTGACCGAACATCGAGCCCTATCGGGCTTGGTTTGGTAGATAGGCTTATCGGGCTGTTCACCTTAAGAATATCAGATGAACATTACGATTTACATTACGATAGACCCGGCTACCTCTAGTTGAAGTGGGTTTCCAGGCGAGCCTGGAAATCAGGGTAACCCGTTGGTTGGCGGCAGTTAATAAGCGGTTTAATTTTCAGTTGTATCAGTGGCTGATAAAAAAGAAAATAAAAACGGTGATTAATAAATCACAAGCTCCTTAACCCATACGCAGGAAGTTGTATAGAAAGAGAAACTCACCTATAATTTCTGTATGCCCACTGGTGAGTCTATCCTCAGAATCGAAAACCTCGACGTTTCCGCAATACCATACGCGCAGTGTTTGTGCGCGGCGGCACTTCAGGGATTGCTGAATCGCAATGGTCCAGCTCTTTTCCTGGATTACGGCATTTACGATGACCCGAATGCCCGGCGAACCAACGAAGTCTTTCTGGATGACGAGCTGTGGTTTGGCAAATACCGCGACCTGCTCGGCAACCAGGATCAGCGCAACCTCGAGTATTATCAGCAGGCACACGGCTTCCAGTTCCAGAGCGTTGCCAGCCTGGAAGAACTGATTCTTATCCACCGGGAACAATTGAACGGCTGCGTCTTGTGGGATTTGGATATGCCGGATACCGCTAACATCGCCCTGATGCTGGCGGCGCAGGAAGATTTGCTACCGGTGGAGGGGGGAATGGAAGCGTGGGTCAAGGATTTGGGCTTGGTTGTCCGGCATGACCTGCGCGGGAAATGGCAAGAACGCGTTGCTCTTTATGAATGGGCCTTTACTACTTTATTTCCGGCTTCTAAACCGGGAGTGGTCGCCTGTGTTGAGCCAGGCTGGCAACGCCCGGAGTTTATTGATTACCTGGTTCAACAAAAGATCTTCACCTATAGCCTGAGCAGCCGGTCGACAGGGCGGGGGGAAATGCTGCTCCTGATGCTGGCCTTTGGGCCGGCATGGCTGCGCGAATTGATCTTTGCCCTGCGCCTGGACAGCGCTCTCCGCCGGCTGGGGCTGGCGCTGATGAGCCGGCGTTCGACGGAAGTGCGCCTGGCTACTCGAATTCAGCAGTCCGTCAAAGCGGCTCCCTACCCAACTATATTTGGCTGGCATACCCGGCGGGACGACGAACTGGCATTTATGCTGCTTCTTTCTGCCAATGGGCTTCGGCTGTTGCCGGCGCACCTGGCTGGCAACTTCTCATTTCACAGGCAAGTGAAAGCGCTGGGGACGCCCAAGCCAGCCCCGGTACGAGAGCCTGAGCTGGACCCGAATGGGACGTATCTTACCTTTACCCTTTCAGACGGTGACCAGTTGATGATGATGAGCACCGGTGAGTTGGGCAATTGGTACAGCCCACAGCGCGGCAGCCTGCCATTCAATTGGGAGACCCAGCCCCTGCTGGTAGAGCTTGCCCCGGCGCTGTTTGAAAAGTATGCTCGCACGGCGACGCCCAACGACTGCCTGATTGCAGGGCCTTCTGGGGCTGGCTATATCATTCCACCGCTCGCGCCGGATCTACCGGCTTACCTGGATGAGAGTCGGCGGGTGTGCCAGAAGGCCGGGATTGAGGCGGCGACTTTCTATGTGGCCGATCCACCGGTTCGGGTTCTACGCCAGTTGGGAAGACATTCGCAGGGTCTGGTCGGCTACCTTGGCGGATATGCCGTTCTCGGCCGTGCGCCGCAGGCTCAGATCGGCGAAGCCATGTTTGTGGCCAACCAGTGGCCGACCGTCGCCCACCTGTGGGATCGAGCGGAGGATTTACTGGAAGACGTTCGCCATTTGATAAACGCCCCCGGGCCGAAGCCGCGCTTTATCGGCGTCCACCTGTTTGCTTATCGAACCACACTGACCGATGTCGTCCAATTCGTCGCCAGCCTGGATAATCAGCATGTGCATGTTGTCCGCGCAGATGACTTCCTGCGCGCGGCAAAGTGGTTTCAAAAAAATCAGCATTCTGGAGCGTAGAACCGTGAATGGAAAACTGACCACCAAAGCCAAAGTTCTGTACGGCGTTGCTGACCTGGGGATTGCAATGCTGACCGCGTCGATCCAGTTCTTTCTGTTGTTTTATTACACCGATATTGCCGGGATTGACCCGGCGATAGCTGGCACTGCACTGCTGGTGGGAAAACTGACCTGGGATGCGATCAATGATCCCTTGTTTGGCTACCTTTCGGATCGCACGCACAGCCGTTGGGGGCGGCGCAAACCATACATGCTGCTGGGCGCGATCCCATTTGGGCTGACAATCTGGCTTCTGTTTTCCGTCCCGCCTGGCTTGACCGGCCTGACTGCATTCCTGGTTGTGCTGGCAACGTTCCTGCTGGTCGATACTACCCAGACGCTGGTGAGTGTGCCCTATTATGCGCTTTCTGCTGAGCTGACCTATGACTACGACGAGCGCACTTCACTGATCTCGGTGCGAATGATCTTCAGCGTGCTGGGTTATATCCTGGGGGCAGCAGCGACTACCGCGATTGCCGGCGTCTTTATCAGTCAGGGGTGGTCGAAGAATGCCGCCTACAGCGGTATGGGCGCGATATTTGGGGTTGTGGCGGTGATCACATTGCTGATCACTACCCTGGGCGTCAAAGAACGCTCCCGGCCTGAGCTTCAACCCGCGCACATGCCGGTCGGCTCGCAAATCAGGCAGGTGTTCAAGAACCGGCCTTTCGTGCAATATATGATCATGAGCACCATTATCAGCATCAGTTTTACACTGCTGACCAGCCTGCTGCCGTACTTTCTGACCTATCAATTGCAGATGGCTGACCAGATCTCTCTGGTGATGCTGGTTATGTTGGTGACAATTGGGGTGTTCTTGATCCCCTGGCGCTATGTCTCGCAAAAGGTGAACAAAGGCCCGGCTTACGCAATGGGATTGGCGATCGCCAGCCTGGCTATTCTTGCAGCTTTCATGCTGCCGGTCGGGCCGAGCCCGTGGATTTACCTGATCGCATTTGTGGCTGGGGTGGGTTTCTCCGCGCAGTACGTCTTCCCGTGGAGCATGCTGCCGGATGTGATCGAGGTGGATCAGGTCGCCACGAAAGAGCGCCACGAAGGCATCTACTTTGGCGTCAATTCCTTCTTAGGCAAGCTGACCGGCGCATTGGGAATTGCTGCCGCCGGTTGGGCGCTCAAGCTGTACGGCTATGTGCCCGATGCGGTCCAGACCTCGTACGCGTTATTTGGGATCCGCTTCTTCTTTGCTATTATCCCGGTGATCGCCTTTGTGGTGGCGCTGCCGCTGCTTATCTGGTATCCAATTACACGTAAAACACATATGCAGCTCACCAGGGAAGCAGAGAGTTTGAAGTAAATAATAAGAGCGTTATATATTCTTTTGTTTCTTCAAAGCATACAATATATTGCCATAATAGGACGATAAAGGTATAATATATCCCATTAGGGCGGATGTGGAAATCAACACAAACCGCTCATTAATCTCCTCAACCAAAAAGGTAACAGAATGTTAAGTATGAAAGCTGTTCGTATCCATAAGTATGGTGATTCCGATGTCCTTGTTTATGAAGATGCACCGCGACCTGTCCCGGGGGAAGGCGAAGTGCTCATCCGCGTGCATGCTACCTCGGTCAATCCTTTCGATTGCGCCGTGCACGCTGGTTATATGGCAGGCAGTTTTAATTACACCTTCCCGCTAATCTTAGGCTCAGATGTGTCAGGAGTCATTGAAGAGATCGGACCTGGCGTAACCGGTTTCTCGCCGGGAGATGCAGTGTACACTCGAGCTGGTGTGTTCCGAGATGGGGCGAATGCTGAATATGTCCTTGCGATGGCCGCAGATGTCACCGCCAAGCCCAAATCCCTCGATCATATCCACTCAGCCTCACTCCCCCATGTGTCTCTCACTGCCTGGCAGGCGCTCTATGAACTAGCAAATCTCAGTGAGGGACAGACAGTTCTGATCCATGGCGCAGCTGGCGGGGTTGGTCATATCGCTGTGCAGCTTGCAAAGTTGCGTGGAGCGACGGTGATCGGCACTGCCAGTGTGAATTTCGATCTGCTTGAGAGCCTGGGTGTGGACCAGGCAATTAATTACGCCACGACTCCATTCGAGAATGTGGTCCACGATGTGGATGTTGTTCTTGATACGGTCGGAGGTGATACCCAACAGCGCTCCTGGGCAACCCTAAAGCGCGGCGGGTTCTTGGTTTCTACGATCCAGCCGCCGTCAGAGGAGATAGCGGCAGCGCATGGAGTGCGCCAGGCCATGGTTTTCACGGCGCCTCCAATTGCACAAACCTTGACCGAGGTAGGCAAGATGGCCGATGCAGGTAAAGTCAAGCCGGTCGTTTCTACGGTTCTACCCCTTCAAGAAGCCAAACAGGCGCACAAGATCATCGAGGGTAAACACGCACGCGGTAAAGTCGTGCTGCAGGTTGTCCAATAAGAGCTGGAGCGGATTTGATCATTTAGATTAGATACGTCCTGTTAATCTTCAAGCTTTATCAGCAAAAACCGCCTGGTACATTACCAGGCGATTTTTTCTATGCCCTCACGGGAGTACGATTTGGGAGAACAAACGTGACGCCTGTAAGGCGCAGAATAGCTAAATGCTTTACTGGCCAGATTCCACCAACTGCCAGAAACGGGACTGGTACCCGGCAGCATCCACCGTATCAATCTGGTCAAGGATTTCGGGCGTGTCTCCGACGCAATGCCAGCTATAAATGACGGCGTGACCTGTCACGCTCATGGGGATGAAGTCGTCATCCGGAAATTCTTTGCAATAATCGATCATAGCCTGGGTGGAGGTCTTGTCGGTATTTGCCTTGGAATCGCAAGGGATATTGGCGCCGAAGTTACAGGCATAGACTTTCTTATCCATACAGCGCCAGATGGTCATTTGTTTGAAGACGTTGGGATAATCCCCATTGGGATCCAGCCCCGCCGATATCAAATAGTCCTGGAAAAGTGCATCGGTCATTAAGGGTCCGGTATAACGCGCATCAGGAGCATCGATCTGCCCAACTGCAGCGCAGTAGGCGAATGGATCAGAAAAAGTCTCTGGTGGGGGGACTGCGGTTGAAACAGATGTCGCCAGGGAAAGGGAGGGGGTTGGCTCAGTTGAGAAAGAGCTAGCCCCTGACGAACAGGCGGCGAGGACCAGTGACAGCAAGGTCAACGAAGTCGGAATGGAAGCGAGGGTTTTGTTCTTCATGCGAATTATCCTTATTGTTTATTACACCCACATCTTGGATTGCCGCTTCATTTTATTGTATATGATCTCTTAACGAGTAAGAATTTGGGGTAGGTTCGTTGGAGCAAAAAGGAAACGGATCGTATCGATGACAGGCCTGAAAAGACTCCGGCCCTATTGTTAGGGGCTGTTCACAGGAGACATGGTCGGAAAGTAGAGAGCAATTTATAATACCCTTTCACTCAAGGGAAAGGATCAGACTATGCTAGCAGAAACAAACTCACCCCTGCGCACGCTGGGAAGAACTGACATTAAAATCACCCCCATCGGCCTGGGGATGATGGAATTTGCTGGAGGCGGCGGGTTGATGGGCGTAGCTTTCCCGACCATCAGCCAGGATGAAAAGAATGCCACAGTGCGCGCCGCGCTGGAGGGCGGCATTAACTGGTTCGACACTGCAGAATTGTATGGAAGCGGTGTCTCGGAAGCCTCGCTGGCAACCGCATTGAAGGCCGCCGGCAAGAGCGACCAGGATGTGATGGTAGCGACCAAATGGTGGCCGCTGCTGCGTACCGCCCGTAATATTGCGCATTCTATCCAGGATCGCCTCCGTTTCCTGGATGGGTACAGCATCAGCCTGTACATGGTGCACCAGCCGTTTAGCTTCTCCCCTCCCGAGGCGGAGATGGATGCCATGGCAGACCTGGTGGAAGCCGGGAAGATCCGCTCGGTGGGGGTTAGCAATTTTAACCCTGAGCGCATGCGGCGGGCGCACGACCAGCTTATAAAGCGCGGGCTGCGGCTGGCTGCTAACCAGGTCCTGTACAGCCTGCTGGATCGCTCGATTGAAAGTAACGGCATCCTGGAGATGGCCAAAGAGCTGGGCGTCACCATAATCGCCTACACCCCGCTGGCTTCAGGCCTGCTGACCGGCAAGTATCACAAGAATCCCGAGCTGCTGCAAAAGAAAAACCTGTTCTGGCGAGGCAGGCTGCAGAGGGGGTTGGAGAAAAGCCGCCCGCTGGTGCAGGCGATGGAAGAGATCGGCGCCAGATACAACGCCACACCTGCCCAGGTGGCCTTGAACTGGGTGATCCATTTCCACGGCGAGATCATCGTCACCATCCCCGGTGCAACGAAAGCGCACCAGGCCGAAGAAAGCGCCGGTGCTATGAATTTTAAGCTGGCTGCGGATGAGTTAGCTCGGTTAGACGAGCTCTCGCGCGGGAACAGGTAAAGAAGAACGCGACTGCTTCATTTTCCGAGCGCAAGGGCAAATTAAGATCGATAACAACATAAGAGGTGCTTTTCTGAAGAGGTTTTCAAAGATGAATCAAAACAGCTCTGAAAATAAAACCCAAATTGTCTACTTCAGCCATGGTGGGGGTCCCTTGCCAATTCTTGGTGACCCTGGTCACAAAGCAATGGTCGATTTCATGATTCAGCTCCCATCCCAGCTCAGAAAACCAGACTTTATCTTACTGATCCTTGCGGATTAAACTAAACTATGGTTTGATAGGCCGCATGGCCAAAAAAGAACTTAAGAGCTGGAAGGAAGAACGTCGAAAACGCGCCTGGAAGTTATACCAAGCAGGTTGGGCGCAGAAACAAATCGGCGAAGCGTTGGGCGTCACCAAAGGAGCAGTGAGCCAATGGATCAAAGCGGGCAAGGAAGGAGGGGAAGCGGCGCTCAACTCGAAAAAGTCCAGCGGTTCTCCTCGCCGGTTGAGCACGGAAGAACGGCGGCGCATTCCAGGGCTATTAGAACGTGGGGCAGAGAGCTTCGGTTTTCGGGGCAATCTATGGACTTGTCCACGGGTAGCGCAGGTCATCGAACGCGAGTTGGGCGTGAAGTACCACCCTGCCCATGTGAGCCGCATTCTGAAAGAGCTGGGTTGGACACCCCAGAAGCCCATTCGACGAGCCAAACAGCGCAAGGAAGCTGAGATCCAGCGATGGAAAGCAGAGCGGTGGCCAGAGTTGAAAAAAAGGCAGCCCAAGAAGGACGAACGATCGTCTTCATAGACGAGTCGGGCTTCTATCTGCTGCCGATGGTGGTGCGCACCTATGCCCCTTGCGGTTGCACACCGATTTTGAAGGAGTATTTGTCCTATGACCATCTCTCGGTGATCGGCGCAGTGACGCCGCAAGGCAGGTTGTTTCTCAAAACGTATATGCATTCGATTACCAGCCGTGAAGTGGTCGCTTTTCTGGGACAGCTTCAGCGCTTGATCCCTGGCTTGCTGCTGGTGATTTGGGATGGCAGCCCAACTCATCGCTCACAGTTTCTTAGAGATTACCTGGCATCTGGAGCCACCCAGCGCCTTCATCTCGAAAGATTACCTGGATATGCTCCGGAACTCAACCCGACCGAGTGGGTCTGGAGCTATCTGAAACTGGCTGATCTGGCCAATATCGCATGTGACCACCTTCCTGAGCTGGATGCTCATTTGTATAAAGCTAAGAAACGATTGCAGCGTAAACCCAATTTGATCCAGGCGTTCATCCATGATGCAGGCTACGAAGTTTAGATTATTATGCAGAGATCAGTGTAATCAGCGCCCATTGGGAAGAAAGCGCAGCAACCCTGTTGGGAGCACAGAACCCTGCAATGTTCTATGATTATTATGGTTTCCCAGATCAGGCGTATGAAATTACCTACCCAGCCCCGGGAAGCCCTGAGTATGCAAACAGGATTTCTGGATTACTGGAAAAAAATAACATCCCAACCTATATTGATCCTAAGCGGGGATTTGATCATGGCCTATTTATCCCATTGAAACTGATGTATCCTCAAGCGGATATTCCCTGTCTGCAACTCTCGCTGTTACGTGGTCTGAACCCTAAAGCGCATATTGCCCTGGGTAACGCTTTACGCGAATTAAATAATGAGAATATCCTCGTGATCGGATCTGGATTCTCTTTCCATAACATGAGAGCATTTTCCTGGCAAGGGATTGGAGCCCCTGATCAAGCCAATGATGCCTTTCAAAATTGGCTGATCGAGGTATGCACCGGTCCGCTACCCCACTCCGAGCGTGAACAACGCCTGATCGAATGGGAGAAGGCGCCTTCCGCACGCTACTGCCACCCGCGTGAGGAGCATTTGTTGCCCCTGCACGTGTGTCTTGGCATGGCAGATGAGCCGGCCAGACTGATCTTTGATGACCAGATTCTGGGCAAGCGCGGTGTTGCATTTTTGTGGTAACGGGAAAAGCTGGATCGTCAATTCCTCATTTCACTCGCCGAGCTCTTTCTGAAGCCGGCGCTTGCCAAGATGAGCAACTATTGCATAGAACCCAAGGATCACCCCGACGCCGATAAACGGATAAAGCACCTCATACCAATGTTCTGGCTCTGGCATTCCTACAATCAGAAATGTCGGGATCTCAATCAACATGACCAGGACGATGTATAAAAGAGCCAGCTTCCGGAGTGAGATAACAGGTAGAATGCTGCTAAGATACAGCCGGGCAGCCCAATAACTCAGCATCGAAAGCAGCAGGATAGCGCTGAAGCTCTCGTAATAAGAGGTATCCAATCCCTGTATATAACGCTTGTAGGCAATCAGCAGCGCCAGTGCAGCCTGCGTGAGCATCAATATATAAAAAGAAATCTGACCGTTAATGCGCTCAGAGCGTTCGTCTAGTTTGAAGAAGCTACTCATTTTATTTCTCTCCTTTGATCCAAAAAAGATCATCCAGCCGCTTTCCAGTGACCTGAGCAATCATCAGGCACAGTTTCAGGGTCGGGTTATATTTTCCCGCTTCAATCAAGCCGATGGTCTGGCGAGTGACACCTACAAGATATGCTATTTGCTCCTGAGTAAGGTCTTTCTCAACGCGGGCTAGTTTTACTCGGTTTTCGAATTCTATTTCCTGCATGCGCGCCTCCGGGGCAATTGTGTGCCTCAGTCATATTGTAATATATATATTGCATTAAGTCAATAATATATTGCAATTTGTTATATTTAGATTGCATACTTTCAAGGGGCGATTTTTGGGGTGGTATCGATTCCTGCACCCCCAAGAATGCAGGGGGTGCAGAATAACAAAAACCGCCCGGCAGATTAACGAGCGGCTTTTCCTGTGCCCCCACGGGGATTCGAACCCCGGTCTTAGCCTTGAAAGGGCTACGTCCTGGTCCCCTAGACGATGGGGGCAAGCGACGGGATTTTACCACCCACCACTCGAAGGGTCAAGTAAGAGGTTGCGCTGGTAATTGTTAGCCAGGTAACCGATTGCCAAGAAAGAAGGTCAGAACTTAAGGTCAGGGGAGTGCTCAAGCTTGATGGGGTAGAATAGAGAAATGACACATTGTCCAAGTTGTAAGCGATACGATACGCTCATCAAAGATGGGCGCAATCGTTCTGGAAGCCAGCGCCACAAATGCAAAGCCTTTGGGGCGCACTATACGCCCGAGCCGAACATCAATGGTTATCCGGATGAAATCCGTCACAAAGCGCTCCAGATGTACGTCGATGGCAATAATCTGCGGCGAGTGGGACGCCATTTAGGGGTCAGTGCGCAAAGTGTGGCCAACTGGGTGAATGCACACGCTACCTGCTTGCCCGAGGCGCCCCAACCGGCTGAGAATGAAACCGTCGAATTGGATGAGTTATTTACTTTCATTGGGGAGAAAAAAACAAAGCCTACATCCTGACAGCGGTCGATCGTCAAACGCGTTGCATTGTCGGCTGGGAGGTAGTGTGGGAGAGACAGCCCGCCATGATGCAACAGGTCGTTGACCAAGGTCGACGAGCGAGACAATACTTCAGTGATCAGTGGGAGTTGTATCAATTGCTGGTTTATTATCCAGGCAAACATACTGTCTCCGAGGGGAAGAGCGATACCTACGCGGTGGAAGCGGATAATGCAGAGCTACGCCATTACTTAGCTCGCCTGGCTAGACGCTCCCGCTGTTTCTCTCGTTGTATCAAGGCGCTGCGCAATGCCGTCAAGTTGTTTGTGTTCGCATTCAATCGCCGCCAGCTGTTCAAGCAGGCTTTCCCGAAATTCCCGGCTCATGTTTATCAATTCGCTATCCCATCTTGATTGGACACTCCGAAGGTCAGAACTTCCTTTGCATTTTCTGATGGGCATGATATAATCCCTACCCGCGCCGCCTTGGGCGGCGTTGTAATGCCAGCAATTATCGAAACAAGTTAAGGATTAACCAAGATGAGCGAACTCCTCAAGGCCGTTGAGGCCACCGACAACCCAAACATCCCGCAGCTTCACCCGGGTGATACTGTCAGCGTGTACCTGCGCATTAAAGAAGGCTCCACCGAGCGCACCCAGGAATTTCGCGGGACTGTGCTGCGCATGCGGCGAGGTGGCAACAATGCCAATTTCACCGTGCGGCGGGTTGCCAGCAATGGCATCGGGGTTGAGCGCACCTTCCTGACGCGCTCGCCGCGCATTGAAAAAGTGGTCGTCCATCGCGGCGCCCATGTCCGGCGTGCCAAGCTCTATTATTTGCGCGAGCGCACGGGGAAGAGCGCCCGCCTGAAGCAAAAATTCACCCAATAATTCCCATTATCTGATTTAATTAGGGCGCAGCCTTACCGGTGCTGCGCCCTTTTCTATTCTTTGACCAGGTATCCCTGGCAAATAATCGGAGGTTCTGTGCCTTACCCGTTGATAGGAATAACCACGGCGCGCCGCCCGCACGCTGAAGTGCGCTCCCAGATCGTGATTACCGAAGCTTATGTACAGGCGGTCGCCGCGGCCGGCGGCTGTCCGATAATGATCCCGCTTGGCTTGTCTCCAGAGCTGCTAGAAAATCTACTGGCTCGCCTGGATGGGATTCTGTTTACCGGCGGCGGCGATATCGATCCGGCGTTCTATGGCGCGGCGCCGCACCCAAAGGTCGGCGACGTGGACCTGGACCGGGATGGCGTGGAGCTGTACCTGCTGGAGAAAGCCGTCAGCCAGGAGGTGCCATTCCTGGGTATCTGCCGTGGGTTGCAGTTGATTAATGTCGGGCTGGGCGGCACGCTGTACGTGGATATTACTGCACAGCGCTCCGGGTCGCTGCGCCACGATTATTATCCGGACTACCCGCGCGACTACCTGGCACATACTGTGGATGTACGCACAGAAAGTCGGCTAACAGGCATCCTGGGGAACTCCCAGATGGAGGTTAACAGCATGCACCACCAGGGGATCGATCGGTTGGCCCCTGACCTGGTGCAGGTTGCCAGCGCGCCAGACGGGATGGTGGAAGCGGTCGAGCTACCCGATCACCCCTTTGGCCTGGCGGTGCAGTGGCACCCTGAGTGGCTCGGCGCACATGCTCCGATGCGGGCGCTGTTTGAGGCCTTTGTCAATGCAGCGGAAAGCAGAAGTCAGAAGTGAGAAGTGGGAAGTTGACTGCGATAGGTGGAGATTCCAATGGTCACTAAGCAAGCGGGTGGCTTATTGCGGGCGACTTCTCGATCTCCGATTGGCATCTTCGACTCTGGGGTGGGCGGATTATCGGTGCTCAGAGCAATCCGCCAGACGCTGCCAGGTGAAGACTTGATCTTCCTGGCTGATCAGGCGCATGTGCCGTACGGCTCGCGCTCTCTGGAGCAGGTGCGTGCATTCTCTGAGGCGATCACCCGCTTCCTGTTAAGCCAGGGGGCGAAGTTGATCGTGGTCGCCTGCAACACCGCCTCGGCGGCCGCGCTGCATTACCTGAGGCAGGTCTTTCCGCAAACTCTTTTCGTCGGGATGGAGCCGGCAGTCAAACCGGCTGCAGAGCAGACGCACAGTGGTGTGGTGGGTGTACTGGCCACACCGGCGACTTTCCAGGGGGCGCTGTACGCTTCGGTAATTGAGCGCTTTGCGAACGGGGTGACCGTGCTGCAGGATACCTGCCCGGGGCTGGTCATGGCAATCGAGAACGGGCAACTAGATGGCGCCCAGGTCAGGACAATTTTGGAGAATGCTTTGCAACCGATGCTGGCACGGGGGATTGACACGGTGGTGCTGGGCTGCACTCATTTCCCTTTTGTGATCCCGCTGATTGAGGAGATCGTTGGGCCACAGGTGCGGGTGATCGATCCGGCACCCGCGGTGGCTCGCCAGGTAGGACGCCTGTTAGAGATGAGCGGGCTGCTAAGCATCAGCAAGGACCTGGGCCAGACGCGTTTCTTGACGACGGGTGATCCAGACCAAATGGGGTCCCTGCTGCCCAAGCTGATCGGGCAGGCCAGCCAGGCTCAACCAGCGCGCTGGGAAGCCAGGCAGCTGGTAATGATATTTAATCAGGTCTCATTCAGGGGCGGCCACTCATCGCTCTGCTCGGCGCGCTCTTTCCAATTGCGCTTGCCGCTCCAGCTCTCGATGGTCATGGCATAGACCGAGGTGCGCTTGAGCTCCTGATCGGTGATCGGGCGGTAATGTACGCCGGGCTGCATCTCGGGGAAATACTTCTCAATCAGTCCATAGAGCGCCTGGCGCTGCTCTTCTTCGTCCTGTACGATCCTGATTTTCCCAAAGGCGATCACGCTCTCATATTGCTGGCTGAACTCCAACGCAACGTTGGATGGCAGTAGCTCGCCGGCTTCGCAGGCCTCGAAGCAGACTTGCGGGTGGCGTTCGAGGTTGGCGCGCAGGCGCCCAACGATGTTGGAGTGAAAGTAAATCTCATGCCGTGCTGGGTCATACCAGAAATTGGTCGGTGTGATAAAAGGCTGCTCATCCCAGCGGGTGGCGACATGTCCCACTTTGACGCGGCCCAGGAAGTCGCGGATCCAACCCTCATCCTGGGCGTACTTGGGGCGGCGTTCTTCGTTGGCGGGGGTTGCGGTCAGGCTGTAATCTTTGGCCATCTGTGCTCCTTGGTGGGTAGTATATCATGCGACCTGTACACCCTGGCTTGGTCATATTTTTGATCATTGGATATCACGGTGATGGAAGGCAGTTCAGGTTAGGTAGTTCCGAAAATAGATCCTTTTGAACTTCTCGCATCTTTATTAATAATATTGGGGTTGATTAATTGAGGAACAATCTTTCATTCCATTCTAATTTCATTTGCAGGAGGATACCATGACGTTCGAACTCTTTTGCGCAACCCTGATAGCGGTGCTGTTTGGGTTGGCGGTAGCCTTTTCGGGTTACCGTTTATTCCTTTTCCTGCTGCCGATCTGGGGCTTTTTCGCTGGATTTGCGATCGGCGCACAATCCATCCAGCTCTGTTCGGCGGAGGCTTCCTGGGTGATGTCACCAGCTGGGTGGTCGGCTTTGTTGTTGGGGCATTGTTTGCCGTATTGTCGTACCTGTTCTACGCGATAGCGGTGGCGGTCATGGCTGGCTCGGTCGGCTACGCGATCGGCGTGGGTTTCATGATGGCGATCGGCGTCAACTGGGGCTGGCTGGTCTGGATCATCGGCATTGTGTTGGCAATCGTGTTGATCGTGGTCACCTTCATGTTCAATCTGCAGAAGTGGGTGATCATCGCGGCGACCTCCATCGGCGGGGCGGCAGCGATTGTTGGGGCACTGGGTTACGGTGCTGGGGCGTTGTCTGTCATGCAAGATCTGGTTGAGAATCCAGTCCGGCTACTCATGCAGGACTCCTTTTGGTGGATCTTGCTCTTCCTGGTGGTGGCAGTGCTCGGCTTCATCGTCCAATATCGCAGCTCGAGGGCTTTCACCCTGGAACCGCCTCCGGATCGGTTCTAAGTCTCGACTTTAAAAATCTAATACACAAAGAATGTTGGGATGGCCCTATGCGCCGTCCCAACTCGTTTTAATAGAATTCTTCTAACTGTCTGCCGGATATGCCCCCAGATCCTGCGGCGAAACGGCGATGCCCTTGAAATTTTCAAAGGCGAGATCCCGGAAGGAAAGGCCTTTCGTCTCCTTCAGGTTAGCAAAGAGAGAGGTATAACTCTCGGCAATGCGAGCATTCCAATTCACGCCCAATTTATTTGCCACACCATGGATACTTTCGGCATCCGGTCCTTCGAGCTCGGAAAAATTACCAAAGGGCATCTCGTCCAGCGTGACCATCACCCCATCCAGGTCGTAGGTTGTGCGGTATTTCTCGTACATCAGGCTGACCGTATATCCCAACGCTTCCAGGAAGGCACGGGCGGCCTCGAAATCTCCGACGGTAAATTCAATCTCGCGGCGGACGTACACCCCGCCACTGGCCTCTCCCTTGCCTTTGTAAGTCAGGTGGGCGGCGCTGTCCTGGCGCAGGCGCAGGACTTGAGCCGTGCGGGTCAAGTCCCCGTTGGGAGTATCGTAGCGCAGGTTGATTTCGTGCAAGCGCGGTTCGATCAGCGCGGCGCCCAGATTTTCCAGGCGCTGGCGAAAGGCGGACAAGTCTGCCAGGTACAACTTAATCTCGATCTCTTGATCCTTCATGTTCTAGGCTCCCATTTCCTACACCACACTTAGCAGGGTTTCTCTCAACTCAACGCTGTCGCCCGGCTTGACTCGCATCCGGCTGACTCTGCCGGCGCGGGGAGATTTTAATTCATTCTGCATTTTCATCGACTCCAGGACGATCAATACATCGCCTTTGGCAACCTCCTGTCCATCGCTGACCGGGACAGCAACGACCAGACCAGGCATGGGAGCTTTTAGGTGGTAATCCACGTTTTCGGCGATGCGGCTACCCAGAGAAGCGCGCAGCCGCTTCTCCCGTTCATCCTCCACTGTGAGCTCATATTGTGTGCCCAACAAGAGCACCTGCCAGCCATCATCACTTGGATAGACAAAGGCCTCAATGGAGCGATTATCAACCAGCAGAGAATAGACGGTCTGCTCGCTGACCTCACCGAAGTCTATGTTGTACTGCACGCCGTCCACGGTGACATGATGTTCATCGAGGATCTCGATCAGGTATTCGTGTTCTCCAACGGTAGTCACATAACGCATAAGCCAGTCCTCAGGGGATTTAATTCTTAGCGGTGCATACGTTCCCAGCGACCGACCCACTTCCAGTTGCTCGTGTCGCGGGCGTTCCGCTGGATGATATGGGAGGCGCGCTCGGTCTGCTGGTGGGCAACCAGGGTAGCCAGGATAGCGGCAATCTCCGTCAGGGTTTCCTTGCCTTCTTGGGAGGCTTCCATTGAGAAACGCTCTTCAACGAAGCGGGTATCGTACTGGCCTCCCATGAAACGATGTGAATTCATAATGCGCTGGTGAAAGGGGATATTGGTCCGCACCCCGGTGATCCTGTATTCTTCCAGGGCGCGGCGCATGCGCAAAATGGCTTCGCCGCGCGTGACCCCGCTGACGATCAATTTCGAGATCAGAGCGTCATAAAACGGGGAGATCTCAAAGCCTGGGTAGACGCCGGTATCCACTCGCACACCGGGGCCAGTGGGCAGGATCATGTGGCTGATCCGCCCGGTGGATGGCAAGAAGTCATTGTAAGGATCTTCGGCGTTGATCCGGCATTCGATCGCCCAGCCGCTGATCTGGATGTCTTTTTGGACCTGGCGGAGTTGCCGGCCGCGGGCAATGCGAATTTGCTCCTTAACGATGTCAAAACCGGTGACGACCTCGGTGACCGGGTGCTCAACCTGCAGCCGGGTGTTCATCTCCAGGAAATAGAAGTTCTTGTCCTTATCCACCAGGAATTCGATCGTGCCAGCGTTGGTGTAATCAACTGCCTGTGCGGCGCGCACGGCCACTGCGCAAATCCGCTGGCGCAGGTCTTCGTCATCGCCGATGAATATGGAAGGCGCTTCTTCTAGAAGTTTCTGGTGACGGCGTTGCAGCGAACACTCGCGCTCGCCCAGATGAATGACATTCCCGTGGTTGTCGGCCACGATCTGGACTTCAATGTGGTGCGCCTCCTCCACCAGTTTTTCCAGGTAAACATTGCCATCCCCAAAGGAGGACTCGGCTTCTCGCCGGGCAGCATGGAGCAGCCCGGGCATCTCCGCAATCGAGTCGACCTCGCGCATGCCTTTGCCGCCTCCGCCAGCGGTGGCTTTGATCAGCAAAGGAAAACCAATGCTGTCTGCCAAAGCCAGCAGCTCTTCGTCGCCAAGCGAGCCCTCTCCCTCGGTGCCGGGCACAACCAGCACTCCACTGGAAGCCACTGTGGCGCGCGCCACGGCCTTATCTCCCATGGCGGCAATGGAAGAAGGCTTTGGGCCAATGAAGGCGATGCCTTCGTCCAGGCAAGCCTGGGCAAAGTCGGCGCGTTCGGCCAGGAAGCCATACCCCGGATGAATGCCGCCAGCCCCGCATTGCTTGGCCAGAGCGATGATCTTGTCTGCTCGCAGGTAAGATTCGCGCGATGGAGCCGGACCCAAATAATAGGCTTCATCAGCCAAACGCACATGCAGGGCGCGGCGGTCGGCTTCAGAAAAGACTGCCACTGTCTGCATGCCCAGTTCCCGGCAGGCCCGGATGATCCGTACGGCGATCTCGCCGCGATTGGCGATCAAGACTTTATTAAACATGGTCGATTCACCTGAAGAAAAACATCTCTAACGCAAAGACGCTATGGACGCAAAGGATTAAAGAAAACCTATTCATTGGATTGTATTACCAGCGCGGTCTGCTTCAGATAATCCAACATTTTAGGGTTGAAGATCTCCGGGAAATCCTGGGGCAGCATATGGCCAGCTTGCGGGACCAGCAAGAGCTCTGCATTGGGGATGGCGGCAGCGATGTCCTGGGCGTGCCGGGGGGTGGCGTGCTCGTCCTCCAATCCCAGGGCAACCAGAGTTGGACAGGCAATCTGCCTCAGGATTGGGCGCATATCCCAACTCAGGTTCGTGGGGTCTGTCCAGCCTGTATACCAGCTGCGGAAAAGCGCTTCCGCTTTATCTCCGTGCACCCGACGCAATTTTTCACGGAAGCGAGCATCGTCTTCGAAGTTTTTCAACAAGCCCTGGATGCCGGGAATCATCTTGGGTTCGATATAGATATTGGTCGAAACCACAATCAAGGATATCACCCGGTCTGGGCAACGCGCGGCGTAATACATGGCAATCTTCCCGCCGTCACTATGGCCGATCAGGGCAGCCTGTGAAATTTTGAAATAATTGAGCAATAATTCCAGGTCTGCCAGATCTTCTTCGAAATAGGGCATTCCTAATCTCGGCCGCGGATCCGATTTGCCATGCCCCCAACGATCGTAGACCAGGGTGCGATAGCCAGCCTCAGCCAGGAGGGGAGTTTGGTCTTTCCAGGAGCGTACCGACCCGATGCCATGATGCAGCAAGACTACCGGGAACCCTTGCAGGGGACCGCGTGTTTCGACGAAAATCTGATGCCCGTTGACCGGTACCAACCTCTGCATGGTTTTAAAGAGGAATACAGCCGTGCTTCTTGGATGGGTTGGCGTCGCGTTTATTGGCCAGCATTTCCAGGGCATTAACCAGGCGCGGACGCGTCTCGCGTGGTTCGATGATATCGTCGATATAACCGCGCGAGGCCGCTACGTAAGGATTGGCGAATTTCTCCCGGTATTCAGTGACCAGCTCGCTTTTACGCTCCACCGGGTCTTCTGCCTGGGCGAGCTCTTTGCGGAAGATGATATTGACCGCACCGTCTGGCCCCATCACGGCGATCTCCGCCGAAGGCCAGGCCAGATTGACATCACCGCGGATATGTTTGCTGCTCATTACGTCGTATGCTCCGCCGTAAGCCTTACGCGTTACCACGGTCAGCTTGGGCACGGTGGCCTCGCAGTAAGCGTAGAGCAGCTTGGCACCGTGGCGGATGATGCCGCCATGCTCCTGAGCGGTGCCGGGCATGAAGCCGGGCACATCCACGAAAGTGACGATCGGGATGTTGAAGGCATCGCAGAAGCGCACGAAGCGAGCAGCTTTATCGGAGGCGTTGATGTCCAGTACGCCTGCCACGACGGCGGGTTGGTTGGCGACTATGCCGATACTGTGCCCACCCAGGTGAGCAAATCCGATGACGATGTTTTGGGCGTAATTCTCATGGATTTCAAAGAACTGACCATCGTCTACGATCAAATGGATGGCATCTTTTATATCATAGGGCTTGCTTGGATCGTCGGGAACAAGCTGATCCAGTGCGTCTTCCATGCGCAAAGGGTCATCGCCAGGTGGCATGAAAGGCGGATCCTCCATGTTATTTTGCGGTAAATAGGTGAGTAACTTGCGCATCATGTACAGGGTGTCGGCCTCGGTATCGGTTGCCACGTGGCAGACCCCGGATATCTCAGAGTGCACCCCAGCGCCGCCCAGGTCTTCGAATGAGACTTCCTCGTGTGTGACGGTTTTGACCACCTCTGGACCGGTAACGAACATGTAGGAGGAGTTGCGCACCATAAAAATAAAATCAGTCAGGGCCGGTGAGTAGACTGCGCCGCCGGCGCAGGGCCCCATGATAGCGCTGATCTGGGGGATAACCCCCGAAGCCAGGGTGTTGCGCAAGAAAATATCGGCGTAGCCGCCCAGGGAGACCACGCCTTCCTGGATGCGCGCCCCGCCAGAGTCGTTCAACCCGATGATCGGAGCGCCGTTTTTGATGGCCATGTCCATCAATTTGCAGACTTTCTCGGCATGTACCTCTCCTAAACTGCCGCCGAATACAGTGAAGTCTTGCGAAAAAACATACACCAGCCGCCCTTCGACCGTGCCCCAACCGGTGATCACAGAATCTGCCAGGTATTTTTGCTGGTCCAATCCGAAATCATTGGTACGGTGGACGACAAAGGCATCCACCTCGCGGAATGAGCCTTTGTCGAGCAGCAGGTCGATGCGCTCGCGAGCGGTCAACCGCCCGCGGTTATGTTGTGCGGCAATGCGCTCCTCCCCACCCCCCAGGCGACTTTGGGCTTTGGTCTCGCGCAGTTTTTGAATTTTAGAATGATGGCTCATGCCTCTCTCCAAAGAAGGCTTTGACATTCCAACGGGATAATCCCCAAAAGATAACACCGAGGATGATCAATGTAAATGCCAGAAAAAAAGGCCAGTTCGCTGCTTGGTTGCCCGAGCTGGTCATCATAAATAGCTCAACCCACTCATATATTAAATAGGCCACACACAGGATACGAGTAGCGGCTGGCGCTCTGGGGTTGCCCTGCCATAACAGCCAGGACAGGGGCAGTCCAAGCAGAGCCCAGATTAAGCCGGTGGCAGCCAGGTAAATCGGAGATACACCCGGCAACCCCGAGAGGAACTCCCATAGTTTGACAGCCTGGATGAACCGGATCAGGTTGAGGACTGAAATGGTTAACACCACTACGGCAAGAGACGTTACGATCAACGGCCGTTTGGTATGGCTACTGACCGGCGATGAAGTCTGGGGATCATTCATGGTGTGGCTATCTGATCTGCAGGGTGATCTTGCCCAACTGCTGGCCAAATTCCATGCGCTGCTGGGCCGCGCGAGCCTCAGCCAGCGGGAATGTTTGATCCAGAACAGGTTTCAGCCAGCCGGTGTAGATCAGATCCATCACGGTCTTGAATTCGGCCATCGTGCTCATGGTCGAACCGATCAGCGACAGGTGTTTGGCGAAGATGAAGCGGTTGTCAATTTCAACCTTATACCCGCCGGTGTTGCCCACAGTTAAGATGCGACCGCCCTTGGCCGCAGCGCGGAAACTCTGCGGGAGGGTGGGACCGACGTTGTCGACGACTACATCTACCCCGCGCTTGCCGGTCAACAGGTAGACTGCCTTAGGCCAGTTTTCATCCTGGGAACGATCGATTAAATGGTGAGCACCGAGCGACTCCGCCAGGGCCAGTTTCTCGGGGCTCGACCCGACCACAAACACGGTAGCGCCAGCCAGCCGGGCGATCTGGATGCTGGCGGTGTTGACCCCGCCGGAAGCGCCCACCACCAGCACGCTTTCCCCGGCATGCAAACCCCCGCGCGTGATCAACGAGTGCCAGGCGGTCTGGAAGGCCAGGGCGGCGGCAGCTGCGAGGCGCTCCTCGATATGGGGCGGGATGGCGTAAAGGTTGCGCACCGGTACGACGATGTATTCGGCATACGTTCCGGAGCGGGTTTCGCCCAGGATGCCCCATTTCTTGCAGCGGTTGTCCTGCCCTGCCAGACAATATTCGCACTCGCCGCAGGACAGGTTGGCGTTGATCACGACCCGATCACCAATTTCCCAACCGGTAACGTTGGGGCCCAGGGCGACTACTTCGCCGGCTCCATCAGCGCCGGGGACGTGCGGGTAGCTGAGCTGGATACCGGGCCAGCCGCGCCGCACCCACAAGTCCAGCCCGTTCAGCGCAGCGGCTTTCAGGCGCACCAGCGCCTCTCCGGGGCCAGGCTGCGGAGTTGGGACTTCGGTGTATTCCAAAACTTCTGGCCCGCCGTGGGCGTTCAGGACGATTGCCTGCATGGGTTGCTCCTGTTATCGGACGTCGCATCCGCGCCCTTCACTACATTTCATTCTAACAGCGCGTGAGCGGAGCGATGTGTGTGGATGTGCGCTGATATTTTTACAATTTTCCTGAAAAGCAATCACTTTAGCTTGATCTCCCAGACATGGATATGCCCGGGCTCGGGTTGGTGGATATCGCGAATCTCCAGGCGTAGCTTGGATGCCGGGGGAGCTTCGGGTAGCTTCAGTGAAACCTCGGGTTGTTCCACCGTCCCTTGAAGGACCTGGATGTATTCGACTGGCGCTTCATCACCAGCTGGGGAAACCAGTGCCCGGATCTCAGCCTGGGTGCTGCCAATGATGAGGGAGAGCTCTTGCAGGGAGCGTGGCTCCGGAAACATTAGCTCGATGACAGCCGGATTGGCTTCCAGGGTGCGCCCCAGGGTATCCGGGTTGCCGTCGAACATATTCTCGACGGCGCCGATGTCGAGCAGAGGGTAGCGCACCTGGACAGGCTGCCCATCAATAACTACTTTACCTTCTTGAAGGGCGCGGCGCTGCTCTTGCTCGACTGCCAGGATTTCATCGATGTTATCCACATAGCGCAGGCGCACGAAATAAAATCCCGGCTGACCGTTGGGATAGGGCAAGGTCTGGTCAACTTCGATATCTGTGAATTTGCCGCTATCCTGCGCCAGGGCAAATTCTTCGGGGGTCATCACGAACAGGGTGTTACCCTCCAACGGCAGATGCTCGAAGAGATAGGCGTCGATGGTGCTGGGCAGGACTGGTAAGGGGTCGCCCAGGAAGTAGCGCGCCACGACGTCAGCGCCATTGGCCCAGGAATGAGTGACGATCATCTTCTGATGCGGCGATTCTGCAAGCTCGGATTTGACGGCTGCAAACATCTGGCGGGCGCCGTACTGCATCCCGCCCAGGCCGTAGTCCTGATACCAGGTGGGGCCGTTCACCAGGGCATCGCGCAGCATCCAGAGATTGGCGGCTGCCAGCACGCCAAAGAGAGCCAAAGACAGAACCGGGCGAAGCGCAAATCGATGCGCAAGTTTCCGCTCGAGCCAGGCCAGCAGCCAGGAAATGCCTAAGGCGATCAGGATCGTCGCCGGGATGATATACACCAGGGCACGCGTGACGCCGATCTCCACCAGGGCGCTGCCTGCCGGGGCGACCAGCAAGGCGATCAGGACTGCCCGATAGGCTGGCGAGCGCAGGTGCCTGATCGCCAGGATCAGGCCAACGGCAAAGAAGGGCAGGCTGGCGCGCAGCAGGTTGCCGTAGCCCTTCATCAGGTGACGATCCAGATCGCGCTGATTGGGGACAAACCAGTAACCGGGGCTCAAGCCGTACAGGTATTCCGAAGCATAATGGCGGATCTTCTCAGCGAGTGGAATGGGCTCGGCCCAATAGGAACCCAGGCGGCGCAGGTGATCGAAGGGCGCTTCTGGATGGCCCAGGCGGAAGCGGAGATATGGGAGGGCCAGCAAGAGCAGCAAGCCCACGCCGCGCAGCACCAGGCGGCGGTTCTGCCAGTGATAGGGAGCATCTGAGAGCAGCAGGAGCAGGCTGGTCAGGCCGATCACGATTTGACCCGGGCTGTAGGCGTAGAAGGCCAGGGCAGCCATCCCGATCGCCAGGTACAGGAAGCGGGGCGACTTGCAGCGGTAGAGCAAGTAAGCATACAGGAAGCAGGCATAAAACGAGACAAAGATGACTGTCTCGAAAGCGGTACGCGAGTGCAGGAACCAGGCTGGAGCGATCGAGAGCAGCAAGGAGCCTGCCCACCAGTAAGGGATTTGAAAGATGTCGCGCAGAGTCAGCCCGACGGCAACTGCCGCCAGCAGGCTGACCAAAACCGACGTGGTGCGGGTGACAAACACCGACTTGCCAAGAATGAGGTAAGGCAGCACCTGCAGATAGACGCTCAGACTGAGGTTATAAAAGGGGCCATTCTTGAAATAGGTGGGCAGGAGGGTGTCTTCTTCGTCCTTAAATCCATCGCGAATCAGGTCGGCGGCGTGGACGGTCTGGATAGCTTCGTCGCTGAAGAAGTAGATCGGGAAGTCAGCCAGTCCGATCAGGCGCGTCGCCAGGTACAGCAGCAAGGCCAGACCAAACAGGGTGCTCGCCAGCGAGTAAGGCCAGCGCTTGCGCAGGTCAGCCAGGCGACTGGCGGGCTTGATAGCCGGTTGGACTGCATCCTCTTCGGACAAATGGCGGCTATCGGGAGTCCCTGCTGGGCGCTGACCGCCTTCGAACACCAGGCGAGCGGAAGGGCGAGCAGTTTTTTCTGTTTCAGAGAGCGCCTCGACGGTGAGGCGCACGCGGGCGCCCTCCGTCAGGTTAAGCTGGATGTGGATTTCTGAATCGGCGCTCTGGCTGGGAGTTTCCTGTAGAGATACGCGGATCGGCGCCCCACCGGGGGGTTCCAGACTGGCATGCAAAGTTTGCGGTTGGCCTTCTGACGGTGGCTCCCCCGCTTCCGGCTGGATAGGCGGCGTGACAGCCTCCGGTTCCCCGGCGGTGGATTCACCCTCATCGGCCGCGTGGGATTTATCCACCCTGCGTAACTCCCCGAAGCGCCGTTATCTTAGCCCCGTCTCCATGCGGGCAATCACCATGCGCTGGATCTCGCTGGTGCCCTCGTAGATCTCGGTGATCTTGGCGTCGCGGAAGTAGCGCTCGACGGGCAGCTCCTTGCAGTAGCCCATCCCGCCGTGGATCTGCACCGCAGCGTGGGCGACAAACATGGCAGTCTCGGAGGCGAACAGCTTGGCCATGGAGGCTTCCAGGGTGAAGCGCTCACCGGTCTCCTTGGAGCGCTGTTTGGCCAGGGCGGCATTGTAGATCAGCAGGCGGGCGGCCTCGATGCGGGTCTTCATATCCGCCAGCTTGAAGGAGATGCCCTGGAACTCGCCGATCTTCTGCCCGAAGGCCTCGCGTTCGCGGGCGTATTCCAGGCTGGCGGCATAAGCGGCCTCGGCGATGCCCAGCGCCTGGGAGGCGATGCCGATGCGCCCGGCGTCCAGCACCGCCATGGCGATCTTGAAGCCCTCGCCCTCCTCGCCCAGCCGGTTCTCGACCGGGACGCGGCAATCCTCGAAGAGGATCTCGCTGGTGGCGGAGGCGCGGATGCCCAGCTTGGGCTCTTTTTTGCCGATCGAGTAACCCGGCCAGCCTTTCTCAATCATGAAGGCAGTGATGCCGCGCTGCTTCTTGTCCGGATCGGTCATGGTGAACATCACCACGTAATCGGCATACGGGGCGCTGGTCACCCAGGATTTGCGCCCGTTGATCACGTAATGGTCGCCGTCGCGCACCGCCCGGCTGCGCATCGTGCCGGCATCGGAGCCGGACATCGGCTCGGTCAGCGAGTAGGCGCCGACGGCTTTCCCCGAGGCGACCGCGCGCAGGTATTTCTGCTTCTGCATTTCCGTGCCGAACTTGAGGAGGCCGTAGCAAAATAGCGAGTTGTTGACCGACATGATCGTGCCGTGGGCGGCGTCGGCCTTGCAGATCTCCTCCAGGGCCAGCACGTAAGCCAGGGTGTCCATGCCAGCTCCGCCGTACTCCTCGGGCACCTCGATGCCCATCAGGCCCATGGCGCCCATCTTTTTGATCGTCTCGGCAGGGAAATCGCCGCTCTCGTCGAACTCGGCGGCGATGGGGGCGATCTCGTTCTGAGCGAAGTCGCGCGCCGCCTGGCGGATCATCTCGTGCTCTGCGCTGAGGGGGAATAAACCGTTTCCGCTCATGATGCTCTCCTGGTCAGAATCGAACGGGATAGGATCATTATAGCATGGGGGCGAAGAGGGCGGAAGGAAAAGTAGAGGCTTCTATGGAGCAACTGGGTCCAGACTTATCTGGAGCACTTAGGGAACGCGATCTTATCTATAGAATTTTCAATAAAAGCTGGAGTAGATCCATGCTTCTGCTATAATCAGAAATAGATGTGAACGGAGGCAAGAATGCTTTGGTCTGAAATTCGCAAGGCTTACCCTGATCAATGGCTGATTGTAGAAGCCATTGAAGCTCGCACAACTACCAATAATCAGCGTCAACTAGAAAAGTTGACCATAATCGAGCAATGCGCTGACGGTAAAGAAGCTTTTCGAAACTATCGTCACCTACACCAACAATACCCTCAGCGGGAATTCTATTTTCTCCACACGAGTTGAGAAGAACCAGATATTCACGAGCAACAATGGCTGGGGATTCGAAAAGTCAATGAAGCTCACTCTGATCGATAACTTGCCTTTTGTAACAGTCGCGTTGACTTATCGTGGAAAGACAATCCAAATCGATTCTGTCTTAATTGATACTGGCTCGGTTACTACAATTCTGTCAGCGGATGATGTCGCTTCAATCGACATTTACCCTTCCCCGGATGATAATCTTTATACAATCCGAGGCGTGGGTGGAAATGAAGTTGTTTTTTCACGTGTAATAGATCAATTACGAGTTGGTGATCAGGGTCTCTCAGGTTTCGAAGTTGAAATTGGCGGCATGGATTATGGATTTGATATCCATGGCATCTTAGGTATGGATTTTCTGACAAGAGTTGGCGCGCTCATTAACTTTAGGAATATGTCAATTACTTTCGGGAGCAGATGATAAAGAGGAGGGTGTCTGAAATCCCTTTGATTTAGTGGTACGACCGGAGAGTGATACATATGGAGATACTGGCCGAGCACGAGGGAAAGGTCTATGGAGCAATCACCATCGGTGATCCGGATGATTTCGTGTCTCCATTTCGCAGTGCGCTATTCCCTTGTCTGATCTGGGACTATGACGGTAGCTTCACTGATGCGGAGCATTCAGCGATTGCCAAAGCACTGCTCAAAGCCGGATATCGATACGCAGTGTGCGGTGGCAAGAACTGCGAAGCATGGCACATGGCCGTGGATTTGGAGTTCGTCAAGGCGCATCTCAATGATCCAGACGAAGTTCGGGATTCGATGCACGTCATGACGACGTCGCACGACGGCGAAAGTCCAGACGATATCGCGTTCTTCTTCGTCCTGTGCACAAACTTCGACGACCACGAGTTTAGGCGCTATCTCGTCCTTCATGTTGGCTCTGGTCCTGCAATGGCACAGGTCGATGCGGCTGTTCGAAAGTATGCGCTCAATGAGGAAGCGGTCTAACAGGTAGCTGGAGCCGACACGCTTCGCTGTGTGCTCTGGCGCAGCTGATGCGGAACGTCGGGCGTCCTGTAAATATCGGCGCCGATGCTCAATAACAAAGGTGTCATAATGATAGAAATACCATCTCCGAATGCGTTCAATGTAAATAGGCTTGCTGGCTACACTTCGCTCTTCCCCTTCAGTGTCAAATATAGCAAGTTTGGTGAAGTATCCAGTCTTTTCCTCTGCCCTCAGAGAGTTGTAGGTGTCTGCGATTTGCTCGAATTGTATGCTTTGGAAATGATAGCGGTATTTGACGTAGAGCAAGCTTCAAAGTTAGATGCACAGGCGGGTCTTTTGTTGCCATTGGTGGAATTGGCTAACGAGGCTGAGATTGAGTATAGACTTATAGATATTAGCACTATCATAATGTCTACCAAGGGTTTATCCCGATTGCTTTCTGATTTTGATCATTATGATTTTCACATGTTCGACGTAGGCCAAAACTGGAACGAAGAGGAAATTATTGAACAAGTCATAACGTGCCGCGAATATGATTGGTGTAGTCGTGCTCCGATACTTTCTTCCCTTAGTCATTCGAACTTGTTTTTGTATTGTCACGACGATTGCTATTTGACTTTGGAGTCCTATAACTCACTCCTACTCAAGCGGGTTTTCGCTCGTACATTACGAACTTATGCCATAATCGTTTTAGCGGAAAATTTCCAAACACCGCCTAATTTATCCGAAGTTGCAAGTGAGATTATTGATGATTTTTGGCACGACAACCTTGATCTGACGATCTTGAGAGAATTGACACAACATGCACTAACGACAGATTGCAAATGGGGGTTTCAAAACGAGCATTCAACTTTGTAGAAAGAGGCGAGTATTCTGCCGAGTTTTCGATTGAGTATGACATCGCGAACCAAACATGGGCTGTATTAAATTAAACATACCACCTAACAACGGCCTGCACCCGCCTGTTCTTATGCTGTGAGTTTAAGAGATCGCGGGGGCGTTTCAGCGCCGTTCGGGGCATGGGCTTTGTTTGCCGCGAGCGGCAAGCGGGTGAAGCCTGGCGTTAGACGACCTCTCTACAGCCGCAACAGTTCAAGACACACAGAAAGCGTGGCGATCCAATGAGCACTGGCCAGATAAACCATACGAGTGATCCCGATCCGATGCAGCAGGACAGACCAGCCAAACTATACTATACCCACCAAGCTTCCTCGACAGGTTTATGGACTTTGTCAAGCGGCTGCCCATCCCTTATTGGCTCACCTATCTGGTGCTCTTTATCCTGCAGGGCATCCTTGTCCATATAGTGGCCTGGATTGACGGCTGGCAGCCAGCTTTCACTTTCGCCCCACTTTCGTTAATTTTTCCGCTTTGGCTGTGGGCCCCGCTGGCAATGATGACTTATCTGGACCAGGTATCGCTGGAGGCCTTGTCCAGTTTTAGCCCGCTCCTGGATGTTGAAGAGGAAAAGCTGAACAGGCTGAAGTTTGAATTCACCGTCATGCCGGCCCGAAGTGTGATCCTCAGCGGAGTGATCTGGTCCATTATCTATATCATCATAACGTATTTGGCCTTCGAAGCTTTTTATGTGGGATATGGACTTGGAACATTCCTCTCCGTGGTTATTTTTGTCGAAGGGCTGATCTCTTTTGCTATTGGGAGCGCAATCTACTATCATTCCCTGCGGCAGTTAAGGCTGGTGAACCGCACGGTGAAGATGGCCAAGCAGTTCAACCTATTCCGGCTCGATCCGGTTTACGCCTTTTCTCGAGTGACGTCCTTAATCGGTGTGTCTTGGATGATTATGCTCAGCCTGTCGATACTGCTCTTTCCAATGCAACTTGCGACTGCACCGGTTCTGGCGATATGGGTTCTGCAAGTTGTGCTGGCGGTGGGAGCTTTTGTGCTCCCCCTGTGGTTTGTGAACCGGCGGCTTGTTTCTGAAAAGCGCAGACTGCTTGCAGAACTCAACCGGAGGCTCGAGGCAAAATTAGAACGGTTACACCGTTGTCTCGATGATAATGAAATGGATGAGGTGGATCAGATCAACAGCGCCATGTCCGCTTTGAACGCTGAACGTGACATATTGACCAGGATTTCCTACCTGGCCATGGCGCTCAGGGTACGTTAACTAGTTTTCTGTCAGTCATGGTCTTGCCAATAATACTCTTCCTCATACAACTAGTAATTGAGAATTGGTTAGGCAGATGAAGCCGATTTTGTACTCAACCAACGGCCTGACACCCACGGCAGCAGACCAGGCTCTCGTCTGGTAACCCCGCGGAGCCTGAAACCAGCACGGGCTCGGGCCAACATTTGCCGCCTTGCAATATCGCCTGGCTGCTGAGCCAAACCGTTCTGCCTAATGGAGCATGTATTGGCTAATTTCAATTCCGAACACAAGGCCGTTCTTGACGAGCTACTTCTGAGCCAACCGAACGTACGATCCGGCAAGATGTTTGGCTACCCGGCCTATTACGCGGGCAAGAAGCTGTGTATCTGTCTGTATGAGCAAGGTGTTGGGGTCAAGCTTCCTGAGGGATCTGCTGCCAGGTTGTTGGAAGTGGATCAGAATGTGTCCCCGTTCCAGCCTTTGGGAAGGCCAAAGATGCGGGAATGGATTCAGATCAATCTGCCCCGATCAGAGGATTACAGACAGTACAAGTCTGTGTTTGAAGAATTGATCCGGCACGTGCTGGGGCAACAGGAGAAAGAAGGATGAAAAAAATGGATTTGATTGATATCATCCATCGGCAGGCGGTACCTGTCCCATGGTCAGAAGGGGAGAAAATCCCCTGGGATGAGCCTGGCTTCAGTCAACGAATGCTGCTTGAGCACCTGTCGCAAGAGCATGATGCCGCCAGCCGTCGCATCGAAACCATCGAAAGACACGTGGAATGGATTCATCATGCGGTTCTGTCCAACCAGCCTACCAGAATCCTTGATCTGGGCTGTGGCCCGGGGTTATACACCAGCCGGCTCGCCAGACTGGGGCATGACTGTGCAGGGATTGATTTTTCCCCGGCTTCGATAAATCATGCACAAGAATATGCCCGTAGGAATAAGCTGCAATGCTCCTACCGTCAGCAAGATATTCGAGCGGCAGACTATGGGCAAGGCTATGGCCTGGTGATGTTCATATTTGGCGAGTTCAATACCTTTCGCCTGGCTGATGCCAGGTCAATTCTAGACAAGGCCCATCAGGCGCTGGCGGAGAACGGTCGTCTACTGCTTGAAGTCCATACTTTTACTGCTGTTCAGAAAATAGGAAAGCAGCCTGCGTCCTGGTATTCAACCGAAAGCGGCCTTTTCTCAGACCGCCCCCACATCTGCCTCACAGAGAACTTTTGGGACGCCGAGCAGAACGTGGCGACTGTACGATATTTCATTGTGGATGGATCGACTGGCGGCGTGACACGATATGCTGGCTGCACACAAGCCTATACCCACAAGCAATATCGAGCCTTATTGGAAGAATGTGGTTTTAGGAACGTGATCTTCCACCCATCTCTCAGTGGTGATATAGACGAGTCACAGATGGATTTTACAGTTATCGTTTGCCAGAAGCGAGAGGTGGCATAATGATAGGTTCCAACTATCCTGGCAGCCAGGAGGAAAGTTGATGGGAGAACATCTGGACTTCGGAATGCCTCTCGATGAGGCCATGGAGACGCAACGGGCGATCCGTCGTCTGAAGCCGGATCCGGTGGATGATGAAGTCATCCTTCGCCTGATAGACCTGGCGATAAAAGCGCCGACCGGCAGCAATGCCCAGAGTTGGGAATTCATCATAGTCAGAGACCCAAAGATCAAGCAAGGACTTGCCCGCGTCAACCGGCAGGTCTGGCGACTCTATGGCCGGATTGGGCGGAGGGCTACGCAACGTGACCCGAGGAGGCGTAGAATCTTGAATGCCGTCCAATGGCAGGCGGACCATTTCGAGGAAGTCCCAGTCATTGTTGTCGCCTGTCTGAAAGGCCATTACATCCCTTTCTTGCACATCTCTACTGCAACCTACTTCGGTTCCATCTTTCCTGCTGTGCAAAACCTGCTCCTGGCTGCTCGTGCGGTGAACCTGGGTGCTGCCCTGACAACAATTCCAATATGGAACCTCATCTCTGCCCGCAGACTCCTCGGCCTGCCCTGGAGCGTAACACCTTGTGCAGTGATTCCATTGGGTTGGCCACTCGGGCATTACGGCCCTACGACGCGTAAAGCTGTTCACGAGGTCGTGTCATTCGATCGGTTCGGGAACCGACCGGCCGCCTAAACTCGCTGAAAATGACCAGGCGGGCGGCGATTGAGCAGGGCGCCAGACCAGTCCAGTCGCGGGAGAAAAGAAGTCAAGCTGTCTTTGCCGACGGCCAGCATAGCTCGAACCTGTTAGCCAGTCTCGATAAAGCATCTATGCCTGAGACTCCTAAACCACAAACCCTTTCCAAAGACGGGACGCGCCAAGATATCCATCGGTTTCAAAGAAACCGATGGGGGCAGTTCAGTTTCTATACCACATTCGTGTGGCGTTTTGTGGTGTTACGCTCCCCGGAACCACTTATCTACGGCATTGCGTTGACCGATCGCTGCAACCTGGCCTGCCGTGGCTGTCATGTTTCCAACACCGGCCGGCGCGATATGACCTGGGATGAAGTGATTGCCGCATTGCAGAACGCCTGGGCGTGTGGATTTCGCGAGTTGTATTTCAGCGGTGGGGAACCGATGCTGTGGCGCGACGCAGGTCACACCCTGGCGGATGCGATTGCTGAGGCGAAACGGATCGGCTTCTTCCATGTGCACGTCTACACGAACGGTTTGCTTGGACTCGAGACATCGGCTGATCTCGTCTGGGTTAGTATGGATGGATTACCCGGGATCTTCGAAAGGCGGCGTGGGGATCATTTTCGTCAGGTCGAACAGATCGTCCGCGCGGGTTTGCACCCCAAAGTCGCTCTCATCTACGTGATTGATCGCAATACTGCTGAGGGCATCGAGCCATTCCTGCGCTGGGTGCAAGAAACGAAATTCCCGGTGATCGGCGTCATGTTCTACTTCCACACACCCTACTACGGGCGCGACGAATTGTTCCTGACTGCCGAGGAGCGTGTGCCAATCATTGACCGCCTGCTTGGCTATATCCGGGCTGGACTGCCGATCATCAATTCAAGGGCAGGTTTATTGGCGCTGAAATCTGGCGCCTGGTCACGTCGTTTTCCAGTGGCTGCGGTGATAGATGTAGATGGCGAGTCGGTATGCTGCCGCGCCTCCGATGAAGTGTGTGCAGATTGCGGTTATGCGGCCTGCACCGAGCTCACTGAATTTCAAAACCTGCGGCCGAGCGCGCTACTTGGCATGACGAGGTATTGGTGACCATGCCGGGGCATCGGCTTATCCGCCTCACCACGCGTGGCATCCGTCGCTACCTGGTTGGGCCTGACCAAAGCTGGATTTTCGAGCGACCATCACAGAGTTGGACCCCCTTACCGGTCGAGCGTAGCTCGCTCTATCTGCATGTGCCCTTTTGTCGCCACTTTTGTCCCTATTGTCCTTATACCAAAGTTCCATATCGCGAGTCGCTCGTGGAACCCTACACCAGGGCAGCAATTGCCGAGGTGGACTGGTGGGCAGATGCGATCGGGCCGACGGAGATAACGAGCATATACATTGGCGGCGGCACCCCAACGCTGGCTCTGGACAGCGTCGCCAGTGTACTGAGGCATGTGCGCGAGCGGTTCCGGCTGACCGGCGATATCTGTATCGAGACGAACCCGGCTGATGTGAACGATGAGACGGTCGCTCGCATGCATGATATGGGGATTACGCTTGTGTCGCTTGGTGTGGAGTCCTTCCAGCCTGAAAGCCTAGCCACGATCGGACGCGACTACGAACCTATCGTCGCAGAGCGGGCGCTGTCGCTGCTGGCGGAGAGCGGCTTTACATCTGTCAATGTGGACATCATGTTTGCCCTGCCGCACCAGACTGCCGTCGGTGTGACTGCCGATCTGGCGCGAGCCGTGCAGATCGGTGCGAATCAACTCACGACCTACCCACTCTTTACTTTCCCATACACTTCGGTCGGTAAATATCTGCGCCTGGCGTCGGTGCGTATGCCCAATCTGCGCATGCGCCGGGCGCATTACCAGGCTATCAGTCGATGGTGCGCTGAACACGGCTTCGATCGCGTTTCGGTGTGGGGTTTCAAGCGCGGAACTGCCCCACGCTATTCCTCGGTCACTCGAGATGGCTACATAGGCATCGGTCCCGGCGCTGGATCGCATCTATCCGATGGGTTTGTGCTGAATACATTTGATCTCAATAGCTGGATCGACGCAATAAATAATGGGCGCAGGGCGATCGCCCTACGGATGCCGTTCGCTGGTGAAATGGCCGGCTGGTGGTGGCTGTACTGGCGCTTTTACGACACGAGCATTCCACTCGATGACCTCGATATAGCTCTGGGGAGTGATGCCCGCAAGGCTCGCCAGTGGCTGAGAGTCATCGAACAGGCCAGGTTAGCGGTCCGCAATGGCGGGCGGCTTGAGCTGACTGAAGCGGGCGCGTTTTGGCTTCATCTTGCACAGAATTATTTTGCATTGAATTATGTAAACACGCTGTGGACGCAAGCGCGCCAGGAGCCGTGGCCGCCCGCAGTAGCGATCTGAACTAACACGCTGGCTTTATCTCGCTGGTCAGAGGAGTTAGGAGAGGATATAGCCGCGAAGTGTCTGCGACAGGTGCGCGAGTACCTAAACTTTCCTCCAGATGCGGATGGAAATCATCTCACAGCCGGGCGAGACCTGTATATCGCATTTCTACAAGAAGCCGAGTTCCTGGCTGGGTTAGACTTTTCTGAGGCCATCAGCAGGTTGCGCGGATCAATAGCGACTATTCCAGAACTGGCTGAGGCTATTGGCCGAACCAATCTTTGCTCCTATTGATTTCTCTTCCGATAGGGGTTGAAGGTTACAATTGAAGGACCGCGGGTCTGCCGATCAAAACCCAGAGTTTTTATGCCGGTGGTATGCATTCATTGAGGATTGGTTTTTGCAACCCTGATGCGCTGGACAGCCACCAGTCGTTAGACGGCATTGAGAGCAGTCAGAGCAGATTGGCTTTGGTCAATCCGCAAGGAGGCACCACATGCAAGCTCAGTCTAAGGTCGACCCCTGGTGGGCAGCGCTCACCGTATGGGGCGTAGTGAATGCTGTCAATGTGCTACAGGCGGCAGGGTTTCTTTCGTGGGTACGCACCGGCAGTATGGCGATCAACCACCTCCTGGGCTATGTAATGATAGCGCTTGCAGTCCCGGCAACTCTTGCCCTCGTCGCTTTCTGGCGTGCGAGAGCCGGCTGGCTGCATTTGGTTGGTCCGGCGGTGTATCTCGCCTTCGTTGTGCTAATGGTCGTGGTGGAGTATATCTGGCCGGTCGAGTTCCGTTCTCCAACGCGCTATGGCATTCTCGTGCCCTACCTCCTGCTCTTCTTTGGCTCGATTCTGCTGATGGGCCTGCCAATGTACCGCTTGGATCGGCGGCTATGGCTTGTCACCGTGGCAACCACGGTTCTACTGCTGGGGTCGATGGGCATTGCGATGCGTTTAGGTGTGGGGTGAGTTAATAACCAACAACCGAGCGATAGATAAAGTACGGATGAAGCAGCCAAGATTATCCCTTGACCAAAGCCGCATATCCACAATTTTTATAGCTTGGTCTGCCAGGCGCTCCAGCGCCTACTTTTCCTGATCGGCCTCAGCCAATAACTCATCCAGGGTGTGTAAGGCTTCGTCCAACATAGAGATCATTGGCTTCAGGCGCGTTTGCTGTTCTGCCTGGGATTTCTGCGCCCGAGATCTCATCTCATCAAATTCAGCATGGAAGAATGCAATGATGGCCTCCGGATCGGGCACCAGGCCTTTATCGGTGGCTATGCCCAACCAGACTTTGCCGTTATAACTGAGAATACTGACTCCTAAGGCAATCCTTCTGGCTTGCGGCACCCAGGCCATGACGGTATTAATTGGCGCTCCGGCCAGATAAAGCTGGGTTTGCACACCAGGGACATTCGTCATCACAGCCGTTGCCTTGGTATCCAGAATGTTAGCGGCAAAATCCTCAAACTGGTAAGGGAGCGCGCCAAGCAAGTTGATGATCCCCCAGGTGGCAATGGGCTCAGAAGATGATTTTAGCTCATCCATATTCTGCTTGACCCTGCGAAGTCGTTCGATCGGATCATCAATGCCAATCGGCAGTGGGAGGAAAACCAGGCCAAATTTGTTGCCCAGTTCCTCATCCAACCCGAAAGGCCGCAGGTTGACCGGGATAAAACCGCGGATACTCAGATCCTCAGCCGCACCTCCCCGAGAATCGATATACTGCCCGAATGCTCCAGCCACGGCAGTGAGCAAGACATCGTTTACGGTGCTTTGGTATTCTTTGCTGATATATTTCACATCTTGTAACTCGATCGGCTCGGACCAGGCGGCGCATTTCTCTTTCCCTAAAGAACCCTTGAAGACCGTCGGTGGGTCTGGCCAACGCAATACTACTCTACCCGCCGTTGCGGCCAAATCGATGACCTGGCTGGCGCGATAACGGATAAGGGAAGGATTGAAGATGAGCATCTTCCCTTCATCCCAGAATTTTTGTGTACTTAAGTTGTTTGCATTAAGCGTAGCCGATTTAAACGTTTTAGTCGGCTGGCCGGGAGATTGCATATCGGTTTGAGCAGAATCCTGAGATTGGACTGAAGCTGGGCGGTCGGCGACTGTATCTGTCAATGAAAGCAGTACCTGCATCAAGGAAATCCCATCCGCGAGGCTATGATGCATTCGAGCTATGAGAGCACTGCCTTTTCCGTAATTTTCGACAAGGTAGAATTCCCAAAGCGGACGGGTGATATCCAGCTCTGTGCTCAATAATGAACTGATCAGATCCTGAAGAGTCTTTTGGTCGGCGGGTGACGGTAATTGGACCCGGTTAAGGTGCGAGTCGAAGCTTAAAGAAAGAATCATCCTCCCAATAGGGTCGTTTGAATGGAAGGTCTGGCTGGACCAGGCGCTGGCGAAAGCGCCTGAAGCGCAATATGGCATGCTCCATGGTGGCTTTCAAACGCTCGAAATCCAGTGGTGTATCAAAGGTCATCAGGCCTGTAATCACCATCAGGTTGTGCGGGTCGTCCATCCGCCACCAGGTGTAATCTGGAAAAGAGATCTTCTTACGTGCCATATCGATACCTCTTGGAAATCTGTATAATTGATTTTAATCCTTTTTTCATTTGTTTATAGGAATTCGAAAAAAATGGAGTACAAAGCGGAAGATGTCCAAACCATCAGCGATGCATTTCGAGATGGCCTCCAGGCGATCCTCGGAAGCAAACTGGTTGGTGTGTATCTCTACGGCGCTCTAGCGTTTCCGGAAGCAGCGCCGACTGGCGATATCGATTTTCACGTGATTCTGAAGGAAACGCTGACAGATGAGGAACGTTCAGCGTTGCAAGCGCTCCACGAGACGTTTGCCGAAAGATTTCCCCCTCTCGGGGCAGAACTGGATGGCTACTATATTCTTCTGAAAGATGCGCGCAGAAAAAAGCCACCCAGGAGCCAGATGTGGAACGGCGCGACTGATCACTCCTGGGCGCTGTATCGTGAACACGTCCGAGCCGGGCGGTGCATTATTTTATATGGACCGGATCCCAATGAAATCTATCTACCACCAGCATGGCCCGAGATTGAGAGTGCTTTGCTCAGTGAGCTTGCCTTTGTGGAGCAGCATCCACATGAGTATCCAGATTACTGCATTCTCAACCTGTGCCGCTTGATGTATAGTTTTGAAACATTGGATGTTGTGATCTCAAAGACCATGGCAGCGGAATGGGCTTATGAAGCTCTTCCCGCCTGGCGATATTTTATTGATCTTGCCAGGAAAGCGTACGCCGGGCAGGCGACCGCGCAAGAACGTGAGCTTATGCTGGCTGAAATCGATGGGTTGTTGGAGTTTGCCCAGGCACACATCCAGGCAAGTAGACAGGCACGCCAAGGACAGGGTGCAGCGGGAATACGATTGCACACTGCAGATCTTTGACGTCCACACGCCTGAGAATGATAGAAGCCAGTGCGTACCATGTAAGGCAGGCAGAGGTCCAGATATGGCAAATAGAGCTTCTAAAACGGCCTGGGGACCCATTGTGCAAGTGGCATTTGAGCAATTTGTTCCACAACCACAGCGGATTATTCAAGATGCATTTGCTTATCAATTTCTGCCAGCACCCCTGAGATGGTCTGTGAATATAGGGCGATCTGGCGCTTTGAGAAACAGGCTGTTTGCACTTATCGATCGGCGTGTACCGGGAATTCGGGGAGGAATCCTGTGCCGGAAGCGGTACATCGATGATACGCTGGTGAAAAGCTTGAGTCAGGGTCTCCGAAATCTGGTAATCCTTGGGGCAGGCATGGATACCCTGGCCTATCGCAAACCTGAATTATCCACGCACCAAGTTTATGAGGTTGACTTGCCGGAAATTATTGATACCAAGAAAGCAGTGCTGATCCGCCGGTTTGGCAAAGTCCCGGAAAATGTAAGATTGGTGCCCATTGATTTTGATCGCCAGGAATTGGGAGTGGTTTTACATGAGATAGGCTATTCACATGAGAGCAAGAGTTTCTTTGTTTGGGAGGGGGTGACTCAGTACATAACGGAGGCTGCAGTTGGCGAGGTATTTGAATTCCTCAAGCACGCCAGCCGGGGTAGCCGGTTGGTGTTCACCTACATCCGCAAGGATTTCATTGACGGACAGAAAATGTATGATTTAGATGTGTTGTATCGCCAGACTCGCCTGAAGAAGGAGTTCTGGCAGTTTGGCATGCAGCCTGATGAAGTAGGAGGTTTTCTCGAGTCTTATGGCTGGCGAGAGCTGGAACAAGCGGGAAGCGAGGAATATCAACAGCGCTACCTGCAGCCGGTTGGCAGGATCATGCCTGTGATGGAAGTTGAACGGTCCGTGTATGCAGAGAAAAGTTTAATGGTTTCAGGAGGAAAAATTGAATAAACGCGTGAAATTCGATTTCGAAATTGATTTCACCAACGGCGGCGGGCTACAAGGCCAGGGTTTCCGCCTGGACATCCCCGGTGAGGATATCCAAGACAACAAGCTGGCTCACTACCTTGTTGAAGACCTGCGCCTTTTGATGGTTGGCAAAGTTCGTATCTTCAATAAGGAAATCATCACGGAAAAGCACAAACGCCAACCCCTATCCGCCCGTCCTGGCAGTGACACGCTGGTTGACCTGAGTCACATCATCGAGGATGGGCTGGTCACCTATAAGGGCTTGCCTGCGCCGATCATCTGCGACTACTTGAGCCGGGAGAAATCACGCGAGATCTACGCTCCGGGGACCGAATTTCAGATTGCCAAGATTGAAATGATTGCCAACACCGGAACCTATCTGGACTGCCCATTTCATCGCTACCCGATCGGAAAGGATCTGGCTGAGGTGGGTCTTGAAAGCTTCACCGATCTGGAAAGCCTGGTGATACGAGTCGATCATCACCAGACATTGGCAGTTGGCGAGGAGTTCTTTCAGGGCAGGGAATTTCAAGATCGGGCGGTGCTGGTGCACACCGGTTGGGATCAGCACTGGAATTCCGAACACTACTACACCGGCCATCCGTTTCTTACGGAAGAGGCGGCAGTGTACCTGAAGGAACATGGCGCATTATTGGTAGGGATCGACTCAATGAACATCGACGACACGCGCGGCAAATCCAGGCCGGTGCATTCTACTTTGCTCGCCGCAGACATCCTGATTGTGGAGCACCTGTGCAACCTGGAGCAGCTCCCCGATGAGGGGTTCACATTCAGCGCCATACCGCCCAAGTTCAAAGGCGTCGGCACGTTCCCGGTTCGAGCGATGGCCAGGATTAAATCGCCTAAGTCGAGCAATCAAACATGAAAAAAGAATTGGACGAATCCAGTTTGCTATACGTGACCAGGCGCGAGGAATGGCGCGACTGGTTAGAGAGGCATTACAAATCCGAGAAGGAAATCTGGCTGGTGTTCTACAAGAAGCATACCGGACAGCCGCGCATCTCCTATAATGAGGCAGTTGAGGAAGCGCTGTGTTTCGGCTGGATTGACAGCACGGCCAGGAGAATTGACGAGGAGCGGTACGCCCAGAGGTTCTCGGTGCGCAGGCCCAAGAGCACCTATTCGCAGGCGAATAAGGAGCGGTTACGGGAGCTGGTCAAGCAGGGGAAGGTAGTCGATGATGTGTTGGCATCCCTTGGGGATCTCCTGGATGAGGATGCATTTGAGATTCCGACTGATATCTTGGATGCCATCCAGGCCAATGAGGCGGCGTGGAATAACTTTCAGGGGTTCTCGCCAGGCTACATCCGCATTCGGATTGCCTTCATTGATGGGGCTCGCAACCGGCCTGATGAGTTTGAGAAGCGCTTGAGATACTTCATCCAGATGACCGAGAAGAACAAGCAATTTGGTTTCGGCGGCATCGAAAAGTACTACTAAGGCTTAGGCGCAAATGGACAACTGGCAAAAGCAATTGAAGTTCGATCCCCTGGCGCCGCTCTTATCGAGTAAGAACGAGGCGATCCAGTATTTTGTACGCCAAGACTTATTAGGGGAACAAGTTGGTCCGGTTCAATGCCTGTGGCAGTTGCCAGAAGCGCAACGCATTCTCAAAAAGCAGCTGGCGAATGGAGCCTGGCCGCGCAGTGGCGAGAATAAGCACCCGGCGATAAACTACCAGCTAATCGAGACCTGGCGGTATTTCCGCTACCTGGTAGAACAGTTTGGATTCACCCGCCAAGATCCTCAGGCTGCAAGCGCGGCTGAGTACCTTTTCGCCTGCCAAACGCAGGAAGGGGATATCCGGGGTTTCTTAGCCAATCAATATGCGACCTATTACACCGGCGCGATCATGGCGCTGCTCATTCGGGCGGGCTATGCCGACGATCCCCGGATCGAAAAGGGGTTTCAGTGGCTGCTAAGGATGCGACAGGATGACCAGGGCTGGACTATCCCGTTGATCACGCACAAGCTAGACCGCGAAACCCAATATCGCCTGACCAGTGAATATGCAGAACCATTAGAGCCGGATCGCTCCAAACCATTCTCGCATAACTGGACCGGCATGGTTTTACGCGCCTTTGCGGTACATCCGAAGTATTGCCACTCAGAGGCGGCGCATGTCGCAGCGCAGTTATTGAAATCCAGGTTTTTTCAAGCAGACAGCTATACATCGTATCAAGCGGCGAGTTACTGGGTGCGGTTTGAATATCCTTTCTGGTGGAACAACCTGGTTGCTGCTCTGGATACTGTCTCTCGAATTGGTCTTTCAAGGGAAGATGACCAAATTGAGCAGGCCTTAATTTGGCTCAGCGAACATCAGGAAAATGATGGACTATGGAGAGTGACCTATGCAAAGCCTGAGGGGGAGGAAAAACAAACAGCGAAGGCACGAGAGATGAAACTTTGGATAAGTCTGGCGATCTGCCGTGTGTTCAAAAGACTGTATGGGTAAGTTCTTTGCTCCAATGGGATGCTAAGATCGATTCTCCAGCCCCAATTAATTGAGCAGTGTGCATAATTGCCTCAGCTCAAAGCAGATAAGATCAGCGAGATTTGCCTGAGCGGCAAACCATACACATTGTTGAGTATCATGGCAATCTGAACGGCCAAAACACCCAAGCAGAGAAACGGTCGAACCTTTGCCAGCCATTGAACGGGAAGCTGCTTATGGTTATTGGCCGTCCCCAGCACCTTAGAAAACAGATCAAATACCGGTTCAATCGCAGTTTTACGGCATTTTAGCCAGCTGTTCACCGGGTCTTGCTCCAAAAAGTGGTGATAGGCTTTGGCATACCTACCGTTTTTCCAATTGGCCGCCGGACTTACCAAAATGATCCCTTGGGCTGCCCATTGTCGCACTCGCATAGCTTTGAAGTAAGCGTTATCGCCGACTACCGCTTCTGGGTAGAATGTAAAGAGTGTATCTTTTTTCTGGTCCACCACTCTGCTTTCATCCAGGCTGGCTGTCTCGACCTGAACCAGTTTCGGAAAACCAGATCGGTTGCAGCTCAGATGCAAGCTGTATCCATACACCCAACCGTGGTAGGCACTCTTACCCCAACTGGCATCTTGGTCCAGGTGACGCAGTTTTTCGGGGACATGGTTGGCCACTCGATCAGATTGATGCCAAACCGGACCCTGCGCTTTGAACAAACTGGCATCCTCGATCAGAACCTGGCTGTCGAAATCTTGGTCCAACGTTTCTGCCCAATGACCCAGATAGGCAATAAAGGCTTGCAGGGTCGGGTAGAGACACTTGAACCGCCGAGAAAGGGTGGTTCGATCCGGAATTTGTTCGAAACCAAGCTGCCCAGCTTCATCTTGGTGATGTTTCAACCAGCGATGTTGGGCTTTGAAGGCGGTGATCCGACGAATCATCATGATGGTAAAGAACAGGATCAATACTTTCGTTTCGTAATCATAGGGATGGCCACGATGAGTACTACCTTTTTGCCCTTGCTCGAAACCTTCGTACAGTGTAAAGTAGGTTTTGACATAGTCGGTCTTAGACGGTGCTTGCAAAAGCCCACCTCCTGATCATCTTGGCAGATTTTTCAGTATGGTGAACCGTTTTTCCGACTATGTCAATTCATTTATGCACACTCCTCAATTAATTATCCGTGGATGTTGAGCTAGCTTCAAATGGTGATTGGTGCACCAGGTGAGCTATTCTGTATAATAGGAAGAAATATGACTGCAAAAAGCGCCGTGTTGACCTCCCCGTGGACGCGGGCCTGGGTCGACATGCAGGCCAGTTGTGGAGCGCCCTGGATTGGAAGTCTGGACGATCCAACAGCGTTTCTGGAGGAGCGCGGCTGGAAGGTTGTACTGTCTCAAGCTGGTCAGCCTGAGGCTAATCACGGTCGCTGGAAACTTCCAGTCATTCCGGTCACACTGCCGGATATGCCGCACAACTGGTACGTGGTCGCCCAGAAGGCGTAGTCGCGCACCATGGATGATGGGCAGTCGAATATTCAATACCGATATGGCACTTGGGATCGATCACAAAATCGCAGAGCACAAAAAAAGGAGATTCGAAAAAAATGGACGCACAAATTCTGGTGACGTATGCTACCAAGCACGGTGCAACGGCGGAGATTGCTGAGAAGATAGGCCAGGTGCTTCAGGGTGCAGGATTGGCTGTTGATGTGAAATCTGTAGACCAAGTTTAACGAACTGGACGCTTACCGCGCCGTGGTGCTCGGCAGCGCGGTGTATGCTGGTATGTGGCGCAAGGAAGCAGTGGATTTTCTGGAAGCAAACGAGAAAGAACTGGCAGAGCGGACAGTGTGGCTGTTTTCCAGCGGCCCAACGGGCGAGGGTAACCCGGTGGAGCTGATGAAAGGCTGGAAGTTCCCCGAGGCACAGCAACCGATCGCCGACCGGATCCGGCCGCGGGATATTGCCTTCTTTCATGGTGAAATCGATCCAAAAGATCTCAACCTGGCCGAGAAGCTGATCGTCAAGGGTGTAAAGGCGCCGACCGGCGACTTCCGAGATTGGGAGACGATCACTGCCTGGGCGGCAGCGATTGGTGATGAGTTGAAAGGAGAATCCGGATAGATCAAATGGATTTCGATACTTACCGCAACCGGTTCTTTGCGGAGCCTGCGCCCCAGCCGCGCTTTGGATTTGCAGGGCTTTATGGCGCAGTGCTGTATTTCAGCGACTATGCTGAAGCGCTAGCCTACTACCAGCGTGTCCTGGGACCACCGGCCTATGTCGAAGGTGAGGACACACGCGGCTGGCAGATCGGCAATACCTGGCTGACACTGCTCAGAAGTAACAACGGGAATCCACAGAACGTTGAAGTGCTCTTTGTCATGAATTCAATCCAGGAAGCAGAGCGGTTGCAGGCGGCTTTTATCGAAGCCGGCGGGGAGGGCGAAATCCCTTCTGACCAGCTGATGTATGAACCGGTGCGCTATTGCCCGGTAAGAGACCCATTTGGCACGCACATCCTGATTTTTTGCCCATTATCTTGAGATGTAGATAGAACTTCATGATAAGGAAACGAGAGATTGATGAGCTATGCAAAATGAGCTGATTTAAAGGGGGGTCGATTCACCCTGCGGAGATCATAGCGCGCTTTATTGCCTGGTATTCTATGTAGGTCGGTGTGTTCATGTTGGCACAATGGGGATTAACGCTGGGAACTGGACAGGCTCCCGAGGTACAAAGTGAGCCGATCCGGCTTGCGTTTCACCTGGTCGCAGAATTTGCTACCGCCGCCTTGCTGATTTTCTCGGGGATCGGCCTGCTCCGCCGAACTTCCTGGGCACGTTTGCTCTCGCCTGTGGCGCTTGGCATGCTGCTGTATACGGTCATCGTCAGCCCGGGTTACTTTGCCCAGCAAGGGCAGTGGGCGCCGGTGTTTATGTTTGCGATCCTTTTTTGCTTGCGGTGGTATGCCTGGTGCTTTTATGGAGATCCAGCGGAAACCGGTCTGAGCGATAGTCGCCGACGATTTTCCTCAAGATATTAATGCAGAAAGCCAACCTTTTACTCGGATAATATCGTCATTATGTTATGGCTCGTCATCATTATTGGTATAACCGTCCTGTGTATTATCGTAGCGGGGCTTCGGGAGGCAGTAACAGCCCGAACCGATCTGGCACGTGATACAGCACCAGGCCGCCGGGTGGATTTGGGTGGATATCGGCTGCATTTAAATTGCTTGGGACAGGGCTCTCCGTTGGTTGTGCTGGATGCCGGATTGGGGGACTCAGGCATGGTCTGGCACACGGCGCAGGAAAAGGCGGCGACTTACGGGCGGGTATGCAGCTACGATCGCGCCGGGTATGGCTGGAGCGATCCAGGCCCAAGGCCGCGCAGCTTCCAGCAGGCAGCCGAAGAGCTGCATGTCCTGTTGAAGAATGCCGGGGAGCAGGGGCCTTTTGTGCTTGTCGGGCACTCGGCAGGAGCCAATACTATCCGCTTGTATGCCGCGGCTTATCCGCAAGAAGTTGCCGGGCTGGTATTGATCGAGCCACCGCTGTTGACCGAAGCAGGCCCGCTCTTAGTGAGAGGGCTGTGGCTCGTGCGCCAGGCTTTGAAAGTCCTGTCGTGGCTGGGCATCATTCGCCTACTGGGTAAGTTATCAAAAATGAATCTGCTTTTCGGCGGGGCTACTCCCCCACCAACGCTCTCTGAGCGGGCAGGTTTCCTGTATCGTCCTGCCGCTATCCAGACCTCGATCGCTGAAATTGAAGCGCTGCCGGAGACAATCCGGGCCTTGAACCAATCAAACGTTCCTGGCGCCTGGCGGGATTGGCCGGTGGTGGTCATCTCGGCGGACAAAGGCAAACAGCCATCCCCAGAGGTGTGCCGCTGCTTGGAAGCGCTGGCGCGGCTATCCACCAATGGCAGGGTGCAATGGGTCGATGGCTCTCACTTCGTACATTTTGAACATCCAGAAATCGTAGTCGCGGCAATCCGCCAGGTCATCGATGATTGGACGCCATTAGATAAGCCTTCGCGATAAAGCAGGTCGTAGTCAGGCGAAGATGGCAAAATTGGAGTTGCGTATTAAAGGAGCCTTTTATGGATGTTGTGAATCTTGCAGAGAAATTTGAACAGTTCTCAGATTATTGGAGCCCAATGATCGCTGGGGAAATGAACGGGCAGTATGTCAAGCTTGTGAAGCTCAAGGGTGAATTTGTTTGGCACAAACACGAGTTTGAAGATGAACTATTTCTGGTCATCAAAGGTTACCTGCGCATAAAATTGCGCGATCAGGAAGTGCTGATCAATCCCGGGGAGTTCTTCATTGTCCCGAAAGGTGTTGAGCACTGTCCTGTTGCCGATGAGGAATGCCACGTCGTGCTCGTGGAGCCCGCCGCGACGCTGAACACGGGCAATGTCCGCGATGAACTTACCATTGAGCATCTGCAGTGGATATAACAGTCTGACATGTTAGAGAACGGCACCCTGGCAAACCCGGTTCAACCGGTGGTGAGGATCAGAAACTCATGAGTAATGAAATTACGTGATTGTCGAATCAACCATTCTCCTTCAGAAAATGAAAGAGATGACCTTGGTAATCTCCTCCGAAGGGTTTGGTTCCACAACCTTTTGGTCAAGGCGTTACCCACACCGAAGTATAGCTAAACTCCGCTCTCCAGCAGGAGATTGGCGAGCATAATCCTGCTCCAGGGCTTTGACCTTACCAAGCATTTTGACTGTTCAAATTAGAGATGTTGAGTGGTGCCTGCGAGGCTCGCAGTAGGGAGTGGATATAAATCTGGGCTAAAATAGGGCTATGAATACTTGTCCTCGATGTCTCCAAACAACACGCCAAAACAAAGCCGGTAAGACCGAATGCGGTTCACAACGCTTCCGTTGCATGCATTGTAGCTGCAAGTACACTCCTGAACCGAAACAACATGGCTATCCGGATGAGATGCGCAAGCAGGCCGTGCAGTTCTATGTGGATGGCATGAACCTGCGCCGGATTGCACGCCATTTTGGTATTCACCACCGCACGGTTTCGTTATGGGTGCAAGCCAGCGCGGCCAGCTTGCCGGAAGCGCCAGTACCCAAAGAAGTCAAGGCGGCCGAAATGGATGAATTGTTCACCTTTATCGGCAACAAAAAAACAGGATCTACATCCTCACGCTCGTAGACCGGCAAACGCGTTGTTATTTGGGTTGGAAAGTGGTTTGGGAGCGCACTCAACCAGCCATTCAAGACATGGTAGACGATGCGCCAAAGGCCAGGCAGTATTACAGTGACGCATTCGAAGCCTATGACCGCCTGTGGTATCACTTGGGCCGATATCAAGTTTCTGAAGGCAAAACCGATACCTATTCGGTGGAAGGAGACAATGCTGAGCTGCGTCACTACCTGGCGCGGCTGGCACGCTCGTCGAGATGCTTTTCGCGTTGCCCGTATGCCCTTGAATGTGCCTTGCGTCTGTTTATCTACTGCTACAATAGACGACAACTCTACAAGCAACTTTATCCTGCCTATCCAGCCCATGTTAAGGATTTCCTGGAACCACTATTTTAGCCACTCCCCGCAGTAGCGCCTTTACGGGAGCCTGGAGAAAAGTGATATACTGGCAGCCATCCAGTGCAGGAATGGCTGCGCCTTTTCTGAGGATTTGACAATGAGTGACCCAATCAGTCCAGAATTTTTCAACCACCTCGCCCAACTGGCCGCCCTGCTCACCCCAACACTCCTACCACGGCTTTTCCCATTTACGATGTGTACGGCAACTCGGTGCTGATGCATTATGCCGACCAGCTCACTGTGCCAGCCAAACACGCCGGAGTGCCGGGTATCTCCATCCCTGCTGGCTTTGACAATAATGGCTTGCCCATTGGCGCTCAGCTACTTGGCCCTGATTTCTCGGAGGCTCTCCTTCTGCGCATCGGACGGGCATTTGAGATCGCGACCGCAGGCGAGGGGTGGCGCAAAAAGAAACCTGAAGGGTTGAAAATAATATGAAACTCTATACCATTGGCTTCACCCAAAAGCGCGCAGAGGAATTTTTTGAGTTATTACGCCAAAATGGCATCCAGCGATTGGTGGACATTCGCTTAAGGCCTGGAGGTCAGTTGTCTGGTTTCGCGAAACAAGAGGACTTACCGTATTTTCTTAAGGATTAGCCAACGATTGCCAATATATCCATTACCCAGAACTTGCGCCGTCCAAGGAAGTCTTGGATGCGTATCGATCAACCTCAAATTGGGAATTGTATGCAAAACGTTTTGAAGCACTGATGGATGAAAGGAACATACCCGCCATCTTGGATCGCGCCGAATTTGAAACGACCCTATCCTGCTTATTGTGCAGCGAGGCTACTCCTGAGCATTGTCACCGGCTGCTGGTAGCCGAGAGGCTTGCTTCTCAATGGACGAATGTTGAGATTTTTCATTTATAGAAATCGTAAAAGGTCAATGACTTTCAACAAAGTAGGTAGATCTCGGTCACCTATAATCTAAGAGAATGATGGCAAAAACAGCTGACGATGTTCTCAATATCTTAACAAGCCTGGCCAACCCCGAAAATGTGGCCGGCATGAGGCGTTTTGGTATCAACCCGGAGAATACTCTAGGGATATCTATTCCCAATTTACGCTCACTGGCGAAAGAAATTGGCAAAGATCACTCTCTGGCTCAGGAGCTCTGGAATTCCGGCATTCACGAAGCGCGCATTCTGGCGGCCTTGATTGATGATCCAAAGCAGGTCACAGAGGCGCAGATGGAGCAGTGGGCAGCAGATTTCGATTCATGGGATGTGTGCGATCAAGTGTGCGGCAATCTATTTGATCGTACACCTTATGCCTACCAAAAGGCAGTCGAGTGGAGCAGCCGGGAAGCCGAATTTGTTAAGCGGGCTGGCTTTGCGTTGATGGCCTGGCTTCCAGTCCATGACAAAAAGGCCAGAGACGAGCAATTTGAGCTCTTTTTCCCAGCCATTATCGCTCAATCAACGAATAGCCGCAACTTTGTGAGAAAAGCGGTTAATTGGGCGCTGCGCAATATTGGCAAGCGAAACCGGTGGCTCAACCAGCGGGCGATTGAAACTGCCCAGGAGATTGCCCGCATCGACTCCAAAACAGCCCGCTGGATTGCCACTGACGCCTTGAAAGAGCTGACCAGTCTGGCCATCCAAAGCAGATTGAAGAACTAGCCATCGATTGGGATCAACGATGAACTCATCCTATTTGTTTGCGAACCAACTGCGCGTTCATTACTTGCGTTGGGACTCGCCCGACCAGACGCAACCGGTGCTATTGCTGCACGGGCTGGCTTCCAATGCCCGCATTTGGGAGCTGGTCGGGCCTCAGCTGGCAGAGCGGGGCTGGCCGGCCATTGCCCTGGACGCGCGCGGCCACGGCCTGACGGATAAACCGGACGGCGACTATGGCTTTGGGACTTTTCGAGGGGATCTGCTGGCTTTGATCGATATTCTCAACCTGGAGCGCCCGTTACTGGTGGGGCATTCGTGGGGGGCGGCTATCGCCCTGGATTATGCCGCCCAATTTCCAGTGGGGCCGCGCTCTCCGGCTGGAGTGATCCTGGTCGATGGGGGTGTGATGCAGCTGGATGATGTGCCTGGGACTACCTGGGAGGAGACACGCGAGCGGTTAACCCCACCACGACTGGGAGGCATGCCCGCTGAGGATTTCCTGCAACGGATAACTGCCTGGACGAGCGAATGGGGATCTGATGAGCGCATTCCCCAGATCGTGCTGGGCAACTTCGAGATTGGAGAAGATGAAACGATCTGGCCGCGCCTGACGTTTGAAAGACACATGCAGATCGTGCGCGCCATGTGGGATTTCAAGACTTACGAACGGATGGAGCGGTTACGCTGCCCGGCAATGGCTGTGATGGCTGTCCCTCAACAGCCGCGCACTGAGCGGGACGAGCAGTTTCTGGCGCTAAAAGAAAGGGGGGTCGAGCGCGCCAGGGTAATCTTGCCAGACCTACAGGTGCATTGGATGCAGGACAGTGTTCATGATATCCCCTTACAGTATCCAGCAAAATTGGCCGAGCTGATCGCAGTTTTCGCTTCTCAGATAGGATGATAGATTTTCTTCAGGTGAAGTTCACTCTGCGCCAGGCGAGTGTGGAGGATGACCCTGCCATCCGACGCCTGGTGCATCTCGGCCGGATCAATCCCACCGGACTGGACTGGCGTCGCTTTGTCCTGGCGATCTCGCCGAGTGGAGATGTAATCGGCTGCGGGCAAATCAAGCCGCACGGGGATGGCTCTCGGGAGATCGCCTCGATCGTGGTCGACCCGGAGTGGCGCGGCCAGGGTGTCGCACGGGCAATCATCGAACGCCTGGTCAATGAGAATCCAGGCGAGCTGTTCCTGATGTGCCGCTCAACTCTGGGGCCGTTTTACGAGAAGTTTGGTTTTCGCAGCCTTTCCCTGGCAGAAATGCCCAAATATTTCCGGCGGATCAGCCGGGTGGTGGGTCTACTGCACGCCCTCCAGGACGAGGGGGAGAGCCTGCTGGTCATGCGGCGAAGCGGAGACGCCCAGCGGCTGGCGGGCTGAGGCGCCTGGCTTGGGGGGAATGCAGCTCATGGCGTATTCCGCCAGGGCGGTGATCGTCAGGCTGGGGTTGATCCCCGGGTTGGCAGGAACGATTGAGCCATCGACTACATACAGACCGGGATAGTGATGCACCTGGCAGCACACGTCCACCACGCCCTCCTGGTCATCGACGCCCATCGGGCAACCACCCAGGATATGGGCGGTGGTGGGGATGTTGAGCAGCGATTCATTGATCGTGCCCAGCGGAATGCCATCCGTGCGCCGGGCAAAATCGCGTGTGATGCGGTGGCCGAGATCGATGGAGCTGGGGATGGAGCGGTCTTCGCCTGGCAAAGAGATCAGGTTGCGCCGGAAAAAGGTGAACGGACTGCGCCCCAGGCGCAAGTGGATATGATTATCCTCGGTTTGCATCACCAGCAGGATGGTGGTTCGGTAAGCCCAACCCGGCAAAATTATTATTTTCAGGGCATCGATGGGATGCCGCAGGGTATGCCCTAGAGTCCTGGAGATATGCCGGGGGATGCTCTTGGTTGGCTTGATCAAGGGCGCTGACAGCAGGCGAATGAAGGAAGAGCCATCGGGATAACGAACGGGCTCAACAGCCGTCACCGGGTCGGCGTGGACGACCGAAGTGATGGCGATCCCTTCTGAATAGTTGGTGCTGCGACCGCGGTTAGTGACCCCCAGCAGTGATTCGCTGTTGGTGCGCACCTTTTCGCCCAGCATAGGGGAGATTTTCGGCAGCGAATGGGTGATCTCCCGGCAGCGGAACAGCAAGCGCATCGTACCCAGGGCGCCGGCTGATAAGATGACATTGCGGGCACGCACGTGACTTTCTGGTTTGCGCAGCCAGGCGGTGGTCTTGGTGTAGATCACCTCGTAGCGCGCACCGTCTGGTTGCCCCGCTGGCAGCGGGCGGATATCCTGTACCAGGCTTTCGGAGCGAATCTCGGCGCCCCATTTCTCGGCAAAATACAGGTAGTTCTTATCCAGTGAATTCTTGGCATTATAGCGACAGCCGACCATGCACCCGCCGCAGTGGGTGCAGCTGCTTCGGGCAGGCCCTAGACCGTCAAAGTAGGGATCGGGCACTTCCTTCCCTTGATTGCCGTTATCACCAAAGTAGACGCCCACCTGGGTAGGGCTGAAGGTTTTCTGCGTGCCCAACTCGGCGGCGATCTGTTTTAAGACGCCATCCGCCGGCCACAAGCAGGGGTTCTGAGTCACACCAAGCATGCGCCGGGCGGTATCGTAATGGGGGTGAAGGATGGTTTTCCAATCTGCCAGGTGACTCCAGCCGGGGGCGGTGAACATTTTCTCGTTCGGCTCCATCAAGACATTGGCATAGACCAGGCTGCCCCCGCCGACGCCGCTGCCATGAAGCACCAGCACTTCTCGCAATAAAGAGAATTGCATGATGCCGAAACAGCGCAGGGCCGGCGCCCACAGGTATTTCCAGATGTTCCAATTGCTCTTGGGATAATCATTATCCCCAAAGCGTTTGCCCCGCTCCAGCACGAGAACCCGGTAACCCTTCTCAGTCAGGCGCAGGGCAGAAACGCTGCCGCCGAAACCCGAGCCAATGATCACAAAGTCGTAGGTTTGTGAATTAGGTGTGGCCATGGTTGCCTCCAACTTCCTGCTTAACGAGATTCTTCAGTCGCTAAGCTCCTTCTGAATGACAGAAACCCCGGGGAGCGCACTCCCCACCAACTGCGTAAGTCCTAATTATGTTAAGTTGCATTCATCGCTCTCAAGGCTTGTTACCTGCGATGTTCCGGATGAAGGCTTCGCCCCTGGAGATCAATTCGGCGTGATCGTCGGGGGGATAAGTCTGATCGAGCAGTTGAAGGGTGCGTTCCCGCAAGTACTGAACTGCCTGTGGCTGGCCTTTCTCTTGCCAGGTTTCCAGGCTCAAGCGGGGAAAGACCTGGCTGGTGTAATAGTTCTTGCGGAAATTCTGCAAGGTAAGCCCGGCAGTCAGGAAGTCGCCGCCCGGACCAGCCAAGCTGATCTCGTTCAGGCCGACCTGGGAGTCATCGAATGCAAAGCCTGCAGCCAAGCGGCGCGCTTGCTGGATGACGTCATTGGCATAAACAACTATGGCGGGCGAAAACGCCTTGGATCCCAGGTTACCGCCCACGAAGGGCGCCAGACCGACCTTCCCCAGGCAGGTGGTCAGGTGATCCATCCACAGTAAGCCGCCAGCCAGCAAGTCAGGCCCCCAGCCCAGGCCGCTTCCCGATGTGCCAGCATGAGGGATGTGATAGTAGGCCATCATCTCGGCGCAGGCCAGGTTCATCACAAAGGTTAGCGGGTCATAATAGTCCAGCATATCCTTCATGTCAAAATAGGCTGGCAGGCTGCCCAGGACGATCGGTATGCCTTCTTTGATGAGCTGGCTCAGGGTCAGCCCAGCCAGTAACTCAGCGATCAGCAGGCTGAGTGTCCCGGCAGGTGTGATCGGGGTAGACATCCCAACCATCCCGTAGTTCGAGTAAATGAACGGCAGGCCGCGTTCGATGGCCGCCTGCATCTTGTCGGTGGTGCCGGCATTCATCACCAGCGGGGTGACCGGGTTGAAGTAAGGGAGCAGGAAAGGCTTTTCAGACAGGTTGCCGTGCAGGTGCTCCAGCATGTCCAGGATGGGGACAAACAGGCTCTCGTCTGAGATGAGCAAGGCCAGCGGCTTAAGCGTATTGGCGGTCATCTCCAGGGCGGCATACAGATCGGCGATCGTCTGGGGGATGTCCTGAATGATGCCGATGGTGGAAACCAGGTCGAACTGGGGAAGCGCTTCCCCCAGGCGTACGGATAGGGCCATGTGCTGGCGGGCGAAAGGCGTCACGGCATCGCTGGCCGGGTCCTGGTAATACAGGTTGGTCACCCCTATGCCGAAGCGCGCCGGTCGGCACCCAGGCGGAAGGCTGGCTCCCCATGCCGGTTATAGATATCCAGTCGCGCGGGAGCAGATCGAATCGCCCATTCCACTAATGATGGGTTGAGCAGGACTCGCTCGCCATCGAGCGTGGCGCCATCTGCAGCGGCGAAGATCTGCCGGGCGCGGGGCGAATCGACGCGCACGCCGGTCTGCGCCAGGATTTGCAGAGCATAGGCGTGGGTCCGCTGGATCTGTTCGGGGGTTAGTACAGATAGCGTGGGTTGGATCATGGCTGACTCTTCCTTGATCAGTATACCTTGATTTTTCAAGCTGAGCACACAGGCTATTTGACTTTAATAGAAAGAAGTGTATAAAGAGATCGGGCATAATTTGAATTGCATTAGTTAGGAGGCTGATATGTCATGGTTTAGCGATCTCTCGAAACGTTTCTTACTCGCCGGGGTGCTGGCGGGTGTGCTCATGGTCTCAAATGCTTTCCGCATCGCTCCGATCAACCAGGCCAGGGCGGCGCCGCTCAAGGTGGGGTTGGTCGTTACTGAATCGTCAATCGACGACATGAGCTGGAACTGGCTTTCCTATCAAGGCTTCCTGCGCGCCGAGGATGAGCTTGACGTGATCGGAACGCTATATACAGCGGCGGATAATGGGGATTATGAAAATCAAGCTGTCCAATGCGCCACCGACGGCAACAGCCTGTGCATCGGGGTCGGTTTCCTGATGATCGATCCATTTCTAAATACAGCGGATACCTACCCAGGGACGAATTTTGCTGTGGTGGACGGCACGGCGGAAGATCCTCCTTTGAACTTCCGCTCGATCAACTTTATGGAGGAAGAGTTGGGCTACCTGGCCGGCACGCTGGCCGGTATGATGACAACTTCGCACACGATCGGCGTGGTAGGTGGGATACCTGTACCAGCAGTGGTGAAGTTTGTGGAAGGCTATCGCAACGGGGCACAGTGCCTTGATCCGGGCACACTCGTTTTGATTACCTACGCGGACTCATTTACTGATCCAGAGCAGGGGGCTGACATCGCCGAGGCGCAGATGGACCTGGGCGCGGATCTCATCTTCGCAGCGGCAGGCGGCACTGGCACAGGAGCGCTGCAGTATGCCACCCAGCATGGCGCCTTCGCGATCGGTGTGGATGTCGATGAGTACCTGTCGACATTTGAAGAAGGTGCAGTTTCAGGTGCAAACCTGTTGCTCACTTCGGCCATGAAGCGACTGGATAATGGCGTTTATCTGACTATCGCTGACACGGTCGCAGGCGAGTTTACCTCCGGGCTAGTGCGCTATAGCCTGGCGGACGGAGGGGTGGGGCTGGCACCGTACCACGAGACAGAGGCCCTGGTTACGCAGCAGATGCGCGGGGTGCTGGAGCGGGTGGAAAGGGGGTTGATGGCGGGTTTGATCGATCCGCTGGGCGAGTGCCCGGCGAGCTTGACTGCGTATGTTTTTATGCCAAATGCGATGAGGGCGCCAGTGCCTTGAGGAATGGAGATGCAAAAAGGCGGGGTAAAGCCTGCCCGCCTTTTAGTTCGCAAAGAATGAGATTGCTTCACCGCAGGTGCTCTTCTTGCGGTGAAGCAATGACGCCGGGGCGCCGTTGGCTGCTGTGGGTCAGGCCCAGAACAACTGGCCGGCTTGCTCGAATATACCCGCTTCTTTGAGCAGGGCAATGCCCTTGCCCAGACCCTCGTCGGTGGACATCATGGCGTCCTCGTGCTCGATGGAGATGACGTAGTCGTAGCCGATCAAGCGCAGGGCGCTGATAATATCTTTCCAGTTCTTGGCATCATGCCCATATCCGATGCTGCGGAAGGTCCAGGAGCGCTGCGGGATCAGACCGTAGGATTTGCCGTCATTGCAGCCGTTTACCGCAATGTTGTATGGATCAACAAAGACATCCTTGCCATGCACATGCACGATGGCCTCGCCCAGCTTGCGGATGGCGGCCACCGGGTCGACGCCGTTCCACCACAGGTGGCTGGGGTCGAAGTTGCAGCCCAGGGCGGGACCGCAGGCTGCACGCAGGCGCAGCATGGTTTCGACGTTGTAGACCAACATACCAGGGTGCATCTCGACGCCAATCTTGACGCCATGCTGCTCGGCAAAGGCTGCCGCCTCGCGCCAGTAGGGGATACCGACCTGGTTCCACTGAAAGTCTAAGATTTCCGAAAAATGGCCCGGCCAGGGGCAGGTAACCCAATTGGGCATGCTATCTGTCGGGGAGCCGGCCGGCAGGCTGGAGAGCACGTTCACCGCCGGGACTTCCAGCAACTGGGCCAGGCGCACTGATTTCCTGAAGATCTCATCCGACTCTCGGGCGAGCTGCTTGTTCGGGTGAAGCGGCTCGTAGTGGCAGCTCAGGGCGCTGAGGATCAGGTCGCGCGAGTGGATCGCCTGTAGATATTGCCTGCGTTTTTCAGCGGACTCGAGCAGGTCGTCGACCGGGCAGTGGTGGCTGCCGGGATAGCCGCCGGAGCCGATCTCGACCGCGCTGACGCCGGCTGCCACGGCTTTATCGAGGGCTGCCTCGAAGGGCAGGTTTTGAAAGAGGACGAGGAATACACCGATGCGCATATTAGTCTCCTTGTCAGATAGTCGGATAGTCAAATAGTCGAATAGTCAGGTGGTCGGATTGTCTGGATCGTTGTTCTAAAATACCCCTGCGCGGTTGCTTTGTAATGTCTCAGGCTATGCCCTGGCGCAGGATCAGCCGCTCAGGTCGAAGGCGGGAGCGAGGTCTACACCAGGTAAGGGTAAATTCATACCTCGAAAAGAGTGTCCTGCTGGCGGCGTAACTGCACCACCAGACTGCTCTCGTCCAGGCGAACGTCATCCCAGGTGATGATCTGCCCGGCGGGCACCGGCTGAGCCACGACCGCGCCCGGCGCCAGGCCGACCGGCAGGGCGTTCAAATGGCGCGCCACCTCGGCATGGTCCATCACGCCGTGAAAGGTATAGCCGCCAAAATCATCCAGGCGCTCGCCGGGTTGGAGGGAGCGCTTGGCAACGGTCATTGAGTCAGCAACTGGGATATCGAGAGGCACCAGGGTGGTTTGACGGTGGAGGCAGGCGCGGGCGACCGAGAGAGGCGCTTCCAGGAACCACAGGTGGTAAGGGCGGAAGAAGGTGCAGTACTTGCCTTTGCCAACTTTGAGGTATTCCAGGTCGAGGCGAATGCGTTCGTCTGGGATGCTCACAGTGACGAAGACTCCGCCGGACATGGAACTGCCCTGCACGAAGTCCACCGCGCCAGGGAATTTGGCAATGCCGCCGTCTTCTTCCAGGGCAAAGATCTGGGAGACATTCTCCAGGGTAGCTTGGGGGCCGATCATGCCTCGCTGCATCGGGCGACAGCCGGTAGCATTGGCGGCACAAGTCATCTCGAACATGGTCTTGGTGCCGTCCACATAAGAAGCCACGGTAAAAGGATCTTTGTTTGCCTTGCGGGCGGACTCGGCTACCGTATCAGGGGTTGCCTGGGGGTTGAGTGGATTATTTTTGCCTTTGCCAATCACGATCGGTTCGTAGCCCAAGGCGGTGACGAAATCCCATAGCTCCATCAGGCAGCCTGGCTCGTCGCCAGAAGAGACGGTGTAGAGCACGCCGGCTTGCTGTGCCAGGTGGTGCAGGATATGCCCGACGGTAACATCGGCCTCGATATTGACCATCACAATATCCTTGCCATGCTGGATGCAGGCGTAGGCAGTCTCCGCACCAGTGGAGGGGTAAGGGGTCACATCGGCGACGATGTCGACGCTCTCCAGTTGAGCAGCCAGGCTGTACGAGCCAGTGACCACGCGTTTGCCGGAGCGCAAGGCGTCCTCAGCCAGGCCGGGGTGATCGGTTTCGATGATGTCTTGGGGGGGCAGGCCGCTTGCCAGGAAAGCCTGGCGGGCGAGGCGGGTGTCGGCATCGGCCAGCACATTTACCAGCATGCCCTGCATGAGGGCGACCTGGGCGACGAAGCCGCTACCAATCCAGCCAGCCCCGCTGACGCCGACCCGGATGGGATTACCGGCGGCGGCTCGCAAGGCCAAATCTTGTTGGATCATGCATTCTCCTTTTTATTTAACAGGGTGTACAGGATTTTCAGGATAATTAAGATCGATTTGCGCGGCCTGTTCAAGCACGCACAAGTTTTGATAACGAATCAAACCTTGGTTAATGCTTGGCCTGAAGGACTTCCAGGGCGGCCTGGAAGATATCCTGTGCGGTCAGGTGATATTTCTTTAGTAAGTCATCTGGATCAGCTGATTCGGCATAGGTGTCCGCCAGGCCGACAAAGCGCATGGGCACCGGGCAGGTCTCGGCAACGATGCGGGCCACATTGCTGCCCATCCCGCCTTGCAAAAGGTGCTCCTCAGCACAGACGATGGCGCTGGTCTCTCGAGCGGCTGCAGTCAGGGTGTCTTTGTCCAGCGGGCGCAGGGTGTGCAGATCCAGGACACGCGCCTGGATGGCGTGCTCGGCCAGCATGGCGGCCGCGTCCAGCGCCATGCCAACCATCAGCCCACAAGCGACGATGGTCAGGTCATTCCCAAGGCGAACGGTGTTAGCCTTGCCGATCACGAAGGGACAATTCTCGGCCGGATAAACGTGCGGCATGGGCACCCGGCTGGAGCGCAGGAAAACCGGCCCGACATGGTCGGTGGCGGCCTTGACAGCGGCGTGCATCGAGGCTTCGTCGCACGGCACCAGGATGGTCATGGTGGGCAGGCCTCCCATCAAGGCCAGGTCTTCAATGCCCATCTGCGTTGGGCCATCCTTGCCCAGTGTGATGCCACCATGGCTACCCAGGATCTTGGCATTCAGATTTGAGATGGCTATTGCCAAACGGATCTGGTCATAGGCGTTGCACAGCAGGAAGGATGAAAAGCTGGTGATCCAGGGGATCAGATCGCAAGCCCCGAGCCCAGCCCCGATGCCGACCAGATTGCTCTCGGCGATGCCAATATTGAAGAATCGCTCCGGGAAAGCCTGGCGAACAGTCTCGGCTTTCGTCGAATTGCCCAGGTCACCGTCCAGCACGACCACGTGCGGGTTTTCCTGGCAGACCGCCAGCAAGGCTTCCCCGAATACGTCGCGCATGGGTTTACCGAGTTTCAGACCAGCTTTGTCTCCTACTGGCATAAGATCTCCTCCCTGGCCCTGATGGCCTGATCGGGCTTGAGCGCACGACCGTGGAATGTGAAATCGGCTTCGACGAAGGACACGCCTTTGCCCTTGATGGTGTGAGCGATGAGGATGGATGGTTTTCCGGTGACGGATTGGGCTGCCCGTAAAGCCAGGATCAGGGCGGCGATGTCGTGGCCATCGACTTCGGTCACTTGCCAGCCGAAGCTCTGCCACTTGGCGACCAGCGGCTCAAGGGCCATCTCCCGGCTGATCGGGCCGGTCTCCTGGTACTTGTTATAGTCGAGGATGGCGGTCAGGCGATCGGCTTTGAAGTGGGCGGCAGCCATGGCAGCTTCCCAGATCTGACCGGCCTCGCATTCACCATCGCCCAACAAGACATACACCCGGTAGTCCAGGTGGTTCAAGCGCCCGCCCAGGACGTGACCGATGCCCAGGGAGAGTCCCTGGCCCAGCGAGCCGGTTGTAGCTTCTACACCAGGCAGCATGCCCTGGATGGGGTGCCCCTGCACTGGACTGTCCAACTGCCGGAGGCGCCAGAGCTGCTCCCGGTCAAAGTAGCCGGCATGAGCCAGCACGGCATACAGCAGGGGGGCGGCATGGCCCTTGCTCATGATAAAACGGTCGCGCGCAGGCCACCAGGGGTCATCCGGACGGTAGCGCAGGATATCGCCAAAGTACAGGGCGGTCAGGATCTCGACTGCAGAGAAGGAGCTTGACGGGTGCCCAGAGCCAGCCAAAGTGGTCATCTCCAGGATGTCCAGGCGTAGTTGTCTGGCTTTTTCTTTGAGAAGGCTTAAATCGATGTCTTCAATGATGGTTTCAGGCATATTTACTCCATTAAGAGCCGCGTTGTTCGAGGAATTCCTCGACTGCGGCGGCGGTGGGCAGCGCTGGAATAACACCTACTTTTGTGGCGGTCAGCGCTCCGACTGCATTGGCGTAGCGCAGCGCCTTATCCAGGCGGGTTGGTGAGAGATCGTTCAGCCGCTTGCCATCCTTAGCTAGCTGGAAGAGCAGACCGGCGACGAATGCATCTCCGCAGCCAACGGCGTCTACAGTTTTGACCTGAAAAGGTGGTATGCTCTGGCCGCCGTTTTTGGTCTGGTAGTGGCTGCCGTTGGGTCCCAGCGTGACCACGCACAACGCCGGACCAAGATCTACCAGACTGGCCGCCGCCTCCCCAATTTCCTCAATGCCAGTGAGAATATTCAACTCTGTCTCGTTCACCTTGAGCAGATCGACCTGGGGGATCATGGCTTTGATTCGCTCCAATGGGTTGGGAGCGCTCTGCCAGAGCGTTGGACGGTAATTGACATCAAAGGAAACGATCGCCTCAGCTTTTCTGGCGATCTGAACCGCTGCCAGGGTGGCGCTACCGCTGGGCTCAACAATCAGGCTGAGCGATCCAAAGTGCAGACAGCGTGTTTCCTGCAATAAGTCTGTATCCAGCTCATCAGGGCGCAGGAGGATATCTGCGCCCGGGTTGCGGTAGAAAACATACTCGGCGGTGTTCTCGTCGGGCTTGGCGATAAATACCAGCGTGGTGCGAGCGTCAGGGTCATAGCGCACCCCACAGCGTGTTGACCCCTTCGGCCTTGAGCACCTCTTCCAGATAGTGACCGAAGATATCATCCCCGACCTTGCCGATGAAAGCGCTGCTAGCGCCCAGCCTGGAGGCGGCTACAGCGACGTTAGCCGGCGCTCCGCCTGGCTTCGGCTGGAAGGATGTCACCTCGGTTAACCGCCGCCCGACTTCGTTTGGGAAAACATCGATCAAGACTTCACCCAGGCATACTATGTCCATGATACTAATCCACCTTGTTCATGGGTTTTTACGATTATCCGAGAATTGTAATTCATTCGTTCAGCTCAACAAATAGTGAGTAGCGATCAGCCCTGTAGTAGATGCGTAGAAACTCCACCGGGATTGCCACTTGCGAGTAACTCACTCTCTCAATATACAGCACAGGAGCATGGGGCTTGATCTCTAGTAACTGTGCCAGGTGGGTGGGGGCGGGGATAGCGCGGATGATCTGTTTGGCGTTTACCAGGCGGAGGTCGTAATCCCGCTCAAGGATCTCACGCAGCGGCTGGTGGGCATGATCGTGCTGTAAGACATCCGGGCAGTAGCGGTTCACCAGGTAGGATTCTTCGATGCTCATGGGCTCGCCATCCGCCAGGCGCAAGCGCTCCACACAGGCCAGAGGCTCGCCAATGGGCGCCTGGAGGCGCTCGGCGATGTCCTTGCCGGCGGGCACCAGCCTGGCAGAGAGAACCTGGGTGCCGGGCGTGAAACCGCGCTGGTACATATCCTCGGTAAAGCTGACGATGCGGGTCATGGATTGTTCCAGGGTGAGATGGGCGATAAAAGAGCCACGCCCGCGTTCCCGATAAATCAAGCCTTCATTGACCAGGATGTCCAGCACCTGGCGCACGGTGCTGCGGCTGACGTTGTATGTCTCGATCAACTCATTTTCTGTTGGGATCAGATCGCCAGGTTTCCATTCATCGCGCGAAATCTTACCCCGCAGGATGATGTAGAGCTGCTGGTAGTAAGGTATCTTACTTTGGCGGTTGATGGTTTCGAGAGGGAAACTAATCATACACACTCCCAAGAATCACCGATGCAAAGGCGTAAGTCCCGACCACTTATTTTTCCCTGGTGAACATCACTTTTAACGCTTTGTTTTTCCTTTTGTTCATAGCTGCATCAAAAGCCTTACGATACTCGTTTGGTCTAAATCTATGGGTGATCAAGCAGCGGTGATCCACCTGCCTATCTCGCAACATATTTAAGGCGATCTGGAACTCCCGTTTGCCTTCATAGGTTGAGTAGCTCATACACGAGATGATATTGACTTCTCTAATTAGCATTGTTTGCAGGTCAATTGGGCGTGATCCAGAAGCCCCTCCTAGCATGAGGACGTTCCCGCCAGGATGGCACATGCGCGTGGATTGATCGACAGCATCGGTTAATCCACCCACGCATTCATACACCTGGTCCACCCCCCAACCGTCCGTCAACTGGATCACTTCGGTTAACTGGATCGATATCCTGCTGCATCAAGACGATCTCTTTCGCCCCCAAACTGCGCGCCACTTCGCCCTGAAAGGGGTGCTTGGCTACAGCGATGATCTCTGTTACGCCCCAGGCACGCAGGGTCTGAATCATATCGAGCCCGATCACACCGCAGCCCATGACTGCCGCCGTTGTTCCAACTCCTGGGCGAGCCAGGTTGGCGGCGTGCACATCGACCGCCAGGATATCGAGCAGGGCGGCCTCCTCGAGGCTGACTGAGTTCTGGAATCTTAAAGCAGCGGGTGTGGTGCGCCACCGAATATTCGCCAAAACCGCCGGGGAGCATTTCCTTAAGCGGAACCCCCACATGCACCAGGCCGTTCTGGCAGATATGGTATTTTCCAATGGCGCACATCTGGCAGGTGTTGCCGAACTGCATGCAGCCATGCAATGGCTCGACTGCCACCCGGTCACCAGGCTCAAGATCGGTGACGCCTTCGCCAACTGCGATAACCACCCCTGCGTTTTCGTGACCCAGGATGGCCGGGATGTTCTTTTTGGGGATCAGCCAGATTAACTTCACCGCGAACGATGTGCAGGTCAGAGCCGCAGATTCCGACTGCCTGGGTATTAAATAACACCCAACCAGGGGCTGGTTTTGGGATGTCGACCTGACTGGTAACTCAGGCAACCTGGATATGAAGCTCCATCCCAAATTATCGCATCCATTTTTTGATTCATAGTCATTATCCCTTTTCCAGCTCACTCACAAATCAAGTGATGGATCCTGGTTGGCAAGCTGCCCTGAAGTAAATACAACCTTTCCATCACGGCTAATGGAACTAACCTTGTCATCGCCAGTGTAAGCCACTGCGGTTACCCATGCATCCAGTGAAGTGCCGGCTTCCAGACTCAGCGCAGTGCCGTTCTTGATACTCTCCTGTAATCCAGAGCAAGGGTAACTTGACCAGGGTTCGATACCCATGTTATAGGTTCTGCCAAACCACGGGTATCCCAGACCTCCACCCAATGCCTGCCACAGCCAGACGTATCGAAAAACCTGGTGATCCCAGGCCAATCCAAACCCAATTTGCTGGTTGGCGCTTGTCACAGCGATCCACCCCTGGTCAAATCCATATAGATAGCAGTTATCCATTGTCCGGGCCAGATCGGGGTGGGATATTTCTCAAGTCAAGCGGGTTGCCTTCCCTGTCTTTGATGAATGGCCAGCGGCTGGTCTGGTACAGGCCCATGCGGTGATCCGGTCCATCTTCCGGGCCGAAGACTTCGACATTGCAATCCGGGGCAGCGATCTGGCAGCTTGCGTCCAGGAAGGGCGCTCCCACCACCGGATGATGACCCCACATAAATTCAATTGTTTCATTCCCTTCGTTTGTGATCCTCTCTTCGATCTGTAAGGCCGCTTTCCCGGATTCGAGGGTCAGGGTTTTTTGAACGAGTAGAGGGAGACGCCCAAGCCGAACCCACAAAGCAACGCTAACCCGTTCAGGGCGATCGTCCAGAATCCTGTAGTTCCAGGAGATATTGATGGTTTCAGCGTAGAAACCGAGCGGCGCTCCTTTGTACTCACTGGCCGGCCCGCCGTTAGGGATGATCTCGATCCAGCCGCCATCCCAATGGTCAAAAAAAGGTGTGCTGGATGAACTAGCCGAGCGCACAAACCGGTCAGGTGACTGAACCTGGTTGGGCGCCCGCCAGAGAAAATCTACATCCAGCGGTTTATACAAGAACTGGATGATCTCGCTGCCTTTATCAACCAGAACCACGATTTGCAGTAGCTCGTTTTGGATGATCAAAGCGCGCAGATTATGCCAGGTGACCTGGTCGTTTATGCGGCATCCCCAATGCCGATTGGGGGCTGGGATAGAAAACATGGTAAATCGCCTGGTTCGTTTGCGAATAGAATTAAGGTGAAAAAGTGCAAAATGATCAATACTCCCACTGCACGCGCAAGGCGCGCAGCTGGATGACGGTGAAGATCATAATGATTCCAAAGAGCACCACACCCATTGCAGCGCCGTAGCCCAGCTGGCCCTCCTTGAAGGCTACAATCCACTGGTAAAGAGACAACACCATCGTGGCGTTCTTTGGCCCACCGGGAACCCCGGTGTAGGCTTCGGGGGTGGTCATCACCAGCACTGGACCGAATAATTTCATGGCATCGATCAGCCCGGTGATCAGCACAAAAACAAATGTGGGGCGCAGCAGGGGGATGGTGATATGGCGAAACAAGGGCCACGTCCCGGCGCCATCCACCTTGGCGGCATCATAATACACTCGGTTAATGGCGCTCAACCCGGCCATAAACAGCACCATCACGTAGCCCATGTTCTTCCACAGGGCATACACCACAATTGAAGGCAAAGCTTGCGTTTCAGAGCGCAGGAACAGCAATGGCTGTAATCCCGCCATTTTTAGCAACATGTTGAACAACCCCAGCGATGGCTGGTAAAGCCAGGCCCACACCAGGGCGGTAGCGATGGTCGAAGTAATAACAGGCAAAAAATACACCGTGCGGAAGAACTGCTTGAAAACACCCGTGGCCTCGATTAAGAAAGCAAAACTAAGCCCCAGCACGATAGCTGCAGGCAGGTACATCAGCAAGTAGAGAAAGGTGTTTAGCAAAGCGCGCAAGAAAACCTTGTCACCGAGTAGGCGGGTATAGTTTGCCAGGCCAACGAACTTTTGGGTGGTAGAAAATCCTGCCCAGTCGGTGAAACTCCCCCAAATGCCCATGAACATCGGTATGATGATGAAAATCATGAAATACGCTGCCATGGGCACGAAGACCACGGCCATAAACAGGTATTGCGAAAACTTTTTTGAATGGATGAAATTTGGCTTTACACTCATGCATACCATCCCCTAACTTTTCATTCCGGTCATGGTGATGCCTTCGATGAAACGGCGCTGGGCAAACAGATATACCACGATTACGGGCAGGACTGCCAGCATTGACCCGGCAGCTAACCCACCCACATTCATACCCAGCTTACCGCGAAATTGCGACAAGCCTAATGGCAAGGTGTACAGGGCGGGATCATCAATGATAATGAAAGGCCACAAGAAATCGTCCCAGAGGGTGATGAAGACGAAGATACCCAGTGCTGATAGAGCGGCTGTGGAGAGCGGGATAATAATCCGGAAAAATATATCGAACTCATTAGCACCATCAATGCGGGCGGCATCGATCAGCTCCGAGGGGATCGAATGGATGAACTGGCGCATGAGGAATATTCCGAAGGGGTAGTAACCGAAGGTCAGGATCAGTGGAATGAAGGTGTTGTTCCAATGCAGCGTCACCATCAACTTATAAATGGGGATCATCGTGACGTTGAATGGGATCATCATCAGGCTCAGGATCGCCAGGAAAGCCAGATCCCGGCCTTTGAAGTTATATTTCGCAAAAATATAACCAGCCATGCTACTGGTGAGCAGGGTGATCAGTGTGCCGGTTACACAGACAAAGAGACTGTTCAGCGCGAAGTTGCTGAAGTTGCCCACCTCCAGGCTGCTCAGTCCTTCCCAATTGTCCAGGGTGAAAGGGTTGGGCCACCAGGTGGGGGGGAAGACATAATATTCATTGGGTGTCTTGAACGAAGAAATCAAGGTCCAATAGAATGGCGCAATCGTAAAGACTGCACCTATCAAAAGCACAAAAATCAGGAGGACCTGCCAGACTTTTGGGCGTCTGTGTGGCTTTTTATTGGGGAGGTAGATTTTCGTTTGAGCGCTCATGAATTCAGCATGTAAGTCGGGAAGGGAAGCTTTGGGGATAAGCTTCCCTTCCTTGTGAGGGTAACCAGCCAGGTATTAACTGGCCGGCGGCTCGTAAGCCCGCTCCGCGATATAGCGTTTTTTATCAGCAGTGGCTTTAAAAGCCTCGTTCATCTGCTCGACAGCCTTATCGGCGGCAGCCTTGATGTCACCCTTGTTCAGGATGATTTCGTCAAACATTTCCTGGAGGAACTTGTCTGATTCGGATGGGTTTTCTGCAATGTTGATGCAATATGGTAACGACGCAGCCTGGGCTTGCAGGTTTGGCTTGCTGGTAACGAATGGATCCGTAGCCAAATCCTTGTGGTCCGAAGGAGATGACATGGCTTCCATCCAGCCGCGCTCACCTTCAACGCCGGTTGAGGTTTCTTGGATGAAAGCGAATGCAGCATCTTTCTTCTCCTGGTCAACCCAGGAAGAGACGATGAAGCCATCATCTGGTTGTAAAAGACCCCAAGAAGGCAACCCAGCGCCGGTGAAAGTCGGGATAGAGACGGCATCCCACTTGTTGGCGATTGTAGGATAGCGGCTATCCAGCGCGCCGGCATAGTAGCCATAGGTAAGGAATAAGGGGGCCTGGCCGTTACCAAAGGCATCGGCTCCGGCAAGCCCAGTTGGATCCTCTACCTGCCATTTGTGGTACCAGTCTTGCAGGAATTGAAGGGCCTGGACCCCTTCTGTGCTGTTCCATATAGCACTGGCGCGGTCTTCACCATAAGCCCATCCGCCCAGCTGGTAAATCAGGCTGAAGAAAATCAGTGAGCGCACGTAGGGATCATTGAATCCACAGCCAACCTGGGTAAATGTGCCAGAAGCGTCCTTCTTGGTCAATTGCTGCGCAAACGGCATAAAATCATCCCACTTTGTCGGAATGTCCGCTTTTGAAAGGCCATCTTTTTCCAACAACTCAGGGTTGATAAAGAGGATAGGAGTGACATTGTCGATGGTGAAATTGTAAATTTTACCGGTTTCCGGATCTCGGTTGAAGGGAGTTGAAAATTTCTTGCTCCAGTCCGTGAAATCGTCCGGGAATGGTTCAAGTGAGCCGCCGCGGAGCATATCGAACTTCCAGATCTGGTGCACCTGGGAAAAATCGGGGCCACTCTTTGCGGCTGCAGCAGCCATGGCCTTTGTCTGGTAGTCTGCCCATTCCAGAGTCGTCTGGTTGATGGTAACCTCGGGATGCATGCTGGCGTATTGAGCGATAAGCTCTTTAGCATGGTCCCTTAAGGCTGGATGAGCCCAATCCCAATACTCAAGGGTGCCGCTAAAGCCGGCCGGCATGGCTTCGGTAGCGGCTGGCGCTTCCGTTGGAGCGGGAGCGGCTGGCGCGCAGCTGGCGAGGAGCGCCCCGCCGGTGGCTCCCGCCATCAACTTGAGGAAATCTCGCCTAGAAATTTGTCGTGTAGACATATTTTCATCTCCATGTAGAAATTCATTAAATCGATTGAAGGACGTCGGGTGCAACTTTCATTCTTCTTCAATATAATTAATGACCTCCTTTCGCATTCCCTGGCATGGAACGATTAAGCATCATTTTGAGCTAACTTTTTCTACCAGCAGACAGATGACCTGTGAATAGAACCAGTCATCAGGGGGTTAGTCGACTTACAGCTTTGTTATGCACTTCATGGATCTCAAGTTGACCGAATGGTTCCGCGTACATCACACCAGATTCAAGCCCCCAGTACCGGTTGGGACCCAGGACAAAGCTATGCCACTTCTCGATATCATTCCCAAAGTTAGCTTCAATTTGGATTTTGAAACAATCCAAAACCTTGATCTTGATTTCGATTACATCAGAAATATCAACGAATGTGGTCGGCTTGAATCCCAAAGATAAACCTGGATGCTGGAACCCATACATCTTGCTGGTCCAATGAGAGGGGAGCTTTTCCACCCATTTTCCGGTCACCAGCAGGGCGTTGAAGGCCGCGTCGATGGCTGCCATACCAGTCTCGCGCAGGTTGAGAGGGTGTCGTTCGGCCAATGAGTGATGATGACGTCTGGTTTTACTTCTCGAATAAGATGGTTCACCTCCAATCTGAGCTCGTGTGTGTTCTGAATGTAGGTGTCCGGGTATCCCCAAAACCGAATGTCTTTGAGCCCGATCACATCTGCCGCAGCCAGCATTTCTCGCTTGTTCGTCTCGCCGATTTTGTTCATCGGCTTTAGATTGGTCAATCCTTCGGCGTCGGATAGCGCCACTACCGTTACATGATCGCCTTGTTGGATGTGTTTATACAGAGTCCCTGAGATCAATATCCCGGCATATTGGGGATGGGCTTCAATGACAAGCAGGTTCACGATACCTCCATTCGATTACTCACAGCGTCAATTGAAAGTGGGCAGGTAACCTTTGTTGGCTTCAATCAAATCATCTGCCAGGCGTCTGGCAATGTGCAGGTCATGCACCATCGGATCGATGGCGAACATCTGGTAAACCAGATCGCGTGACCCGGTGGTAAAAGCTTCGATCAACAGGTCATTGATCGTTATCTGCCTGCGGCATAACTCGGCGATGGGCTCTGGCAGTCTACCGACGTGAATTCCTTTTACGCCTTCCGCATCTACTATGCCAGGCACTTCCACGATGGCACCATCTGGCAGATTGGAGATATAGCCATTATTCGGGATATTGACGGCTTCTTCATAAGCGTGTTTGTTATGAAGGATGGCGTCCATAATAAACTCGTGGCGTTCGCTCATTTCATTTTTGAGTGGATCAATACTCTCCAGACCTTCAGCGGCACGCCAGATATACGCCAGGTATTGCTCTCTACGCGCCTTAGACCACTCGAAGTCATAGGGTTGGACATCGTATCGTTTCCATGTCCCTTCATAGCTATCGCTGGAATAGGGTACATACTCCGAGATGTGGGTGTCGCTCTGCACGGGGATGTAACCAAATAACTGGAACATATCCTGGGTGAGCGGCTCAAAGTTCTTCGGTAACTCTGCCATCCGTTGTTTGACAAGCGGATAAATACTCTCGTGAGTTCGCCGGTCATACACGTCGAGAACCCAGGTGAAGTGGTTGATGCCAGCCGCTACAATCTCGAAATGTTCTTTACCAATCACCTGGTACTCCTCGAAGAATTCTATGACATCGTCCCGCCACTTGAATCCCGGATCGGCATGGAGTTGAATACCCAATTCCTTGTGCATGGCAGTGGTCAAGATGAAATACCCAATCCCGATTCCATGGCAGATACCGACAGTCTTGACGCGGGTCAGCTTTTTGATAGCTGTGCACAGCTTTGTGAGAGGGTTGGTGAAGTTCAACAGCCAGGCATCGGGAGCCAGCTCTTCGACTTCCTTCATGATGGGGAGGACCAACTTCATGTTTCGTACCGCATGGGCAAAACCGCCCGGCCCTCCATTCTCGGCAAAAGCTGTCACACCATGCTTCCAGCAGATCTCGAGGTCATTCTTCCAGGCATCTTCGCGGTCAATCGCCACGCACATCAGCACGAACCGGGCATCGCCGAGAGCATCCTTTGCCTGAACAGTGCTGGTGATTTTCATCTCCGCGCCCCATTCCCGATTCATGCGGTCGGCCAGTTGCTTAATCGATTTGAGCTTTTCGGCGTCAATATCAACCAGGGATAGCTCCAATCCATGGAGCCCCTCGGTGCGCATGATGCCGGCAAGCGAGGCCAGACCGAATTCCATACTGCCTGCCCCCAGAACGACAATCTTGTTGCTTCTCATCAATTCTCCCGCTGACTCGGTAATGGAATTGAATGATTTCGGATCAATGACTGAAAGGAACCTCTCTGGTGGAGCGAAAAAGCCGTTTCTCCTCCGGGAAGTCAATCGATGATCAGGCGCGCCTGAATTGCGGTAACCACTCGGCCTGGAGAGTGAGCAGCTCATCCATGGCCTTTTCGGCGGCATCCACCGAATGGACCAGCGGGTGGGCCAGAATGGCTTTCAGAAGGTCATTCCGGCTACCGCTAAGGGCTGCATCCACGGCGAGCTGCTGGCTGAGAACCAAGCTGATCTGCATCCCCAGGATCGCTTTCGGAAGAGCACCCACCGCAAAGGGGTGCGGGCCGTAGCGATCAACCGGACCAGACAACTCCAGGATGGCATCCTCGGGCAGGTTGGAAACTGCCCCGCGGTTCTTTACGTTGATGACAAAGGTCTCACCAGAATCATTTACCATCGAGGAGATCACACGTACAGCCAGGTCGCCGTGCCCACCACCGCCTTCGCGCCGCGCGCTTTGTAAATTTAACGAGCTTTGCTTCAAGCGCTCCTCTAAACCCTGGAACAGGCGCGGCTCCATATGCTTCATATAAAATCCCGCCATCGATACGTAGGTGCCTTCCATCTGTCCTTTCAGAATGGGCTCCTGGTCGAGCAGGTAACGCCAGTAATAGCGCGGTCCGGGCACCAGGCCGTAGATCTGGAAGAGTTTTAAGCTGAATGGGAAGGAGTAATGGCGGATAAATTGCTTGTAGATCTCTTCATAGGTGTAATCCACGCCCAGGACATTCGCTACTGCCGGATGGGCGAACATTTCATCGATCTCAGATTGGGTCATCCGGCTTAACCGATCCTTTAAAATCGGATAACCGTCCTCGCCCTTCACCGTAAACCGGGCGATCCACATGGAATGGTTTGTGCCAGCTGGATAAACATTGATATCATCCGGCTCAACTCCCAGGACATACGCCAGGTCGTCGACAACATCCACGTAACCATCGCACAAGCTGATAATGCGCATATCACTGATGCGTTGCACGGCGTCAGCGACATACTGGGTTGGATTTGTATAGTTGATCATCCAGGCCTTGGGGCAGAGCTCTTGGGCATCTTTACAAATTTCCTGGAGAACCGGTACCACCCGGCAGGCCATGAACATACCGCCAATACTGACCGTCTCATTGCCTTGCAAACCGTACTTGGGCGGGATGGTCTCGTCCTGTTCCTGTTGCTTGTGAGAGCCGGGGCGGAAAGTAGTCAGAATATAATCTGCACCTTCAAAAGCTTTGCGCCGGTTAGTGGTCATCTCAAAATTCATGTCCGCGCCCACTTCCCGTGATAACCGATCAGCGAATTTATGAACTGTGCGCAGTTGTTCCTCTTTGATGTCCAGTAGAATAATAGTGGAGCCTGCTAGCAAATCCTGTCCGTAATCAACGAAACTTTCACACAGCCCAATTGAGAATTGGAACCCACCCCCGACGACGACGATCCGTTTATCCTTCATGGTGTTATCCTTTCGCGCTTTCAAGCTGGAAGTATCTATTCGTTATTCTCAAAGATCAATCCGCGCGGAATTGTTTGCCCGCCATCCATAAGAATCACCTGACCCGTCACGGCGTCAAACGCAGGAGAGCAGAGCAAGCAGACCATATCAGCTACTTCCTGGTAGGTGACCAACCGGTGGAGGGGGGTATCTCGCCGGGCTATCTCTCTGATCTCAACAGGCACATCTGGGTCATCAATCAGACCCGGGGCTACTGCGTTGACAGTGACCTGGGGAGCGAATTCCAGGGCCAGGGACTCGGTCAAGGTGAGTAAGGCGCTTTTCGCCAACCCGTACACCGAATGGTTGCGCACAAAGGCGGAGCCAGCAGAAACAGACACCACCCGCCCCCAGCCCCTGACTTGCATGGATTGGAATGCAAGTTGGGAAGCGTAATAAGCAGCTTTAAGGTTCGTGTCCATGATCCAGTCCCACTGATCTCAGCGTTAAACGAGCAAACGTTGTGTCAGTATAGGGACCGGCGTTGTTTACCAGGATATCGAGCGACCCATAGGATTCCAGGGTTTGATCGACCAGCCTGGCGATGGCGCGCGGGTCAGACACATTGCCCTGGATGGCAACTGCCTCGCCTCCAGCGTTACGCAAGGTTTGTACCAGGTCTTCGGCTGCAACCGAGGAGGTGTTGTAGTTGATTACTACCCGTGCGCCCTTACGACTGAGCGCAGTCGCAATGGCGGCGCCCAGCTTGCGCGACGCGCCGGTAACCAGCGCTACCTGTCGATCGAATGGGGTGTCCCGAGAGGGCATCTTGAAAATACCAATTCGTTAGAAAAGATACGGTACTGCTTTAACCGTTACCTCATGGGTTTTGATCTGTTGAAATGCTTCCGCGTAGAGGACACCGGAATGGATGCCCCAGTATCGGGCAGGTCCCATGAAGGAGCTATGGAATTTCTCGTAGTCGCCGCCAAAATTGGATTCGCAGTGAATGGCAAAGCAATCAGCAGCTTTGAGCTTGACGTCGACCACATCCGTAATATCGACGAACAGGGTCGGATCAAAGCCGACTGTCAGGGCTGGCTCTTCAAAACCGTAGGCGCGGCTAGTCCAGTGAGATTTAAGCTCCTCAACCCACCTGCCAGAAACCAGCAGGGCAGAGAACAGAGCATCCACCACAATCTCACCGGTGTACTTGAAATCCGGAATGGTGCTGTTCGGATACCAGTGGGTAATCACAACATCCGGTTTGATCTCGCGGATTACTCGGTTCAGGGCGATGCGCACGTCTAAGGTGTTCATGATCTCACCATCCTGGAAGCCAAGGATGCGAGTTTCTTTGATGCCCAGGAGTGCCGCCGAAGCTTCCATATCGCGCTGATTGATGCGTGCCAGCTCAGCACGGGTGACCCGATCGGTCATCAGATCTCCTGCAGTCAGACTGACCACATACACGTCATCGCCGCGTTGAACATGTTTGTAGAGCGTTCCGGCGATATTACTACCTGCATAATGGGGGTGGGCTGTGATTGTTAATACTCGCATGGGAATTTCTCCTTTGAAACAGATCTGTCAGGGATTCCGCTACGTATGCTTTATCCTAGTTCGTTTGTGATATATCGTTGGGTGGCAAGTAATCTGGTTATAGATAACATAGACTTTAATTGTCTATGTCATAATATTATAATAATATAAACAATAAGAGTCAAGAAGGTTTCCTTGAAATTCGATCCATAAAATTTTTGCCAATCCTCACTCGTGCAGCTCGTTAAACAGCGAATAGCGGTCAGCCCGGTAGTAGATGTGCAGGAATTCGATGGGGATCCCGGTCTGGGAAAAAGACAGCCGTTCGATAAACAGCAGAGGAGAGCGGGGGTGGACTTCCAGGAACTCCGCCAGGTTGGTGGGGGCGGGGATAGCGCGGATGATCTGTTTGGCGTTTACCAGGCGGATGCTGTAATCCCGCTCCAGGATCTCGCGCAGCGGCTGGCGAGCATAGTCGTGTTGCAAGACATCCGGGCAATAGCGGTGCACCAGGTAGGATTCCTCGATGCTCATTGGCTTGTTGTCCGCCAGGCGCAGGCGCTCCACGCAAGCCAGCGGCTCGCCGATGGGTACCTGGAGGCGCTCGGCGATGTCTTTGCTGGCAGGTATCAGTCGTGCCGAAAGAACCCGGGTGCTGGGTTCGAGACCGCGCTGGTGCATATCCTCGGTGAAGCTGACGATGCGGGTCATGGATTGTTCGAGGGTGAGCTGGGCGATAAACGAGCCACGCCCGCGTTCCCTATAAATCAAGCCTTCGTTGACCAGGATATCCAGCACCTGGCGCACTGTGCTGCGGCTGACTTGGTAAGTCTCAATCAATTCCGATTCGGGCGGGATCATGTCGCCCGGTTTCCATTCTTTGCGAGCGATCTTTCCGCGCAGGATCTCATACAATTGCTGGTAATAAGGCAGCTTACTGCGCCGGTCGATGCTGTCCACAGGCATATTCGTTTCCTTTAGAAAAGATATCATGAGTCTGACTTATGCATTTTAAAGTATTAATATACTAATATTCCGATAATTGATTTTAAGAAATTTCTAATCTTGTGTCAAGTATTTTGGTGGAATTGGGTAATTGACAACCCTAAAAGGCGTGCTATAATTTAGTTTGTTGAGGCAACCAATTAATTGGACCAAACGTTCCAATTTTCCGGTTGCGTTTTTTATCGGTACATCGATAAATCCAATAATTCCTCTTTTTTGATGCTCTACGTTTGAGGTAAGCGGTTCGTCGCTCGGTTATCAAAGTCCAGGCCTGAAGAGGTCGAAACAGAAACGTGGCAGGGCCCTATCGCGCAGGACAATACCGCTTCCGCACCGGAGATCAGGCGCTTGTGCGCCAGATTAACCTGTCGGTGATCATGCATCACCTGCGTGAAAAAGCCCCAATTTCGCGCGCTGAGCTGGCTATTCTGACCGGTCTGAATAAGACCACTGTGTCCAGCCTGGTGCGCGAATTGATTGACCGACAGTTTGTGCGCGAGGTAGGGTTTGAAGAACCCGGCAGCCGCCAGGGCGCTGGGCGCCTGGCAGTTCTCCTGACTCCCGATCCGGCGGCAGGTTTTATTGTCAGCGCCGAGCTGGGAGTTGATTTTATCCTGGTGACAACAGCCAATTTTGCCCCTGAAATCATCTGGCGCTACAAAGAAGCCATCTCCCCCGACATGGGCCAGCAAGTGATCCTCGATCGCATGCTGGCCCTTTTGCATCAAGCAATTAATGAAGGTTACAAGACCTGCAACACCTTACTGGGGGTGGCGGTGGGCGTGCCTGGACTGGTTGACCAGATCAGCGGTACGCTGATCTTTGCCCCGAACCTGCGCTGGGAGAATGTCCCATTGCGCGCTGAGTTAAACAAATTCGTGCAAGCTCCCGTGATTATTGATAATGAAGCCAGCATGGCAGCGCTGGGAGAACATTATTTCGGTGGCGCCCAGAGTTTTAATGAAATGCTGTATATTAGCGCCACTGGCGTCGGCCTGGGCGGCGGGATTGTCCACAATGGTCATATCTACAGTGGGGCCAGCGGGTTTGGAGCCGAGTTTGGACATATCACCATGGATCCAGAGGGGGAGCTGTGCAATTGTGGCAACCGGGGATGTTGGGAGACGCAAGTCAGCCAGCGCGCTCTGTTCCGCTACCTACGCCGGGGGATTGGGCAAGGCCGGCAGAGTATCCTGGTTGAAATGACACAAGATAATGTAGGCCAACTGACCGTGCCAATGGTGGTGGAAGCCGCCAGGGCCGGCGACGCCCTGGCGCTGGAGGCGCTCGAAGTGTTAGGGCATCACCTGGGGATTGGCATTGCCTCCCTGATTAACGCGTTAAACCCACAGCTGGTTGTGTTTGGCGGCATTTTGAGCCTGGCGGGAGAATTCATCTTACCGGTGGTCGCGGAAGAAGTGCAGCGCCGCGCACTGCGTTGGAACCGGGAGGCTACCCGCATCGTGCTGGCCCGCCATGGTCTCGATGCGTGTGTGATGGGTGGGGTCGCCAGGGTTTTTCAAGCTATCCTGGCAGAACCGGAAACCGTCCAAAGGGAAACAGCCTGGAGTATGCTCCCTGCAGGCGCATAACCAAGCTATCTGCTCGCTTTGAGAAAGGAGGTGATGTTAGAGAAGAGCTTGTTGGGAAGGTACACTTTTTGTATACAAGATCGTAAATCCAAACCGTTCAAATCTTCGAAGGAGAAGACTACTATGTGGAAAAAAACAATTTTGGCCCTGATCGTGATGTTTGCGATCGTCCTGACGGCATGCGCCCCGGCTGCGACTCAAGCGCCCCCGGCAGCTGAGACCGAAGCGCCTGCGGCTGTGACCGAAGCGCCTGCAGCTGAGACCGAAGCGCCCCCGGCGGCTGGAGGTGTCACTGAACTGAACATTTTGTGGGCGCAATGGGACCCGGCCGACTACCTGCAGCAGATCGGCAACATGTACGAAGAGGAGACCGGCATCAAGGTCAACGTGATCCAGGAACCCTGGGCATCCTTCTATGACCGCTTCTCGACCGAGATGGCTGCTAAGGGCGACACTTGGGACATGGTGGTTGGCGACAGCCAGTGGGTGGGTCAAGGCGCCACCAGCGGCTGGTATGTAGACCTGACCGACTTCCTGACCAGCACCGGCCTGAAGGATTCCGTCACCCCTGCCACCCTGACCTACTACGGCGAGTACCCGGGCGCCTCTGGCACCTACTGGGCCTTCCCCACCGAGGGCGACGCCAATGGCTGGGCCTACCGCAAGGATCTCTTTGAGAACCCCGACGAGATGGCCGCCTTTGAAGCGGAGTATGGCTACCCGCTGGCTGTGCCTGAAAACTATGACCAGTTTAATGACATTGCCAACTTCTTCACCCGCCCCGATGATGGTCTGTACGGTGTGGCTATCTACGGCCAGAACGGCTACGACTCTCTCACCATGGGTGTAGAGAACCTGATGTTCACCTATGGCGGTAACTGGATGAATCCGGCGACCAACGAAGTGAAGGGTGTCGTAAATTCCCCCGAGAACATCGCCGCTGTGCAGATGTATCGCGATCTGTGGGTGTGCTGCGAGACACCTGGCATGGCCAGCGCCTTCTTTAACGAAGTCAACGATGCCATGATCAGTGGCCAGGCAGTCATGGGGATGAACTACTTCGCCTTCTTACCGGCGCTGGTCAACGAAGCCACCAACCCCGAATACTTTGACAAGATCGCTTTCTTCTCTAACCCGAAAGGACCGGGAGGCGATCAGGGGGCCGCTTTGGGCGGACAGGGCACGAGCATCGTGGCTTACATCAGCCCCGAGCGCCAGGAAGCTGCCAAGGCTTTCATCGAGTGGTTTGGCCAGGAAGAGATACAGGCTGAGTGGGCTCGCTTGGGTGGATACACCTGCAATGCGAATGTGCTCCAAACCGATGAATTCCTGAATGCGACGCCTTATAACCCGGCCTTCTGCTGAGACGATGACCTTTGTCAAGGATTTTTGGAACAACACGGTTTATGATCCGCTGCTGAGGTCTGCCAACGTACATCTCAGTACGTTCATCATTGAAGGTACTGGAACGTCTGAAGAGGCATTGAATGCCCTCGCTGAAGAACAGGATCAGATCTTGCGCGATGCAGGATACATCAAGTAAACCCGATCCGCTGGGAATTTGTTTCAATGGGGAGGCGGCAGCTGCCGCCTCCCCAGTCTCCCATAAAAAATTCTTGT
>CAVPNY010000022.1:0-211748 GCA_963706905.1 uncultured Chloroflexia bacterium | reverse complement strand
AACTAATCTAAAGGGTGAAACCCAATAAAGACGCGATTATTCACAGAATGAGTTTGTGGAAATCAACGTGCAAGCTTAGTTCTATTCATTCAAGGAGGTAAATCCTATGGCAATTCGCTATACACGCGCTCAATTCCTTGAGCGCCTAGACCGAATCAGGCGTGGCCGACCGCTGGTTATGACCGGTGCTGGCAACGGTATTGCCGCCAAGTTCATTGAGCGCGGCGGCGTGGATATCCTTGGTGTTTACAACACTGGCTATTTTCGCATGCAGGGTTATGGGTCGTTGGCTGGTATGCTGCCAATGGCGGATGCAAACGAGATGGTCTTTCAAGTCGGCAAGCGTGAAGTATTGCCGCAGGTGAAGCAAGTCCCGGTCATTGCAGGCTTGAACGGGGTGGATGTGCTGCGCGATATGCGCTTGTTCCTGGAAGATGTCCGGCACATCGGTTTTTCGGGGGTGCATAATTTTCCCACAGTAGCCTGGTTCGATGGTGAATTCCGCAAAACACTTGAGAAAACAGGGCTCGGCTATGAGCACGAGATCAACATGTTGAATATCGCCCGAGAGCTGGACTTGTTGACAATCGGCTATGCATTCAATGAGGAAGACACAGTCCGTATGATGGAAGGAGCGGGTCCTGACATATTCATCTTCCATGCCGGTATCACCCGCGGCGGCACCACGGCTACTTCGAAGGCAGTACGATTGATGAAATGGCAAAGCGCACCCAGATCCACTACGACATCGCCACTCGCATCAAGCCTGATGTAATCCTGCTTGCCCACGGCGCGGCTCTGGTCAACCCGGAAGACGGTAAGTACATGCTCGATCACACTGGCTGTCACGGGGTTCAGTTTGGTTGCAGTTTTGAACGCATGGCTGTCGAAATCCCCTTGGAAGAGCGCGGCTTCCTTCAAAATCAATTTCCCAACTGGTGTCCACCGATAGCCTGGATTTATAATCGTTAAAATGGCCCCGCGTCGTATTCTTCGGTAATTCTAATAGCCAATTCAGCAACTGCCACTTCCAGGCATTGTTGGATGCATCTTGCAATCTGGCTGGGTTGGTCGATGTCCCATCTATCATACGAAACTCGACCAATCCGGTGCCGGAGGGACTACCCGGTTTTCCACAGGCTGTTGCCTTTTACGGCGTCCCCTCTTTTGAGCCGGCCAATCCTAATCAGCCGGGATTTATTGCCCAAATGCGGGCGCTCGAACCTGATTTGTTCTTATCGATCGGTTATCCAAAAATCTTTCACTCAGAGCTATTAAGAGTACCAAGACGGTTGTCAGTTAATTTCCATGCTTCGTTACTACCCGCCTACCGTGGCAAACACCCAGTATTCTGGTGCCTGCGAAAAGGCGAGCGCTGGTCGGGCGTCACTGTCCACGTCATGGACCCTGGAATTGATACTGGTGACCTGCTCTACCAGGTGCGCTGCCAGACGCGCCGAAGTGATAGCGTATCATCCCTTTATGATCGCATCATGGAACGCAGCCTGAACCTTGTCAGCCGGCTGCTGTCCGATATCGAAAATGGCACGCTTACCCGCACGCCTCAGCCGCAGACAGGCGCCTCGTATTATTCATCCACAACTGAACAAGATTTCCACCTGGATTGGTCTCTCCCTGCGGAGACCTTGCGCCGATGGATCATCATCACACCCGGGCAGTGCTTCGCACTCATCCGTGGAGAGCGACTTTTCTTCTTACACGCCCGGGCGACACTTCAAAAACCACTTTCCGTATCTGGCGAGATCATCCGGATCAACCCGCACACCGTGGAGGTTGCCACAGGCGATGGACTATTGCACCTGAACCAGCTCAGGTTGTCGGATGGACACCAAATGAGTTTGGCTGCATTCTGTCGGCAAGTTGGGCTGGCATCTGGAGATTTATTGGAATAAACTATGCCACTCACCCCCGTGCAAGACCTGCTGGCGAAAGCCAGGCGCAGTGGTTATGCCATCGGATATTTCGAAAGCTGGGATCTGGATTCCTTATTGGCCGTCGCCGATGCCGCTGAAGCCTGCCAATCACCGGTATTGCTGGGCTTCAGTGGGATTTACCTGCACCATCCAGAGCGGGTAGTGCCTGCTCCTCTTGAAGCTTACGCTGCTATGGGCCTGGCAGTTTGTCAGCGCATGTCGGTGCCAGTAAACCTGATATTCAATGATCCCCCATTTTGAACGCGTCCTGGAAGCGTTGAACAGAGGCTTTGGTTTGGTTATGTTCAGCGACGAGCAACTGGATACAGAAGTACAGGCAGAGAAAGTCTATCAAATCGTCATCGCTGCGCACTCATTAGGAGTGGCTGTTGAAGGCGAGGCTGCCCCCCTGGCTGGAGTTGCAGGTGAGCTGGCGACTCTGCCAAAAGACTTGCGACTGACCGATCCGGCGACAGGTCGCCAGTTTGTTGAGCGGACTGGTGTGGATGCCTTCGCGGTCAACACCGGTCAAGCGCATCTTCACGGACGACGCAAGTTGCGCCTTGATCTCGATCACCTGGCAATCCTCCAACAGGAAATCCCTGTCCCTCTAGTGCTTCACGGCGCCAGCTCGATCCATCCCGATGACCTGGCAGCGGCTATTCAACTGGGTATTTGCAAGATTAATCTGGGCAGCCGTTTGAAACGGATTTACTTCGAAGCATTACGCAGGGCTTGCTTGCAGGCAGTACCATTTTCTGAAAATTATGAATCACCACGGGGGGTTTCCGTAAACAAGGCTCAGCATAATATCCATGCGCAGGATCAACTGGCAGATTTCAATCCCTATCTGGTGATTGGCTCCGGCTTATCAGAGGATGTGCAGGCCACTGCCCGCCTGGCCTTACAACAAGAAGTAGAAAAATGGATGCGTTTGTTCGGCAGTGCAGGTAAATCACGAGGAGGTAATATTTGATCTTTGATGTCGTTATCCCCAATCTGGGTGCGACTGGCGGCGATGTGGTTGTCGAGGAATGGCTGGTAAAACCCGGTCAATTCGTGCAAGCTGGTGCACCGCTTTTTGTTGTCACGACCGATAAGGCTACCGTTGAAGTCGAAGCCTTCCGTAGCGGTTATCTCCACAGTATACTGATCGAAATAGGAACAAGCCTGCCTCCTGGCTCACCGGTCGCCCTGCTGGCAGACACTCAGCAAGAATTGAATGCGCCGCCTCCTGCTTTGGTCCTGCCCGCCAATTCTCCCGCGCTTGAAAGGCGACCTATCGATTGGAACCAGAAGCAGGTTGAAGAGGATCAGCCAGCCAGTAGAATTTTAGCCTCACCATTGGCCAGGCGTATGGCGCGCCAAGCCGATCTCGACCTGGCTACATTGTCTGGGACTGGTCGGCAGGGAGCTATCTTGAAGCGCGATGTGCAGAGAGTTTTGGATCTTCGACAGCTCAGTGAGATCAGTACATCCATTCCGGGCATAGAAGTTCAGCGCATACCAGTATCCAACGCACGTAAAGCCATTGCACATCGTACGCAGTGGAGCAAATCGCACACGCCCCATTTCTACGCATCCATAGACATAGATATGGGTGCAGCGCGTGAGATGCTATCACAAGCAGCCACATTGGCTGCAAAGCACGGATGGAACGCTCCCACCATCAATGACCTGGTTTTACGAGCAACCGCCAAGGCATTACAAAAAGTTCCCCGCCTGAACACCAGCTATTCGGGTGAAGAAATCCTGGTCTATGGGCAGATCAACCTCGGTCTAGTCATCGGTTTAGCAGACGGTATGATCGTACCAGTGCTACATAATGTAGATCAAAAAAATTTATTCACTATCGCTGCCCAAACGAAAAAACTCAAAGAAAAAGCCCAGATGGGGACTCTGACCGCAAAAGACCTGGACGGAGGCACTTTCACTGTGTCCAATCTGGGGATGTACGGGCTGGACAGCTTTCTGGGAGTGATCAACCCGCCTCAGGCAGCGCTCTTGACGCTCGGTGCCGTCCTCCAGAAAGCTGTTGTTCGGGAAGATCAGGTCGTGCCACGATGGACGTTGACCGTTAACCTGTCAGTCGATCATCGTGCTGTGGATGGTGTGCATGCCGCAGCATTCATGCAAGAGCTTCGAAACCTGCTCGAAAATCCGTTCACCCTGGTGTTTGAAGCGCCTAAAGAGGAGGTTGATTGAACCTAGAACCGGCTGTTCCAATCGAGGTTGTACTGGAGATCTATCGCCGAATGGTGCGTATTCGACGGTTTGAAGATCGCCTGTACCAGATGTTTTTGCAGGGGTTGGTACCCGGCACCTTACATCAATACCAGGGTCAAGAGGCCATTGCCGCAAGCGTCTGTATGGCTCTGCGCCTGGAGGATGTGGTCTTCAGCACCCATCGTCCGGTTGGTCATGCCATCGCTAAGGGCGTTCCTTTAGAAGGCATTGCCGCCGAACTGTGGGGCAAAGCCACAGGGTGTGCCGGCGGCAAAGGCGGGCAGATGCACCTGGTGGACTCGACCGTTGGCTTTCCCCCATCCAGCGCCGTGGTCGGCTCTAATATTCCGATGGCGGTTGGTGCAGCGCTGGGATTCAAACTACGCGGTTTGGACTGCGTAGCGGTGAGCTTCTTCGGGGACGGTGCCAGCAATACCGGCGCGTTCCACGAGGGCCTTAATCTGGCGGCGGTCAAGGATGCACCAGTAATATTCGTCTGTGAGAACAATCAGTACGCTGCCTCTACTCATACATCACTGGCTATGCGCATTTCGGATATCGCCCTACGCGCTCAAGCCTATGGTTTTCCGGGACTGGTTGTGGATGGCATGGATGCCATCGCTGTCTACAACTCTGCCTCTCAAGCTATCGCCCACGCCCGCTCTGGCGCAGGTCCAACCCTGCTCGAGTATAAGACCTTTCGATTTATGGGCCACTCCCGTGGCGATCCGGGCGGATATCGCAGCAAACAGGAGGTCGAGGAATGGCGCAAACGAGACCCGATCATCCGCTTACACAATACCCTGATTGAAATCTATAACCAAACTACTGAAGCGCTTGAATCAATCAATCGGGAGATCCAGGTCGAAGTCGAAGCTGCCATCCAGTTTGCCCAGGATTCCCCAGATCCAGACCCTGCAACGACTTACCAGAATGTTTTTGCTGATGACTGAAACCTATTTGGGAAGGATTGAACCCCTGTGAGTAACCAAACGATGACCATGGCAGAAGCCCTGCGAGATGCGATGCGCCTCGCCATGCACCAGGATCCATCCGTATTCATCTTAGGCGAGGATGTCGGAATCCAGGGCGGATTTGGCGGCGGTTTCACAGTCACCCTGGGGCTTTCGGAAACCTTCGGACATGAACGCGTGATGGACACGCCTATTTCAGAGATCGCAATTATTGGGGCTGCGGTGGGTGCAGCCCTAACCGGAATGAGGCCGATTGCTGAGATGCAATACGGTGACTTCGTCTTTTGCGCTATGGACCCGGTGATCAACCAGGCCGCCAAGCTGCATTATATGAGCAATGGCACATACCAGGTGCCCCTCGTACTGCGCCTGCCGGTCGGAGCCACATCCCGCGGTGCACAACATGCTCAATCCACCGAGACCTACTTCATGCATACCCCCGGCTTGAAGGTAGTCTGCCCCTCCAATCCTTACGATGCCAAAGGTCTATTATTGGCTTCGATCTGGGACAATAATCCGGTAGTATTCCTGGAGCACAAGTTGCTCTACGGGGGTAAAGGTGGGCGCAAGGAGAAGACTTCGCTCGATCCCATCATGGAAGTACCTGAGGAGGCTTTTACCATTCCTCTGGGCAGCGTAGCAATCCGGCGAGAAGGAACAGATATCAGTATCTTGGCCAATATGCTGATGGTTTACCGCTCTCTCCAAGCAGCTGACCGGCTGGCGGAAGAAGGCATTTCAGCAGAGGTGATCGATGTGCGCTGCTTGGCACCTCTCGATATAGGCACAATGGTTGAATTTGCAAGAAAGACCAGCCGAGTGTTGATTGTCGAAGAGGATAACCTGACTGCTGGTTGGGGCGCAGAAGTCGCTGCCAGGTTGGCTCAGGAGGCATTCTATTATCTGGACGCGCCAGTCACCCGCATCGCTGCTCCGGATACACCGGTACCCTGCGCTGCCTCCCTCGAACAAGTATACCTGCCGGACGTGGAAACTATCGTCAACACTGCGAAGCAATTGATTGAGTAGTTTATATCAGTTATTTTAATGAAGATAAGCCCAACGGAGAAAAACATGCAATTCACGCAGATCGATGATACTTACATTGTCCGCCTGGAGCGCGGTGAGGAGATCCACACCTCACTGAGAGCGTTTTGCCAGCAGCAAGGGATCACCGCTGGCTGGATTAACGGCATCGGTGCAGTTATGCAAGCCGAATTAGGTTACTTCCACCGTGATCGCAAAGAATACTCCTGGCGCCAAATCACTACCGACCAGGAACTAACCAGCCTGATGGGAAATATCTCGCTCAAGGAAGGCGAAATCTGGCTGCACCTGCACGCCACGCTCTCAGATGAGAATTTTCATGTTACCGCTGGCCATCTGAAGTCAGGCGTGATCAGCGTCACCGGGGAGATTATCCTGCATCCCCTTCCTGGTACGGTCAACCGCCAATTAGACCCGGCTTTCAACTCATTTCTCTTAGATTTACCGAGTTATTTAAATTCAGGATAGGAAGATTTAGCATCCGAGCAAAAAGACCTGCATTTGTGATGTAGGTCTTTTTACATTCCTCTCGTTTCTTCGACCAGGTCAAAAAATAATTCCATGCTGCGAAAACAGCTGGCGCTCAACTTGTGACCTACTTCCTCTTCACAGTAACTGACTTGAGCGCCAGCTCTTGATAAGATATCTACAGCCTCCCTGGCTTTTTCAACAGGGACCCTGTCATCTAACCTTCCATGTGCCATGAAGATACGTCGATTTGCTAATGGTTTACCGTTTATCAATTCATTGGCACCTTCCGGGAGAAAGCCAGCCAGACCAGCCATTACCTTGATCCGCTGGGGATTAAGCAAAGCCAGGGTGAACATAACTGCTGCTCCCTGGCTAAAACCGATTGCAGACATATTAGAAAAATCACCCTTAGGGAAATTATCTTTATTTAACAGCTCAATTAACCCCTCTATCGACGGGACAAAATCATTAACCTCTGGCCAATTTCGGTGAATTTTTGGTTGCCATCCAAAACCACCTGAAGGTATTGGGTATTTCCCACGCGGAGAGATAATTAAATACCGTTGCGATAACCGTCGGGTAAATATCCACATCACATTTTCATCGCCTGTCCACCCATGCAGAAGAAGCAAGACCGGACAAGAGTCACCCTCCAGCGGATTCTGTTCTTTAATTAACCAATCTCCGATATTTCGCGATTCTATAATCGTATTCATCACCTGTCTGCTCCACGGACAATCTTCTCCATCAACCATAAACTTAACCAGATGATGATAAGTATCGATATCCCCAATACCATACACATCAATCCCATCAGGGCTGCTCGTACATCAAAAAAGACATAGATTAAACCGATTCCAACAATAAGAATCAAAAGCAGACCACCTAAAACAAAACGCACGTTTGTCTGTCCGGCATATTTTCGTAAATCCCGACTTATTTTTTGATATACTCATTCCGCTAAAAACAGGAAAAAAATGAACACCATAGACTGGAAAGATTATACCAACGCTGAGTTAAAACAAGCAGAGCTTGCCCGACAGTCCGGTAATGAAGGACGTGCCAGAGTTTGCGCTCGCCGGGCAGCCGGACATATCATAGAAGAGTACCACCGTCGAAAAGGATTTGAATCCCCTGGCGAAAGCGCATATTCCCAAATCCAGCACCTTGCCACCCAACCCGGCCTCTCGGATCGCATCCAGGAGATACTCGAGCACTTGATGCTGCGGGTAACACCCGAACATAGGCTGCCGGTTGAGGCAGATCTCATCTCCGATGTACGTATGTTGGCGAAAGAATTAATTAGCGAAGAACTTTAATTTGGAATGCGTACTTTTATACTCGTCTTTAGACAAAAGTAACACTCCCGACTTTTGGTCGGGTTGAAAATCAGCACCTTACCAATCGAGATTCAAGCCGTTCTAGCCGCTGCGGATGTCTTTTTGACCACAGCAAAGCGTTGTTTCGGCGTTCTTTGCCTGCCTGGCGGCCATCCTGGCGCTTTTCCTCGCCTTTTCGGTGGGCGAGCCGGAGTGCCAAGCAGCGCAAAAATCGGGTAGATGCTCTGCTGAACCCGCTGGGGCGTCAAACACTGCTGCGGTTTCTGCCAGGGAAGCGGTGTATCGGCAACAATTGGGCGAGCCAAGTAAAGCAGCCAACAGGCGATAGCGGTTAGCTCTGTCCAACGGTCTCCTGCTTCTTTGGTTTGGAAGCGTGGCATCGTCCAGCCCAGGGTTTCTTTACGAAAATGGATACCCGCTTCAACTGGCCAACGAGAGGTATACGCTCGCCAGATCGTCTCCACCGTAACCGTAATGCTGCCAGGCAGTGGGTCTGGAGATAACCAGGCGAGCCACAGAGCTGCTGGCGGTTGGCTGCGTTCCAGATGAACACTGGCCCGGATCACATCGTAAGGCACGTCAGCACCTTTCTTCTCGTGCAGCCTATTCCAGCGTTCCAGGCGTACCTGCCCCCAGCAGGGATCTTCCAGCTCGATCACTTCATCGGGTGTGCTCCAGGTCTCTGGCTCTTTGAAGGCAAAGCGTGCTCCATGTACTCTGGGACGACCCTTTTTGCCCACCGGAGGTGGGGGTGGGCCGCACAGCACCCGATCACAACGTAAACGAGCCAGGATCCCACAGCGCAACCCTTTCACCGAACCCAGAAACCCGGCATTCCCGTACTTGCCATCCGCCGCAATGATGTCCAGCGCTTCAGTATAGGCCATTCGGGCGTTTGCCAGGGCTTTGATTTGCTCCGCACCAACTTCCTGAGCGGTTTGTGTGCTCGGCACCCGGCGCACATCGACGGGCAACGACCAACTGGAGTGAGGTTCAGCACACCATTCCAGCAGCGAATAGGGGTAGCCGATGGTCACCGTACCCCCGTTCACATCGCTTGTCGCCTGGTACACATACTGTCGGTCGTCTAGTACTCGTGATCTTGGCCGGGGCCAGGGTGAGCCGTCAATTGGAAAGACACAGATGCCCTGTTGAGGTATCTGTTGCCCCAGAAAGCACCGCAGCCAGTTGCTGTCGAGCACGCCATCTTCAACCGCAGCGTACAGGCTGGACCACTTTCGCCGGAACTGGTCGGTCTGGCTCAACATCGCAAAGGATGAGACTGGACCTGCCGAGAGAAGCGCATCCAGTAGATCGAACAGCGCATCCCGCCGGGCTAGTAGAGCGTTGACATAAATGGCTTGACGAAACTCGATTAGTTTGTTAATGTCCTTCTTGGTAGTCGCTTGGTTGTGCACACCTCCAAGTTTCTACCAAGGGGCGGTTTTGCTCAAGGGCTGAGCCGCCCTATTATTTGTCTAAACTCGAGTTTATAAAGAAAAATCAAAAGCCTGCTGTGGTCCCTTGGGTAGAACTCCCCTTCAAATACCCAAGTTTCTCTTCGAGAGCGCTCTAATTACTTGACTGGCGGTAATGAAGAAAATCATCCCGCTGAGAAGGCTGGCAATAATTAGCAATCCATATTGGAGTCCCGGCGGTTGAGATAGACGTATGGTAGGCAACATGGGATCCGTCAAACGGCGATGGAGTTGCTGAACAAATTCTGGTCGGGGTGAAACTGGAGTTAGCGAGGTCTTCATAAACTGCTCCAGATTCTCGAACTCACCTGTGGAGGAGGGTTTAGCAGTATTCTTCATCACAATTTCCCTTACCACCTAAGACAATTCATCAAGTTCGTCAAAATCCAAATATTTAACCTGCCCAAACTCGTCGCGGAGTGAGAGCAAGGTTCGATGATACAGGCTTTTTACGGCACCTTCTGAGCGTCCCATGATTTGTCCGATCTCAGCATTCGATAGATGCTCAACAAATTTAAGGATCAAGAGTTGTTGTCGCTCAGGCGGCAATCCACGGATGATTTCTAACAGACTTTCTTGTTCCTCGGATTGAACCAAAAGAGCTTCAGGGTGTTCGCTCCCCTGGCGGACCAGGATGATCTCCTCTAAAGGTACTTCCTTGCGGCGGCTGTTATCTCGATGCCAGTTTGCAACCAGATTATGGGCTATCCGATAAAGCCAGGCAGAAAATGGCAAACCGCGGTCTGTATAATTCTCAATATTCCGGAGCGCACGAAAGAATACGCGCGCCGTCAAATCTTCAGCGTCGTGTTGGTTTCCTGTCCGATAATAAATATAGTTATAGATTCGACCTACATAGCGCTCATACAATGCGCCGAAGGCCTCTTGTTCCCCTTGTGCTGCAAGCAACAAGGCTTTTTCATCTTTTAGTTCTGGCACAGACCTCACCCAATAAAGGAAGGTGCACCAGTTTTATCTGATAACACCTTCGCATCAGAAAAGTTTCTCCAAGTATATCATGCTGCCTTGGCGCAAGTTTTTACATTGGTGGTTGGCCGAAAGCTATTTTACAAACTCACAAGGCAAAAGCGGCCAAGCACTTGAGCAAACCGCTACTATGGCTCTCTGTTCAATTCAAATACTTTCGGCGGTTTGCCATTGTACAGAATGCAAGAAGTTTGTAAATATTCAATTGATGTAGGCGCCGACATTACAATCAACGACAAAATTTCGAGTATAATAACAGCGCAACGGGGATGACAGGCTTCGACGGAAGAGGCTGGTCCCGGATTGCGAGCCGAGAGGCGCCGACCTCGATAACTCAGCGCAAAACACAAGTGCCAACCGCACTAACCTCGCTGCTCTGCCCCTCGCCGCCTAAACGGTGAGTGAGCATCAGCTGACCCATTAGTGGGTCACGTCCTCCTACCCCGCCCTCCGACCGGTGGTAGAGCGGACGTCACAAAGTCGGAGTGCCGTCCGGAATGCCGCTAACCGGATGAAAGAGGGACTTTCGGGTCCTAGTGGATAGCCAGGTCACCATCTTTGCCGCTTGAGGGGTGTCCGGTGAAACCAAACAAGCGACTACGCTCGTAGATATTCGAGGGTCGATCCTTTCGGACGCGGGTTCGAGTCCCGCCATCTCCACCTTTCAGATAACCTCTGACTTCGTGCTACCAATAGCAGAAGTGAGAGGTTATTTGTTTTCTGAAATTTGGATTACAAGACCTTTTAGATAAGCCCCTTCCGGAAAATTCAGGGCAACTGGATGATCAGCTGCTTGGGATAGCCGCTTTACTATGCGCGCCTGTTTACCTGCATCCAATGCAGCGCCAGCGACAATCCTCTGGAAAAGTTCCTCCCCTACGCCCCCTGAGCATGAGAAAGTTATCAGAATCCCAACTGGACTAAGCAATTTAAGAGCCAATAGATTAATATCTTTGTACCCGCGCGCCGCCTTTTGGACTTGTGCGGTTGTGGGTGCAAACTTGGGTGGATCCAGAATGATTAAATCAAATTTCCGATTTCTGTCACGATATTTTCGTAATGTCTGGAAAACGTCCTCAGCTACCCATTCGACGAAGTTAGGATCCATACTATTTAGAAGCAGGTTTTCTCGAGCTAAATCGAGCGCCCCTTCCGAAGTATCCATGGATGTGATACTGGCAGCCCCTCCTTTAATCGCTGACAGAGTAAAGCCGCCTGTATATGTGAAGCAATCCAGAACTGACCGCCCCGATGCCAGGTCACGCACTACCGCACGATTATCGCGTTGATCGAGATAAAAACCCGTTTTGTGGCCTCTAACAACATCAACCCAATAATCAACATCATTTTCGTAAACTTTAACCAGTCCTTCCAAACTTCTTCCCCAAAGCAATCCAGATCGGGCAGGGAGACCCTCTAATAAACGTGAATCTGCGTCTGAGCGTTCGTAAATTGATTCGCATCCTCCGAATTCTGCAAGCAGACCAGTAAGCGTTTGCCGCCAATATTCCGCCCCACTACTGAGGAATTGTACAACGATTACATCCCCATACCTGTCGACGATCAAGCCCGGCAATCCATCTGATTCGCCATGCACCAAACGGAAGGCATTTGTCGTATCAGTCGAGATGAAAGTTTTTCGTAAGGAAAAAGCTTCTTCCAATCGTGCCAGGAAGAAGCTTTTATTGATATCTTGGTTGATGTCCCATGACCACACCCTGGCTCGTATCTGAGAATCAGGACTATACGCACCCCACGCCAGGAATTCGTCTTTTGAATCTACAATTTTCACCGTCACTCCCGGCACTAATGCGGTTCCGTCAACGATCAACCGGAAAACCGCACCAGAAAAAACCCATGGATGCATACGGTCAAGCGATTTCTCTCTGCCTGGTTTGAGCTTCAGGATCGCCATCAGGTTAATTTCACCCTCAGGATGTCAACAAACCCACACTCCGCCCAGCCTCTTCTATCACATTCATTGCCTGCTCTATTTCACGCGGCTCATGCGCAGCGGTAACAGTCGCCCGTAATCGCGCCAGACCAGGCGGTACTGCCGGAGAAACGACGGGCAGGACAAAAATATCCTTGTGCTGTGAGTAGGCTGTCATTTTGAATGCACTCTCGTCGTCACCACATAGAACTGGTACGATTGCGGTGCGGGTGTATAAAGTATCGAAGCCGCGTTTCTTTAATCCAGTAATAAACTGCTCTGCGTTGTTGCTCAGCTTTTCAACTCGCCAGGGTTCATCCAGTATAACCTTGAAGGCCTCATTGGCAGCTGCGGCTTGTGCAGGCGGTAAAGCAGCAGAGAAGATATATGCCCGGCTGGCATGACGAAGATACTGGATCAACTCTTTTTTCCCTGCTACGTACCCACCCACTGAGGGGATTGTTTTGCTCAGCGTACCCATTTTGATATCAATGACATTATGCATCCCGAAATGTTCTTCTATACCACGCCCGGTCTTTCCCAATACTCCAACCGAATGGGCTTCGTCAATCATTAACCAGGCATTGTATTTTTGACATAATGCCACCACATTTGGAAAATCGATTACATCCCCATCCATCGAGAAGACGGAGTCAGCGATGACCAGCTTGGCGGATCCAGATGGGATACTTCTTAATCGGTCTTCCAGGTCTTCCATATCATTGTGGCGAAATCTGACGAACTTAGCTCCGGACATCAAGCAGCCATCAACGATACTGGCGTGGTTCAATTTATCCGAGATCACATAATCACCGCGTCCAAGTAATGTCGAAACGACAGTCAGGTTTGTAGCGTAACCCGAAGTATAGGTTATCGCTGCCTCAGCATTTTTAAAATTGGCGATAGTCTCTTCAAGTTCCGTGTGGATATCCAGGCTTCCAGCGAGCGTACGCACACCATGTGTTCCGGTGCCATATCGATCGATGGCATCTTTGGCTGCTTTATTGATCCGCGGATGTCCAACCAGACCCAGATAGCTATAGGAAGCAAACATGCTCATTTCCCGATCTTTAACCAGGACTTTGGCGCCGCCATGTAGCTCAGTGATCGGTTGATTGTAAAAATAAAGATCTTGTTCCATAAGTCCTTCGATTCGCTCGACCATCGCGCGAATTCGGCGAGTGACACCATCATCAACTGTCATGACATCCATAATAATCGCTCCTCGGAGTGTAAGATTGGCTGAATTTTATTCTCCAGCCATCCTGATTAGTTTAGCTTCATCTATAATTGGGACTCCAAGCTCCCCGGCCTTGGCAAATTTCGATCCTGGATCTGCTCCCAACAAGAGATAACTGGTTTTCTTACTTACCGAATCGGTTACCTTACCCCCGCGGGATTCGATGAATGACTTGGCCTCCTCTCGGGTCAACCCGGGAAGGGTGCCGGTTATAACAAAGGTAAGACCGGAAAATGTTTGCGGAATGGAACTCTCCTGCTTCTGTTCTCCTAGAGGCCAAACACCAGAAGCCCGCAGCTTTTCCAACACCTTATGGTTTGTTGGACTCGTAAACCAATCGACGATCCCTTGGGCAATGTTCGGTCCAATTCCCTCGATCGACTGTAATTCTTCCAGAGAAGCCTGGCTAAGAGCAGTTAAATCAAGGAAGTGGCGAGATAAATCTGCAGCACCGACCTCTCCAACGCCACGAATCCCGAGTGCAGTTATCAGTCGCGCCAGGCTGCGTGCTTTTGATATTTCAATCGACTCCAGCAGGTTGTCCGCTTTCTTTTCAGCAAATCCATCTAAACCAAGCAAATCATCTCTCTTCAATGTGTAAATATCGGCCACATCATTGACCAGGCCAGCATTCACTAACTGCTCAACTATTTTTATCCCCAAGCCTACGATATCCATGGCTCCCCGTGACACGAAATGTTCCAGATTACGGATCAATTGCGCAGGACAGGCTAAGTTAACACAATACCAGGCCACTTCACCAGAGAAATGCTCAACCCGCTCACCACAAGCCGGGCAGAGCTCAGGTGGCTTGAATGATGGTAAGTCAACCGTGCGGGCAGCTTGCACCGGCCCGATCACATAGGGAATCACATCTCCGGCGCGTTTCACCATGACCCGATCGCCAGGTCGGATGTCTTTTTCAGCAATATAATCAAAATTATGCAAGGTAGCTTGCTTGACAACCACCCCGCCAATTTCGACTGGATCCAGGATGGCGTATGGCGTCAGAACACCAGTGCGCCCGACATTGACACCAATATCCAATAAGCGCGTGGACACTTCCTGGGCTGGGAACTTTAAGGCGATTGCACCACGCGGATCCTTGCCCACCACACCCAGGTCTGCAGCTAAAGCCAGACTGTCTACTTTGATCACCACGCCATCTGCTTCATAAGGCAACGATCGCCGGCGATCTGTCCATTCTAAGCTCGCCTTGATTGCAGAATCTATGGATGGATAACTCTCAGCCTCTATTGCTGGAAATCCAAGGTTTTTAAGATATTCGATAATCTCCTTATGGGTTGCGGGGATCGAGTCAGATGAGCTGATGATGTCATAGGTTAAAGAGTCAATGGCCTGGTAGCAGTTAAGCTCGGATCGAGTTGACGTAACGATCCGGCTGCAGTGTTGCGCGGATTTAAATAAGTTTTTTCCCCCGCTTCTTCAAGACGCAGATTCAGTTCTTCAAAATCCTTTAACTGAATAAAGACTTCCCCACGAACAACCAGGGAGCTCGGCGCTTTTATTCCTAATGGCTGTACTGGAATCCGTAATGGTAAAGCACGGATGGTTCGCAAATTAGTTGTGACATCTTCACCGATTTCACCATCGCCACGAGTAGCCCCCTGAACGAAGAGGCCGTCCTGATAGTGAAGCACTACTGTCAAACCATCCAGCTTGGGTTCAACAACAAAACGAGCCTGAGATACCCTCTCGTCCAGTCGAAGGATACGTTCGTACCACGCCTGTACACCTCCTGCGTCAAAAGCATTCCCCAGACTGAGCACGGGAGCAGGATGCGTAGATTTGATGAACCGTTCAGCAGGAGGAGCTCCGGTGCGTTGGGAGGGAGAATCGGGTGTGATCCACTCAGGATGACTGGCTTCGATCCTACGCAGTTCAGTCATCAATTGATCGTATTCAAAATCACTGATCACAGGATCGTCCAGCACATGATACCGATAGTTATGATACTGGATGTCGTTGCGTAAATTTGTAAGTCTTTGTAAAGCTATTTCTGTATCCATAGTTAAGAATAAAAGAATCAGGATCCCTTATTTAGGTAGCACTCCAATAAAGCGTGGAGGTTGAAAAAATGAAGGTCCTGTGGCACTCTAAAGGTCCGACAACCTTACAAGAGCAAGCCACATGGACCTTCGAGAACAATTCTGCCCGAATATGGCGTGCCCCGCAAGGGGTAAAGTAGGCGAGAACAACATCGTTGTTCACAGCCGAAAAGAAGCACGTTACCAATGTAAAATATGTGGTAAGACCTTTGCTGCAACCAGCGGGACACCTTTCTACCGATTGCATCATCCTGCAGATTGGATGGTCATCGTAGTAACCCTGATTGCGCACGGCTGTCCGCTGCAAGCCATCGTTGCCGCCTTCCATCTGGATGAACGTACAGTAATGGACTGGCAGGAGCGAGCCGGGCGACACTGTCAGCGGGTGCATGAGCAGTTAGTGTTACACCCCCGAGACCTGGAGCACGTGCAGGCGGATGAAATCCGGGTCAAAGCTCAGGGCAAGGTCATCTGGCTGGCAATGGCGATCATGGTGAGCACCCGTTTGTGGTTGGGCGGAGTGATCGCCAGAAAGCGAGATGAGCACTTGATCCTGGGCCTGATGCAGATCATTCGCCAGTGTGCCCTGGCTCGCCCGCTGCTGATTTGCGTGGATGGCTTCATCGCCTATGTCCAGGCGGTGCAGTTGGTGTTCCGCAGCCCGCTGCCGAATGGCCAACGTGGACGTCCCTGGCTGATCCCTTGGCCAGACATTCACATCGGCCAGGTGGTCAAACGTTATTGTGGATTACTCTTTTTTCTGCATGGTGAATAAATCAGATTATACTGCGCTGCCATCCTTCACGGAAATCGCAGATTTCCTCTGGGAAGAAAGGACTTGAGGATATTCAGCGAGAGCATTAGCTGAAAATAAAACCAGTAAAATCCAGAGGGCATCTGAAATTAACAAATGAACAAGTTGTAACCAGATTGGTGCCAGTAGAAAAACATTCACCACCCCAGCCAAGATTTGAACAGCGACCAAAATAGATAGACCTCGCCGGAAAGTTGTGACCTGTGCATCTGGTCGCACGACGGTGACCCAACTGGTTGCCAGGATCAGGTAAATACTAACCACAACTGCAATGGTTGGATGAAAAATTCGCAAACGCAAAAAAATATGCGTTGTCGCAGACAATTCCTGACGAAGGCCCTCCAAAAATGAACTGGCCGGGAAGAGAGTATCACCCAATGCCGTAATTGCACCGCTCATTCCGAGTACAAGCATGCCAGCCAGGCCTATCCCCAGCACCCAGGCTACCCCGCCACCTTTTTGAATTGCTATATGGTCGTCCCCCACTAGCCCACCAGGCTGTCAATGAAAGGCAAGCTAACAATAAAAATGTATTTACTAAATGAATTGAGATAGAGAAACCTCGAGCTACTGAAGTATTCTCAGCAACGAGTTGGAGTAAAACCAGTCCTGCTCCCACAAGCGCTTCAGTGATCATAAAAAACATTGAAAATCCAGCTCCCCAACGTACTGAATGACGTGGTGGGTATTCACGCATAGCCCAGATCAGCAAAACGACCACGGACAATAAGGCAGCCCCACTCATCAAACGATGCGTGAACTCAATCAGAGTTTGAATTTGAGGCATTCTTGGGATCATTTCTCCATTACAGAGCGGCCAATGACTACCGCAGCCTGCACCAGATCCTGAAGCGCGGACAAACGCTCCCCAAAGAATAACAACCAAGTTATAGGCCAGGACACCCCAGGCATATTTTTCAAACCTTGTCATCAGTGCTAGTTGCCTCGAATTAGATTACTTCTTCAATGATCCGAATGCTGAACATGATAATTTGCGCAGTGTACCACGACACCACAAGGAGCACAACTTCTAAATGCTATATACAGCCCAGCAACCGTTTTTGGGAAATTGTTTTCTTCCACATTATAATTGCACACAGTGATTGCTCTCGAACGAATCCTTTATTGACTTCGGTCAAACACCGGAGGAAATCGTGTCAGTTAAACCAGTTGTCATCATCGGAGCTGATTGGTGCGGGGATTGCCGCCGGGCAAGACAGTTGCTTGATAAATATGAGATTCCTTACAAATGGATTGATATTGACGGTGATAAACACGCAGAGCAGATCGTTCTGGAAGTTAACCAAGGTTTTCGAAGTATCCCAACAATTCTCTTTGAAGATGGCTCCACCTTGGTTGAACCGTCCAATTCAACCCTGGCTGCTAAGTTAGGTCTGAGGAACTAAGATGCCTATGTCTGAAAGAATTCTCGTAGTAGAAGACGATCCAACTTTGCAAGAGACGCTTGCATATAACCTCACTCGCCAGGGCTATCTGGTTGATACCGCTGGTGATGGGCAAACAGCCATTGAGTTAGCCCGCGAGAATATACCTGATCTGGTTGTCCTCGATATCATGCTCCCTGTTCTGGATGGATTCGAGGTGTGCCGGATATTACGTCAAGAATCCAACGTATCCATTCTGATGTTAACCGCCCGAGATGACGAGATCGATCGGGTGATCGGACTTGAGATGGGCGCAGATGATTATTTGACCAAACCTTTCAGCATGCGTGAGTTCTTAGCCCGGGTGAAAGCGCAGCTCCGCAGGATCAGGCTGGATCGGGAGGAAATCGGAATACAGGCCCTTCAGGACAGGGAAATCCTGCAGTTTGACAATCTGATTCTGGATCTTACTCGGCGGGAAGTCAGAATCGATGAAACGCCAATTTCTCTCAAACCAAAGGAATTTGAATTACTACTCTTCCTGGCGAAACATCGCGGTCAGGTTCTAACTCGCGAGTTGATTCTGGAAAGGGTGTGGGGGTGGGATTTTAGCGGAGGAAGCCGGACAGTTGATGTTCATGTCAGGTGGCTGAGGGAGAAGATCGAACCTGATCCTGCACAACCTGTGCGGATCATTACTGTCCGTGGGGCTGGCTACCGTTTCGAAGGTTGATATGTTCAGACAGATCCGCTGGCGGATCGCAGTTCCTTTTGTTGCCCTTTTCAGTATCCTGCTGCTTGGCCTTGGCATTTACCTGGTCAATTTCATTCGACAAACCAAGGTCCAGGAATTTGAAAGCCAGCTATCTGCTGAAAGTTATCTTCTCGCTGATTTTATCCAATCACTTTCCCTTGAAAACGAACTTGATTTTAATCGACCTGGATAACCAGGCAAAGCACTGGGCGGCCTTGTTAGGAGCACGCGTCACAATTATCGCCCCAGACGGATCCGTCATGGGGGAATCAGACGCCGTCCTCGAAGCAATGGATAACCACCTCAACCGGCCTGAAATTCAACAAGCGCTTAGCGATGGATTCGGGAGAAGTATACGATTCAGCCAGACCGAAGGTGAAAACCAGATGTATATTGCTGTGCCGGTACAAGAAGATGGTCAGGTGATTGCCATCGCCCGGGTAGCACTATCCCTGAGACAGATCGAAGCTGAGATTTCTCAGGTCGTACGGATCATCATTTTGAGTATCTTCATAGCAGCTATCTTTGCTTTCGTGCTAGCGACATTCATTGCAGATTATATCGCCCGTCCCATTTACCAGCTTACCGATCAAATTAAGAATTTCTCTTTCACCAAGCCCGGCGATCGTCTATTTCCCACCAGTGAGGACGAGATTGGCCAGTTTGCCAGGATTTTTAATGAGCTCGTCGCTCAATTGCGGTTCCAATATGACGCCCTTGAAACAGAGCGGAGTAAATTGGTGGCTGTATTAGAACAGCTCTCGGATGGAGTGCTGATTGTCGATGAACAAGGCCTGGTTCAGTTAATCAATCCTGCAGCACAGAGGATATTCGGGACGACAGAAGATAAGGCGATGGGGCAGTCGATTGTCAAAGTCCTGCGCCAATACCAACTAATCGAGTTGTGGAAGCAAGCCAGGGAAACCGGCGAGAGCCAATTAATACCTGTAGAGATTCCCACCAAGCGGCTTTTTGTTCAAGGTGAGGCCATCCCTCTGGGAGAGACGCTGCCTGGCAGCACATTGATGGTTTTTCAGGATATCAGCCATGTCCGTCGCCTGGAAACCGTAAGGCGGGATTTTATCAGCAATATCTCGCATGAGTTGCGTACACCGTTGGCCTCCTTAAAAGCGCTGACCGAAACACTTCAGGAGAGTGCTCTGGATGACCCGCCAGCTGCCCGGCGGTTCTTGACCAATATAGAAACCGAAGTTGACGCACTCTCGCTGATGGTACAAGAACTTGTAGAGCTGTCACGCATCGAATCCGGAAAAGTCCCTTTACAACTGAAATCAGTATTGCCCGAGGAGCTACTCTCCGAGGCTGCAGAAAGGCTTCGTTTACAGGCGGAACGCTCAGGCTTGAGACTGATCATCGATTGTCCGCCCGATTTACCAACAGTACTTGCTGATCCACCGCGCATGGAACAGGTTATTGTGAACCTGCTCCATAACGCCATTAAATTCACGCCTAGTGGCGGGGAAATCAGATTATCCGCCCTACGAGAGGATGATTCGGTTGTATTTTCAGTAAGTGATAACGGGGTTGGTATCTCGCCAGAAGATCTTCCCCGGATATTCGAGCGTTTCTACAAGGCCGATCGAGCCCGTTCAGGGGGAGGCACCGGGCTGGGTCTAGCCATTTCACGTCATTTGGTAGAGGCTCATTCCGGTAAGATCTGGGCAGAAAGCACCGAAGGGATTGGCAGTACGTTCTACTTTTCTCTCCCTCTGGCTCAATAGCCAGCCATGGCGTTGTTAATAAGCTGTTCCCAAAACCTTTACTCAAATTTAACCTTCCATTCGCATCCCGATAAACTCAGCGTGGTATCTTTATTCCATGCACATACTTGTTACTAACGACGATGGTGTCACAGCTCCCGGACTCCTGTCCATCACTCAGGAAATGCGCTCCCTTGGTCAAGTGTCTATTCTGGCTCCGGATCACAATTGGTCTGGAGGTGGTCACGTCAAGACCATTGACCGGCCGTTGCGTGTCGGCCAGGTAACCCTTGCAGACGGTAGCACAGCTTACGCCAGCGACGGAGCCCCTTCCGATTGTGTTGCCCTGGCATTATTGGGTTACTTCCCGGACAAGATCGACCTGGTCGTCTCTGGCATTAATCCAATGGCAAACCTGGGTCATGATGTTACTTATTCCGGTACAGTCACGGCTGCCATGGAGGCTGTCATTTGGGGAGTTCCTGGAATTGCCTTCTCCCTAGACGCGGAACAGAATCCAATGGATGCAATTGATTATTCTCCGGCAGCAAGGATTGCCCGACAAATCGTGGCAAATATCCTCAGAAACAGGATGCCAGCCGGCATACTCTTGAACGTCAATATCCCTAGTTCCCCAATCCGTGGTATGCGCATCACCCGGCAGGGGCTACGCGTATATCGAGACCGTCTCGATCGGCGAATTGATCCACGTGGCAGACCATATTTCTGGATTGGCGGCGATGCCCCAACTGGCTTACCCGAAGAAGGCACCGATTTCGGTGCACTTGCCGAAGGATACGTTTCAATCACTCCACTTCAATTGGACCTGACTGCATATCCAGCAATCCAGGCGTATAAGAAGTGGTCCTGGGATAATCCGGTCCCAGGAGAATACGGGATATCAAGTCGTTCGAACGGCCAGGTATGAATGCTCTTCATATCGACAGTCACGCAACTTTAGACTGGGTGAAACCCCATCCGTTTCGCCGGGAATATGAGCTTTGGTTATCAAAGGATCTCGTTGGGATTTTAAAATTTTCTCAAGACGACAAATGTCTGACTATTGCTGAATCCGCTGACGGGAAATGGTTCTTCAGGGGAACGAGGTACATCAATCCACGAGTCAGCATCTGGACACAAATCCATGATTATGTGGCAGCTTTTGAAGGCAGCCAAACTGGTAAAGGCAATCTGAGATTCCTGGATGGGCGGAATTATCGATGGGAATACAAAGACCAGATGCAGATGGATTGGGTGTTCATCGACTCAGTTGGCAAGCCAATCCTGTGTTTCAAACCCGCTTCCGGCCGTGGAAAGGTACGGGGAAAACTAGAAATAACGCCGGCAGCAACTGGGATTCGGGAACTTCCGATGCTCTGCTTACTTGGCTGGAATATTGTGATCTTATTCGGTGAGCTGTAGTGGCTATAAATTTTTATAAAAAAGGCATTCATGAAAAAGGTCTTAAAGGAGTGAAACATGCTCGCATCTAATTCTAAAATCGATCCAGAGGCTTGGAATTGTCTTCAAGAACCGATTAGACCAGCCTCTCAATCCTCCTCGTATATGTTGTTGTTATCCGCATTAGATAGTGGATGGGAAATTAGCGAACCTGTTCACCTTTTGATCGGCACACCTCCAAACTATCAATGGGTTTTCTACTTTTAATCTCCAATTGCCATCTACAGACCTCACCTGCCAGCTAGTTGTAGAAGAAAATCCAAATTTACTCCAATTTATAAAGGATGAAAAATTGGGGATAATTTTCTAATAATCGGTTATTAATGACTCAGGAAGGAGCAACGGGTAAATGGACCGTCACACATATTTTGAGGCAGGTAATTATTAGATTGATCATGGATTTCACCTAATTTATGGAACCATTCTATTAACCAAATGTTTACAGACTCTTGACCAAGCATTAACAAGCCATTGCCAAGGTGTTAATCCTTCCGTGCTATGCTACGCACGAAATTAAATAATTCAAAACAAGGAGAATTACAGAATGAAACGCACTTCGTTATATTGGTTGTCAGTACTTCTATTGTTTACCATCCTACTAGGAGCTTGCGCTCCGCCACCTGCGGTAGAAACAGCTGCTCCTGAGCCAATTGAAACCGAAATGATGGAGACCGAAGCTCCACCGGCGGAAACTGAAGAACCCACTGCGGTTCCTACCGAAGCGCAGATGAGCGAGGTAGAACTTCCGATGGTCGATCCAGCCGCAGTTACGGATGACATTATCTCCGCCGGCTCATCCACTGTGTACCCTCTTACCGAAGCCATGGCTGACCGCTTCGAAGGCGAAGGCTATGCCGGAAAGATCACCATCGACAGCATTGGCACCGGGGCGGGCTTCGAGCGCTTCTGCGAAGCTGGCGAGACCGATATCTCCAACGCCAGTCGCCCGATCAAGGACGAAGAGATCGCTAACTGCGCAGCCATCGGCCGCACTCCCATCGAGTTCCGCGTCGGCACCGACGCCCTGGCGGTGGTCGTCTCCACCGAGAACGACTTCGTTCAGGATCTGTCCATCGAACAAATCGCCCTGGCTTTCTCCACCGCAGTCACCTGGGCTGACCTCGACCCGTCCTTCCCCGCTGAACCCATCCAGCGCTTCAGCCCCGGCACCGACTCCGGCACCTTCGATTACTTCGTCGAAGCTGTGATGACCCCCGCCAACGGCGATGACGCCGACGCTGGCGAAGCCGCCATCCTGGCTGCCGAAGGCATCCAGTTCTCCGAAGATGACAATGTCCTGGTTCAGGGCGTCGCTGGCAGCCCCTATGCCATCGGCTACTTCGGCTTCGCCTACGCCCAGGCCAACACCGACGTCGTCCGCCCCATCTCGGTGGGCGGCATCGAACCCAATGCAGAAACTGCCGAGTCCAACGAATATCCCCTCTCTCGCCCGCTGTTCATATACTCGGATGCTGCAGTCATGCAGGCCAAACCCCAGGTGGCGGATTTCATCAACTACTACCTGACTTACGTCAACGATGAGATCCTCGATGTAGGTTACTTCCCCGCCAGCGTCAAGGCCCTCGATCAGGCTAAACAAGCCTGGCTCGATGCCGTTAGCGCTGCTGTTGCAATGCCGACCGAAGCACCAATGAGCCAGGTCGAATTACCGATGGTTGATCCGGCCGCAGTTACGGATGACATCATCTCCGCCGGCTCATCCACTGTGTACCCTCTTACCGAAGCCATGGCTGACCGCTTCGAAGGCGAAGGCTATGCCGGAAAGATCACCATCGACAGCATTGGCACCGGGGCGGGCTTCGAGCGCTTCTGCGAAGCTGGCGAGACCGATATCTCCAACGCCAGTCGCCCGATCAAGGACGAAGAGATCGCTAACTGCGCAGCCATCGGCCGCACTCCCATCGAGTTCCGCGTCGGCACCGACGCCCTGGCGGTGGTCGTCTCCACCGAGAACGACTTCGTTCAGGATCTGTCCATCGAACAAATCGCCCTGGCTTTCTCCACCGCAGTCACCTGGGCTGACCTCGACCCGTCCTTCCCCGCTGAACCCATCCAGCGCTTCAGCCCCGGCACCGACTCCGGCACCTTCGATTACTTCGTCGAAGCTGTGATGACCCCCGCCAACGGCGATGACGCCGACGCTGGCGAAGCCGCCATCCTGGCTGCCGAAGGCATCCAGTTCTCCGAAGATGACAATGTCCTGGTTCAGGGCGTCGCTGGCAGCCCCTATGCCATCGGCTACTTCGGCTTCGCCTACGCCCAGGCCAACACCGACGTCGTCCGCCCCATCTCGGTGGGCGGCATCGAACCCAATGCAGAAACTGCCGAGTCCAACGAATATCCCCTCTCTCGCCCGCTGTTCATATACTCGGATGCTGCAGTCATGCAGGCCAAACCCCAGGTGGCGGATTTCATCAACTACTACCTGACTTACGTCAACGATGAGATCCTCGATGTAGGTTACTTCCCCGCCAGCGTCAAGGCCCTCGATCAGGCCAAACAAGCCTGGCTCGATGCCGTGGGACAATAAATTATTATCCTCAATAGAGGGTAATCTGCATAGGTCTGCCTCTCTTCTACTTCCCTGGAGTTCGGTGCAATCAGCTGAACTCCAGGGAAACTGATCGGATAAGCGAATGATTTCAGAATTTCCAGGTTTTCGCAGTAAAATACCCGGGTACGTGGAGAAACGTTATGGCTGAGCAAACGACCCCAGCTTTACCTCCGTACTCAACTCTCCGCTCACAAAAAGGAGAAGCTTCAATCAATCTTCGAAAACACCTGAGGTTGAAAGAGTCAATCATTCAGGGTTTTTTGGTGTTTTCTGGAGCCCTATCCATTTTCACCACAGTCGGTATTGTCTTCTTCCTCGGCGAAGAAGCAATTCAATTCTTCCGATCGCCTGATGTTACATTGCTTGAATTTCTTACTGGTACGAAGTGGCAGCCCCATCTAGGCGAATTTGGCGTTATCCCTCTCTTGAATGCCACCCTGGTGACATCCTTTATTGCGATGCTGGTGGCTATTCCACTCGGTATGTGTGTTGCGATCTATCTCAGCGAATATGCTTCACCGAAAACGCGCGGCACCATCAAACCAATCCTTGAGGTGATCGCCGGAATTCCAACGGTTGTACTTGGGTTCTTCGCCTTAAATTTTATGACACCCCTTCTGCGTGGTGTATTTGGTAACAACGTTGTGTCGATCTACAATATGGCCGCTGGCGGATTGGTAATGGGGATATTAATCCTGCCATTAATTAGTTCAATGGTCGAAGACGCCTTGAGCGCGGTGCCACGTGCATTGCGAGAAGGCGCATATGCGCTGGGTGCCACCAAACTTGAAGTGGCTACCCAAATCGTTGTGCCGGCAGCTATTTCTGGTATCTCCGCTGCGATTATCCTGGGAATGTCACGCGTGGTCGGCGAAGCGATGATCGTGGCGATTGCAGTTGGAGCCGGGCCGAATCTCACGTGGAATCCTTTCGAGCCTGCGGAGACTATGACGGGTCACATTGTGCGGATCAGTGGTGGCGACTTGAGCTACGGCACCATTGACTACAACAGCTTGTTTGCGATTGCATTGATGCTCTTTATTATGACTTTGATCCTCAACCTGATCTCCCAACGAATCATCAAGCGTTTTCGGGAGGTCTACGAATGAGCCTTCAGGAAAATCAACCCCTATATCAATCCAATCTCAATACCAGGCACCGTCGCGGAAAGATCTGGCGCACTGTTTTTATTATTTCTACTGTGCTTGCGATTATTTCCCTGGTTGTTCTATTGGTCACAATCATCGATGATTCTTTTGGATACGCCGCCATATCATATAAGATTCCACTATCGGAGATTGCCCCAGCTGGAGTACCGCTTGAAAGCCTTACCTGTGCAGAATTAATCCCGATCCTCGAAGAAAATGTCTCACCCAACCGATTTCGTCAAATCCAAAGCGAAAAGCCTTTCGAAGAGTGGAGTCAACAGGAATGTTACGAAACTGTTGTGTATGAGGTAGGACAACCTAAAGCTGAGGAAACCTGGTCGCTGTTCTATTCAATCCGTTATGCAGATGAGCTCAAAGCATATGTTGCACAAAAATACCCAGAGGGCGAACTTATATTTAAACAATGGCTTAACATCGATTTCGTCACCCAACCGCAGAGCAAAGACCCGCTTATTGCAGGGATTCGCACTGCCATCCTCGGATCCTTATACATTATTGCCATTGTCATCATAGTAGCTTTTCCAATTGGCATCGCCGCAGCCATTTATCTGGAGGAATATGCCAGCCAGAGCCGTGTTCATCGCATTATTCAAACCAATATCAATAATCTGGCGGGGGTTCCATCGATTATATATGGTATGCTCGGATTGGCATTCTTCGTTCGAGTTCTCGAACCACTTACCAGCGGCTACGTTTTTGGGTATTCAAGTGAAGCCACAGCCAATGGACGCACTATTCTTTCAGCCGGATTAACCCTTGCATTACTTATTCTACCGGTGGTTATTATCAACTCTCAAGAAGCCATCAAAGCGGTGCCAAACTCCTTACGCGAGGCGAGTTACGGTATGGGCGCCACCAAGTGGCAAACGATTTGGAACCACGTTATCCCCAACGCCTTACCAGGCATCCTGACGGGGACGATCCTTTCGGTTTCCAGGGCCTTCGGAGAGACCGCGCCTCTGATCGTGGTGGGCGCCTCGACATTCGTCACTTTTAATCCAGACAGCATTTTTTCGAAATTTACAACGATCCCGATTCAAATTTACCAATGGACTGCCCGACCACAGGATGCGTACAAGAGCATCGCTGCAGCGGCGATCATCGTACTCCTAGTAATTCTAATTACGCTTAATGCGGCTGCGATTCTACTGCGAAATCGCTACAGCCGGAGGCTTTCATGAGCATCAATATACAAACGTCGCTTAACAAATCATCTTCCTCCTCAGTGACAGAGCACTCAAATGGAAACTATGCAGTCGAAGCACGCCATTTGCATGTCTATTATGGGAGTTTCCTGGCAGTGAACGATATCAGTCTACAGATTGAGACGCAAAAAATTACCGCCATAATCGGTCCTTCTGGCTGTGGGAAGAGCACCGTGCTCCGCGCCTTCAATCGCATGAACGACCTGGTACCCATTGCCCGCACCGAAGGGGAGGTGCTGTTTCACGGACAAAATATCTATGCAGAAGACATTGACCCGGTTGAAGTACGCAAACGCGTGGGAATGGTTTTCCAGAAACCCAATCCTTTCCCAAAGTCGATCTATGAGAATATTGCCTGGGGAGCACGCATAAACGGCTTTAAAGGAAACAAATCTGAGATGGAAGAGCTGGTTGTCGAGTTATTGAAAGACGCCGCGCTCTGGGATGAAGTGCATGACAAGCTGCAACAAAGTGGTCTGTCGCTTTCGGGTGGTCAGCAACAACGCCTGTGCATTGCCCGTGCTATCGCCGTGAAGCCAGACATCATCCTGATGGATGAACCCTGTTCTGCCTTGGACCCAATATCCACATTGAAGATTGAAGAACTCATGCGTGATCTTTGCAAAAACTACAGTATCATCATCGTTACTCATAACATGCAACAAGCTGCGCGGGTTTCTGACTTTACTGCTTTCTTAACCCTGGACGAAAATCGAGCTGGCATTTTGATGGAATATGGTCAGACCAACCAAATTTTCATGAATCCAAGGGAAAAGGTTACAGAAGATTACATCACCGGTCGTTTCGGGTAATGCGATGGTGTAATCTAAAAGCTAATAGTTATAATACGACTGCGAAGGAAAAATAAAATGACTGTCAGCCCCAGAGAGACTTTCGATAAACAATTGAAGGATGTGCTGGATAACCTGCTGGTGATGGGCAGTATAGTTGAAGATTCGATCAAGGCCTCGGTTGATTATCTTAAACAGCGCGACTCTGGAAGGCTCAAAACGGATTATCCGAGCTGATCTCAAGATCAATCAGAAACACTTCGAGATTGAAAACCAGTGCTTATTGCTCATTGCCACGCAGCAACCTATGGCGCGGGATGTACGCCTGCTCGCTGCCATCCTCGAAATTAGCACTGAACTGGAGCGGATTGGGGATTATGCCAAGGGTATCGGCAAAATCAATCTTTTATTAGGCACTCAATCGCTGGTCAAGCCCTTAATTGATATTCCACATATGGCAGAAATCAGTATTGATATGTTACATAGAGCTCTTGGGGCATTCGTAGCAGGTGACATTGAGACAGCTCGAGCAATCCCCCTGGAAGACGATAAAGTAGATCAACTCTATAACCAGGTTTACCGCGAATTACTCACGTATATGATTGCAGATACATCTACGATCGACAGAGGCAACTATCTTCTCTGGGCTGCACATAACCTCGAGCGCATGGCTGATCGAGTAACCAATATTTGCGAGCGAACCCTGTATATGGTGACCGGTGAGATGTCAGAGATGGATCAATCTTATGATGAGTTGGGCGATATAGGAGAATAAATAATTTGGGAGTCGGATGATGGCCAACAAACTCAAAGTACTCTTCCTATGTACAGGTAATTCTTGCCGCTCTCAAATGGCAGAGGCTATTGTCAACACCCGTATGGGGGATAAGTGGGCAGCGGTTAGCGCAGGAACCTTCCCCACCGGCTACGTCCACCCAAATGCTATCCTTGTCCTGCAAGAGATCGGAATCCAGCACTTGGGAAGATCAAAAGATGTTGTTGAATTTCGTTCAGTTCATTTCGATCTGGTCGTCACAGTGTGCGATTCGGCTGCAGAAGAATGCCCGCTCTGGTTAGGAAGTGGCCGGCGAGTCCACTCCAGCTTTCCAGATCCGGCGAAATCGACCGGCAGCGAAGAAGAAATCTTGGCTGCTTTTCGCCAGGTTCGTGATTTCAATAGCGGAAATAATTCCGCAATTACTCAACAATCACGGGGCTGCTCTATAAAGTATGGTGTTAGCGGTTTCCGACAGCTTGCTTTGCACCGTTCCATCAGTAAATGTTCACTTCCAACAGAAACATGCTAGAATCTTCCCTGTTCATTGATGAGGATACTGTTCCTTGAACAGGAGGCAATCATGGCAAGTCGTCAAGCAGCTCCATTCGGATCCTGGAAATCACCGATCAGCTCTGATTTAATTGCCGCTGAAACGATCGGGGCAGGTGCAATCACCCCTGTCGGCAAGGATGTCTACTGGCTCGAAATCCGACCGATGGAAGCAGGACGATATGTCCTGGTCAAACGCTCCCAGGATGGTACGGTCACCGATGTCACCTCACCGCCTTTCAATGTACGCACCCGGGTACATGAATATGGCGGTGGCGCCTTCACAATCCTGGATGGAACAGTTTATTTTTCGAATTTCAGTGACCAGCGACTTTACCGCCAAAATCCAGGATCAGAACCGCAAGCCATCACTCCTGAAGAAGCTTACCGTTATGCGGATTTTACCTTTGACTCCCGACTGAATCGCTTGATCTGCGTGCGCGAGGATCATACCCAGACAGGGCAAGAAGCAGAAAACACTATTGTTGGTGTTTTCCTTGATGGTGAGCTCCCTGGGGAAGGTGGCACGATCCTGGTTTCAGGAAATAATTTTTACTCGAATCCACGCATTAGCCCGGATGGCTCCCATCTCTCCTGGCTCACCTGGAATCATCCAAACATGCCCTGGGATGGCACTGAAGTCTGGGTAGGTGAGCTGGATGCAGACGGCTCGATCAGCAATCGCCAGAAAGTTGCTGGCGGCATTGATGAATCTATCTTCCAACCTGAATGGTCGCCAGATGGCATCCTCTACTTTGTATCAGATAGAACCGGTTGGTGGAACCTATATCGATGGCTTGATGGTCAAGTCGAAGCAGTGTATCCCATGGAGGCAGAATTTGCCTTCCCTCAGTGGGTTTTTGGGTCGTCTGCATTTGGTTTCCCGTCGAAGGACCGGTTAATTTGTATCTATACGCAAAATTGCACTTCATTTCTGGCCAGCATCAACCTGGCTGAAAGAACACTGCAAAAGATTGAAACGCCTTATACCAGTCTATGGGGATTGAGGGTGAACGGTGAGAATGTTTATTTTGCGGCTGCTTCTCCTACACAAGAAGCAGCCCTGATCCAGTTGAATCTCTCTACGGGTAGCTTGGAAATCCTGAAGCGAACCAGTAGTCTCACCATCGATCCAGGATATCTTTCACTGCCAGAAACAGTCGAATTTCCAACAGAAGACAGTAAGACGGCTTTTGGCAATTACTATGCTCCACAGAACCGGGATTTCATCGGGCTGGTCGGTGAAAAGCCGCCTCTCCTGGTGATGAGTTATGGAGGACCTACCAGTGCATCTGATACTTCCTTGAATTTAGAAGTTCAGTACTGGACCAGTCGCGGAATCGCTGTACTGGATGTCAACTACGGAGGCAGTACTGGGTACGGGCGGGCTTACCGCCAGCGTCTCAATGGTCAATGGGGCGTGGTGGATGTGGACGATTGTGTTAACGGGGCGATCTATCTTGTCAGCCATGGCGCAGTAGACGAGAAGCGCCTGGCAATTACAGGGGGAAGCGCCGGCGGGTACACCACATTATGCGCATTGACTTTTAGAAACACCTTCATGGCAGGCGCCAGCCATTATGGAATTGGCGATCTGGAGACCTTTGTCATAGATACCCATAAATTCGAAAGTCGCTATCTCGATCGGTTGGTGGGTCCATATCCAGAATTCAAGGCCGTCTATCAGGCGCGCTCACCAATCCAGTATATCGATCAATTGTCCACGCCGATGATTTTGCTCCAGGGGCTGGATGACAAGATCGTACCTCCCAATCAGGCCGAGATGATGTTTGCCGCAGTCAAGGCCAAGGGAATACCCGTTGCATACCTGCCATTCGAAGGCGAGCAGCACGGTTTTCGCCAGGCGAAAAATATTAAACGCGCCCTGGATGCCGAGCTGTATTTCTACTCTCGCATTTTTGGTTTCGATCTGGCAGATCCAATTGATCCAGTAGAGATTGTAAATCTGGACTAGCACAGTAACAGGATCCTTTTTTGGAGTTGGTTCATCGAATCCATCTAATCTGACATTTTTAGAGTGAATATTAGCCGAAAGTCACTTGTTCCTGATTAGGTTCACAGGTACACTAATCCTGGAAAGGAGTTGATCTATGAGTGCGATTAAGATCATCGCCTTTATTGCTGCTGCCATATTGATCTTTTTCGGTATTATCTTCATCTGGGGTGCATTTAGCCCACAAGGCCAGGTGGGCTGGATCTTGATCGGCCTGATCAGCGTAGTGATAGGCTTTGGACTGATCTGGTTTGGAGCCCGGAAAGCACCCGCCGCTGCCAGCCAGGGCGGAGTGACATTAAATATTGACCTCCCAGCTAATGTAGAAATGGACACGCTGAAATGCAAATCCTGCGGAGGTGTGCTGAAACCGGAGGATATTAGTATGGTCGCTGGTGCACCAGTTGTCACCTGCCCATATTGTGGAACAACTTACCAGCTTACTGAAGAGCCTAAATGGTAGTGAATGGTGTGATCCATTCCAAAGAGGCAACTATGCGTCCAAATCTAAAAGACAAGCGAAAGGCGTTTTTCCTTTCATTGTTCCTCTTAATCATCGCCGCCCTGATTCCAAGCAGTAGCTTTGCCCAGTCGTATTACTTCCAAAATCCCGAAACAATTGTTAACGTCTATTGGAACGAGGATGGCACCAGTTCAATCGATTATCTTTTTACCCTGGTGAACGACCCATCTGCCCCGCCGATCGAATTCGTGGATGTTGGTGTCCCTAATGATAACTATGATTTAAACAGTGTCTACGCCGATGTTGATGGTCAAGAAGTAACCAACATCGAAGCCTCACCCTACGTCAGCCCCGGAGTTGCAGTCGGCCTGGGGTCGTATTCGATTCAACCTGGAGATACAGCAAAAGTCCGCGTCTTCATCGCACGAGTACGAGATGTCCTTTATCCGGACGATCAGGATAGCAATTATGTCAGCGCGGGATTTAAAACCTCGTATTTCGACAAATCGAGCGTTTACGGCCCGACTGACTTGACAGTGATTTATCACTTCCCACCTGGTGTGCTGCCCGAGGAACCCCGCTGGCACACTGCTCCGTCAGGTTTTCCTTCTGAACCGGACACAGGCTTTGATGATGAGAACCGCGTCGTATATGCCTGGCGCAATCAGAATGCCAATGCATATACGGCATACCAGTTTGGAGCATCTTTCCCCAGCCAATATGTCCCTCAAACGATGGTAGTACAGGAGGGCGGGGGAGGCGGAGCAGGTATACTGGCAGTCATTGGCGGTATCATCTCGGCATTAGTCTTCCCTCTTTTGTGCATCGGCGGTGTCGTTTTATTCTTTTATTGGATCATATTTGCCGACCGCCGCCGGAAACTACAATATCTGCCGCCTAAGATCAGCATCGAAGGGCATGGGATCAAGCGCGGCCTTACTGCAGTTGAGGCTGGCATCCTGATGGAGCAACCGATCGAAAAACTAATGACCATGACCCTGTTTGGTGTGCTAAAGAAAGAGGCAGCTCAGGTGATCAAGCGCGACCCACTAGAAATAAAGAATAGTGATCCATTACCAGAAGATCTTTACTCTTATGAGAAGGATTTCCTGATTGCCTTTCGAGAGCCGGCCGGTGCAGGTCGCAAAAAAGCCCTTCAAAAGATGATGGTTGATCTCGTGAAGAGTTTGGGAGAGAAAATGAAGGGTTTCAGCCGCAAGGAGACGATAGCATATTACAAAGACATCATGGAGCGCGCCTGGGCGCAGGTGGAGGCTGCTGGCACCCCGGAAGTTAAGAGCGCTAAATTTGACGAAGTCATGGAATGGACCATGCTGGATAAAGATTACGATGATCGCACTCGTGAGGTCTTTCATCAAGGACCGGTTTTTGTCCCGGTTTGGTGGCCGCGCTATGACCCCAGCTTCGGCAAACCATCCGGCGGTACTGTAAGCTCAGGCTCGTCTGGTGGCAGTTTATCTTTGCCACATCTGCCTGGATCTGATTTTGCTGCAGGAATTGCCTTGGGAGTGCAGAATTTCTCATCGAAGGTTGTTGGCAACATTGGCGATTTTACCAGCGGGATTACCAACATCACCAACCCTCCGCCGAAACCTCCAGCCAGCAGCGGGAGATCCTACAGTAGCGGGAGTGGTGGCAGTCATTGCGCCTGTGCGTGCGCCTGCGCTGGGTGCGCCTGCGCCTGCGCCGGTGGAGGCAGATAGAGGGTCATGGTTATGGATCGTCTGGGGCAATGGATTAAGACCCCCCTACGCAGAATAGAGAAACAATCCCCGCCAAAGGGCGATCTCACCCCCCACGTCGGCCTCTACCATTTCGAATGGCAAGGTGAGCGCGAACACAGCCGCATCCATCTGCGCATTGACCCCCAACCAGACGGAAGTCCTGGAAGCGGAATTTTGTTAGTTAATGCCAGCCGAGTGCTCCACTTGAATCCAACTGCTGCTCAGATGGCGTATTTCTCATTGCAACAAACACCTGAATCCTGGGTAGTCAAGTCGTTATGTCAGTCTTTTCAAGCGTCACCAGATCGAATCTGGAATGACTATGCGAATTTTACCCGGGATCTAGAGCAGCTGATTCGCCCCGATGGCGCTTGTCCGATTTGTGATTTAGATCTCGAAATCGCAGCTCCTTTTAGCGCGCGCCCGTCTGCACCATATCGCATGGACTTGGCCATCACCTATCGTTGTAACGATAACTGTGCTCATTGCTATAATGCCCGACCGCGCGATTACCCCGAACTTTCCACCCAACAATGGTTTAAGATTATCGATCGGCTGTGGGAGATCGGTATCCCACACATTGTTTTCACGGGCGGAGAACCTACCCTGCGTGATGATCTTCCTGACTTGATCGCCCATGCCGAGCAGAATGGGCAAATCACAGGCATTAACACCAACGCCCGTCGTTTAAGCGACACCCGTTTTGTTGAGAAGCTCGTTGAAGCAGGCCTGGATCACGTCCAGATCACCGTTGAGTCACATGACCCGGAGATTCACGATGCCATGGTGCGAGCCAATGGCGCCTGGCGACAGACGATAACCGGTCTTCGCAATGTGCTGAATACACGGCTTTTTGTCATGACAAATACCACTATGCTGCGCCAGAATAGCCCGTATCTCGGTGAGACACTCGATTTCCTTGCCAGCCTGGGTGTCCCCACCATTGGATTAAATGCACTGATCTACTCCGGACATGGTCTTACAGTCGGCACCGGCTTGAACGAAGCCGAGCTCACTCCTCTCCTTGAAATTGCCCGCCGGCGCACAAACTCCTATGGACAGCGTTTGATCTGGTATACCCCCACCCAATATTGCCATTTCGATCCAATGCAGCTAGAACTGGGCATCAAGGGTTGTACCGCAGCGCTTTACAACATGTGTATCGAACCGGATGGCGGTGTGCTTCCTTGCCAGTCTTACTATACTCAATTGGGAAACCTGTTATCGGATCCATGGGATAAGATCTGGAACCACGATCTGTCAACATCAATTCGTGAGCGCAGGTATGCCCCCACAAAATGCCTGGCCTGCACGCTCTTTTCAGAGTGCGGGGGGGGTTGCCCCCTAGCAATTCATGCCAGCCAGCCTTTGATCCAGGCAAAAGATATTTCGGTCATCCTAACGGAGTAAAACTTCCCATGACCAGTCTACGAAACTCGATCCGCTCGCGCTTCTCCCCGCCCCAAGCCCTTCCGGTTGGGATATACCAATACCAGGCGCCACCAGAAGACCCGAGAAACATCCGCTTGCATTTGCGTGTCGAAGCGGACGGCAGCAGCGTCTTGATCGTGAATGCATCGACGATCTTACACCTCAATCAATCTGCAACGGAATATGCTTATCATTTAATAAACCAAGACTCTAACGATATCGTCGCAGCCGCGATCGCCTCCCGGTACAATACCAGCAAAGAACAAGCTGCGAATGATTATACCGATTTCGTCGAACGTATTCAGACACTGGCGACAATGCCTGAGATCGATCCAGTCATGTATCTGGATTTCGAGCGTGAACAACCTTATTCGGTAGATGTTTCAGCTCCTTTTCGCCTGGACTGTGCCCTTACTTACCGCCTGCAAGCATCTGAGCCAGCCAGCTCTGCACCGGCCCACCGGGTAATAAGAGAGTTAGAGACCAGTGAATGGATTTCCATCTTTGACAAAGCCTGGCAGGCAGGCATCCCGCACATATTACTAACAGGTGGGGAACCAACATTACGCGAGGATTTGTTCGAGCTCATCACCCATTCTGAATCCAACGGCCAGGTAACCGGTCTCTTAACCAGAGGGTATAAATTATCTGACTCAGATTACCTGGATTCTCTTCTGCAAACTGGCCTGGATCACTTGTTGTATGTGTTCAATCCAGATGATCCACTGGACTGGCGTGCTTTAGAGATTATCTTGCCTGGAGATCTGTTTACCACTGTCCACATCACTGTAAATAAAGGTAACCAAGGTAGCTTAGCGGAACTCCTGCAAAGACTCGCCAGCCAGGGCGTAAAATCCCTCTCATTAAGCACCAATTCCGAGTTTTACAATGAAGATTTGTTGAAAGCGCGACAAGAGGCGGCAAACCTTGGTTTATCCCTGGTTTGGGATATGCCGGTACCTTACTCTTCGTTAACCCCTTCGAGCTTGAATTCCTGGATAAGGGTCGCCCATCGGGAGCAGGTCACGCCTGGCTTTATGTAGAACCAGATGGAGATGTCCTTCCCGGTCAGGGAATCAATAAAGTTATGGGTAACTTTCTAAGCGACCCATGGCTACAAATTTGGAAAAATAGATAATGTGATCTGGGATCCTGGAGTATAAAGAAAAATTAAGCCTAATCAGTAGCAATCATCACATTGGAAGCTTTGATTACTGCATAGACATCCTTGCCGACGGCCAGGCCCAAGGATTCAACTGAAGCCTTCGTGATCACGGAGACCACTTTTTCGCCGCCAGCCAGTTCAATCTCAACTTCTGTATTCACTGCCCCGGGGACAACCTTGACGACCTTACCCTTGAGTACATTGCGTGCGCTAAGCTTCATATTATTCTCCGTGTTTAGTTTATATTTTTGAATTGAACACCAGTGCAGTATTCCCGCCTGTAGTAAGATGAATACCTCAGGTATATTCCAATAATCACCAATTATATCAGATTAGTGCATAACTACTATCTATGCCATTAACACCAGAAGATTGGCACCAGCGCTATTTGGAACAAGCTCGATGGACGGACAATATTCGGAAATATCTCTTCGATAAATCCAATCTTTCCGGGGTGAGGCATGTTCTGGATGTCGGCATTGGCACAGGCGCACTGGAGTATGATTTCACCTCGAATTTCTATCCACTACCTTTCGGGCTAGATATCGACCACAAATCATTAACCCTGGCAAAGAAGAATATTTCATCCCTTGCTCTGATCCAGGGAAATGCTCGCCAATTACCCTATGCATCAGGTGTATTTGAGATCTGTTTTTGCCACTTCGTGTTGCTTTGGGTAGAATTTCCAGACCAGGTGGTTGCAGAAATGGCTCGTGTAACCAGGTCAGGTGGTTCCGTAATCGCCATCGCGGAACCGGATTACGGCGGTCGGATTGATTATCCTGAGGCATTAGATCAAATCGGGAATTGGCAAGCCCGCTCACTCCAAAGACAAGGCGCCGATCCACACTTAGGTCGCAAATTAATCCAGCTATTTGATCAAGCTGGATTGACTGAGATCGAAGTCGGGGTAGTTGGTGGCCGTTGGACGATATCCCCTGCTCAGGAGGGGTTTGAGTCGGAATGGAGAGTGATCGAGGCAGACCTGGAAACTCTCCGATTATCACCAGCTGAAAGACGTTTGGCTCGTCAATTACAACAAAAGGACGCCGTTGCAAGATCAAAAGGCATCCGCGTGCTTTATGTTCCAACTTTTTATGCCTGGGGAAAAATTCCTGAAACCGCTTAGCGGTCTGTAGGCACACCGATCTCGATCTGCCCCTCCACAATGCGCACCGGATAGGCTGGAATGTCGACAAAAGCTGGTAAAGATCGTACTTTTCCATTTCTAATATCGAAGCGCGCACCATGACGAGGACAGATCACATCAAAGCCATCCAAATCTCCCTCACCTACCGGTCCATCATCATGCGAACAAATATCTGCAATGGCAAAATAGCCACCCGCAATATTGAAAACAACAATTGACCGATCATCGATTTCAATAAAAAGCCGTTCGCCATCGCCAATTTCATCAACGCTAGCTACCGGGATATACTCGCATAAACTCGGATCCAAGAGTGTGTAATTATACATTCGTATTATTCCACAAGATCGTCATCAGCCTCACCCAGACCATAGACACCCGCCTTAAGCACTTTTAGAGAAAGCAGGGCGCATTTCAGGCGTACCGGCCCCAGCTCTATCCCGAGCATCTCAAGAATATCCTCTTTCGTGAGAGACTTTGCTTCATCGAGCGATTTTCCCTGGATGCGTTCCATCAATAAATCTGCAGACGCTTGCGAGATAGCACAACCATGCCCACTAAATACCGCTTCCTGGACGAGATCATGTTCATCGATGCGTAGGTCTATGCGAATTTCATCCCCACACAAGGGGTTGGAATCTTCGAAGCTGATATCATTTGGATCGAGCTCACCTTTGAAAAGTGGGTTCTGGTAGCGATCAATGATTTGCTCTCGGTATAGATCATCCATTATTATGCCCTGAATATCTTTTTTACTTTATAGATCGCATCAACAAGGCGATCGACTTCTTCAATTGTATTGTATAGGTAAAAACTTGCTCTGGTGGTGGCAGTTAAGTTTAATTTCATATGCAAGGGCATCGCGCAGTGATGTCCGGCGCGGACAGCAACCCCATCCCGATCCAGTATTTGGGAAACATCGTGAGGATGTACGCCCTCTAATGTAAATGAAGCCACACCACCTTTCTGTTCGGCCTCAGGCCCGTAGACCTTTATACCCGGGATCTCCTCCAGCCGCTCCAGTGCATAACTGATAATTATATGCTCTTGACGGGCGATATCATCCAGACCGATATTGTTCAAATAGTCTACAGCCGCACCAAATCCAATCGCTTCAGCGATAGATGGAGTTCCAGCTTCGAATTTGTGAGGTAGCTCATTGGGAAGAAAGGTGCGCAGCTCAACCCGTTTGATCATGTCACCACCACCCAAGAAAGGTGGCATATCTTCTAGCAAGCTACGCCGCCCATAAAGGATTCCAATTCCAGTGGGACCACACATCTTGTGACCGGAAAAAGCCAGAAAATCAGGATCTAATTGTTGGACATCCACTGCAAAATGTGGCACTGATTGTGCTCCATCCACCAGGGTAACCGCTCCAGCCTGATGCGCCAGGCTGATCATCTCTGCCGCAGGGTTAATTGTTCCCAGCACGTTCGACATGTGGGTAAACGCCACCATGCGTGGTTCTTGCTCCAGCAAGTGCCGGTATTCGTTCAGATCTAATATGCCACCCATCGTCACAGGGATAAATTCAAGTCGCAGACCCCGCTCCTTTGCCAGCATCTGCCAGGGTACCAAATTGGAGTGGTGCTCCATTTCAGTCAGGATCACCAGATCCCCCGCATTAAGGTTCGCCCGCCCCCAGGTTTGTGCAACCAAATTAATCGATTCAGTCGTATTCCGTGTGAATATTACCTGGCGGGGAGAAGCAGCCTTGATGAATTGAGCGATTTTCCCACGCGCTGTTTCATACAATTCAGTCGCTTCCTCTGCCAGAACATGGATGCCGCGATGGATATTAGCGTTCGAGCGCCGGTAGTACTCATCCATGATTTCAATAACCTGAACCGGTTTCTGGCTGGTGGCAGCAGAATCCAGGTAAATCAACGGCACACCAGGCCAAACCTCTCGTTTCAGAATAGGAAATTCAGCTCGAATTTTCTCGCTGTCTAACACGTTCGCTGGAGTATATGATTTCATCAGGGATTCATCCGCATTCGAGGTCGTCGCTTGCGGTTCTGTAACGGACGGAGATGATTAGAAAGCTTCGGGTACCACAAAACATGATCGGGCACCATCCAGCCATCAGTCAGATAAACATTTTCCTGGAATTGAACCGCGATCATTTTTGGGTCGACCTGAACAACAGTCCCGATGAGCCAATCTCGGATTCGGTTGCCTTGCGGGTTTTCATGGTCGCAAAACACATCTACTCGATCTCCGACCTTATATTGCTCTTTACTGTCCGGTGCACTGGTGAAGAAGATATCGGACAACTTGCCTCCTTGTTGGAGCTCAATAACTAATGAGCATTTGATGAAATAAGAATGATGAATGTCCTGACATTATGCATTCAAGGCGAATGAATGCATCGCATTGATTCGCCTGAGGGATTGCTATCAAAACAAACTGCCAACAACTGGCTTACATCTGTTGGCTTATTAATAAAAGTTACCCCATTTTATCGGAGATAACTTTTTCCAGCCGATCGCGTACGCCTTCAAATGGGATCCGTTGAACAATCGGGTCAAAGAAGCCTTCTACAATCAGACGCTCAGCCTCGGGGTAAGGGATGCCACGGCTGAGCAAATAAAAGACTTCATCCGGATCAATTTTACCCACAGTTGCACCATGTGTACAGCGTACATCATCAGCCATAATCTCGAGCCCAGGAATCGAGTCAGCGCGTGCCTGGTTGCTTAATACCAGATTACGATTCGCCTGGTAACCATCCGTTTTCTGAGCACCTGGAGCAACATAGATCATGCCTTGCCATACAGAACGGCTGCGATCTTTAAGTGCGCCTTTAAAAAGCAGGTCGCTGGTGGTGTGAGGCGCCAGGTGATTTTGTTGGGTATCGTGATCCAGGTGTTGGTTTCCATCCGTAAAATAAAATCCGGACATGCGTCCTGTCGCGCCTTCGCCGGTCAATTCCAGATCGGAAAAATTCTTGGTCAACTGGCTGCCAACTGCCACAAAAACCCAATCCAGATTTCCATCGCGCTCCACCTGGGCGCGTTCGTGGGAGAAATTCCAGACATGCTGTCCCCATGACTGCAACTCAACAAAGCGCAAACTGGAACCTTCACCGACATGGATTTCAACAATACCTGCATGCATAGCCTGATTTCCAGTCTCGGTTGGCGAGGCGGCCTCATGCACGTATGTTAATGAAGAGCCATCTTCCAGCCAGACCACAAGGTGAGAGAGGTGAGCCAGACCGGCACCAGGCCCCCACAACACACTGTGGAGCGGCTGCTCTACGTGGACACCGCGCGGTACATAAACAAGCACCCCATTCTGCGCCAAGGCAGCAGATAGAGCAGCAAATTTACCTTCTGTCGGGCGAACAATCTGTCCCATCACTTTTTCTAAAACATCGGCATGCTGGCGTTCAGCAGTTGCCAGATCGGTGAATATGACACCCTTTGCCACCAATTCTTCATTCAACTCAACCTGTGATCCGCCCGGCAGAAGCATGATTTGGCCACCATGCTGTTCACCAACCAATGGCTGTAGTAATTCCTTTGGAATAACAGGTAGATCTTCAAACTCTCCAGGTTGCGGTAAACGGAAGCTGGTGGTGTCTAATCGTCGTAAATCAGTGCGACGCCAGGCTTCATCAGTAGGCTTTGGGAAAGACATTTGTTCAAAAACATTCCAGGCCTGCAGGCGATATCCACGTGCGGATGAAGGTAATCCATCCACCATGGCAGAAACATCTTGGCTGGTAAAGCCAAATTCCTTGGCGTCGGAAACCTTCGTTCGATTGGTTCGGGTAACAACAGTTCGGGCCATATTGTCGTAATTTCCTTTTATCCGATGGACCCTTCCATCTGAAGTTGGATCAGCCTGTTCATTTCTACGGCATATTCCATGGGCAATTCCTTGACCAACGGTTCGATAAAACCAGAAACGACCATCGTGGTGGCTTGTTCTTGACTGAGACCACGACTCATCAGGTAAAAGAGCTGTTCCTCTCCGACTTTTGAAACCGAGGCTTCATGACCAATCGTTACGTCATCTTCATCGATCTCGATATAAGGGTAAGTATCGGACCGCGATTCAGTGTTGAGTAATAGCGCATCGCAAACTGCATTGGAGCGCACGTTCTCGGCACCTTTATAGACTTTAAGCAAACCGCGATAAGAAGCTCTGCCATGACCCCGGCTGATCGATTTCGAAGTGATCTTGCTGGTCGTTCCTGACGCAAAGTGGAGCATCTTTCCGCCAGTGTCTTGATGTTGTCCGGTCGTAGCGAAGGCCATTGAGAGTATTTCCCCATGAGCTCCTTCTCCGACCAGATAACAGGAAGGGTACTTCATAGTGAGTTTGGAGCCCAGGTTAGCATCCACCCATTCCATGGTCGCCCTTTCATGGACCATAGCGCGTTGTGTCACCAGGTTGTACATATTGGTCGACCAGTTTTGAATCGTGGTGTAGCGCATCCGGGCGCCTTTCTTCACAATAATTTCAATTACACCACTATGGAACGAGTCCGAAGAATAAATCGGCGCGGTACAACCTTCGACGTAGTGAGCCTGAGCGTCCTCTTCGAGAATGATCAGCGTGCGTTCGAATTGCCCTAATTCCGCTGAATTGATGCGGAAGTACGCCTGGAGAGGCAGGTCGACCTTCACCCCCTTCGGGACATACATGAACGAGCCGCCGGACCACACCGCGCTGTTTAGTGCGGCGAATTTGTTGTCCTCGATCGGGATGACTGTGCTGAAATATTCCCGAAACAGGTCGGGATGATCGCGTAAGCCATTCTCAATACTCTTAAATATCACCCCTTTGCTCGACAGATTCTCCTGAATGCTATGGTAGACCATCTCAAATTCATATTGAGCGCCAACCCCAGATAGGAATTTCTGCTCCGCTTCAGGAATGCCCAACCGGTCGAATGTGTTTTTAATATCCTTGGGCACATCTTCCCAGGAGCGGCCTTCTTCTTCAGCTGGCTTGGCGTAAAAATATATTTCGTCCAAATTCAGCTGGGAAAGATCGCCACCCCAAGTCGGCATCGGCCGCTGCATAAAATGATCCAGGGCGCGCAGTCGGAAATCGAGCATCCACTGCGGTTCACCTTTCATTGCTGAGATTTTTTCGACGACTTCCCGATTTTAATCCTTTGCGCGCTTTGAATACCAGCAGTTCCGGGTCACGGAAACCGTATTTATATTCGCCAATCCCTTCTAGAATAGTCGCATCAGAACTCATCAATACCTCCAAAGGTTTCGTCAGATGTGTTGGGACTGATCAGGCGGAAAGCTCTTCAACTTTTTCCCGGATCCAGTCATAACCTTGCTCCTCGAGGTGTAATGCAAGGTCAGCGCCACCTGACTCAACAATCCGCCCGTCAAGCATGATGTGAACGAATTCCGGCTTGATATAATTTAGGATCCGCTGATAGTGGGTGATCACCAATACGCCCAAATTGTCTCCTCGCAAGGCATTAACCCCATCTGAAACTATCCGTAAAGCATCGATATCCAGACCTGAATCCGTTTCGTCCAGAATGCCTATTTCTGGTTCAAGCGTCGCCATCTGCAGAATTTCAGCCCGCTTCTTTTCACCACCTGAAAATCCTTCGTTGAGGTAGCGTCCGGCGAAAGCATGATCCATCTTGAGCAGATCCATTTTTTCCTTAAGCAGACGGCGGAATTCTGGGATAGGCATGCCTTTATCTTCGGAATTGGCTATTTTTCGACGGGAATTCGAGCGCGGTGCGCAGGAAATTTGCCACCGTCACACCCGGAATTGCAACCGGGTATTGGAAAGCCAGGAAAATCCCCAGGCGCGAGCGCTCATCGGGTTTTAGCTCCAAAATATTCATTCCCTTGAAGATCACTTCCCCCTCAGTTATTTCGTAGCTCGGATGCCCCATAAGCGCATAAGCAAGGGTAGATTTTCCGGTGCCGTTGGGTCCCATCAAGGCATGAACTTCTCCTTGTTTGACCGTCAGGTCCACTCCCTTTAGGATTTCCCGGCCGTTGATACCGGCATGCAGATTTTGAATCACTAACTCGGACATCGACATTGTTCTCCTGCTGATTGATATATCGACCTGTTCAGATCGATCGAGTGCGAAATTAACCTGGTGTTCGTCCTATTTCTATTGACTGAGCGCAATTATAGCAGCCTCATCGGTTTAAGTCAATATTTAGGATAATTATCATATTTATTCAACGATAATATTTAGGATAAATATCTAATATATTGACAGAATATTTTCAGCATGTTATACTGATTTTCAATTCAAGCAGCAATTTTACCAGGATAATCAAATTCACAAAGAATTCAAAGGTATTCAATAATGGTTGATGACACATTCATAAGCACGCGAGAGCGGGTTCTGCAAACCCTATTAAAGAAACACCGCTGCACGATAAACGAGCTTGCTGAAGCCGTGGACATCAATCCAATTTCTGTGCGTCACCACATCTCGAAACTTCAGGCGGATGGATTGGTCGGCTCTGAAGATGAGCGGCATGGTGTAGGTCGGCCACGTCAGCTCTACTTCCTGACAGAAGCCGGGTTGGAACATTTCCCTACCCGCTACATGCGACTCACAATTCGTCTGTTAGAACAACTCAAAGAACATGTCCCAGCCGAGATGGTAAATCAGCTATTTATGCAAATGGCGACCGACTTGGTCGAAGAATACGCCTCCCCAACAAAGATGCAGGGTCTTTCAACCGAACAACGCCTCAATTTTATGCAAGGGATACTCAAGAACGAAGGCTTTGACATTGAATGGGAACGAGTGGGTGATAATTACTACATTCGTGAGGTGAGCTGCCCTTACCTCCATGTCGGACAGAATCACCCAGAAGTATGTTGGATTGATCAGACCCTTATCTCATCAGTTTTGGATCTGCCAGCTGAGAAGGTGAAGTGTGTGCTGAATGGCGATACGAATTGCACCTATGTGGTCCCAACCATGGTTGCAGATTTCATCCCAACGGAGAAAATTTCATGACTGATGAAAATCAAAAAGTCATCTGGCAAGCCGAGACAACCCATCCATTAATCGCCGATACTGTAAAGACAGCCTTACGGGAAGTACTCGATCCAGAGATTGGATTGAGCGTAATTGAATTGGGTTTGGTCCGAGATTTAACCATTTCACAGGAAAAGGCTCATTTCGTAATGATTATGACCACCCCATTTTGTCCGTATGCGCCAGCATTGCTGGAGATGTCTCGCCAAAAAGTGGAGCAAACTGTAAAATTGCCCACAACAGTTGAAGTTGGTATGCAAATGTGGGATCCAACCATGATGGAAGACGGAGCAGGAGCTGAATGGGGTTTATTCTAGGCAAGCTTTTAGATTATTAAGACCTTCCCAGGACAACATAATTCTGATAAAATAAATTGTTTAGCCACGCAACTTTGCGTGGCTAACTTTCCGCTCCTGGCTTGCCTACGGCTTTGTCCAGGGGCTATCCCGAGGAAAGGAGGAATTCCATATGCGCGCATACGAGCTTGTTTTCATAGTCCATCCAGATTTGGACGATGCTGGGTTTAAGGAATTGATTGAAAAAGTCAAGGGGTGGATCACAGATTCCGGTGGTCAGGTATCCAAGGTGGATGTCTGGGGCAAACGACGGCTTGCCTATCCGTTACGCAAGCAGAAAGAGGGTCAATATGTCTTGCTCCAGACCCTGATGGCCCCCTCATCCTGCATTCAACTAGAGCGTAATCTACGTCTTCACGAATCTGTGATGCGGTTTTTATTGGCCGCCGATTAACCACCAAAATAGGTGGTTTGAAATCGCTTATTTGTAACGAGGTTTGAGGCATGACTCGCGGATTAAACAAAGTATTGATCATCGGCCGGGTTGGACGTGAACCAGAAATGCGTTATACCCCAACCGGAAAACCGGTCACAACCTTCAGCGTTGCTACTAATCGTAGCTGGAATACTTCCGACGGCGAACGCCACTCTGAAACAGAGTGGTTCAATATTGTTGCCTGGGGTAGCTTGGCTGAGATTTGTAAGCAGCATCTTACAAAAAACCAGCAAGTCTATATCGAAGGGCGGCTACAAACTCGTCAATGGGAAGATAACGAAGGCAATAAACACAATTCCACTGAAATTGTGGCCAACGAGATGATTATGCTAGGCGATCGCCGGGAAACAAACCACAGTGCTGAGGAAAGCCATAATACTGACGAGGGTGATGATTTCCCTTTCTAGATTTGGCTAAATTACAACAACTGGAACAGTTCCATAGTTGAAATGAGTGCCTGATGCACTCAGGTAGATTTGAAGTCAAGCAGTTATTGACCAGGAGATTGATAAAGTGACCGATCAAACAACACAAGGGTCAGGTAGACGGTTCTATACCCGGCCTCGCGTATGTCAATTTTGTACGGACCATTCTGTAATCATCGACTTCAAAGAAGTTGACACACTTCGCCGTTATATCTCCGAGGATGGCAAAATCCGGCCACGCCGGCAAACTGGCGCTTGCGCCAAGCATCAACGCGCATTGGCCCGGGCAATAAAACGCGCTCGCCATCTGGCCTTGTTGCCGTACACAGGCGAAATCCTTCGTTAATCAATGTAAATTTTTGGGTAAGGATACTTTGTTGTAGATATGGACCGTGAAACAGTCCATATCTACAACAATTAAACCCTTTTCCTTAATCCCGATCCGACCCCTCCCTGAGGCTTTTATGGCTAGGAATCCTGAGACTAAAGCAGTTACTAAAAAACATCTCGCCCGATTGGAGCGCGAGCAAATCCAGCGAAGATACCTTCTGATCGGTGCGATTGTCGTTGGAGTTGCAGTCATCGGACTTATTGGCTACGGTATCCTTCAATCGGCGGTATTGGTACCCAACCAGCCAATCGCTATCGTTGGCGAGGATAAAATTACCACCCGCGAGTTCCAGCAGCGCGCCAAATTTCAACGTCGCAATCTGATTCAACAGTATATGAATACCCTGCAGTACATGCAGCTATTTGGCAGCGATGAACAAACTCAGGCGTATTTCCAACAAAGCCTGAATCAGATAAATTTACAATTAGATCCAGTTACATTAGGCCAGGGAATGGTCGATACTTTGGTAAATGAAGCCCTCGTGCGTCAGGAGGCAGGACGGCGTGGACTGAGCGTGTCAGAGGATGAGATCGATAAGCGTGTCGAAGAACAGTTGGGTTTTTTCCCGGATGGAACACCACCAACCTCCACACCGATTCCTACGACAAAACCAACTTCAACCCTTTCACCCACCCAACTGGCATTAGTGCCTCCCACCTCAATCCCAACAGAGGCACCTACCAGCACACCTGATTTATCTGCCACACCGACTTCCGGTCCAAATGCAACACTGGAGCCTACAGCCACCCCAACCGGTCCCGTTGAATCTCCTACCCCTACTCTAACGGCAACGCCATATACAGAAGAAGAATTTCAGAAGAATTACCAGGAGGTCCTTGACTCGATCAAGGCGGATACCGGTTTGAATGAGGCAGGATTACGCAATATACTGGCGACTAATATCCTGCAAGAAAAACTTATCCAGGAAATGACCGCGGATGTCCCTTGTTCGCAAGAACAGGTCTGGGCTCGCCACATCCTGGTTGAGGACGAAGCTACTGCTCAAGAGATGCTCGATCGATTAGAAGCTGGCGAGGATTTTGCTGCCCTGGCTGCTGAATACTCAACAGATGAGAGCAATAAAGATACTGGCGGCGATCTGGGATGGTTTCCAATTGGTCAGATGGTCGCTGAATTCGAAAAGGTCGCTTTCAATTTAGGAATAGGCGAAATCAGTGAGCCAGTCCAGACCACCTTCGGTTATCACATAATCCAGGTACTGGGTCACGAAAACCGTGATCTGTCATCATCAGAGTGCGACCAACTTAAACAAACTGAATTCAATGCGTGGCTTGAAAGTGAGCACACCCGGGTCGATCCGCAAATCTTCGATTATTGGCAAGACCGAGTTCCCACTGAACCATCTCTCCCCGCTGAGTATCAAACCCAGTAGGAATTTATACAGTAATCAGCTAGAAATTTGAGGTTTTCCAGGAGCCTGGGTTTGTTTCGCCAGGCTCCTGATGACTCTGCTTGAGAGGTACAGGTTATTCGATCACCCGATCAATCTCATCCATCTTCAGACTTAATGTCTGGGTTGAAGAATCGCGGCCCATTGTAACCCCATATAACACATCCGCAACCTGGACGGTATTCCGGTTATGGGTGATGATCACAAACTGGGTCACCTGGCTGAGTTCTTTTAGCAAATCCCGAAAACGACCCACGTTTGCTTCGTCCAACATTGCATCGACTTCATCAAGCACACAAAACGGCGTAGGAGATACCCGCAAAATAGCAAATACTAGAGACACTGCTGTCAAACTGCGCTCTCCGCCCGAAAGTAATGATAAACCTTGCTCCCTTCTCCCAGGCAAGCGCGCCTCAATATCTATTCCTGTGTGAGTCAGGTCATCTGGATCGGTTAAACAAGCTTAGCCGATCCACCACCGAACAAGCGCGAGAATATCAGTCTAAACTCCTCCGCCACCTGTTTGAATGTGCGCTGAAATTCTTGTTGCATCAAGGCGTCTAGCTCTGCGATTACTTCACGCACATCTTCCTCAGCCTTATGGAGATCTCCCACCTGGGCAGTTAAAAATTCATACCGTTCCTTTACCTCCCGGTATTCAGCCTGCGCCTCTGGATTAATGGGTCCAATACGACGCAAGATCGCTTTCTGACGCTTGATTGTTTCATCAACCTCTGGAGATATTTGGGTGACGCGCGGCAGTTGCTCAACCATGCCCTCAAGCGGTAAAGGCGTGGGGCCTGTCACCTCCTCCGCGTAATCAAATGCCACCAAACCAAAATCATCCTCGATCCGGCGGCGTAAGGCATCCAATGATTCCTGCTTGCGCGCCAGGAAAATCTTGGCTTGGGCATGCTGGTGTTCAGCCTGATTAAGGGTTTGCCGGGCACGCGCTTCCTTGGCTTGCTGAGCGACTTGATCACTCTCCAATCTCTCCAACCGCGTCTCAGCAGGCTCAATCTGAACTTTCATCACACCCAATTTAGAGCTGATTTCGCTTTCTTCAAGAATAAAACCGTTCTTCTCATCATCAAGCTCGATACGACTCTTTTGGATACCTTCACTCTGTATTTTCAGCTCTTCAATCGCTTCATTCGCAACACCTAGAGCGTGTTCCTGTTCCTTCATCCTGCGATGTGTTTCTTCGAGTGCGCGCTCTGCGATTATTGCTTGCATCCCCCAGTGTGCTGCCTCCGTTTGTAAATCAGCCACAGGGAGGTTAGTTAGAGAAGCCATCCTCTCCTTTAACATTGTTTGATGGCTGGATACAAATACCTGTATTTCAGTTAATTGTCCTGCAAATGCGACAAGTTGTACTTCTTCCTGATTGACTTGCGCGAGAATACTTTGGCGTTGCTCAGTCTGCCACACGATTTGACGACGGGCTTCATCGAGCTTAAGTGTCTGTTCCTGGAAAATCTTTCGCGCAGTCTCTTCTTCACCTTTAAATTTCTGGTAAGTCTCGACCAATCCTTTTCTGTTTTCTTTCAGCTTCTCTAAGACCTTCTGTCCATCTTCCCACAACCGAGTGATTTGGTCTATGCGCAATTCGACTTGTGTAAGTTCGTCCCCTAACTCACGCTTCTGCCGTGGCCTGCTTAATGTGCCAGGTTTTCCCTCCTGGGCAACCAATACCGCCCCATTGGCATAGAACACTTCGCCTCGCAGTGTCACAATTCTTATCGCGGTGGATTGGTCCTTCTCACGCAATCGTTTAAGCAAGCGCCGGGCTGCAAGCCGGTCGGTAACCATGATTGTCCAACCAAGCAAGAGGTTAACAGCAGGACGAACACTCTCAGGAGCGAGGATCAGTTCAGAAGCCAGACCAATTACATCTCTCCCTGGCTCGATACCGGATGCAACTGGAGAAACGTGAAGAGAATCAAGGGGGATCAATGCTCCACGAGCTTGTTTTCCTTCGAGCTCAACCAGCGCGCTTTCAAGAGCGCTGTCGTTATCCAGGAGGACAGCGTCCAGATATTCTCCCAGAGCAGCAGCAATAGCTGTCTCATATTGTTCTGGGACTTGCAACTGGCTACTCAAGGCCGATTGTGCCCCTTGCAGACGCGCATCACGGACTGCCTGGATTAATAAACGCGCCCCACTTGCATATCCGGTTAATGTTTGCTCTGCCTGATCGATCACCTCGATTTGGGCATTGATCTTGGTTCTTTGTACTTGAGCCTGGTCACGCTGAGCGATCCGGGCCTTTTGTTGCTCCTCTAAAGCAGATTGATGTGATTGAACCTGCTCGATGCTGTTTTCAATTTCAGTTAAGTGTTGCTCAGCTTGACTTAAATTTAAACGGAGCCCCTCTAACCTGGTCTCAGTATCTTGGACAGCCTGGCCCCCTTGGGATATAGCAGCTTCTATCACTTGCAGCGATTTGTTTAATCCATCAAGTTGTGATTGCCGCTCCGCCTGCCGGGCTTCAATGCCGGCTTGACGGGTAGCGCCATCGGACAAAGACTTACGAATTTTATCGACCTCAGCCTCAATTGAATTCCGCTCAACCAGGCGCTGATCTAACGACTGGCGTGAAACCTCAGCCTGTGATTGAGCTTCCTGCATCTCCAGTGTCAGGCGGTCGTATTCAGCCTGAATGAATACTTTTCTTTCTTCCAGTTGAGCATACTCTTCATCCCGTTGGGTGAGCGTCCGGTTCGTATTGATCAAGCGCTCTTCTAGATATTTTGCCCTTTCTTCGCGCACAGCTAAGTCCCGATTGATGCGTTCCCGGTGGGTATGTAAATCAGCAGATTTGCGGTGCCATTCATTCAGTTCCAGTCGCAAATTTAGAATTTGCTCGCGAATCCCATTGAGCTGCTGATCGATTTCAGCGTGGGCAACGCCTGCCGCCTCCAGGCCAACTTCTTGCTGCCGGTTGATCTCCCTGGCTTGGGCTAATTCACCCTGAAGGCGATGCCAATAATATCCATACCATTCGCGCAACGATAGTTGTAAGTCTGCCTTAACCTGTTCGTATTCGCGAGTACGACGAGCCTGTCTTTCCAGGCTGGCTAGACGAGGTTTTAGCTCGGCGAGAATGTCCTCAACCCGTTCCAGATTGCGCCGGGTGGTTTCAAGCCGGCGCAATGCTTCTTCACGACGGGAACGATGCAGACCGATTCCAGCTGCTTCTTCAAATAATTGCCGTCTTTCCTCGGCTTTTAGCGCCAGGGCAGCGTCCACCAGCCCTTGCCCGATAATTGTATAGGTACGCTCAGATAAACCAGATTGAGAGAGTAGCTCATGGACATCTCGTAAACGTACACGCTGCCCGTTAAGAAAGTATTCGTTCTCGCCATCGCGATATGCCCTCCGAGAGACAGCCACCTCGCTGAATTCAATTGGAAGCCATTGATCTGTGTTGTCAAAAATCACTGTAGCCTGAGCCATCCCAGCCCTTGGTCTCTGATCCGAACCCGCGAAAATCATATCCTCTGTTTTCTTGCCTCTGAGCAAGCTGTAAGATTGCTCACCAAGCACCCAGCGCAACGCATCCGCGATATTTGACTTTCCCGATCCATTGGGGCCAACGATCGCTGTTACTGGCCCCGGAAACTCAAAGAGCGTCCGGTTAGCGAATGTTTTATACCCGTGAAGTTCTAGTGATTTCAACCGAGGACTCATAGCCTGGTTAGTTAATACTCCAATCCGAGTGATCTGAGAGCCGCATCAGCCGCAGCCTTTGCAGCTGATTGCTTGCTCTGACCGACGCCATGCCCGAGACTCTGATTTCCAACAAAAACCTCCACCTCGAATATCTTGGCATGGTCGGGGCCGTGAGAATCGATCGTACGGTAATAGGGGGTTCCGTGCCCCTGAGATTGAGCCCATTCTTGCAGCGAGCTCTTAGGATCTCGATCCTGATTGGCAGACAAGATCGTATCAGCAGCGATTTCCAACATCGGATCCATAAAGTCCTGGACGGGTGGTATCCCCCCTCCAGATAAATCGCCCCAATCAAGGCTTCAAACGCGCCGCATAGTAGCGCTATCCGATCACGACCGCCGCCTTCACTTTCCCCATGACCTAATAACAATACGCTCCCCAGGTCAATCTGGCGGGCAAATTCAGCCAGACTTTCAGTGCGAACCAGGGCTGATCGAAGACGCGTCAGGTTTCCCTCGGACATTTCAGGGAAGCGGTTGTATAACCAGGCGCCTACCAAAAAATCAAGGACTGCATCACCCAAAAATTCCAGCCGCTCATTATCTTCCAAGGCTTCTGGATGTTCGTTGAGAAACGAACGATGGGTCAATGCTCGGGTTAATAGAAGAGGATCTGGAAAATTCAAACCAAGGCGTTCAGAAAAGTCACGGAGTGACTCATACCCCAATTTTCCCTGGGCTTCATTGCTCATTGATGCTCCCCAGAACTCAGGGAACGCCAACCACCCCACGCCAGTCGGGTAGCTTGCGATCCATTAGTTCCTATTTCGTTGCAGAATATTGCTAATTGTACTGCGCAAATCACGAGAACCGCATTATGTCCTCCAAAACCAAATGCGTTGCTGATGGCAATTTTGATCGGTTTTTCCCTGGCATTGTTTGGAACATAATCGAGATCACATTCTGGATCGGGCGTTTGATAGTTTATCGTTGGTGGTAATACCTTATTGTGAACCGCTTGCACGCAGATGATGGCTTCTAATGCACCTGATGCGCCCATCATATGACCGGTCATCGATTTGGTGGATGAGACTGGAATTTGATAAGCAAGTCCGCCGAAAGCGGCTTTCAATGCACGGGTCTCTGCCAGATCGTTTAATAGAGTACCTGTGCCATGGGCGTTGATGTACCCGACTTCATCAGGATTGATCCCGGCAGAATCCAATGCTTGTTTGATCGCTCGTGCACCACCATCGCCGTCCTCTGCTGGTGCGGTGATATGAAACGCGTCGCCGGTCGCAGCATACCCGGCCAGCTCTGCAAGAATGTTTGCACCCCGACTACGGGCATGACTCTCCCGCTCCATGACAAGAATAGCAGCGCCTTCGCCCATCACCAGCCCATCCCGATTCAAATCGAAGGGCTGAGGGGTTTGCCAAGGCGGTTGTTCCCGCCTGGACATTGCTCCCACTCTGTCAAAGGCGGCAACGCCGACTTTGGAAATGGTAGCATCGCTGCCACCAGTGATAGCAACATCGATTACTCCCGCACGCAACATCATCCAGGCCATCCCGATCCCATCCGCGCCGGAAGCGCATGCAGAAGCAACAGAAAAACAAGGCCCTCTGTACCCGTTGTCAATCGCAATCAGCCCGGCAGCACCGTTCGACATCAACATGGGAATGAGAAATGGACTCACCCGGCGAGGTCCTTCCTGGAATACTGTATTTACCGCCTCTTCGAAACTCTGCAACCCGCCAATCGCCGAAGACACGATCACCCCTATCCGGACAGAATTGTCAGGGTTCTCTTCAATGCCTGCTTGTTGAATTGCCTCTTGGGCTGCTGCAGTCGCAAATTGTTCATAACGGTCCCGACGCCGCGCTTCACGAGCGGGCATGTGCTGCTCCGGTTGAAATCCCTTCACTTCACACGCATACTTGATCAAGTAATCGCTGGCATCGAAAAGTGTGATGGACCCTAACCCTGAAACACCATTCCTGGCATTTTCCCAAGTCTCCGGAGCGGACAGGCCTAATGAGTTGACAGTCCCCATGCCAGTAATCACAATCCTTCCAACCATTCACATCCTCCTACATGAAGTAATCCACCAATATAAACTTATGCAAGAACGAACATGCTCACAATCAGTTGATTTCGCGATGTTTCAACCCCGAACCGGTCAGTATAGTTACGATTGGCTCCGGAATGCTACCTGCAAGCTGACGGAAAGCAGGTGATACGATCGCTGAGGTTGGTTCCACATACAGGCCTTGCGAGGCAAGTTCATCCCTGGCTGGCAGGATATCTTCCTCCATCACCGTAACAAACGACCCATTACTTTCTTGAACTGCCTGGATTACCGCAGCAGCTCGCGCCGGGTAACGCACCCTGACACCCTCTGCTAGTGTCGCTCCTTCTGTGACAGAGTCCAACCCTTCCTGTCCAGAAACAAAAGCTGCCCAGAGTGGAGCACAGGCATGTGCCTGGACCCCCACTATCCTGGGGAGTTGATTGATTACCCCTGTCTGGACCAAGGCCTTAAAACCACGCACCAGTCCAAGCAGGAAGTTCCCATGCCCGGCCGGGACGATCACAGAGCCTGGAGACCCACCGATCTGCTCAACAATCTCATAGGCCGCGGTTGCATAGCCGGGTAATCCAAATGGGAGGTAAGCATGGCTGGCGTAAACCCTGCCTTGTTTTACTGCTTGCATGACAGCCTCAGTGGCTTGAGAGCGAGGTCCAGGAACAGGCACTACCGTCGCCCCATAGGCTTCGATCTGTTCTCGTTTGGGACCGGAAGCTGTTTCAGGGATATAAATATGGCAATTCAAACCCGCCCGGGCAGCATACGCGGCCAAAGAAGCTCCGGCATTGCCTGACGAATCTTCCACTATTTGTTCAACTGCTCTGGAAACCAGAAAGCTGACCAGGATCGCGCTTCCCCGATCCTTGAATGACCCGCTCGGATTGGATGGCTCCATCTTGAAAGCAACCGGAAAGCCGTCGATTTTCCCCCATACCAGCGGAGTCGACCCTTCACCTAGGTATATCTGGGGTGCGTCTTCGGGCAATCCAAACGAATGCCGGTAGCGCCATAACCCGGGGATTTCCCCTTCAACTCGTTTGGGATCGAATGCTGGCAGACCGATAAAATCAAAGAGCCCATTGCAATCTGGGCAGCGAAATGGAACTCCCCGATCCGGGTAAGGCTGATGACAATTCGTGCAGGCGACCTCTATCAAAGCTAGATTACTCCCCCGCTTGTGGGATATATTCGCCTTCAATCCATTCCTCACCCAGAGATCCGATTTCCTTTTTCCATACAGGCACGATCTCTTTCAAACGATCGATCCCGTAGCGAGCGGCCTCAAATACCCCCGTATCTCGATGAGCCGCACTACAAGCGATGATCACCGTCGGCGTCCCAGGGTAAAGGCGGCCGATGCGCTGGACTATCGCAATTCCTTCAACAGACGGCCATCTTTGCCTGATCTCCTGGGCCACCTGCCGCATTTTCAGCTCTGCCATCGGTTGGTACGATTCATACTCCAAATAGTCTGTCTTGTGTGGATCTTGACGAGTTGTTACAGCCCTTACCATCCCGGTAAATATGCATACTGCACCGGTGGTCGGCAAGGTTATTTGTTGCACCAACCCATCCAAATCGAGTGCCTCAGATGTAATCGCAAAAATCGTTGGCAAACCGATCGATGCATCGCTTTCTGCTCCCCCACTAACCGGGGGGAACAATGCGATCTCTGCTCCAACAGGGATAGACTGATCATCGGTGGCATACTCTTTATTTATTGCTACTAAACAGGTTGCCAGAATAGGTTGTAAACCCAGGTATTTCCCTCGAAGAATGGTTTTTAAATCCCCCACAACCGCGTTTTCAGGCAGGTCGATCCAGATCTTTTTTTCTCCCACTCGATCGCGCAGACTTGCGAAAAATAATACTGATACTTGATTCATAGCACGGTTTATCTTCGATGTTTTGCTACCTATTAATCCCGATTGAAAACATCGCCGCTTTGGCCGCCGTGTTTTTCAACCAGACGGATATTCTGAATCCGCATTGTTTTTTCGACCGCTTTCGCCATATCGTAAACCGTCAAGGCAGCCACTGCCACTGCAGTGAGGGCTTCCATCTCAACCCCGGTCTTTCCAGTGGTGCGGACCGTGACGGTGATGGAAACGCCTGGGATTTCAGAATCAGGCTCAATTTCAACAACAACCTGATTGATTGGCAAGGGATGGCACAAAGGGATTAATTCAGATGTGCGCTTGGCGGCCAACACTCCAGCGATCTGGGCCACCGACAGAACATCTCCCTTCTTGAGTGAGCCAGCCTGGATTGCCGCCAGTGTGTCTGGACGCATGTGTACCTCCCCAGTGGCGACTGCAATCCGTTCGGTTTCAGGCTTATCACCGATATCGACCATGCGAGCGCGTCCGCTCGCATCGAGATGCGAAAGTTTTGAAGACATGGCTTGAATTATAGCATTAGTGGACAATCCAGGTGAAGAAAGGGATTAATCTCCCCGTGATATAATAATTCGCCATGAGTAATATTTTGAGCAAGTGGAAAAATGGTCTTGCCAAGACCAGCAAGGCCACCTTTGGACAGATCGCCACGCTCCTAGGGGCTTCAGAGATAACCGATGAAACCTTCGAGGAATTAGAAGCGCTGCTTATAAAAGCAGATTTGGGGATTGACACGACTGAAGATATCCTGGCAGCTCTCTGGGACCGCGAACGCAAGGAGGGCTTTACTAAAGCCGCCCAACTGAAAGATGCTTTACGCCAGGAATTGCGCCAACGCCTGGATGAGCCCCCTCAGCTTAGTTTCCCAGACCAGCCGTCTGTGATCTTAGTCGTCGGTGTGAACGGCTCAGGTAAAACTACCAGCATCGCCAAGCTGGGTAAACGGTATGCAAGTCAAGGTAAAAGGGTCATATTTGGAGCTGCTGACACGTATCGGGCTGCAGCGGTTGACCAGCTTCAGGTGTGGGCGGATCGAGTCAATCTTCCGGTCATCGCCGGGCAGCCAGACGGCGATCCTGGTGCGGTCGCCTATGATACCGTGCAGGCAGCAATCGCCCGTCAAGCTGATATTGCGCTTATCGATACCGCCGGAAGACTGCACACTCGTTTTAACCTGATGGAAGAGTTGAAGAAAGTTCACCGTGTGGTTGGCAAAGCCATGCCTGGCGCTCCGCATGCCGTGTGGCTGGTCATGGATGCCACCACCGGACAAAATGCCCTGCAGCAGGCGCGTGCTTTCAAAGAAACTGTCAAAGTAACTGGAATTATTCTGGCCAAACTGGATTCTTCGGCTCGGGGCGGGATGGCTTTTGCGATCCAGCAAGAACTGGACTTGCCGATCCTGTATGCCGGATTAGGCGAAGGCCCAGATGACCTGCAGCCATTTGATCCAGATCTGTTTATTCAAGGAATACTAGATGAAAAAGGCTAACATGCCTGAATCAATTTGTGGAGAGATTTAATGATGCAAGACTTGATCGATCGATTACTGATCTGCCAGGAAAACCTGCACCACCTGCTGGAGCGTCTTTGACTTAAGCTCCAAAGAAACCCAACTCGCTGACCTTCAAAAACAATCCGAAGAGCCAGATCTCTGGCAAAACCCTGAAAATGCCCAACGGGTTATGAAGAATCTTGCCAACCTGCGGGAGGAGTTATCGGATTGGCTGATACTCCGCCAGCGCATCGCTGACTCACTTGAGCTATCAGAAATGGATGATGAAAGCATGCGCGCCGAACTGGAACGCGAAACGGCTGCTATTGAGACTTCGGTTGCGTATCACGAGTTCGAAGCCATGCTATCCGGAAAGTATGATCGCGGCGACGCTCTGCTCGCCATCCATGCAGGAGCGGGTGGCACAGATTCACAGGATTGGGCTGAGATGCTCGAACGAATGTATTTGCGCTGGGCGGAGGTGAAAGGTTACAAAGTTGAAATCCTTGATTCTACCGAAGGCGAGGAAGCCGGCATCAAAAGTGTGACCATAGCAGTTGACGGACGATATGCGTACGGATACCTTCGCTCTGAAAAAGGGGTGCATCGCCTGGTGCGCCTGTCGCCATTTGATGCTGCTCACCGCCGCCATACATCTTTTGCCCTGGTGGAAGTTCTCCCTTCAGTTGAGGATGATTCAGAACTCCAGATCAACCAGGATGATCTGAGGATTGATGTTTACCGTTCATCAAGTGCTGGCGGGCAAAATGTTCAGAAGAACGCCACAGCTATCCGTCTTACGCATCTGCCAACCGGGATTGTGGTTACCTGCCAGAACGAGCGATCCCAGGCACAGAACCGTGAAAATGCCATGCGTGTATTGCGCGCCCGTCTTTTGGAATTGCGACAGCAAGAACAAGATGAGAAAATGGCAGAATTGCGCGGCGAATACCAGAAGGCCGAGTGGGGTAGCCAGATCCGCTCTTATGTCCTCCACCCCTATCAGATGGTCAAGGATCACCGCACAGACTTTGAAACTGGAAATACCTTGGCTGTCCTCAATGGAGATCTAGACAGTTTTATTGAGGCCTACCTGAAACATAATGTAGGTGAAGCGCAACCTTGACATACAACCCGCACAAACGTATAATCCGACCTGCCTGCCCCCAGGGCAGGTATTATTTTGAGAAATTTATTTGAACTAGATTGGCAACAGGAGAGTAAGAGCATGCCACCCCTCCCAAAAAAGAAACACTCATCAGGGAAACGCGACCGGCGGCGGTCGCATGATGCCCTGGAAGCTCAAAACCTGGTACAATGCCCGAATTGCGGTGAGATGCGACTACCGCACCGGGTCTGCCCAAGCTGCGGACATTACCAGGGTCGAGAGATCATCGAGATGAAAAAGGAAGATAAAAAATAAAGACTGGGCCGTGAAAAACACGGCCTGTCTCTTTATTGCAGACAAACAGCCTGGATATGTTCGCACAACGATCATCGATCGCTTTTATTTTTCCTGGGCAGGGTTCACAAACCATTGGGATGGGGAAAGAACTTGCAGATGCTTTTCCGATTGCCAGAGAGACCTATGCAGAAGCAGATCAACTCCTGGGTTTCTCGCTGTCCCGGTTAGCCTGGGATGGACCCGAAGAACAACTTAACGATACCATCAACACCCAACCGGCATTATTGGTACACTCAATCGCTGTTCTTCGAGTGCTTCAGGCAGGATACCCGGATATCCAGCCTGCCTTCGTCGCCGGCCATTCAATGGGTGAGATCAGCGCCCTGGTCAGCGCGGGAAGTCTGCCTTTTTTGGATGCGCTCAAATTGGCGCGCAGGCGCGGTGAATTGATGAAAAGTGCGGGTGAAAATTCACCAGGCGGCATGGCAGCCATTCTGGGGCTGGATATTCCAACTATCGAAATGATCTGCACCAACTCCAGCACATCAGCCGAGATTGTCCAGGTCGCCAACGATAACTGCCCTGGGCAGGTAGTTATATCAGGCGCATCAGATGCATTGTTACGCGCTATGGAACAAGCCCAGGCAGCTGGTGCCCGGCGAGTTGTTCGCCTGGCCGTTAGCATTGCTGCTCATTCACCTTTGATGAGCCATGCTCAGACTTATTTCAACCAGGCAGTTGATGCCGCTCCGTTGCAAGATCCACACATCCCACTGGTTGGCAATGTCACTGCCCAGCCACTTACGGATGCACATCAAATTCGCCAGGATTTGCAAGCCCAATTGAATGCCCGTGTCCGGTGGACAGAGTCAATCCAATTTATGGTCAAGAAAGGTGTTAATCTATTTCTTGAACTTGGTAGTGAAGCTGTCCTCACGGGTCTGCTTAAACGAATCGATCGCCAGGTTGCTGGTATCTCCATCGGAAAGCCGCAAGACCTTGAAAGTCTCTCAAATATCTGATAAGAAACCTACCAGTCTCGACCATCTGGCTTAGGATTTTCACTGACTGGTTACGGTATAATATCCCTAACCCTGATTGAGGAGAAATAATGACCCAAACTGCCAGCCTTTCTCTGGAAGGCCGAGTTGCTGTTGTTACCGGCGCATCGCGTGGCATCGGAAGATCGATTGCCATTGAGTTATCCAGACGTGGCGCTGCGGTTGAGGTCAATTACGTTCGTTCAGCCCAATCTGCGGATGAGGTGGTTGCCTTAATCCTGGCCGAAGGCGGCCAGGCAATCGCTTTTCAGGCCGACGTGGCGGTGAACCAAGAAGCCCAAAACCTGATCAAATCTGCAATAGAAACCTTCGGGAATCTCGATATCCTGGTAAATAATGCTGGAATCACTCGCGATAACCTGATCATGATGATGAGTGAGAATGATTGGGATAACGTCATTTCCACTAATCTTAAGAGCACTTACAATTGTTCCAAAGCTGCTGTCCGGCATATGATGCGCAAACGCTTTGGCCGGATCATCAACATCACATCGGTCTCGGGTCAGATGGGGAATGCAGGTCAGACGAATTACTCCGCTTCCAAAGCTGGGCAGATCGGGTTCACGAAAGCTTTAGCCCGAGAAGTCGCCTCCCGTAATATCACGGTAAATGCTATCGCTGCCGGATACGTGGAGACCGATATCTGGGCAAATGTCTCGGACGAGATCCGTCAATCCATCATGAATATTATCCCGCTAGGTCGAAAAGGTGAACCAGAGGAAATTGCTTATGCCGTTGCCTTTTTGGCTTCCGATCAGGCCGCCTACATCACCGGGCAAATCCTGGGGATCGATGGCGGGATGGCTATGATGTAGGTCTATCTCAGGAGCGCTATGTCTACCTATTCTGGAACCCCTGGAAAAACAACAGTTGCCGTTGATGTTCTTTTAACCGTTGCTCGCCTGACTACCCTGGGTGTCGCGGGAGTTACACGCATGGGGCATGGGCCGGCAAATAGGGTAAAAGGGTTATTGAAGAAGCACAACATCGATGAGGGCGTCGATATAGAAGTTCGAGATGATATTGTATATGCTGACTTGTTTGTGGTGCTAGATAAAGAAGCGAACGTTCGCCAGGTCGGCACCTCTATCCAGCAAGCCGTTTCACGGGCGATCCAGGATATCGTCGGAATGCAGGTGGGCTGGATTAATGTGCATGTAGAAGACATTGACTTTGTAAGTGGAGATTGAGGCCATCTAAATTTATGAAAGCTCGAACCAGGGCACGATGCGTTGCCCTGCAGGCACTTTACGAGATCGATATTGCCGGGCATTCCCCGGTGACTGTCATCGAAGGCCGTTTTGCGGATGAGACGATCGACGATAATCTGGCTGACTTTGTCCGCCAGATCGTGCTGGGTGTTTATCCATTGTTTACCGAGCTCGATCAATTCATCGCCGTTCACGCTCCTGAATGGCCGCTGGATCAGGTGGCGGTTGTCGACAGAAATATCATCCGGATCGCCCTGTGGGAGTTTGCAGTCAGTGAGAAAGTGCCGATTAAAGTCGCAATAAATGAAGCAGTTGAACTCGCTAAAGTGTATGGATCGGATAGTGCACCCCGTTTTGTCAATGGTGTGTTGGGAAGTTTAGCCGAAAGGCAAAATGAAATTCGCCAGGCGCTGAAGCATCTTAAGAGATCAGAAAACGATAGTGCATGGAAATCCTAGGCATAGGTCCTTTAGAATTCTTCTTCATAATCATTATTGCACTGATCGTCTTAGGGCCTAAGGATATGGTCAAAGCCGGACGCACGATCGGTAAATTTATGCGCACGATCGTCACCTCCCCAACCTGGCGTGCTGTGAACCAAACATCCAACGAGCTTCGCCGACTTCCCACCCGTCTAATGCGGGAGGCCGGAATTGAAGAGAGTATGAAGGAAATAAAAGATGCCACTCAGTCCATCGCCCCTCCCAATCTAGGAGCTGAACTTGGACAGTGGCAAAAAGATATATCCCCCTGGACAACTCCGCCGACTGGTAATTCTAGCAATCCTCCACCCAATTCCCCTCAGCCCGAGGAAGATCCAGACAAGAAACCGCAATCCCCTTCTGCAACCGAAATGGATAGTCCTGAAGGCTAAATTATGCGCAGAATTTTGCGTGCTTTCCGGCAATTGATCACATTTCCATTTCGCTGGACAAGAGGTATGGTTCAGGAGATCCGTGAGTTCTTCACGGATGAACCAGAAGATACTCCCCTGGCTGATTCTCTCCAAAAGGCTGTAAGCAATCCCCAAAGTATCTTAGAGCATCTGGATGCCTTAAGGAAGCACCTCACTCGGGCAGCCATTGTCCTTGGCCTGGCAACGATCCTCTCTTTCGCTTTTGCTTCTAGGATTATTGATCTGCTTGCACAACCCGTGGGTGGGATAGAATTCCTGGTCGCCATAGATCCGACTGAGCCGGTTGGGACGTTCATGCGAGTTTCATTGATGTCGGGATTTGCCATTTCCTTGCCTTACATAATCCTGGAATTATGGCTTTTCGCTGCCCCAGGTTTGAGTCGCGACGCCCGAAAATTCGGGCTGGGAGCAATCCCGATTGTTGTTTTGTTCTTCCTGGGTGGAGTAGCGTTCGCATATTTCATCATGCTCCCGACAGCGATCGATTTTTTGACCAATTTCATGGGCATGACCAGCCAGTTACGACCTTCCACTTACATACGGTTCGTGACCAATGTCATGTTTGCAATTGGTGCGGCTTTCCAATTTCCTCTTGTGATTTACGTTCTTGCCCGGATGGGAATCGTCCGGGCAAAAGTCCTGAAGGATCAATGGCGGCTTGCAATCGTGCTCATGGCAATCATGGCAGCCGCCATTACGCCAACCGTTGATCCAGTCAACATGGCCCTGGTTATGGGTCCAATGATAATTCTATATTTATTGAGTATAGGATTAGCCGGTTTGGCAGAGCGAAATCGAGCAGCCAGGCAAATGGCGGAAAACTCATCAAGCCAAAATCTATAAAAGAGGAGAGTGTATGCGATCTCGGCGCGCTTTGCTGTACATGCCCGGTGATGACCTGCACAAAATCCGCAAGGCAACTACGCTTGGGGTAGATTGCATCTGCATGGATATGGAAGATGGCGTTGCATTCAACCGGAAATCTGCCGCCCGAGACACGATTGTCCAGGCACTTAACACGCTGGATTTTGGCCGCTCCGAGCGCCTCGCTCGTATAAACCCCGTCGGCTCAGGAATGGAAACAGATGAACTAAAGGCGGTTCTGCCAGCCCATCCTGACGGCATCGTTATCCCAAAAGTTGAGAATGGCGACCAGATCAGATGGGCCAGCGCCTTGATTGCTGACGTCGAAAGACAGTACGCATGGTCGATCGGGGAAATTATCCTGATTGCAATTGTTGAATCAGCCCTGGGAATTATCAACCTGCGAGAGATTGCCAGCGCTGATCCCCGCTTACGTAGCTTGATTTTCGGAGCTGAAGATCTGGCTGGTGATATCGGCGCCCAACGTACGGCAGGTGCCGAGGAGGTATTTTATGCCCGCAGCGCACTTGTCACCCACGCGGCGGCATTTAACTTGCAAGCGATCGATCTGGTGCATATCGATTTCAAAGATACTGAAGGTCTTATCCTTGAATCAAAGCAGGGCGCCAGAATGGGATACACTGGAAAACAGATAATCCATCCTAACCAGGTGAATCCTGTCCAGGAGGCATTCACCCCGGATGATGAATCCATTGCCAAGGCATTACACATAATGGAGGCATTTGCAGCACATCAACAAGCCGGTAAGGGAGCGTTTGCTCTGGACGGCAAAATGATCGATGCTCCAATTGTCAAAGCTGCCGAGCGAATCATCGCCCGGGCAGTGGCAGCCGGCAAAATTCGAGGAAACGGTCACCCTTAGTCACCCTTAAGTTTAATCAAGATCAATCCGCGTTCAGCAATGTTCCAAAGGGAAAGGAGTCATGGATGAGCGATCGAGTTGCAATCATTGGCGTGGGATGGGCTGGTTTTCAAGCCTCCACGCCAGATTTTTCTTATAAAGAGCTGGTTTACGCAGCTGGTGTCCGCGCCTATCACGACGCTGGAGTCAATCCCCGACGCGATATCGAGAGCTTCGTGACAGTAGCTGAGGATTTCTATGAGGGCACCAGCATCTTTGATGAATACACTCCTGATCAGTTAGGGGCCATGCTTAAACCGATGCAAACCATCGGAGGCGATGGCTTACACGGGCTTGCCACCGCGTATATGTTGATCCGCACCGGGCAATTCTCCCTGGTAGCTGTTGAAGGGCATAGCAAAGCATCCAATATCAAGACCTTACCGCAAATCACCGCTTACGCCCAGGACCCAATCTTGAACCGACCACTTCGACTAAACTCTCATTTTATCGCCGGTCTGGAAATGCACCGTTATCTATTCGATAGCGGGACAACCGAAGAGCAGTGTGCTGCGGTAACGATCAAAAATCGCAGGAATGCCTTGAACAACCCATCCGCACCTTACGGAGCTGACCTAAATATCGAGGATATTTCAGCAGGACCTATGATCGCCTGGCCGCTCAGCAAACGCCAGGTTTCCCAACATGCAGATGGGGCGATTGTCATGGTCCTGGCCTCCGAAGAAAAAGCCCGCCTCCTTTCTGAAAATCCGATATGGATACTGGGTGTTGGCTGGTGCAATGACTCAGCTTCTCTCGAAAACCGGGATTGGGGTCAGGCGGTTTATGCTCAGGAGGCCGCTCAAATGGCGTATCGTCAGGCGGGTATCCACAATCCACGCGGAACAATCGATTTTGCTGAAGTCGATGATATCTATGCGTACAAAGAGCTGCAATCCCTTGAAGCAGTAGGATTATTCAGCCCCGGTGAGGCCGGCCTGGCCACCCTGGATGGTGTCACCCAACCAGAAGGAGAGTTACCGGTGAATATTTCCGGTGGCACTCAGGGAGGTGGAGACTTACTCGACGCAAATGGTCTGGCGCGTGCCCTTGAAGTCGTTTTGCAGTTGCGCGGCGAAGCCGGTCCCCGGCAACTCCCCGATGTAAAAATTGGGCTGGCGCAGTCCTGGCGTGGAGTGCCCACCACCAGCGGTGCAGTAGCGATCCTGGCCAATTGAATAGGAGGAGAACACTATGTCTATGCGTAAAGTTGCTGTTGTTGGCGCTGGCATGACCCGCTTCGTCCGGCGCGCCCAGGAAACCGCCAAAGAGCTCTCCTGGGAAGCTGCACACATGGCTCTGGAGTTGTGCGAATTATCCCTCGAAGATGTGGACGCGGTCTGCCTGGGAACCGCCCCGGATGCTTTTGACGGAGTGCACATGAACGGCGAGTACCTGAGTGACGGCGCCGGCGCCTGGCGCAAACCTTATATGCGCTCCTATGTAGGTGGAGGCACCGGCGTGTTTGTCCCGATTCAGGGATGGTATCATGTCGCTTCTGGGCTGTTCGATATTTGCCTAGTAATAGCTGAGGAAAAAATGTCCAGCTTTTACCCACACGCCCAGGCCGCTTTTTTGACGATCTTTGATCACACCACAGAACGACCGTTGAAGCCAAATTTGCTTTGGATTTTTGCCCTGGAAATGAACCGTTACATGCAGACCTACGGGATCTCCAAGGCAGATATCGCCCGTGTGGCTGTTAAAAACAAACGAAATGCTGCCGGACACCCTTGCGCATTGCTGGGAAATGCAGAGATCACGGTCGAGGACGTGCTCAATTCAGAAATGTTGGCCTGGCCAGTCAACCGCCTGGATGTAAGCCCGGTCACTGATGGTGCAGTCGCCCTGGTTTTGGCCTCAGAGCATATCGCCCGCAGAATCACGGATAAACCAATCTGGATCGAGGGTGTTGGCTGGAGCCTGGACTCTTCTCACTGGACCAATCGCGATCTGGCTTACCCGCGTTATGTAGAAGTCGCGGCGCGGATGGCCTACGACATGGCTGGCATCACAGAACCACGCAAACAAATCAACATTGTTGAACCATATGACCCTTTCGACTATAAAGAACTGCATCATCTTGAAGGATTGCAGCTCGCCGATCGAGGCCAGGCGCCCCAATTGGTGATTGATGGAGTCACAGAACGCACTGGAAATATGCCTGTTTGCCCCTCGGGAGGATTGCTCGGGGTAGGAAATCCGATTGCTGCCGCTGGCTTGATGAAAGTTGCAGAGCTGTTCTGGCAACTGCGGGGCGAAGCAGGGGATCGCCAGGTGCCGGGTCAACCCCGGCGCGGATTGGCTCAGGCGTGGGGCGATCTGATGCAGGTTGGTACGGTAATCATATTAGGTCGTTGAGGAGAATGGTATGACAGCCAAAATCAAGCATTTTCCGGGCACCTCACTAAGCGAACAGGACATAACGACTGGCAAAGTGCTCTCCGTGCATGATCAATTGGAGGGGAAGTATGCCTGGGATACGGGGATCGGCATTGGACGATACCTGGAGGCTCTAAAAGAAGGTTATTTGCTTGGAGCATATTGCCGTCATTGTCGAAAGACAGTCATCCCACCTCGCACGGTGTGTGAATGGTGTTACCACCCGATGGATGAGTTCGTCCCGCTGAAAGACACTGGGACGGTGAATACCTTTTCGTTGTGTTATGTCACCTGGGATGTCCAACGCATCAAAGAGCCGGAGATCCCAGCCGTGATCGAAATCGATGGGGCTTCCCCACTGCACGGCATCCTTCACAAACTGGGCGAAGTTGATCCAGATCAGGTGCAGATTGGATTGCGCGTCCAAGCCGTTTGGAAGCCGGTTGCTGAGCGAGAAGGCGCCATTACTGACATCCTGTTTTTCAAACCCTTACAGGAGGGTAAATCATGACTTTATTGGAGAGCCATCCAACTGCCACGTCTACATGGCAGGGTGAATTACCCATCACCAATCGCTATACCTTCGGTTTGGCTGGTGAAAAATTCTTCCGGGCGATCAAAGAGCGGGGAAGGTTTCTGGGCACACACTGCCTGCATTGTCAGCGAACTTATGTCCCGGCAACCTCATTTTGTGAACGATGTTTCCATGAGCTGGATGATTGGATCGATGTCGATCCGATCGGTGAAGTCGAATCGTATACGATTTTGTCGATTGATGAAGCCGGAGCGCCATTACCAAAGCCAATGATCATCGCGTTTATTCGTATCAAGGACGGCGGGATCATTCATAAATTAGCAGAGGTGGAAGTCGAGGAGATCTTTTTTGGAATGCCTGTCGAAGCGGTGTTTAAAACCAAAAAAGAACGCCAGGGATCGATTCTGGATATCCTTCACTTTAAACCTGTTTGAGTATAATCTTTTAATGTTCTATCTGCACAGCTCATATGTTCATCCAATATACATGGATAAACAGGTGAGTGTTTGTTAGATTTTTGGAGTCTCCTTTGGATAAATATACCAATGCCGAGTGAGACAATTGAGAATCTCCCTATGGTATAATTTTATTAATTATGGATGCAGAGCCAATCCCCCAACCAACGCCTCCCCCGGCTGAGATGTTGCCTGAATACACGGCAGAACTACCTCCAGAACCTACGCCACTCCAAAAGGAACAAATTCGGAGGCAAAGGATAATAGTAATCACCTTAATTGTTATTGGGGTGATCTTCCTGGTTGCAATCATAGTCACGCTTGTCTATTTAACCAATCCCGGGACAGATACTGCAAAAATCCGCGACATCATGATCATTTATATGGCGTTTGAAATGATGATCCTGGGTGTAGCGATGGTAATTTTGATGATCCAATTGGCTACGTTAATAAACCTGCTCCAAAATGATATCAAACCGATTCTAGAAGCTACCAATGAAACAGCCAACACCTTGCGCGGTACCGCTGCATTTTTAAGTAACAACTTGAGCGAGCCAGTGATAAAAATGAACGAATATGCATCTGGTCTGGTTCGGTTTTTCGAACTATTCGGGCTAATTCGCAGGCGATAAATTCTTGAAATTTCACCTGCTATTAGATTAGATCTAGAATATCTCATAAAAGCAAGAAAGGAGAGTAAGCGATGGCAGATAATAATGGAGACTTGGGATCCTTCCTGGCAGGTTTCGTCATCGGTGGCTTGATCGGAGCGGGCGTAGCTCTGTTGATGGCTCCGCAATCCGGCGAGGAAACCCGCGGGATCATCAAGGACAAGAGCATTGAACTGCGCGATCGGGCTTATGAAACTGCAGATGAAGCCCGAGCGAAAGCCGACCAATTAGCGCAACAGGCTCGTGATCGGGCTGCTGAGATCCAGGTTGGCGGCAAGCCTGTCTTCGGCAAGAAAGAAGCCGTCCCGACTGTGGATGAAGCAGTCGCTACCGTAAAGAAAGCGGTAGAATAACAAGCAAGTGCAAAAAGGGGCTGGATTTCACCAGTCCCTTTTTAATTTAATCGTCAAAGCCTATTAGCAGCTAGACAGTTCGCACAATATCGGAGCGATTTGATCAAGCAGATCGCTCGCCAAAACCGAAGCTGACGATCCGAGGACTTGAGCCGCTTTCAATCCACATTGCGCGTGGATCCATGCCCCGGTAACAGCTGCCGGGTATGCAGTCACGCCCTGAGCACGCAGACCTGTGATCAAACCGGCCAGGACGTCACCTGTCCCGGCGCGCGCCAGTGCAGGGGTGGCAACTGGGATGACCGTTGTTTCCCCATCCGGCCCAGCCACAACTGTATTAGCACCTTTTAGAACGATAACGTGACCCCACTCCCGGGCAAATCGCTCTGCAACCCGGACTCGATCTGCCTGGATCTCGGCGATTGGCAAACCACTCAGGATCGACATCTCGCCCGGATGGGGCGTCAGGATGGCTGGGCCGGGCAGTGCATGCGGCCAATCTGGAAGCCGCGCTAATAACTTCAAGCCGTCCGCGTCGACCACCAAAGGTGGCAATTTTAATCTCCGGATGATGATCAACGGATGCAGGTTTGACGAATCCAATTGTAGCCCGGCCAGAGGAGCGGCCTGCATCGAACAGGCGAGCCATGAAGTGCCGGGTGGTTTCCTCGAGTCCGAGACCAGGTCCAATCAGCAGAGCTGTCACCCGATCTAAATTCTTCAATAACACTTCAGCCGCGCCTGCGGCAATAACTCCGGTCTCATCCGGCAGCAGAATCCAGGTAGCTTCAGGAAACCCACCTGCCAGGACCGCATGCAGCGGCTCAGGGACAGCCAAAGTAACCAGGCCTGCTCCGATTCTGTATGCCGCTTTGCCAGCCAACAAGGCTGCCCCGGTATAGTTCACTGAACCAGCGGCTATCATCGCTGTGCCAAAGGTTCCTTTATGGGCAGTCCTTGGGCGTAAAGGAAGGTTTCTGCAAATCAGCTGCGAATCTGCTACTTGCCTTTGGATAGCGTGCCAGGAAGGCAAACTTGCATTATCCTCAGCAATCCCTATGCTGGCTATGCGCAATTCGCCGACATAATCGTTAGCAGGAAATTTCATCAAGCCTTCCTTAACCGCCGCCATCGTTACGGTCAGATCCGCTGCCAAACAATGTGAATCAACTTGACCGCTGTCACAATCCACGCCTGACGGACAATCCACAGCAACAACCTTTGCCCGCACTGGTGACGCAAAAAGTATCTGACCTGTCTTCGTCAAAACATCTGCGACCTGTCCTTGCAAAGGCAGCTTAATTCCCGTACCTAAGATCCCATCCATTATTACAGCATGCTGTTCGACCCATTTGGATAAGACAACCAGATCGGGATCCTGCTCTACGCTTTGTACTTGACCGCCCGCTTCCTTTATGCGCTCGATCAGGGGATCATCTTCCAGGCGTGGCCGGACAAGATACGCGCTTGCTCTCCAGCCATCTTTTGCCAGACTCGCCAGAGCGACCAGGGTATCACCGCCATTATTCCCCGAACCGATCAGACCCAGGGCACTGCGATCCGCTAGATGCCCGTATTTTTCGACTACCAGTGCAGCCATGCCGGTACCAGCCTGCTCCATCATCATCTCATAAGTTAATCCCGACCCATTGGCTTCCCGCTCAACTGCCTGCATCTCTGCAACACTGACAAGCTTCATTACAAATGCCTCCAGCTAATGCTCAACTTGAAGCGCCCATTCCAATCCCAATTGAATTAATTTATCCTGGTTTGGGAATCCCGTTGTTGAATCCCACCCGCGCGCCTGGTAATACGCCTCCAGCATTGCCTGAAAATCCGGGACAAAACCCTCCGGATCATCTGGGAATGGTGTTAAAAGGGCTTTCGGGAGCCGATCATCGGAGCGGGTAAGCCCCAGGCGAAAATTGATCAATCGTTTGAGATTCCAGCCACGCTCACCAGTGAGCATCAAATCATCGATATTCCAATCAAAGCCACAGGCGGCATTGACCAGGCTCACAACGGTTTCAGGTGGGACATTTGCAAAGATACACAAAACCAGTGCATGGGATACAGTCCGCCAATCCTGGTGTCGAGCGACATTTTCGGCCTTTTCAACCCCGCTGCGTGGGTCAAAATAGGTCATCCCCAGACTGGTTTCTACTTGCCCGATATCTGCCAGGAAATAATCGGATTGGTTGTGATTAGCCCCTGTGGGTGATGTGGCGTATACCAAAGCCATCCCCGAGCTGCCACGTGGATCATGGTAAGGAACTTCCAGACCTTTCACCTGCACCGCTTCTTCTTCCGCCCCAAAGTATGCTCCCAGCGCTCTGGAGCCCCTCGCGAGATAGTCTCCAAAACCTTCGCGCCGGGCAGTGAGATGGATCATCCGCTCCACAACATTCGGATCGCCCCACTTTTAACTCTAAACCACCTGTGTCCTCCAGGGTGATCTTTCCCTCATCAAAGAGTTTTATGGCAAAGCCGATGGTGTTGCTCAGGCTGATGCTGTCCATTCCGTACCGATCGCACCACTCACCCAGCTGGGTAGCAGTCGATGGATCATTCAGCCCCAAATTCGGCCCAAACCCTACCAGGGTCTCGTATTCCGGACCCTTGCGGCGCATCCCATCTTCTAACCTGACCACGCGCCCACAGGCAATGACGCAGGCATGGCAAGCGCTCACCCCGTCTAGAAGCCGTTCGGTGATAACGGAGCCACCAATCTGAATTTCCTGCTCCATTTTGCTGTATTGATAGTAACGTTTCGGTTGGAAACCCAAATAGTCAAAGTACTCCGCTGCATTGGCAGTTCCCAGTTCACGCAGAACCCGTGAGACCGAATCCACGCGCAGCTCACGATTGGATTGCATCCTTAGTTGAGCGTAGGTTTGGCTATCAACCAGCGGCAGTTGATTGGTCCCTTTGACAGCCACAGCTTTGAGATTCTTCGAGCCCATCACCGCACCCATCCCGGTACGCCCAGCCACTCGTCCATGATCACACAGCACAAGAGCATAAGGAATCTGTTGTTCACCTGCAATACCAATGCTGGCTATGCGCAAACCAGAGATCGCCAGCTGGTGCTTAAGTGTATCTTGCGTCATGTAAGTGTCCATCCCCCACAAAGAATCTGCCGGTTGAATTGCCACCTGATCATCTTGTATGAGCAGATACATTGGATTTACTGCAGCACCAGTGATGAGCAGACCATCATAGCCAGCTTTACGTAATTCTGGGCCCCAAAAACCACCACAGTTTGATTCACCCCAGAAGCCTGTCGCTGGCGAGCGAGCGCAGATCACAAATCGACCCACAGACGGCCCGGCTGTCCCGGTAAGCGGTCCATTCATAAATAGTAAGGGTGCACGCGGCGACATCGGATCGAGGTCTGGCTTCATTTCCTCGAAAAGTAGCCTCGCGGCCAGAGAAGATCCTCCCAAATAATCGTGCACCCACTGTTCTGGGATCGGGATCGTCCTGATATCCCCGGTGGTTAGATCGACTGATAATATTGGCTGCATGGATGTGATTCGCCTGTGACCAGTGAGAATAGGATCATCCTGGGTGAAATTTCACCATTGGCTGATCAATGTGATATCTTGATGCTTGTGAGTATACTACTTCTCGCCCAAGGATCAGTTTGATGGTTCCTTCAAATCGCGCGGTTTAGGCTCCAATAATCCCGCGCATTGTAGCCAACCAGGCAATGAATTTACCAAACTTTCCATAATCGCCCGGGCTGCTGTGGCGAAGAAATCCAGATCACCATATGCATCACTACCTCTTTCGTCAACCAGATCAGAAACACCCCTCAGGATCAAACAACGCTTATTATTTCGCGCGGCCACAAAGGCGATTGCACCAGATTCCCAATCTCCAGCGACTGCGCCAAATTGTTGAGCTAGCCTGGAAATCTCCTTGGGATGTAAATCTCGATCGCCGGACACGAGAAGGCATTTTCTCACAGGGAGAGGATATGGTTCACCCAACCAGGATAGATCCAGATCGGTTGTATACCAGGCGATATGGGAGTCCGGATCCCCCATCTGCTCACAAATATCATATACTATTGTCCTATCAACGAGCACGATCGTATTCCGATCGATCTTTCCGGCGAATCCCCCACATGTACCTAAATTGATCAATAAATCCGGGTGCCACTGATCGATAGCAAATTGGGTTGAACCTGCAGCAGCGATCTTGCCCCAACCACCGTGGAAAAAAATAAGGTCGGCATTTTCTTCCCGGTAGGGGAACCACTCTCCATAAGGGGAAGATTCCATCGTTTCCCCGGAGAAGATATCCCGAACTGCCTGCCACTCAGCATCAGCCGAGACTAAGATCACTGTACAAGCATTGCCAGACATTTCACGGCGCCCACAAGCCCCCGGTAGATTCCAGCCAATCGGCGATATTTTCGACCGCACTGTGAATGTCATTATCAGAGATATCCAATGTCAGGGCCGGCAAGATAGACTCGCCAACCAGACGGCGCATGAGCTCCTGCTCCTCGATAAAAAAGGACAGATCATCGTATTGACTCGGCTTTCCAGACACTTTCAAGCGCTCCGTCCGCGCGGCCGCAAAAGTCTCTGGCGATCGGGTAACAAAAACCACCCGGAAACCTAATGGTTCAAGACGTTGCTCCAGCCAGCGGAAGTTATAGTCGATGCCCCGGTATTTCAATTGATACGCCCGCGTGGAGATATGAAACCGGTCGATGATCCAGGAATAATAGCGCTGAAGTTCAAATAATCGCGCCCAGGTCTGGTATGTCTCCATCGCCAGAGCTTCTTCTTGCGGCTCAAAGTTTATCGGACCGCGCCCCCAGGGGTAATTGGTAAAACTACACCACTCAGCAGAGATCAGCGGAGAATGATACCTATATTTTCGTGGCCCAACCACGCGTGGGTGCTCATTCAGCTCAAACGCGATTTCCGTTTTGAAGGTAAGCCGAGTTCCTTCCAGGATAATCTTTGGACATAATTTGTTAGACATTTTTACTGGTAAGAATTCTCATGATTGATCAAAAATGGGTTCCCGAAATTATAATTGACATCAACTCAATTATTCATCCTAGTATTTTCTGAAGCAATGAAAAAAGCTTATTTTCACTTCTTAGGCGATCTTAACCATTTCCTGCGCACCCATGATCCGAGGCAAGAAACCGAGATAACTTTCCGGGGAACTCAGTCTTTGAAACACCTGATCGAGTTCATTGGGGATACCACATACCGAAATCGGTAACCTTTGTTCAGTCGAATGCGATCTCGATCTTGGTTATATCGTCCAGGATGAGGATCACATCACGGTTTCACCAGCGATGAATCCTGTCGATGATGCCCGGTTTTTACTGGACAATCATCTTGGTAAGCTGGCGACCTATCTACGCATGCTTGGATTCGATGCGTATTATCAAAACAACCTTCAAGATGATGACTTAATTGACTTACTACAATGGGATGCTCGAATTTTAATAACTCGTGACCGCCGATTATTGATGCGAAAGGTCGTCAAGCAGGGTTATTGCGTACGATCATTGGATCCTGAAATCCAGGCAGATGAAGTGCTGCGTCGCTATCAACTTAAAGAATACATCACCCCGTTTCACCGCTGCCTGCTATGTAATACACTTCTGCAAACAGCTGAAAAAGAACAACTATTACCCCACCTGCAACCACTCACCCGTCAATACTTCGACGAATTCCGGGTATGCCCGGACTGCAACCAGATCTACTGGAAGGGATCGCATTACGATCACATGCTTGAGTTGATTGAGCGCATCACAGAGCGACTTGACCCTTAAATCGATTAATCCCCTTTCGATATGAAAGGGAATTAATCGGGGACCTATACACAATCAATTAAGGTTCGACCGAGATCAACTTACCAAACGTATTGACATTTAACCCCCACTGCTCACCTACATCCGCCTGCTGAAACAAGCTTAAATCACTTGTGGTATATGTAAACGTCTGATCTCCGCTGCTGAAAACGATCACATAATTCTCTGAGCGATTCTCTCCAACCCGTTGACCTGCTTCCAGAATTGGCTCTGGCCAGGTCGGTTGCTGGTCCGAACCACTCATAACAGCTGTATCGACCTGACGCCACTCCTCCACAGTATACGAACAGACGTTATCATAAACCTGGTATTCGCAATCCTGTACAACCTCACCGTAACCACCCCCAGTATCAACCGTATAAGGCGTCCCGCAGACTTCAACCGAATTTGGAACCGGTTCAGATTCGACCGAACGGATTTCCTCGCGGCAGGCGCCAACTTCCGCCTCCTGGGGGATCTGATCTTGCCAGGTCTCATACTGCACCGCGACCAATGCCTCGATCGGGATTACCCTTTCCCAGCGCACATTCTCGATCAATCCTGTAGTGCCTTTTGTTCGGTTCGATAGAAGGGTAATCAAGACAATCCCACCACAGACCACAACCACCGCGACAATGGCAACGATCATCCAGATCGGCATCTTCCCTGCAGCGGCGACCGGTTTGGCAGCCGCTACCTCTGCTTCCTGCGCAAGACTTGACCCACAGGATGAGCAAGACTTCGCAGTATCCGGGTTTTCTGTGCCGCAGCGCGGGCATTTTATAGTTGTCGGTGTGCCAAATGAATATGCACCCACCACCTGTCCCGCTTCACGTAGGGCGCCTTCCGACAAGTCGCCGCCGCACTGCTTGCACACAGTGGTCCCCGCGGGATTGCGCGTGCCGCAATAGGGGCAGTGGATATCCGGCCCAGCAGCTGCTTTGGCTTTCTCCGCTTCGTCCTTGATTAATTCCTGGCGCGGAGCCTGCTCAAACTTAACATCTTTCGGCTGAGGAGCGCCGCAGTTAACGCACGCCTGTTTGGGTCCGGGATTAAGACTTCCACACCTTGGGCATTTCCATTGTAATTCAACAAAACCCACTTGCTTGCGAGCCATAGTGTTTCGACCTCCAGAAAATAATTACGTTTGTACGGGTTTTCAATCCCATTTTATCCCAAAAAACATCGTTTGAAATTTAACAAAGGGTGCATGTGATAAAAATAGATTGTATACTTGTGCAGGACTACACATGCAAACGACTGAAAATCCAACCAAACGCGCCACCATCAAACAACTGCCTCGCAATGTTTGGGCAGTAGGATTTACCAGCTTTTTTATGGATATTTCGAGTGAAATGGTTATCAACATTTTGCCGTTATTCCTGGCAAATGTGTTGGGTGTCCAGACGAGTATTATTGGCTTAATAGAGGGGATTGCCGAGGCCACTGCCAGCATTTTAAAACTGTTCTCAGGCTGGCTTTCCGATAAATTAGGCGGACGCAAGTGGCTGGCTGTGGCTGGATACGGGCTTTCGGCGATCACCAAACCCTTCTTTTACTTTGCCAACAGCTGGGAATTGATCGCTGTGGTAAGGTGGGCAGACCGGATTGGCAAGGGCATCCGCACAGCCCCGCGAGACGCATTGGTGGCCGACTCGGCGACAAAAGAAACCCGCGGACTGGCCTTTGGCTTCCACCGGGCAATGGATACTGCTGGAGCGATGCTTGGACTGCTCATCGCTGCGGGTATTGTTTGGCTGGCACAGGCGAACAGCCTCACCTTATCCAGATCTACCTTTCAAACTATCGTTTTAATCAGTTTGATTCCTGCGTTCCTGGCGGTCTTGTCTCTGGTTATTGGAGCAAAGGAAGTCGCGGTAACAGGCCAGCGCGTAGCTCCTAAATTTTCTCTGCACAGCATGGGAAAGCCTTTTAATATTTTTCTGGTCATCGTGTGCATCTTTACACTAGGGAATTCGTCCGATGCTTTTCTGGTTCTGCGTGCGCAAAACCTGGGCATCTCGGTAATCGGGATCCTATTGATGCTGGTGGTCTTTAACCTGGTTTATTCGTTGATCGCTACCCCGGCAGGCTCGCTTTCCGATCGGATTGACCGCCGAAGGTTGATAATCGGTGGCTGGTTAGTGTACGCGGCGATCTACTTTGGCTTTGCACTGGCACAAGAAGGATGGCAGGTATGGGTGTTGTACGTGGCTTATGGATTGTATTATGGTTTAGCCTACGGCACCGCCAATGCCCTGGTTGCAGATTTGGTCCCTGAGAGCTTGCGCGGAACTGCCTACGGGACATACCATGCCTTGATCGGTATCCTGGCTTTCCCTGCTTCATTGATAGCAGGTATCCTGTGGCAAGGAGCAGGCAGCTGGGGCGGGTTTGGAGCATTTGCTCCCTTCTTTTTTGGCGGAACTTTAGCCTTGCTCGCTGCGCTCTTGATGGCATTGTGGATGCCGAAAGCCCAGAAGGAACCTATACTCTAATGTGTCGATTAACCAATGTTGGCACAACATGACCTCATTGGCTGCTAGTTCCGCGAATGGATTGGTGTTATATGTAAATTTTAGACTATGTTCGGGAAGTAAGCATCGGGAACCGATTGCTAAGCTCTATCGTTGATCCAGTATGAGCCCTCCTACGGGATTCAATCATAAAACGGGAGCATTATCTATGCAAAGAATGATCGATCTTTGTTTAGCCAGCGTGACAGTTTGCTTGTTGATTAGTGCCTGCACGCCAATTCCAGCCATCCAGCCCACTAATCCAATCATTTCTCAACCCGAACCACTCCCTGTCACTTCGCCGACAATTTCCCCTCAACCCACCTCCGAGGCTCTGGAGGTTTACCCGCCGGCTGCTTGGGCCGCGATTGAGGACTTAGCACTGCACTTTGAGATTAATCCCAATCAGGTGGAAGTGATCTCCGTCCTGAGAGAGGAATGGCCAGACTCCTGCCTGGGATTGGCTGCCGCCGACGAGATGTGCCTTCAGGTAATCACACCTGGATATCGCATTCTTCTCGGAACCAGTGGTCAGCGTTTCGAATACCACACTGATCAATCTGGAGGAACCCTGCGAGTGATTGGGGATACTGTGTTAGAACCGATCAAACCAGGCTTAGACCTGGATAAATCCAAAGCCATTCTGGCTGCCATGCAGGCTGTGAATCAAGCCACAGGTATTCCATTAAGTGAAATTCAGGTCGCTTCAATTGAAGCAGCCCAATGGCCTGACTCCTGCCTGGGACTGGCGAGATCTGATGAAATGTGCGCGGAGGTAATCACCCCGGGATGGAAAATTATTCTCGATACCGCGGATAATATCTATATATTTCATACTGACCAGAGTGGAGAGAATATTCGCCAGAGGTAACTCTGATTGATAATAAGTCTGACTTATAAAAAGAGACCGGCAGCGAAAACTAATCGCTGCCGGTTTTTTATCAAGATGTCCCCACGGCTTTCCGAATGTGCGCCAATAACGGTACCGCCATCTTACGGGCTTTCTCTGCCCCCTTGTTTAATACTTGATCTAGGTATCCCCAATCCTGCATGTACTCGTCGTACCGGGCGCGCGCCGAACCAAAAGTTTGCTCAAGCCGTTCGAATAGCTCACTCTTTATCTCACTGTATGCCATACCACCGTGGAGGTATCGCTGGCGCGCGCGCTCGATGTCTTCTTCGGATGCAAAATGGCGGTAGATTGCAAAGACATTATCCGTCTCTGGATCCTTTGGCTCCTCAGGCGAGCGTGAATCGGTCACGATCCGCATCACACTCTTTTTTAACTTATTGGCAGGCGCAAACATCGGTATGACATTGTCATAACTCTTGCTCATCTTGCGCCCATCCAATCCAGGTATCGTCATGACTTCTTCTCGAATAGCTGCTTCCGGTATGGTCAGGATATTCCCATAAGTACTGTTGAATGCCTGGGCAATATCCCGGGCAATCTCGATGTGTTGCTTCTGATCCAATCCTACCGGGACAAAATTTGTGTTGAAAAGCAGGATGTCGGCAGCCATGAGCACCGGGTAAAAATACAAACCGGAATTGATCCCCTCATCTGGGGGTACGCCAATCGCCAGGTTATCGTCAACAGCAGCTTTGTAGGCATGGGCGCGGTTGAGCAGGCCTTTTGATGTAAAGCAAGACAGGATCCAGGTGAGTTCCATAACCTCAGGGATGTCTGATTGGCGATAAAAGATCACTTTATCCGGATCCAGGCCTAATGCCAGCCAGGTCGCTGCCACATCATAAGTCAATTCCTTCATTTTCTTGCCATCGCGCACGGTGGTCAACGCGTGATAATCCGCAATAAAATAGAGCGCCTGGTAATGTCTGGCAAGCTCCAATGCCGGTCGGATCATGCCGAGGTAATTCCCAACATGCGGCGTGCCCGAAGGTTTAATGCCCGTCAGGGCGATTTTCCCAGTCATGTGTAACCTTCTTTCAGAATTTATTATTGAGTAATCTTATAACTCGTCTTTAGACAAAAGTAACACTCCCGACTTTTGGTCGGGTTGAAAATCAGCACCTTACCAATCGAGATTCAAGCCGTTCTAGCCGCTGCGGATGTCTTTTTGACCACAGCAAAGCGTTGTTTCGGCGTTCTTTGCCTGCCTGGCGGCCATCCTGGCGCTTTTCCTCGCCTTTTCGGTGGGCGAGCCGGAGTGCCAAGCAGCGCAAAAATCGGGTAGATGCTCTGCTGAACCCGCTGGGGCGTCAAACACTGCTGCGGTTTCTGCCAGGGAAGCGGTGTATCGGCAACAATTGGGCGAGCCAAGTAAAGCAGCCAAACAGGCGATAGCGGTTAGCTCTGTCCAACGGTCTCCTGCTTCTTTGGTTTGGAAGCGTGGCATCGTCCAGCCCAGGGTTTCTTTACGAAAATGGATACCCGCTTCAACTGGTCAACGAGAGGTATACGCTCGCCAGATCGTCTCCACCGTAACCGTAATGCTGCCAGGCAGTGGGTCTGGAGATAACCAGGCGAGCCACAGAGCTGCTGGCGGTTGGCTGCGTTCCAGATGAACACTGGCCCGGATCACATCGTAAGGCACGTCAGCACCTTTCTTCTCGTGCAGCCTATTCCAGCGTTCCAGGCGTACCTGCCCCCAGCAGGGATCTTCCAGCTCGATCACTTCATCGGGTGTGCTCCAGGTCTCTGGCTCTTTGAAGGCAAAGCGTGCTCCATGTACTCTGGGACGACCCTTTTTGCCCACCGGAGGTGGGGGGTGGGCCGCACAGCACCCGATCACAACGTAAACGAGCCAGGATCCCACAGCGCAACCCTTTCACCGAACCCAGAAACCCGGCATTCCCGTACTTGCCATCCGCCGCAATGATGTCCAGCGCTTCAGTATAGGCCATTCGGGCGTTTGCCAGGGCTTTGATTTGCTCCGCACCAACTTCCTGAGCGGTTTGTGTGCTCGGCACCCGGCGCACATCGACGGGCAACGACCAACTGGAGTGAGGTTCAGCACACCATTCCAGCAGCGAATAGGGGTAGCCGATGGTCACCGTACCCCCGTTCACATCGCTTGTCGCCTGGTACACATACTGTCGGTCGTCTAGTACTCGTGATCTTGGCCGGGGCCAGGGTGAGCCGTCAATTGGAAAGACACAGATGCCCTGTTGAGGTATCTGTTGCCCCAGAAAGCACCGCAGCCAGTTGCTGTCGAGCACGCCATCTTCAACCGCAGCGTACAGGCTGGACCACTTTCGCCGGAACTGGTCGGTCTGGCTCAACATCGCAAAGGATGAGACTGGACCTGCCGAGAGAAGCGCATCCAGTAGATCGAACAGCGCATCCCGCCGGGCTAGTAGAGCGTTGACATAAATGGCTTGACGAAACTCGATTAGTTTGTTAATGTCCTTCTTGGTAGTCGCTTGGTTGTGCACACCTCCAAGTTTCTACCAAGGGGCGGTTTTGCTCAAGGGCTGAGCCGCCCTATTATTTGTCTAAACTCGAGTTATAAGAGATCGGCCTTAACAGGCTGCGATCGAAATCAGCGATATGTTCCGGACCCAACGTGATCAAAGCCTGGTAGACTGCTTGAGCTTCAGCGCGCAACCGGGCAATATCGATGCCTCGACAGGCATCTGGCAGAGGGTCAATCCATTGCCGCATCCGCAGGAACATCTTGGCCGCACCGTTATAATTACCCCGTTCGATTTGAAGATAAGCCACAGCCACTTGTAGAACAGCCTGATAAAGCTCACGCCCAGGGCTATCTTCTGCCATCCAGGCCGTCTCCAGGGATTCGTGTGCTTCAAAATAGGCTCCCCGATTGAATTCCTCCAGGCCGCGCAAGGCTTCAGATGACAATGGCTGGTTGCAACTGGCCCGCAACTCTGCCAAATCAACCTTCCGGGCATATTTATTGATCACATTTGGCAGATCTCCGAAAAACTTTGATCGAGCCAGCACAGTCTGCGCGCCAGCCTCTTTGGCTGCCTTGATGCTCTCAGTGTCCATATGAGATCCAAAGCAAACCACCGGGATCCGCCGCGTAGCCGGCACTGAGGTCAGCAAAGAAATCCATTCCTCCCACGGCACAGCTAAGTTACCTAGATCGAATATGAGCAAACTGGGCTTCCATTGGGTGACCAGGTCGATCAGTACCGCACCAGGACCGGTCAGGTGTTCGGCGTACTGCACCTCCCGAACAGGTTCTACCAGTGGAGAAATCTGTGCGACTCGCTCGATGAATCTCACCTCATATCCCAGGCTCTGCGCGGTGGATTCCACTCGAACTGAGTAATTCAGATCGGCGATAAATGCCAGAATAATCGGTAATCCGTCCATAATGGTTGATCCGTCACCCGATTATAACAAACCCGACCAATTTGCCTGGAATCGGATCACCGATCATTACTCAAGCTTTCGATATCATTCACTGTTCGCTCAAAGACGTCAAGCAAGTATGTAGATCCATGCTCATTGAATACTTCAATCAATTGGTGATAATACCAGAGAGTTCCTTCTTTACCGCCATTGAAGCGCCTCCACACGGATTCACCATCCTTGGTTAGATCCCGTAAAGTCGATCGCGCATTATGCACTTTATCTGCCAGAGAAACTCGCCTCGTTGCCGCATCCGCCAAGCGCAATTTGGCGATATGCTCCTCTTTTCGATGACGCCAGGGCGGTTTAGGGATCGAGTATGCGTCGGTACAGGCGTCAACTATATATGCCACCCGCTCTCCATAACGCTTACGGATCTCATCCAGGGTCGCCAATCCGCCCTGATCCTCGACAGCATCGTGCAGTAAAGCTGCAATGGCCTGGTCTTCATCTCCCCCGTCTTCCAAAACCAGGGCCGTCACCCCCAACAAATGCGATACATAGGGCACATAGGTCCGCTTGCGACTTTGACTCGCGTGTAATCGAGTGGCGTATACCAGAGCATCTTCAAACCGCTCTGTCAATCTGGTTGGTTTCTGAAGATCATCAGGCATTCTTCTTGCTCCTCATCATCCTGCAATTATGAAAGAGACACGGCATTGATTTTTCCGTGTCTCCATTGTTGATTTATGACAGCTACAAAGGTATTGTCAGGCTGGCAAGGTCTCTCGGGTAATAGGTCAATATTTCCAGATTATCCTGTGTGACAACTACGGTATCGGAATGGCGAAAACCGCCTAATTCAGGGAGATAAACCCCCGGTTCGACGGTAAAAACCATACCAGGTTTAATCTCTGTCTGATCACCGATATCCAGAAAAGGACCTTCATGATAACGGAGCCCGATGGCATGCCCAACATGGTGCTTCCAATACGGCATCAGACCGTGATCTTCGTAATATTTCCGCACAGCCCGATCAACATCCGCACATCTCACACCGGGACGAATTGCGGTAAAAGCGGTATCTTGCAATGCCACCATATGATCAAACATAATAGAAACATCCGAACTTGGAGGACCAACAACCATAGTACGCTCTAATTCCGAATTATAGCCCCACACCGGCGCACCCGCCCCCGTCACCAATACATCCCCCGCCTGAAACGAGATATTATTGGCAAGTGCGTGAGGTATCGCCGCGTTTCGCCCAATCTGCCCACGATAACCAGCCCCTACCCCCTCCGAGAATGGACTCTGCGCGCGGTAAATCGGTCCGATCGTATCCAGCATCGCCAGGTTAGCTTCCATGCTCGCCCTCTGGCTCACTTCGGTCTCGGTCGCGCCAACTCGAGTATAGCGTTGCAGCAGTGTATGCGCCAGATGTCCCCATTTTACGCTCTCCCGGATCAGGGCAAGCTCCGCCGGGCTCTTGATCATCATTTGATCCTCAATAAATCCGGTGACTTTGCTTATTTGCCCGCCAGTCAGCTCTCTGAGTGACGGACCGCGATAACCCAAAATCCACGGATAACCATCCTGGTCAGCGCCGATTTTTCCGCTAATCCCGAGTGCAACCAGTGTTTTCTGAAATATTTGCATAGGATGAGGGTCATGCGGGTATTCGATATAATGGTCGACCCGATCGATCAAGGCGTTGGACTGGGCATGCTCGACCTCCAGACGAGGTACGAAGAGCGCCCGCTCACCGCTGGTAGAAAGTGCAAACGCGATCGGGCGCTCGGTCGGAATAAAGGCAAAACCGGTGAAATAGAGGATGTAATCATGATCAAACAGGACCACCCCGGATAGATCTTGAGCTTTCAGGTAAGCCAACAGACGGTCAGATCGGTTATTGAATTCTTCAGAGGTGATCTGAATCGATGCATTTTTCATTGTCGTTACCCGCTACACAAACTCATAGTCACAAATAATCTCAACACCAGGACGTAAGGTATTGACCACTGAGCAATATTTCTCCTCTGATAGTGCAATGGCCCGCTCAATATTCTTCGGTTTTACAGCGCCTTTCACCAAATAGTGGAGGTGCATGCGAATAAAGCGATGCGGAGGTTCCACCTCCTGCTCTCCTGTGCAGTGGCATTCCAGGCCTTCTAATGGCTCGCGCTGCTTATTCAGGATCGAAGCAACATCGTAAGTCGAACAGGAGGCCGCCGCCATCAACAACAGATCGGATGCTTTCATTCCAGTCCACTGAGTTTCCTGTTCAGGCCAGGTTCCGATCACAATTGGAGTGCCGCGTGAGTCAATCCCGGCCATCAAGTGCGAAGTAATCCATTTAATTGAGACTGTGCTGGTTGGGTTCGTCATGGTGTTATCCTCAATGCAATCTAATCAGAGATCCCACAATTCACGCGCTCTCTGGACCATACTTTCCCAGGAAGTACCTTCCAGATCAGGAGATAAACCGCCAGCTTTCCCGGGAAGTGGTGGACAGGGTTTGCCAAGTAATGCTGATAAAACTGCCAGCGAGCATGACTGGGCAGCGTCCAGGTTGTAACCGCCTTCCAGGAACAGTGCAATCCGGCCCTGGCAGTGCTCGTCTACCCATCGAACCAACGCTTCAATCAGTTTCCCATAAACCGGGGCGGATAACCGCAAATTTCCCAATGGATCGCTCCAGTGGGAATCGAAACCGTAACTGACCAGGATCATTTGCGGATCGTAGCGGTCGAGCAGTGGCAGGATCAGCGTATTCATCACCGTCAGGAATGCCTGGTCGCCAGAGAATGGCAGCATTGGGAAATTGGCTGTGGTTAACATACCTGGTCCGGCACCCACTTCTCTCAGATCACCTGTTCCTGGATAAAACGGTGCCTGGTGGGTGGATATATAGAATACATCCCCACGCTGGTAGAAGATATCTTGAGTTCCATTGCCATGATGGAGATCAAGATCCACAATTGCCAGGCGTTGAGCACCTTCTTCCTGCACGAGGTATTCCGCAGCAACCGCGACATTGTTCAAGAGACAAAAACCCATACCACCAGCGCGCGTGGCATGATGTCCCGGCGGGCGTGTCATGGCAAAGCCGCGGCGTGCCAGCCTTTGCCAGACTGTTGAAGCCACCACGGCTGCCCCGCCAGCTGCATGTAAAGCCAGATCCCAGGAGGCGCGCGTAGTAAAGGTATCAGCATCCAGGTAATCCGAACGACGGCAAGCACGTTCTAGCGCTGCCAGATAAGCCGGCGAATGGACCGATGCCAATAATTCCTCTCCGACATCAATTGGATGTAATTGGGGGTACAACTGCCACAACCCGGCATCCTGGAATGCACGGCGGATAGCCTCGACGCGCTCCGGTCTCTCAGGATGCCCCGGCTCGAAGTGAGCTTCGTGCCCGGTGGGATAGAAATAAACCAGCTCGTGCATTGATAAATTCTACCAGAAAGCCTTCCCGAATTGATAGGGTTTAACCACCGCCTCCGTTGACTCAACTCCGGCGAGGCGCGATAATCCTTGATAAGAGACTTCTCAAGCGGTATTCAATATCCTCGGATTAGATAATGCCTTCCTTCCGGTTAATTCACAAGGTATTCCTTCTTATCCTTCCAGCAGCGCTGTTGGTTAACTGCAGCCAGGCAGCTTTCGAGCCACTTGCGCGCGAGCCTGCTCAGTCAACTACATCTACCTCAATTCAATTCGTTGAAACCTCCACTGCATCACCATCCAATGTGGATCCGTATGCTCAAACTAGAGAGGAAATGGTTGTCCGCCAGATCATCGTGCGGGGCGTCGCCGATCCGGCCGTTCTGGCTGCTATGCGCGTTGTGCCCCGGCATCTATTTGTCCCAACAGAGCTCCTCAACCTGGCTTACCATGACAACCCTCTCCCGATTGGCCACGGCCAGACGATCTCCCAACCCTATATCGTGGCATTGATGACCGAAGCCCTTAAGCTTGAACCAGGCATGCGCGTTTTAGAGATTGGCACCGGAAGCGGGTACCAGGCAGCCGTGCTTGCAGAGATGGGTATGCAGGTTTACACCATTGAGATACTGCCTGAACTAGCCGAGCATGCCACTGAAACTCTAACCAACCTTGGCTATACGAATGTTCATACTCTTACAGGAGATGGTTATTTCGGCTGGGAAGAAAATGCCCCCTTCGACAGGATCATCGTCACTGCCGCCCCGGATCACCTGCCCCAACCTCTCGCCAGGCAACTTCTTGAAGGAGGGCGACTGGTCATACCTATCGGCCCTGTTGGCGCTTTTCAAACACTTTGGCTTTTTGAGAAAAACGACGGGGAGTTACAAGCTACCAACCTGGGCGGGGTGAGTTTTGTTCCTTTGACCGGGGAGCATGAATAAAGCCAGTCCATAGGCCAGCGCTCCTCCCAACAAAACCAGTTGAAAACCCCAGGTCAATGCCAGAATCGCAGCGAGCACTGAGGCGATCACGGATGCGCAGCCATTCACTGCCCAGGCCCAGGCTTTCAATGCAGGTTTCCCCGCCTCCAACCCGATCAAACCAAACGGAAAGGGCATCCCCATCAAGACCGCCATCGGTGCCAGGCTGATCGCTCCGGCTAGAATTCGCCAGGGTACAGTCCAATTGAGCGCAATATTAATTACGTAAGTGGTAAGCCACGGCGTGATCAAAACCATCATAACCAGGGCACTCATTACCAATCGCCTCCTTTTCCACCAACGTCTGGCCAAAAGGCTTCCAAGACTCGAAAAAACCAGCAACACAAAAACCACTCCGCTGAAGGCGTAAGTCGGGTGACCGAGCAGCAATATCCAGCGTTGGATCAAGGGGATCTCCACCAACAGGAATCCAAAACCCAGGCAGCTGAAATACACCAGCACCTGCCATACCGATTGGCTTGAGGTCTCGACCTCATCCGGAGCTCTGTTATTTGAAGACTTGATCAATAACGGAGTGACGATGAATACAAGACTTAACCCGCTGACTAGGGCAAGCAAGGCCAATAGCACAAAAAAACCGCTTCCACCGAAAGGCTGCCAGGTGTGACCAAATGCAGCAACCAGCGCCGGCGTCTGCTTCCAGGTGAAATAGTGGTAGAAGAACGGCTGGTTGTCATTTACCGGCATAATCGCATAAGGATATCCCGCATAAAACGCATTCCGGTCATGTGAGTCGAGGAGAGCCAGCACATTCTGGTAGTAAACCGGTTCCGGCAGGATATTGAAGCGATTGACTTCTTGAGGGTGGATATCAGGTGCCCAGACCAGATCGAAGCGGCGTTCAGTCAGGAAATCTCTCACCTCTGCAAGCTCACCCGCTTCCCAGCCATCCGGTTTAACCATAGCAGTCAGTGTATTGATCCCCCGCCAAGCCACCAAAGCCTGTCCAGGCTTGCTTATGCCTTTTTTTTCCAATGCCTCGATCAGTGTGGCGATCAGACGCGTCTCCTCGCTGGGTGGCGTTTGTAACCAGCGCGAAGTGAGCAGGATACCACCTGGCGCCAGGCGATCGAGCATCGCCTCAAGAGCTTCAACGCTGAGTGTGTATGTTTCTGATAAACTGAACGCTCCATTTGTCACAGGTCGAAATGCGTCCGTCAAAGGCAAGTATACGATGTCAAACTGTTCCTCACTCCGCTGGAGATAAACTCGCGGCATCTCCACCTCGAGAGACACTTCAGGTAGCTGATAGACACTTCCAATGTCAGTTGATTCATCCAACGCTACGGGGATTAGAGGATTTCCAAGTACAACAGTCACCTGGTCTGTCCCGCCCGCGATTGCCTGGAGCACCCCTAAACCGCCTCCCGGCTCTAAAACCAGGACGCGTCCGCCCGGTTTAAGTGCAAATGCTATCGCTTCGGGAAGGTAATCTCCGGCTTCAAATTCGCTCGGAGCCACCTGATTGATGGGAAGCAAAGAATCTCCATCAATAGATAGCCCTGATTGCTCAGGCATATTGCCAGAGTAGGTGTAGCTTAAACCGGGTAGCTGATGCGTACTGGCATTGGCGAATACATCCACTCGGGAGATTGCATTCCAACGACCGAATACTCTCCTGGCTCCTGGCGTGCGCATGGCATGCGCCAGACCCTTATAAGGGGATAGGATCATCCCTAAAGGAGCGCTGCCAGACTGGTTTGCCAGACTGAGCCAGACCTGGCTGAGCAGGATTACGCCGATCGCTGCACCAATCCCCCAGGCAAGCCATTTCCTACCTATAGCACCGCTGGATAAAGCAGCTAACAGCCCCATTCCCATACTGAACAGCGCTGCCCCCGGCACCCCCGCAGCTGCTAACAAAAAAGGAGCCAGCACAACGCCCAAAGCTGATCCAATAAGGTTGGAGGCATAAACCCGGTGGCTTTGCCCTCGGCTTACCGTTAAAGCACAGCCAATACCCAGACCAGCGAAAACGAAAGGCAGGGAAAGGGCAAGATAATTCAGAACAAAATACAGAACCTGGCGCGGTTCCCAGGCGATGGTGAAGCTATCGAAGGGCAGGATATTGACAACACCGTAGCTAGCTGCCACACATAGCGCAAATCCTATCCCGGAAAGCGCCAGGATGCGATTGGCTTGATGTGGAGCGATTTGTGAATTTGAACGCCGCTCCATAACAGTCAGAATGGAACCGCCCACGCCGAAGCCCAATAACGCCAGGCTAATTGACAGGAAGGCAAAATGATAGAACTGCGTTACAGCCAGCATGCGGGTGAATACGCTCTCTAATACCAGCGCTGCCCCAGCGAGCGCGCCTACACTGGTATACAGATTCCGATTCATGATATGCCCTCTCCCCGCCATTGTATCAATTAACTCAGCAGCGCAGCTATATGAAATCACCACATAGCTGCGCTTTTAGGTAAGAAAAACAAATATTAAGCAAGCCCAGAGTAGGGCGATGCTCAGTCGATTGTTTCGAGGACCATCATTCCATTCTCGCCAGGTGTGAACATCAGGGGTCCTTGTGGAACCACGTTCTCAATTTGCAAGGTGCCGCTGTCCATGAATTCCCACATGATCTGGAAAGGATTTTTGCCGCTGATCCATTTCTCCACAACGACAATACCATGCCCGGGGAGTACGGTAAACACTACCTGCCGGGGATCATCGGGGTTCCGCAAGGCCTCTGACCGAGAAAAAGCTGCCTTAATGGCGCGTGCCTGAGCCTCAGTTGAGCAAGACACTGGATAATGGTAATAAGGCTTATCCAAATAAACGTGTTCTACCCAGCGTGGGTCGTATGAAAAGACTCCCCGATGGCCGTGCAGTTTTGAACGAGCAATTGGAACTTGATAGGAGGCTGTATCCAATCCATCCGAGACCGAGATATTTACACTGGGTAAGCCGCTATCCATCTCCAACAGCTCAACCGCTTCCGATGAAGGCGGATCATTGCGTTTTCCCTCTACGTGGCGTACCTGGGCGCCCTTACCGTCTGGGCGAACGCCGACAATTACGGTTAACTCATCGTCAGTCAGGTCGTCTTTCACTACCGGCCGGGCACTGCCTGTAACCGTTGCAATTAACCCTCCCAGCTTTGGATCCCAGGAGGCGAAACACCCTTCGGAATACTGGCTGGAGATGGCATCCGGGAGCGATGGTACGTGCGCCAGGGTTCCTACCCGGACCATCTCGGTAAAGAATTTTCGTGCCCCTAACTCCCTCCCTCCCGTGCGCATGGCAGGAGGTGTGCGCAAGGAAGACCAAACTGAACGCGGGATCAGATCACCTACTATCTCGTGTTTGGTGACTTCATTGGTGCTGAGGGCCGTCACCATCCTGCCCACCAGATCATTGTAGAAGAAAGCCTTATTAGCCGCATCGGTGCGCGGATGGGCACCCACCAGATCAAAGGTATAAGCTTCCAGGGGGTTGTCATCGCCTACAACGAGAAAGATTCGGATACTCATCGCCTGAGTTTGAACCATGCGTAGTAGAGAAAGCATTGGCCCGCCTCGCCGTCCCTGCTCGTACAGCGTTTCATAAGCTTCTGGAGCCATTCCCGGAAGTTGGAAATCCTCAGGATCAGGCGGGTCTTTCTTCAAGGCCAGTTCGAATTGATCCAGCGTCTTATGGAAGTTTTCTGGTGTGGCATGAACCAGAGTAAAGATCGTTGGGGAGTGCTCTAGTTTGAATTGCCGCCGGGCGGTGAACAACATCGCTTCTCTCCATCGAACTGGTTCCCCAAATAGCGCAGTTGTCAGGATAACATCAGTTTTTTCTACTGGCTCGGGATGGATCGTGTGGCCATTTGTTTTTAGATAATCGATAAAGTTTTCAGCAAATTGTTCCAGCAAGGGCGTGATCGGTCCCGGGACATATGCAACATTGATCTTGCGCCACCATTCATGGAAGATATTCGTGGTAATTTCTGGTCGAACGAGGGTCATGAGACTGTTTCTCCTTTCAGCTTGTGGAAAAGTATTGTAGCAGAATTCAAACTCGGAATAAAGGTATTAACTTGCTTCTAACCTCTATTTTTTAGTATACTCAACGCCAACTAAGCCTCGCTTGCATACAAAAGGTATCGTTATGACCAAATTGATGTATCAAACCGATAGCTACTTGCAACACTTTTCTGCCCGGGTGATTGCCGTGGATGAGGAAAACCACAGCATTGTGCTCGATCAAACCGCTTTTTACCCGGGTGGAGGTGGACAACCTGCCGATAGCGGCGTGCTCAATTTCAATGACCAGATTTACATCGTTCAGCGCGCCCGGAAATCAGGCGATGACGTGCTGCATATCGTCGAGGCTGGCCAACCTTTGCCAGAAATTGATACTGAGATCCAGGGCATACTCGATTGGGACCGTCGCTACCCGTTGATGCGTACACATACTGCCATGCACATCCTTTGCGGGGTAATTTTCCGCGATTATGGTGCTTCTGTAACTGGCGGCGATATGGACCCACTGGCTGGCCGGATGGATTTTGAGTTTGAAACAATGCAGAAGGAGCTGGTTCAAACCATCCAAACTGCCATCAACCTGGAAGTCAGTAAAGCCCGACCAGTACGGGTAGACATCTTGCCGCGCGAGGTTGCGTTCCAGATACCGGATCTCATCCGCACCAAGATCAATCTGCTGCCTGAGGGTATTCAGAGGGTCCGGGTGGTCGAAATTGAAGGGCTGGACCTGCAGGCTGATGGTGGTACACATGTTAAGAACACCGCGGAGGTCGGTCGGATACGCGTGGTGGATTATAAAAGTAAAGGGAAAATCAACAAGCGAATCTACGTTGAGCTAGATTAAATTTCCCAATACCCAATCCTGAGCATAAATTCAATACAACCTCCTATGCCACCCTCGTCACCCACAGTAATTCTAGGCTCAGGCATCGCCGGCGTCAGCACAGCGTACTACCTTGCTGTCCAGCATGGCATCCAGGACATCCTCCTGGTAGATGATCAACCCCCGCTGAGCTTAACCAGTGATAAATCCACTGAGTGCTATCGCAATTGGTGGCCCGGTCCCGGCAAGGCGATGGTAAGTTTTATGAATCGCAGTATTGACCTGCTGGAAAAGCTTGCCCAAACCACAGGCAATTTCTTTCACCTCAACCAGCGCGGTTATCTTTATCTGACAGCCGACCTCGACAAGATTCCGGACATGCTGCGATCAGCACAGGAGACCGAGTCGCTCGGAGGCGGGGAATTAAGGGTGCATCGAGGCACAGGCAATGACTCGCCCTACATCCCCGCACATCCAACGTCTTTCGCGGCGCAACCCTCCGGGGCGGATCTGCTGCTCGATCAAGCTTTGATCCAGAATTACTATCCATATATATCTGAGAAAACCGTGGCAGCTTTGCACGTCCGCCGCGCAGGCTGGTTCAGCGCCCAACAGCTGGGCGCATACCTGCTTGAACAGGCTCGCCGCCATGGGGCACAAACCGTTCAACAACGAATTATTTCCATCGACATTCACTCCAATCGGGTGACTGGGGTGCGCCTGTCTGACGGGACTCAGATCAGCTGCTCCAATCTGGTGATCGCTGCCGGACCAATCTTAAGACAGGCTGGTCAAATGCTGGGTCTTGAACTTCCGGTTTACTGCGAGTTACATCAAAAAGTAGGATTCAAAGATCATTTGGCGGTTGTACCGCGCCATGCCCCTCTACTAATCTGGACGGATGCTCAGAGATTGCCCTGGTCAGCTGAAGAGCAGGCTTTCCTGATGGAGGATGAAAGCACACGCTGGCTGCTTGATGAATTCCCACCAGGAGTACACACCCGTCCAGAAGGCGGAGACGACAGCCCTGTCGCGTTGATGTTGTGGGAATATCACACTCAGGCGGTCGAGCCTCTTTTCCCACCGCCGCTGGACCCTGATTATCCTGAGATTGCCCTGCGCGGGCTGGCGACCATGCTTCCGGGATTTAAAGCCTACTTTGGAAAAGCCCCTCGCCCCATTCTGGACGGCGGGTATTATACAAAAACCCGCGAAAACCGGCCTTTAATCGGTCCCCTGCCAGTTGAAGGCGCATTCATCATCGGGGCGCTCTCAGGGTATGGCTTAATGGCCTCCCAGGCGGCTGGTGAGCTCATCGCGGCACATATCACCCATCAGGAACTGCCAGATTATGCACTTGCATTCGATTTGCGCCGCTACCAAGATTCCCAATACCTGGATATGCTCAACAAATGGGGCTCTACAGGACAATTGTGAAGTCAGCAGCGATGTAGACCTGAAGAATTACTTTGGGATTAACCTCATGCGCTACAAGATTACTCGATCAGAATTCCAGATGAAAGAAATGCCAATCCAAACAATAATTTATGGATAATCTGAAGACAGAGTTCCTGCTCAACCCAGATATTATTTTCCTCAATCATGGATCTTTTGGGGCTTGCCCAAAACCTGTATTTGAGGTGTACCAGACATGGCAGCGTGAACTTGAATGCCAGCCAGTTGAATTCCTCGGACGCCGGTTCATTGATTTAATGGCAGGCGCGCGCGATGCCCTGGCACACTTCCTAGGCGTGGGTGCGGACGATGTTGTTTTCTTCACGAATCCCACCACCGCTGCCAATATGATCGCCCGTAATCTGGACTTAAAACCAGGCGATGAGATCCTGACGACTGATCACGAGTATGGTGCCATGGATCGGACCTGGCGGTACATCGGTGCGAAAACCGGCGCAAAATATGTCCAACAGCCTATCCCGTTACCTCTATCGAACCAGGATGATTTTGTCGACCAGCTCTTTTTGGGTCTAACCCCATACACCCGAATAGTCTTTATCAGCCACATCTCCAGTCCAACCGCACTCATCTTTCCGATTAAGGAGGTATGCCGCCGGGCGCGGGAGGCTGGATTGATTACCATTGTGGATGGTGCTCATGCACCAGGGCAAATACCACTGGATCTTAGTGATTTAGGTGCAGATCTGTATATCGGCGCCTGCCACAAATGGCTATGCGCACCGAAGGGAGCGGCGTTTCTCTACGCTCGCCCTAATCTCCAACCTCGCCTTGAACCTTTAGTCGTTAGCTGGGGGTATGAGAATGAAAAACCAGGTAATTCCCAATTTATTGATTATCACGAGTGGCAGGGCACGCGTGATGTGGCAGCTTTCCTTTCCGTTCCAGCAGCCATCCAGTACCAGAACGACAGAAATTGGCCGGATATCCGCGCCCGTTGCCACCAAATGGCCAGCCAGACCCGTCAGCGGGTTAACCTGCTGACCGGGCAAGAGTTCCATCTGCCCGGATTTACCCGATTGGTTCGCCCAGATGGCTACAATCCGCCTCCCCGCGAATATCGGCACCGAACGGCTCAAAGAAGACTTGTACAGGGATTTTCATATCGAAGTCCCCATACTTCAATGGCAAAACCAGCCCATGATGCGAGTTTCATTTCAGGCTTACAACAATCAATCCGACGCGGATGCACTCCTGGAAGCGCTGGCCTGCTTACTACCCCGTTAAATCGTTGACTCGACTTAATACTGTCTTATCACTCCTCCCTGGTCCGATCTGAGCGAGTACCATTGCCGTGATCATTAACAGGCAACCCAGAATCTGGATCCCGCTCAGGCTTTCTGATAGCAACAACCAGCCAAAAATCGCTGCGAATACAGCCTCCAGACTCATTATAATCGCCGCGTCAGTCGGCGGCGCCGTACGTTGACCAACGATTTGGAGGGTGTACCCAACCCCCACGGAGAGTATCCCGGTGTACACAATCGTCCACCAGTTGGTGGATAAACCCTCCAGCAGGTTACCTTCAGCAGTTAGGAGAAGTATCATCAAACTGATTACACCGCAAATCACATTTTGACCAATCGCGATGGTCAGAGCCTCCGCACGCTGTGCAAGATATCCAATTAAGATTACATGACAGGCCCACAGGATAGCTCCAGCGAATTCCAATCCGTCTCCTGGAGCCAATCTGAGCCTCCCCCCAGTGCTTAACAAGAATAATCCTACACAAGCCAGTCCAACCGACAGCCATATCATCCGCCCAGGCCACTGCCGCCAGATCAACGCCAGCAGCAACGGGACCAGGACAACATACATCCCCGTGATAAAACCGGCATTGGCTGCTGTCGTGTAGCGCAATCCTAAGGTTTGCAAGCCCGCTCCAGCAGCCAAAAACACCCCAGCCAGGAGAATCCCCGCCAGGGTGCGAAGATTAAGTGAATTTGTGGCCTCTCGTTTTCTCGAGATGAATCCAGCCAATGGAATTAGAACCATCGCGCCTAATAAAAAACGCAGGCCATTAAATAAAAACGCATTCATCGAGGTGGCAGCCACCCGCTGCGCGACAAATGCTGACCCCCAGATCAACGAGACCAATAATAAGGTCAGGTCAGCCCGAAAACGCTGGCCTTCTCTCGGTTTAGAAATCTTTTCTCCCTTATCGCCAGATATTTTCGTAGGCGTTCTCGCCTTCCAGGAGCTTACCTTCAGAAAAGCGACCCGCATGGAACGGAGCGATGTCAACCGTATGCGCCTGTCCATCGATAATGAGCTCTGCCATGCACCGGCCAACTGCTGGCCCAATTTTGAAGCCCGTCCCGCTGAAACCGCAGGCCAGGTAAAATCCCTCTGGTCCAGCCTGACCAAGAATCGCTCGCTGATCGGGGGTGATCCCATCATAACCACCATGCGCACTGTGCAAAGAGCCGCGCTCCATCCCAGGAATACGCCGGCAGATGCGATCGATCGCCCGCTCAACAAATCCCGGCTTGGCATGCTCGCTATCGCCATCCGGCGATTCACCGATTGGATTGGCATCCTCCAGTCCGACCAGGGTCAAACCACCAGTTTCTGGGCGGAAATACATGCTGTTTGGGAAATCGATCACGGTTGGATGCGAGGGACCAAACTCCTTGGGACGGCGGATAAACATCGTATCGTGCTGCCAGGTGGTAATCGGAAGGTCCAGGCCCGCCAGCTTATTGACCTCAGCAGCCCATGCCCCGGCAGTATTGACTACCACCGGCGCGGAGAAATCTCCCGCAGTAGTTTTTACCCCAGATACTTGGTCACCATCAGCAAGGATTGCAATCACCCGGCAGTCTTGTACCAGCCTCCCTCCAAGCTGGCGCGCGACATCCAAAAAAGAAGCCGTAGTGCTGCTTGGGTCGGCATAACCTGATTCTGGTTCAAAAGCGGCTATCTCTACATCATCAAGATTAAAAATAGGTGCCAGTCGGCGTACATCGTCGGCAGTGATTAACAATGACGCGATACCAATGTGCTGGTGCATGGCAACATTCGCGCGCAGGTGATCGTTATGTTCTGGCTTAACAAACTGCAGGAATCCTGTCCGTTTAAAACCGCAGTCGCCGCCTACTATATCCGCCCAGTTATAAAAATACTTAAATGACTCCCAGGCTAATCTGGATTCGGGCTCCAGGTCATAATGCATCCGAACCAGACCACTGGAGCGACCAGTAGCTCCCGAGGCTATAAAATTCTTCTCCAACACGACCGGTCTCAGGCCGTGCTTAGCCAGATGAAAAGCCAGGCTGGCCCCATGTACCCCGCCGCCAATCACGATGACATCGTAAGTTTCAGCCACTGTTCGCCTCCTATGTCATGATGCTATTGTTTGGTTTATGAGCTTCTTCTGGATATATCTTTTATAACCAGGCGGGCTGCATTATAGCCTGGCGCTCCCGTGACGCCGCCGCCTGGGTGCGCCCCTGAGCCGCACAGGTAAAGGTTGCGGATCGGAGTGCGATAGCTACCAAAACCCGGCACCGGGCGCATAAACAATTGCTGGTCAAGGCTCATCTGTCCGTGGAAGATACATCCTTCCGGCAAGCCATAGCGCTGCTCCAGATCAGCCGGAGTCAATGTCAGTTGATGTGAAACCAGGCCACCAATCCCGGGAGCCAGCTCCTCGAGCATCCTGAGCACAGTGGCAGTTAAGTTTTCGCGCTGATCTTCCCATTTTCCTTCTTTCAGATGATAAGGCGCATATTGCACATTTATCAGCATCAGGTGCTTGCCGGGAGGCGCCAGAGAAGCATCCAGCATAGTTGGAAGAACAATTTCCAGATAAGGCCGGCTGGAGAATTCGCCATATTTTGCCTGATCATACGCGCGTTCCAGATAATCCAGGTCCGAGCAGAGGACAATCCGACCACTTAATAGCGTCCCTTCTTTTACAATGCTCTCCCTTGATGCGGCTGACCGAAAGTGCGGCATGCCTTCTAGCCCAAGGATTACCCGAGCGGTGCATCCCTGGTAGCGAATATTCATCAGCTCCCGCACATAACTGACGTCCAGGTTGTCAGTCCTAACCAGATCGAAGAAACTATGTCGGGGGGATGCACTCGAGATCACTGTCCTGGCATACAGGATTTCCCCGTCCCCCAGAACCACGCCCCGTGCTCGACCATCTTCGATGAGAATTTTCTCCACTGGGATTCCCTGACGAATTTCAACCCCTCGCTCGCGGGCTGCCATGGACAACGCCTCCGCCAGGCGACCCATCCCACCGCGCACAATCTGGCAACTATTCAACCCACCAGCCTGCTCCCCAGGGGTGGAATACAGGAAATTGAACATAGTTCCGGGTGAATAAGGTCCCTGAAAGTTTCCCAACAGTGCGCGGCTTCCCAAAACCCCTTTGAGCCGGGGGTTTTCGAACCACTCATCCAGGTAATCTTTTATCGGCATTGGCAGAATCCGCAGGAATTCCATCATATCCCGTCGACCGCTTTGGCGGACTTTCCGCGCCACTCCAAGCCAGGCTGTAATTTCCATGTAATCGACTTTTGGTAGATTCGGAGGTGACAAAGTCCAGATTTCATGCAATAATTCGGCCATGCGGACGATGCTTTTGGTGAAAAGAGGATATCGTTCCGCATCCTTCGGAGACAGGCGCTGGATTTCCTTTTGCGTTTCCTGCTGATCTCGCCACAAAGTGAAGGAGGGGCTTTCGGGGTGAGGAGCAAATGCCAGTACAGGAGCACCGATCATCTTTAGATCATATTGCTCCAGGCCCAGCTCAGTGATGATGTTCTTTAGCAAAAGGCTGGCATCAAATGAGCCAGTATCTACCCGGTAACCAGGAAAGACCTCTTCCGTGGAGGCTGCCCCACCTAGCTGCAATTGGCGTTCAATAACCAGAGTCTTCTGCCCAGACTTTCCCAAATAGGCTGCTGTCACGAGACCGTTATGACCGCCGCCAATAATTATGGCATCATAGACTGGTGGTTTGGCAGCCATGTTCATTTCCGCATGTCCCGTAGAATTTCTAATGCAGCCAAGCGACCAGGCGCCCCGGTAATTCCACCACCGGGGTGAGTGCCAGAACCGCACTGATAGTAATTGCCGATAGGTGTGCGGTACTTGGCATACCCTGCCGCTGGTCGTAAGAAGAATAACTGCCACAGGCTCAGTTCCCCCTGAAAGATATTCCCTTCTGTCAGACCAGTGGTCTGTTCGATATCCCAGGGAGTCAAGACCTGGCGATGCAGGATGATCTTCTTCAAATTGGGGATATATTCGGAAAGTGTATCGATGACTGCATCGCCGAAAGCCTGGCGTTTTTCCTCCCATGACCCTTCTCGAAGCTGGTACGGAGCGTACTGCACAAAACAGGACATGACATGCTTTCCAGGCGGCGCCATGTCCGGATCGATCATGGAAGGGATGATCATGTCAATGTATGGATGAGTGGAAAACTCTCCGTACTTCGCTTGATCGTATGCACTTTCAATATAGTCAATACTCGGACTGATGGATATCGCCCCGCGCAGATGAGCACCGGAGTCAGGCCAACAGGCCAGTTCAGGGAGCGCATCTAGAGCCAGGTTGACTTTGCCAGAAGATCCTCGATAGGTGAAGCGGCGAAGGTCCATCACGAGATCCTCGGGCAAGCTGGCTGGATCAACCAGGTTCAGGAAAGTCTGCTTTGGATCCAGGCTGGAGACCACTCGCCGCGCCTGGATTTCATCACCATTTTGGAGTACAACCCCGACTGCCCGATTTTGACGGACCATCACTTTCGCAACGGGAGCATCGGTCCGGATTTCAACACCGAAGGAGCGCGCAGATCGGGCGATTGCATCTGCAATCCCACCCGTTCCCCCCTTCGAGAAGCCCCAGGCCCGGAATACACCATCAATTTCCCCCATGTAGTGATGCAATAAAACATACGCACTGCCCGGCGATCGTGGACCCAGGTATGTTCCAATGATCCCGCTTGCAGATAATGTGCCTTTGAGCGGTTCAGCCTCAAACCAGCGTTCGACAAAATCTGCCGAGCTCATCGTCATTAAGCGCACCAGGGTATAAAAATGCTCCTTGTCCAATCCAGTGAAATGTCGCGCCAGGCTGGCAAGGCTTCTCAAATCACCTGGGTTGAGCGTGGTGGGATCAGGCGGCGTTACCCCCAGAATATATTTAACCGCCTTGGCCATAAAATACATGCTCCGACTGTAATCCTCATAAATATCCGCATCGCGAGGTGAGAATCGGGCAATTTCGCGAAAGGTGCGATAGTGATCCCCATCCCTGTACAGCCGATCCCCATTCGGTAATGGACTTAACGTGCTCTCCAGAGGCAGAACCGTCAATCCATGTGCTGCCAGGTTCAGATCACGCACGATTTCAGGGCGGAATAGACTGACAACATAGGAGAAGACGGTATATTTAAAGCCAGGAAAAATCTCCTCAGTCACACTTGCCCCACCTAATACCGGTCGCCGTTCCAGGACGAGTACCTTTAACCCGGCCCGCGCCAGGTAGGCCGCGTTAACCAATCCATTATGCCCTCCCCCGATCACAATCACATCATACTGATCTGCCATCAGTCCTTCTTCCGCTTCGGATTGAAAAAGGGCATCTTAACCACCTGCGCCATGGCTCTTCGGCGAACGTACTCAACCGTGATTTCTATCTCTACCGGTTGCCCAAGGGAGGCAAATCGGCTTTCCAGGCTGGCGATGGCAATATATTTCTTCAAGATCGGAGAAAAAGCCTGGCTGGTCGCCTGGCCAATCTGGCGATCACCTTTGTAAATGGGGATCGCCGTGCGCGAAGCGCGGCCTACAACTTGCGGCACCAGATCAACGCGGCGAAATTCTGCTTCTAATGAACGCCAATCGATCTCCAATCCGACCAGCTTCCAGGGAGATCCGCGCTGAGCTTCGAACGATAACGCCTGCCGTCCAATAAATTGACTTTTCTGCAGGTCTACTGTCCAACCGAGACCTAGCTCAAAGGGTGAGGACTTTTGGGATTCAATCAAGGCTTTTCGCGATGAAATGTAATCCACCTGGAGCATCAAAAGCCCGGCTTCGATTCTAGCAATGTCCAGCGCCACCATTCCAACTGGAGTAACGCCATAACCTTCTCCAGCTTTCATCAGGCGGTCCCAAAGTTGCTCAGCGCCGTCAGGTGGAAGCCATACTTCGTACCCCAGATCGCCAGTATATCCTGTCCTGCTTACCCGTATCGACAAATCGCCAAACTTTGCTTGCGCCGAGCGATAATAACCTAACTTGGTTAATTCCACCCCATCGACAACACTGCCCAGTACCTGACCGGCAAAAGGTCCCTGGACAGCCAGTGCAGCCAGTTCTTCACTGACGTCTGCAACGGAAACATCCATCCCAATGCCACAATCTTGAAACCAGGCCAGGTTGGGTTCTGCTGCTGTGATTCGGTAATGGTTTTCCTGCAAGCGAGCCACTGTTCCATCATCAATGACTTTTCCATCATCGTCACACCAGGCAGTGTAAAGCACCTGTCCGACTGCACACGCTGTCACCTCCCGGGTGATGATCCGATTGACCAGCCGGGTGGCATCCGGCCCGCTGATTTCGTACTTAAAGAGTGGAGAAACGTCTATCAGCCCGACTGAATTACGAATGGCAAAATATTCGCGCTCATGGGATGGTTCATACGTGGAGGCTGCCAGGTAACCTGCCCAATTGCGCCACTCATGACTCTCGCAATATCGGCTGGTTCGGGAATGAAAAGGGGTCGGAATCGGCATTGGCTGTATTGGTTTATCAGGAGAAAAGGCTTCAACGCCCTTTTGTCAATCGGGCAATTATACTATACGCAAAATTAATTATCTTCGAACTGACAATGCTTGTCCCAAATCATCACCCCTGTGGACAAGCCGTGTCGGGACTTTTAGGAAGTTTAACATGGCCTCCAGACGATCCGATCCAGAAGGTCCATTAAACGAAGCCGCATCCAGCAAAACCAGGATCGGTCGCAGACCTCGCCGATTAATCTGATCCGCCATCAATGCCACATCCTCTTCAACAGAATGGGTGATGACCACAACCGTGCTGCCGCGTGCCAGGTTCTGTGCTTCAGCCTCCACCAACCCTCGGATTGGCAGATTTCCTTGGGCGCGTAAGAGCGCCAATGCTTCCAGCATCTTGCTCAACTGCCTGCCGCCTCGATCAGCGGGGAGCAGACTCAGCGACTGCCCTGCACTCACAAATCCAACTGCCCGCCCCAGGCGTAAGAAATAACGCCCAATAGAAGCCGCAATGCTCACCCCGTATTCCTCAGTCGTGGGCGGTAAGTTGATCTGGGCTTTCTTCTTCCAGAGATCCTCAGCTTCATCGAGATTATGGGTAAAAGGGATCGCTGCCTGTCCAGTCTGGGAGGCATCCAGGAAAATCCACACTTCGGCCTGTGGATCAAGCTCAAATTCCTTGGAGATCAACCTTCCCCGGCGAGCTGTGCTCACCCAGTGTATTCGATTTAACGGATCGCCTGGATAATAATCACGCACGCCAGATGCATTGGGTGTCACCTGTTGGGTCCGTCGCCGCAAAGCCTCGCCACCGGGCATGATCCCGGATGGATTGGGAAAGTCTTGCACCTCGAATAACATCGGATAAACCAGCAAAGACTCACTGGCCGACATAGTACGTTCAACCGGGAAAAGGCCAAACGGATCGCCGCCTTCCAACGTAGTTGGCCCCAGTGAATATACACCCCGCTGCAAAAGACGAGAGCGGGCAATATAAGTTCGACCTCGCCGGCCTTCAATAAACGGGAACAGCCGTGAGCCCTTCGATCCAGGTAGTGTCCCCGCATCGCGTACAGCCAGCCAAAGGCGGGGTAACCGTCCAGGATTGTGTAACTCAAACCGTTCTTCAAACACCTGGCCGACTTGAGCACGGGTGGAGCGTGGAATGCGAACTAAATTCACCCCGCGCAGCATGAATTTTGACCACAACCAGCTACCCAATAATAGAAACCCCCATATATAGCTCAAGCGGTAATAAATTTGAGAACCGGTAACCGCCCCGGCAAACACGCTGATTAAGAGCAAAACCAGGACGATGCGCGCCCCAGTTGTCATCTTATACCTCGCTGACCAGGTCACCGCCGGGGACCGCTACGCCGGATAAGATCTCCTGAACCACCTCGGAGGTGGTCAAGTCACGCAAGCGGGCTGCCGGCCCAAGGATTACCCGATGACCTAAGGAGGCTTCTGCCAGCGCTTTTACGTCATCTGGGAGGACAAATTCCCTACCTTGCAGCGCTGCACGCGCCTGGCATGCCCGGTATAGAGTCAGGCTGCCGCGTGGGCTGGCGCCAAGGTAAACTTCTGGAAATTCTCGCGTTCGGCGATTTAATTCGACAATATAACGCTTCACTCCAGGTGCCACATAAATCTTTCGGACATCATCCTGGGCTTGCAGCACCTCCGCCTCTGATACAACCGGCACAAGATCTTCAATGGGGTGGTGAAATTGCTGTCGTTCGAGTACCTTCACTTCATCATCCGCACTCGGGTATCCCAGGCGGATACGCAGAAGGAAGCGGTCAAGCTGCGCTTCCGGCAGGGGGAATGTGCCTTCATACTCAATTGGGTTCTGGGTTGCCAGGACCATAAATGGGCGCGGCAGGGTATGGGTGATCCCGTCAACGGTTACCTGGCGCTCTTCCATGGCTTCGAGCAGGGCTGCCTGAGTCTTCGGCGTAGCCCGGTTGATCTCATCAGCCAGGATAATCTGCGCCATCACCGGTCCTGGACGAAATTCAAATTCCCGGGTCACCTGGTTAAAAATTGAGACTCCTGTGACATCGCTTGGAAGCATATCGGGGGTAAATTGGATCCGGCTGAACTCACAACCGATAGAGCGCGCCAGGCTGCGTGCCAGCATCGTCTTTCCAACACCAGGGACATCCTCAATTAACAAGTGCCCCTGACAAAGCAGTCCGATCACGGTTAACTCAACCGTCTCATGTTTCCCGACGATAACCTGCTCGATATTTGCGATCACTTTTTCCGAAAAAGAACGAACTGTGTCCATGCTCTGCTCCAATTGATTCTTCTTACCCACACTTGACGCCAAATTGTATCCTGTAAATCGGGATTATAGAAATGAAAGTTTACGTAGAAAATCTCCTTGTGTATAAAATCATTCCCACAAAACCAACCCACGTCAGGCAAGTGATTGCAAACCCCATGTAAAACCAGGTTGGCCGGTAGGCTATCGATAACTGATGTTCGCCGGAGGGAATTTCAACCGCCTGGAACAGGTAGTTGGCCCTCCAAATCGTTTCATGTTGACCATCCAGCCACGCACTCCAACCTGGATACCAGACATCCGCCAGAACCAGATAGCCTGGGGAGTCTGACTCAATGACAAACTCCATTCTACTCGCATGCTGTGCGATAATTTCCACCTTTGCCGCCTCGTCTGGCGAGCAGTCTGTATGAATTGGCGCCTGACTGGTCTCCAACAAAACGACTTCTGTTGGTGACTCTCTTTCCTGAGAAAGTGCGGCTAGAGCCGCTGATCCATCCTGTATAGATTCTCCACAAGGCACCCAGCGCACGCGAGGCAAGGCTTGGCGCGGAATGAATTCCAGCCCGCCAGGCTGAGCGCTATCCACAACTTCTACCACGTTGACAGCCATCAGGTTCAACAATTGCTCCCTGGTATTGTCATTGGCTTTTTGAAGAGCTTCTATCCAGGTCACATAGCGTTCGGGAAGTAATGGATCGAAATTGTTGGCGCTCAGAATCTGATCGAGTGAGCTCAGGTTTGGAAGCAATGTAGCGCGTAAGAATTCCCACCCTTCCCCAACAGGAAAGGGGTTGAAGGTATCATAGCGAAACAGCTTCTCGAATTTCAAAACTTTTTCGTCATCAGCCAATAAGTACAGGCGTCCATCGCCTGACAGGTTTTGGACGGTTTTCGCAGTTTGGGGAGTCTGGCTATAAAAATCCAGGTCGATGCCGGGGTTCAGCCCCCATCCAGCTACCACTAAGTCAGCTGCCACCCACAACATGGCTGCCCAGGCCCACAAGGAGCTCTTCTTTGAGGCAAAGTGATCTTCGGACTTCTGCGGAGCAGTCAATGTGAGGACTCCCAGACCGATTCCCCATAAGCCTGCTAATGCCGTTGATCGAATCAGCGAAGGCTTGAGATCGCCAAGCCCCTGCCGGGCAGCCAGGCTGGCCAGAAATGCTCCCACGGTCACTGCTGCGGCGGCCATCGTCCCGAGTCGTATCCAGTAGAGGCCGCGCCCGGTCGGCCTGCGCCAGCTATTCGCTCCAATCCCTGCCAGGATAGACAACGAAAAAACAACCAATAAGTTGATGCGGGTCGGCGCCTGGAACATATCGAATGTTGGAAAATTCCGATAAAGCCAGGGAAAAACGGGTGTGTTTTGACCCATACTCAACAATGCCGCGACTAACGTCAGGATCACCAGGAAAATTACCAGCTTCGTTCGCCGCCGGCTGAATATGGCTGCCAACGCCAGGAGAAGTGGAGTCAAACCGATATAGATTGCATCTTCCCAGTAATTCGCATAACCCCAGTAATCACCGCTGACTGGATTGCCAAACAAACCTGGGGCAAGTAAGGTTAGCCAGCGCCACGGCCAGAAAGAATAGGCCATCGCAAAATCAAAATCCACCGCACCTGCCCGTTGCGACTGGAGCAGATATTCTATGGTTGGAAGAAGCTGCGCAGCAGCCAATCCAACACCGACAAGCATGATTCCGAATAGGATAATCGTACATTTCAAGACAAAATTAATCGCCGGACCCGTGTTCCAATCACGTCTATGCGAAATATAGAGCCAGAATATTGCCCATATTCCTGCCAGTACCAGGCTATACCAGGAGCTTTGGGCATGTCCAGAGAGCAATTGAAACCCTATGCAGATACTCAGGCCGAGACCGGCAATGATCACTTTCCTAAATTTCAGCCGATTGGACAGACCTTCTTCCATCCGGGAGATTTTGCCCCGATCGACTTTCACCAGTTCATCGATGAACCAGGTGACCCCTAAAATGATCCACGGAGTCCAGGCGGTCGCAGCGTTGATGCTCAGGAAACCTGCCCGCGCGACCAGGTAACCGCTCAATCCATATGCCAGACCCGCAATTACTTGGGAGAGTAATCCCTGTCTAATCTGCCTGAGCAACAAAGCCATCCCCAGACTGGCCCAGACCAGGTGGAGCGCCACCATTAAAGCCATCCCCCAGGCCATAGCTGGCGTGCTTCCCGCCAGCCAAAGCAGGAAATAAATCCAGGTTGGCGGGTAAAGCAAGGCCGATTGGTAATTCGCCAGCAGCGGCGCCCCCATCCCCAGCCAGGGATTCCATAAGGGTAGATGCCCCTGGAGGATCGTTTCCCAGGCCGTTTGCCACCAGGGGATGAATTGAGTCGATGGCGTTCCCCAGAACATGGCTTTTCCGGTGAACAATATTGGAGATAATAGGATGAAAGGGGCGAGAAGGAGAATCAGGTAAGGGAGAGAGTTTGCGCGACGAAGCATCTCACCAGGTATTCTAATCGAATTTATTAAACTGGTCGAAAGCTTTCAGATATTAGGAGGTTATTGCTCACCCGTGTGGAGCTGGTATCCCAACCCTTCTCGATTGAGAATCAGCTCGGGATTGTTGGGATCGTTTTCCATCTTTTGGCGGATCAGGTAGATCAGGTACTTGATCCGATTGCGGATTTTCACGTTGTCTTCTCCCCAAATGCCAGCGGCGATCTCCTCGTACCGTACCATGCGAGGAGCCTTCTTTGCCAGCGCTGCCAGGATTGCAAATTCCCGTGGGGAAAGCTGAACCACCTTCTCGCGCAGCAGTACATCGTGAGTCTCAAAGTCGATCACCAGTCCAATTGCGGAGAAAATGCGGGCAGTGACTGGCTTGGATTGACTAGCCCGGCGTAATACAACATTTACCCGCGCGACCAGCTCAGGCGGGAAGAAAGGCTTAGTCACATAGTCGTCAAAACCGATATTAAGCCCTTTGACAACATTCTCCTTCTTGGAATCTGCCGAGACAACGATCACAGGCGCATCGGTTAATTTGCGCAAGCGGTTATAGGTTTCCCACCCGTCCATCCCAGGCATCATCAAATCAAGAAGGATGATATTCGGTTGCAAATCAGAGCACTTTTCCAGCGCTTCTATCCCGCTAAAAGCTCCAACCACATCCATACCAGCATTGCGGATCACGATCTTGATTAAGTCGACTGTGTCAGGATCATCATCTACAATCAGGGCACGTTGCATGGAAGCTTTCCCAACAAATGCGTCCAGGTCAATCCCGCGGCGGGCAACCGAACTATCTTCATACGTGGTTGGAAGATTTAGCATCGTCTGCTCCCTTATGATTCTGCCTGTATTCTAACTTGTCAATTATTGAATTGTTACCATTGTAACATTTTATTCCCCCTAACGCAACTGTTAGTTTCTTGTCGATTTCTTAATCATCGAATGGGATCACTTCAAATAAAGCATACTCTCCTTGCTCAAAGACTTTCTTTAAATATCTCGCCTGCTCTGGATTCCAGTTTCCAAGCTCTCGTTCTGCTGGCCCCCAAACAACGAAATCCACGCTTAAATCCTCCAAAAAGCTCAGCCGATTCTCCTCGGTCGAGTGCCCGTCGAAAATATCAGCCACGCGTCTGGATATTTCAGCGAAATGAACACTTTCCGGCCCATGACCGATCGCCACGTATTGGGGCGTCCAGGCCGGGAGGACATTTCCAGTCTCATAACCTGCCAGGACAACCTGATCTTTCCTGGCATTTAATTCTAGATACTCGAAAATCCTCGTCTGATCCCTCGGAACAAAGAGTGGACTCCCAGGCGTTAACGCTGCTTGCAGGCTTCCAATCCAGATGATCAGCGTTGACAGGCAAAGAATAACCAAAACTCCGCTGACCAAGATGAGACGCGCCCGTTTGTTGATGCGCAATTGTTCAATCGCAACCATTACCAGTGCAATCATTGCTACCCAGATCTCCTTCCGGGAGTCGGCGTTGCAGCGTGAACGGTGCGTAAGCCAGGATTGGCAGGCTCGCAACCCAGGCAACCACCATCCAACCGCGCCAGGCATCTTTTTCCAACAACCGTTTCGCTCCGATGAATACCAGGGGCAGGATGATCCCATAAGCTAACAGATAATGCACCGGATGTGGAGAAAGTACCTTGTTCTGGAGAGTCCAGTTTCTGAGATACACATCAATTCTAAAAGATAGAAGATTGTAGAGCAAATAGGGGGCTGGGATAATTGCAGCCACGCACGCTATCCGGAACATTCCCCCCCATTTTGGCCAGTCGACTGATTCTCCCTTCGCCTTCCGCCAGACCTGCCAGCCCGCCAGAGCGATCAGGTAGACGCCTAAGACAAAACCAATTACCATTCCGGTCAACGGCTGCACCAAGCTGGTGAACAGCCACAGAAGGCCTAAGACGGTTATCGATTTACCAGATACTCTCTCTTTTGAAAAAGAGATTTGCAGGTACCAGACCAGAGTCCATAGCAGTAAAGCCCGCGCCAGAGCCAGGTGTGGAACGCCGAATACCCCCAAAAAGCCGAAGCTCTCCGGCGAGTAAAACTCCAGCGGCAAACTTCCTAACCAGCCTTTCTTACCAGCTAGCATCATTAGCCAGCCTAATCCACCGCCCAATACGGACAGAATCACGCCAGCTCGCCGCGCCCAAATGGCTGTGCAGAATACTGCCAGGAAATCATAGGTAGCCAGAATAGCCAGTATCCCGGCGCCAAATCGAAACAGATGGAAAAGGCTAACCAATTGGGCGTGGCTATCCGGAGGCGCCGCCAGCTTGCCCAACAAAATATAAGGCACAAAAATCAGCGCGCCGCTTTGAGGGTCGGCTGAATAGGGGGTACGGAATAACCACTCCCCGGCACTCCCTCGAAGCATTTTGCCCAGGTATGAGTTGCCATCCTCAACGCCAAAAACAAATCCGCTGAACCGCCAGGCATCCCCTTGGGCAGCGAAGCCAAGCACATAAGGCAGGCTGGTAAATAGCATCACCACCAGCGCGAATCCCAGAATCCAGCGCTCTTCAGTCTTTGAAACCAACCTTTGGAGATCCCTTCTCTCGCTTGGCTCGTTCTGAATAAATCCACCAGGCAGAAACTCCGACTACCGGAATAAGGATTCCGAGATACAAAGTCCAGGGGACAAAAGTAAAGATTATCTGATGGGAACCCGCATCTAATTCCACCCCCCGAAATAATCCCTGCAGATCAAGCAAGGCCTGTTTTTTCCCATCGACACTGACCTGCCAGCCTGGATATGCGATCTCCGACATTACCAGCCAGCCCACCCCCTTGGCGGTTACCTCGATCCGGTTTGGTGTCCACGTAATAATTGGGTCTTCAGAAGAATCCACGCCTGGAGGACTGCCTGCAGGCTGCACCCAGGCGCGAGGCTGGAATGCCTGATTGCGATAAATACGCGTCTCGCCTTCCTTCTCAACCAGATCCAGGCCCTCTAACGATATGTCGAATTCACTCACTATATAGGCTACATTCAGATTTCCCAGGGCATTTATATCAGGCAGATATGCCGCGTTATCGTGAGGCGGATCACCGTTGGCAAATGTCGGAATAGTGACCTGGTAACCCAATCGGGGCACTCCGCTGGCACCCACCATATAATCAGCATATCGCTCTAAATGCATCGGATCTACGCCGTCTGCAAGCTGCAAATGGTACTCGGCTGCCGTTTGTTGGGGTAGGCTGTAAGAAGGAGAATAAATCCGAAAGGTACCGGCCTGGGCAGCCAGGTATCCAGCTACCGAGGATTGTTCTTCAGTGACTGTTTGGGCTGACCTGGGTGTAAAACTCAACCTGGCTACCCCTCCCCAATCCAGAATCGCCAGGCAAAAAACACCAGCTAACCAGATTTGTGGGGAGAAGCGCTCCTTCAGTCCAAGCATGACCCAGGCGACACCCGCCAGTCCGAAGGCAATCCCCCAGGTGATATTTAAAATCCACCCGCCCTCAAGCAAAAAAAGAACAATCCCGAAAGCCAATGTCAATGCCACCAGAGCGACCAATGCCAGATTTCGCGCTCCGGTGAGATTCATTTCGTGAAGGTGTATGAATGAACTCAATGCCACATCCAGCTAATGCCGTTAAACCTATGCCTGCCAGAAATATTGCCCGACTGGGCGCTCTCAGCAGGTCGAAACCTGGGATTTGCGCTAACCAGATAAAGCCCGGCAATGCTTCTCCAAGCGCGAATATCAGGCTGAGCAGGACCACCACACCCCAGAATTTGACTCGCAAGTGAGAGGTTGAGGTCATTACGGCGAGCAAAGCCAGTGCCAGCCCTGTACCACCTGCATAAATCACCCATTCGTGGTTTCCGTGAAAATCGGGAAATAGCACGCCCACCAAATTTGCAAACGGCAAACTAAACGCTCCCACCTGCTCTACCCCCATCGTTACCCTGCTGGAGAGCAAGGTATACTCTATCAAAGGCAGAGCCAGCGGGGCAGCCACCAGGCATGCCAATCCTGCTTGAACAACCATTCGCAACAGCGTAACCCGCCACAACTCATCGTATCTATGCGCAATCGAGTATGCCACCCACAAGACTCCAGCATAGGCAAACCAACGGACATCTGCCAGGAAAATAATCCCCAGAATTATCCCGGCGGGAATAAGGAATTTGCGTGACTCTTTCCCAAATCCGGCTCCATTTGCCTGACAAAGTAGCAGCCACGGTGTCCAGGTAATGGCATACAACAACGTCAGGTGTCCGGCGCCGTAATGGGCGAAAATCTTCGGCAGCAGGGCAAATCCCAGCCCGCTGAACAGCGCCGCCCAATGAGAGAGACCCTCTTTTTTCATCAGCTGGAACATGCCGTACCCGCCAAAAACCAGGTGAAGTGCAAGTATCAAGTTGAAGCCAAAAGGAAGGGGAAAAATTAGGGCAAGCCATCCAGGCGGATAGAGTAATCCACTCAAGGGATTGGCGAAGAAGGGGTAACCACTCAAAATTGTTGGCGACCAGAAGGGGATCTGGTGGTACGCCCAAAGTGAATCTTTTAGAAATACCGCATTCGGATAGTGAGTGACGGCGTAATCCGTATAGAGGGCATTGGCTGAGCGAAAGGGGAAATCGCCCATGGATGGCAACAACACCATGAACGGGAGCGTCAGCAGGATAATAGCGAACATCTGTGATCGCTCGAGCTTCATTTTCTAACCCAACCGGTTATCCGATCTCCACACCAAGGATGAAAACTGCTGCAGTTTATCGAACCTTTTCAAGAATTGTCACATTTCCTTCTTGATATGCAACCTCAAAATTTTCGAAATTAATCCGCTCGCCAAGCTTAGCTTCCCTCGGCCCCCAATAAATATAATCAATTTCATCCAGAGTCTCCCGATCCTCAGGACTGGCTGTACCGTCGAATAGCCTGACCACCAGGCTCTCCATTTCCGCAGCCTGCAGGCTTTCGAAAGGGTGACCATAGATCACCCGTCTTCCGGAACAAGCGGGGATGAAAAGTCCTGTTTCCGGCGCTGCGAGCACCAGGGCTTCTTCAGGCGTGTTATCTGCAAGCCATGCGAACCCCCGGTATTCGTCCTGTGTCACATAGAGCAGGCTGTCACGGGTTTGCACACCGTGTATACCAGCCAGGAGCACGATCAGATTGGTTGGAACAGCCAGCAAAAAAAGGAGGGTTGTCAGGATTAATTGGCGGCGGCGTTGGCCACGGGAGAGATAAAGAATTCCCAGCGAGCTAAGCCCGGCGAACGGGACCATCAAACCCAGCATGAACCGGCGCTGCAGACCGATGGGTAGATATAGCAGCGCAATGCCAGCGACACACCATACCAACAGCACCCGCATATCCTCCTGACGAGATCGCAAGATTGAGATCCCGCCTGGAATGCCAAAGAGGATTCCTGGAAGGAAAGCAACAGCAAAATCGAGGGGAGATGGCGAAGGCGTAAGGTTTTGAGCATTCCAGGCGTGCAGCCCAGGATGTGTGTATATTACCCAAAGATAATAGAGCAGAATCGGACCTGCCCCAACCAATAACCATACCAGGCGTGAAGAATAAACCGATTTCAGGATTTTCCTACTTTCGATAATTTGCCACAGGATCAATCCGGAAAGTACGAGGCTCGCTATCACCACTCCAAAAGGCAGCACAATCCCAAGACCGGCCCCAGCCAGTCCAGTGAGTAAAGCTCTGGTGACCGATCCATGCGGCCAGGAAAGCTCACCGAACGGCGTTAGAACCCACAACAAGATCGCCATGGTCAAAGGGAAATGTGGATTTGCATAGGCTGTCAGGAATGGGTAGGCTTCAGCAACCCAAAGGTCGGCTGTGAACGCGCCAAACATTGAAGCAATCCAACCCATCCCGCTGCCCAAAACAGCGACGGCAAAGGCGATCTTTACCATTCCTTCTTTCTTGAGCGAGAATGCAAAAAATCGCCACAAGGACACTAGCATCAGGATAGTCCCCCCAACCCGCGCCAGGTGGAAAGTAACGATCAGGTCAAGATGGCTTACTCTGGCAATCTGACCTAACAGAAGATAATATAGAAATAGATACGCTCCTTCACCTGGCTCAGCGGTGTATGCCAGGCGAAATGACCAGCTTCCTTCCCATCCCTGACGCATTTTTGCCAGGTAGGTGTTCCCATCCATCGGATTGAACAGAAATCCCCCAAATACATGGTCGCCCCGCCAGGCCTGGGCTGCCCAAAGGTATGGTAAAACCGTGATCAAAACTACCGCGAGGCTGACAACCCAAAAGAATCTCGGGAACCTGTATGAATTAGAATCGGGGGAAGACGAAGGCATGATCCTATTGTATGCCAAACGGAAACCGTATTTGGGCGATATTTCAAAATCGTAAGTTGATTTGCCTGTATATTTTAGTGGATACATAGCGAAAGTTGGTTTCGTGATGATTTGACCAGTGAAACCAATTAATTCAATAACAAGATTTTTTTCCTGGGCTCAGGTATATTTGTTAACAAATTTGCTGGTTTATAGATTTGTCCCTTGTTTTTCTCCCTATACGCCTCTATAATCTCTAGCATGAGCCAGTCCTTTAAACTCTTCCGTTTACAGCAGATCGACACCCACCTCGATAAAGTCAAAGCCCGCCTGCGGGAGATCGAAATCGAGCTGCGAGAAGACAGCGAATTGCAGCAAGCCAACCAACGCCTGGAACAAGCCCGTCAATTCATGCATGAAACTGAGAAAGCACTCCAAAGATCAGAGGAGGAAGTTCTGGCACAGCGCATTAAGATCGAGGAGACAGAGGCTGTGCTTTACGGCGGGAAGGTTCGTAATCCAAAAGAGTTACAGGACTTACAGCTTGAATCAGCTTCCTTAAAGCGATATCAATCAGTCTTGGAGGACCGCGAGCTGGACATCATGCTGGCTGTGGAACAAGCTGAGGCGGATATGCAAGTAGCACTTTCCAACCAGCAAGCTGCCCTGGCAAAGTATGAATCGAAAAATACCACCCTTTTCAAGGAAAAGGAAGGATTGCTAGAGGATGTTGCGCATGAAGAGAATGAACGGCGCGCAACTGCTGAAGGTATGCCGGCTGCGGATCTTCAAATCTACGAGCAGCTTCGCCAGCAAAGGCGCGGCGTTGCAGTTGCCAGGGTAATCGATCGGACCTGTGGTGCCTGCGGCTCCACCCTCAACACCGGCTTACTCTCTGCAGCCCACTCTCCCAATCAACTCACCCGCTGTGACACCTGCGGGCGGATCCTTTATGTTGCCTGAAAATGCCAGGCTTCCTGAGTAATTTCTCACTTGACAGCATATCATTCGTGCTGGGGTTTATCTCAGGCGTTCTGTTACTGTGGATCCTGGGTAAACTCCTCCCAATAATCCGTACTACGTGGCGCGATTGGCGCGCGAACCGCCTGGAGACTCGCTCGATGGCTTCCTCCGCGACCGAGGTTCATTTTCGGTTTGACACCTTGAGACTCGCCCAAAGAATGCACCTTGCAGCTCCGCTTTTTGCACTGGATGAGATTGCTATGGCTCCTCGCTTGCAAGCTCCACCCATCCAGGTTGAGCCCGGTCAGGATCTCCAGATTGAAGACATCGCCACCTTGACCATTCCTTACCTGCCTGACTGGCCTGAGCTGCCAGCCGTTTACCAGGCCAGGACGCTCACCATGGCACAGGCGCTCAGCCAGGGTGTAAATCTGATCCTGATGGGCAATTCAGGGAGTGGAAAAACAGTTGCTCTGGCACATTTTGCTTCTCAAGTGGTTCGCCGCGACCCATCCATCGGTAAATTAGGGGATCATATTCCTATACTGGTGCATGTCTCGGATCTCCTGCCGCAAGGTCAGTTCACCGGCGACCCGTTAGACGCACTCACGCAAGCGGTATCTTCTCAGGCATCCAAAAACAACTTAGCTCGCCTGGCCGAGCTCCTGCAGCAAGCCTTAAGCGCTGGCAGGGTTCTCCTGCTTCTCGATGGACTGGATGAATCCCCACCTGCCTTGCATACCGAAGGGATTGCTTACCTGAGAACACTGATCGAGCAATTTCCAGGTACACGTCTGGTGGTGGCTACCTCTCCGTATAATATCTCTGGTCTCACAAGTTTAGGTTTGATGCCAGTTGCCATCTCCGGATGGGATAAACCGACCCGCCAACGTTTTATTCATCAGTGGGGTGATCGCTGGCAAAAACTGGTCGTCCCTTCGCAGGACCCAAGCATAACTCCAATCGACCAGCATCTGATGGATGCCTGGCTTGGTGGTGCCAGCGATTTACTCTCCCCGTTGGAGTTGACACTGAAAGTGTGGTCAGCTTATGCCGGCGACGCTCTCGGGGCAGGTCCCCGGGAGGCAATCAAATCGTATCTTGATCGGATCACCGCTGGGATGTCTGAAGCACGCGTTGTGCTGGAATCCTTTGCCTTCTACCTGATCTCGAATTTACGTATCGATCTCCCAGAAAAGGAAGAGCACACGACAAGTGGAGGAAAATCACCTACCCCAAACTCACTTTCGCAGGCTGAGCCAGAATTTACTGGAAAATCAAGCCAGACGAAAGGGAATCAGCAATTCCGAAGAGCTATGTCTGGCTCTATCCCCCGTCTCGTTGATGCGGGAATGCTTGTTGTGCGCAGTAACAACCGCCTGGCATTCACTCAGCCAGTGATAGCTGGCGCGTTAGCAGCTCAAGCAGAGCATACCCCAGAGGAAATAGAGCAGATCCTAAAGCAACCAGAGTGGGCTGGAAAAGAAGCCCTCCTCACAAACCTGGTTACTGGCTCTCAAGTTGGCTCTCTGGCGAATATCCTTGAAAAACCAGAAGGGGATCCACTTTATCACCGGACTCTAAACATTGCCCGGTGGTTGCGAGGCACTCCAAAAGCATCACCTTTACGCATACCTGTGTTGCGCGCTCTGGCTTCCATCCTGACTATCGACACTCAGCCCCTGGGCTTGCGAATGCGAGCGATCAGTGCTCTGGTTCAGTCGGGCGATGCCGGCGTTAACAAATTACTGCATCAATTGCTCGAGGCGCCATCCGAAAGTCAGCAATTACTCGCCATCCTGGGGCTGGGATTTAGCCAGGACGAACAAGCTGTGCCCCAATTGAGCAACCTGTTGGATGACGCTTCCCCGGCAATCGGGCGTGCTGTTTGCCTGGCACTCGCAGCAATTGGTAATAAAGCTGCGATTGAAAGTCTGGCCTGGGCACTGTTGAATTCAGGCGACATGATCAGGCAGTCAGCCGCTGAAGCACTGGCTAAAATTCCCGCAGATGGATATCCGATCCTGGAAGAAGGCAGTCAGATGGAAGACCTGCTGGTGCGCCGGGCAGTGATCTCTGGACTGGTTCATGTCGATCTACCTCGCGCAAACCAGATTCTTGAAAAATTAGCCATCGAAGATAAAGAATGGGTTGTACGCGCGGCAGCCACGCACGCACTTGACCAGCTCAAATCCCCGGAGCTACACATCCCCCACAACCTGCCAGCGCTAACCGAGAGTGCCTGGCTGATTGCATTCGCCGGCGAGCATGGTTTAGGTGTGTCTCCGGGTAAACCAGCGGATGATTTGCTACGAAAAGCCTTGCGCGCAGGCACAGAGGAACAGAAACTCGCTGCGCTGGATTATTTGCGCCTGTTTGGAACCCAGGAAGATATCCCCCTCATCCAGGTTATCCAACAAAATTTTCCGGGTGAACTGCGTGAGGCCGCATTTAATACGGTCTGGCACCTGGGTGCCGCAGGCATTATGCCTGCTTAGATAGCGCCTCCAAGATCAGCTGATTGACGACATCAGCTTTCATCCCACTTATAAGTATCAGCTTGCTCCGACCTGACTCCCCCGAAAGAATCTTTATAGAACTTGAGGCTACCCGAAGGATCTCTGCCAGGAATTTAATCAGGGCGGTGTTGGCTTTTCCCTCCACAGGCGGCGCAGTCAGGCGAATCTTGATTGTGCCATCGGTCATGATCTGGGTAATCTCATTCCTCCTTGCCCGAGGCGTCACCCGTATCGCCAGAGTGGCGCCCCCAGCAATCTCTAAAGTCTGAGCTGCAGGTTTTGTCATTATTGGAGCGAAATGATCACTCGCACCAGAACGAACTCGATCACCTGGATCAAGATCAATAACACAAATGGACTGAAGTCCATCATCCCCGTGCGTGGCAAAAATTTGCGAATTGGCGCTAACAGAGGTTCGAATGATTCGGGATAGTGCCTGGCGAATGGGGTGATAAGGATCCATAAAATATGAAAGCACCACATGTGCGATTAACACCCAGCTAAACACCATAGCCGTATAATGGACCACCTGAATTAATATCTGCATACTGCTATCTCACCCAGTCCTCTCTCCAAGAATTGCCGTGCCAACCCGTACAATTGTCGCGCCTTCCTGAACTGCGACTTCAAAATCTCCGCTCATCCCCATAGATAGCTCATCCCATGAAACTTGAGGGAAACATTCCTGGAGATATGCCTGTAATCGCCGCAGCTTCTGGAAATAGGGGCGTGCATCTTCAGGCTCAGTGAAGAATGGCGGCATCGTCATTAAGCCGCGCACTTCAAGCGCCGGTAATGCCAGGATCGGCGTCATCTCGCTCACCAGTTCCTTCCAACCCTTTTCATCCCAGGCTTTCCACCCAGATTTGCTCTCCTCTTGGCTCACATTACATTCCAACAAGACAGGCAATCGGCGTCCTGACTCCCCGGTAAACCGATCCAGGCGCTTTGCCAGTTTTAAACTATCCAAGGAATGGACCCATGCAAAATGCTGGCTGACCAGATCCGCCTTGCGGCTCTGCACATGCCCAATCATGTGCCATTCGATTTCTGTTTCTCCAGCAAGAGCTTGCATCTTGTCTACCGCTTCTTCTACATAATTTTCCCCCAGAAGGCGCGCTCCAGCTGCCAGCGCTGCACTGACAACATCCAGGTGATGGCCTTTGGTCACCACCATCATGCGCACCTGAGCTGGCTGCCGTCCAGCTGATCGAGCTGCCTGCACAATTCGATCCTGTACAGCCTGATATTTCTCTTGAATCCCTTTTACGAGATCATCCGCAGGTTTCAGGTCGGAAACCGAATCTCCTGTAAACATCAGATTATCTTTCCGCCTCAGTTACCTAATGCCATCAAAACACCAAACCGTCCAGTCAGCCCGGCATCGCGCCGGTGGGAGTACCAATCCTCCGGTTGGCAAGCTGTACAAAGCCCAGCAATTTCGATATTTTTTACTCCAGCTTGTTCCAGCAAGACTCTATTTGCCTCCCACAAATCAAGCGTGATCGCACCGTCATTATCTTTCATTAATAACGTATCAGATAAAGTTTGAAATGTGTGGGTAATTTGACTCACGACCTCCAGGCCCACCGGATAATGATGAGCTGCGATCGATGGCCCAATTGCCGCCAGGATATCGCTCGGCTGACTCCCATAATGCGCCTGCATGGTTTCAACGGTCGCTACAACGGTTTTTCGAACAGTGCCTTGCCATCCAGCGTGTGCAATCCCAACGACCTTTTTGACCGGATCGTGAAGCAAGATTGGCACACAGTCCCCAAAACGCATAAATAAGGTCACATCTGGGCGATCTGTCAGGATGGCATCTGCTTTGACATGCGGCAGGTTTGACCGCGGACCATTGGTGCAGATCACGTCTGCAGAATGCACCTGCCAGACATCATAAACGCTTTCCGGTATGCAGCCCAGGGTCCGAAATGAAAGCACCCGATTCTCAAGCACGCGCGCCGGATCATCGCCTCGCAAGCCACCGACGTTTAGCGAATCCCACGGTTCGGGGCTGACCCCCCCGCGCCGGGTGAACACCGCGTGGATCAAGCCATTTTGATCAAGCGATTCAAAAGTGAAATACCGGACAGCATCTGGTTGGTGAAATGGCATAATGAACCAGCGCTATCCTTCCTCCCCTTTAGCAGGATCTGACTGCCTGACCTTTAATTGCTCCGCTCGGGCGAATTTTTCTTCCAGGTAACGGCGTGTATCTTTCATGGTTTCTTCAACCAAAGGATAGCCGAACCACGCAGTTGTGAATCCGAACAAGAAACCAGTCAGGGAGCGTAAAAAGGGTGTGCTTTCACGGTAAGACAGTATTGCTGCAGGAATAAGTGCGTTGAGAGGTGGTTGGCTGACTAGCTGGCTCAATCCATCCATGGCAATCGGCAGCATACCAACCACGATCCACAGATACCAGGGGAGCGATTTCATGCGGCGTCCAGTCAGGCTAAAAACCACACCGAAAATAAAAATACCTCCATAAATCGCCACATCCCGCTGGCACAATGCGACTTTATAGCCGATGGTCGGATTACCGAGGAAAGCGCGGGCAGCAAACTGGTCTTCATCACTCAGGCCTGTCGCCACGCTATAGGGCACCAGACCCGCCACATTTGCCGCTTCCCTTGGGTAAGCCGGCTGCTCGCCAAATAAAAACCAGGAACGGAAGGCAAATTGGTGGCAGGTAGCGCTGTACACTTTGTAAATTACCCCAGCTGGTTTATCCCATCCAGCCGCCATCATTGCCGGAGCAAGAAAAGGGAATCCCAGATAGATCAGCACAATCAGATTCAATACCAGGATATAGTGATTCGCAAACCAGTATGTAAACCGGTCACCGCGGGTGATTGGCTTGATTTCTGGTAAGGTAGCCTGGTGGATTGCCTGGATGTCACGGTCTCTTTCTGCAGCCGCCCTGAGCGTGATTTCCAAATCCTCACGCGTGATAAGCGCTTTCAGGCGATAAGGACCGACTTCAACCACAGGTATGTCCAGAGCAAATGCACGTTGTAATTCCTTATTCTCATCGATGTTCACCACAGTGAGAACATGCGGGACGCGCTCCTGTAGCGATTTCAGGTTAGCCAAAGTCTCCTCACACAAATGGCAATCCTCTTTTGTGTACAGGGTAACACTAATCATCCTTCAACTCCCAAATCACGCAAATACCTGTCCATTTGCTCCTCAGAAAGGAACCCGATATGGATAAATCGCACAATTCCTGCTTCATCCACAAATAAAGAAGTCGGGTATCCGCGCACCTGATACAGATCCTGCACTTGAGCACCCGGGTCTAACAACACATCAAATCGCAAACCTAATTCATCGACGAAAGACTGAACCTGGTCTTGCGGCTCATCGAAATTCACCCCCAGAACTGCCAGTTGGGAGGAATATCGTTCAGCGCGCTCCTCAATGAGCGGCATCTCTAGCCGACAAGGCGCACACCAGGTTGCCCAGAAGTTTATCAGCACAATTTTACCCTGCAGATCACTTAACCGTACTTTTTTTCCCTCCAGGCTTGTCAGTGTGAAATCCGGAGCAGGCAGACCAATTGAGGGCGAGGCTACTAATTCTCTGCCTGCCGGAGTTTCCTGGTTATCGGCGGCGCGGCGTCCTATCCCCAATCCGAAGTAGAGGAAAATTCCGAGGCCGGCCCCAATACACAGGCCGGCCAGGAGAATGAACATATCTTTGCGTTTCAAGGATGAACTTTCCGGGTTAAATCTTGAGAGCATTAACCCTCAATGCTTACTTCACGCTCATCCTGAACATATGAATCCGGACTCTGACCCTCCAATTGGCGAGGCTTCAGTAGTATAACTGCCACTAAAGCTACTGGAAATAGTATTGCGCCAAAAAACCACCAATCGAAGAAGTTTCGCCCTTTCCGTTTTGCCAGGTATGCCGGAAGCAGACCAATAACCATTGCTACGATGATTCCGATTAGAATCGCAAATCCAACAGATTGCTCGTCGATCGCGCCGAAGAATGAACCCAGGCTGGCGATCTGCGAAAATCGACCGAAGAAGAGCATTAATCCAACGGCGATCAGGACCACGCCCATAACGATCTCGACATAACGCACTGTTTTCCCATAACGCCGGAGCACATTAGTCACCAGGCCAATCTCCAGGGCAGCAATCAAGAACGGGATTGCCAGGCCGATGGAATACGCCACCAGCAGCCAAAAACCCTGTGTCAGGATCCCGCTGGCCATTGACAAAGTTAGAATGGTCCCCAGGATCGGTCCGACGCAGGGAGACCAACCTGCTGAAAAGAATACTCCCAATAAGAAAGATGATAAATAACCAAATTTTCTATCAGGTGCGGTCTGGTGGCGAACATCGTACTGCAAGAACGGGATGCGAATGATGCCAGTCATGTGCAGACCAAAAATCACCACCACTATCCCACCGATCTTGGTCAGTATTGATCGCTGATCGTATAGAACGTTGCCGAGTGCCGATGCCCCCAGACCAAGTAGAATGAATACCGTGCTGAAACCGAGTACGAAGAAAATCCCATGGCTGAAGGTGTACCAGCGGTTCGCTTCCTGGTTTCCTACTGATCGACCACTCAGGTATCCTACATAAGCCGGCACCAGGGCGAAGACGCACGGAGATAGGAATGATGCCAATCCAGCCAGGAATGCCAATCCTAGTGTGATATCCGATGTATCCATTAACGCGGAGATCCTCACACTTAACCTTCTTGCACAGTAATCCGGGTGCTGGGCATCCCAGTGACAGTGACATCATTGTCGCCAGCATCAAAGGGCACAGCCGGGTGAGTCCAACGGAAGATCCATTTGGCATCTTCCGGAGCACAGTTTACACAGCCGTGCGACATGGGCTCACCATAATTGTTGTGCCAGAACGTCCCATGAATTGCAACGCCCTCGCCGTGGAAAAGGGAAGTCCAACCGATCCCAGGCAGGTCCCATCCCTCGGCATTCGTCCCGCCTGACATATGTAGCGAGTATAATTTGCGCCAGATGGGGAAACCCGGGCTTCCAACAGCCGATAGCGGCGTCGATCCACTGGCCACGCCAGATGAAATCCGGCAGTAATACACTTCCGAATTTCCTTCAAAACAGGAGAGGTATTGTTCCTCCCAGCGTACATGCACAACAATACGCTTATCTTCAACATCAGGACTGATGGGAGTAAGCTCTTCAGAGGTAAGCGGCCGGAAGGCTTCACCTGGCGCCCAAAGTATATCGCCTGGATTGCCGTACCGCTCATTGAACTCGATACGATATTCCACCTGTATCATTAACACGCAGGGAATCAACCCATAAGATCTGGCTATCATAGAGGCGGATCGGCAAATTGTTCTCGACTCGATGTTGGAAGAAATTAGACCGTGGCGGCGGATTATCCAAAACTGCATCCACGTAAGGCAATGTGACCTCTACCCACATCCCCGGTTTTTCACCGCCTTGAGGTAGGGTCTTCACCGGTACGTTGGGTTGGTTTCGCACCGGGATCAGATCGCCCGCCCATACGAACCCACCGGGGGTCTCAACATAACGTTGGTTGTTTCGGAAAGGCCGGCTGCCAACGGTTTCATGCAACCACGGCACAACCGCGTCTTCGTAAAGCACGCCAACAGATTTGCTCTCGTGATCGGGTCGTTCTTTAACATCAATAGAATACCACCCCACCCTTCCCAGCCGGTCTGACTGTGGAAAGTTTTCGAGAAAGGGTAGATTGCGCCCCCTGATTGGTAAAGCCAAGCCACCCAGCGCCAGTGCGCCAAGTTTTATAAACTCTCGGCGATTAAGTGAGTTCGACTTCATAATGGATTTCAGATATCCCGATCGCGACTAATCTTACCAAATTCGACATATAAGCATACCCGTAAAAAGAAAGCCGGTCAATGTTCAGAAAAGGATTATCTGATTAAGGTTTGGTGAGAGGAGGTAAGGCGGCCTGTGCTAAAATTATGAAGCCGGGAGGCCTTCTCGATGATTTGTCCCCACTGCCAGACTGAAAATCCAAATAACGCCAGATATTGTGCCAACTGCGGTTCTTCGCTGACACTGCGCTGCTCCAACTGCCGGGCTGAGCTGCCCCCAGGGGTGCGATTCTGCATGCAATGCGGGCAAGCAATTCGCCAACAAACTCCGGATGATGAAGCGCGTCACACCCGCCTGGCAGCCGCCGCGCCTGGGTCCCTGGTTGACAAAGTACGCACCACGCCGCTGACAGGCGAACGACGCACTGTCACCGTACTCTTCGCCGATGTTGTCGGATCGACCCTGCTAGCCGATCAGGTAGATGTCGAATCCTGGACAGCGATCATGAATGGCGCTTTTGAACGCATCACACCGGCAGTTTATCGTTATGAAGGCACCATCGCCCGCCTGTTAGGGGATTCGCTGCTGGCCTTTTTTGGCGCACCGGTTGCGCATGAGGACGACCCGCTCCGCGCGGTACATGCCTCCCTGGATGCACTGGAAGCTATCCGAGAATACGCACAACAGGTGGAACGACAATATGGATTTATTTTTAAGATGCGTTTCTGCCTGAATACCGGTCCAGTGGTCATTGGCCCGATTGGCTCAGATCTGAAATATGAATACACAGCCATGGGTGGGGCTGTTAACCTGGCAGCCTTGCTTAAGTTTTCCGATCGTCCAATGGCGGTGTTGGTTACGGAAAATACACAGCGATTTGTAGCTCCGTTTTTTGATCTTTCAGAGATGGAGGCAATTGAGGTAAAAGGCCGCAAAGCTCCGCTGAAGGCCTTTCAAGTATTAAATCCGAAGGCCGCACCAGGCAGCCTGCGTGGTTTAGTAGGACTTGGAAGCCCCATGGTCGGACGGGATGAAGAGCTAGCATCATTAATCCATCTGTGTGACACCGTCAGATCTGGATTGGGTCGGGCAGTTCTCATTAGTGGTGATCCCGGGCTGGGGAAATCTCGTTTGATCGCCGAGTGGCAAACAGCCATTGCCAGATCGCCTCACCTCCCGAGCCCCCAATGGGCGGAAGGGCGCTGTTTATCCTACGGGCAAGGCATGGCCCACCATCTGGTGTTGGATTTATTGCGATCCATCATCGGTGTATCTGGCCTAACCAGTGAAATCGAGACACGATCCGCGCTTCATATGGTGGTAAGTGATCTCTTTTCAGAAAGTCCTGTGGGTATTGCAGATGAAGTATATAGCTACCTGGGTCACCTGCTCTTGCTCGATCTTGAACAGGAAACGCTTAAGCGGGTGCAAATTTTGGATCCACAAGCGCTGCAAGCGCAGTATGTAGCGGCTATTAAGAAATTACTCCAAGCACTGGCAGCTCGCCGCCCATTATTCTTAATCCTTGAGGACCTGCATTGGGTAGATCCGTCCTCTGCTGAACTGCTATCCAGTCTGTTGCCGGTAGTTTTATCGGCGCCAGTCTTATTCTGTCTGGTTACCCGGCCTGAACGAGACACACCAGGATCCAGGCTGGTCAACACTGCTCGCGAGGTGCTCGGGAGCAGCCTGACAGAGCTCCCACTAAAGTCACTCTCAGCAGATGAAAGTCGCCAGTTGATCTCCAATTTACTGGCCATCGAAGCGCTGCCTGAATCCCTGCGCACTTTTGATTCTACAAAAATCCGAGGGTAATCCCTTCTTCGTTGAGGAAGTAGTGCGCATGTTAATCGAACGCGGCGCGATCGTTCAACGTGGTTCAGGCTGGGCAGCCGGGCCAAATTTTGATAATCTGGACATCCCGGATAATCTTCAAGGACTGCTGATGGCGCGCATCGACCGACTTACTGAACAAGGAAAGAACACCTTAAGAGTTGCCTCAGTGGTTGGTCGGCATTTTCCTGTGAAAGTCCTGAACGAGGTAATGGGTATCGCTGGGCAGCCTGGACAATCCGTTGTTGAAAGTACCATAAGCACCTTGAGCAGCCTGGAATCAGCCGGCTTGATACAGGTCGCCCAGGTGCAGCCAGACCTGGAGTATTTCTTTCGACATAGCCTCGTCCAGGAGGCTGCCTATGCATCATTATTGATTACGGATCGCCGGCGTTTACACCAGGCAGTCGGCGAGACAGTTGAACAGATGTTTCCCGACCAGCTAGGCTCATGTGAGCTGGCTCCGCTCCTTGCGCAGCATTTCTCCGAAGCCGGTGATGATCAACGCGCCTTAAAGTACTTCAGCATCGCCGGGGAAGCTGCGCTCGACTGTTTCGCCAACCAGGAAGCTGAAAACCATTTCCGGCGCGGGGTCAGCCTGTCCGATTCGAGTGAAAGCTGCGTCCGGTTGCTGGGTGGGCTTGGCGAAGCTCTCTCCCGCCAGAGCAGGTACGCCGAGGCGATCGCCACCTGGCGAGAAGCGATCGATCTAGCCCTGCCTCGCGGCGATCTAGATCAGGTCGCGCGCCTGTTTGCTCTTTCCGCCCGGGCGGCCTGGTGGAGCGGCGACACACCGCTCAGCCTGGCACTGTGCAAGGAGGGCATGCAATTGGTAGAAGGCGCCTCGGAAAGCACAGATCAAGCTTATCTGATCCATGAAACTGCCCGCGCCTATTATTTCAATGGTGTCCCTGGACCTGCCAAACAATTGTGCCTGCAAGCCCTGGAGATGGCGGAGCGGCATGGGAACATCGAAGTGCAAGCCGACGCTTTGACCACCTTAGGGATTCTCCCGGACCTATCTCCCCAAGAATCAGTCGATGCGCTCAAGAAAGCCATCACCTTAGCCGAACAAGCCGGGCTGCTGATCACTGCAAGCCGTGCGCACATTAATATGGGCTCCATGGTGAAAGGCTTTTTCGGGGATCTGGATGGCGCTCGTTTTCATTACCAAAGGGCCCTGGACATTGCCCAGGTACGGGGCGTCGTGCAGGAGGAAATATTCGCGCTGCTATCGTTGGTGAGCATTTCCCTGGAAACCGGGGATATGGAGCATGTTGAGGAAACGTTGCCTGTGTTGGAGAAGTTGATGGGGGAATTATCCGATCCTTCCGGCGCTATGACGGAATATAACGTTATCAAAGCGGTGATTTCATTATGGCAGGGTAAATGGGAAGAAGCATTGGGGATGATGAGGCTCAATGCCATAGAAGCGCGCCGTTTTGGTGATTTACAAAATCTACTCAGCACCGATCTGAATATGGTGATCATTCTCCTGGAGATGAGCGATTTCGGATATCAAGTCGACTGGGTTGAACTAGAGTCAACTCTGGATGAAGCGCTGCAATTGTGTGACCGCGGGCTGGGAGATCGAGTGACTCCATTGTGCTATTTTGCATTGCTGCGCCTCCGGCAAGGAAGACTCCCAGACGCAGAAGCTTACTTCTCCCAAACCGCCAATGAGATCGGCGAACGGTCGATTATCTGGATTGAGATCGTTCTGAATTGGACAAAAGCGGAGATTGCTGTTGCGAAAGAAGAATGGCTCGCGGCCAATCAATCTTACGAGCTGGCTTATCAGGTAGTAAATCGGTTGAATCAACGCTGGTTCAAAGGGAGAATTACATTGGGCTGGGCAGAAATGCTCATTATGCAAGGCGATCCGGCTGGTTTGGAAAGAGCCCGAGGATTGCTACGAGAAGCATCGGCTGCATTTGCGCCTCTGAAAGCGACCGGGTACCTCGAACGGATAGAGCAGCGCAGCATGCAGCTACGCGAGCGCAATCTTGCACAAGCAGCTATTCAGGATGAGGTGGTTCAGGAAATGGCTCAAGCGCGGCGTGTCCAGAAAAGCTTCTTTCCTGAAGCTTCCCCCCAGATTGCCGGCTGGGACCTGGCCGCGGTGCTGGAGCCTGCCCGGGAAACCTCCGGTGACTATTACGATTTTATTCCACTTCCAGGAGAACGCCTGGGGATCGTGATCGCTGACGTTACCGATAAAGGCGCTGGTGCAGCTTTGTACATGGCCTCCAGCCTGACATTGATCCGAACCTATGCCGCGGAGTTCTCGGATCACCCCGCTCAAGTCCTGGCGGCAGCCAATCAGCGCCTGATAAAAGATACCCATTCTGGATTATTTGTGACTTTATTCTATGGGATCTCGGATCCAGCCTCAGGTCAAATGACCTATTGTAACGCCGGGCATAATCCACCCTTACTTTTTAACCCCGCTCGAAAACAATTTTCCCGATCACTTACAAAAACTGGTATACCACTCGGTGTGATGGAAAACACTGCTTGGGAAGAGATCAATATCACTTTGGAACCAGGAGACTTACTTACTCTATTCACCGATGGTGTCACCGAAGCGCAGAACAGCCAGGGAGAATTTTACAGTGAAGAACGGTTGAAGCAATGTTTACATTCAATCCAGGCAATTCATAGCCCTCAACAATTTTACGCCCAGACGATCTTGAATGAACTATTCGAGGATATCTCGAATTTCCTGGGATCGTCTCCCAGGTCAGACGATCTCACTTTGCTTGTCTTGACACGCAATCTCGATTAATCCCCAGCTTTGTAACGCTTCGTTGGACCTTCGAATAACTTCTGGAAGGCTTGCAGAAACCTCCTGACTTAAATAAATGCTAGTTGTCATAGAGGCAGGCTGGACACCGATCAAATGCAAGTGAGTGGGTAAATTCCCGCGTAAAAACGCCAAAGCCAGTACTTCCTGAAAACCAAGTTGGTGCTCAGACAACTTGATTCCGGATAATAAAGGAATCTGATCCATATCCAATTCAACGACTGTTCCTGGTGGTTTACCTGCATCGACAGCATCTAATAAAAGCAGATGGTTACTGGTTTCCACCAAAGGCAACAGGTCCAGACCCAGTACACCTCCATCTACAAATGCCAATATATCTGGTTTTTCGATGCAATCCATCAACATTCGCATGGCATGGATGCCAAATCCCTCGTCGCCATACAGGAGATTGCCCAATCCCAGGACGACCCACCGGTGCGAAATGAACTCATAGCTGGTCGATTCCGGCATACCTTATATATCTTCCACTCCCTTGACGTCGATTACATGAACTGCACAGGATAAGCATGGATCAAATGAATGTATGGTCCTAAGGATTTCGAGTGGTCTTTGTGGGTCAGCAACAGGTGTACCAATTAGTGCCTTTTCAAATACTCCTCGCTTCCCCAAACTGTCTCGAGGAGATCCATTCCAGGTTGTTGGCACCACTGCCTGATAATTCTCAATCTTGCCATTCACGATGTGCACCCAATGCCCCAAGCCACCGCGGGGCGCTTCTGTCGCCCCCCAACCTGTCGCCTCCGCCGGCCAGGTAGCCGGATCCCAATGGGTACCATTATGAATAGCCAGGTTGCCTGAGTTCATATTAGTTTCGAGCTGTGTGATCCAGATCTTCATGCGCTCTGTGATCAACTGGGTTTCAATTCCGCGGGCGGCGACTCTTCCCAACGTCGAGAACAGTGCTTCAGGTCCGAGGGCTAAATCACTCAAAACCTGCATAATTAATTGCCGCGCCCGTACATGACCCGCTGCATAAGCGACCAACATTCGCGCTAGAGGGCCAACTTCCATCGGAAGTTGGTTATACCTAGGTGCTTTTAGCCAGGAGTATTTATGGGCTGTATCGAGAAATTCATAGGGCGGTTGGGGACCGGTATAGTTTGGAGAAGTCTCTCCTACTGAAGGGTGTTTACCAACCCCATCCCCATCGCTATAGTTATACCAGGAATGAGTGACAAATTCTTTGATCAAACCAGGTTTTAAGGTTTGCGGTGGGTTATTAATATCCTTGCCAATAATCACCCCCCTCGGTAACCAGTTGCTGGCTGGTTTTCCACTGTTATTGCTCGGAAAATCACCATAAGCCAGATAGTTTCCATGTCCTGCCCCTAGATTAGCCCATTCTTTGTAATATGAGGCAATTAATTTTAAATCTGGCAGGTAAACCTTAGTTACAAACTTATGCGCTTGATTTCTCAGGTTACGTAACTGTGTGATTTTTTGAGGATTCAGAGCTTTTCCACTATTCGGATCGACCGGGATAGCAACACCACCCACCAGGTAGGTCTGAGGATGGGGATTTTTCCCTCCAAGAATAGCTTGAAACTTGATAAAGTCACGCTGCCAATCAAGTGCTTCTAGGTAATGTGCCACGGCCAGAAGGTTAGCCTCAGGAGGGAGAGCATATGCAGGATGACCCCAGTAGCCATTGGCAAAAATTCCCAATTGACCACTGTTTACAAAATTCTGAATCCGGTCCCGCACACTAGCGAAGTATTCAGAACTGGAATTTGGCCAATCCGAGATGGAGCGAGCCAATTGGCTGGTTAGTGCAGGATCCGCTGATAGTGCCGAAACAATATCCACCCAATCCAAGGCGTGCAAATGATAAAAATGAATGACATGATCCTGTACAAATTGAGCGCCCTCGAGCAAATTTCGGATAAGCCGGGCGTTATCCGGCACGACGATTCCCAATGCGTTTTCTACCGCTCGGACCGAGGCAATCGAATGGACGGTCGTACATACACCACAAATTCTTTGGGCATATATCCATGCTTCACGCGGATCGCGACCCTTCAGGATCATCTCAATTCCGCGAAACATGGTCCCAGCACTCCAAGCATCAGTGATTGTTCCATTATTCACTTTGGCTTCAATCCGTAAATGCCCTTCAATGCGTGTGAGTGGATCGATTACGATGCGTTGTACTTGAGCTTCGGTACTTAGAGGCAAAACAGTATGGTCGGCCACGATATAAACTCCTTAGTCGTCATCTGGTAGAGGTTGATAGAAAGGAGACAAGGTATCCCAAAAATGGGGTGCAGCGCATCCAATGCATCCATGGCCAGCTGCCACTGGCCAGCATGTGCCGTCGTTCCATTTAACTTGGGGGCAGTTATGTTTTGTTCCTGGCCCCTTGCAACCCATTTTAAACAGGCACCAGCCTTCCTTATGCCCTTCATCACCCCAGGCGAGCACAAACTTCTCTTCCTCATAGAAGTCATGCCGCTCGCATTCTTCATGAATTTCCTCACCATAAGCAAAATATGGTCGACCTGTCGAATCCCTGTCTGGTAATTGATCAAACGTAAGCAGGTAGACAATCGTTGCTACAATATTCACAACATTAGCCGGGCAGCCGGGCAGAGCAACGAAATTACTCAGACCTGGCACAGCCTCTTTCACACCCACCGCCCCAGTAAAATTTGGTAAAGCAGCGGCCAAACCGCCATCAGTAGCACATGCACCCAGCGCGACTACTGCTCTTGCACCTGGCAAAACTTGTTGTGCGATGCTGAGCGCTGTCCGGCCCCGAATGGTGCAATAGACCCCGTTATTCGCCGTTGGAATAGACCCTTCCACCACACAAATGTATTGACCTGAATAGTTCTGAATAGTGTCATTTAGAGATTTTTCAGACATCGCCCCCGATGGCGCCATAATTGTCTCGTGATAATCTAAAGAAAGCACATCTAGAAGAAGATCGGTAATACTCGGATCAGTCACTCCAGACTGAATCGGATCTTGCCGCCGGCTAGCCCGCAAGAAAGATTCAGTATCTCCTGTACAATCCTGAAACTCTAACCAGATCACCGGCGGTCGTATCGCAGTGGTTAACGCCTTGGCTATCCGGTCTGTGTAACTCACCGGCAATGCCAATGTCGCCGCCAGCATGCCACACAGCTTGAGAAAGGCTCTGCGGTTTAGGCGATTTTCGATTGAATTAGACTGTGATTCGTTAATGAGTTGAGTCATAAGATCTCCTTGCCAACGAACTATTCTTATTTTAAGACGCTCAGAATAAGTAAATGTGACGACTTTTTCCAAAGGAATTTCCATCCAAAAATACTCTATCTGTGCATTTTGATCAATGGATGATTAGTACTAGAATTCCCCCCTCCCAATCAGACTTCCTTCCTTGACCGGTTCGTCAAGAGACGATAGTAAGGAATCTATTTCTTACGATAATTTCGCAATCTGAGGCTATTCGTAACTACAAAAATGCTACTGAAGGCCATAGCACCAGCTGCAAGCATCGGATTTAATAAACCCAGAGCAGCGGCTGGTATTAATATCACATTGTAGAAAAAAGCCCAGAATAGATTTTGTTTGATTGTTCTCAGCGTTTGCCGGGAGAGAGCGATCGCATTCGGCACCCCGCGCAGGTCACCGCTGATCAGCACCACAGGTGCTGCTGCCATGGCTACATCCGTACCTGTACCAATAGCGATGCCAACTTCAGCCTGGGCCAGGGCCGGTGCATCGTTAATCCCATCGCCAACCATTGCCACAACCTCCCCCTCATTCTGTAATTTTTGAACTTGGCTGGCTTTATCGCCTGGCAGCACCTCGGCCAGAGTGGTATCCACGCCAACCTGTTGGGCAATCGCTTCAGCGGTCTTCTGATTATCGCCGGTGATCATGGCTACACGCAATCCCATCCTATGAAGATCGGTAACCGCCTCGCTCGATCCATCTTTGATCGTATCCGCTACCCCAATCACCCCTCGAACCTCACCATCCACGGCTACCAGCATGGCGGTCTTGGCTTCGTTTAGCAGTCTGTTGATCACGGGCTCCAGGCCGTTCAGCGCCATATTATGCGCTTCCATCATGCGCAGATTGCCAACGTGGATCGCATGTCCATCAACCTCAGCCTGCACTCCTAGGCCAACTTCCGCCTGGAAGCCCTGCGGATCGCTGAGCGCCATACCCCGGTTGCCGGCTTCTGCCAGGATCGCTTCACCGAGCGGGTGCTCGCTCCCCTTCTCCACCGAGGCTGCCAACCTGAGCATCTCATTTTCTGCAGTCAGTTGCTCGCTCTCAATAGAATACTGCTTGTTTAATTTGATGTCAGTCACAGCGGGCTGACCACGGGTGATTGTCCCAGTTTTATCCAGCACAACCGTCGAAATTCGGCCAGCGCGCTCCAGAGCTTCCCCGGACTTGAACAGAATACCCAGCTCAGCCCCCTTCCCGGTGCCCACCATCACAGCCGTAGGCGTAGCCAGCCCCATCGCGCACGGGCAGGCGATCACCAGAACAGCCACCATATTCATCAACGCTCGGGTGAAAAGACTGACCTCAGAATTGGCCGGTAATGGCACAAGAAAATACCAGGCCAGGAAGGTCAACAGGGCAGCTGCTATCACCGCCGGGACAAATACGGCAGAAACTTGATCCGCCAGCTTCTGGATAGGAGCCTTGCTGCCCTGGGCCTGCTCAACCAGGCGGATGATTTGCGCCAGGGCAGTATCTTTACCAACCCGGGTCGCCTCAAACTTGATCAGACCGAGCTTATTCAGGGTGGCCCCGGTCACCGCCTGGCCAGGTGCTTTTTCAATGGGCAGGGATTCTCCAGTCAGCATGGATTCATCCACAGATGAGCGTCCCTCAACGATCACGCCATCCACCGGTACCTTCTCCCCCGGGCGGACGATCACGATATCACCAACCAGCACGTCATCAACTGCGATTTCCTGCTCAACGCCATCTCGAATCACTTGAGCGTTCTTCGGCCGCAGGCTCATCAGCTTCTTGATCGCCTCGCTGGTTTGGCCGCGGGCGCGTGCTTCCAGGTACTTACCCAGCCGAATCAATGTGATGATCACTGCGGCAGTCTCGTAATAGACATGACCGGGGATCAGTCCCAATGTGATCAGAATAGAATAGAAATACGCCGCCGAAGAGCCCAGAGCTATCAACACATCCATATTCGCAGTCCGATTGCGCACCGCTTTGAATGTGCCCACGTAATAATCCCAGCCTACATAGAATTGCACGGGAGTGGCCAGGATCAGCATCAACCAGTTCATCCAGCTTGCATGGGCGATATTATGCGGCAGCAGACCCAGATCACGCGACATGGACAGGAGAAAAAGCGGGATGGTGAACACCAGCCCAACCACCAGCAGGTGCTTCTGGCGTGATAATTCGGCTTCCCGAGCCTTGCGCTCTACATCCTCACCATCGCCTCCCAGCTCCATAGCTTCAAAACCCGCCTGGTTGATCGCCCTGCGGATCTCGGCCTGGCTGATGATGGTAGGGATATACCTCACCAGAGCCTTATCTGTTCCATAAGTGACTTGTGCTTCGATAACCCCCTCCAACTTCACCAAAGCCTTTTCCAGCCGGCGGGCATCATTACTATCTGCCAGGCGCTGGATGGCCAGATCAGCCTCTCCAATGGCAACGCCATAGCCCGCACGCTCTACTCGACCGATCAGATCGCCGAGCGTCGCTAGCGAAGGATCGAAAGCCACAGTCGCCCGTTCAGATGATAGGTTGACCGCGGCATGCTCAACTCCCTCAACTTTTTTGAGATTTCGCTCGACCGTCGCCACGCAGTTCGCACATGTCATCCCGGTGATCGGCAAAGTAAGTTGTTTTGTGTCTGCCATTGAGACCAATGATCCTTTATCCACGAAAAGAACGTAGAGGGCTGGAGTTCAACCCAAGGACGATTCCAGCCCCACTAATCCTCAGGCTGCTACAGGATAATTGATCTCGGCTAACAAGCCTTTGATCTTCTCTTCGGACGCAGGCGGCTCGAAGGTTATGACTGCCTCTTTCTTTTCAATGTCGGCAATCACACTCTTCACACCGGCCAGCTCAGAAACTTCGGATTGGACGGTGTGAATGCAATGCCCGCAAGAAATATTAGGAATCTTATAGGTTACGGTTGTCACGATTGATCTCCTTAGTAATTTGGTTTTGGAATATGCGAGAATGGTTGGAAGCTCATCTTTTGACTAGGCGCGCGTTGCCGTATCGAACACTTCACTGATCTCTTTCAACACGCGTTCGCGCTCGTCGGGGTCCTCACCTCGTACTGCGGTGATCAGGCAAGAATTGAGGTGCCCTTCCAGAATTTGTGTGCTGACCTTACTCAGTGCAGATTGGACAGCCTGTATCTGACGGATTACATCAATGCAATAGGCATCTTCTTCGAGCATACGCTCAATCCCACGCACGTGGCCTTCGATGTTCTTCAACCGTTTCAACGCTTCTGTATGATCTTTCATGTTGATCTCCATACCCCCCCCAGGGGGGTGGGGTATGGAGATATTATATCTGTTTCCAAGCAGAATATCAAGGGGTATTCTGGTTTTAGTTATTGGGAAAGCGCCTGTTCAAATGCTGCCACTAGTTCATCCCGGTTCACCAGGCCAAGCCATTGTTGAACCACATTTCCCTGACTGTCCAGAAGGAAAATATGCGGCTGCACCCGGTAACCCAGGCTTTGTTTGAACAGATCCGTGGCTGGATCATCGATATCTAAATATGTGAAGTTGATCTTGCCGGTATACTCTGATTCAAGCCCATGCACGATGGGCGCATTGCGCTTGCAGGTACTTCACCAAAAAGCAAAGAACTCAACCAGCTGCGGTTTCCCAGTTGCCAGCGTTACAGTTGCTGGATCAGTAGCCTCCAGCTCCGTTTTGACTTCGGGCGCTCCACCAGGCTCCGGATATGGGGCGACATTCACATTCGGCAGAATCACCTGATTAGGCGCATTGGGGCTGGCATCTACGGTCGGTAGCAACTGAGAGGGGGTTGAAGCCAGCTCGCCATCCGTCTGGTTCTCATTAATTGAGGTCGGCAAGCCTTCGTTCGGATTCTGCGAAGAAGAAGCAGCACAAGCTGCCAGAAGCAACCCCACAAAGATCAATACTGCCGAGAGAATATACAATCTTACGGGCCGTTTTCTCATAAAATCCTCCTTTTAAGAAATTAATAGAGTGAGATCATATTCGATAAAGATTACAAAGTGATTAAGTAATGGTTAGCTTTTTTGATCCCCGGTTCTTGTTCTTTACCTTAGGTCTAGAACCAAACAATCACCACTGCGCATCTTTTTTAAAGTGACATTGGGTTTTCTTGCCTGGTGTACCTTGACAGACTATTCCCGCTTGCCTTACACTAGAGCCGGTTTCCATGAAAATTTCTTTCTACCGTTATCTAGCGCTTTCCCTAGCCATACTGCTCATTGGTGCAGCCTGGATATGGGTCAGCGCATTCCCTTCTGAGACCATGACAGCTGGTCATGTCCCAGCTCCCCAGGTAGGCTTCCTGGCGCCAGGTTTCAACCTGCCAGCCCTGGGCGGTGGCACGATATCAACAGACAGCTTGCTCGGGCAGCCGTTGGTGATAAATTTTTGGGCGAGCTGGTGCCCACCCTGCCGGAGTGAGATGCCCGCCATGCAACGTGTTTACGATGAATACCAGGATCAGGGGTTAGTCCTCTTGGGCATCAACGCCACCAATCAAGATAGCATATCCGATGCAACCGAATTCGTCGAAAAATATGGACTCACCTTCCCGAATATATTTGACACTGGCGGGCGGGCTACCAATGACTACCAGGTGCGCTCTCTTCCCACTACTTTCTTCGTCGACCGGGAGGGGAGAATCCAGGAGATTATCGTTGGAGGTCCAATCTCCGAAGCTTTGCTCCGCATCCGCGTGGAACAACTTCTGCGAGAGGAACCCTGATGCTGCCAACCTTGCAACTCGGTCCGCTGGCCTTGCCAGTCCCCGGCCTGGTGATCCTGGTTGGATTGTGGATAGCATTGTCGCTTTCGGAACGTCGCGCCGTCCAGAAGGGTATCGCCAGCAATGACTTTTACTCCCTGGTGATGATCTCCTTCGGTGTAGGGGTGATCGGTGCTCGCCTGGCGTATGTAATCCAATACCCGGACGCCTTCCAGGCCAGTCCAGCCAGTCTATTCTCATTCAACCCGCGGCTATTTGATCTCACTGCCGGGATTGCTGCCGGCTTGCTGGGTGGGATCATCTACGCCCAACGCAAGCATTTCTCACTTTGGCCAACCCTGGATATCCTGTCGCCTGGACTGGCAGTGATGGGCATCAGCCTTGGCCTGTCACACATCGCTTCCGGAACTGCATTCGGTGTACCCACTCGCCTGCCGTGGGGAATTGACTTGTGGGGTGAGATCCGCCATCCCACCCAGATATACGAAACGCTCATGGCCTGTCTGATCCTGGCAATTGTGCTTTTGCTGGAAAAAACTATCAGCCCCCGCCAATCTGGGGTTGTTTTCTGGGCGTTTATCGCGATGAGCGCAGCCTCACGCTTATTTCTTGAGGCATTTCGAGGCGACAGCAGCTTAATCTTTGGGGGGATTCGCGAGGCGCAATTATTCGCCTGGTTGGTGTTGGGTGTAAGCCTGATTGGGTTGTACCAGCGACTTAATTTCATGGGCTCACAGGAGAATCTGCCTTCGTGATCTCCTCGCGAGCATGGATATTCCCCATCCTGGTTTGTTGGTTGAGCAGCACAGGCTGCTTGGGGTCGTCTCCTGGAACAGAGACTATCTCCAGCCCTACTCCTGATTCGCCAGATCAAGCTACACTCATCAGTGAAATTCCTATCCCTCTCAGTACAACAACTGTGATTCCGAGCCCCACATCGATCATCCAACCAATTGTTGAACAACCCATCCAGGAGATTCCATTAGGCGGCCCGCTCAACTCGGCGGATGCACAGGTGTCTGGGCTGGCCTGGTATGGAGACACCCTGGTGATTCTCCCCCAGTATCCAGCCTGGTTTCCGATCCAAAACAGCTCTGCCAGTTTATTTACATTATCCAAAGCCGAAATCATTGCTTATCTGGATGGCTCCAGTTCCGGGCCACTAATCCCGGGACAGGTCCCCTTCTGGGATGGCGGGATTAGCTCACTTGTCGACAACTTTGAAGGATTTGAGGCGATTGCATTCTCCAATGAGCTCATTTTTCTGACAATTGAAGACAGGAGCAATGAAAGTTGGTTAGGATATCTCATTTCAGGCACTACCATGCCGGATCTGGCTGAGATCAACTTAAATCCAGATACACTTACCCCAATTCCAGCACCTGTTGACATCATTAATAAATCCAACGAAGCCCTGGTAGTTGCCGGCGAAAATATCGTCAGCCTGTTCGAGGCCAACGGACAAACGGTTAATCCCAACCCAACTGCCCATATCTTCGAGCGTGAGACTTTAATTAGACAGCAAATTCCGATGCAAATTGTTGAATACCGGATTACCGATGCAACTCCCACAGATGGATATGGCCAATTCTGGGCGCTCAACATATTTTGGCCAAGTGAATTCTGGTTATTTCCGCATGATGATCCAATCGCTGATCGATATGGTGAAGGCATCACCCATGCCGAAACATCGTCCGTAGAACGGTTGATAAAACTCGAATATTCATCCGATGGGATTACTGTAGTTGACCAGCCTCCAGTGCTACTTGAGCTGGCTGATTTAGCAGATACCCGAAACTGGGAGGGGCTTGCGCTTCTCGATGATCTTGGTTTCTTGATCGCAACTGATGAGTTCCCCGAAACGATCCTGGCTTTCATTCCTTATCCATAGCAGTTTATAATTGGTTTACTGACCAAAAACATTCAAGGAGGGAAGAAATGACAGAAGAGATCGGTTTTGAAGTCCACATCGCTCAACCCTATGAGACCGCATTGGAACGAGTGATCGCGGCCTTGAAAGAAGAAGGCTTTGGCGTTTTGACGCGCATAGACGTTAAAGCAACTTTTAAAGAGAAATTGGATGTCGATTTCCGGCCGTATACAATTCTCGGTGCCTGTAATCCGCCTCTGGCACATCGGGCATTAAGTCAGGATGCCATAGCCGGGCTGATGTTGCCCTGCAATGTAACTGTCGAAGAAGATTCCCAGAGTGAGTCAATCGTGCGATTAGCAAATCCAGAAGCCATGCTGACTGTCGGCGAACTGGAGAGTGATCCAATTTTATTAGAAGTCGCTCAGGAGGCACGCGCCCGAATGGAGCGTGTCGCTGAGGCCTTGTTAACGCCATGAGTCTGCAAGGGAAAACCGTGCTCATCACAGGGGGAGGGGTGCGGGTTGGGCGCGCCTTGTCCCTGGCTGTCGCGCAGCGTGGCGCGGATGTGATCATTCACTATAATCACTCCCGAGAATCAGCCGAAGAACTCCAGGCAGAGATCCAATCGACAGGACGGACTGCTCACTTACTCCAGGCCGACCTTGGGAATCCGCGCCGGGCTTCTCAATTGGTCACCCGCGCCTGCAATTTTGGTCCGATTTACGCTCTGGTCAATAGCGCTGGCATCTTTGAGTCGCTCACATTCCAACAGACAAGCCTGAATGATTGGGACCGACATTTGACAATCAACCTGACTGCTCCCTTCCTGACGAGCCAGGCGTTTGCGGCATCCCTGCGCTCCGGAGAACAGGGTCGAATTGTCAATATTCTCGACTGGAGAGCTCTTCGTCCATCGGGCGATCATTTTCCTTACACAATCAGCAAGGCTGCTTTAGCAGCGATGACGCGTTCGTTAGCAGTGGCTCTTGCCCCAAACATCACAGTCAATGGGCTGGCCTTGGGCGCAATTCTGCCGCCCTCTGATGGGGCTAATAGCGATGGCATTATCCGAATGGTACCCGCTGGACGTTGGGCAGACCTCAATGAGATCGGCGAGGCCTTGATTTTCTTGCTGGATGGTCCGGCTTATATTACAGGGGAAATTATTCACCTGGATGGTGGTCGGCACCTGGTTTAAGATCTTTAGCAAATCCGGAGATTACATGGATCAAATTTTCATCACGGATCTGGTTGCAAGGGGAATTATTGGCGTCAATGACTGGGAACGCGAGAAGCCTCAGGAGATCTTGATCAATATTGTCCTTTTTACCGACCTCCGGCAAGCGGGTCAAAGCGACGATATCAAGCACACGGTCAGCTACAAAACGATCGCAAAAAAGGCGCTGGCTCAGGCTGAAAGCGCCAGGCGGTTCACGGTGGAAGCCCTGGCTGCAGATATCGCCAGCCTGTGCCTGGAAGAACCAGGCGTGGAGGAGGTCCGGGTGCGAGTTGAAAAACCGCATGCCTCTCGTTTTGCCCGTTCGGTGGGTGTAGAAATTGAACGCCGTAGGGATGAGTAGCTCACATATTGCTTATATTGAGATCGGCTCGAATATTTCGCCGGAGGAATACATTATCCGAGGAGTTGATTTGCTGCGTAAGGCGGTCACCGTGGAAGCAGCCTCATCGATCTGGGAAACGCCGCCAGTAGGAGGACAAGGTGGAAATTTCCTAAATGCGGTTGTCCGGGTGCGCACTGATCTTGGCGCTGATGAGCTCGTCCGGAGAGTTCTGAAACCCATTGAAGCCCGGTTGGGTCGCGTCCGGACTGCGGATCCTAACTCACCGCGCACCCTTGATCTGGATATTCTGATTTATGATCAAGAGGTGATGGACCCATCGTTATGGGAATCGACCCATATTTGCGTCCCCTTAGCAGAAATTAACCCTGACTATACGAAACCAAGTGATTCGGTTTCTGTTGCCAGCACAGCAGAGCGCTTGCGGCGCATATCGCCGATCATGCTCCGTTACGATGTTCGTATTAATTAAAAAGAAGATTGCAGTAAACGCAACCTTCCTTCGATCATCCCAATTAATCTTATTCTCCCCCGATTGCATGAGTCCAAAATCTAGAACCTCATAGGCTCTGAACCGCGCGAGATATTGTCCAAAAATTCCTGACGAGTCTTTATACTCTTGCGAAACGCCCCTAGCATTGCGGAGGTGGTCATGCGTGCCTCATGCTTCTTGACCCCTCGCATCATGGCGCATAGGTGCAAACCTTCAACCACAACTGCCACACCATGTGGATCCAGCAGTTCGTCCACAAAGTCAGCGATCTGACGGGTCATTCGTTCCTGCAATTGTAGGCGCCGGGCAAACATGTCCACGATCCGGGGAATCTTCGAAAGCCCTACCACCCGCCCTTTTGGGATATAGGCAACATGCGCCCGGCCGATGAACGGCAGCATATGATGCTCACATAGGCTGTAAAACTCAATATCCCGTACCAGGACCATTTCATCGTAGGCAACTTCGAATAAGGCTTCATTTAATAAAGCCACCGGGTCAGTACGATACCCCGCCAGCAGCTCTGTATATGCCAACGCCACCCGCTCTGGCGTGCGGCGCAATCCTTCCCTCTCCGCGTCCTCACCAATTGCAATTAACGTCCGCCGTACAGCGTCTTCGATTTGAGGCAGATCGATATCATGATCGTTGAACAAGGACGCAATTTGAAATAACCTCTCCATGCTTTGATCTGTCATCTTTGTGCTCCTGAATGAAAGTGAGTGAAGTTTACACTCAAGTAACCTTCACGTCAACAAGAGCCGGGAAGGAAAATCAGGAAGGTTTCTCTCAAATGCTTGTAATTGTTGATTTCGCTGAACACTTAGGGGGTGACATTATCGCTGAACAACAACAGCCAAAAGGTAAAAGGTTGACAATCCCCGGTTTCAAGGTAAAATAACGAGCGCAAGCCGAAGTGGCGGAATTGGCAGACGCGCTACGTTCAGGGCGTAGTGGGCATTCGCTCGTGTGGGTTCGACTCCCACCTTCGGCACCTTCATCAGGTTAGATCATTGGCCTTGCGGCTATCGCAGGGCTTTTTCTTTAGAAAAGCCTGGCAAGTTTCCTGCATCTGCTCTACATTGGATTTAATAATCAATATGACGATGGACCAGTTTGATCACCTTGCACCAAAAGCACCACTGAGGTAAGATAAATTTATGAAACGATCCTGGTTGAGTTGGAAGTATGCATTAATCGTGATTGGTTTAGGTGTTCTAACTTTACTGGTGATGGATTTTAACAATCGGATGGCTGATCTTCGCCGCCTGAGTGGAAAGAGCCTGGAAGTCGCTGGTGAAGCCACCCAGCTCCGTGAGACGGAGATGACGCTGGAAACCCAGATCGCCGAGGCTACCTCTCTACCAGCAGTTCAAAATTGGGCTCACCAGGAAGGTCGCCAAGTCCAGGAAGGGGAGGTGATCATCGTTCCCATCGGGCAATCCGGGAGCGCTCCTGAACCCACTCCAATGCCGACTCAAGTTGCGCCGCCAAATAGCAATTGGGAAACCTGGCTATCCTTGTTCATAAATTCCCCTCCAGCTTTTCTTGAAAACCTGGGACAAACAACGCCCACACCACTCCCATAATTTCATCTCAGAAAATTAAAAAACCTGCCCCAATCCTCAGGATGGGGCAGGTTTCTGATTTAATAAAATTATCCAATTTCAGGCTCAATCAAGCCATATCTGCCATCCCGCCGGCGATAAAGAACATTGATCCCGTTGGTGGCGGCGTTGAAAAATACAAAGAAATCCTCGTGACCAAGCATTTGCATTTGCTCAATAGCCTCAAATTCATCCATCGGCGTTAGCAGGAAGTGTTTGCGCCGGGCGATGATCGGCTCAAGAGTCTCCTCCTCTTCTGCTTCAGGAATGGGTACAACCTCCGACGCGGACTTCCCATCCCCACGTCCCCTATTCCGTTTACCTTTATACCGTTCAATTCGTCGCTGCATCTTTTCAAGAGCAGCGTCCAGGGCAGCATAAATATCGTCAGCCCTTTCTTCCGAGCGCAGAATAAAACCCGAACCACGGACTGTGATCTGGGCAACCTGACGATCCGCAGCGCTGCGGGCGGATTTAACATAAGCCAGGTCTATCCGCGCTTCATCGATCCCCGGGAGGTATCGATCTAGCTTTGCAACTTTCTTGGTAACATAATCATTGATCCGGTCTGTCACTTCCATGTTTCTTCCGGCAATTTCAACTTGGAACGTCATAGAAGTTCCTCCTCTAAATGGAATGTGTCCAAATTTCACAATTAATTGGTTTGATAGCCCGCCCTGGCCAGGGTGAGCGCAAACACCTCTTTAGAGCCAGCCTCGATCAGCGCAGCTGCACATGCATCCAGTGTGGCGCTGCTGGTCGCGACATCATCAATAACCAAAACGCGCCGCCCAGAAACAAACTCTGGAAGCGCCTGAAAGGCACCACTCACATTCTCACGCCTTTGGGTAAATGTCAGGCCCACTTGAGAGCGAGTCTCATGCACCCTGATCAACCCGGTGGATTGATAGGGAATTCCAACAGCCAGGGATAATGGTCGGGCCAACAAGTCACTTTGATTATATCCACGCTCTTTCAGTCGTGCAAGACCCAAAGGCACCGGAATAACCAGATCGCAATTCCAATTCAAATGGGAATGATAGTCTACCAGAGGTTCAGCCAAAACTACCCCCAGGCTGACATCTCTTTTGTATTTCAAGCGATGGATTGCTTGTCGAATTGGCCCGGTGAAAGATGTCCAGGAGCGCGCCGCAGACAAAATGCGGCGGAAAAGCCTGGCAATGTCCGCACACGCCAGGCTGAAGAAGACTATCTCCACACAAATCGCACCAGGGGGGTTCAAGCAATTTCGTTTCTGCCTGGCACTTAACACACCAGCGCGCACCCTGTTGTTCGCACCCCCCACAGGTCGGCGGAAACAACAGATCCAGGCTTGCCCAAACGCTCCGATACAGGCGAAATAGCGGGCGCGCCTGTGTAGCCATGCCCCTCCTTGATCTCCTAAAATCCGAACATGCCCCCCAAAGCCGAGCTCATTAACATTAAAAACGCTGGAGTCAGCAAAACGATACAGATTGAAGGAAAGATCAAAATAGCCATTGGGATCAACATCTTCACCGGCGCTTTGTGAGCCGCTTCCTCGGCACGCTGGCGCCGTTTCACTCGCATCTGGTCTGCCTGAATCCGCAGCACTTTTGCCATGCTGACCCCCAACTGCTCGCTCTGGATCACGGCAGCCGTGAAACTGGTCATTTCTGACACCCCCATGCGATCGGCCATGTCTTTGAGAGAATCTCGACGCAGCTTTCCGAGCTGGATTTCCCGGATCACACGTCCAAAACCCTCCGCCAGGGGATTATCCCACTTCTCATAGACCTTAGCCATGGCAGCATCAAAACCCAGACCCGCCTCCACACAAATCGTCAGCAGATCCAGGGCGTCTGGCATGGCCTTGCGAATTTCACTCTGGCGCTTGTTGATCCTGCCACGTAACCACAGCTCAGGCATGAAGAAACCCAAAGCCGCGGCAGGGATGGCGAACAACAGCCCTCGACCTTCCAGAAAACTACCTTCTGGAACTATTCTCGAGACAAAGAACAGGATTGCCCCCAGCGATAGACCAAACATCCGCAATGCCCAGAATAAGGTCGGATCGATGCCTTTCGGATTCCCTGCCAGCTCCAGCTTATGCGAGGTTTGTTGGATCGCATTTTGGGGTGTAAAGCGCAATGCTAATTCACCTAGCTTGCGGGCTAGTGGGAAGATAACCCGGGATGTCAGTGACTGAGACATCTCGATCTCTTCCAGATCGACTTGTTGCCCACGCGCCGCGAACTCTGCCAGACGATCTTGCAAAGGATCGACGTCTTGAGAATCCTTCATACCAATACCAACCAGCAGGAGTGCTCCTAGAATGATAACCACAACCGCAATAATAATCCACAGCATACTTGTATCTCCTCAACTAAACGTCGATGTCAGCGATCTTCTGCATCACAAAATACCCGCCCATGATCATCAAGCCACCAAAAATCAGCACTGGTATACCAATCATGCGGGTATCTGGCTTGAAGAAGAGCATCATGTAAGGGCGGTTCAAGAACCACAACACAAACGCGATCAGGATTGGCATCGCTGATAAGAATCGGCTGGAATAAACAACCTGGGAGGTCATCACCCTGATCTCACCTTTGATCCGCACGCGTTCCCGGATTGTATAAGAAATCGTGTCAAGGATTTCAGCCAGGTTGCCTCCTACTTCGCGCTGCACATTCATGGCGGTAATTGTCAGGTCCAGATCCTCGCTTGCGATCCGGCGTAAAAGATTGTCCAACGCATGTTCTACAGGGATTCCAAGCTGCATCTCCCGAACAACCCTCCGGAATTCATCACAGATAGGTGGAGGTAACTCCTTGCTGATCGCCTCCATAGCCTGCATGGTAGAATAGCCAGCCCGTAACCCATTCACCATCAAGTTGAGCATATCGGGAAGCTGCTCGCTGAAGCGGACTAATCGGCTGGCTTGCTGGCGTTTCACATAGATGCGCGGCAGCATCATGCCGATCAGAACTCCGATCAAGGCAAAAAGAATGGACTGCCCACCAAAATACCAGCTAACTGCCCCAACCCCAATCCCAGCTATCACCATTAGCGCCACATATTCCGCTGGTTTTAGTTTTAGATCCGCGCGCGCCAGCTCCTGAGCTATTCCCCCTCCCATCTTGGATTTCTCGACTTTTTTATTTAACCAGTCGCCAACCGGAGTAGCTTTGGCCTGGTTTTGAATGTCTTCCTTTACATAAGGCCCCAGGCGTTCTTCAACCAGCGAACGCTCGCTGGTCATAGAGACGAACGCCCCGATGATTAGCAAGAAGAAAACCAGCCCGCTGCCTACTAGCAAGATCATTTGCATAGCTGCTTCCCTTGACTCTTAATATCGCCTGCGCTCGCCAATTCCAAACACGGATGGAGGCAGGTGGATGCCAGAGGCTTCGATCTTATCCATGAATTTTGGACGCAATCCAGTGGGTCGGAAGCGTCCAATCACCCTGGAATTCTCGTAACCTGTTTGCTCGAAAACAAAGATATCGGTCATTGTGATCACATCGCCTTCCATGCCCGATACTTCTGTGACTTGAACGATCTTACGAGTTCCGTCCCGCATGCGCTCCTGATGGATTACCAGGTCGATTGCTGAAGAAACCTGCTCGCGAATTGCCCGCACCGGCAGCTCCATCCCAGCCATCATCACCATCGTCTCCAGGCGGGATAGCGTATCGCGCGGTCCATTCGAGTGTGCAGTGGTCATAGATCCATCATGACCGGTATTCATCGCCTGAAGCATATCCAATGCAGCTTCATCACGAATTTCACCGACAATGATGCGATCTGGGCGCATGCGCAAGGCATTGATCACCAGCTGACGGATGGTCACCTCTCCCCTGCCCTCGATATTGGGCGGGCGGGATTCTAGCGTGACCACATGTTCCTGACGCAGTTGTAGTTCGGCCGCGTTTTCAATCGTCACAATCCGGTCATCGCCTGGGATAAATTGAGAAAGAATGTTCAATAGGGTCGTTTTACCCGAACCAGTGCCACCTGAAATTACAATGTTTAGACGTGATTCGACACAGGCTTTCATGAATTGCAGAACTTCCTGGGAGACCGTGCCGAATTCGATCAGCTGCTCAATGGTGATCGGATTTCTCGCAAATTTTCGAATGGTAAGGACCGGTCCCACCAGCGAGATCGGCGGGATGATTGCGTTCACGCGCGATCCATCCGGCAATCGGGCGTCAACGAATGGACTGGATTCATCGATCCGCCGGCCCAATGGAGCAACGATGCGGTCAATGATGCGCATCACATGCTCATCGCTCTCAAAAGTCATTTGCACACGGTGAATTTTCCCTTTGCGTTCGACATAGATGTTCTTGGCGCCATTCACCATGATCTCGGTCACTGAGTCGTCTTCGAGCAAGGGTTGCAAAGGTCCAAAGCCCAGTATTTCCGCCGCGATCTGCTCGAAGAGGCGAGCTTTTTCTGGCCGGGAAAGGATGATATTCTCTTCTGCCAGTACCTGATCATATAAGATCTGAATGGCGTTGCGTACATCACCGATCCGGGAGACATCCATACTGGGATCAAGCTCAGCCAGTAATCGGTTTTGGACACGTGTCTTAAGGTCGGAGTACGTGTCTTTTTGAGCGCTGACCCCAGGCGGCGGCATCCGGCGTGGAGGCAAGTTAACTAACCGGGCTGCGTTGTCCCCGTTGCCGCCCTGGCTTGTATTCACCTGGCCTTGTTCAATCCGTTTTAATAAAGACATAGATCCGCCTCTCCATCCACCGCATTCAATTTAACGCTTTCCTATCCGCACCATCTCCACCGGCTCAGACGCGCCATTCCCATTCGTCGATCCCAATCGCTGGCGAATCGCCTCCGTCAGAGTCAAGAAGGAGCGCATAATCGGGCGAGATTTATCACCCAACATAAAGGGTTTGCCCCGATTCACTGAGGGCAGCACTGTTCGGTCATCATATGGCAACACAGTCACCACTTCCTGCTTGAAGTTTTCACTAATCTTGTCAGGAGTAATGCCAATGCGTTTATCATAGCGATTTAGAACCAGCAAAATTATCTCGCGAGATATGCTCAAACTCGATAACAAGTCAAGAAACAAGCGGGCATCTTTGATCGCCGGAATTTCTTGAGTTGTGACCAGAACGATCAGATCGGCATTGTCTATCGCTGCCAGGGAGACATCCGAAAGTACAGATGTCGTATCGACAATGACGTAGGCATACATGTGGCGCAGGAAATCGAGCACCTTGCCAAACTGGTCCCCTTTTACCTGGTCAGCCAGTTCTGGTCGGGTTGGCGCAGCCAGGATCTTGATCCCCAATTCAGCATGAGCAACGGCTACCTCTTCCACGATCTCCAGATCGAGCTCATCAGCACGCGGCGTGAGATCGGCCACACTATTCTTGCTTTGCTGGTTGAGGAACACGGCCACATCCCCAAATTGCACATTGCCGTCAACAATGATAGCGGGGGTTTCCTCCTTGTGCAACGAGACAGCCAGGTTAGTTGCGATGGTAGTACAGCCGGTGCCACCTTTCGGGCTGTAGACAACGATCACTTTTCCCTGAGGTAGGACCGGTATAGCCATTCCCCCCATGCTGACCATCCCAGCTGGGCTGGAAAAAACACCCGGCCGGGTTTTGCTGCGCTCTTCCTGAGATATTTTGCCCACGCGCCGGATCGCTGAGATCATTTCATCAACTGAAGGCGGCTTGGTTAAGAAATCCCGTGCCCCAGCCAGCATCGCCCGCCGCATGTAATTTGGGTCGCCCTGTACTGAGAGGATAATGATCTGTGTATGTGGGAAATCCCGCCGGATATTTTCCGTGGCTGTGATCCCATCCATATCCGGCATATTAATATCCATCAGGATCACATCGGGCTTGGTCTCTTTTGTTAGATCAATGCCTTCTTTGCCAGTCCGAGCTGCACCAACCACTTCGAAATCACGCTCGAATTGCAGAAGCTTGCGGATATTCTCGCGCGTATCCGGGATATCGTCGACGATCAGTACACGGATTTTATCTGTATCACCCATACTATCGCTCCAGAGTCACCAGGCCGAGGCCTAAGAATGAGTTTCTTGATTGCATTAAGCTGGTTATTCCTCAATTGCCGGAAGGTCATTGGGCAACTTCACAGGCTGCACTTGGTCGACCCGTGGCTCCATTCCATACGGCAGCTTGACGGGGACCGGTATCTGGTATGTTTTTAATAAGTAATCCAGGGTAGCGGCCTCGGTCGGGGGACGATCAGCGTCACCAGGAGAGCGCAGCGCCAGGGTAAGTTGAGCTCCAGAAAACACCAGATAATTCAAAGTGACCGCGTCCTGCGGGGTGACAATCAGGGTGATCACATCTGGCAGAGGTGCTTCAACCTCTGCAGGAGTGGCCGCATCCGGGTCAGGTTCAGCCGGGGTTTCCTCTGTTCCTTCGCCATCCGCAGGCATATCTGCACTGACTGGTTGAGCTTCTTCCTGTTCATCCTCGAGCGAGAAATCACCGACTCCCAAGACGATTGCATCTTGCAGGAGTGTCTGGCTGACCAAACGTGGCCGCTGTGTCTCGGATGGCACCACGTAGTATGTCTGCTCAAGCAAAGGATCGATCTCGGTGCGTCCTACGACCGAAGCCGGGCCGCCAGAGACATTTTGAGCCGTTATTTTCTGAAGCTCACCCAGTCCCTCGGAAGTAACTGAATCTTTCGCCTGGTTGGCTCCCTCAGATGCCTGGGAAGCATCCTCCGCGCTTGAACCGGTGATCACCCCCGGACCGGCAGCTAAAACTGCTGAAGTGTAGTTGGGGGTCAATGATTGGAACTCAGTATCCAGATCGACCAGCAGCAGAGTTGCGATAATGTTGACATGATCGCCAGATTGCGGTGCATAGGACACGCTGGAGAGCCGGGTTATTGGGATCGAAATCGCTACCATTCCTTTCGGGATTGACAATGCCGCCAGCGAGCCAGTCGCAGCCAGCTGGTCGGCACTGTCCACCACCATACTGTTGGTAACCAGCATATTGGCTTCCATATCGATGCGTGCCTGCCGGCCGACCACATCGGCCAGATCTGTGAAATACCCCTGGATCAGCAGCTCGCGCGGGATCTGGATCATCGCAAGCAGTGTCTCATTCAGGACACTTCCTCGCGGGACACGCTGACTGGCTACCACCACCTCAACCATTTCAATCACCGGAGTCGGCGCCACCTCACTCGCTGGCTGGGTTGTGGCCGGTAGCATGAAGCGATAATACACCACGGCAACCGCAGCTAATACCAGGATCAAGATAAACGCTAACAAGAAGAAGACTCGGCCTTTTCGCATATATACCTCCAGATCTTAGTTGTGCAAGGTGTAAAAGGTCCTTGGCGCTTGAAATAAAGTAATTGCTGTTGCTAAATACAAAATTGCTGCACCAAAAACTGCTAAGGCAATCATACAACTTCCAGGAAAAAAGTCAAGTCAGGGTGGGGCAAAATCGCTAACAACCTTGCAAGGTTTGCAGAAACAGTAAGGGCCCTGTCGTCTCTCAGGGCCCTCACGAATGAAACATAATTTACCTTTGCGATGTGGAAATAATTAGAGTGCTCCCATGATGTTGCTGAAGATGTTACCAATAGCTGGGCCGAGCAGAGCTAGCACAACAATCACGACAACTGCAACCAATACCAGAATCAACGCGTATTCCACGAGACCCTGACCCTTCTCTTGCGGTGCTAAAAACATGTCTTGTCACCTCCTTCCGTTTTGTAGGATCGTCACTCATTACCCTGCGAGGTTGATCCCATTATAGATATGGGAGGCAATTCGATCAATAGCAATGGCGTTAATTAATTCTTACTTTTATGCAAGAATTCATTCATTAAAGGCGAGAATCGCAGCCGGTACCTGAAAATTCACCCGTGTCCCCCCATCGATCTGGCTTTCGAACCCAAATTTCCCACCAAGCATCTCAACTCTTTCCTTTATCACTTTCAAGCCCATCCCCTTCTCTTCACCCAGGCTATCCGTGTTAAAACCACGACCATTGTCTTCCACACTGATCCGGACATCTGTTTCGAGCATGTCCAGCTGGATCTTTATCTGGGTAGCCTGGCTGTATCCATAAGCGTTGCTCAACAATTCCTGAATGGCACGAAATATTAATACTTCTACGTAGGATTCCAGGCGGCGTTCAGTGCCATTAATCAGCAGGCGTACATCCAGGTGGTATTGCTCCTTGAATGCAGAGCAGTATTTTTTCAATGTCGGTACCAGCCCCAGATCATCCAACATCATCGGGCGTAATTCAAAAATAAAATCTCGCACCTGCTGAAATGTTGCTGAGGCCGAGTTCTTTACGTTGCCCAATTCCTCATATGCCTTGGCTTTATCGACATCAAAGAGCCGCATGGCGATCTCAGTCTCGAGGATTAAATTGGAGAGCGCTTGAGCCGGACCATCATGCATCTGACGGGACAATCGCTGACGCTCAGCTTCTTGAGCATTGATCATCGTCTCAAGCAGCTCGACGGTTGCCATGGCGCTGCGCTTGCGTGGCACAGTTGGCTCTTCCACTTCCAGGAAATGCAAGAATTGGGATTGCAAGTCGATAAGTCGCTGCAAGTGAGATTGATCACTTTGCAGCTTCTCTACCTGGCCGCGCATCACAAACAAGCGTTGCTGAGTCTCTAAAGCAGCTTCATATGCTGTACGGATCTCTTCGCGCGGCAGGCTATCAAACTGCATGTGGATACGCTGTAAGTTACCTGTCGCGCTGGCGTTACGCTGCGTCAGGCGACCGACCTCTACCTGGCTCTGCTCGAGAAGCATCTCAATTTCCTGTAATTCCTGCAAGGCCAAGTCGTGCTGCTCGACGATTACCGGCCGGAGCGCATCCGGCTCATTTTCACTTTGGTCATAATCTTCATTCATCTGTATCTGATCCATCATCACCCTCTTTGGCATCATCTTGCAGGCGCACCCAGCCACGGCGTAGGGCGTAGAGTGCTGCTTGAGTACGGTCTTCGACGCCTAGCTTTCGTAGAATTGATGTAACATGATTCTTAACTGTCTGATGGCTAATGCCCAGACCAGTGGCAATCTCTTTATTGCTCATCCCTTTCGTCATCAGACCGAGGACTTCCATCTCGCGACGGGAGAGCGGCTCAAATGGTTCTACAAGTTCGCTATAGATGCCTTCTGCGTCTCTAGCAGGGGGATTTAACCACCGTTCCAAAGCCTCGTTATCCATGGCCTCTTCCCCAATCACGAAAGCCCCTGCCACAACCGAGCGCACTACCCAGGCCAGCGTTTCAGGTTTGACATCCTTGACACAATATGCCGATGCCCCAACCCGCATAGCATGCATTTTTTGCTCGCTATCATCATACGCGGTGAGTAAGATCACCCGGGTGGGTAACTTCTCACTGACCACCTCCTGGGTGACTTGTTGGCCGTTTAAACCAGGCAAATTGACATCCACAATGGCGATCTGAGGTTGTAACTGGCGAATGAGAGACAATCCTTCTTCCCCGTCCATTGCCTCCCCAACAATGATAAAACCCGGTTCCAGCAATAATGTATCAACAACTCCCTGGCGGAAGAGAGGGTGATCGTCGACGACCAGGATACTGATTTCATCCATCGGTACTTTTCTCCCTTGCTTTGGCTGAACGGGAATTAGTATAGCACAGGAAACATGGCTGAGCAACCAATTCTGATTCATCGATCTCCCCATTGATAAATGGCCATATTCTCGCCGCCCAATTGCGGGCTAAAAACACCATCTGTAGAATAAACTAGGGAAGCCCGACTGGTCAAATACGGATACCAGCCTGGAAAGGTGATCAGGTAATTTGCCTCTTGCGTGTCCAGGTAATTCCCTATCGCAGGTTCGTCGCGGATAAATGGGATGACCTCGGGAGAAACCAGACCTGCCAGATCCAGTATCGAACGCCCTCCAAAATAGCCAAGGGCGCCAATGTCATGAGCCGCGAGGAGGGCATCACATGGCAAGTTATCGTTTACCCAGCGGGCGGTTGCTACCATCTCGCTCTCAATAACCGCCACATCCTGCGCATAAGCTCTGGCTCCCAATCCCCAAAACAATACCAAGACAATCCCGGTCGCAACCGCCCAGGCACGCGCCAACAGCTTCGGCCAATGCGATAACTTAGCTTTCTGCCAAAGTTCCAGTAGTCCAGCGAACCCCCAGATGCAATAAACTGCTATAGTCGGGATCACATAGCGCCCATGCTGGTAAATGACTGGCATTCGCCAGGCAAATATCCCCAGGTAGCCGATCACCCACAATACTCCAGCCAGTACCGCTACCCTGTGCTGTCGAACAGATTGCACCGCCATCCAAACAAATCCAGGCAACAACATAACCCCCACTCCAACCAGTGGCAATCGCGCCTGGACCAGATAACGTTGCAAGAATGGCGCTTCTCGTAGAGAAGCATACTCGGCTTGCTTGGCAAATAACGTATTCGGCCACAAGCTCCCAGATAGTGAATGGTTAAACCATAGGTAGGGAATGAATAATACCAGAAAACCTGCCCCCACCAACAAGGCTATACGCAATTTTAATCCTGGCCGATACTTGCCCAACAAGATTGTAAAACCCAGCGCCGCCAGCAAGCTAATCCCGTCTGGTCTTATCCAGACACCCAGTCCCACCAAAACGCCTAATCCGAGCCATTGCCACAACCTGGCTGCTCCTTTATCGGGATCAGTCTCCTCCCGTTCGAAACGAACTGGAAGCACCAGCACAAGCAGGATGATTATTGCAAAAGCCAGTGTTTCCATGCCTGAGGCTGCTGCCCAAACAAGATGCCACTCCAGCGCCAGCAAGCAGCCGGCCCAAATTTCCCATTTCTCGCCACCAACCAGCAACCAGCCCATACTCCGAGCTCCCGTTAAACTGATCCCAACCAGCAAGCCCCACCCCAGAAAAAAAGCCCACGCAAGCGGATTCAGGCTAAACCAATAGCCAGCCACCAGTGCCAGCGTCCAGGCGGGGGATGTAGAACCAGCAGACGGTACCCCAGGCAAGAATGCCCATTCTCCGGCTTGCGCCAGATTACGGGCATACGTTTGGTGGATCCAGGCATCATCCAGCGGGAAGCCCGTTGCATAAGTCAATCTACTGGCAAGCAGATAGCCACACAGGGAGATCCCGGCAATCAAAGTTATCAAGAATATGGAACGGCGCGACATATTCACTCTTGGATTGTGTCTATGCGAAATATCTGGGTTTTCTCAAACATCCCCAGGTACTCCAATCCGGGCAAATCGCTCGGACCCGAATATAAATCTCCCAGCCGCTCTGGGTGGTTCTCTTCGAGCAATAGATAGCTCGCCTGGTAACGCTGAGCTGCTGCTAACAGGTCTAGCATACCGCCATCTGGAACGACGATCGCCGCTCGTCCCGTGGCAGTGAAATATCCCGGTGGGTTGTTCACCATCCCGATCGCTTCGTCACTGATGCCAAGCGCTTCAAGCTGGCTCTCCAATTGGATATATTCCTCAGCCGATTGGTTCCAGGCTGGTTCAGCAACTTTGTTTCCGATCACTTTAGGCCAGGTGACCAGTATCGAATAAAAAGCTGCCAGACCAACCAGGCCGACACCAAGGATCACGCGTGCCTGAGAAGAATTCCACCCTCGCTTTCGTTCCCCCCAGGCAACCAGCACCGCCAATCCGACCGGCGTCAGCGCCCACCAGAGTGGTTGCAAGGCCGCGCCCGAATGAAAGAATCCACCCCTCGCCCCTGGATAGGGAAAAATCAAGCAGAAGAGAGCCAACAATAATAGCCAGGCCAGTCCTCCCAGCTGAACCCTCCGGTCTCTACGCAGCTGCCAGGCTCCAACCAGGCTGAGAGGCAGCAAAAACACCATTCCCTGTACTGCCAGGGTGGTTTGCAGGTTTTGGCCCAGCGCCCAGATGCGGGCGCCAAGAATCTCGCCCAGACCCATCGCCCACCAGCGTGTTGGGGTTAACAAGCTGGCTGGATAGAGATAGATATCATCATAATCTGTCAGCCAAAGAACCTTCCCTCCACCCGGCGCAAACGGTGTCCCAAAAGTGATTAAATTCCGCCATAGCCAGGGGAGCATGGGCAGTAAGTATCCAGCCAGCAGCAGTGCTAAGACGAGCACTCCAATCAAGGCCTGCTTTTGGATTGAGATGGTTGGCTTCATTTTCCTCGAGGACAGGATTGCCATCCCAACCACCACCCCTCCCATCCCCAGCCAGAATATCCCATCTGCGCGTGTCAGGTGCATCAAACCCGCCACCAGTCCAAGCCCAAGCGCATCCAGCAAAAAAGCACGTCCCCCAGGGTCGTTGCTCAATGCATGCTGTGCCACCCACAACCACAGCACCCCCAATACCATGGCAATCCCGAAAGTATCGGTGGTGCCCAGGTATGCCAGATAGAAACCCGGGAAAATGACCAGAAAGCCAGCCAGCAAGGCTGCCCAGCGCTCGCCAGTGAACGCGTAAGCCAGCCTGGCGGTTAAGGGAGAAACGCAGGCTGCCAGTATGAGAAAACCAGCTCTTGATCCCGCGAAGTTAACCCAGCCGGTGATCTCCATGCCTGCTGCAGCCAGCAAGGAACTCAGCGGCATCCAGTACGTGAAAGCGGGATGGGGCAGCTCCTGCGGGTCATCCAGATAATTCCACAAGAAAGGCTCAGAAAATCCCTTCCCCTGGGCAAGTTGCAGCCCATTGGCATAGTAGTACTCCGCATCCATGTAGCCCGGCTGGGTCTGAAAGATGGCTACTGCCAGCAGGAACATTAACGCATATAAATACAATAGCAGATAGAGGCGAAATTTCATAGCAGGAGCAAATTGAGCTGCATTACCCCTTTTGATCGAACTCCTGCAGGTCTTCAATCAACAGTTTAGCGGGACGAGTTGCCCACCAGCGCACCCAATACAGGCCGAGAAACAGATACAAAGGCAGAGGAAAGAACATGATTGGACTTTGGATCGGTTGATCAACCATGTTAACCGTGCGCAAGAATATCGCCCAGGGAACTATGAACAGCAAGCCCATTAAAATCCACACCACAGGTCTACCTTTTTTCCCCGCTCGCTCTTCCCAGACTGCGAAGATAAGAACTATGGCGATAAGAAGAACAATGAAATTACCAGGATCAGTCTGGATGCCAATCCATTGACTGGCTGTCAGCGTCAGGCAGATTGTCCACAGAAACCAGCGAAAATCTTTGCGCAAGGCCAGCCCCCACTCACCAAGCAGCAACAATACCAGCAATCCGGTTATCACCCAGCCGATCTGGCGGCCTATTCCTGGCATCCAGGTTGTCAATGCCGATCCGAGAGTACCTGGGGGGTTGTAACTGGAATACCGCATGATCTCACGCAGGTTTTGCATCGGCCAATCGCCTACAAACAAGGCTGCCAACGCAGACAGCATTGCCAGGACCACCACAAACCAAAATAAAGTCTTCCAACGGCGTTGAAAGATAGTCCAAAGTAGGATGAATATAATTACCACCACTACTACCTGAGGCTTTATCGTTGAAAAAGCCAGCAAAACGCCTGCCATCTCATCTCGGCCGGCTCGGATTGCCAGTAATGCGCCTCCAATGAGCAATGCCACCAGAATTACAGCATTCCCATTTATCAATGGGCGTAAACTGTGATACCAGAGCAAGGAAAAAAGGAGATACACGGCTAAGGCCCACACACCCAGCTTCCAGCGGGTCAGACGCAGGCTTGAAAAGGCCAGCGCAACCAGCGCCACCTCCAGAGTTGTCATCCAAACCGCTCGGGCTAACGTGAAGTCGGTAATCAAAGCGTACGGCAGGAAAACCAAAACAGAATAGAGCGGGTACGCCACCCGCAGTTCATGTTCGCCAGGCTGGGCTGGACGGCCATATGCCCTGGTTTGGATATCGAGAGCGACTTCATCGCTGTATGGGCTGATCCCATCGATGACCAGCGCCCGAGTCCCTACCCAGTGCACCAGAAAATCATTTCCCCCCGGATTCTCGCCGGCATAAACGTAATTCGCCCAGGTTAACCCAGCTAGGACTGCCAGCCCGAGCAATATCCAGACGAACCAATACCGAGAGAAGAACGAGCGCGAGTCACCCAACTTTGTATCCTTATTGAGGGTTAGGGCTGTCCACCCTCAGCCCGGTTGACTGGTACCGTAGAATTGTTTAAGTCTATCACTTCTCGGTCAGCCATGCTACGGGTGGCTCCATTTCCACTCCTTGCTCGGTTATCTCCAGCATGCCGCCCACGGCAGAGCTATCGCGCACATAGATGACCGCCAGTTCATCAGCATATTTCCGGGACCATCCCTCCGTTTGCGCGAGAGCTCGATCAAGTCCAGAGCCATTTGGGATCAAAACCATCCCGACTCCAAATTCGTCCAGGGTCTCCTCCCAGCCGTCCTCCCCGGCCAGTGTGTGCAGGTAATCGGCCAGTAATTCATCATCGTATAAATCAGTGCGCCCATCCACAAATACCGGGACATTGCGTAACCTCCAAACCAGATAACCGCCCCAGTTATAGTCATTAAATAGGTTCCCACCAGGCTGGTTGGATTCGATCCATGAGACAGCCTGAACCGGGAATACTGCCTGGTTATATTTTTCCACGACACTCGGCTGGCTCACCAGGTAAGCCTTCGTCATGGCTGCCATGATCATCACCGCTGCCAGGGTGAGGTTGAGAACACTGTGCACCGCAGGTGGGCTGGTTTTCTGCAAATGCCATCGCTCGCCCAAGGCCTTCCAGCGCGACTGGTGTTCCAACAGCAAAGCGTAAAAGTGGCGTGCAAGCACCGGAGCGGCAACCAGTGCAAAGGGTCCAAAATTACGCCGCGCCATAAAACCCAGGTATGCAAATCCAACCACGCTGAACAGGTCGCTTCCATCCAGTTTCTCAGTAGAAAGACTGGCTGCTGCGAACGTCAGGACGAGCATCCAAAGGAAAGGCTGCTGCGCAAGCTGGTGGAAATCTGGCGAGCTCCATTCGGAGATAAACGATTGTAATGCACCCACATTTACCGTTTTAAAAGGGATGAGCCACATCGCAGCGCCATTCGGATTGATCGCCGCCACAAGGCCAGCTACGACCAGCCAAAATCCCAGGCGGGCAATCCCCTTCCAGGCCAGTATCTCCGCACCCTGCCTGCCTAGCAGATGATTGAAGAATTCCCCCCCGATCATGCTCGCAATTAATAGCAATCCCAAGACATATCCCCCATGCAGGTTGGACCATAAGATAAACACCGGGGCGATCAGCCATAAGTGGTCGATCCTTCTCCGCTTAAATAAAAAGAGCAGGTAAGCAACCAGCGCAAACAGGAGCAGCGAGATGAGCTGCGGACGCGCTGACCACACTGGCGCTGCCACGACTCCCGCCAGCACAATCGCAAACGCACGCAGCAGGGGCGGCGCTTCCATTTGTGCGTAAACCAATATAAGGCTCAGCATTGCCAATAACGAAATTGCAATGCTCAGGGCCAGGTATCCGCCAGAAGCATAAAGAAGATACAAACCCACCTGAGAAAGCCAGGAATGGTTGATCCAGCCTGTCCCAGCCTGAGTATAGGAGAACGAATCAACCAATAATGGACGGGAGGTTTTCCAGGTCTCCTCCCCGGCGCGCAAATGCCACCATAAATCGCTATCGACCGGTGAACGCGCCGCCATGATAAACACCAGGCTGAACAACACAACTGGCACCAGCCAACGCCAGCTCGTTGATATTACCATTGGGGTCGTTGAAATCCGGGCGAAACTCGCCTTAAGGTTCATGAACCAGCACCACCGCCGTGGGATCCTGATAGCGAACTTCCCAACCGTCTTCCGCCTGCAATGCAGAAACCAGCTGCTCATCTTTTGGGAGGAGCGCCCAGCTCACTCCATAGTCTGCCAATACCTGGCGCCAACCGTCACTGAGAGTGAGCACAGTTTCGTATTGGCGGGTGAGGCTTTCTCCGTAGAAATCGGTTTGCCCATCGATAAAGACGCGTTGTTCAGGCCAGGCGCGGTAAAGAAAATATCCTCCCCACGGGAAATAATTGAATCCCGGACCTTCGATTTGTTTGGCTTCCATCCAATCGACTGCTTTCACCGGGAATACTTGCGGGGAAAAACTGTTTCTGGCGACAATAGAATCCCCTCCAAGCCTTCCAGAAAACACCAGGAAGGCCAGGCCAACCACCAGGACAGGCCACAGAATCCCTTTGAGTCTCGCATCAACTCCCGCCATCCGGTCATCGAAATGCAGCACACGCTCCAAATGGCGCGATTCACGCACCCAGTCAGCCAAGGCAGCAGCCAGGATCGGTGCAGCCACGACCGCATACAAAGGAATATTGCGCGCACTGAGCAACCCCATGCCCGTCCAGCCTGCCAGCAACAAGACTTCCACCAAAGACCGGCGAGAAGAGCTCAATCCGAGCAGCAGGATCGAGAGCAAGATCATGAACAGGAAAGGCCAGGCGCTGGGAGATTGGAAATTGGGCGGCATGTATTCAACGGTGTGTCCGACTAAATAACGATTCCGCAGAAAACCCAGGCTGGTCTCCCACAAACGCCACCCGACAGGATTGATTAAGCTGGCTGCCAGCGATGATGCACCTGCCAATCCAAACAGGGTTAAATTCCCGGCTTCCCCCAATCCGCGGCTTCGCATCCCCTGTCGCTGCCACCGCTCACCGAGCAATCCGATGAGATAAATGCCCCAGATCACAAATCCAGCCAGGAATGCGCCGTGGACATTCACCCACACGACCATGATCAATGGAAATGTCCACCATCGCCGGTGAATCCCCCGGCGCAAGCCTTCAAGCTCGCCGATCCAGATGACCACAAATAACATGGTAAAGAGATGCGGCCTTGCTAACCAGTGCAGGCTGGCTGCAGCCGCTGCCAGGATAACAAAACTCAATCCAATCAATGGCATACCGCTGCGCTGGGAACACTGCTTGAACAATATCGTGAAGGTTGAGGCAATCAATAATGCGCAGGCGATCACCACCCCGTTCAAGCCGCCTGACCGGTACGCGATAGCGAAAACCAGTTGCGCCAACCATTCGTGGGGCGTCAAGGCCTCACCCGCCATAGTATGGGAAAATAGATCCTGGGTGGGTATCGTTCGAGTCGTTAGGATATTCTCACCAATCGTCAGATGCCTCCCCAGATCGCCGTCGATATTCAACATGCGCGGACCTAATCCGATCACAGCCAGGAATAAGGCGATGAACAGCGCATCCTGCAGGCGAGGCAATAACCAGGCGCTCAACTGAGTTGGTTGTCCCTTCAATCTAACTCCCCTCCCAGGCCGAGTTCTCCTGGCCTGACCACCCGAGATAGTTTATAAAAGACGCGGTAATCACCGATTCCCTTTTCCTGCCAGTCGACCCGCAGGGTCGCCAACCCCTTCCGGATGTGGTTTTCTAACTCCGGCTGGTCTCCAGTTATGTAGGCTACCCTGCCGGCTGCAGCAACCAATTTTTGATAAGGCGCATATCGATCATCGCGAGATGTATAGCTCAGATCACGATGATACGGCAACCGGGGGACAAAGATCAGGCGCTCACCGGATTGGAATGCCAGCGGGTAGCTGATCCAATAATTGGAATATCCGCGCATCTCTCCTTCTGCTTCCAGGAAGGCGATCAAGTCGAAATCATAGCGATGATCGATGCGCGTCTGAGCATCGAATTGTGTGGTTAAGCCAGGCGGAACACGTTGAGCAGCCTGCACAGTCCCCCACAAATTAAACCCAAGAACAATCAACACCAGTCCCCACGCCCATCTCCCATAGCTATCTCGCAATCTCATCACTGCTTGCGCGGCAAACAAAGCCATGATTACCGCTATCGGAATGAAATAACGACCTGACGGATCTGCTCCAAATGGCGTGGTGATAAATCCCACCACCAGGATCAGCCCAACACCCGCCAGGAGGAAGGCGCCGTTTGTACTCTTGGACGGATTTATCGCCTGTCCTTTGCGCGTTTCGTATTCTGTGATCGCATTCAGGCTTGAAGTGAATGGTGCCCTGGCAGATATCTCATGTAAATTCATCTCTGCCACTCGCAACCTGGCATGTTCAACACGCAATGGAAGATTGGCAGATTTATACAACTGCACTGTGGTGAAGACTATTACACCCAGCCAGAAGGCTAAAGCTACGGGCAAGAGAGGCTGCGCCAACCACTCGACTCCCCACGGAGGGCGGAGCCCGGCGATCACCGTTCCCCCAAATAAAACAAAATTGAAAGTATGCTGAACAACTTCATTCAGAAAGGAGGTGTTTTCAACGCCGGCAATCGCGCTGCCCGTTAATTCTGCCAGCAATGCACCAAAACCATTGGCTGCGGCATAAATTCCCCATGGCAGAGCGCCAACCATGAATCCAAGCGTTAACAGGCAAACCGGGAGCGCCAAGACCTTCAGACCCGCCCGCCTGGTGTGAAATGGTACATTTTTCCAGATCGTCCACAACAAGAATACCAGGACTGGCAGACTGTAAACAAGCGTTAAGCCGAATTCCCACAGACCCAATCCAACCAGAAATCCCAGGCTCACCCAAAGCCAACCGGTGATTTTGCCCTGCCCTCTGGTGAACCCCCTGGCAATGCTTAAACCCACCAGCAAGATCAGATTCCCGATTAACAGCATTTCTCCATAACCACCCAGGCTGGAGGTTGTGTACAGCGTCACGTTAACAGTTGGGATTGCCAGAAACCACGCCGCCAGGACCCCCGCTCGCCAGCTTCCCAATGCCGCCCGCCCCACGAAGGCGGTTGTCAGCAGGGTGCTTAAATATAGAATCGCCTGGACGCCGCGGATCACCCAGACTTGCTCGCCAAACCAGTTGAATCCGGCTGCGATCAGGTAAGCATCCAGGCTGCCCATATACGCTTGCCCATAGAAGAACAAGGGACGTTGACCTTGCAAGATGTGCCGCGCCATTAAAGCCACCACCGCCTCATCCGCATTAAATGGCACTCGCCCTCCTGCCACCAGCCAGACTTTCAATCCAGCCGCAGCCACCAGCGATCCCAGCAGGGCGATCCAATGGATCGGTCGCATTACAAATCTGTCATCCCTCATCTATTGAACTCACCATATAATTTATCAGGCAGGGTGTGGAGACCATAAGACCATTGCTGGAAAACAGACTATGCCACCCAGTCCCATTTTAGTCTGCTTTGTGAGACGCTTGAATTACACTTCTGCAAAGTTATGAAAACTCGCGTTAAACCTGATTGGATATTGATCGCCATCTGCCTGATACTTTTATTGATCTACTTCTCAGGGGTTTCCGGCATTCCCTTCCATCCGGATGAGAGTACGCAATTGGCGATGAGCGCTGACTTCGAGACCTTGTTGAAACAGCCAGGTCTTTTGATCTGGAATTCCAGTCAGCCAGTAGAATTACCCCAGACTTACCGTCTGCTGGATGCCCCACTGACACGCTACTTGCTCGGATTTGGTCGCGCTTTGGCGAGCCTGTCGCCTCCATCCGGTTTTTGGGATTGGTCCAGAGATTGGCAAGCGAACCTCGATCAAGGCGCCTATCCAGACATACGGACGCTCCTGGCGGGCCGGATGGCGATCAGTATCTTGTTCCCTTTCAGCCTGTTGTTCTTGTATCTGAGCGCGCGTGGGATCGGCGGGAGAATTGCGGGCTATTCAGCAATCATCATGTTGGGTCTGAACGCACTGGTACTGCTGCATGCACGCCGCGCGATGGCCGAAGGCCCGCTTTTGTTCGGAATTACTGCAGTGATGGCCTCCTGGCTAACCGCCCCGCGCCGCCCATGGCTGGCTGGGCTTGGCCATGGCGATCGCTTTCAACACCAAACAATCTTCCCTTGCCTTGTTCCCAGTTGGGATCCTGGCAGTGTGCTGGGTCACCGCGGGCAGCCAGCGCCGCGCAGTCCGCATATTCGGCAATATCATCCAATATATGCTGGTATTTTGTGCTGTAACCTGGTTACTGAACCCGGTTGCCTGGCGCCAACCATGGACGGTTGCCAGGGTTGCAGCTCAGGCTCGCGCCACGTTGCTCTCCCAGCAGGTGGCTGATACGCAGCGACTGGCTCCCAGCCAGGTTCTGGATCGACCATCTGAACGCGCGGCTGTCCTGCTCGGTCATCTTTACCTTACCCAGCCCATGTTTGCGGAAACAGATAACTATCGCAGTCAAACGATAACCGCCGAAGCAGCTTACCTGGCAAAGCCATTCAACAACCTGGGACGGAACAGTCTTTTCGCCGGTTTATTACTGGCTTTGACCGCTTTCGGACTGATTGCATCAGTGCTGCGGACGCGCCAGCGGGGTTCACCAGAAAAACGCTACACCATTTTAGTGCTGCTCGGCACCCTCTGCATGGCTGGTGGTCTACTCCTGGCAGTACCGCTTCCCTGGCAGCGCTATATATTCCCGCTAATCCCTTTTGCATGCGTTTGGGCGGGGGCAGGCGTCTCCCGGCTATATCGATTGTTCCCTTTAATCCGGAAATCTCCGCGGAAACTATCCCTAAAATCAATAATGCGGACGCTGTAATCCGCGCCCGCATTATTTCCAGATCTAGGTAACAGATCAACCCAGGTACTCTCGCAGCTTACGCCGGATGGCCGGGTGGCGCAGGCGGCTCAACGCCTGAGCTTCGATTTGACGGACCCGCTCGCGCGTGACGCCCATTTTACGTCCAACCTCTTCGAGGGTGTAAGCCTGCCCGTCCAATAATCCATAGCGCAGCTGCAGGATGCGCACCTCGCGTGGCGGCAGGCCATCCAATACGTTCTCAAGGTGCTCGCGCAATAGATTATAAGTTGCGGTATCGTCCGGGGCGGGGATCTCGTCGTCCTGGATGAAATCGCCCAACACCGAGTCCTCTTCATCATCAGTGGGGGTTTCCAACGACAGCGGACGCCGGGCAACCTGGATCATATTCTCAACTTTCTGCGGAGTCACTTCCAGGGCTTCAGCCAGCTCCTCTACCGAGGGATCTCGCCCCAGGCGTTGGGTTAGCTGGTGCTGAACGCGCAGCAGCTTGTTGATCTGGTCGCCCATGTGCACTGGGACGCGGATTGTGCGGCCCTGGTCAGCGATGGCGCGGGTCACAGCCTGGCGGATCCACCATGTAGCGTAGGTGCTAAACTTGTGCCCACGCCGGTAATCGAACTTCTTGGCAGCCCGAATCAGCCCGATATTTCCCTCCTGGATCAGGTCCAGGAAGGGAACGCCGCGCCCCATATATTTCTTCGCCACACTGATCACCAGGCGGGAGTTCGCTGTGATCAGGTGTTCGCGGGCTGCCCAGCCATCCTCAATCAATCGCTGGAGCTCCATCCGGCGGCGGAGAGTGACATTGCCACGCGCCAGCTCCTCACGCGCCAATCGGCCGCGCTCAATTCGCTGGGCAAGCTCCACTTCCTCTTCAGCGGTCAAGAGCGGCACTCGCCCGACCTCTTTAAGGTACAACCCAATCGTGTCGTCAGTATCGATATTCGCCAGGTAATTATCGTCCGCGGCAAGCGCCCGCCGGGAATCATCCTCGACTTCTTCCTGTTCTACCAGCTCATCTTCAGTCGGCCCGCCGATGACTGATTCTTCCAGATAAGGTACGCCAGCGCTCATCAAGGCCGCGAAGGCTTCCTCCAACTGGTCAACATCATGTTCGGCTTCCGGGAAGAAATGCAAGATATCGTCAATCGTGACGAAGCCTTTTTGCCGCCCGAGATCCACCAAACGGGCGATTGCGCCATGTTCTTCTTGCTCTTCCAGAGAATTCAAAAGCTCATCATCAATCATTCTTACTCCACGACCTGCCTGTCAAACAGGTTCGGAAAATCTGCGTAGTATCTATATGAGAATACACCCAATTTAAACCAAAATCAATACCCTCGTACCTGTCCTGGCAAAATCATTTTGACTCAAGGTTTTACGGCTGGCGCGAGAGTCCCTTCTCCATTGGAAGTAGGTTGCAGGATAGGGGGACTACTTAATAACGTCAGAATATCCTCCAGAGCATAACGCTCGACAATCTTCAACGGCTGGCCTTCAATAAATGCGTTGTATCCGCTTTGAGTTCGGGGTTAAGCCGCCCACAAAGGCAATCAACCTGGATCCGTCGTCGAGGATCAGCTCTATGTGATAAGACGCTGGATTGAGCCCAAGAGTTTCCAGATCTTCAACCTGATTTAAAGTCGAAATTACTTCCAACCCGGAGGCTGACCCAACGGCAGCGTCAATCCGGCCCGAGTCAGCCGGCTGACCAGATGGTTCAGTCAGCGTCCAGCTCCCATCCGCGTTTTTCGTAGCCGACACCGATTGGCTTGCCGGACCTGTAATCGAAATCCCGTTGATGGTTTTACCTCCCAGGTCGAAAAAATAACTGACCGCGGCCGTGGGGGTAATTTGCGCCTGCTGGTTCTCTTGAACACGCTGCCAGATCAAAACTGCAACAACAAGTACCAGGAAAACACCTAGAATAATCCAGGTAGATCGCCGGATCATTGTTATCCTCTCTGCCTGCGCTGTAACCACACCAATATACCTGCCAGTAAAACCAGCCCAGGCAGGATAAATACCACCCCCAACAGGATCAGGTTCATTGTGTAGCGTCCCGGTGGGATCATCAAGCGCTCGATGTTGTCCTTCGGTGTCAGGCTGATCAGACCTTCCTGTTCGGCGGCCCAATCTACCGAGTTAACCATCATATCGCCGTTGCCGTACTGGGTGAAGTAAGTGTCCGACGCAAATTCAGAGTCGCCAAATACCACCAGGCGCGCACTGCTGGATGAGTCCTCAGCAGTCACTGCAATCGAAACTGGACCAGTCAGATCCACGCCTTCATCCGGTTGGATTTCAGGTGCGTTTTCCTGGCCTTGCCCTATGGCTTGAAGCGCTGCCAGGTCGGTCTCTGCCCATGATTGATCCGAGGTCAGCACCAGCTCGATCAAACGCGCCGCGGTAACAGTCTGGTCAGCAGTCACGCTGCGTGTCGTTGGGTAAAAAGTAAGCAAGCCCTGCAGTTTTTCAGTGATAATCGAATCGCCATACTGGCTGGAAACAGCCACGAAGTTCTGGGATGAGCTCAGGTCGACAACCATGTCCTTCCCCAGGATAATGCCCCAGGTTTCTCCCAGGTAATCCGCCAGCGGGTCTGGATCTTCCCCAAACTGGGTCACCAGCAAAGGTTCCTCCATCACTACCAACCCCCCACCGCTCTCAACATATGCCTTGAGCAAATCTACTTCCGTCTGGGACAGGGGTTTCAAGGGACCCGGGATGACGATGACCTGTGCATCTTCTGGGATATTGCCGGTTGCAACCAGGTTGAGCGGGTTGACGGTATAGTTTTTGGCTTCCAGGGCTTGCTTGACGCCGCTATAAGAACCCGTATCGCTATAATCCAGCTCGAACTCTCCATGACCAGTCAGGAAATACACTGCCCGTGTGCCCGGGCTGAGCAGCCGCACCAGTGCGCTGGTAATCTCGCTCTCATCAGTCAGGGTTACTTGTTCCTGGTTCTGGCCCATCACCGCCACGATCGTCCCATCCCGGATTACTTTATATTGTTGGGCGAGGATTTGGTCGGTGTTCGGATCGATGAACTCGTAGTCAATATTGCCATCGCTGTGATATTTGTATTGATCAAGCAAGGCTCGCGTGCTGTCTGTCGATAGTTGAGCAGTGTAAAATGCCAGGAACTTGACCGGCTCCGGCATGCTTTTGATCGTATCAATCGTCTCTGGTGACAGTGTGTATTGCTGACTTTCCGTTAAATCCCATCGTTTCGGATTCTTAAAAACCAGGTAGTTGATCACGACCAAGATTCCGATGAATGCGATCGCAAACAATATCGCATTACTGCCATATTTGGCCTGCCGACCGGTAAGCGCCTGCCTTACTCGTTCAGGATCCAGGATCACATATAAAGCCAAACCGATCACAACCAGCCCCAGGCTGATCTGAAGCGCCAGGGTGAATTCTCTTTGCACAATAAACAGGCCAATTGAGGCCAGGGCAGCCAGGCCTGCCAGGATTAGTCCCAACGGAGCGAGGCGCTGCATTCGTGTTTTCATTATCGCCACCTCCGTGTCTCTACCACGACACTGCCTATGAATAGCGCCAGGACTGTCAGGCTGAGATAATAGACAACATCCTTTACGTCGATTACCCCAACATATAAGGTGGAGTAGAAATGCTCGCTGAGATCGAGGTAGGACAACAAAGTACCGCCTGATGCGCCGACTGCTTGGGCGGGCAAGCTGATCAACCACAGCACCAGCAGCACACCCAGGGTGGTGAAGAAGGCTGCAATCTGGTTGCTGAACAGGGCCGAAATCGCCACTCCAATCGCTACCAGAGCGGCGCTGATCAACATGAGTCCCAGGTAATTGGTCACCAGAGGTCCCTGGTCTATCCCGGGCTGAACCATGAAGTTAAGCACAATTGGGAAAATCATGGTTACCGCTATGATAGAAAGCAGGAACATCCACCCACCCAACCATTTGCCTACCACAAGCTCATAATCCCGCACCGGGGCAGTCAGGAGCAGCTCGATCGTCCCCATGCGCTGCTCTTCGGCGAGTAACCTCATTGTAAGCGCCGGCGTGCTGAACAGGAGCAGGGTGACCATGATACCTGTTAGCATATCTACACCCGGGGCAAATCCCTGCGTCATTGCGGCTGCGAGATTTACATAGAATATGAACCCCAGAATTAGCATGAATATGAAGGCCACCATGTAAGCAATTGGGGTGGAGAAGTACAATTTATATTCGCGCTTGGCGATTGTCCAAATATTTCGCATATCGTTTACTCTTCCTCTTCGGAAACCTCAGGCGGAGCGGGTTCTTCGCGGGTTAATTCCAGGAAGATTTCTTCCAGGCTCATTCCAATTGGGCGCATTTCCAACAGATCGTAACCTGCAGCAATGACGGCCCGGGCTACTTCCGGGCGAGTGTCCTGACCAGGTCGGGATTCGAATTCATAAGAGCCTTCACTCCCCTCGCTCACTCCGCTGACGCCCGGAACCTGGTTGAGAATCTGATCTAAGCCGTCATTGTCGCCGCTGACTTTAATGATTACCCGCTGGACACCTGCCAGGCGGGATTGCAGCTTCTGAGGCGTGTCCTCCGCCACGATACGACCCTTGTTGATAATCAAGACCCGATCACAGACTTGCTGTGCTTCAGACAAAATATGTGTGGAGAGCAGGATGGTGCGTTCTTTGCCAAGCGTTTAAATCAACGTGCGCACGTCCCGGATCTGAGCAGGGTCGAGGCCAATAGTAGGCTCGTCCAGGATCAACACCTCCGGTTGGTGGAGCAGCGCCTGACCCAGACCAACACGCTGGCGCATCCCTTTTGACAGGTTAGAGATATACCCCCCCGCACGGTCAGCCATATGTACGATTTCCAGGACATCATCGATCCGGTCTTCTGCATTCTTCAGTTTGCGCAAATCAGCCATGAATTTGAGATATTCGAAAACAGTCATGTCTGGGTACAACGGCACAGTCTCCGGCACATAGCCTATCCGCTTGCGGACTTCGATGGATTGATCGACGACATCAAAACCGGCAATCCGGGCCTGCCCTGAGGTTGGCGGCATAAAACCGGTCAGGATGCGCATGGTTGTCGTTTTTCCTGCGCCATTTGGCCCCAAGAAGCCCAGAATTTCCCCTTTTTCGGCATGGAAATTCAGATCATCGATAGCGCGGCGCAACCCATAATCCTTTGTCAATCCTTCAACTTAAATCATCTATTGCTCCTACAATGGTTTCAGGCGTTAATCAATTAGGACTTACGCAGTTGGTGGGAGGGTGGGGGTGTTTCGGCGGGCGAAGCCCGCCAAAACACCCCCGCGTCCTCTTGAACTGCGTAACTTCTATCAATAAAGTTAATCTCTTACCCCAGACAAGAAAAAGCACGGCAACCAATACCAGGCGGCAGTGCTTAATAGGGTAACAATTACCAAAAGTAATGTATCCGTAATGTTACGATTCTCTCTGCTACCCACGCTCGCTGTGTAACAATATACATTAAAAAAAGTAGCCAAGTCAAGCGGTTATTTTGGTTCTAATAGAACCCTAATCTAATTACCATTCTTGACTCGTATTCCAGTGATGTCGATCAGTGATTCCGGGTGATGCCGATCACCCAGACCGGTCATGCCGATCAGCTGTTGCAGTGCATGGCGATCGCTGGTCAGAGGAGAGATGGCTGGATAAGCGATCATATCGCTAGTTGTCGTTGTTGATCAAGGGGGAATGAACTTTTCGCATAGATCTCCTGATAGATTTAGCCGATAGGCATTGTGAATGAGGCGGTCGAGGACCGAATCGGCGAGGGTGGGGTCGGGGATGCGAGCGTGCCATTCGTTGACCGGGACCTGGGTTGCGACCAGGGTGGCAGTGCGGCCATAACGGTCGTCGAGGATTTCGAGCAGGTCTTTGGCCTGGGAGCGAGAGAGCGGGTCACGCAGCCAGTCATCGAAGATGAGCAAATTAGAGCGAGCCAGGGAACGCAGCAGTTGGGGATAGGAGCCATCAGCCTGAGCGAGCTCGAGGGATTGCAGTAGGCGGGAAGTGCGTAGGTAGCGCACATTGAATTCGGCCTCACAGGCGGCCCGGCCGAGTGCGCAAGATAAATAAGTCTTGCCCGTACCCGTGGCACCCAAAACCAGCGCATTAAGATGGCGGCGGACCCAATCTCCCTGGGCAAGTTCGAGAACCTGGGCTCGTTTGAGGCCGCGCCCCGCAGACAGGTCGAGGTCTTCGATGGTGGCCTGGAGAGGGAAACGGGCGGACTGGATGCGGCGGTGCAAGCGGTGGTTGGTTCTGCGGGTGATCTCGATATCGACCAGTAAGCCAAGCCGCTCTTCAAACGACAGCTCCGCGTACTGGGGATTTTGGAGCTGGTCTTCGAAGGCGGTGCGGAAAGCGGGAAGCTTGAGTTGGGATAGTTTTTCCAGTAAGGGTTGGTTCAACATAGGAATGCTCCTCAGTTGTAGTAGTTCTCACCGCGGATATTTTCATGCGGCGGTAAGGGGGTGTTGGATGCGGGATCCAGCTGCCGTTGGTCGAGTTTGTTTTGGAGAATGTTGTGCACCCCTTTGTAAGAGCGAATACCGGCCGCATTAGCCCGTTTGCAGGCAGCTTCCAGGCGTTCTGGGGAGTAGCGTTTGGCCAGGCCAAGGACGCCCAGGCAAGTACGATAAGCCTGCTCAGGGTGCCTGCGGTCGTCGAGAGCACGGCGGATAAGTTCGGTAGCCTGCTCGCCGATCTCTGCGGCCCAGCGCAGAAAGCGCTCCGAGGACCACTGGCTGTAGAACTGGTGCTCAGGCGGCATATGCACGCTGTGGGTTGAAAAGCGCCCTTGGGCGGTAGAGCGGGGATGTGAGGCCACCCGTTTGCGCTGGTAGAAGATCTCGACCGTCTTTTCGGTTGCCCGGATGGTCACTTCCTTGCCGGTCAGGGTGTACGGGACACTGTAGAAGTGTTTGTCGAAGGAGACGTGGTAGTCGATGTGGACGCGGGCCTTTTTCCAGACCGCAAACTCGTAGGGCGTTTCCGGAAGCGGTGAAAGGGCCGGTTGGTCCACTGCTTCAAACAGTTGCAGCCGAGATTGGCCTAGATGCTTCATCTCCCGCCGGTTGAGTTCGGCCAGCAGTTCGGCAATCGCCTGGTTGAGCTCGGTCAGACTGAAGAAGGTCCGGTCCCGCAGCCGGGCCAGGATCCAACGCTCGACTACCTGAACACCCACTTCCACCTTCGCCTTGTCACGCGGTTTGCGCACCCGTGCCGGAACCACCGCGATCCCGTAGTGATGGGCGAAGTCCTGGTAAGTTGGGTTCAGGTCCGGCTCATACAGGTTCGGACTGGTCACGCCCGCCTTGAGATTATCCGGAACCACCATTTCCGGCACACCACCCAGGAATTCCAGCGCCCGAACCTGCGCTGCAATCCAGTTGGGCAAGCTCTGGGTCCAGTGCGCTTCCGCATACGTGTAGTTGCTGGCTCCCAGGGTCGCCACGAAAACTTGCGCTTCCCGGATTTCACCCGTCTCCGGGTCCACCACCGCCACCGTCTGCCCGGCGTAGTCCACAAACAGCTTCTCCCCGGCCTTATGTTTCTGCCGCATGGTGGGGTTGAGTTGGTTCTTCCACTCTCGGTAGTGCTGGCAAAACTGGCTGTATCCGTATCCGTCCAGATGCTCCTGTCGGTACTCCACCCACAACAGGCTCAGGGTTACTCCTTTACGCTTCAACTCCTTGTGCACATACTTCCAGTCCGGCTGCAGGATCTTCCGTCTGGATAACCCTTTCTCTGGATACAAGCGGGCTTCCAACTGCTCCGCCGTCATCCCTTCTGGAAGCGGCCAACTTAGCCCGGCCGCTTTGGCGTGCGTGACGTACTCACTCACCGTACTGCTCGACACCCCACAACTTTTGGCAATCGCCCGGTGCGGCAATCCAACTTCAAATTTCAATCGCAGGATTTCTTCAATTTTTCGCATGGATAAACTCGCTTGAGACATCTCTTCCTCCTCGGATCGGTTCCGAAGAGGATGCCCGATTTGTTTGAGTTTATCCAGCCTTCTCCCCCATGCTTCTCTGGGTTACTTGATCGGCATGGCCGGAATCACCGATCGGCATGAAACGGAATCGGTGATCGGCATGCGCCGGAATTCATGATCGGCTTGGCCCGGATTATGCGGTGATTACCCACAATTAATGCAGTAAGCTCCACCGACCTGTGGTATGAATTGTTTGCCAACATTTCACCTAGGAGATGGAGCCATGCTGAATATAGCACTGTCTGAATTCTTGCCAAGTTGCCTGTCGCAAAATTACAGGCTGAGATCAGGGAATTTACAGAACCAATGGCAACGACCTTGCCGGATAAGCGTCTGAGCGATGTCGTTTGCATGAGTGTACAGAACATTCTGGCAACCGAGACACCCGTGATCGCAGCGATGTCACGCAGCGCTTCGCGAGTGGAGGCAGATTGCTGGGCCGTGGCAAAGCGGGTGTACCGGTTTCTGGAGAACAAGCGTTTCAACCACCACCATTTGTACAAAGGGTTGTATCGCATTGCGCAGAAAACCGTGCGGACAGAGAACCCCAATTATGTAGTCGTGGCGATTGACCCAGTGAATTTTGAGAAACCTTACACAAAGAAGCTGGAAGGGGTCAGTACGGTGTACAAGAGCACACCGCCAAACCTGGACGGTGAAAAACGTCTGGCAAAAGGCTATCCAGCGATCACAGCCAGTGTGGTGAATACATGTGTGCCTGGCATCTGTTATGCAAACTGGTTTTCGTACAAAACGGCCGATTTCCTCAGTCAAAATCGAGAAATTCAACGCGCCATTCGAACGACCCGCTGGGTTTTTCCTGCTCTGCGCATCCGCTTTGTCATGGACTCTGGTGGAGATGACCAAAAAGTGTTTGCCTGGATGAACCAACCCAACTGCGAGTTTGTTATTGTGGCCAGCCACCTGGAAAGATTGGTTGAAGTCTACAATGATCGCCTGGATCGTTGGGAAACCGAACACTTACAAGACTTGGTGGATAGCGTTCCCTGGGTTACCTCTTACCAGGCTGTCTTTCATCACGCTGGTAAAACCCGTCTGGCCACCATTCAGGCCGGTTGGTTCACCATCCGCTTACCTGGTACTCATCAGCCTTTGTCTGTTTTGGTTGCTCACAATGACCTCGAAAATCGCAATGCCGTCCTCATCACCAATGTGCCCATCGGCTCTGAAGCCGATGCCTTACAAATCTACTCCGACTGGCGCTTGCGCGGCAAGATCGAACATGGCTATCGCTTTGACCAAGAACAGGGCTTGGATGTAGAAGATCTCCGCGTCCAGACCCTTGAGCGCATGCGCCGCCTGTTCGCCTTAGTCCTGGCTGCCGCTCAGTTTGTCTTTCATCTCATGCAACATTGGCCACGCAAGGCGGTCTACTGGTTGCGTAAGTTGGGCGGCAAACTCGGCCGTAAAACGGATCGGGATGGGCCTTACATTGTATTGCGTGGCATCAGCGCCGTTTTCTTGACAACTGCAACCTTGTCCTATGTCGCAATTTCACCTTTCCCTCACGAACTCTTTACTGCATGGTGACTTATGGGTAATCACCGCGGATTATGCATTGACACATTTTGATGCCAACTGTACAATGAATTCGGTTTTCAAAGTAATAGATGACGGGGGCTTCACCTGGGTGGTTGCTATTCATCCCCCGTTATAGGATCTATCGCCAGTTTCATATTCATCACATACTCTATTATCTGGAGGATGAAAAAAATGTTTGGACTTGACCCCTTCGAGCAAGTTGCCATCTGGAGCGTTTTAGGCATCGCCGTCTTAGGTCTGCTTTATGCTGTCTTCCTTCGATCACAGGTACTCAGGGAAGATATGGGCACCCCAAAGATGCTGGAAGTCTGGAATGCCATCCGGGAAGGCGCAGATGCATATCTTCGACGCCAGCTCAAGTCGATTCTCCCATTGATCGCCATACTGACGATCGCTTTATTCGCCTCAGTCTATATCGTTTCGCCTACGCCTGAAGCCTCGGAATGGTACTGCATGGCCTTCAAAGGCGTCGCTATAGATGATAGCGCTGCCTGTGCTGAAGAGTTGACCGCTGCCGAGCTGCAACAGGTTAGCACCTTAATCGGCATCGGGCGGGCGCTGGCCTTCGCCATGGGAGCTGGTTTTTCCCTGGCAGTCGGTCAAATTGGCATGCGCATGGCAGTCCAGGGCAATGTGCGCGTGGCCTCAGCCTCGCGCACATCCTTTGCCAACTCATTACGCATCGCCTATCGCTCAGGAACGATCACCGGCATGCTCACCGATGGGCTGGGGTTATTCGGTGGGACAATTATCTTCATTATATTTGGGATCGCTGCGCCAGATATATTGCTAGGTTTTGGCTTCGGCGGCACCCTGCTGGCTTTGTTCATGCGGGTGGGCGGGGGGATTTTTACCAAAGCGGCAGATGTTGGGGCTGACCTGGTCGGTAAGGTTGAAGCCGGCATCCCCGAGGACGACCCGCGCAACCCGGCAGTCATCGCTGACCTGGTGGGTGATAATGTAGGGGACTGTGCTGGCATGGCGGCGGACATCTTCGAGTCTTACGAGGTGACCATCGTTTCCAGCCTGATCCTGGGTGTGGCCTTGTACTCATTGACCGGGCATATCGAATGGATTATTTACCCCTTATTAGTGCGGGGCATCGGTGTGCTGGCATCTATCATCGGTACTTATCAAGTGCGCGGTGGCACAGGGAAAAGCAGCGACGCGATGCGAGCGATCTTCTCTGGCTTCCTGACATCCGCGGCCATCTCTGTCGTTCTTTTTGGCGGAGTTGCCTTTTTTTACATGCGGAATGTGGACGGTGGCTGGTGGCGGCCCTTCCTGGCAACTACCGCTGGGGTGATCCTGGCCATCTTGATCGACCGCCTGACGGATTACTTTACTGGATCTCACGGCTCTCCCGTCAAAGAGATTAAGAAAGCTGCTGACACCGGTCCTGCCACCCTGATTCTGAACGGGATATCTGTCGGTTTCGAATCCTCGGTCTGGTCGATCCTTATCATTGCTGGTACGATTTTTGCATCGATTCTGATATTCGGCGGTATCTCTAGCGATGCGATCATGTCGTTTACCTACATCCTCTACGGCGTCGCCTTGACCGGGATCGGTATGTTAACCCTGACGGGCAACAATGTCGCCATGGATTCCTTCGGTCCCATCGCCGATAACGCCAACGGGATTGGCGAGATGGCCTGGCACGGTCAAACCGACCCTGAGACAGTGGCCGCCCAGCAGATCATGGCTGACCTGGATGCGGTGGGCAACACGACCAAAGCCATCACAAAGGGGATTGCCATCGGTTCTGCAGTGATCGCAGCGGTATCCTTGTTCGGTTCTTTCATTACGGATGTCGGTCGGGTGGATGCCACCGCCCTTACCAGCGGTATCCGTGTATCGATCCCCCAGGTCTTCGTCGGTATGCTGATCGGAGGTGCAGTGCCCTGGCTATTCTCATCATTTGCCATCCAGGCAGTCAGTCGGGCGGCTTCGCTGATCATCCTGGAAGCTCGCCGCCAGTTCCGTCTGGGCGTCCTGGAAGGCAAAGTCAAGCCAGATTACCACCAGGCAGTCGAACTGGCCACCGAAGCAGCCCAAAAAGAGCTGATGCCGCTGGCCTTGCTCGGTGTGCTGTCCCCAATTATCGTTGGATTGGTCTTGCAGGTGGAGGCCCTGGGCGGCTTCCTGGCGGGTATTATCTTGTCGGGGCAGCTTCTGGCCGTATTCCTCAATAACTCTGGCGGCGCCTGGGATAATGCCAAGAAACTGATCGAGGATGAGCCGAAAGATCCCGCCAACAACCTGGGAAAAGGTTCTGAACGCCACAAGGCTGGAGTGGTTGGCGACACCGTTGGAGATCCCTTCAAGGATACGGCTGGTCCGGCTCTCAATCCAATGATCAAGGTCGTCAACCTGGTAGCGCTGATCGTTGCCCCGATCATCGTTGTCTACAAGCCTCTAGGGCTCGGCGGCTGGGCAGTGGTGATCTTGCTCTTAGCCGCTCTGATCTGGGCAATCCTGCGCAGCAAGAGACCTGCCCCTTCGCTTCCCGTATCGGGCGGCGCAACCGCTTCCGGAGATTGAAGTGTCACCTTTCAACTTTATCAACTCCGGAATGGTAACGAAATGCGGTTGTAAGGTTAAAATATACAATAAAGTGGAGTGAAGATCACATGGCAAGGATATCCTTACGCGATTACAACCGCGAGATAGAAGAGCTGGTCGATAGCGGTCGCACCGACGAAGCCATCGCACATTGCCGTTATATCCTGGAGACCTATCCCAAGCATGTCACCACTTACCGTTCACTGGGAAAGGCCTTGCTGGAATCCCAGCGCTACGGCGATGCAGCGGACGTTTTCAAGCGCGTCCTGGCATGCATCCCGGATGATTTTATCTCTCACCTCGGGATGAGCATCATCCGCGAAGATGAAGGCGATCTCGAAGGCAGCATCTGGCATATGGAGCGCGCCTTCGAAGTCCAGCCTTCCAACGCGGCTGTGCAATCCGAATTACGCCGGCTGTACGGGCGCCGCGATGGATTAACCCCGGCCAAGGTCCAGTTGACCCGCGGCGCCATGGCGCGCATGTCTGCAAAGAGCAACCTGTATTCCCAGGCGATTGCCGAGCTGCGCACTGCCCTGGCGGATGACCCAGAGCGACCCGACCTGCAAGCCTTGTTGGCGCGGATGTACGCCCAATCCGGACAGCGCCTGACTGCCATTGAAGCCTGCAATACCCTGCTCGGAAAATTCCCATACTGCCTGGAAGCCAACCGCCTGATGGCTGAAATCTTACCGGGCACAGAACGGGCTGCGGAAGCCGGATCATATCGCCAGCGGCTGGAAGAGCTCGATCCCTATGAATCCCACCTCTCCCCTGCTGCTGAGACTGCAGAGCTGGTTCCAGCAGGAGCGATCACCTTAGAACGATTGGATTATCTGGACGTGCAGAGTCCGATCGAAGCTCCCCCAGCCCAACCTCAATGGGCCAGTTCGCTGGGCGTTTCGATCGAGCAAACTCCTTCTGGAGATGAACCCGTGCCAGACTGGCTTTCCACTGGCGGTGAATTGCCGGAGGGCGCGGAGCAAGCCGCGGCCCAGGGAGAGCTGGCTGGCGGTGAAATCCCGGAGTGGATGCGCGAATCCGGTTGGGAGCCAGCCTCCGCTGAGGCTGCTGAGGAAAGCCTGCCCGGCTTTGAAGCTTTTGAAGCAGAAGAGGCCAGCACGGATGAGCTCGCCAGTGCAGAAATCCCAGATTGGCTCCAGGATCTCGCCCCGGTAGAAGAAGCGCCTGAAACCACGGCGACAATCGAAGCTCCAGATGTCGGCAAAACGCTGGCTGGGGCAGCCGTCCTGGCAAATGAGTTCGATGAAACCCCGCTCACTCCCGAAGAGGCTGAGATCTCTGGCGCAGAAAGCCTCCCTGAGTCTGGTGCTGAAATGGCAGAAGTGGAAAGTGCCTCAGCCGGGTTGGGTGCGGCCGGGGCTGCGGTGCTGGGCGGCGCGGTAGCTGCTGGCGCCATCCTGCTGGGTGGAGATGAAGAAGAACTGCCTGCTGAACAGCCAGAAGCCCAAGAGACCGAAACACCCGATTGGATCACGCAACCCATAGACGAAAGCGCAGGTGAGCCAGCCGAAGAGCTGACACCGGTCGTTGAGGAAGCTCTGCCTGACTGGCTTGAACCGGTTGAAACGCCTTCCCTGGAAGATGAAGGGCTTGATCTTACCGCCGCGGCCGGGTTGGCAGCCGCAGCTGGAATTGCAGCCGTTGCAGGCGAAGACGAGCTACCACTCGCTGAAGAACCTGAGTTAGAAATACCGGCCGTCCCAGAGGCGGAGATTCCCCCGCTGGGTGTGGCTGAATGGCTGGCGGAAAGCGCTGCCGAAGCACAAGCTGAGCTGCCCATTGAAGAAGAACCAGCAGATAGCGTGCCCGAGTGGCTCGCCAAACTCTCCCCGGAGGAAATCCTTAGAGACCGCCGCAGAAGGCGATGTGCTTGTTTCGGGTGAGTTTGCTGAACAGGAACCGGGGCTGGCCAAGGCTGAGATCCCGCAGTGGCTGCGTGAGATGGAAAGCGGCACGCCAGCCGAGCCTATCGAGGCTGCCCAACCTGTGGAGGAGCAGCCATCTCCGGTTGCGCCCGAGGAGTGGAGCCTGGAAACCGAGGCGATCCCCGATTGGCTCAAAGCAGCCATGGCTGCTGAAGCTGTCGGACAGGTGATTGAATCCGAAACCGGAGAGCCAGAGCCTCTCGGCCCGCCGATCATTGAGGGCGACACCAAACCCGTGCGCCTCCGCCCGGCTGAGGAGGAAGTTGCTGTTGCAGAGGCGGTTGAAGTCACCGCGGATGAGACTGCGCCGGTGGTTGAAGAGCTTGTCACCGAAGAGATCCCCGCAGAGATGGCGGTTGAGCAAACCCCGGAGCTGGAGGAAGGCGTTGCGGATGGCCTCGCTGAGCTGGCTGCGGCATCCGCGTTAATCGATGAAAGCGCGCCGACGGGCTTCGAAAGTGAAGATGAAGCCATGGCCTGGTTGGAAGGCCTGGCTGCCCGTCAAGGGGCTTTGGAAGAAGAGCTGCTCACCAAACCCGAGGAGCGCCCGGTTGAAACCCCGGATTGGATCCAGCAATACACCGGGGCAGCTACGGAAGAAGCTGAAATTCCGGAAGAAGAAGTCCCACAGGAAGGCGCTCACGTGCTGACAGACATCTCGAAAGTGGTTGCAGCCGGCGTGATCGGCAAGGAAATTCTGGATAGGGAAGAAGTCACTGAAGAACCGCAGGCTGCGGTTCCCGAAACTGCCGGGTGGCTGCCCGAGGCCGCCCTGGTTGAAGCCGCGCTGGTCGAGGAAACCGTTGAGCCGATTGAAACTGAGGCGGAGGGAACTCATTGAAGCCGAGATGGAGGCGCCAGAACAACCCGCCTCCGAAGAGGTCGAGCTTCCAGACTGGCTGCGTGGACTGGAAGTCGAGGCGGCTGAGCCTTCTCCCGAGATCGTCGCTGGCGAGTGGACACCGCCGGAAGAGTTCGCTGAGATCGGGACTGTAGCCGCGCTGGCTGAAGAGAGTCCTCGCCTGGATATCAACACGGCCTCGCTCGCCCAGCTCGAGCGTATCCCTGGGATCGGTTTTATCACCGCTCAGAGCATTGTGACCTACCGCGAAGTCAATGGCCCGTTTACCAGCCTTGACCAGCTCCAGGAGATCCCCGGCATCCCAGCGGAGACCTATGCCGATATAAATCGCCAGTTATATGTAGAAGCGGTCGCCGAAGCTGCGCCTGCGCCTTCCAGAATCCCCGAGCTGGCCCAGGCCTGGCAGCATGTTGTCAATGGGAATACCCCGGCAGCCGTGGAGCAATACACCCGCTATATCCGTGAAAAGCGGGAGCTGGACGAAATCATCGCGGAAATCAACGAAGCCTTACAGCTTTACCCGCTTGATCCGTTGCTTTATCAGACCCTGGGCGACGCCTACCTGCGGGCCGATCGGCTCCCTGAGGCGATGAATGCCTACAATCACGCTGAAGACCTGATAAAATAAGTTTAGAACTCACCGAACAGTGCCCGCGGAGAAATCAGAGGCTGTCCCCTCTGAGATCTCCGCGGTCGCCGTAGTGAAATCCCCTCAGGAGAAACCCCCTTGGAACGAACATTGGTGCTGGTCAAACCCGACGGCGTGCAGCGCGGCCTCGTCGGAGAAGTCATCTCTCGCCTGGAGCGGCGCGGCTTGCGCCTGGTGGGCGCAAAATTCATGCAGGTCAGCCAGGAGCTGGCCGAAACTCATTATGCGATCCACAAAGGCAAACCATTTTATGCTGGTTTAATCCGTTATATCACTTCTTCCCCGGTCATGGCGATGGTTTGGGAAGGACCCAGCGCCGTGGCGGCTGTGCGCCAGACGATGGGCTCCACCCGCCCCACCGAGGCTGCTCCCGGCTCGCTGCGCCACGATTTCGCCCTGGAAGTGGGACGCAACCTGACTCACGCCTCGGATACCGTTGAAAACGGTGAAATAGAAGTCGCCCTGTGGTTCCAGCCAGCGGAATGCGTGGAGTGGGACAGGTCAGTCGATGCGTGGATTTTCGAATAATCCTGCCCGGTAAAGCGACAATCCCCGCTCAGCGTTCAGCATCCACGGCTTTAACCAGAATGGGGTTTGGGGTACTCGCAGGCGGCAAAGCGGTTGCATCCAATAACCTGATATAATCCCTCTAAATTTTGCAGAGGTTTTACCGGTGTTGACGCCCCTCGAGATCGACTCCCGCCTCGAACGCATCCTGCCAACTGTCCAAAAACCTGGCCGCTATACCGGCGGTGAGTTGAACCAGGTTGTCAAGGATTGGAATAGCGTGCAAACTCATCTGGCGCTGGTGTTCCCGGATATTTATGATCTGGGGATGTCCAATCTGGGGTTGGCGATCCTGTATGACCAGGTGAATCAACGTCCCGACGCGCTGGCTGAGCGCGCCTACTCCCCCTGGACAGATATGGAAACTGCCATGCGCCTGCATGGTATCCCGCTTTACTCGCTCGAGAGCAAGCATTCCCTGGCTGAATTCGATCTCATCGGGATTTCCCTGCCCTACGAAACACTCTATACCAACACGCTCAATATCTCTGGATTTGGCTGGCATTCCGCTCTTCAGCTCGAAGCGCACCCGCCATCACCCGCTGGTGATCGCCGGTGGTCACGCCGCCTTCAATCCGGAGCCAATGCACGCCTTTATCGACGCCTTCGTCATCGGCGAGGGCGAGGAAGTCATCCACGAGATCATCGAAACGCACCAGGACTGCAGGCAAGGCGGGACTGATCGGTTAAGCCTGCTGCACGCCCTGTCAGGCATCCCGGGGGTGTATGTTCCATCCCTGTACCAGGCGCATTACCATCCCGATGGGAGCGTGATGCGCGTTGAAAAAGTATACCCTGCCGCAGCCTTGCCCATCCAGAAACGCATTGTCGCCAAACTCCCGCCGCCGCCTACCCATTTCCTGGTGCCATATATCGACACAGTGCATAATCGCATCCCGATTGAGATCATGCGCGGCTGCACCCGGGGGTGCCGCTTCTGCCAGGCCGGGATGATCACCCGCCCGGTGCGCGAGCGGCCGGTTAATGAGGTGATCGCCGCGGTCGAAGCCGCCATCGCCAGCACCGGTTTCGAGGAGATCGGCTTGCTCTCCCTGTCTTCCTCTGACTATACGCAAATTGTCGACCTGGTCCAGGCGGTCAACCAGCGTTTTCTCGGCCGCCACCTGTCGGTTTCCTTGCCGTCCCTGCGCATCGAGACGGTCTCCGTCGATTTGATGGACGCCGTGATGGACGAGCGCCGCACCGGATTCACCCTAGCCCCTGAAGCCGCCACAGAGCGCATGCGCCAGATCATCAACAAGCCGGTCAGTACTGCTCAATTGATCGACACAGCCCGTCAGGTTTACCAGCGCGGCTGGCCAACTTTGAAACTGTACTTCATGATTGGCCATCCTTCCGAGACAATCGAAGACGTGCAGGCTATCGCCGATCTTTGCAGGACAGTGCTGGCGGAGGGGCGCAAAGTCATCGGAAAGCGCGCCAACCTGCACGCCGGGGTGAGCACCTTTGTCCCCAAGCCCCACACCCCCTTCCAATGGGCGCCCTGCGACACGCTGGCGAGTATCCGCGAGAAGCAAGCCCTGCTCAGGCGCCAGTTGCGCGGTGATGGATTGAAGCTCACCTGGACTCAGCCTGAGGAGACCATGCTGGAGGCCTGGTTATCGCGCGGCGACCGGCGCATGGCTAAAGTGATCTACCGGGCCTGGAAACGCGGGGCGCGTTTCGATGCCTGGAAAGAGCACTTCAATTCATCCAACTGGCTGGAAGCTTTTGCAGAAACCGGCCTTGATCCCGCATTCTACACCCACCGGGAACGCCCTCCATTCGAAGTGTTTCCCTGGGAACACATCAGCTCAACCGTGCGCAAAAAATTCCTCTTTGACGACTATCTGGGCAGCCAGCGCGCCGAAACCAGGCAAGACTGCCGGGAAAGCTGTTTTGCTTGCGGCATCTTACCGGCTTTTGCCGGGCTGCGCCGGGGTAATCCGGGCGATGTCTGGAAATGCCCGGATGTATCGCCCCGGCAGAAGCAAATCCAATGATCCGCCTCCGCATTGCCTTCTCCAAGACCAGCGCAATGCGCTACACCTCCCACCTGGACCTGTTCAAGACCTGGGAACGCACATTCCGGCGCGCCGCGCTGCCGCTGGCGTATAACCAGGGATTTAACCCCCGTCCCAGAATGCAGTTAGCCTGCGCCCTGCCGTTGGGATTCACCAGTGAGTGCGAGCTGCTGGATGCCTGGTTGAATACCGAGGCGCTGCTGGATGAGACTGTTCGAGCGGATTTAGAGCAAGCTATTCCTCCCGGATTGCAAATTCATACGCTTACTCAGGTCGACCTGCAAGCCCCCGCCCTGCAGACACAGGTGCGCTCAGCCCGGTACCTGGTTACCTTGCTCGAACCGGCCGAAGATCTGGACTCCCGGGTGGCTGATTTGCTGGCTGCGCAACGCCTGCCGCGCCAGCGACGCGGCAAAGCCTATGATTTGCGCCCGCTGATCGAATATCTTAACGTTCTCCCCCTGGATGAGGCCGGCAACCCGGTTCTGGAGATGCAGTTGGCTGCCTTAGAGAGCCGCACCGGTCGCCCGGATGAGGTGCTGGAAGCGCTTGGCCTGCCTCCCCTGGCCGCGCGCGTGCATCGCTCGCAGTTGCTGCTCGATCCCGCTTCGCTGGCATCTTCGCCCTCGCCTGACATTATGGTAAAATCCATGAAACCCACGCCCCCATAGCTCAGTGGATAGAGCGTTGCCCTCCGGAGGCAAAAACCCGCGTTCGAGTCGCGGTGGGGGTACCAAATTCAACAAGTTTTGAACACTTCTCCTTCACTTGGGGGAGGAGTGTGTTTTTTAACTTGCTGTGGCTGGCTGCAACTCCCCCGCGCGACATGAGTTCCCGTAGCGTTCGCCGGTGGCGCACGGTTAGCATGACCTATTCGGCAGTACCGGGCAATCCGCTTGCCATCCCCATCGTAGACAAATGTCGCCGTGGTCCCGCTGCCTGCTCCCGTTCTGGTGAACACGGAAATTGCTTGATTGAGATTATTCGGCTTTTAAAGTGCCAGCCCTGAGCTTTTTTGCTGCTCGGGCATGTTAAAATCGCTTCGAACATGGGAGGGTACGGCTCTGCTGGAGAGCAACGGAACGGTCAAAGACCGTCAGCGCCCAGCCTCGACCGTCGACAGGGCAGAGGATGATTATTATTCTCTGCTCTTCTTCTTGCCCTGTCGATGGTATAAAGGGGCGATAAACTCACAAAGATTGTCCAAAAAGTGCCACGATCTGAAAAACTCCTTTACTTATCGGATAAGTACATCTTAGCTTCTTGTCTTATGAAACCTCCTCTTAAAACACCTTGTGACATCAATTCTCTCAGTTTTTTCTCATCAGTGCACTCTTGAACAAATGGTATCAGCTGGCTTCCGATAAACTTAGATAGATTGTCTAAGAATCTCCAGGTCGCTTCTCTCTAAATCACTGCCAGTAAGTATTAGATCGCGCTGCTCTGGGAAGAAATGTTCAACTCGGTAATACAAATGGCAGTGATTGAACCCCGGAAATGTTGCCTCACCGAAAGCTTTCAGCCAGATTCCCAAGTTTAATATAATACAGTTCACTCCAGTTACTTTTTTGGAGGTTAATTACGACAACGGCATCTTTGCCATCAAAATACCAGGATTGGCCTTTCTTCACTGATCTTGCCTTTTGCATGGGTGCAGCAAAAGCTTTTTTGAAAGTTTTTTTGTCAATCATTTTTTGTAAGTGTCCACATAAGCAGTCCAGGTATCCCCGGTCATTTCAAAAAGCTCGTTCAAGTACTTTCGAACTTGTCTCCACCCACTTTGGATAGCTGACCAGTTATCCGGTTTAACTCGCGAACGACGTTATTCTCCCAGTCAATCGCATCCGGTCTCAGACCACTCGGTAAAGTTTGTTCGTATTTATATCCAGGTCCAAGTGCATAAGGATAATTTGCATGCGCTGCTCGACCTCGGATTGTATCGGCTGTCTCTCCACCAAATATCCTCGTAGCCATTGCCCCGGTCGTTACCGCCAGTGGAGTCGGGCCTAAACTCATTATACTAGTTTGTGCATATTCCTCCCGCGTCGGCCCGCTGATAACATCATTTTTTCGATCAATGTGACACCCTACTGCAAAGCACCCAACGGTAGCAGCAATATCAATCGCTGTATTAGACCCCCCAGAAGTTGAAGAGTAATCGATCCACGACTAGTCACAGAAGAAACAGGGTAGCTCAATATAATGCCCTGACGGGTCATTGAAACGAACCGGATTATTGTTTACGAAAGCATAGCGATCCCAAGCTTGTACCCCTTGATTTTGAGGTATGATTGTGTCAGGCTGGATCCAGCGTTAAGATAAACATCAACCCATCTAGCGTTGAAGTAGTACAGCCCCTCCACGCCGCCGAGTGTGCTCTCCCTTAATTGACCTGTGAATCTTCGGTTAGTGTACGTCGTCCCCGAGGAATACCGCTGCTCCCCCCAGGCTTTATAGCGCAGCTCACCAATAGAAGTCCCACTGCTGTTGGCCGTTATGGCGGTGCTGCCTAAGCTTGTCCTGAGCGCAGCCGAAGGATGATCGCTGAACAGCCAGTAGCGCGTGTTGCCCACCCGCATGGCGATGCGCGACCCATTGGCGCTTCGGTTGCCCTCAGCGTAAACTCCATGATAGCTCACGCGTGTGCTGGTGCTGCCCGTCCATTCCAGGTAGTCGCCAATATAGATTGTGGTTGTAGTGCCCACCGTGGCCTTGACCCGCTTCCCATCCCCATCGTACACAAACGTCACCGTAGCGCCCCCGCTCACCCCGGTCAGGTGGTTCTCGGCGTCCCTTCGCCAGGGCTCAGGGCAAGCTCCGGTCAATGTGTATGCCGTCGCGCCGATGTATCGGCTGGTCATGTTTCCAAGTTTGCCTCTGGCAAACGCGGCGTCATAGGCATAGGTGTTGTTCGAAAACGAAGTCACGGCATGCTTGTGGTTTGCATCCCCGTAGGTGTAGCTCACCCCGGTCTTGACCGCCAGATTGCCCGTCTCGCTGTTGTACGAATAAGTCTCGCTGTAATTACCGCTGCTGCCCCCACTTGCTGCGCCGCTCAGGATGCGATCGGCGTTGTCGTAGGTGAAGATCTGCGTCTGCGGCCCGGCCTTGTAGTCGCCAATCTGCAGGACGTTGCCCACCGCATCATACCAGGAAGCCCCGTTGCTGGTGTTGTAGTAGCGCAGGTCCTGCTGGGAAGATGGGTTGGCGATGGTGCCGGGAGGTTCTCTATTTTAATGTCTGAGCTGATTCAGAACTTGCTTTAATAAAAGCACTCCAGCGACAATGCCTAACAAAAGGAATATTCCGTACAGTATCAGGGTACATTCTCGTGAAGGCGACATTTCAGACCTTACCATAAGAGATATTGTAACGATGCCTGTCAGCGAAATTATGGCAAGTATTGAAAGCCCTCGAATCTTTCTGGATACTTGAGGTGAGGAAAAATTCCTGAAATGCCCCTGTCGTATACCAGTCAATATCCTATTAGCAAGCTTTTTGCGGTAAAAACTCCCCAAAATGGCAGCAACGAGGACCATTGTAATCAGAGGTAATCCACAGACAATAAGTGTTAAACTTGATCCAACATATCTTCGTTACCAACTCCAACCAAAACTGAACCCATATTCTGTACTATATGACAAATTAGGATTTATCCAAGTGGGGATAGATAGAGTTGGAATAATTCCTGAACGTCCAAAATCGTAAGCCAAAACAGCAGAATCTAAGGCTGTGGCAATATTTGGTTCAGGAATCAGCCAACCGGCCATGTTTGTTGTGGTTGCCACAATACTATCTTGTGACACTGAAAGTGAGATGTTTGTTTCTTGAGGTGTTTGAGTTATTGAAAAGCTATTTTCTCCAGTAATGAATCCTTGACCAACCCACAAACCCATTGATATTGTGCTAAGGGAATTGGGAATATAGCTATAGAATCGATAGATTACTATAACAACGGGATAGCACTCTGGACAAATAAGGGTTACTAAATCACCCGTGATCGTATAAATTCCATTAGAGAATGCCGCAGCATTGTCTAACAATATAGCTGAAGTTCCAACATTCTTTGCCCAATCCTCATTTTTGTGAACCTCTTCCTTTTTAACTTGTTGATTACATGCCCAATCCCAGGTGCTGCAATCCTGATCATGACCACTTGGATCAATATATTTGACAGGGTTGTTACTGGTATAGGAGTACCTGTCCCACGCCTGTGGATTCCCCGGCTCGGGGATGATGGAGATCCGCCTGTGCAAAGCGTCCCAGCGAGACATCGACCCAGCGAGCGTTGAAGAAGTACAACCCTTCCGCGCCGCCTAGGGTATTTTCCCTTATTTGACCAGTAAATCTTCGGTTGGTGTTCATTGTCCCCCAGGCATATCTCTGCTCCCCCCAGGCCTTGTATCTCAGCTCTCCCAGCTTTGTCCCAGAGCTGTCTGCTGTGATCGTCGTCGACCCTAAATGATCGCTGAACAGCCAATAGCGCGTATTGCCCACCCGCATGGCAATGCGCGCCCCGTTGGCGCTTCGGTTGCCCTCAGCGTAAACTCCGTAGTAGCTTACCCGCGTGCTGGTGCTGCCAGTCCATTCCAGGTAGTCGCCAATGTAGATCGTGGTTGTAGTGCCCACCGTGGCCTTGACTCGCTTGCCATTCCCATCGTAGACAAACGTCGCCGTGGTCCCCCCGCTCACCCCGGTCAGGTGTTTCTCGGCGTCCCTTCGCCAGGGCTCAGGGCATGCTCCGGTCAATGTGTATGCCGTCCCGCCGATGTTGCGGCTGGTCATGTTGCCGTTGTTGTCATAACCGTAGGTGTTGTTCGAAAACGAAGTCACGGCATGCTTGTGGTTTGCATCCCCGTAGATGTAGCTCACCCCGGCCTTGACCGCCAGAGCCTGTCCTGAGCTTGCCGAAGGATTGCCCACCCCATCATACCAGGCCGCCCCGCTGGTGGTGTTGTAGTAGCGCAGATCCTGCAGCGAGGAGGGTTGTAATGGCGTCCCGCTGAGGATGCGCTTCAGCCGCCTTTGGCCATTTGCTTCTCCCCAGTTGTAAGATGTAGAATTACTTTCCAAGAGAGGTTTACCAACGATGAAATCCAAATTGTGCATTTTTATCTAAACTTAGGTCAGATTCTTATGCATCTCTGATAGATCTCATTTGTATGATTCACACAAATCGTAATAAACTACTGCCGTTTTCTACTAAACAAGGATTTTATCGCCATAAAAATGTCTTCCATTCCTTCAACTAACCCACGACTTCTAAAATACCTAGTGCTGATCCCACCTCCTATCGAAACACTCGTGAAAATCAAACCCAGGATAATTCCCAATTCAAGGCTTCCGGATTTTCCCCCATATCCCAGCATGAAACCAGCCGTAAAAGAAAAAATAGCCGAAAGAAAGAGGAACCATTTAGGTCCCCAAATCGATGTGATAGCTGCCATTAGAAATAATACCCAGGAACAACCCATTTCGGTATCGTAGCCTCAAGGTTGTCCAAATTGGATTGAGAAAAAACCGAGATCGAATTGCTTGCCTTTTATTTCATTCCCGGTAAAAAGCCCAAAGATTGAATAGATACCTCCTATTTCTCCATGGACACAATTTGAGGCATATATATCGATTATCGTGTCAACAGAACCATAAACGTCCACCCAGCGAGCATTGAAATTATACATCCCTTCCAAACCACCTAGCAAACTCTCTTTCAGTTGCCCGGTGTACCTGCGGTTGGTGTAGGTAGTCCCCCAGGAATACCGCTGCTTCTCCCCAGGCCTTGTACCGCAGCTCGCCAATCAATGCTCCAGTGCTGCTGTTGGCGGTGGTTTTTAGCATGTCAGAGATCCCTCAGTATCCAACGCTAGACCCAAAATAGTCTGCCCTCCCAGATTGGCGGCAGCAAGACCCCGGAAGCAAGTTGTAAGTAGTTAAAGGTAGCGCCTGCCCGCTGTACTGCTATCGCGTGGGCCCTGGCTGCAACTTGCAGGTTGATCAACAAACCCACCAACTGCGTAAGTCCTATATTTATTATAGAGTAAACATGCCGGACAAACAAGAATATTGTCCGAAACACCGGCCTGATCTTGATTTCGGTGGTTTTCCAAACTGGTCGCAACCGCCATAGATGCGAGAGATTGTATCAGGCGGTTTCTTCAGCGCTTCGATCTGAAAAACACGCCCAGGCAGTGTTTTTCTTTTCATTTTGGCCCGGAACTTGCAACATTGAGAATTACCGACCATTCATTCAAGTGGAACCGGAGCCTGCTTTGAAAACTCGCACACGTCTAACCCCCGTCCTGTTCGTCCTGGCAGTATCGATCTTGATCATGGCCTCTGCCTGCAGCTCCACCCAAAGCGGCGGCGCCTCCGCCTCAGTCGCCCTGGGCAACGGAGAAGCCCAGGCCGCCCCGCCCGAAAGCCAGCCTTCTGATCTGGTAACCTCTGTGCAGGACATCCCTGCCAGCAACGATTCCCCGACGCCAGATGGCATGGTGGCCTTTGAAGGCACAGTTTATGTCGCTTTGACCGAGCCAGCCGTCAGCCGCTGGCAGAGCGCCGGATGGAGCATCGCTGAACAACCGCTCGACACCGGCGCGGAGCAAGCCCCGCTGGATTGCAGCCTCTACCCGCACAGCGGAGTCCAGAATCAGTGGATTGGCGGCTGCCGCGGCTATGTTCTGATCCCCCATGACGGCGCCCAGCATATTGCCGTGATGGTCACCAATCCGGATGGTTCTTCCACCATGGTTCAAATTGCCCCTCCACCAGGCGGCACAGCCCCCTGAACCTTCCATTTCAGGATAAGGATGGGGTCACTGCCTCCCTTGCCCTGAACGGAAGGTACACCTGATAAAACTGCAAGTTCATGGTCATAATTGGGGGGAAATATTCTATAATTAGCTCACGGTGGACGGCACGTTTCTTGCAACTTGTTGCAAGAACTATTCCATCTCATCCTGTAGGCGATCTGAAAACTATGTTCCAATCTCCTCATCTCCGTATTGCCACTTCCTTACGACCGCTGACCACCGCCCACCTGGCGCAGACCATGGCGCTTCTGGAGTTACCTGCAGCCGAGCTGGAACAAAAGGTCGAAGCCGAGCTTGCTCGCAATCCAGCCCTGGAGCTAAAAGATGCCCATCGCTGCCCCCGCTGTAATCTGGTGCTGACGGATTTAAATACCTGCCCGCGCTGTTCTCCCCCGGCCTCCAGGCTTGCCGAAGAGCCGATTGTCTTTGTATCCCCTGTTCAGGATTTCCATCAAGGGACTTCTCAAGACATCCTGGATCTGCCGGATGATAATTTGCCCGCCAGCGACGAGGATCTTCCGACTTATGTCCTGCGCCAGATCGCCTTTGAGCTGCGCCCCGAGGACCGCTTACTGGCAGCGCACATCCTTTCCAGCCTGGATGAGGATGGCTTGCTGAGCACGCCCCTGGTGGAGATCGCCCTTTATCACCACGTATTACCCTCCCGCCTGGAAAGCATCCTGCGCCTGATCCAGCGCGCCGATCCAGTCGGAGTCGGTGCGCCGTCTCCCCAGGCAGCCCTTTTGGTCCAGCTTGAGGTGCTGGCAGAGAGCCGCCCTGTTCCGCCCTTGGCTTGCGCCGCCATCAGCCAGGGAATGGATTTGCTCAGCCGCCACCAGTATTCTGAGCTGGGTCGCCTGATCAACGCCTCCACCCGCCAGGTGGAACAGGTAGCCCGCTTTATCGCCGACAACCTGAATCCTTTCCCGGCGCGGGCTTTTTGGGGCGACATCCATCAAGGCAAGGGCGAAGCCCCGCAGGTATATTCATCCCCTGATGTGCTCATTTCCTGCCTGGATAAAGATCCGGATAGCCCCTTTCTGGTGGAGATCGTCTCGCCTTACGCGGGATTGCTGCGGGTTAACGCTCTTTTCCGCAGCGCAATCAGCCAGGCGCCCGAGGAGAAATCGGACCAGTGGCGCAGCGACCTGGAACAGGCCGAGCTGCTGGTGAAATGCCTGCAGCAGCGCACCAACACCATGGTGCGCCTGTGCACCCGGTTGGCAGTTTTGCAGCGCGAGTTCATCCTGCACGGCGATGAGCGCCTGGTACCGCTGACCCGCGCAGTGCTGGCCGACGAGCTCCAGGTGCATGAATCCACCATCTCACGCGCGGTTTCAGGCAAGTCTGTCCAGCTACCCAGCGGGCACATTGTCCCCCTGGCGCGCTTTTTCGACCGCAGCCTGCACATCCGCACCGTGCTCAAGCAGATTATCGAGCAGGAGCAGATCCCGCTCAGTGACAGCGAGCTGGTTGAGCTGCTCAATCGCCAGGGTTATTCAGTCGCCAGGCGCACCGTTGCCAAATATCGCGCCATGGAAGGCATCTTGCCTTCCCATCTCCGCCAATCCCCTGCCATTCCTTCCAGCCTATGAAGAAATCCTTCCCCATTCGAGATGTCCCTTTCTTGCGCCAGCGTCAGCCCAGCCTGGCAGACATTCAGGGTTTGATCGATCTTCAGGCGCAAGCTGCTTTTCTGGTGGATTTCCAACACCAGCGCGTGCTCTTAGCCAATGCTCGGGCGACCGAGTTAACCGCTTTCACCCGCAATGAGCTCGCCCAAAAGAGCTTGAAGGATCTCCTTCCAGCGCTATCCAGCGAAAACCTGCCCCCGGAGCTTGCCAGAGGTCCCCTCAGTCTGTTTGCCAATCTGGCGACTCGCCATGGGAACAGCCTGGAAGTGTTCGTCAATCTCTCGCGGCTTGACCCGCAGGGGAGTTGGGGGTGGATTACGGTCGAGCCTGCCACAGTTCATTACCAGCAGCAGGCTGACACAGAGCGCCTGAAGCAACGCCAGGCGGATCTGCTCGCCCTGGCGCTCACTTTTCAGGAAAGCGACACCAACCTGGCAGTCCAGACGACCCTGGAAGTCGCCCAACGCCTGACCGGCGCTACCATCCTATCCATTTACCTCGTTCCGGCCTGTTCCCCGGGGCTGGAGCGGGCTTTCATCCTGGGCGAGGCTGCGGCCTTGCCCGGTGAAATCCCGCCCGGGGAGGCGGATGATCTGCTCAAACCGACCTCCTGGGCGCCAGGCAAGCGCGCCAGCAACGCCTTGTATAAAGCTGCCCGTTCAGCCAAATGGAGCTATCTATCGACCACCCCGCTCGGCCAGCCGGGTCGCCTGCTCGGACTGCTGGTGCTGTCTTGCCCGGAGGGGGATGTCCCCCAGGAGTACGCGCCCATTGTGAATATCCTGGCTGCAACCATCACCGGGATTATCCAGCAGAACATCCTGCGCGCCAACCTGCTCACGGACGAGAAAAAGAAAGCCCATTTACTGCTGATCGGCGATACGATCAAGGAAATTGCTCAGGAAGGGATCATCTTGCTCAATCCCGACCTGGCGATCCAGGATCTCAATCCCGCTGCAGAAACGCTGCTGGGATACGGCACGCCGGAGGTTTGCGGTCAGCCTGTCGAGAGCGTGCTGATCGGCGCAGACAACCTCGTGCCTGCCCTCCAGGGAGCGCAGCAAGGCATCGCCATCCCCAACCTGGGCAATGTGCGCCTGCACCGCCGGGACGGCTCGACATTTCCGGCCCACGTGCGCATATTGCCAATGAACTCTGCTGACCGCCTGCAAGGAGTTCTGATCTTGCTGCGCGACTTGAGCGAGCACGAGCAATTCCAGGTACGCAATCAACAACTGGAACAACGCGCCCTGCTCGGAGAAGTGACCGCCATCTTTGCCCACGAGGTGCGTAACCCGATCAACAATATCAGCACCGGCCTGCAGCTCCTGGCGTACAACCTGCCCCAGGATGATCCCAACCAGGAGGTGATCAACCGTCTCAACCAGGATTGCAACCGGCTGACCCACCTGATGAGCTCAGTCCTGGCATTCTCCCGCCCGGTTGAGAATAAGATCGAGCCTATCAACCTGGCAGAAATGCTCCCCAACCTGATCGATCGCTGGCGGCCGCGCCTGACGCGGCTGAATGTCCGCCAGGATTTCAAAGTATTAACCTCAAATTGCACCATTAGTGGAGATTTACGCTCGCTAGAGCAGGTTTTTAACAACCTGATCGGCAATGCGGTCGAAGCCATGAAGGAGAGCGGCGGATCGCTGGTGATTCATGTCCGCCCGGCGCCCGCGGTGGGCGGTCTGGAACAGGTCGAAGTCAGCTTCGCGGATGATGGCCCGGGTATTCCGGATGAAATCCGCGAGCGTATCTTCGAGCCATTCTTCACCACAAACCGCAATGGCACCGGCCTGGGCCTGGCAATTGCCAAGCGCATCATCACCGCTCACAAAGGCACCATCCAGGTGGCCAGCGTTCCCGGAGGCACTGTCTTCCAGGTGTTATTCCCGCTGGCGCAGCCATCTGAAGCCCAATCTGATTAGTCAAATTTTCAACCAGGGATCCTATGAGCTTAACTGTACTGATCGTTGACGATGAAGACCATTTCCGCCAAAACACAGCCGATTTCCTGACCGCCCGGGGCTACGAAGCCATCGGCGTGGCTACCCTCAAGGAAGCCCGTGAGCATCTCCAGCGCGGTCTGGGTGACATTGTCCTGCTGGATGTCGTCCTGCCGGATGGCTACGGGCCGTCCTTGCTTGAAGAGACCTTGCACATGCCCCACCGCCCGCCGATCATCCTGATCACAGCCTATGCGGAGGTGGATATGGCGGTGGATGCCATGAAGAATGGGGCGGTGGACTTTCTCCAGAAACCCATCGAGTTCAATCGTCTCGAAGGGTCTATCGAGCGCGCCGGGGAAGTGGTTGCCATGCGCCGAGAATTAGCCCACCTGCGCGAGTCTCAGCACAAACAACTCAATTTTATTACGGGCAACTCTCCGGCTATGCGCACCTTGATGGATCATGCCCGGCGAGCTGCCGCGGCTTCGGTATCTGTCTTGATCACCGGCGAGACTGGCACCGGAAAAGAGGTCCTGGCCAGCGCCCTGCACCGCATGGGACCGCGTGCCGATAAACCCTTCATTGATGTCAGCTGCCCGGCCATCCAGAGCACCGTCCTGGAGTCCGAGTTATTCGGTTATGAGCCGGGCGCTTTCACCAGCGCCGAGAAGCGCAAACCCGGTTTAATGGAAGTCGCGGATGAAGGTGTGCTTTTCCTGGATGAGATCGCCGCTAGCCCGCTGGATATCCAGGCCAAGCTGTTGCGCGCCCTTGAAGAGCGCAGTTTCCGCCGCGTTGGTGGGACCAATACGATAAAAGTGGATGTCCAGGTGGTGGCGGCCTCCAACCGCGATTTAATGCAGCTGATCGAGCGGGGCGAGTTCCGCGAGGATCTCTACTACCGGTTGAAGGTCGTTGACCTGCACTTGCCCCCGCTGCGCCAGCGCAAAGAGGATATTCCAGAGCTGGTTGGTTTGTTCATCCGCCAAAACAACCCCCGCATGGGCTTGAACATCACCGATATCACCCCCGGAGCGATGCAAGCCCTGACCGCCTATCACTGGCCAGGCAATATCCGTGAATTGCGCAACGTGATTGAGCGCGCCATGCTCTTCTGCGATGAGGCCGCCATCGACCGGTCGCATCTACCCCCTGAGCTGGTTCAGGTCAAGCATTAATCTGTTATCCTTCTTTAGCTCTCTCCTGGATTATGGGTTGAATTTTCTGTAATTTGCGGGCTACGCCCGCAAATTACAGAAAAACGGAATCACTTTCCTCTCCTGGCATAGCTCTTGCACCTCTTCAGCCAGGAGAGAGCCCTATGTCCACCTTTCCGATTCCTCCCAATAACACTCGCATCGGTTTTCATTATTATCCCGATACATTCCATTATCGGGATAGTGATCTGCAGACCTGGCTGCCAGAGCTGCGCGCCCTGGGAGCCTCCTGGCTTGTTCTTCAAGCGCCCGCCAGCCGGGCAATCCCAGAAGGGTTTCTCATGGGGCTTCTCTCCCATGGGATCGAGCCTGTGCTGCACTTCAGGCTTCCGCTTCACCCTCCGCCTGCCGTCAAAAACCTGGCATTTCTGTTTGAAACTTACGCTCGCTGGGGCGTACATTATGCGATCCTGTTTGACCAGCCGAACGCTCAAGCCTCCTGGCCGCCGGCTGCCTGGGCGCAGGACGACCTGGTTGAGCGCTTCCTGGACGGTTTCATACCCCTGGCTGAGTCCGCCTGCCTGTCCGGCCTGACACCTGTCTTTTCACCGCTGGCTCCAGGCGGCGATTATTGGGATACATCCTTCCTGCGGGTTGCTCTCCAGGCGATCGAACGGCGCGGCCATTATCACCTGCTTGATCGCCTGGCGCTGGCAGCCTACGCGGATGCCTCCGACCGCCCGCTGGATTGGGGATGCGGAGGCCCGGAACGCTGGCCGGGTTCTCGCCCGTATGCAACACCGCCCGACGGGCAGGACCAGCGTGGTTTTCGCATCTTCGACTGGTACATCGCCATCACCCAGGCGGTGATCGGTGAAGCCCGCCCGGTATTGCTGCTCGGCCTGCGCAGCTGGAACCCTCCAGGCAGCAAAGCCACCATGGGCGAGGCGGCTCACTTGCGCCGCACCCTGGCCATGGCCAAAGGTCTGGCGGCTGGATCCCTTCCCAGCAGCTTTGCCCAGGCGAAGGGTATGCCGGATGATCCACTGGAGCCGCTCCCACCGGAGGTTCTGGCTGGCCATTTCTGGTTGTTGGCCGCCACAGCCAGCAGCGCACATGCCAAATCTGCCTGGTATGAGCAAGATGGAGCGCCGACCCCCGAGGTGCGCTCTCTGCGCCAGCTGGCTGCCTGCCTGACCCGGCCCGATGCACAAGGCCTGGGCTCAAACCCGCTATCAAAGCAAAGCCCGTCTATCCAGCACTACCTCTTATTACCGGCGCTGGATTGGGCGGTGGCAGATTGGTACTTCCAGGCCGTCCGGCCATTTATCAAGCGACACATGCCAACCATCGGATTCTCCCTGGCTGAAGCCGCTCAGGCTGCACGCGTAACCGTGGTGGGTGGCGCTGAATTCTTCCCGGATGAGGCGCTGTCCAGCCTGCGCGCTTCCGGCTGCATTGTCGAGCGCATTAATGGAGATGGCACAAGTATTGCAACACAACTAGCAGATCGATAAGAGGAGTTCCCCCATGAACAACCCAACAAAGTACGATTCTTTCCTTCCAGCTCCTTTACCAGTGATAAAAGTCCTGGGCCTGGGCGGCGGCGGTTGTAATGCCATCAACCGCATGATTGAGCTCGGCATTAGCGGTGTAGACTTCATCGCTGCCAACTCTGATTATCAGGCTCTGCAAACCTCGCTGGCCCCGGTTAAAGTCCAGCTTGGGCCGAGTGTGACGCGTGGGCTGGGAGCCGGCGGCAAACCGGAGATCGGTCGCGCCGCGGCTGAGGAGAGCCAGCGTGAGCTGGCGGCTGCCCTGGAGGGAGCTGATATGGTTTTTGTCACTGCCGGGATGGGCGGCGGGACTGGCACTGGCTCGATCCCTGTGGCGGCCCGCATTGCCCGCTCCGTTGGCGCGGTTACCATCGCAGTTGTCACAACCCCCTTCACCTTCGAGATGGGCCGCCGGCAGCGCAACGCCACGGAAGGCCTGACTGCATTGCGGCCGCACACCGACACGTTGATCTCTATCCCGAACGATCGTTTGCTCTATGTAGCCCCGCGCAACCTGCCGCTGGAAGTAGCTTTCCGCCTGGCAGATGACGTCCTGCGCCAGGCTGTCCAGGGCATCACGGAGCTGATTACCGAACCCGGCCTGATCAACGTGGATTTCGCCCACATCCAGCGCCTGATGAAGCTGGGCGGCGGGGCTTTGATGTCCATCGGCCAGGGTCAGGGCAACAATAAAGCCCGCCAGGCGATCGAGCAAGCCCTCCACCACCCTCTGCTGGATACGGTTTCGGTAGACCAGGCGGCCGGGATCATCGCCAATTTCACCGGTGGGGACGACCTGGCTCTGTATGAAGTCAGCGAAGTGCTGAATGAGCTGCACACCCAGGTAGGCGAAAACACTGAGATCGTCATGGGTGTCACCTACGATGAGCGCATGACCGGCCGGGCGCAGGTCATTCTGATTGTCACCGGGTTAGGCGCGCTGACCCTGGAAGAAGTATTTCCTGGCGTGATGGCCCAGCCGGCCAAGAGTCCAGAACCGCTGCCGGTGCAGCCATCATCCGCCCTCCCGACCACTCCGACGAGCTACACACAGGCCCCGACTTATCCTCAGGCGCCTCGCTACTCAGATTTACCCCCCCTTACTCAAAGTCCGTCCGAGCCCATGACCCAATCGGTCCCCAACATGCATGCCAACAACCTGGACATCCCCGCCTTCCTGCGCCGCCGCATGCGTGCCAACAATCCGCCAACACCAGGATTTTCCTCCTGAATTAACCAGGATTAAGGCGAAATGGACGCTAAACTCCTCAAATCGATCTCCTCGCAGGTCTACCGGCGTTTCCCAGAGGTAGACGGCAGCCATCCGAAAGTCCAAACGCAGGCCGCTCCTCAGGCTAAATCCGCCTCGGCATCCACGAACTACTTGATCATCTACCAGGGATCAGCCGCCGGCCCGAATGGCAAATCAATCTCCCGCATTGTGCGGGTCGTCGCCAACGCCCAGGGAAAGATCCTGAAAATCACCACTTCCCGCTGAAATGGCATATGTGCAGCTTTCAATCTCCCATCTCCGCAATCCCGCCAGACTCTGGCGTGAATGATAGGCATATTTTTCTTTTTTGGAGCCGTAGATGAGCATCAGACAACTCTCAACCCGTCTGGAAATCAGCTTCTGGCAGCTGGTGATCCAACTACTGAGCGAATCGCGCACCGTCCAGCGGATTATTGCATGGGTTTATCATCGCGGTTCGCCAGCTGCCGCCCGCTTCATCAACAGCCTGGATGCCGAAAGAGCGCTGCAATGGGCAGCTATCGGCCTGGCGTTTGGCTTTTTGGCCGGGTTACTGACTGCACTGATTTGAACATGATGACCTCCTTATTCGACCGGATTCGTCGTTCTCCTAACCTGTTTTTCTACGGCGGGGTTTTCTTCGTTTTCCTTGTCACCGGGATTTGGGGAGGGCAGTCAATCGGCTCAAGCGATTTATTCCATTCATCTTTTATTTTATTAGAGGCCTCCTCTGGAAAAAACTCTGCACCTACCGAATTGCCAGCTACACAACAAATGGCCTACCCGGCAGTAGGCCTGCCTGCCCCAACCGAGTATCCAGTCACTGTTCAGCGCAATTTGCTGGTGGTCAGCGTCGACCATCTCTCAGCCGCCCACCCCCAATTGGAAAATATCTGGCTGGTGATGTATTTCCCGGGCAAACTGGATCTGACCTTCTTGCCCTTGTATCCCGATCCAGGCGAAAAGCCTACCTCGCAGTCTTCCCCACTGGCTGCCAGTTTCTCCCTCGATAAGGCGGGGAACCCATCCAGGGCATTCTTGCGGCAGCTCGAGGACCAGGTGTGGTGGAATAATTTCCTGGTGATCGACCAGACCGCCACGCGCGCCTTGATCGATCTGATCGGCGGTCTGCCATCAGGCGATTTGAACGGGAATGGGGCTCAAGCGATGGCGGAGACGCCCTCATCCTGGCAAGCCGCCACAACCACCATTGCTGGTCAGACCAAAATGTTATCCCAGCTATGCGAGCAACCCCAGGTCACCGCTCCATCTAATGTAGCGATTACAGCAACACTGAAAAAGCTAGAATCCAATCTGGCAACGGATCTTGATCTCATGACAATCCTGGACGAGTGGCAAACAAAAAGCAGCGCCGCGTTGCCTTTCCATTGCGACTTTCCACTCTCTACTTCATCCGTTCCGTAAGGAGCAACTATGACAGGCATTACTTTAAATGATATCCAAATGGGATTCGCCCTGGTTCTTTTTGTTTTTGGCGGAATCTCATTGACCGCCGGGATTTTTATCCTGGTTGTCCGCTCAACCGGAAAAGAGATTCGAACCCTGGCCAATCAGACCACCCAGCTGGCGAAGAAAGGGGTGGCAGAAGATGTCGCGGGATTGGTCGGGAACGCCTCATCCCTGTTGAGCGCCACGAATGAGCTGATCCGCACCACAGCCGGGATCGGGGTTTTCCTTTCCGTCATGGGATTCCTGTTGATGGCAGTGGCAGCCTGGCTGGCTTTAAGCATGCAGCGTACTGATATTGCATCGCTCATCAACCCCGGCCTGCATAGATGGTGGTAACATGCCAAATCAAGCCTCCTTTCTGATAAACCTGAAGAGTACAATCCCTGAAACTGCCTGGTCATGGGTTATCTCAGCCCTTCACCAGGATGCCCTGATCTGGGAGTCATTGCAGGATCCAGCGTTGTCCGCCAAGGCTCTTACGGAGTTCGGCCAGGATTCTGAAAGGTGGTCGCCCGCTGGAATCTGTTTCCTGTCGATGGATATCCCCTTCCCAGACAAAGATACGCCTCTGGAACCTGAGCTGCGCATGCAAGCCATTCAGGCGCTCGAGAGACTGATTTACCCAACCTCCGATCAGCCTGTCGCTGAACCATTTGACCTGGCCCAAGCCGGATTGGTAGCTTTAGCCCTGCTGGAAAACCGGCGCAAATCGAATTCCTGGAGCCAGCTTCCCGACGATCTCGAAGCCGGCATCCTGCCGGGCAGTGACCCTGTAACCATCTGGGGGACTGTGCTGGGAGTGGTATACGGTCTGGTGGAAGATCGGCTGGCCTTATTGAAAGCCCTGCTGAGAGCCGGCGCTCCTGATACCCATTACCGGCTTGCCCTGCATGCCCTGCTCAGCAACCCGCGCAAGCCTGCAGACCAGGAACAGATCCTGATGCCATTCTTCCACGATCTATCCAGAGCTGACGGTGCCCGTCTGGCTGGGTTGCTCGAACAATCCCGTCCTGAACTGGCAAGCCGCCTGGCGCTTCACCTGGTAGACGCACCCCACAAGGGCGTCAGCAAAACCAGGAATACTGTTCCCCAGGCTCCAGCCAGCCAGCTTGCTGACCTGCTTGACGATGCAGATATGCACGCCCTGGCAGGCCAGACAGACCAGGCCAACCTCCTGCGCGCGAAAGCTCTCACGCTGGTGCGTGATTTGCAGGCCAACCTGGCTTGCCGCCTGATCAAGGCCGATCTCTCCGCAGCCGGAACCGCCACCATCCAGACCAATTGGAGCCAGGCTGTCAGTGGTCCCACCCGTGCAGTTCCGCCTGCCGAAATGATTGTGAATTTGTTGGACTCTGGGGCTTTCCAGGAGGCTCAAAATATTCTCGCTCAGACTGACTTGACGGAAGATCATCCTTATCGGTGGATAGTCGCCGCTCACACAGCCGTGCAGCGCAGCGACCATGCTGGCGCCCGTCAGGCCGCCCGGCGCTGTCTGGGGAAACTGACCGATCGCATCGATCCGAAGGCATCCAGCCAATGCGAAGAATTAACGAGCACGCCTGCCCAGGAGATGCTTCCCCTGCTGATCCACCTGCGTGATTTTCTACTCGATCTCTCCTTACATTCAGAAGCTGCTCGGGCTGCTGAATTAGCGCAAGTACTCCAACCGCTGAACGCTGATCTTCTAGATGGACAATCCATCACCTATCGCCTGGCTGGCGAGCTCGACAGATCACTGGAATGCGCTCATCTCGCGGTTGCCCTTGAACCGGATGAAGTCAGCCACCGCCGCGAGTTAGCCGCCAGCCTGGAAGCCGATGGCGACTGGCCTGCAGCCCTTGTGGAGCGCGCCACCCTGATGGATGCTCGATTTGCTCCAGCATCCGAGACCTACTGGCCTTCCGCCTCCGACTGGCATGCAATGGCGAACACCGCCCTTCACGCCGGAGACCCGGAGACAGCTATGCAGGCCTGCCAGGGCGCCCTCGGGATCACCCCCGAGGATGGCCTGGCACAGGCTCTGATGGGTGAGGCCTTGCTTGTCAAGGAGATGCCTGATCTGGCGATGGAGCACCTGCTCCTGGCTACTCAACAGGCTCCTCACCAGCCCGAACCCTGGCTTTCACTTGCGCGCGCATATAGAAGCTCTGGACAGATTGGAAAGGCTGTCGAGACTCTGCGGGCAGCTTCACACGCCGTCCCTGACCATCCTCAGGTCCTTTTCGCTCTGGCAGATGCTTACCTGGCTGATAACACCCCCACCCAGGCTCAAGCAGTCCTGGCGCGTGCCTTCGGGCTGGCGACCGACCCTGCCCGCACCTCGTCTACTCAGACGGCAAAGTCCTTCCGGCATGTTTTCCAGGCCAATGGCCAGTTTGTATCGGATCGGGAACTCCTTTGCCAGATCGCCCTGGCTTATGGCCAGATCTTGCTCAAGCTCGGTCACGTCGATCTGGCGAACCGGGTGTACGAAACTGCCTACCAGATCTACCCATCCTACCCCGGATTAGCCCACGCTCATGGGAAAACTCTGCTGGCAACCGGAGGTCTGCAAGCTGCCCTGGCACCTCTAACGGTGGCAGTTGGCGCCAGCCCCACCGATCCCCATCCCTATATTGACTATGCGCAGACTCTGCTTACGCTCAAAGAAAACCCCGCGGATGCCATCCAGGCCTTGCTTCAAGCCCTGGAAATTATCGCTTCCCAGGACGCTCAGGCAGACGATCTCCCAACCACCCGCCTGACCGCCCAGGCTTTACTGGCTGAGGCTTATGAGGCCGCCGGAAACCTGCAGTCCTCCCTGAACACTTTCTCCCAGGCGCTCGAATCCGGACTGGCCTCCACTCCTGGCTGGCACGTCCGCCTTTCCCTGGGGATGGCTCGAGTGGCGTTAGGGCTGAACCAACCCGAGATCGCCATCGCCGCCCTGCAGGAAGACTCCCGCACCGAGCCGCTCAACCCGCAGATCCACCGGATTCTGGCGGAAGCATACGCAGCCATTCACCTGCCAGAAGAAGCCTTGCAGTCTGCCCAGGCGACCGTCCAGATCGCCCCTGATGATATCGAAACCCTATCCTGGTTCGCCAGGCTGTGTACTCAGATCAATGCCCGCGCCGAAGCCATTCCCGCTCTGAATCGGGCAATGCAGTTGGACCCGAGTGATGCTGGCCTGGCTTTGCGCCTGGGAGAGCTGCTGCTCCAGGTTTCTGATCCCAGGGCTGCCCAGCAGGCCTTCCAACAAGTCATCGATAACCCGCGTGCATCCACCGAAAATCTGGCGCAGGCCGCGGACGGTTTGATCACCTTGGGCGAACTACCGGCTGCCATCAGAGCTCTCGAGCAGGCTTGTGCTGCGCAATCCGTTGCCGACGCACACCTACTTCAGCGTCTGGCTGGACTTTACGAGCAAACGGGCGATCTCCCCAAGGCTCTCGAAACAATTCAAAAGGCCATCGAGGTAGATCCTGCAAGCGCTTCCTTCCATTTCTATAAAGCCAGCCTGCAGAACAAATTCGGGCGCTCCCAGGCTGCTCAGGCAAGCCTGGAACATGCCCTTAACCTGCAGCCAGGCAATCCCGCCTTCCACCTGCACCTGGCGGCTCTCCTCCGCGCCCAGGGTGATTTGAGCGCAGCTCTCCTGCATGCGGATGCTGCTTCAGCTTGTGCCCAAGACGCGCCCAATCACCCGATCACTCGCATTGCGCGTGGCTTGGCTGCGGATCTCAACCGGGCGCTTCTCCAACCCGAACTTGCCATCAGATCCTTGAGCGGAAAGTCTCAATCCACACTCGATCAATTTGGCTGCGCCGAGGGCTGGAGCCAGTCTAACGAGGCCAAATCCTTCCAACCCGCAGACCAGGCAGTCTACTTTTGCATCGCTGCAGAGCTGGCTCTCGATGAGGATGAGGAAATTGCAGCCGCAGATGCCTTGACCCGGGCGATTGAGCATGCCCCCACCACATTGCGCGTCCAGGCTCTTCAATCACGCCTGGCTTTTAGACGCGGCGATCAACCTGTTGCTCTCCAGACATTGCATCACGCCCTCGCAGAATTAGAGAACCAACCGACCACTAACGATAGCATCCTTTCATCCCAGGCAAACGACTTGCTGGCCCTGGGACTGGCCGCGATTGACCTGGAACAATGGGAAACAGCATTAAACATGCTGGAGCGCGCCTCTGCCCAGGCAGACCACGAACCCCTGCCTGCCTTACATCTGGCCCGCGTATTTATCCGGCGTGCGGAATACCAGAGATTCTGCCAGGCTCTGGACTGCCTGGCCCATGCACCCGGCGTCACAGTCCTTGATCAAAATTCCTCCCAGGCTTTTCAATCCGCACTTCAGTCGGCATTCAACCGATTGCCAGATGATCTGCGAGCTGCCCCGCCGCGTCTCTACCTGCGTTGGGAGGCGCGCGGCAAGGCAATCTTCCAGCCCGGTTCTGAAAGCCTGCAAGCCCTCGGTGAATTACGCCAGTGTCCGGATGATGACGCTGCCTGGTTGGGGCAGATCGCTCACGGGGGCGATCTGGTGGCGGTCAATCAAGCTTACTCTGCCATCCTTGAAAAATACCAGGGTACACCTTCTCATCCAGCCATCCTGGTCCAGGTCGCGGTATCGAAAGGCTTCAAAGGTCGTCGTTTGGAGGATATTAATGACTCCCTGACGGCGGTCCAGTCGGCAATCGATCAGCGGCCTCACCAACCACTTTACCATGCCGTGCTCTCCCGGCTCGCCGGTATCAGCGGGAATTTAGCGCTGGCCCAACATGCCATCCTTACCGCGCTCTCCTTCTGGCCCGATGAGCCGCGCTGGCATGCCCAGGCAGCCAGCTTTTACCTGGAAAGCGGCGACACACCCACCGCTATCTCCCACCTCGAAAAAGCCGTCGCCTACGAGCCAGGCTATTTACCCCACTACCTGGCCTTGGGCAAAGCCCACCTGCAAACCAGCCAGCCAAACCAGGCAATTGCTGCGCTTGAACAAGCTGTGAAGATCGCTCCAGAGCAGGCCGAAGGGCACCTGGCATTGGCTTCAGCCTACTTATCCTCTGGTGAACTACAAAAAGCCGCCAATCGTGCCCAGGATGCGATCGCCGCGGCCCCAGACCAGCTTCCCCCCCTGATCCTGCGCGCGGATATCGCTATCCAGATGGATGATCCGATCAAAGCCCGGACCTGCGCTGAGCAGGCCCTCAATCTTCAGCCAGACCACCCGGTAGCGCTCCACCTGTACGCCCAGGCTTTGCACCGCCTCGGTCAGACTGATCAGGCCATGCAAGTCGTCGAAAAGGGCATCCCGCTGGCGGACTGATCCTCTGCCGCTACTTTTGGAGCAGACCGCCATCCTGGAAAGCCTGCACGGTCCTTCGGCCACCCTGGCCGCATTGCAAGCCCTGGCCGACCGGTACCCGGATGATCCGGCAGTCCTGGCTCCCCTGGCGAAATCTCTGGCGGATAACAATGAATTAGATGAGGCCATCCGCACTGCCCAGCGCGCCTTGCGCGGCGGAAGCCATGCCTTGCGACCGCGTGAGCTGGCCGGCTTGCATCACCTGCTCGGCCGGCTGCTGAGGCAAACCGGTCAGCTCGATCAGGCCATCCACCAATTTAGTGAAGCCGTCCGGCTTGCCCCAGACCAGCTGGAGGTTTACCTGGACCTGGGAGAGACGCAATTAGAACGCCGTCAGAACACATTGGCCATCCAAACTTACCAGAAAGCCATCCAGGTCGCGCCCGAGGATCCTCGACCGTTCTATCAGGCCAGCCTGGCCTGTAAAGCCGGCCGCGATTATCCCGGCGCTGAGACCATGCTTCGGCGAGCAGCCGAGTTAGCCCCTGATGACCTGGTGATCCACCGCCAGCTGGCGGCCCTGGTCGCACTCAACCTGGTGCACAGCCGCCGACCCGTTCCGGTAGACGCCTAGAGACAACCTATGATGCCATCCTCCATGCCCCCTTACTTTTCACCCTGGCAGCTTACCTCCCGCCAAGAGCTGATCACCATCTTACGCACAGCCATTTCGGTAGGCTCTACACGATTTGCCCGGCACGCCGCCTACAGCTGGCTGGCATATTATCCCGGCGATTTGCCAGTAAAGAACCTGTACGCCAGGGCGCTGCATCAGGCTGGCCAGAGCAAACATGCATTGAGCATCCTTGAGAGCATCATTCAGGTCGATGCAGAGGACCAGGAAGCATGGAAAGGCATCATCCGGCTGTTTCAAAGCGCGGCTCAACCCCCTGTCCCCTCCTCACAGGAGGCCTTCCTGTTCGCGGACAGCCTGGCAGCCAACCATGCCCTGGGCGGCGTTGAACGCAACCGCACGACACTCCCAAGTTGGGCCAACAGCTTGCGCCAGGCGCGCGCGGCTATGCTGCTTGGTGATTTGCATGTTGCAGAAGATCATGTCCATAATGCCTTGCTGGCTGAACCCATCCCGCCTCTGGTAGCCGCGCTCCACCTTCAAGTGGCTGTGCGGTTGAATATCCCCGCGCGCGGCTTACAGGCACTGGCTGAGCACTATCACCAGCAATTTCCTGCCAGCCTTGTCCCCTCCCTGGTATTGGCCAGTGTGCTGATGGAAGGCGGAGATTCGGACAAGGCAGTTATTTTGCTGCACCAGGCCTCCGCGCAGGATGTCACCGGGCAGGTCGCCTCCCGATTATGGGGAGGCGATCACCCCTATCGCAACTTGTGGCCGGATCGTCTGGAGGCTCCTCTCGAATTGGCTCTCCCTGCAGACGTCGCAGCTGCCCTGGGATGGAACAGCCTGCCATTTGAGTCGGCGATCAACCAGACACCCCCCCAACCTGATCCAGATCTGGCCGCGACATCGCCACTGACCTCACTGGAGCCTCTGTCGGAGGAATCCATTGCTGATACCGTTCCAACGCTGGTCGGGGGAACTACCCGCCCTTCGCGCCTGAATCCTACCGAGGTCATCACCCTCGGCGCGGCCTTCGCGGTCACCGCGCAGCATGTAGTCTCCCAGCCCAAATCGATGCCAGAGCATGTTCCTTACAATATTCCTGAGACCCTGCGCTCTGTTCAATCCGAATTAGAGCGGGTTGCCCTGAATTTGAATCGAAACCAGCTGGCGCGTGCCGATGGTCGTTTCCCCGTTTACGTTCTGATCACCACCCGGCTGGGTCTGATCAAACAATACGGCGCTGAGGGATTTGCGCTGATTGATAAAGAACTGAAACACCTGGCGACTGCCATTTCCAGCCGGCGCGATTGGAGCGCCCTGCTGATTTACGCCGATGATGCTGATTGCATGTCCACCCTGAGCCTGAAACCCGCCAAAGCTGACGATCCCTGGTCGATTAAACTGGCTTTGGTCGACCTGGACGCTGTCCTGGGTCGCCAGGGTGAGATGGTTGGTGCAGTGATGATCATCGGCGGCCCCGAGATCGTACCGTTCCACCATCTGCCGAATCCAGTCGACGACATTGACGCCGACGTGCCATCCGATAGCCCCTATGCTACCCGCGATGAGAATTACTTTGTGCCAGAATGGCCAGTCGGGAGATTGCCGGGAGGCGCTTCGAGCAATCCCTGGCCATTGCTGGAAGTTTTGAAAAAAATCTCAGCCCGGCACACCGCGCTTGCCCATCGCGAGCCCTGGTTACAGCGCTGGTGGGCCGGTTTGCGTTCACGCCTGTCCATCCGGCACAAGGAACCTCAGCACAGCTGGGGATACACAGCCTCCATCTGGCGGCGCGCCTCGCTGTCCGTTTTTCGGCCGATTGGCGACCCCCACGCCATGCTGGTCTCACCGCCGACTCAGTCGATTGAGACCGCTGCGCCTGCAAAACCAAAGGTCAATCGCTTCCCTGCCGCCCGCCTGGGTTACTTCAACCTGCACGGCCTGCCCGATTCCAGCGAGTGGTATGGGCAGCGCGACCCGGCTGATCCTGCCGCTTTGCCTGATTACCCGGTCGCCCTGCGCCCGCAGGACGTGGTCAACAGTGGGCGCGCGCCTCAGGTTGTGTTCAGCGAGGCCTGTTATGGCGCCCATATCCTTAAAAAAGATATAGAAGAAGCCCTGGCTCTGAAATTCCTGGCCTCTGGCAGCCAGGCAGTGGTAGGGTCCACCTGCACAGCCTATGGATCAATCACCACTCCCTTAATCGCTGGCGATTTGCTCGGGCACGCATTTTGGAAATACCTGCGGGAAGGCCTGGCTGCGGGAGAAGCGCTGCGCCGGGCAAAAATCCACCTGGCGCGGGAGATGCATCGCCGCCAGGGATACCTGGATGGCGAGGATCAGAAAACCCTGATCTCTTTTGTCCTTTACGGTGATCCCCTAGCCAACTTCCCTCAGTCAGCTCCCCGGACAAAAGCTGTCCTGCGTCCGGTAGTCCGTTCGGCGGACATCCGCACAGTATGCGAGCGGGCAACCGAAGATCGCCCGGAAGGGACATTGGTTGCCCATTCCTCGCCGGCAAATTACCAGGTTCCCCCTGAAGTCCTTGCCCAGGTCAAATCGGTTGTCGCTCAATACCTGCCGGGGATGCAAGATGCACAGTTGACCTACAGCCTGGCTCATGCAGGATGCACCGGTGAAGGTCACACCTGTCCATCTTATTACTTTGGGGCGAAGTCCCGTCCTGAATTTGACCCCCATCGCAGCGTGGTTACATTAAGTAAATCCATCCAGGCCAAGGCTGGTCCAGCAGGAAAATCTCAATGGCACCATCACTTTGCCCGCCTGACGTTGGATGGCCAGAGTAAAGTCATCAAATTATCCGTTTCTCGTTGATCTCCCAGGCTCTGCCCGGTTTCCCTTATTTCCAAACCAGGTAATTATCCTCGACGCATAAGTCCTCTCCATCCGGGAGAGGCAGACAGACCTTGTAAAGGATCAGGGTAGCAGGTTTTGCCTGAATGAGCGGGAACACGAATGACGTAGACCCCAGGTGATCTGTCGGTTCTAATTTATATCCTCGCTGTGTACCATCCGGCAGTGTAATCGTCAATTCTGGGATCTGATCTGCCAGCGGGAGCGCATCTTTTGTGACAACCACCAGAATTTTCTCGACATCGCCTGGGATAACAATGGGTTTCTCCTCGTAAACACTCAGGCGATAATTATCCTGCTCCTCCCATTTCGGCTCGAAGCGCTGGTCTGGTGGATACATCTCTTTATATCCCAATCCCAGCGGTGCTGGACGCGCCTGAAAACCCTCTTCAAATGAAAAATCGATACATAAGTTTGTAAAACACTGACGATAATTGCCATCATGCAAATCGCGAACCTCCGTAATCGGATTACCGACTACCGAGATACCTCCATAGCGTTTCAGGTAGTCATCAAGGATCACCGGCACATGATGCCCCAGCTCGCCCTCGGTGGGGTAAAAGACATACATCGGGTCGTTGTTGGGCGTCTGTGGAGGTTCCGGTTCAATTCCCAGCATCTGGACAATCGGTCGCAAATGCAACCCGCTTAATCGATCTGCCTGGCTGCGCAGCACCAGCGGAAACCACAGCGGATTGACCACCTCGACCTGAGCTACCACGCGATCGCCTGAAATGATCTTTACAGTTACCGGCAGCCAGTTTTGGAAAGTGATAGTATTTTTCTGGACATTAGGAATATTCGAAAATATCTTCGGCAGCCAGAGTTGGAACTTCAACACTTCCGGCATTCCAATGGCCTCTTCATCTGAATCCAACATTAAAACCAGGTTCTCGAAGATCACCTCCATGTTCCCATCCTCCCCAGGCTGCGGGCCTGAAAGGGTGAGTCCAGTGAAATCCAATCCTAAGCTGGAGGCAGCCGTCGAAAAAGGCTGTGGTAAGTAGGCCTTGAGGCTGGGGATGCTGGCTGAAGGTGGTTGCGCCCGGCAACCCTCTGGGCAGGCCATCGCTCCATACGCCATCAAATGGACAATCCCTGGTTCTTCGTCCACCAGGCGGTAGAAGCCCAGGTTTTCGAAATATTGTTCAATGCGATTTTTGTCCGGATTGTGACGTCCTTCCGTCAAAGGTCTCCCGACAAAACGCGCCCCACCAAGCTGCTTGTACATTGGCACAAACTCGTCCAGGATGACGTGCCCGTTCATGAAGCGCGATCCTGGCCGTCCTGGATCCTTCACCGATGATTCGGCAACGCCTAATATCCGTCCGAGCGACTCTGAGCTGAAAACGGTCGCTCTCGGGGGCTAACGGGTCATAAACCATCTGAGCTGCCTGGAAGTACTGGGTCTTGAGATCGCCGGATTCTATCATAGGTGCGATCGCCGGGCCGACCATCGTCTCTCCACCCAGGAAGTCATATAACCCCTGGAACACTGGATCGACAGGATAGGACTCTACAAAAAAGTTATCGGGTTGGGAGGGATTTGGAGGGGTGTTTTCTTGAGAAACGGGTAGGTTACAGGCACTTACAAGAACTGCAAATAAGATGATGACGATGAAGGATAATGATTTATGCATTCTCAGGCCAGATCAAAGGCAGGGGTGAGAATTGCAGAAGACTTTCCACCATGATCGTCTTCAGCAGGAAATGCAGACACAACCGAGAAACCGTCATCGATCCGGTTCGCGTCGATTTGTTAGAACAATTATACTGCTACCTTATTTGGAATTCCAGATCAGAAAATTATCTCGAACGCAGCGCTGCTCACCATCAAATCCCAACAGGCAAACTGAATAAGGGATCAATGTGAAATTTGGCGCCTGAATACCAGGGATTTCCACCGATGTCCGCCCATCCACACCGGTCGGGGGGAAGAATATGGTTTGCGATGTGCCATCTGGATTAGATAGGATCAAGATTGGCTCACGGTTCTTCAACCCAAGCCCATCCTCACTCACCAGCACATAGATCCTTTGCGGTTGGCCTGCGGGCAGCGATTCATATTCCTCCCCAGGAAGAAGGTCAATATTCATGACAGAAAGGCTCTTCTCGAAATCAAGGCCTTCATCGAAAAACGCTTCTTTGTAACGCGCCCCAAGCGGTACTGGCATCAGCCGATCTGGCTGGGTTGCCTGAGTGTCGTATTCCAGGCAAAGATTTTCAAAACACTGGCGATAGGCGCCAGTTTTGGTCGGAAAGACTTCGCTTAACGGCAAACCAGAAAACTCGATCCCACCGTGCTGCTGAAGGTAATTCTCAAACAATCGCGGCACGTTGTAGCCTTTACCATCCTGGATCTCGTAAAAAACTACCAAGGGATTGGCGCTCGGATCCACTGGCACATGCGCCAGGAATCCGAGTAATTCCACGATCGGTCGAGCGAGAACCTTATCCGGGCTGGCGCGATCGGAATATAGCACCATATTTTCGAAGATGACTTCTTGATTGAGGTCGGCTGCCTGGTGGACATCGGTTAAAGCGCGCCCGGTAAAGACCGAGCCCAGCCGATCAGCCTGGGTTTGAAAGGGCTCTGGCAAGAGCTGCTGGCGACTGGGTATGCTGGCAGAGGGTGGCTGGTAACGACAGCGGTAATCACAAGAAAAAGCCCCATAGGCCATCAGGCGTACCACACCTGGTTTGTCATTCTCCAGACGGTAAAAACCCAGATTCTCAAAATATTGCTCCGTGCGATTCCTGGAAGGGTTATAATGGGTCTCAGTGATTGGCTCGCCCACGAAGCGCACGCCGCCCAGGGCATCATACTTCGCCACAAACTCGGGCCAGATTAAATGCCCGCCAACGTATCGCCCCCCGGAATCGAGTGTATTTGCGGCCGGTTGCTCGGCAACCCCAAAATCCAGCCCCAATGGCGCCAGTGTGAAGCGATCGCTGTTTGTGGCCGAGGCATCATAAACCATCAGCGCATTTTCAACATACTGAAGCTGGCGAGTTCCCTCCCGGTTGAGGGGTGAGATTGCCGGCCCGAGCGCTTCCAGTCCACCCAATGCTTCGTAGAATTCTTCGAACAACCCATCGACTGGATAAATTATTTGCTCGCTGATCGATGGAGCGCCCGCCACATTCGCAGAACTACCTTCCTGCTCCTCTCCGTTCGTCGCCTGGTTGGGGAGATTTATCCCACTGCACGCGCTGAGTAGCACGGTGATGCACAGGAGAAATATTGTCAGCTGGAGACGATCCGTTTTATCGGGTACCATCCACCCTACCTGGTCAGGCTATCTGCATAATGTTAATCTTGTCGACCAAGAGTAAATTTTCATTTACAATTAAATCATACCATGACTAGTACTGACGTACTACTAACAAATTCGCAAGGTCTGAGGAAATTTAACCACCCGCCTCTTCCATTACTCGGGCTGATCATTCTATCCTGTCTGATCGCAATGACGGCTTGCGCACCGGCAAATCTGACCAGCCCACAGAGCGCCTGGGAATATGGCGACCTGCGCACCCTGGCTCCAGCAGATTCCATCCAGGTTGACCTCGACCTGATCGCCCTGTACACCCGTCTGGCTGGTTCTGACTTCCAGGTGCGCCTTGATCTGCTCGAGCTCACCCCAGACACCCAGGCCGACCTGTACCTGGCGCTGGATACCGATCCCGGTGGGACGGATACGCTGCCCTTTGAAGCCAGGGCTGAGATCGATTGGGATATCCTGCTGGTCATCCCACACGTCGGCCCTCCCCAGGCTTTTTCCCCGCCGGATAGTCTTTCGACAGAACCAGTCCTTCAGAAAAACTTGATCCCACGCGTGGTGCGCTACCCCTGGCTGGACAGCCTGGTTGTGTCGATCAACGCCGCGAGCGTTCCATCCACGGCACAAGGCTTCTCTTTAGAAACGTTCATCCTACCGGCTGGCAGCCCTACACCCGCCGATCACCTGGGTCCCGTTCGAACGGATAGCCTGCCGCCTGCTCAAGCCGACCTGCTCCTTGCCTTCTGGAACAGTTTCCCGGCCTATACCCCCGCTCAGGCACTCCGGCGTTGGGATGGCGCCCACACCGGGCCTTTCGGCGAGCACCATGGGCTGCATGTGCTCTTGCAGAATGTCCGCCGGTATCAGGTACCGGTCACATTACTTGATATGAAGAATCCGACCTGGTTGTCGGCTTTGGACCTGGTCGGTGGAATTCCTGACCTTCAATCCCTGGCGAAAGATGGACTGGTCATCCTCCCTGATGCCGTCCCTGGGTCGCCTTCCTTTCCTTATTTCCCGGAAGGGCTGCCTGATTGGGCAACCGATCAGGCAGTTCAAGACAGCCGCACGACTGCCACTCAATTTGACCTGCCGGTCAGCCAGCTGATCTACGCGCCTAACCTACCGCCAACTATCCCCGACGGCTACGCATTGATCTTTACGGCATCGAATTCCAGCGGTTCTTCCCGCTGGCAGGGCTCCCGTCTGATTCAGATCCCCACTTCTGGATCGAATCAGGCAGCCACCTCTGAAGGGCTGTCGTTCGATCTCCGCCGGGACCTGCTGTCGAACGCCTTGCAGGCTGGTGAAAACCCGCAAGAGCCGCACTTGTTAGTTCTGGGCGGCAGTCTGGTAGACAGTGCTTTCGGCGATCCGCAAGCCAGCCAGGCCAGCCTGCTCTATATCGCCGCCCACCCCTGGATGCATGTCCTGCGGGCTGCTGACTTGGTATCTCTGCCACCGAATCTTCGAGTTGATTTACCCTTTGACGAACAGGGTGCAAATCAGACCACGCCCTTCCCCCCCTATTCGGACTCGCTGACCAGTATGCGCAGAATGAATTTAGATCAGCCGCTGAGGACTGCCGCCTGGCAGGCTGTCAAATCGCTCTACGCGCCGTTGCCACCGGAACCGGATGAGCTGGTTGGATTGCGCGCGGTGTACTCTAGCCAGGTAGGCGCGATGCGGCTTGCAGCCGCCTGGGCAAACTCCCCCCAACCGCTCCAGGAATGCGGCGCCGACCTTGATCAGGATGAGCTCCCGGATTGCCTGCTTGCCACGACTGAGACGCTGGCAGTCTTCGATCTCTTTGGAGGTCGCCTGATGGCTTTGTATCATGTGATCGACGGCAAAGCCCACCAGTTGATCGCTCCCACCAGCCAGTTCCTGGTTGGCCAGGCTGATCCCTCCACCTGGGATCTGACCGCCGGAGATGCGGCTGACCCAGGCGGTGTGCCAGGCGCATTTATCGATGGATCGCCTCCTTGGGACCCTTACTATCCAGAGTTCTCGACCGATAGCCTGACGTTAACCAATCCAGGAGGCAGCCCGGTAAAGACTTTTACCATCATCCCGCAAGGATTGCGCGTTGATTACCAGCTTCATGCTCCCCTGACTACCCAGATTCCCCTGGTGCTTGATCCCTGGCAGCGTTTTTCACCTGGTTGGGGAGAGCGCTATCTATCTACGCGGCTCCCGGATGGATGGACCTGGCAGATCGCCAACGGGCCTCAATTGACGATTCGCTCATCTGCACCCATCGACCTGCACCCATTTAATGAGTCGCTGTCTGAGCTGCAAATTCCCGAAGACCCTAACTATGAATATCCTGCCGGACACTATCTGGTATTTCCGCTGGCACTGGCTGAGATCCAGGCAGCTCAAGATTTCCAGGTGGAGATCAAATTATCTGAGAAATAATACTTTGGTGAACTTGCTTCACCCGGTCAGTCGGAGTAGGTGATAAAATCTCCTGATGTCTTTTGCATCAGATCAGCTCTTGTGCGATTGAAATGCATGCACTCCACCTTACAATCTTGCCCGATGGATACGCCATCTGCCGCCTGCCCCCAGATGATCCGCTGCCGCCCTGGTTGTCCCAAGTTAGCTTCTTTTCTGTTACCCGCACACGCCAAGAGCTGTCCATCGTCTGTCCTGAAGCAAACCTCCCAACCGGCATTCAATACCAGTCCGGCTGGCGTCTGCTCAAATTTGAAGGCTCCTTCGAATTCACGCTAACCGGCGTATTGGCTTCGGTAGCCCTCCCGCTGGCCGAGGCCGGAATCAGCCTGCTTGCAATTTCTACGTATGACACGGATTATGTGCTGGTACAAGTCGGGCAGCTGGATGCGGCTATCCAGGTTCTTACAGCCGCCGGCCATACCATCCAGTAATCAGGAGGACAAAATGTGCCGCAGTATTAAACAACTTCGCCAGCCTGGACAGACTCCTTCAGAGGAGGAAATACAGGCGGCTGCGTTACAATATATTCGGAAAATTAGCGGTTATCGTCAACCTTCCCGCGCCAACCAGGCTGCCTTCGATCAGGCAGTGCACCAGGTAAGTGAAACGACGCGCAGCCTGCTGGTTGTCCTGGTGAACAAAGGAGGCTAAGCATGCTGATCAGATTAATACTTGGTTTTGCCCTGTTGGGTTTTGGCCGCAAGATGTACTGGTTGCTGGTCGGCGTGATCGGATTTGCGGCAGGCTACTTGCTGGCCGGACAGTTTTTTAGCGCAGCCTCGGATTGGCTTCTGATTATGGTCGGTATTGTCGCGGGACTGCTTGGGGCCGGTCTGGCGTTATTACTCCAATCAGTGGCGGTTGCCATCGCGGGTTTCCTGGGCGGCGGTTATGTCGCCATTGAGCTGATCAACTTGCTGGGCGTTGGCAGCCAGGGTTTCTCCTGGATCCCATTTATTATCGGGGGGGTTCTGGGTCTAATCCTGGTTTCAATTCTATTTGATTGGGCTTTGATCGTCCTTTCCTCTCTGGTCGGGGCATTTATGATCACCCAGGCCGTCGATCCAACCCTGGATTCCTCCAGTTTTATCTTTTTCATCTTACTCATCCTCGGGATCATCATCCAGGCAGTGGTTCTGCGCAGGGAGCGCAAATCGAGTTGACCTCCCTGCTCGCTTTGGACCATGTGGTGCTGGTAGTCAGTGAGCTGCCCACGGCCATCCGGCAGTTCAACCAGATGGGATTCACCGTGACGCCCGGCGGCGTCCACGCCGGTGGACTTACCCACAACGCCTTGGTTTCCTTTGCGGATGGTGTTTACCTGGAACTGCTAGCGACTACAAACCGCCTCAGCCAACGTCTGCTGGTCCTGCTGCGAAGAGTTGGCTTGCTTTCCTTGTATACAGCCCGAGATAATGCCTTCAGCCGCCGCTTCAAGGCCAGCATTGCCGCGGGATATGGATTGAGCGACTACTGCCTGCATGCTGCTGATCTCGACCTGGAGCTTCCCGCCCTGCAGCGTGGTGGATTGATCATGGAAGGACCTCTCCCGGGTGGGCGCATCCGCCCTGACGGGCAGCAGGTCTCCTGGCGCGTTGCAATCCCCGCAACAGTCGACTTGCCATTCTTGATCGATGACATCACAATGCGTGAGCTGCGAGTCCCACCTGCCCCCTCTGAGGGGCACAAAAACCAGGTTATTGGCGTCGCCGGCATCACCCTGGGCGTGCGCAGCCTGGAAGAGAGCATTGCCCGCTACCGGTTGCTGACGGGTACCGATCCGGATCCGATCAGCCATCTCCCCCTACCAGGCATCCAGAACATTGAATTTTCACTGGGCGCCACTCGCCTCAGCCTGGTCCAGCCAGGACGGGCGTTACCGGCTATGCGCAAAACCGTTGGCCGGCGATTGGCTCGCCCGCTGATCATCTGGCTCCAAACTCTCGCCGTTGAGCCATCAGGACTGTTGGGACTTTCCTACCTGCCCGGAAAAGGAGTCACCCTCTCCCGTGGCAATCCATTTGCCTGAATAAGGACTATATCTATCTCATTCCAGGCGAGAAGTGATACAATCACAAAGGTTCGATGGGGATTTTCACGATAAATGGTATCGGTTCCATACAAGTTCGCCAGCCTGAACTGGCAGGAGGAAAATGATGCTACCTGAAAATCAGATTAATCAAGTCAAAGAACAAGCCAAAGAAGAGCTGCTTTCGATGCCCAACGTGGTGGGAGTGGGGGTTGGATATAAGACCGTGGGACAGACCAAGACAACTGAGATGAGCATCGTGGTCATGGTAAGCCGCAAGCTGCCGGTAGCAGCTTTGCCACCCGAAGCCATGCTCCCCAGCAAGATGACCGGCGTGGCCGTGGATGTGATCCAGGTTGGGGAGATTCGCGCCCAGGCCTCCCGCACTGATCGCCAACGCCCGGCTCCCGGGGGAATCAGCATCGGTCACTATAAGATCACAGCCGGCACGTTGGGTTGTGTTGTGCGCGACCGCGCTACCAATATCCGCTTGATCCTTTCCAACAACCATGTGCTTGCGAACAGCAACGACGCCACCCCGGGGGATGCCATCTTGCAGCCCGGCCCGGTGGATGGCGGCACCCCGGCAGCCGATACCATCGCCACCCTCGAGCGCTTTTGCCCGATCGAGTTTAGCGGCGAGCCGGGAGGCTGCAGCCTGGCGAATGGTTATGCCAGCTTGGGCAATGCCATCGCCAACCTGCTAGGCTCCCATCACCGCTTGAACGTTACCCGCTCCAATCCCCAGGCCATCAATCTGGCTGACGCAGCCGTCGCCCGCCCGATCAATGATGCAGATGTCCTGGATGAGATCCTCGAAATCGGGGTTGTACAGGGCACGCTGGAAGCCACGCTGAGCATGCCTCTACGCAAGTCTGGTCGCACCACCGCTTTCACCACCGGTGAAGTGACCCTGCTGAACTCGACAGTCAACGTCAGTTATGGCGCTGGAAAGACAGCTCGCTTCGAAAACCAGATCGTCGCTGGCCCGATGTCTCAGGGCGGCGATTCCGGTTCCCTGGTGGTCCATGGAACGGAATTAAAAGCAGTTGGGCTGTTGTTTGCCGGATCGAACCAATCAACCATCATCAATCCCATCCAGGCCGTGCTGGATTGCCTGCAAGTGAGCATATGAACCTAGAGAATGATCCATTCTCCAATTTTCATGACCTGACCGAGCACGTCATGGCCGTCAAGCGCGCCCACGAAGACGAGCTGCTCAGCATGGCCAACGTGGTTGGCGTAGGCATCGGTTACCGCCGCGTCGGCGGTGAAGCCACTCCTGACCTGGCGCTGGTAGTGATGGTATCCAGTAAAGTTTCGCCTGATCAGCTCTTGCAAACCGACCTGATCCCAACCTCGATCGACGGCGTCCCGGTCGATGTCCAGGAAGTAGGCGAGATCTCCGCCTACTGAGCGGCTATCTTTGGGCGAGTCTGGCTTGCTCTCGGAGGATGAAGAGTCAGGCCAGGTGAGCATTTCCGCGCCTGAATACCTTGATCGGATGGATTGCTTGTCAATTAAACCGTTATCAAGTATGCTTAAGTCAAGGGTAGTGCCTGATGAATTCTAAGGTCAGGGGGTCTTTGTTATTAAAAGTATCTGCCGGCTTGCTATTGGCGGGCTGGTTGATAGCAGGCTGTGTCGGGGTTACCCCCATGGCTCCCTTCAATCAAACCATCACAGCCACCGCGACCCAAACACCAACTCCCCGGCCGACGGATACCCCGCTCCCCTCCCCTACCCCAGTTGCCTCCACCACGCCAACCCCCACCGTGACCCTCGCCCCGACACCTACCCGCGATCCCTCTCTGCCAAGATTTCCTACCCCGGAATTTGGCGAAAACACTTACGTGAAGCCGGGTGGTTTTTCTTTCCGCAACCTGATAGGATATGAAATTCGGATGCACGAAAATCAGGTTACCATATTCAACGAGGATACTGACTTCGCAGTCTCTTTGTCTGGTTTCACCGCCCGCGAATACGGTTCACTAGAACGGGTTATCATCGGATTGTTGGATAATATTTCCAAAAGTTTCACCACATTCACTGCGGAACCCATCTTCCCCAATCCAGTTGATGGGCATGATGGGGTGGCAGCCATCGTCCATGGCGAATTAAGAGGCGAGAATGTCTCTGGATTGGTGGTTGTGCTTGCACCCGATGATAAGCAGTTATTCTACGCCATTGCAATGATCCCCGATACGCCAGAAGGCAGCGTCTGGCAGGTAGACGGGTGGCCTGTGATGGATGCGGTGCTCTCCTCGCTCGAATTCTTCCCACCGACTGGGGAATAAACCTGACAGGAAATTGAATATGATCGAAAACAGCATGACCACGACTTCTCTGACCCTGGCTGGCTACCGGGTTACCAAAAATCTGGGCGTGGTGCGCGGCATCACCGTCCGGTCCCGATCAATTTTCGGCACTTTCGGAGCCTCACTGCAAACAATCGTTGGCGGTAATATCACTCTGTTTACCGAATTATGCGAAAAAACTCGCTCCGAGGGTTTTGAGCTGATGCTGGTACATGCCAATGAGTTAGGGGCGAACGCGGTGATCGGTGTGCGCTATGATGCCACCGAAGTCATGGACGGTGTCACGGAAGTACTTTGCTATGGCACAGCTGTGGTTGTCGAGCCAGTTTGATCGCACCCATCCTGGGGCGCACCTTCGCAGCCCTACGTTTTCCTAATTATCGCCTGTGGTTCACCGGCCAATTAATTTCCCTCTTCGGCACGTGGATGCAGTCCACCGCCCAGGGCTATCTCATGTTCGAGCTGACCGGGTCGGCAGCCTACCTGGGATATGTGGGTTTTATGGCTGGTGCCCCTTCCTGGTTGTTCACCTTGTACGGGGGCGTCATAGCAGACCGCATCCCACGCCGCAGCCTGCTGATCATCACTCAGACAGTGATGATGATCCTGGCTGTCATCCTGGCAATCCTGACCTTCACCCACCGGGTTCAGGCCTGGCACATCCTGATTCTGGCCTTTCTTCTGGGCACCGCCAACGCCTTCGACGCCCCAGCCCGCCAGGCATTTGTCACCGATCTGGTCGACCGGTCCTATCTGACCAACGCCATCGCCTTGAACTCGACCATGTTTAACGCCGGTACGGTTCTCGGACCTGCCCTGGCGGGATTGACATACGCTGCTTTCGGCCCGCAATGGTGTTTTACAATCAACGCTTTGAGCTTCCTGGCGGTCATAGCAGCCTTACTTCGCATGCATCTCGCCCCATCCAACCAGGAAGTTCGCTATACGTCTGCCCTGGCAGACGCGCGCGAGGGGCTGGGCTATGTTGCCCGTCACCCCACAATTCGCGTTTTGATATTCAATATGGGCATGGTCAGCCTGTTTGGTCTGGGTTTCGCCACCTTGATCCCTGCCTGGGCGGTTGACGTGCTGGGAGGGGACGCGACAACCAACGGATTTATGGTATCGGCACGTGGTTTGGGCGCCTTGACTGGAGCCCTGATGATCGCTTCCCTGGGTCATTTTCGTGGAAAGGGGCGCTTGCTGACAGTTGGGAGCTTTCTCCTGCCGATCTCTCTGCTGACCCTCTCCACCGTCCGCCAGATTCCGGTCACCCTGCTGGTGCTGTTTGCTGCTGGCCTGGGTTTCATGATCCTGGCCAATATGAGCAACTCCCTGGTGCAGACGCATGTGGCTGACTCGCTGCGCGGGCGGGTGATGGGGATCTATACCCTGGTTTTCTTCGGCTTAATGCCGCTCGGGTCTCTGCTCAACGGCACGATCGCCTCCCGGATTGGCCCACCGATGACGGTCCAGATTAACGCAATGATTATGATAACCATCTCTGCTTTACTTTTCCTGCTCGCGCCATGGATCAGGAAACTGGAGTAGACAATGCGGAGATGTAATTGACCGGTAAGATACCTTTGCTATGAAGTTCGTTTTAGAGGTCTGAAATGAATTATGCTGCTTATCCCCCCACTGTTGTCCAGGATATCGCCCGATTGCGCCGCCGGATCGAATCCAGCGGTCTGCCGCCCAAGATCGCCGATCAGAACCTGCTGGTCGCTTCATGGAACATCCGCGCCTTTGGGGAGATCTATCGCGCCTGGAGTGAAAACAGCG
>CAVPNY010000021.1:0-18273 GCA_963706905.1 uncultured Chloroflexia bacterium | reverse complement strand
TGTGGGCTGCGGGCGGCGATCAACTGGATGCCCAATTCGTCCACCAAGCGGCCAAACTGGGTGCGAGGCAGTTCTCCGGATAGTTCTTGCTCGACCGTTGGCTGGCTAGGGCTCTGAAAAATGGTGTGCTGGTCGGCGTACACCGCCTGGGGGAGGCCTTTGCTCAAGCAAACCTGCTGCAGCACCAGGAAATAGCCAGCGGCATCTTCTTCTTCCCTAAAAACCGCCCCAGGGACCTCATTATCGGCGTCATCGATCATGCCCACCAGGGTTAGCCACGGTCCGCGCCCTTCCAACCAATCGTGGCGGCTGCCATCCGTTTGCAGCAGCATCCCAGCCTGCGGATAACGTTCCCGGTGGCTGCGATACTCGGTGCTCGCCGCTTCCTCGGGCTGCCTTGTCCAGCTGCCCGTCGGATACGTCGCAGGGTGGAACGCGAGACCACGATCGGCTCAGGCTGTTCAGCCAGCTCTTCGGTGAAGTGACAATCGTTGTAATCCTGGTAGGTCTCCTTGGCCAACCGCAGGATCTCCTGCCGCACCTGCTCCGAGATGCGGTTGGCAGGTTCTCTGCCACGATTGCCGTGTGCCAGGGCTGCAATACCCTTCTGGCGGTATGCTGCAACCAAGCGGCGAAACTGCCGTTTCGAGATGCCGAGCAGTTCCGCTGCTCTTTGTCGTGTACTTTCCCGGCTTCGTAGTCGATCACCATCTTCAATTTGTGCTGTTCTTTCATCGTCAATGTCACCTGTGTGTTCATAGGGTGACATTTTCGCTGAACAGTCAGGGGGTGTCAAATTCGCTGAACAACAACAAATATCAGCGAATAGGGTTGACAAATCCAGAAAATAGTGTAAACTAATAAGCACATCCGAATAATTCAGTTGCTCACACGTTGGCCGGGACGCTCCTGCTGGAGATGCGTTCCGGCCTTTTTGTTAACCCACTTATCAGGAGGCTACCATGATCAACGAAGTCGTTCTCGAAGGGATTGTCGTCAAGACCTGGAAGTACGCCGAAGACCTGCTCTTCCGCATCGCCTGCTACCGCGACCCGGACCTGCCGTCCAAGTCGCTCAACGATGTCCAGGATGCGGCCGATTTCGTCACCATCCGCGTGCTCAAGGGCAACCTGGGCGCGCCGGTGGTGGTCGAGAAAGGCTACCACGTGCGGGTGCACGGTTTCCTGCAGAGCCGGGATTACGAAGAGAGCCTGGCGGACTTCCTGAAGGATGCCCGCGGCGCGGAGCTGCCGGTTCCGGAAAGCCTGGATCCGAACAACCTGCGCGCCCCACGCGGCACCACGGAAGTGATCGCCCGGCGCATCATGAGCCAGCGCAATGGATCGAAAAGGTGACCCGTTTGACTGAATAGCCGCTATCTACTGGCGGCGATTCGCAATCATCCGATTTATCTCACAGGGGGATATCGGAGAACAACCGAATAGTTCTGTGACTTATACGTAGGCCGGTGTGCTATCCCCCAGGAGGGACGTGCGCCGGCCTTGCTGCTTTAACGAGCAGGTTGCACCTTTACAAACAGCCTCTTTGCGTGACGTTCTGCCCTGGCAGGCGGTGGCCGCTGCCCCTTACTCCGGGGGCGGGTCGTGAGAAGCGCTGGACGTCTTTGAACGTCGTAAGTCGTCCGCAAAGGCCAGGCTCATAAGATGCCAAATACCGAATTCAATGGCTGCCCGGTTGGTTTACCGCCGGCCGGGCAGCCTCTCACAGATGCAGAGCAGCAAACTTTGTCGGCTGAGCCACCGCTTGGCAGTCAAGGTTTGCTGCCCTGACGTGCCCTGAAGTTTTGGAAGGGAAACAAAGGACAGTAAAGCGTTAGTTGGTGCGCCATCAATTCTGGCGCAGTAACGTCGGAAACCAATCCCCACACGTTTGTCTTTTGACACGAAAGGAGCGTAATGCATAACACGATGACTACCGCACCCCCCATTCTGGAGAACCAACTCCAACACGATCGCATGGCCCGGGCGCAGGCTGCCCTGATGAATGGCGATATGCAGGTGATGGTCTTGACCGACTGCACCTGGATGGTTGCCAGCAAGAGCAGCCGCTACACCGTCTCGCTGGATGGCGACGCCTGGACCTGCACCTGCCCGGATTTCACCGGACGCTGCCAGCGTTTTGGCTTGCGCTGCAAGCACATCGAAGCGGTCCGTCTCACCGAGACGGAGAAGATCGCCGAATCCGGGCTGGTAAGCCAGTACACGTATCCACAGTTTTCAACCACTCACACGGAGGAACATATGACCCAATCCATGCCAACACCCGATCCACCCACGCTCGACCCGTCCAGCGAGCAGATCCTGTGGCGACTGCGGCAGCCGCTGGATATGAACCGCGTCAAGCGCCGCCAGGCTCCCGGGCAAGGGACTGTCCCTTACCTGGAGGGCTACGATGTGATCGAAGCCGCCAACGACCTGTTCCTGTTCCGCTGGTCGTTCGACCTGCTCAGCGAGCCGCACATCATGCGCTGGGATAAGGTGATCACCTTTTACGATCAGCGTGCTCAAGAAGAAGGTGCCGGTTCTGGGCGAAGATGGCAAACCAACCACGGAGATCGCCGGCATCGCTTACATCACCGGCCGGATCACGGTCGAGCTGGATGGCAAAGCCTACAGCCATGCCGATGCCGGGCGCTGCATCTTCAACTGGCGACACGCCCGAAGCCCTGGATATGGCCATCGCCGGCGCGGTCACCGACTGCCTGAAGCGCTGCTTCCGCCAGCTCGGAGAACAATTCGGAAATTCCTTGTACGACAAGGAAGTCGCTAAGACTGCTGGGCTGGAGAACGGCGCTTCGAACGGTCACGGATCGAACGGCAACGGACAATCCGAAAAATCGACCGGGCAAACGACACCGCCTAATCCGCCTGCGCCACCCAACCCACCCGCATCCCAGGCGGAGACGCTGCAATACCGGGATGGCGTAGCGGTGGACACAAGCAACGCTGCGGAATTGGAGGCTTTCAATGCCTTCAAGTCCGCCCATCAGGAGCTGGCTCCCGCCTCGCGCGAAGTGCTGCGCGCCTGGGTCGCCAGCCGCAACGGCAAGAAGTAATCCCATATTTGAGAAACGGAGGAAAATCCCATGTCATTCCAAACGATCATCATCGCCGGTCATCTCGGCCGCGACCCGGAGATGCGCTACACCCCTGCCGGGCAGGCTGTGACCAACTTCAACCTGGCTGCCAACCGCCAGTACACCGACTCGAGCGGTCAGGTGGTGAAGGAAACCACCTGGTTCCGGGTTTCGGCCTGGGGCAAGACCGCTGAGAACTGCAACCAGTACCTGCATAAAGGCAGCCTGGTGCTGGTGGAAGGCCGGCTGGTGTGCGACCCCGAAACGGGCGGCCCGCGGCTCTACACCCGCCAGGATGGCTCGCCCGCCTCATCCTTCGAAGTGAGCGCCAGCACGGTGCGCTTCCTGTCGGGGCGTGAAGGCGAAAACGAACCCGAACCTGCCGGGAATGGCTCGGCTGCACCCCAGCACGATGACATTCCGTTCTGATCCACACGAGATTGCCCTGGGTACGCCTGGGGCAATCTCCTGAATTCCCCACACGGAGGTAAACATGATCAAGAAGATTTACCGCGGCGAACCGGGCGGGGTAGTCAAAGTCATCCTGCCATCCGGCAAGTCGCGGCCCTTGCGACACGTGGTGCTGCACAGCCCAACCGGATTCGGTTGGGGTTACGGCGGCTCCGGACCGGCAGACCTGGCGCTGAGCATTCTGTGCGATGTGCTGGGCGAGCGACCATCTGAGAAGCAGATCTACCACGGGCGGTTCAAAGCCTACCCTCACCACCAGGATTTCAAGCGTGAGTTTGTCGCCAGGTGGGAGTATGGCGGCGGGTTCGAGATCGACTCGGATACCATCGCCGGCTGGCTGCGCAAGCGGGGCGTGGAGGTGCAGCCATGACCGATGAGTACATCTCTGATGACGGTCCCGGCTCCGACCTGTTCGATCCCTACGAGACCGGCTGGTGGAAATCCATCTCCAGCGACGAATCTGCACCTGCAGATCAGCCTTGCCCGAACTGCAACGGCGAAGGTTACGTGGTCGTCCGGGTCTATCCCTGGGACGGCTGTTCGTACGATGAAGAGCCGTGCAAGTTCTGCAATCCCAGGAAGGATCGCTCTGAGCTGGATGACGAGTTACTAGAGGAGATGGATATCCCCTTCTAATCGTTTCTCACCGTTGGCATTTCAATTCCCACACGTTCTGGAGGTAAACAGCATGCAAGATACCCTGACCCAGAAGCCGGAGATCGATCTGGCAGGCAGGCCCACCCGCATCCGCGTGATCGGGTACACCTACCTGGTCGACTTCGGCCCTTCGACCCAACCCCGTTTTCACACCGTCAACAAGCAGCGCAGCTGCTCGTGCCCGTTGAAGGAAACCTGCCCGGCCATCGAAGCCGTGGCGGAGTACCTGCGCAACGGCGGGCAGCGCGCTCCCGATCCCATGCCGCCCTGCCCGATCTGCGGCGCGGAGACTGTCCGCGACCGCAAGTGGGACGGCAAGTACACCAAAGAGCTCGGCTGGCGCTGTACGGCAGGAGGTCTTCGACACTTCCTGGAAGCCAAAGCCGAACGCATAAAAGAGGCGCTTCGCCGCAAGCAAACAGCGGTCAGCGAACACGAAAGTGCAGCTGGCCGCTGATTTATTTAACGGAGGAAATGATGCAAGTACACACGTTGACCCACATGGAATTCGAGCCTGCGCCGGTGCAGATCGGCGAGCCGTTCCGCTGCTGGGAGTGCGGGTCGCCTGACCAGGGCGGTATGTTCCTGATCATCGACCACTCCCCGCTGGAGGCCTACGCCGATCACGTCTACTACATGCGCCTGGCCTGCGGGCACAACCCGCGCTGCGTGCGCCTGGGCGATGCCATCGCCCCGCTGCGCCCGCTGGACCGCTCGATTGACGAGAACCTGGCGAGTGTGCGTGAAGGATTGGCGCACCTGGCCAAGGCGGTGCCGCCCGATCAGCAGAACCAGGAGCCGGTCTCCAAGATCGTCTACCTGCTGGTCGCCGGGCGCATCTCGCCGCAGACAGCCATCAACCAGCTGCGCGGCCTGGTACGCACGAACGAACCGTTCCTGCCCGCCCGGCTGCCCGTCATCGAACAAACCTGGCGGTAATCCCGCCTCAACCAACCCACACGCCGCCCGCTCTGGATCCACTCCAGGGCGGGCGATTTCTTTACACGGAGGAAAACATGTGCCAGTTGCTGTTACTGCCGGATAAGCCCGGCAACACGAAATACACCCCCAAGCACAAGCTGCTCCCCTTGCGGGAGCGCCCGGTGGAACGGGTCAGCGCCCGCGCCGATGCCTGCACGATCATCGAGCTGCTGGCTGCCATTCTCGGCGGTCCGCAGCCCATCGAAACTGCCGATGCCCTGCTGGCGCACTTCAACGGCCGGCTATCCGACCTGCGCCGCGCTCCGGCGCACGAGATCGCCGATATCCCCGGCATCGGGCAGCAGAACGCCGCCCGCATCAAGGCTGCTGTAGAGCTGGGGCTGCGCCTGACGCTCAACACCGAAGAAGATCGCCCGACGATCCACAGCCCAGCGGATGCGGCTGCCATGCTGCAGCACGAGATGAGCGCTCTGGAACAGGAGCACCTGCGGGTGATCCTGCTTGACACGCGCAACCGGGTGATCGACATCGTGGAGATCTACCACGGCAGCCTGAACTCCGCCCAGGTGCGGGTGGCAGAGCTGTTCAAGCCGCCATCCAGCGCATGGCGGCGGCGATCATCCTGGTCCATAATCACCCGTCAGGTGACCCGACCCCAGCCCAGACGATGTGGCCGTAACCCGCGCCGTTGTTCAGGCGGGCAAGCTCCTGGATATCGACACGCTGGATCACCTGGTCATCGGCCGTGGTCGCTTCGTTTCGCTCGAAGGAGCGTGGTCTTGGCTTTGACGGTCGCGTTTCCGAGACGAAGACCTGGTTATCGCCTGCGATCAGCCAGATATTCCATCCATGAAGATGACGATCTGATCTACGCCTACACCCGCTCTCAAGCGTTGGCGGATGGCGTGCTGGTGGATGTCTCTCAAGATGGCATCGGAAGCCGGTTTTCGCTATCCAACCGCCATCACCGCCGACTTGCATGCCCGCATCACCCCGAATGAGCGAGAGAAAGCGTTGGGTCAGAGCTATGAAGGCCGGTTGTGGGATGTGGTTTTTCTGGCATCCTTCGCCGCTCGCCGATCAGGTACACAAGATCGATGCAGCTTCGAGGTCAGTCTGTTCGAAGCTGACGAGGCTCCTCCACATCGCACCCACCGCCGTACACTCTCGTTGTGGATGGTGGTCGGTCCCGGCGATCAGGGTGAGCCGGTCATCACGATCGGTTTCCCTGAGGATTTTTAGGGAGGCAGCCATGACTGGAAAATCACTCCCAGGCCTGCCTGCCCCCTTCGAGAACACCTACTTCCGGGAACGCGCCCTCAAGGCAGCCAACCGGCAAAAGCAGGGACACATCCTGGTCTCCGGCGCAAAGCCGGATAACGGTCAGGGCTTGCCCTTGCCGTACATCCACGATGTCCCTGGCCTGCGGCGCGGCAGCTACCCCTACGACTACGAGTGTGAATGGGGGCGCTTCAAGTACGAGTACGAGCTGGGCTCCTATCTCTTCACACCGCACAATGGCCAGGTTCCACCCGGCTGGGAGCGCTACGACCTGCAAGCACCCATCCAGCCGGTGACCGCCGTGATCGACCGGGCGCGCCGCCTGGCGACGGTCAAGACCACGGATCGAGAGATCGTTCTGCGCGATGTGCCGGTGGGCGAAAGCCCCTACAACCTGCTCCAGCAGGTCAACGCTGCCCTGGCGCAAAGCTGCCAGCCCTTCGTGGCCTGGCGGCTGGAGTGGGTCAGCGGCGAGGTTGACCGGCTGTGGCCGGAAGGCGTCCCGCAGATCCGCAACGAACACGGCTCGGCTTACGTCACCGGCTACGCCCACGACGAAGCCGGCAACCTGATCTACCTGGGCATGGTCGGGCACAAGACGGTGCTCGAATCGATCCGGGCGACGGTCCAGGCCAGGCAGCGCAAGAAGCTCTTCCTGCAAGGCAGGCCGGTCTACCCGCTGGCCACTCACTACTGCCAGACCTGGCAGCACCTGCCGGACTATGGCGCGTACCATGCGACGCTGATCGCTGATCCCGCCCTGCCGGGTAAGTGGCAGCCGGGGGAGGATGTGGTTTACATACTGGTGTTCGATGGAGACTTGATAGAAAGAGAGAATCCAGAGGAGCACGCCTGCCAGATGCTTCCCTCCCGTCTTTCTGAAGCATTGCCAATTCCGGTTCTGCGGGAATGGGCGGAAACACTATGGGAAGCTGGATTCGAGAAGGGTTTGATCACCGAGTTGACCACTGGTGGAGACAGTCTGGTATGTTTTACGGTGCAACTTGCCCAATCTGTCTGGGCTGAATTAATATCCAAGTTTCTAAAGGAGGAAAAAATCAATATATCCTTTAGCCAATAACTATCTGATTTAAGGAGAGGTGTTCAACCGGCGCCTCTCCTTACATAGAAAATCTTTGGCTCTCATGTTAAGAACGTAAGCGCTTTAATTCGTCCAAGGCGTTCTGGATACCAATTATATAGATGATCAGACCACACTTATGACGATTTTTCCTCGGGCGTGGCCCTTTTCAAAATACCGAAAAGCCTCAGCTGTTTTACTTAACGGGTAGCATTCATCAATAACCGGCCTGATCCTTCCGTCTTCTAAAAGATCTCTTATGACAAGCAAATCTTTTTGATTTGCTTTTTTTATTACACCTGTCATCTTCCTGCCATCACTTTTTGACATTAAGGGTCCCAGGAACAGTGACTGGAATGTTTGCGCTGGCGAGCCACCCACGAAGACATAAATGCCCTGGGGAGTTAAAGCACGCTTATACGCGGAAAGAGGATGATATCCATTCACAGCAAGGATGAGATCATACTGCTGTCCATTTTGGGTGAAATCCTCTTTGGTGTAGTCAATGACGTGGTCTGCACCTATCGAGCACGCCATCTCCAAATTCCATGTGCTGCACACGGCAGTCACTTCCGCTCCAAACGCCTTGGCAATCTGTACCGCAAACGACCCCACCCCGCCAGACGCCCCGTTGATCAAAACTTTTTGGCCTGGCTGAATATGCCCTTGATCACGCAAGCCTTTCAGGGCAGTGACGGCTGCCATAGGTACAGCCGCAGCTTCCTCAAATGAAACATTGGAAGGCTTTAGCGCCAAAGCGCTTTCAGGAACAGAAACATATTCGGCAAAACTGCCACTGCCAAGCCCAATAATATCTCCAAACACCTCATCCCCCGGCTTAAACTGAGTGACGTTTCTGCCAACTTCTTCAACGCACCCGGCGAGGTCAACGCCAAGAATTGTGTTTTTTGGTTTAAAAAACCCATTGCCTATCAGGCGCAATGGGAAGGGGTCAGCAGTCAGCATATGCCAGTCCACCGCATTGATGGATGCTGCATGAACTTTAACCAGCACTTGATCTTCATTGATGGCAGGTTTTTTTACCTCTTCAAGATGAAGAACATCTGGCGGTCCATATTTTGTGTATACAATCGCTTTCATAGTTTTTCTCCCATAATTTGTTAGGTTTTGTTGTTCTATTCCATAGTGATGACTATTTTTCCTCGGGCGTGTCCTTCTTCAAGATACTGGAGAGCTTCAGCCGTCTCACTTAGCGGGTAACGTCTATCGATAATAGGCACCACTTTGCCGGCTTCAAAAAGCTCTTCCAAAATCGCCAAATCTTCTTGATTGTTGGGTTTCCACATCACGATTCCCATTTTCTTATTCCCGGTCATTGAAATCAATGGTCCTAGTAAAAAAGCTTGAAGAATTGCAACCAGGGAACCTCCGACCAGAACAAAAACTCCCGAGGGACTCAAAGCACGCTTGTAATCGAAAATCGAACGAGATGCCACAACATCAAGAATAAAATCATAACGCTGCCCACTTTTGGTGAAATCCTCTTGAGTGTAATCAATGACATGGTCTGCACCAAGCGAGCGCAGCATGTCCAATTTACTCGGACTGTCCACGCCAGTCACTTCAGCCCCGAACGATTTGGCAATCTGCACTGCAAAGGTACCCACACCACCACCCGCACCATTGATCAAAACCTTTTGTCCTGGCTGAATTTGTCCTTTATCCGATAGAAGAAAACTGGGCGAAGATGAGCCAACACCTCGAAGATTATGCAAGGCGATCGGCTCCGCTGAAGGTACAGCTGCGGCTTCCTCGAATGTCATACTGGCCGGTTTCAGCCTTAATGCATTTTCAGGAACACATACATACTCGGCAAAAGCACCAAAGCCCAATGGGAAAGACAAGTCCCCCCAAATCTCATCACCTGGCCGAAAATGCTTTACGTTTCTGCCAACTGCTTCTATGCGCCCGGCGATATCAGATCCGAGTATCTTGTGCATTGGTTTTAGAGGCCCCGTGAAACGGGCACTCCATGTACCTCTCAGGATTTCAAGGTCAGCCGCATTTAAGGATGCCGCATGTACTTTTACCAGTGCTTCATCCTCATTGGGAGTAGGTTTATCTACCTCTCTTAGTTCAAGAACGTCAGGAGTGCCGTATTTTGTGCATACAATCGCTTTCATAGTTTTTTCTCCAAATTCCTTTGACCGGCACTATAAATCAGGTTTAACCTTCAGGGTTAGTCCATTTCCAAGCGTACCAAACAACCAGTAAGGCAAACACAAGTTGTGCAGTTGACCAAACTATTTCATAACCGGCAGATCGCCATACGATAAGATGTAAAACCTCAAAAGCAAGAATAAACATCGCATAGAATATGCCTATGATGCGGTTAGCCCAACGACTCACGGGAGACTTCAACGTCAGGGTCAAAGCACCCATAAAAACGTGACCCACTAACACCACCGCGAACATCGACAAATATCCGGGGTTTACTCCGAGAGGTTCGGTAGCCGCAGATAAGCGGTACGTATCCCCATTTAGACTACTTAACATTCCAGCTACCCATAGCACTGCAAGGATTATCCTCACATCTAGCAGATTTCTTGCGGTCTCTTTGTTTGTATTCATTTTTATCTCCTTTTTTGAACGATATGGATGAGTTTCATTGAATTGGACCTGCATAAAATTGTGGTCGCCACCCGGTTACCGGGGGCTGAAATGGGCTGGAAATATTATCGAAGGCAAACCTCCTATCCAAGTAGCTACTATCCATTTATTATTTGACATCTGACTGATCCGCCTGGCCAGTCCCGAGCGAAGTCGGAGGTCCGGGTTCAACAGGACTGACCGAGACCAATGGCATGCCCAAATCACGTACTTTTTTCAGCAAGCCATGCAACGCGGCCTGATCGGCCACCGAGCCGGTTAGGAGCGTATCGCCGTCCTCTTCCAGAGTGATGGTCAGGCCTTCAAACCATTCGGCCCACCGGTCATCAAGGTGTCCCTTGATGCGGATTTCGTAGCACTGATGCTGGTTATGTTTTTCGTCGATTGTTTGTTTGTCACTCATCATGCGCCTCGCGTTTTTCCTTTCGTTGTTTATCTGCCCAAAGAATACCGCTCGATGTGGTGAGGTGTCATCACTATATGTGTTGATTGATGTGTTGATTCCTAATCAGGAGGTTGTGATGGAAAAAAAAGCCCTGGCAGGTGGTTCGAACCACGTGCCAGGGCCAGAGGTGAAGATAGCGTATCAGCTAGTAACAAATCGAGTTCCTCAGCGCGGCGGACGGCCGCCCGGCGATTGTTCACTCCCAGCTTGTTGTAAATGTTATTGGTATGGGTGCGCAGAGTGTGGAGCGAGACGATTAGTTGTTGGGCAATTTCCGGGCCGCTTAATTCGCTTCGGAGCAGCTTGAGCACTTCCAGCTCGCGCTCACTCAAAGGCTCTATCATGTCTGTTTTTTGATGGATGATTGCTGATTTTGGTGTAGCCGCTGGCTGTGTAAAGGCAGCCAAGAGTTTGTCCACATAATCGCTCAGCGGATGATCTCGATTGCGCGATTGTTTTTCAATCAACAATCGCATCGCTTCGCCTTCATCCACAAAGATGCGAACATAGCCTTCTGGCTCGGCCAGGGCCAGGGTGTGTTCCAGCGTGTCGAGAGCCTGGGGGCGATTGCCCTGCGCCTCGTGGACCAGCGCCTGCACCAGCAGGATGTCGAGCGCGCTGCCCCGGCGCTTTTGCGCTTCGGCGGCTTGCAACAGGCGTGCGAGCAGGGCGTTGACCAGCGGATTGGCGATTTCCAGCCGGGCCAGGGTGAGGTGCTCGAACTCATGCAAGTAGCTGACTTCATCTGCCAGCGAAAGTCCGCGTTCTACCGCCCACGCCCGGGCTTTATCGGGTTGCCCCTGTTTGAGATAGATGCGCGCTTTCAAGGCCGCAATGGGGCGCAGGTCAGGCACGACGGTTTGGATATAGACCCGTTTGGCCTTGTCGAGCAGGGCCAGGGCAGATTCCAGATCGCCTGCGGCCTCTTTCAGTTGGGCCTGGGCCACATGCCAGCGGTACTGCCAATCTGCCAGGGTGGTATGCAAACCCAATTCGGCGGCTCGTTTCAAGTGATGAGCGGCGAGGGTGTCATCTCCCCGCTGACGGTGGATCATGGACAGGCCGAGATGATGGTGGGCAGTAATGTGCTCGGCCTCCGGGCCGTGTTGGGCGGCCAGTTGTAAGGCATCCAGATAGGTCCGCTCAGCCTCGCTCAGGCGCCCCAGGCCCACCAGCAGGTCGGCTACACCAAAGGCGCTGGCAACCACGAAAACGTGATTGCCCAGCTGGGTCATGCTCTCCATCCAATCACCAATCGCCCGGATGGCCGACTCCAGGTTGCCACTGGCCCAATGGGTGCACTCCAACGTGATGGCAGCCTGGGAGCGGCGGTAAAAATCATTCTCGGGAATTAATTGGATAGCCTGTTCGGCGTATTTCACCGTGTCGGCCAGGTTGCCTTGCACTTGGGCGTTGTACGCGCGGGCCAGGGCAATGCTGCCCTGGAAGAGCTTGAGTTCCGCCTTGTCCACTGCGCCAGCCAGGGCCTGCTCGGCGTTTTGCAGGTGAATTTCGCTGGTTTCCGGCTCCCCGGCAAGCGAAAAAGCCGAGCCAAGCTCGACGCACAGTGCGGGCCGGGCGCGAATGACCTCTTCTGGCAGCTTCTTCACCCAACCTAGCCAGCCGGCCGTCTGAAAACTTCCCTCCATCCCCTGCCAGGCCGCTTCAGCCAACCCCGCCGCCCGGTCATAATCCCCGGCTGCAATGGCGTAGTGAAACGCCGCGCCCAGGTCGCCGTTTTCTTCATGCCACCGGCTAGCGCTGAGGTGGAATTCGGCAAATTCTTTGGGCTTTCCCAGGCGCTGGCGCAACAAATCGCCAAAGAGATGGTGATAACGGTACCAGTGCCGCTCGCTATCCAGCGGCACGATGAACAGGTTAGTGCGTTCGAGATATTCCAAAGTCTCCTGTGCGGAGACCGTTTCCTGCCCTGAAGCAGAAGGAGAACCCAAAACAGCGTCACACAGCGGGCCGCACATGCGGTCAAGAATGGATGTGCGCAGCAGGAAGGTCCGGATGCTTTCGGACTGCTGTTGCAGGACTTCTTCCACCAAATAGTCCAGCACAAAATAGTGGCTGCCGGTGAACGATTTGATGAAACTGGTAGTGTCTGAATGTCCCTGCATTGAGATCGCGGCCAACTGCAGGCCAGCAATCCAGCCTTCGGTGCGGGTTTCCAGAGCGGCGATGTCTTCCGCCGAGAGGTCCAGACCCATCACCTGGTTAAGAAATCCGGCAGCTTCGGCGGGGGTGAAGCGCAGGTCAGCGGCGCGCAGTTCGGTCAATTGGTTCCGGACGTGTAACCGGGACAGGGGTAGCTTAGGATCCTCTCGTGTGGCGATGACCAGGTGCATCTGCGGTGGCAGGTGCTCGATCAGAAATGTGAGTGCCTTGTCTACTAGTTTGGAATCAATCACGTGGTAGTCGTCAAGGACAAAGATGAAGTTGTCGGGGATGGTAGTGATTTCATTGATCAGGGTTGTCAGAATCGATTCGGTTGGCGGTGGTTGAGGGGATTGGAGCACAGCCACCAAGCCCTCGCCAATTCCCGCCTTGATAGTCCGTAATGCCGCTACCAGGTAAGAGACGAAACGCACCGGATCGTCGTCCCCTTCATCTAGCGACAACCATGCAACCGGCCTCCCACAACTGGCAATCCATTCGCTGACCAGTGTGGTCTTGCCAAAGCCGGCGGAAGCGGAGACGAGCGTCAGTTTGCAACCCATCGCCAAACCCTCGTTTAACCGCTCAATTAGGCGCGGGCGCAGGACAGTTTTAGCCCGAGGTGCGGGAATATATAGTTTCGTGGCCAAAATTGATGTAGCCATAGATCAATTATATAACAGCCAACTTGATGAGGGATTTGAAAAAGAATTCTCAAATGCGGCAGCGAAACCAAAAGACAACTAATGTCGAGTATCAGGAATTTTACCCATCTCATTCCAAGCCGATCATAGACGAGATAGACTGCGCGTTGGCGCGTCACTACGGGCTGAGTGATGAGGAGTTGGATTTCATCATTAATTATGATATCAAGTATCGGATGGGTGCAGAATTGGATGGCAATGACGAATAAGAGTGTGCAAAGATTATTACAGCTTCTCAAAGCAGACGAAGTGAGAATATTATTCGGCCGCATTACCGTACCCCCCTGCCTAATCTTAATTGTAATTTTTCAAATGGTTAGCCTCAAGTTATGCCCTATTGGATTACTCAACCACCTCTTCGTAACCCTATAACCTTGTCCGATAGATGGATTAGGTGTTTTTCTTGTGCTAACTCACGCAATCTATCATAAGAAATATATGTACAATACTCAGCTAAAGGACCCTTTTCCAGAAGAGAAAAAACTGGACGTTGGATTTCTTGAAATACCTCATACCGCCTATTATCTGGAGCAACGATGTGGAGTTTAATATCTAGTTTCGGTTGGAGAGCTACTAAGTCAGCCATCCTCAAAATTCCAGAATAGATAGATGTTGAGTGCTCTCCCTCAAACGCCCTAACAATAGCCCTTCTTTTAATCCATAACACATCTATCCGCTCGATTGTTTTTATCGTTACTTCATCGAAACTTATTGGCAACATATCAAGTAATACCCCCGCTTCTGGCGTCCATTCATGTAATATCCTAGATCTGTCACCGGTAGCTATCCAGATCTTGAAGCCCATCTGTTCACCAATCTGAGCCAACAAAGCCTGACTTTCTAAAATTCACGTATTGTTGAATCTTTAGGAGCTTGTTCTGTATTTTTTTCATTAATCTTCTGGTATTGAAACGGCTAAGTCCTTATCAGTACCTCTAACCCTCTGAGTTAGAAACTTCTGATATTCGACTTCATCGACTGGATATTCATCGCCCTTTTGCACCTGGGTAAGTATCAGCTTTTCAAGAAATTCCCCATCTGCGTCACTAAGTCTATTCAGACTGGATCGAAACGGCCCCGTCCAGTGCGACCCTGTCTTGGGGAATCCCCTTGTCAAAGAGAGATTGTTCCAAACAATATCTTCTCTGATCGGTATAGCCTTTTCCTTATCTAACCAGGCCATCGGTTTTACCTTAACCCGAACCACAAACGGGTCTTCAACATCTTGGAAGCGCGGAGTATCATCATGAAAAACACTGCTTTGAACTTCCAAGACCCCTATCCACCGGGAAAGCTTGGTAAGATAACAAATCAATTTATCACCTGGTCGGAGTTTATCTGCGTAACTAGCATGACTCTGCGAACACCAGCAACATCTTTAGTGGATTTTGAAAACGCCTCATACGTTGCCGGAGAAAATATATCCAAGTAGTATGCCATAATGCCCCTCGGTAGCTTTATTATCTGCCAATTAGCGGATATTAGTATTACCCAGCACCTGCCTTCGGTGATTCCAGAATGCAATTTGAACTCAAGTTCTGGGCAGCAGTCAGCAAGTCTTTGTACCAGACTCCCCCGTCTGGGGTAAGCTGGTCCTTCCATTGCGCGAAGAGGGTTTCTGCCTCTTGCCGGGTCCTTGCCTATAGATGTCCCAAATTATGAAAGCCCAAATTGACGACCTGCGGGCGTGGGCGTGTAACGGGCAAATCAGATTGGCAGATACACCGCTTGAGGATAAGCCAGCGGCCGAGGGCCAGCGCACCGTAGAAATATAGTATTACTCGAATTCACATCTGTAAAGCTTTTTCTGGCGGTGTGAATAGGGCTTGATCTTGCCCGATCTCCGTTTCAATCAGCGTATTTAGTTTTTGGTTCATGGTCGATAATAATTCTTCTCTGTACTTGGGATTGGTCGGATTGGCCAGATTGTCCATTTCCTCAGGATCCAGTAACAGATCGTAGAGAGCGATATCATTATCGGCCTGTAGCTCCATAACCGAGAGGGGCAGGTTGTAATGACCCAGCCCGAAGTAACGGACCAGCTTGTAACGACCATCGAAGACACAACGGAATAACTCTCGTTTTTCCAGATTTGGCACGCCAACCTCATCCAGCATGCCAATAAACGACTCCAGACCGCGATGGAACTCCTGGCCTGCCTGAGCGGCGGCCTGGTCGAACACCTTGGGAGCGTTGCGGTTAAGCCATTCCGCGTCGATGGTGGCGATCATATCGTAGGTCAGCAGGCAGCCCTTACCAGGTTCTGCGCTGCTGCCGCGCGGTCGTCAGAGGTGGGCGTTTCCACCACGCCTGAGAGGTCATGCCCTTTCAGGGCTGGGTAGCGCTGCCGCAGCTCGGCTTCCAGCAGGCCAGCATAAGCCAGGATGGTGGGAACCAGGTCGAGATGAGAACCCACCGCATCCGTCCTGACTCCGCCGGGGCGGCGCGGATCGACGATCACCAGAGGCACGTTGACGGTTTCCCGGAAAGCCACGCTGCCTTTTTGGCGCAGGTGATGGGCGCCTCCCATCTCGCCGTGATCGGCGGTAAAAATGATGACCGTGTTATCAGCCTGGCCGGACGCTTCCAGGGCATCCAGCACCGCCCCGATGTGCCGGTCGACATCCAGCAGGCAGTTGAGGTAGTAGTTGACATGGTTGTGCCACATATCCCGGCGATCCATCGGAATCCTGCCGTAGGCCACGTCACACAGGCGTTTATAACTGCGGACGGCTGGCGGCTGTCCCTCGAGGTCGTCAAAGAAGGAGGCCGGTAAGGTTGTCTGCCAATTCTGGTGGTAAATAGGCGTATCGGGCGCGTTAAAAATCGGCATGATGCCCTTGACCTGCACCATCTCTTCAGCGTCGGTATCGAAATACATGATGTCGTGAGGGTTGACGAAGTTCACGGTCAGGTACCACGGTTGGGCGGCAGCTACTTCAGGGGCGCGCTTCGTCAGCCAATCGACGGCATCAGCCGCAATCAACGGATCTTTTTAGTCCATCCATAGGCGCGCCTTGGGCATCGCCCCACTCCTGGTAGTCAGAGAAGCCGTAGGGTTCCATGGCTTCATGGGTGTCCCCAGCCGGAAACTCGGAGAGGTGCCATTTGCCTTTATAGGCGGTATGGTAGCCCAGATCACGCAGCATATGACCGATGGTGGGCAAGGCTTCTGGATCAGCTTGCATATCATCGATCCAGGCGAAATTGGTATTGTCAAACATGCGGGTGTGCGGCGTATGCCTGCCAGTGTACATCACCGAGCGGGAAGGAGTGCAAACTGTAGTGGTGGTATGGTAATTGTTAAACGTGACCCCGCGGGCACGAAGCCGATCACGGCTGGATAAAACAAATTCCGACGGCAAAGGCTGGTGGGCATATTCCTGATCCGTCACGATCATAAGGATGTTGGGTCGTTTGGGCATAATTCCAGGTTCCTCCTGATTTTTTTGGTTTATCGTAATAGTATATTCCACGTCGAGCATTTTCGATCATTATTTTCACCACAAAGGGTGATGATTTTGACAATCTTGGTTTAAGCATAGCATAATTTCCTCCAGCTTTCATTAAATTTAGTGATCCACTTTCACAAATTGGGGCATCTGTAATGATTTTTTCGGTTAGGTTTAAATCAAAACAACGGGTTGAGCCATGAAGGGTTATATTGCTAAGACAAACTTTTTTCATATATCTCTCGATAAGGATATTTCTCAGAGAGCTTCATCACCACACTTCTCGCCGTTCTGATGATCTTCCCGGCCAGAAAAATGTACTTCAATCGGAACGTCTTTATTTGCTGCCGGTATTCTGTTTCCCTTACGAAGTCCATCTTGAACAACAAAAACAAATTGTAAGCCAGCATCATCAACTGAAAGATCGCTTCATTGGCCCAAAAGGATTGGAGCAACAGGTGCCCAACCGCCATATCATACTTGGCTTCCTTGATGTAATTCTCACAGTTCCCGCGTTTTTCATAGCATTCAACCACTTCTTCTGACGATTGTTCCGTGTTGGTGACAAAAAAGAAATAATCGTATGCTTCGCCTTCCAGGAAAGAGATTTGCGCTCTATCTTTTTCCTCTTTCAATACCCGGGAAACGACAAATTTTCTATCCTTCTCCCATGTATTCAGGGCTGTGACAAACTCGGTAGTCTCCCGCCCTGATTCGCCTGTAATAAAGGTAATCGATGGATCGGTCACTTGCGCCATAAGCGTCGGATACCCTTTTCCCTTGATGACATACTTGCCACCCAGCGATTTGATCGTTTCCTGGATAGCATCGTCAAAATAACCGCTATCCATGCGAAATGTGATTTCCAGCCCCTTATCTTTGAGGTGAGCCATGATTTCCTTGATCATTCCTGCCGCACCGTTTGCCGTGTAAGTGTCCCCGCTTCTGATATAGCCCGACAGGTAGGCTTTGAGTTCATCACAGAAGGCAAACTGGATGTTATAACAGGGGTTTCCAGGCTTCTTTGGATTGTAACCTTTTATTGCCCCCTCCTGATGGCCTTCGACATTTACCACACTGCTGTCAATATCGATGGTGATGGATTTGAGCTTGCTCTTTCTCAGGAGCTTTCTGAAGAGTTTGAAATTGATCTCTCTCAGCATTTGGGTCGTTTTGTAGCTGAAGTTTCCCAAAAACCGGGATACCGTTTCCGGTTCTTTGATTGAAATGGCAAACTCGTTGACCAGGGGATCGCTTTGCAGCAATTTCAGCCGTTCCAGTTTGTCAATTCCAATGAAGTTACCGCAGAGCATGGTTTTGATGTGGTTCATTTTGATTTTGTTGGTGGA
>CAVPNY010000020.1:0-242153 GCA_963706905.1 uncultured Chloroflexia bacterium | reverse complement strand
CGTCGAATAACGTCTTCCTTTCCTCGAAAAAATTTTACAAGCAAGCCCAAATAGCTTACCGATCCGCGAAGGTTTTCATCGCTATAAATCTCCCTTACAGATTAAAGGAGTGGTTGAGTATGCAACATGATGACCAAATCATCTCTAACGAATTACCTTTCTTTTCAAAAGGCGTTACACAGATCGCCATGATTGTCCAGAGTTTAGAGGAGCAGCAGTGGACGTGTTTTGGCATATGTTCGGCATAGGTCCCTGGCATTTCTACACTTACTGATTTCCCCTTGTGAAGCAAATGACGTACTATGGAGAACCAGCAGATTATAAAATGAGAGTTGCACTCGCAAATTGGGGGAATACTCGCATCGAGTTGATCGAACACTTGGAAGGCAAATCGATCTATGCAGACTTCATCTCTGAACACGGCTATGGTTTTCACCACGTTGGGATACTGGTCGATGATATGCCATCGGCCATTCAGAGTGTGAAAAAAGCAGGTTTACGCATAATACAGGACGGCTCAGGATTTGGTTTGGATGGAGATGGTCACTATGCTTACCTGAACACTGAACGCCTGTTAGGGGTTATCATCGAATTGATTCAAAGGCCAAAACGTCGCTCTCCACCAGAAAAAATTTATCCCGCAGTTATCACATGATATTGGCGTGATCGAATTCGCTATACTTTTTTCATGTAACTTGAACATCAGCGAAGCCGGTTATCGGCTCCTTCCCCCTTAGATTACTCGTTCTCTTAATACGAAAGAGGCTGCTCTTCTTTTGAACCGCCTCTTTTTTTATATGTAATCTCCAGAGACTAGGATAAAATTCATCACATCATCGCTTCAGGAAAGGAATCCTTCGAGTATGCCTGATAAAACGAGAGTTGCCATCATTGGGACTGGACTGATGGCCCAATACCATATCCGCCAGATGCTCCAGCAGCATGAAACCACAGATATTTTAGTTGTCTGTGAGCCATCCCAGGCAGCCTATACTGTCGCTGGAAAACTGTTCAGTGAGATCGGCATCGATCCTCCGCCTAACGAGCCAGATTTGGATAAATTGCTCGAGGTCTATTGCGATCAGCTGGATGCCGCCTTTATTATTACCCCCCATGCATATCACCACGACCAGACTATTGCCTGCATGAAGGCCGGGCTGGATGTTTTATTAGAGAAACCCATGGTGATGAACGCACGCGAAGCAAATCACTTGATCGAAATTCGCGATAGCACCGGGTGCCTGCTTGTTGTCGCTTTCCCAGGCAGCCTTTCTCCGCAGATACGCACATCCGTCCAACTGGCTCAATCCGGCGAGCTGGGCAAGCTGCAATCGATCAGTGCCACCGTCTGGCAAAATTGGGGTGCCCTCTGCTGGGACCTGGCGGCAAACCCCCGAACTTTCTGGCGGCGGTTTTCTTTTCGACACCGGCGCCCATATGCTCAACACCGTGGTGGACCTGGCCGGGCAGGATTTCACCGAAGTCTCTGCATGGCTTGATGACTGCGGTCGCCCAGTTGAGACGATGGGTGTGGTCATTGGACGCCTGATCTCTGGAGCGCTGGTAACCTTACACGCCTCTGGTGAATTTATCCCCACGTGTGCTTCTGATATTCGTGCTTTCTACTCCAATGCCATCCTGCGCACCGGAATTTGGGGCGAGCGATTGCAAATCCAACGCTACGGTCGCAAGCGCATGCAAACCCTCCACTTACCCGCCTCTTTGGGAGTCTGGGAGCAGTTCCTTGATGTGCGCTACGGGATGATCCAGAATCCCTGCCCGCCAGAAGTTGGATTGCGGATGGCTCGCCTGTACGATGCCATCCGCGCATCTGCTGCCAACCACGGTGCAGTCACACAGATATCAACAACTTAATCTGTTCAGGGTATCTACAGCATCATCGACCGGATTGACGTATCTCATTTTTAATGCTAGAATGGGCATATGCATAAGAATGGGCATTTGCTCATCAAGGTTGTTCGCAATGAACCTTGACCACAACCGCCTGTTGGTCAAAGTCGCCCGCTTGTATTACGAGCAAGAACTGACCCAGAATCAAATCGCCAGCCAGTTGCGGCTTTCTCGCCAGAAAGTTCAGCGACTGCTCAGCCAGGCAAAGGCGGACGGCATCGTTCAGATCACGATCCACCCTATTACAGGCGCTTTCGATAGTCTGGAAAGGGACCTCGCAAAATGCTATGGATTACGCGAAGCCTTGGTCGTGGAATCCGCTGCTTTTGAAGATCAGCAAGCTGTTGCTAGAGATGTAGGGGCGGCTGCGGCACAATATCTCCTGCGCATTCTCCAACCCCAGGATTTAATCGTGATCTCCTGGGGTGGTTCATTACTTGGGATGGTCAACACTTTTTCGGCGAACCCTTTTCGCCCAAACTTCCCAGGTCTCTCTGTAATCCAGGGACTCGGTGGTTTAGGTGATCCTGGTCACGAGGTGCATGCTGCCGACCTAACCCGCCGTCTGGCGCAAGCCCTGGGAGGCACAGCCGTACTCCTGCCTGCTCCAGCAGTTGCCGGAACACCTGCCGCGCGCAATGCCATCCTTGCAGATCCTTTCGTACACCGGTCACTCGAGCAGGCTCGGTCAGCTAATCTGGCAGTGATGGGCATTGGAGCGCCTCGCCAAGATTTGATCTTGATGCGCGCCGGGCAGATTGTGCACTGGTCCGAGCTGCAAGCATTACAGCAGCGTGGCGCAGTTGGAGATATCAACCTGCGCTATTTCAACAAATACGGGCAGCAGATCGCTTCAGATCTGGATGACCGGGTGATCGGTCTTAGCCTGGAGGAGATACATGCCATTAATATTGTCATAGGAGTTGCTGGAGGCGCAGCCAAACTATCCGCCATTCTCGGCGCACTGCGCGGCAATCTCATAAACGTGCTCGTCACCGATCAACAGACCGCGGTAAGCATACTGACGAGCAACGAATAAGTGTTTAACCAGATCGGCCAATTTTGCCGGTCAGGTTGTTTTCAACCGTTCAATCCAAGACAAAAGAAAGGAGCAAACCATGATCAAAATCGGTATCAATACCGACAACTGGCGCCATTTAGACAAGCCAGTTGAATATTGCTTTGAGATCATTGCAAAGCAAGGGATCGAGTACTGCGAGCTGGAGGCGGTAGGGGGGACGGAATTCTTCACCGGTCTGGGATTTGCGCCATTCATCCCGCTCGATAGCGATCCACTCGACCTGCGTAAGAAATTGGATAAGCACAGCCTGAAAGTCTCCCAACTTGACGTATCCTTTCCAATCAACCGCTGGGAATGCATCGATTTTATTCGACGCGGTCTACTCTACTGCAGCCACCTCGGCGTTCCCTACGTGGACACCACAGATGGAAAGTACAAACTGGAAGGTGTTCCGGACAAAGAACAACTCGACATTATCAAATATCACCTCTCCCAATGCCTATCGGTGGCTGAAAACCATAAAGTGGTGATCAATGTCGAACCGCATGGCCCATTCACGACCAATCCAGAATATCTACTGGACATTGTGGAGCATTTCGAATCAGAGTACATGCAGATCAACTTCGACACCGGAAATACATTCATTTCTGGTAAGGATCCACTAGAATTCCTGAAAGCGGTGCGAAAATACGTTACCCATGTCCATGTAAAGGATGTGAGTAAAGAGCTGGCTGAGGCGGCACGCGGCAAAAGCACGGGCATTTCAGCTTCGGTGGTCCATATCGGCGGAGGTGTCAACGCGGATAATATCGCCAAGTGCATCCACTACCTGAACGAGACTGGCTGGGATGGCGTTTTATCTATCGAGAGTGACGGTGAGGAGAATGTGATCAAGTCGGTTGCGTGGCTGCGTGAGCAAGTTGAAGCGGCTAAGTCCATTAAAACTGCAAAATAGGCTACCTGACAATCAACCGGCTCGATCTGGTTGGATAATCTAATAGATGTACCTGCCCACTCGGTAGTCTGGGGTATTAAGCTCTTTAATACGACAGTCTAAAGGTGTGTGCGAACGCTGTTGTGATGCGCTTAATCCATCTAAGGGCTATTAAGGGCTATGCTACGATCTGTAGTTACCTGAGGCGACTTCATAAAATCCGGAGCGAACGAAGCTTGCTGGTTAACTTTCTCGGTCGCATTTGATTGAGATTATGGAAATCTGATGAATAAGGAGCGAATTTATGAGCGGAAAAACCATCGTTGTCCTCGCCACCCTGGACACAAAGGGTAAAGAAGCCCAGTACTTGCGCGAGCAAATTGAAGCATTCGGCGATCAGGCGCTGGTGATCGATGTTGGCGTGGTTGGAACACCCGCGGCCCATGCTGATATCACCCGTCAGGAGGTGGCAGATGCGGGCGGCATGCCCCTTACGAAGATCCTTGAGCATCCCTCCCGAGATGTCGCAGCCCCGGTAATGGCAGAAGGAGCTCTAAATATTGTCACTCGCCTGGCTTCCGAAGGGAAAATCCATGGCATCGTCTCGATGGGTGGTACTCAGGGAACTACCCTTGCTACCAAAACCATGCGTGCCCTGCCATACGGTTTCCCTAAAGTGATGGTTTCTACAATGGCCTCCGGAAATGTTGGTCCCTGGGTGGATATCAAAGACATCACCATGATGTTCTCGGTCACCGATATCCTGGGATTGAATCCGGTAACCCGCATGATCCTGGCTAACGCCGCCGGGGCAGTATGCGGCATGGCAGACGTCAATCTTCGCCTGGAACGCGGAACGAAACCACTGGTTGCTGTGACCACAGTTGGCATTACCACTCAAGGCGCAATGCGGGCTGTCGAAGCGCTCGAAGCGGCTGGTTTTGAAACAATCGTCTTTCATGCTATCGGACCGGGTGGGCGCGCCATGGAACAGATGATGCGCGAAGGCATCATTGGGGCTGTCCTCGATTATTCGATCATTGAGGTTTCCAATGAAATGTACCATGCCCTGCTGGCGGGAGGGCCAGATCGTCTGACCACCGCCGGCAAGCTGGGACTACCTCAGGTAATCTGCCCAGGGGCCTTGGAAGTCCTGGTATACAACGAGCCTGAAACGGTACCGGAGAAATATCGTGATCGTACTTTGATCCGCCATAGCCCTCAGATTACTGATTTGCGCCTGTCTAAAACTGAGATGGCTGAAGTTGGGCGTGAAGTCGCCCGGCGTCTGCAGCATACCCACAAAGATGCGATCTTCCTGATCCCGACAGCAGGATACGATAGCTACGCGGTCGAGGGTATGGGTTTTTACGATCCCGATGCGGATGCAGCTTTCGTCAGTGAGCTCAAAGCCAATTTACCAGCCAATATCCAGGTGCTCGAACGCCCCACCCATATCGAAGATCCTGCGTTTGCTGTCGAGGCTGTCCAGTTGCTGATCGAATTGATCGAAAAAAAGAACTACTGATCTCTGCATAATAATCTAAACTTCGTAGCCTGCATCATGGATGAACGCCTGGATCAAATTGGGTTTACGCTGCAATCGTTTCTTAGCTTTATACAAATGAGCATCCAGCTCAGGAAGGTGGTCACATGCGATATTGGCCAGATCAGCCAGTTTCAGATAGCTCCAGACCCACTCGGTCGGGTTGAGTTCCGGAGCATATCCAGGTAATCTTTCGAGATGAAGGCGCTGGGTGGCTCCAGATGCCAGGTAATCTCTAAGAAACTGTGAGCGATGAGTTGGGCTGCCATCCCAAATCACCAGCAGCAAGCCAGGGATCAAGCGCTGAAGCTGTCCCAGAAAAGCGACCACTTCACGGCTGGTAATCGAATGCATATACGTTTTGAGAAACAACCTGCCTTGCGGCGTCACTGCGCCGATCACCGAGAGATGGTCATAGGACAAATACTCCTTCAAAATCGGTGTGCAACCGCAAGGGGCATAGGTGCGCACCACCATCGGCAGCAGATAGAAGCCCGACTCGTCTATGAAGACGATCGTTCGTCCTTCTTGGGCTGCCTTTTTTTCAACTCTGGCCACCGCTCTGCTTTCCATCGCTGGATCTCAGCTTCCTTGCGCTGTTTGGCTCGTCGAATGGGCTTCTGGGGTGTCCAACCCAGCTCTTTCAGAATGCGGCTCACATGGGCAGGGTGGTACTTCACGCCCAACTCGCGTTCGATGACCTGCGCTACCCGTGGACAAGTCCATAGATTGCCCCGAAAACCGAAGCTCTCTGCCCCACGTTCTAATAGCCCTGGAATGCGCCGCCGTTCTTCCGTGCTCAACCGGCGAGGAGAACCGCTGGACTTTTTCGAGTTGAGCGCCGCTTCCCCTCCTTCCTTGCCCGCTTTGATCCATTGGCTCACTGCTCCTTTGGTGACGCCCAACGCTTCGCCGATTTGTTTCTGCGCCCAACCTGCTTGGTATAACTTCCAGGCGCGTTTTCGACGTTCTTCCTTCCAGCTCTTAAGTTCTTTTTTGGCCATGCGGCCTATCAAACCATAGTTTAGTTTAATCCGCAAGGATCAGTAATCTAAAGAGGTGAAACCCAATAAAGACGCGATTATTCACAGAATGAGTTTGTGGAAATCAACGTGCAAGCTTAGTTCTATTCATTCAAGGAGGTAAATCCTATGGCAATTCGCTATACACGCGCTCAATTCCTTGAGCGCCTTAGAGCCGAGATCAGGCGTGGCCGACCGCTGGTTATGACCGGTGCCGGCAACGGTATTGCCGCCAAGTTCATTGAGCGCGGCGGCGTGGATATCCTTGGTGTTTACAACACTGGCTATTTTCGCATGCAGGGTTATGGGTCGTTGGCTGGTATGTTGCCAATGGCGGATGCAAACGAGATGGTCTTTCAAGTCGGCAAGCGTGAAGTATTGCCGCAGGTGAAGCAAGTCCCGGTCATTGCAGGCTTGAACGGGGTGGATGTGCTGCGCGATATGCGCTTGTTCCTGGAAGATGTCCGGCACATCGGTTTTTCGGGGGTGCATAATTTTCCCACAGTAGCCTGGTTCGATGGTGAATTCCGCAAAACACTTGAGAAAACAGGGCTCGGCTATGAGCACGAGATCAACATGTTGAATATCGCCCGAGAGCTGGACTTGTTGACAATCGGCTATGCATTCAATGAGGAAGACACAGTCCGTATGATGGAAGGAGCGGGTCCTGACATATTCATCTTCCATGCCGGTATCACCCGCGGCGGCACCACAGGCTACTTCGAAGGCAGTACGATTGATGAAATGGCAAAGCGCACCCAGATCCACTACGACATCGCCACTCGCATCAAGCCTGATGTAATCCTGCTTGCCCACGGCGCGGCTCTGGCCAACCCGGAAGACGGTCAGTACATGCTCGATCACACTGGCTGTCACGGGGTTCAGTTGGGTTCCAGTATTGAACGCATGGCTGTCGAAATCCCCTTGGAAGAGCGCGCGGCTTCCTTCAAGAAGATCAATTTCCCAACTGGTGTCCACCGATAGCCTGGACTCATAATCGTTAAAATGGCCCTGCGCGTCATATTCTTCGGTAATTCTAATAGCCAATTCAGCAACTGCCACTTCCAGGCATTGTTGGATGCATCTTGCAATCTGGCTGGGTTGGTCGATGTCCCATCTATCATACGAGACTCGACCAATCCGGTGCCGGAGGGACTACCCGGTTTTCCACAGGCTGTTGCCTTTTACGGCGTCCCCTCTTTTGAGCCGGCCAATCCTAATCAGCCGGGATTTATTGCCCAAATGCGGGCGCTCGAACCTGATTTGTTCTTATCGATCGGTTATCCAAAAATCTTTCACTCAGAGCTATTAAGAGTACCAAGACGGTTGTCAGTTAATTTCCATGCTTCGTTACTACCCGCCTACCGTGGCAAACACCCAGTATTCTGGTGCCTGCGAAAAGGCGAGCGCTGGTCGGGCGTCACTGTCCACGTCATGGACCCTAGAATTGATACTGGTGACCTGCTCTACCAGGTGCGCTGCCAGACGCGCCGAAGTGATAGCGTATCATCCCTTTATGATCGCATCATGGAACGCAGCCTGAACCTTGTCAGCCGGCTGCTGTCCGATATCGAAAATGGCACGCTTACCCGCACGCCTCAGCCGCAAAAAGGCGCCTCGTATTATTCATCCACAACTGAACAAGATTTCCACCTGGATTGGTCTCTCCCTGCGGAGACCTTGCGCCGATGGATCATCATCACACCCGGGCAGTGCTTCGCACTCATCCGTGGAGAGCGACTCTTCTTCTTACACGCCCGGGCGACACTTCAAAAACCACTTTCCTTATCTGGCGAGATCATCCGGATCAACCCGCACACCGTGGAGGTTGCCACAGGCGATGGACTATTGCACCTGAACCAGCTCAGGTTGTCGGATGGACACCAAATGAGTTTGGCTGCATTCTGTCGGCAAGTTGGGCTGGCATCTGGAGATTTACTGGAATAAACTATGCCACTCACCCCCGTGCAAGACCTGCTGGCGAAAGCCAGGCGCAGTGGTTATGCCATCGGATATTTCGAAAGCTGGGATCTGGATTCCTTATTGGCCGTCGCCGATGCCGCTGAAGCCTGCCAATCACCGGTATTGCTGGGCTTCAGTGGGATTTACCTGCACCATCCAGAGCGGGTAGTGCCTGCTCCTCTTGAAGCTTACGCTGCTATGGGCCTGGCAGTTTGTCAGCGCATGTCGGTGCCAGTAAACCTGATATTCAATGAGTCCCCCCATTTTGAACGCGTCCTGGAAGCGTTGAACAGAGGCTTTGGTTTGGTTATGTTCAGCGACGAGCAACTGGATACAGAGGTACAGGCAGAGAAAGTCTATCAAATCGTCATCGCTGCGCACTCATTAGGAGTGGCTGTTGAAGGCGAGGCTGCCCCCCTGGCTGGAGTTGCAGGTGAGCTGGCGACTCTGCCAAAAGACTTGCGACTGACCGATCCGGCGACAGGTCGCCAGTTTGTTGAGCGGACTGGTGTGGATGCCTTCGCGGTCAACACCGGTCAAGCGCATCTTCACGGACGACGCAAGTTGCGCCTTGATCTCGATCACCTGGCAATCCTCCAACAGGAAATCCCTGTCCCTCTAGTGCTTCACGGCGCCAGCTCGATCCATCCCGATGACCTGGCAGCGGCTATTCAACTGGGTATTTGCAAGATTAATCTGGGCAGCCGTTTGAAACGGATTTACTTCGAAGCATTACGCAGGGCTTGCTTGCAGGCAGTACCATTTTCTGAAAATTATGAATCACCACGGGGGGTTTCCGTAAACAAGGCTCAGCATAATATCCATGCGCAGGATCAACTGGCAGATTTCAATCCCTATCTGGTGATTGGCTCCGGCTTATCAGAGGATGTGCAGGCCACTGCCCGCCTGGCCTTACAACAAGAAGTAGAAAAATGGATGCGTTTGTTCGGCAGTGCAGGTAAATCACGAGGAGGTAATATTTGATCTTTGATGTCGTTATCCCCAATCTGGGTGCGACTGGCGGCGATGTGGTTGTCGAGGAATGGCTGGTAAAACCCGGTCAATTCGTGCAAGCTGGTGCACCGCTTTTTGTTGTCACGACCGATAAGGCTACCGTTGAAGTCGAAGCCTTCCGTAGCGGTTATCTCCACAGTATACTGATCGAAATTGGAACAAGCCTGCCTCCTGGCTCACCGGTCGCCCTGCTGGCAGACACCCAGCAAGAATTGAATGCGCCGCCTCCTGCTTTGGTCCTGCCCGCCAATTCTCCCGCGCTTGAAAGGCGACCTATCGATTCGAACCAGAAGCAGGTTGAAGAGGATCAGCCAGCCAGTAGAATTTTAGCCTCACCATTGGCCAGGCGTATGGCGCGCCAAGCCGATCTCGACCTGGCTACATTGTCTGGGACTGGTCGGCAGGGAGCTATCTTGAAGCGCGATGTGCAGAGAGTTTTGGATCTTCGACAGCTCAGCGAGATCAGTACATCCATTCCGGGCATAGAAGTTCAGCGCATACCAGTATCCAACGCACGTAAAGCCATTGCACATCGTACGCAGTGGAGCAAATCGCACACGCCCCATTTCTACGCATCCATAGACATAGATATGGGTGCAGCGCGTGAGATGCTATCACAAGCAGCCACATTGGCTGCAAAGCACGGATGGAACGCTCCCACCATCAATGACCTGGTTTTACGAGCAACCGCCAAGGCATTACAAAAAGTTCCCCGCCTGAACGCCAGCTATTCGGGTGAAGAAATCCTGGTCTATGGGCAGATCAACCTCGGTCTGGTTATCGGTTTAGCAGACGGTATGATCGTACCAGTGCTACATAATGTAGATCAAAAAAATTTATTCACTATCGCTGCCCAAACGAAAAAACTCAAAGAAAAAGCCCAGATGGGGACTCTGACCGCAAAAGACCTGGACGGAGGCACTTTCACAGTGTCCAATCTGGGGATGTACGGGCTGGACAGCTTTCTGGGAGTGATCAACCCGCCTCAGGCAGCGCTCTTGACGCTCGGTGCCGTCCTCCAGAAAGCTGTTGTTCGGGAAGATCAGGTCGTGCCACGATGGACGTTGACCGTTAACCTGTCAGTCGATCATCGTGCTGTGGATGGTGTGCATGCCGCAGCATTCATGCAAGAGCTTCGAAACCTGCTCGAAAATCCGTTCACCCTGGTGTTTGAAGCGCCTAAAGAGGAGGTTGATTGAACCTAGAACCGGCTGTTCCAATCGAGGTTGTACTGGAGATCTATCGCCGAATGGTGCGTATTCGACGGTTTGAAGATCGCCTATACCAGATGTTCTTGCAGGGGTTGGTACCCGGCACCTTACATCAATACCAGGGTCAAGAGGCCATTGCCGCAAGCGTCTGTATGGCTCTGCGCCTGGAGGATGTGGTCTTCAGCACCCATCGTCCGGTTGGTCATGCCATCGCTAAGGGCGTTCCTTTAGAAGGCATTGCCGCCGAACTGTGGGGGAAAGCCACAGGGTGTGCCGGCGGCAAAGGCGGGCAGATGCACCTGGTGGACTCGACCGTTGGCTTTCCCCCATCCAGCGCCGTGGTCGGCTCTAATATTCCGATGGCGGTTGGTGCAGCGCTGGGATTCAAACTACGCGGTTTGGACTGCGTAGCGGTGAGCTTCTTCGGGGACGGTGCCAGCAATACCGGCGCGTTCCACGAGGGCCTTAATCTGGCGGCGGTCAAGGATGCACCAGTAATATTCGTCTGTGAGAACAATCAGTACGCTGCCTCTACTCATACATCACTGGCTATGCGCATTTCGGATATCGCCCTACGCGCTCAAGCGTATGGTTTTCCGGGACTGGTTGTGGATGGCATGGATGCCATCGCTGTCTACAACTCTGCCTCTCAAGCTATCGCCCACGCCCGCTCTGGCGCAGGTCCAACCCTGCTCGAGTATAAGACCTTTCGATTTATGGGCCACTCCCGTGGCGATCCGGGCGGATATCGCAGCAAACAGGAGGTCGAGGAATGGCGCAAACGAGACCCGATCATCCGCTTACACAATACCCTGATTGAAATCTATAACCAAACTACTGAAGCGCTTGAATCAATCAATCGGGAGATCCAGGTCGAAGTCGAAGCTGCCATCCAGTTTGCCCAGGATTCCCCAGATCCAGACCCTGCAACGACTTACCAGAATGTTTTTGCTGATGACTGAAACCTATTTGGGAAGGATTGAACCCCTGTGAGTAACCAAACGATGACCATGGCAGAAGCCCTGCGAGATGCGATGCGCCTCGCCATGCACCAGGATCCATCCGTATTCATCTTAGGCGAGGATGTCGGAATCCAGGGCGGATTTGGCGGCGGTTTCACAGTCACCCTGGGGCTTTCGGAAACCTTCGGACATGAACGCGTGATGGACACGCCTATTTCAGAGATCGCAATTATTGGAGCTGCGGTGGGTGCAGCCCTCACCGGAATGAGGCCGATTGCTGAGATGCAATACGGTGACTTCGTCTTTTGCGCTATGGACCCGGTGATCAACCAGGCCGCCAAGCTGCATTATATGAGCAATGGCACATACCAGGTGCCCCTCGTACTGCGCCTGCCGGTCGGAGCCACATCCCGCGGTGCACAACATGCTCAATCCACCGAGACCTACTTCATGCATACCCCCGGCTTGAAGGTAGTCTGCCCCTCCAATCCTTACGATGCCAAAGGTCTATTATTGGCTTCGATCTGGGACAATAATCCGGTAGTATTCCTGGAGCACAAGTTGCTCTACGGGGGTAAAGGTGGGCGCAAGGAGAAGACTTCGCTCGATCCCATCATGGAAGTACCTGAGGAGGCTTTTACCATTCCTCTGGGCAGCGTAGCAATCCGGCGAGAAGGAACAGATATCAGTATCTTGGCCAATATGCTGATGGTTTACCGCTCTCTCCAAGCAGCTGACCGGCTGGCGGAAGAAGGCATTTCAGCAGAGGTGATCGATGTGCGCTGCCTGGCACCTCTCGATATAGGCACAATGGTTGAATTTGCAAGAAAGACCAGCCGAGTGTTGATTGTCGAAGAGGATAACCTGACTGCTGGTTGGGGCGCAGAAGTCGCTGCCAGGTTGGCTCAGGAGGCATTCTATTATCTGGACGCGCCAGTCACCCGCATCGCTGCTCCGGATACACCGGTACCCTGCGCTGCCTCCCTCGAACAAGTATACCTGCCGGACGTGGAAACTATCGTCAACACTGTTAAGCAATTGATTGAGTAGTTTATATCAGTTATTTTAATGAAGATAAGCCCAACGGAGAAAAACATGCAATTCACGCAGATCGATGATACTTACATTGTCCGCCTGGAGCGCGGTGAGGAGATCCACACCTCACTGAGAGCGTTTTGCCAGCAGCAAGGGATCACCGCTGGCTGGATTAACGGCATCGGTGCAGTTATGCAAGCCGAATTAGGTTACTTCCACCGTGATCGCAAAGAATACTCCTGGCGCCAAATCACTACCGACCAGGAACTAACCAGCCTGATGGGAAATATCTCGCTCAAGGAAGGCGAAATCTGGCTGCACCTGCACGCCACGCTCTCAGATGAGAATTTTCATGTTACCGCTGGCCATCTGAAGTCAGGCGTGATCAGCGTCACCGGGGAGATTATCCTGCATCCCCTTCCTGGTACGGTCAACCGCCAATTAGACCCGGCTTTCAACTCATTTCTCTTAGATATACCGAGTAATTTAAATTCAGGATAGGAAGATTTAGCATCCGAGCAAAAAGACCTCCGTCTCTGAACTGAACCCCAAAAAGAAGACACAAAAAGAAAGCACCTCATGCGAAAATAGTAGCAGGAGGTGCTTTTAAATGTCTGGAACCAAGGGAATGACGCATTACAGTTTGGAGATCAAGTTACTAGCAATAGGCCTGCATGAAGAAGAGGGTCTCACCTATGCTGAAGTGGCTGCTCGCCTCGGGCTGCGGAAAGCTAGCCGGATCAAAATTTGGGTCCGTCAATATAGACACGAAGGCGAGGCAGGCTTGACGAAGAAAGGGAGCGGACGACCTCCCAAAGGGTACTCGGAAGAGAAGCGCATAGCTCAGTTGGAAAGGGAGAATGCGCTGCTAAAAAAATTCCATTCCGAGTTGCGCAAAGCTATGCTCGCGAGGCGCAATATCGGGTCATTGAGCACTACCGAGGAACCTACGCCGTGAATGAGATGTGTCGTTTCTTCGGGATCTCGCGAGCTGCTTATTATGCCTGGCGGAAACGCATGGACCGGACAGATCCGGACCAGGAGCGCTTGAACCAGGTTGTGGAAGCCTACGAAGCGTCCAAACGAACCTACGGCTACCGGCGGATCGAGCTCTGGTTACGGCAGAAACGAGGGCTGGTGATCAATCACAAGGCAGTTCTACGCCTGATGAACCGCTTGGGCATCCATTCTGTGGCTCGCAGGCGCAAGCTGTATCGCAAAATGAGCCAGTTGGAGACCTATCACCACTACGAGAACGTACTCAGCCGGGATTTTCGAGCCACTCGTCCCAACCAGAAGTGGGTGACAGACATCACCTATGTGGCCACTCAACAGGGCTGGGCGTACCTTTCCACCATCAAAGACCTGTATGACGGCTTTATCGTCGCCCACCTGATGAGCCCATCGCCTTCGATAGCTCTGGTCACCCGAACCCTCAAGCTGGCCCATCAAAAAGAAGTGGTCACTGATGGACTGATCCTCCACAGTGACCAAGGGCATCAATACACTTCGCAGGCGTATCATGTCCTGACCCAACAATACAACATCACCCCGTCCATGTCAAGACGCGCCAATTGTTGGGACAATGCTCCCATGGAGAACTTCTTCGGGCACCTGAAAGAAGAAGCTCTGCGTCAAATCAAAACACCAACTTTTGAGGAGGCCAAACAAGTCGTGGAGGAATATATTCACTTTTACAACTACGAAAGGATACAATTGAAAACAAGACAGACACCCTTTGAAAGAAGGTGTCTGCCCTGTTAGTTTCTTAGCCACCAAAGTGCTTTCTTTTTTTGTCAACCCATAAGGGTTCACTTCACTCCAGCCCGGAAGTCTTTTTTCATTTATTAGTATTGATATAGCTTACTGAGAATCTCGCTCAGCCCTTTAATGCGGCAGCCAAGGGACAACTATTATAGTACCTACGTGATTATTTTCCTCTATTCCGAGTTGTAACATCAAAAATAACCGCAGCTGCGAGCACCAAACCCCTGACGATGTACTGGAGGGATATGTCGATACCCATTAAATTCATACCGTTGGTCAATGACGCCATCACCAACGCACCGATAATCGAGCCGGTAACCTTGCCCACACCACCGGCTACTGCCACACCACCGACAAAAGCCGCAGCGATGGCATCCAATTCAAATAGGGTTCCGGCAACAGTGGTAGCAGAGCGCAACCAGGATGCATACAGGATACCCGACACGGCGGTAAGCATGCCCATCGAAGCAAAAACAATGTAGGTAATCCGCTTTACACTGATACCGCTCAGCTCAGCCGCCTCTGGATTTCCACCGACAGCGTAGACGTGTCTACCGAGATTCGTCTTGGTTGTGATGAAAGAATAGATGATAACCACAACCAATAAGACAACCGCAGCCCAGGTAAGCCCCTGGTAGCTAGCCAGCATCCAGCTGATGGCGCCAATCAAAACCGATATGACAACCAACTTCAGGATGAACAAGCTCATTGGTAATACTTCAAAGTTGTAAGCTTGCGTCTTTCTACGGTTTACAATCTCGCCCCTGACATACAGGATAATGGCGATGATTCCGAGGAGAAGGGTTGATTTGTTAAAATCAGACAAAATCCCAATGTCGGGAAGTTTGGGGATGAATCCGTTGCCAATCGCGTTAAAAAATTCATCAGCAATGATGATCGTGCCCGTACCCGCGGTTACCGTTTGTAAGAGTCCCCGATAAATCAATGCACCGGCAAGCGTGGCCACAAAGGCGGGTATTTTTAGCTGCGCCACCAAAAAACCCGTGATCAGCCCGGCGATAATACCTAACCCCAGGACAAGCGGTATGGTCAGATACACAGGCAGGTTCCAGAATTTCAATGCGATTGCGGCAATGGCTCCGAGGAAGCCGGCGAGAAAACCGACGGACAGATCGATATGCCGGATCACAATCACCAGGGTCATACCGACCGCCAATACTGCAATATAGCTGGTAGCATTGACTAGATTACCAATGTTTCTTGGTGAAAGAAAGAGGCCTTTCGTCGAGATGGTGAAAAACAAAATAATAGCGAGGAAGGCAATATAAATTCCGAATTCACGGATATTCTCTCGGAATAATTTTTGTACATCCTTGATGAAAGTCATTTTGAGCCTCTCCTCACAAATCACGATACTACTTTTTGGGCAAAGTCGTCGCGAGCGCCAATCATGTAGGCAACCACCTGCTCGCGGAACTCGTGAATGTCGCCTGTGACGGGACGGTCGCAGACCTTGCGTCCTTGACGAAGCACCATGATCCGGTCGCTCACCTGGTATACATCTTCCAGGCGATGGCTGATGATGATGATCGAAGCGCCCTGCGCCTTGAGCTCTCGCACCAAATCGAGCACCTTGGAAATAGCCGCCACGCTCAAGGCGGCCGTGGGCTCGTCCATGATGGTGACCCTGGAGTTGAAAGCCGTGGCGCGGGCAATCGCCACTGCCTGGCGCTGGCCACCAGACAGCCTCTCCACCAACAAGCGCACGGAGGGGATGTCAATCTTAAGCCGATCCAGCAAGCGTTTTGTCTCTTGCTCCATATGATGGCTGTTCAATACACCGATTGAGCCAAGATTCGTGCCTACCTCTTCACGTCCGAGAAAAACGTTGGCAGTCACATCCAGGTTATTGGCAAGCGCCAGGTCCTGATACACCATCTCGATCCCCATGCGGCGTGCATGCATTGGATCGGTAAGATGAACCTTCTCACCTTCGAGGAGGATCTCGCCTTCATCAGGAATATACGCCCCACTGAGAACTTTCATCAGGGTTGATTTGCCAGCAGCGTTGTCACCCATCAACCCCATAACTTCATTGTGGTGCAAAACCAGGTCTATCCCCCGCAGTGCCTGGACTGCTGCAAAACTCTTCTTAATGTTGCGCATTTCCACAACGGGGGCAGATTCTGCCTTTGATTCCATTGTGTTCTCCTCCAACCAAGATTTGATAAAAACTCAACCGGACCGCGGTTTATAGTTCCTGATTACGAAAACGGTCAAACCAATCCGGCTTGACCATCATTTCCGTCTGTCAAAGTGCACAGGTAATAAATACTACAGGAATAGTGATAGACCAGGCCATCACTATTCCTGTTGATCCTAACAACTATTGGTTATGGCAGACCAGTGAATTCGCTGGCGGGCCAGTAACCCGAGTCGATCACGGCTTCCACAACATTGGCCTGGTCAACTGTAACCACGACGGACGGCTTGGCCGGCACATCGATCACACCGTTGTTATAGGTGGTGGTCTGCTCAGGCGTCCCACCTTCCAGGAATGCCACAGCGGCGGCAATGGCGTCCGCAACCAGTGTGCGCACATCCTTCAGCACGGTCATCGACTGTTTCCCGTCGATGATGTACTGGACGGAAGCGATCTCTGCATCCTGTCCGGTGACCACAAAGCTGGTGACATCCGCGTCTGCCGCAAAGACATCCGCAATGGCACGTGCCGTGCCGTCGTTCGGGGCCAGGACGAACACATTGCCCTTATCGGCAGCAGCAGCAGCCGTCAGATTGGCTTCCGCCAGGTTCTTGGCTACATCAAAATCCCAGTTGGTAGAGACCTGGCCGATGATGGCCGCCATCTCATCGCGCGTCAGGGTGGCCTTGTCCTGCAGGCCAACCGCTTCGCTGGAGTTCTTGATCACGAAGGTGCCGTCAACGATCTTCGGCTGCAGCACATTCCAGGCGCCTTCGAAGAACAGGAAGGCATTGTTGTCGGTCGCTGCCCCAGCATACAGGTACAGCGGCTGGCCCGTGCCGGTGGCCTTGTCAACCAGGTACTGCGCCTGGGCTGCGCCCACCGCAAGGCTGTCAAAGGTCACATAGTAATCAACTGCCTCGGTTTCCCGGATCAGTCGGTCGTAAGAGATCACCTTGATCCCTGCATCCCGGGCCTCTTGGGCAGCCGCAGCAGCAGCCGTGCCATCATGCGGGCAGATCACAATCACTGAGACGCCTTGGGAGATCAGCGTTTCAACGTTGGTCCGCTCCTTGGCGGAATCGCCGTCGCTGAACAGAATCTGGACTTCATATCCAGCCGCTTCAAACGCTTCCTTGAAACGGGCTTCGTCCTGCAGCCATCTCGGCTCTTCCTTCGTCGGGAGTACTACGCCCACCTTACCACCAACTTCTGGCGCAGGCTCTGCGCCAATGGTGTCAAGACCAGTGAATTCGCTGGCGGGCCAGTAACCCGAGTCGATCACGGCTTCCACAACATTGGCCTGGTCAACTGTAACCACGACGGACGGCTTGGCCGGCACATCGATCACACCGTTGTTATAGGTGGTGGTCTGCTCAGGCGTCCCACCTTCCAGGAATGCCACAGCGGCGGCAATGGCGTCCGCAACCAGTGTGCGCACATCCTTCAGCACGGTCATCGACTGTTTCCCGTCGATGATGTACTGGACGGAGGCGATCTCTGCATCCTGTCCGGTGACCACAAAGCTGGTGACATCCGCGTCTGCCGCAAAGGCATCCGCAATGGCACGTGCCGTGCCGTCGTTCGGGGCCAGGATGAACACATTGCCCTTATCGGCAGCAGCAGCCGCCGTCAGATTGGCTTCCGCCAGGTTCTTGGCTACATCAAAATCCCAGTTGGTGGAGACCTGGCCGATGATGGCCGCCATCTCGTCGCGCGTCAGGGTGGCCTTGTCCTGCAGGCCAACCGCTTCGCTGGAGTTCTTGATCACGAAGGTGCCGTCAACGATCTTCGGCTGCAGCACATTCCAGGCGCCTTCGAAGAACAGGAAGGCATTGTTGTCGGTCGCTGCCCCAGCATACAGGTACAGCGGCTGGCCCGTGCCGGTGGCCTTGTCAACCAGGTACTGCGCCTGGGCTGCGCCCACCGCAAGGCTGTCAAAGGTCACATAGTAATCAACTGCCTCGGTTTCCCGGATCAGTCGGTCGTAAGAGATCACCTTGATCCCTGCATCCCGGGCCTCTTGGGCAGCCGCAGCAGCAGCCGTGCCATCATGCGGGCAGATCACAATCACTGAGACGCCTTGGGAGATCAGCGTTTCAACGTTGGTCCGCTCCTTGGCGGAATCGCCGTCGCTGAACAGAATCTGGACTTCATATCCAGCCGCTTCAAACGCTTCCTTGAAACGGGCTTCGTCCTGCAGCCATCTCGGCTCTTCCTTCGTCGGGAGTACTACGCCCACCTTACCGCCAGCTTCTACAGGAGGCTCAGTCGCCTCGGGAGCAGCCGTTTCTTGTGGGGCTGCGGTAGGCGTTGCTGCTGGTGCGCAGGCCGCCAGTATCAGGCTTAGTAGAACTAAGACTGAAAAAAGAATAGTCGATTTCTTAAACATATTTCTCTCCTCAAATTGTAGATAAAAAAATTAGATGTTGGATGTGTCGTTATTCCTTTGGATTTTAGTCTCAGACTTCACCTCCTTTCTGAATAGAGTTTAATCGATTTCGTTCAGTTAGCGCGGTTGCTTGCATCAGATAAAATAAGTAGAAATGGAAGAGGGGGAAAGCAAATCATATTCTGCCGACCTCCCGCCGTGGGCTTTCCCCCCAAGGTTCTGAAGGCTGGACGAAGGACGATTATGATTTGTCGGCGTCTCCTTTTTATCAGGCATGTTGGCGGGTAGCGCTGGTAACCAATTAATATCCCAAAAAACTCGCTTAACTTCCACTTGTAAGGCGTTAAAGATGACAAACTTTCAAGTCCCGGGAGTAGTATACTCTTTTCATCACCTTGTTGTCAATAATAATGTAACCAGGTGACTGTTTCAAAACTGGTAAAAGTGGGGTTTAATAGCGTTTCCGGGACGATCTTACCTATCATCCCGGAAACAAACCTAAAAGAAACGGTAGACCAATTATATGCGCCTCAGTCTGCAATTACCAGTGGTTGAACCGGAGCAATTTCTTGAGCCGGAGCAGTGTGCCAATGCGAAGTGCAAGGGGAAATACTTCCGGTTGCGCCAGGAAGTGCCGAAAAACGTGCGGGATATGCAATACGACCAGGTGATAGCCCGCCGTTATGAGTGCTTGCGTTGTCAGCGCACCTTCCGGGTCTATCCACAAGGGGTGTTAGCCGGGCAGTTCTCGCAGCGGGTGAAGGGGATCGGCGTGATGTTGTACGTGTTGGGGTTGAGTTATGGAGCGGTAGCGTTGGTGCTGAGCGCCTTAGGGGTCTGGATGTGCAAAGCGACAGTGTATCGGGCGGTGCAGAGCACAGCGGAACGGGTTCCCGGGATGAAATGCGAGCATTTCCTGGAAGGCTATCGCACCCGAGCCCTGGGAGCGGATGTGACCAGTGTGAAATGCAAAGGCAAATGGTTGCCGATCGGGATTACGGTGGATGCCATCAGCGGTTTGGTGCTGACCATCGATCACCTGTCTGGTGAAGATGCCGAAATCCTGAAAGCATGGGTGGCTCCCATTGCCCAGAGCGTGGATGCCCGCATCCTGGTCACAGATGATGCGGATGCTTTCAAGACCGTTGCCGATGAGCAGGGCTTGTTCCAGCAGGTATGCAAGAGCCACGTCGTCCGCAATACGGAAGCTCTCATCGAGAACCTGAGCCAGCAGATCCAGGCTGGAGCGGATCGCTCTCTGCTGGAACTAGGGATTGAGCCGCAACAAGCTTTGGCGGATCTGCACCAATTAGCGGAACTCATGCGCAGCCGTCTGCCAGAGCAACAGCCCCAACTCGAAACCCTCTTCCTGCGCTACGCAGCTGCACCCGCACCGCGCCCGGGTCAATCGGCTAGTCTTGCCTATCGCCTACGCAACCTGTTCCTGGACCGTTGGAACCTGTGGCCGCGCTTGACCTTCTATCGCACCTGGAAGAATGCCAAGGGCGAAGCCATCTTGGATGGCACCAACAACGCCAGCGAACGCGCCATTGGGTGGTGGATCAAGGAGCGCTATCGTTCCATGCGCGGCTACAAACGCCATCAGTCTGCTCTGAATGTCAGCCGTTTGATCGCCTATTGTGGTAATCACCTGGCTCATGGGCTTGATTTGGCGCAACTCGTAGCGTGATTTCATCCGCTAACTTAATCATAGTGTGTTCCCTTGCTTGGCAATCAGCTATTTACCATTCTTGAAACGATCACGTAACCAGGCCGTGTCAATCTTCCCAAGTCTTTCAATACATCCGTCCAAAATCAACGGACCGAGAATGGATTAAAGACTGGCGTGAGATGGATCTTCTGAAGGGGGCAATCGGATCGGCAATTGCAGATATTTTCATTGGTGCTGCAGATCCCATCTCCGCATTGTGTGCAATATCCGGAAAGGTTCCCTGCTGCCCCACTCGGTTCGATACACTTCCCATTCTTCATGGCTTCAAAACTGATGAGATCGAGGCCAGTGCAGCAGGCCGGGGCACCTGGATAATCGATGAATGCACCGCCTTCCGAGACACAGCTGAATGGGACAGGTGAATAGAGGGAAAATCCTTCAACTGCAGGTGCGGCTCCGATTGCTTCCCGGCTTATCCCGAGACCTTCCAGGAGGGTGGGAGCGAAATCCTTGCGATCGCCACTCCGTGAGATCGATGGATCATTACTCGCCAGGAAACCATAAGGCGCGTTTACGTGGCGATTGGAATCCTCCCCAAATCCGTGATCCGATATCACATAGATCATTGTCTGGTCGAGGATGTCAAGTTGATCTAATTTTCCAACAATCAGCCCCAGCCAGGTGTCCAAATTGACCAAAGATAGCGAATATTCGGGAGAGTTTTCCCCATACAGGTGCCCAGCCGCGTCCGGATCCCAAAAGATGAAGGTTGCCAGGATCAGATCGTTCCGGTAGTTTTCTAACAAACTCATCGCCTTATTGGCTATAAATTGATTATCGGATTTCTTGCTCTCAAAATGATCGAGAGAGTCTTTCGTGAAACACCAAGGATAGCCTTCTTGAAAATTTTCAATCTCCAGGGTACCTAACGGTGTGTAACGACTACACTCCCCACCCGTTTCGGTATCCTTTCCGGAGAGGAACAAGGTAACCAGGTTGTCCGCCCCAAAATAGTCCTCAGCCTTTTCAAACACTGTGAAACCATATGGAATGGGATGGAAATCGGTATTGGAGTACACCCTCATCGTTTCAGCATTGTAGCCGCTGAAGATCTGCGCCCAGCCGGGTTTGGTTTGTGAGGTGCCACTTGATGTAATACTATCGTAAATCACGCCCCCAGAAAGAGAAGCCAGGTTCGGTAATCCATCGAGGCACTCCGGCGATTCCTTGTTGAAGCACTCCAGCAAGTGATCCCGCTGAGCAGCATCCCAGCCAATGACAATCACATTCGACCCAACACACGCCCCATGTTGGCAGCCATTTGGGCAGTCTTGCTCAACTAATGCTGCGCTGCCGACCGAATCACAGGTATATTCGACCAGAGTCTCTGGAGAGATGCAAGCATCTTGAAAGGAAGTATCCTGTGCATCTATCACCGTGCCCTGACGGTAGAATTTCAGTCCACTATCCGAGTCACTACACGAATCGGTTGGGACCGCCAGCTGTATGGAAGAAAATTTTGCGTCTGCTCTTCCTGTTGCGGCAATCAGAAACAAGACAATCAGCAGGTAATATCGCCGGTACAAATAGTCCTACTTTGATGAATTATTTTGAAAGATTGGGATCAAACTCGTGCTCAGAATTGGGCAGTCCTGGGGACAGTTACACAAGTTTTCATTCCGGCTGCAAACCCCGTCCCCGCAGTTAGTACAGTATCCAGAGTCATTACCCACCCCCCCGCTGGGAGCGATACAACGACCGCTGCGGATGCGGTCCAGGCCGATCACATCAAGCCCGGTACAGCACGCCGGTGCTCCAGCATAATCCAGGTAGGCTTCACCTTCTGGAACACAGGCATAGGGTACGGGCGAATAAAGCGAAAACCCGTCCACCGGCGGGGCAGAACCAAGTGCACCTCGGCTAATGTTGAGCCGCTCGAGAATGGTTGGCGCTAAATCTTTGCGATCACCACTGCGTTGGATGCCCGGATCATTACTGGCTACAAATCCAAACGGTGCATTGGCATGGCGTAAAGATTCACCAAACCCATGATCAGTGGTCACGTAGATGACCGTGTTGTCATAAATCCCTAACACTTGCAGTTTTTCAACGATCCTCCCGAGCCATACATCACCATCGATCAACATCGCTGAATAGTCCTCAGAATTTTCACCTGCGTTGTGGCCGGTGAAATCGGGTTCCATGAAAAGGAAAAGGGCAAAGAAAAGGTCATTCTGGTGGGTCTCTAAAAGCGTTAGCGCGCGGTTACCCACGTTAACATTCTCATGCAGATTAATCTCAAAGTAGTCCAGATTGTCCTTGATCAGGCACCAGGGTTGACCATATTCTTCAATCAAAGGGTTACCGTGGATATCTACAGTTAGTTCACCGATGCAAGCTCCGCCGGTCTGGATGTGCTTCCCCGAGATGAACATGGTAGTGGCCTCATCCTGGCCGAAATAATCCTCAAATTTCTCAAATATTGAATACCCTTCAGGGATTGGGTGGTAATCCAGGTTGTCAAAAACCCGCATGACTTCCGCATTGTAGCCACTAAGGATTTGCCCCCAACCGGGTTTGGTATTGGTCCCTCCACTGGAAACGGTGAGGTCGAAAATAGCGCCGCCAGAGAGCGCCTCCAGGTTGGGTAAACCATTTGCACATTCGGGCAACTCTTTGTTGTAGCACTGCCTTAGATGATCTATCTGAGTCCCATCCCACCCAACAACGATAACGTTCGGGCCTTGACAGGCTCCATCCTGGCAGCCGTTCGGGCATGCCACCTGCTCCATCTGAACCTCCCCATCAGGATCGCAAGAATATTCAATCAAATCTGTGTTGTTGGCGCAGCTATCTTGATAAGTAGACCCCAGTAAATCATCGACCGCTCCTTGACGGTATAGTTTCTGCCCCCCATCTGAATCACTGCATCCCGCTGGAGCCAGATTCCCCTTGCTCTGTACAACAGTAATCGAACCAACCAGTATCAATGCCAGGATTAAACTCATTACAATAAAAACAGTCCACTTGAAAATGGTCATACTTCACATCTCCGTTACCAGTATAGATAATCCCCGAAGTATACCGCGCGATCCGGGCATTCAGTATGCAGACGTTTATTTTCCAAAAGAACGGTTGTTGAGCAAAGGAGAAATGACAGAATTTAAGTACTGCGGGCAATCTGCCGGGCAATTACACCAGCTCTCATTTTGACCGCAGGTCCCATTCCCACAGGCTGTGCAGTACCCAGTTGAGTTGCCAGTCCCGCCGGTGGCAGGAATGCAATTGTGCCCAAAGCGTTTATCCAGGTTAATTAAAGAGAGACCGGAGCAGCAAGCAGGCGCGTCTGGGTAGTCCAGATAGGTTTCCCCTTCGGGTACGCAATCAAAAGGCGTCGAACTGTATAACGAATTCCCATCTAACGCCGGAACACCGTCTATTGCCTCCCGGGTAATCCCATAGCGGTCGAGTATCGTCGCTGCCAAATCTCGTCGGTCTGCATTCCTGATTACCAATGGATCATTGCTCGCCAGAAAACCATAGGGAGCATTGGCATGATAATAACCGAACTCGTCAAAGCCGTGGTCCGTGGTGACATAAATCAACGTATTCTCCATAATGCCAAGCTCTCTTAGCTTTTCCACAATCTTGCCTAACCAATCATCTGCGTCCAAGATTGCAGCAGAATAATTTATGGAATCCTCTCCAGTCTTGTGGCCGGTTGTATCCGGTTCCCAGAACAAGAAAAAGGCAAAAAAGAGGTCATTCTGGCTGGCTTCCAATTGAGCCAGCGCCTTATTCCCAACAACTTCGTTCTTATAAAACTCAGACTCAAAGAAATTAAGATGGTTTTTTGTCAGGTACCAGATTTCACTTTCATCCCCACCGGTATGGTATCCCTTTCCCGACAAGAATATAGATCGGACATTTTCCTCTCCAAAATAGGATTCGATTTTCTCAAATACCGTGTAACCTTCTTGGATGGGGAAGTAATGCCGGCTATCATAGACCCGGATCACTTTTGTGTCGTAGCCAGTTAAGATCTGAGCCCAGCCTGGCTTGGTATTGGTTGGCCCATTGGTGGTGGTACTCTGAAAAATCCTACCGCTGGAAAGCGCCGCCAGATTGGGCAATCCTATCGGACACTCAGTAAGTTCCTGGGTAAAGCATTGCTCCAGATGATCCCACTGTGCACCATCCCAGCCAATCACGATGATATTAGGTCCGATACAGGCTCCATCTACACAACCATTTGGGCATTGATAATCATTGGCGACAGCTTCGCCTGTGTCAGCACAGGTATACTCGAGCAGTGATTCAGGAGAAGAACATTGGTCCTCAAATGGCAGCCCAAGAAACTCGATCACTCTCCCCTGACGGTAGTATTTCAATCCATGGTCACTGTCCATGCACTCACCAGAAGGCGCTTCCACCGCAATTACGGCTGGAGCCGGCTGAAGTGATAAACAACTGAGCAGAATAAATCCGCATCCAACTCTGATAATAAGAGATCTGATCCAGGGGTATCCATGGTTTACCTTTATTCCCATCCCATCTCCTCTCACTACCAACCGTATACAAATTCATCTGAAATCAATAAAGGGTTATTGTATATTGATTTGGGCAGCCTTACAAACCAAATCGACAACGGGATGCCTACATTCCAAAATCCCGTGGGGTAAATCAAACGCTATTTTAATGTCCGGTCCATCCCCTGATTATAGAGAAACCCAGCTATCTGTCAAATTAATAAACATCACTTGCAAGATATCTCGGTCTGGGATCACTCCCAATTGAAGAAAGATTCATAGAGGATTCAGATCTGAGATATAATGATCTGGACTGATCCACTTAGAACGATGCAGCAAGGAGGGCTGCCGTGATTTGGGCTAACCCCATCTTTCGGAAACCTGGGTTCCCGCTGTGGGGTTTTTTCATGATATTGGGGGTGATTTTCTCCATGCCTGGTTCACAAGCCAGAGCAAATGCAATCATTTCCTTACCAGTAGTAACAGAACTTCCAGAATCTGCCTCTTCGTCATCCTATATTCCCCTGGCATTTAAAGTTGCCAGCCCAGCCAATACACCTCGACCGCGCCCCTTATACGCCCGTGTCCTGGAGCTCGATGGGATCGATGATCATGCCTTCGCAACAGATCATCAGTCCCTCGACCTGGGTCGCGGGACTGAGAAAGACTTTACGATTGAAGCTTTTTTCTATATCAAGGCTGGCGCAACCGGGCTGGTTACGCTGGTGGAGCGCGACCAATTCTCCATTCGCCTGATGCTCGCATCGGGAACATCCGATGGCATCCAGTTCGTGATTCATTTCGAAAAAGGCGATCTGTCGCTCTTCCCGGTATTTAATTTAAAAAGCGGCTGGCACCACGTGGCAGTGTTCTTCGATGATGAAGCCACGCCAGGAAAAGATGTCACTGGTATCTATCTGGATGGCTTCCTGGAAGCCACTCACACCGACCCAAGCTGGGGATTGGTGCTCGATTCCAACAATCCGCTCTACCTGGGCAGCCCATTCAACGATCCATTCGGCGGCTGGATCGAGGAAGTACGCCTTTCGTCAGTGGTTCGCTACACCGGGTCTGAATTTACCATACCCCAAAAATACTTCCAACCCGATGAGTTCACTCGTGCCCTGTGGCATTTTGACGAAGCCCCGGGCTCCACCTCTTTCGCTGATTTTTCTGGCAATACCAATCGATTGACAGGACTCAATGGAGCCACTAACGTCGAACCTGGCGATTGATCAGAAGCCGCTAGGGGATGAATTGAAAGTCATCTACATAGACCTCGCTCCCGATATTGTTATCGCTAATGAATTCCATCCGAAAAACCACAGTCTCGCCGCGGTAATTCTTTAAGTTGATCACCCAGTTATCGACACCGTTGAAATCCCGGCAAACATTGTTGGTCTGAATCCCAGCACCATCGATGGAAATGATGATGTAATCATAGTAGGTTGAGCCGCAGATCTCATTGGTCTGGGTGTACTGGTAATAAAGCAAGTTGTAGGTATTGTAGGGGATTGTAAACTGTTGGGCGATCGAGGCTACGCGACTATTGCTACCATCTCCCAGGGCTGCCGAATAATTCCCGTTATACGCCCAATCGTCGGTCACATAAGCATCGCCGCCGAAAACCCAGCCTGTTGTGCCCTGCTCAAAACCGTAATTAACGATCGGGACCGGTGTTTGAGTGGGAGTCGGTGTACGGGTCGGGGTGGGGGTGAGGGTTGGTGTAGGCGTTGGGGTGGGTTCCGCTTTGAGCACCAACGGCAAATGCAGTGTATACGCCAGAATGGCGCTGACCGTTTGAGGGACGGCGGCGATCAGCAGTAGGAGTACAACAATCGCGCTGAACCACTTCACAAAACGCTGATTGGACATAAACCCATCCTCCTTTCTCAAAAAGTCTGGGCTACTACACTCACCCGTGCCACGCATAGCCGTTTCAGGCTCTAAATAAGAATGGCCCTTTGAGGTCTCCGGGTGTACACCGCTATTCTGTGGCAAGCAAGGAGGATACTGGATGCCTAAGCGAGTCCAAGCTAGTGGACAAGCGCTTGTTCAAGCGCGTTATCACATCACAGGGGGATGCGATACCGACAAAAATGTGATTGTTGCGGCTGTTTTTCAAGCGGAGGTTGGCCACCTTGAAGCTCGGGAGTTCAAACAGCATCGAGAGGATGCCCTCTGCTGTGCCGAGTGGTTTAGCTCTCAGCATGTCGAGTTCGTGATCATTGAAAGCACCGCAAACTACCATTTGCTCTACTATGACGTCCTACGCAGCCAAGGTATCAATATCGCCGTCATCAATCCTCTGGTGGTCAAGTCTCTCTTGCGAGTGGAAGGAAAATCTGACAAAGGTGATGCGATGACGCTCGCCCGGTTGGCGGCAAGTTTCTCTATTCGATACGCATGTTAATGAGTGTTTGAAACCTTCTGGCAAACTTGGCGAGCACACCTTGCTCTTCATTTGCCACACAAGCCAGCAAATTCAAAATTCGGTAGATTTCGCTCTTTCATAAATACAAATTGATAATACAAGGAAATAGAAAAATCTACAAGAGGCTATTCTATCCTCATTGAACACTCACAACGACCTTAGGCAGCAGTTCGGTCACATCCACCAGATTGACCTCCGCGGTGGCTTGCGTGCGCACTGAGGCAGCCGATACCGCTGCTGACCAGCGCATCGCCTCCGACCAGCTGTTCCCCAAAGAGAGGCGCCAAACCAGGGCGGCTGAAGCTGCGTCGCCTGCACCTGCGGCGTTAACCGCCTCCTGAGTTGGAGCCTGCGCCAGGTAGACGTCATTTGGAGTAAAACCCCATAAGCCTATCTTGCCGTCAGTGATCACCAGGCTTACAAATGGGTAGCGGCTGACAAAGGCGCGCCCCTCTTCCAGCAATTTTTCCTCACTGTCAATTTCCACCTGCATCGTCTGGCTGAACTCTCTTCGATTCATCTTTGCGATTGTGGGACTCGCCAGCAAGGCCTGCCGCATCGCTTCGCCATGACAGTCCACAAGGACGGGTCTCCCCGCTTCGCGCGCCAGACTGACTAAAGTTTTATAGAAATCTTCCGGTAGTCCAGGTGCAAGGGAGCCAGCGATTACGACGTACCCGGTCGTCGCCAGGCGCAGGCGATACATACGCAGCAAGTTTTCGCGCAACTTTGCCGACACCGGTGGCGCCGATGTGATGATATGACTGTGATCATGAAGTTCAGTCTCGATGATGACATGCGCCAGGCGAGTTTCCCCCTCACCCCAAGCCAGATCGAGTTGGATGCCATAGGCTTTCATGAAATTGACCAGATCCATCCCGCGCCGCCCAGCAACGATCCCCAGCCCAACCGTATCCACATCCAAACCACGCAGCGCCACGGAGACATCAAAACCTTTACCACCCACGCAATCAACACATTTGGTAGCCCGCATTGGTATTCCATGGATAAAACGCTCGATAAACAACACCCGATCCAGGGCAGCATTTGTAGTAACGGTTAATATCATTTGATCCTCTCAATCACACATCTTGTAGACGGTTTCTCAAAAAAGGAAATTCTCTGTATCTACCGTGTTGTCAGATCAATCAATAAGTCTTCCGAGGAGAATGCAGCGGGCATTCCAATCGATCCGCTCCAGTGCATCGAGCGCTGCAAGCAGATCTTTGCCAGCTACAAGAATACCGTGGCGAGGTATCAACACTGCCGCCGCCTGGGTGCGAATAGAGTCTTCATATCCACGCAAACCGGCAACAATATTATCTGCCAAGGTTTGGCTATGCGAAGGTGCTGCCTCAACCAATTCAACACGCTCAAACTTCTGAGTGGACTCCAACACCATCTCAATCGGCTTCTCAGCAGTGCAAAAAGCAAGCACATGATATGGATGTGCGTGAATCACTGCCTGTACATCCGGAAAATTCCGGTATACCGCCAGGTGGGCGCGCGCCTCGCGCGAGCAACGTGGATCTTCCAGAATGGCATCTGTTCCAATTTTACCTTTGAGGATGTCATGCGGTTCAAGCATCCAATGTTGCTTTGCGCCAGCATAGCGGGGAGTAATATAAAATTCATCTCCCTCACGGGCGCTCATATTTCCGCCCGATATATCTGTCAATTTCCGTTCAAACATCATCCGAGCGCAGTATACAATTAGTTCTGGCAGTGACGGCAACATCAGGTACTCCAGGTGATTCTTATCAGTCTAGGTTTTAGCTCGCATCGACATCAGACCGAAAACTGCAAAATCTCTTCCTCCAATAAAATTATACAACTTAAGGGCAAACCACTCGGACGTGTGAGTACCGCTTTGAGTATCGGTTGGCTTAAGCCTGAATCAGGTAGCCGCTGAGCAGTTTGCCTTGTGAATGTTGAGTTAGACGATGCTGTATTATTGATGCTTGCTCTTTACATTGGCCTCGAAACGGAACGATTTGAGACTACTCACTGCTCTGCCATAATTTTGTCAACGAATATCGATCCGAAAAATCTCCGCCAGTGTCTCCTCCTGTGCTTTGAGGCGGAGAACGGGCTCCTGTGAATTGATCACTTCAGCCATGCGCTGATTTAGCACAGGTAAGAAAGAACGTGGATTCTGGATCGAGATGTAATACCGAAAAGGACTGGCTGGACGGCCTTCCTTCCTCACGTAGAAATCCGTCACCACATCCGGTTCATTCGCACCTATAGATTTAAAGTCTTCTCCATCGCGGATAAAACTGCCTATATTTTCCCAATTGCGGTAATACGGGAATCCAAACATCGAAAGCGAATACCGATCAGTCACTTCAGGTGTTGGACTTTTAAGAGTCCAGAACAAGAATCGTTCATTCTCCCACGGGTATTCTTGAGCGTGATCGACAAATATGGCATAACTTTGCAGGAAGATCAGCAAGAAAACTCCACTGAGCACAGTCGGATACACCCAATGCCATCCCTTAGACCAACTGGAGCCCCTGACAGACTGCTCGATAGCGTATACGCCCACACCCAGGAGAATAAACGCCGGGATCAGGTAGGTATACATATGCGTCCCGGGTTGATAAATAATCACTTCCATGAGAATGAATGGAAGCAGGAACCAGACCCAAACTACCAGAAGATTATTTCGAAATTCTTGGGTAGGCACATCGGCTGGGGTCCAATCCTGGAAACCAGCCTGCCAGCGTTTAATCATTAGACCCAGGCAGAACATCAGGCAAGCAGTAAAAAACAGGATATAGATGCTCAAGACAAAGACCGGCTGATAAATCTGAAATAACAAAATCGAGCTTGACATCTTTTCAGCTGCCGCCTCCACCAGGCGCTCAGTCCAATAAAGCTTGGTCTCAGCATCAACATAAAAGATAAATGGTATGTAGAAGACCAATACCGGCACACAGGCAATGCCTATTGCAATTAGAAGATGCTTGATTCTGCTTCTTACCGGTATCGCCCCTGATTTCCACCACTCCCACAACGACATACAGCGCCAGGGGAGCGATCAGCAGCGCATCAAAATGAGAGAGCAAAGCAACTGCCCAACAGATAAAACCCAGGTAAATCCCAATTATGCCTGATCTTGGATCTTTTACAACCTTGTTGAAAAAGTAGAGCGCCAGGATTCCCCCAAGATCACATAAGACTGATATTGCGCAATTCTACCTAACCCAACCAGGAAACCGTTGGTTGCAAAAAAGAAGCTGGCATACAAAGCAATGTGTTTCCCGAATCGAGAGGCTACCAACAAGTAAAAGAATACTAACGCCAAACAAGCTGCCAATGCAAAAAATATCCGCATCAAAAACTGATTTTCATAGAATGTGTCGAATTGGGATAAAAATCCAGTGATTATGAACTGCACCGGTCCTTTTCGCTGCGTAAATAAGAAATCCGGTATCGACTGACCCGGTTCAGGCAGATAGAATGCTTTGATCTCATCTCCCTGGTAATCTGCATATCCCAGGTTCACTAAACGTAAGCTAAACCCAGCTGATATGACCAGGATAAGGGGAAACACCTTAATGAAGAGAGCGAACAAACGGTGCATAATCCTCTACGGATATCAATTTGTTTGATTGTAATACACTTACCTGTCGGGAGAAAACCCGCTTAGGAAAAATGTGGAACTATTTGAATTGTTCCTCAAAATTTCCTATTGAAACCTTACTATGCGCCTATTCCCTTCAGCCGCTGAATTGGGTATACTCAAGGCGTTGCAAGCGGGAGTGGGACGTATTTCGCAGTAACGCCACACCCGGCGCAGACTGCCAAAATTGGTCAAACAATTGACCAACTGACCCAACTTTTATCCGACTATCAGATGTTTCGAATACGAAAGGAGTTCAGCTGTGTCTAAGAAAATCCTGTTTGCTTTATTCCTGGTGCTGGTTGCCGCCCTGGCGCTTAGCGCCAACGCAATTGCCGCAGAAGAAGAAGATCTGGTGGGAGTGACGATCATCAACCGAACCAGCGGCCTGGTATATGTCAGCCTACTCCCCGATCCTGCCACAGTGGTTTATTTCCTTGACGTGCGCACTGGAGAAAGGGAACGCTTCACGGTGCCGCGCGGCCGTTACTCTCACACCACTTACGCCTGCGGGAAAACGGTCTATGGTAAACTCGACTTAAGCCACCAGGTGACACTGGTATTCACCCCCTGTGCATCCGATCCTGCCAATTCCGGCGAGCGCGGCATTGAGAAGATCCGGCTGGATAGCTACCCATTCCGGAGCGATTTCCAATATTCATTCGATTAGTCAGGCATATCCGGCAACAACCTGCAGAAGATATAGATCTTCGGTAGCAAATAACAACCCAATCATTAAGGAGAAATATAATGGCTTTTACTCTCGATTCGACCCTCGGTGAAATTCTGGCTGATCCCCAGGCCGTCAAGGTTTTAGATCAATATGTCCCGGGTGCTTCAACGCATCCGATGATCGGCATGGCAAAGGGTATGTCCCTGCGGATGATCGTCAGCATGCCTCAGGCTGCCCAGCTTGGCTTGACCCAAGCGAAGGTAGAGGAAGTCCTGGCGCAAGTCAATAAAGGGGTTTAAGCCCTGGCAAAAGACTCAAACTAGAACCTGCGGGGTTGGGTCTCCAGCTGCTAATTTATTGGCAGCCTTGCAAATCACAATTAAATAAGGTTAACCCCTTGGGATCTCCGAGAACACAGGTGATTGATGCCTATGATCTCGGAGGTTTCTATTTATCGGCTGATGGAAGTATTGACGAATCCGCGTCCCAAATCCAGGCGCAGCAAATCAATCAATGCCTGCCAGAAGGAGCGCGCACCAGTAGCTCCAACAGGACTAGTTTGCGACAGGCACTCTTCTCCTCCAAGCGGAAAGCTTCCTGCAGAGCCACAGATCAATTCATCCAATTGGGATGGGGGAGGCGGTAAGGTAGCGTTCGGAGCGACTGTGACACCCGGAGTGTAGAAAGCTGTCGGTGTCAGCGCGTTGGTTGGGTTACGGGTGGCAAAGGGTGTGGGGGTCTTGCTCGGTGGTGTCACAGTTGTCGGCGCAGGAACGGCCGTTGTTGGAACAGCGGTGGTCGGAGGAGGTGCATCAGTCGTCGGAACAACTGTCGTCGGTACAACAGTCGTTGGTGGAGGAACCACCGTTGTAGGCGGTACGATAGTTTTGGATAGTGTAGCGGTAGGGGAAATTATGTGGGTAGGAGTTCGAGTGGGTTCTACCTCCGGTTCTGGGGTTTGGGTTGGCGTCCTGGTAATTGTCACCCCCCGGGTAGGCGTCACACTGGCCTGGCTGCCAGGCGTCCCAGAAGGAGGCAAGGTTGCAGTCGGGCTAACTACGGAAGGGAGTGTGGCAGTCGGCTCGCCAGTTGGATCAGAAGCGTGGCTGGTAGGAGTTTGGGTGGGCAAGGGTGTGATGGATGAGGCTGGCGTCTGATTCCCCGGTTCGACTGGTTGATCTGATATCCCTCCGGGCAAACCAAACGGCAGATTCCCAATCGGTGGAAATTCCCCGAGCAAGTCAATGATGATAGCCGGATCAAGAGCTGGTATGTAGATACCAAATGGATCCGCACTATAATCAGCTGCACTCCTGGCATGCAAATTGGCTTCCACCAGACCGATGCGCTCAGCAGTCTGCCTCCATTGGTTGGCCAGATCACTTCCCAGACGCAAGATTGCCGCTGAGAGCATGATCAACAGGCTGATCTCCAGCCAGGACACGCGCTGCGACTGGCGTAAGGAGGCTTGCTTGTCTGGGGAAAGACTGAGACGCACGGAGGGTTAATCTCCCTGAAATATGGCTTCGCAAGGCCGCCGGCCGAGCAGTTCAAAAAAGGCATCCACGACCGCAGGATCGAAATGCGTTCCACTGGCTGTGCTGATATACTCGCACACCTCATCAACTGAAAGCGCTGGTCGATAGGGGCGGTGCGAGCGCATGGCATCCCAGACATCGATCACTGCAAAGACGCGCGCCGCCATTGGGATTTCCTCGCCCTTCAATCCACGCGGATAACCTGTTCCATCCCAACGTTCGTGGTGGCAATGAGGTATATCCAACACCGGGCGTAGATATTCAATCGGGTAGATCATCTCATAAGCGTATTGTGGATGCTTACGCATAATTACCCATTCGGCGGGAGTGAGCTTGCCAGGCTTGAGCAAAATTGAGTCGGGGATGCCCATCTTCCCGATATCGTGTAATAACGCTCCACGCCGGATATTATCCAGATCGGATTCTCTGAATGCCCATCCAGCGCGCCAGATCTTTAGAGAGTTCGGTAACCCGCTGCGTGTGGCCCTGGGTTTCCTGGTCGCGCAGCTCGAGAGCATTCGACCAGCCCACCAGGGTGCTGTCATAGGCTTTCAGCAGATCCATTTTTGAATCTCTCAGGCTGTAAACCATCTGATTAAAAGCTTCAGCCAACGTGCTAATCTCATCATTGCCTATTGGCGGCACCTGCACGGTCAAGTCTCCAGCGGCAACCTGTTCCGAGGCAAGCACCAATTTGCGTACTGGACGAGTTATCACGTTGGCGATGTTTACCCCCAGCATAATCACCAGGAATAGTGCCAGACTAACGATCAACATAATCTCAACCCGAGTGGCCGCGCTGGCCCACAACAGCAAGATTTGAGGCAGGGATGTGCCAATCACCCCAAGATCCTCAACCCCGTTGCGCAACTCCCAGGGTCCTAAAATCTCGCCAAAGGTGACATTGCTAATATTCACCTCGCGGGGTGCGTCCAGATTCCGCTTCAGACTGTGAGTATCCTGATTGGCCAGGATTTCCTCAGCCAGGCCAGCCTCCAAAGAAGGCGAGTCATGAAAAGTACTGAGTAGCGTATTACCATCCCGATCGTAGAATGTGACCTCAGCCTGGGTAGCTTCCCGCAATTCTCTAATCAATGTAGGCAGAGTTCTTCCTACTAGAGCAACCCCTGCCAGCTCACCTGAAGAATCCAGGATCGGACCGGCGACATACAGGATATCACCCTCAGGGCTGCGCGAAAGGCCGGAAAACTTATCTCCCAAACCATCTGTCTCCCGGGCAAGTACCTTTTGTACAAAGGATAAGCTACGATAATCGGTGGCGCTTGTTTCAGACGGCTTGTAATCCTTGTCTCCCTCAGCCTCAACCAGTTGCAGGCTGAGCACCAGGTTACCTTCTTGATCCAAGAATTCAACGATCTCCTCCCCCTGGCTCATAGCAAGTAAATAAACCAATCCATGAAGGGCAGTTGCATCCTTAGCCTGGATGGCATCAGCCAAACCCTTTGTAAAAATGAATTGCCGCAATGAGCTGATCAAGGATCTTTCACGCTTAACGATCGCCTCAGAAACTAACCGTCCACTGGCGACCAGGTTATTGGTGTAGCGTTCATCGACCGAATCAAATACAATCTGCGTGACGATATAGGCCCCCCCGGCTGCCATGGCAAATGCCAGGATCAGGAACGGCAGGGTGATCTTTATGCGCAAAGAGGCTCGTAAACGCGGCCAATTGACCCGGAAATGCTTTTGCCGGGTCAGCGGCACATCCAGCGATTCATGCGCCAGGGGCTCTTCCATAATCAATATTTAAGACCGATACTATTCTAATATTCTTGGGCAAGTAGGTGGGTCATTAACCGACCCCCCGGCCGGACCCATCCAATACGGATAGGTCTCGATGGTATTATTTTAACATAAGAATAGTACTTAAGTCCTATCAATTATGCAAGTGAATTGGAGGAGACTATGGTTCTGGGTAAAATTTATACGCCCGGCTGGGTTTCATTTAGATGCCACAGCCGGAGTTCATCGGCCTCGCGCTTGGAGAATACCTTAATCCGATTGCGTCCATCCAACTTGGCCTGATACACAGCAATATCAGCGCAATGAATCAGCTCTTTGGCAGTTAGTTTTTCCCCATTGATGCCTGCCAGCCCGAAACTCATTGTCGCTTTGATCTTCGCCTTGGTAGTCGGCGCTTCGAATTCAGCCTGTTCTACTTCCTGCCGGATCTGTTCAATCTTGATCAGAGCCTGCTCTGCTACAGTCTCGGGCATCAAGATAGCATATTCCTCACCCCCAAAACGCGCCACAACATCGTATTCACGAAAGTGCCGCCGCAGAATCTGCGCTGCCCCAATCAAAACAGCATCCCCACCCAGGTGCCCGTATGCGCTATTGATATTGCGCAGTAGATCCAGATCCGCCATCACAACAATCAAAGGATGTTTATTCCGCAACGAACGGTTCAATTCACGCTCGAGAGAACTTAGGAAATATTTAGCGTTCCACAGCCCGGTCTTAGAAGTCGGTGTTCACTTGCTGTTTGAGAAACGGAACAGATAACGCACGCTGCACGAGATAAAGGGGCGCCAGTGCAGGCAATATCAACCAAGGGTTACGGTTCATCAGATTAGCAGCGACGAAACCCGTCCCCAACAAAACCATATCGGTTGCAATATTCTCTACAGCCAGGACCTCTGATTCCTTCAAGCGAATGTCTTTTAGCAATACCAGCACAACTCCTACTATCAAATGGTTCAAGAAGGCATAGGCTAAAGCGGCTACCGCCACACCACCGATAGCTGCCAGAGAATCGAGATCCGCGGGATGGGGATTGATCGATCGGTAGATCCACCCAGCGACGAATCCCAGAACAATATGCATACTCATATTAAAAGGCTGCCCATACCAGGTGCGCAGTCTGCCTGATTTAAAAATTTAATTCTTTGATCCATTCAACCAGATGGGATAACACCACCAGAGCAATGAACCATATCGGTTGCAGCAGCAGAATGCCAGCAAAGAAAAACATCAGCGAGGGGTGATAACGCTGGTAGACTTGCGCCTCAGTGGTCAACAGTTGGCCTAGGATCGCCAGGATGACCAATAAAGAAGTGATGAGCCAATCTACCTGTGCAGGATCGTAACTCCGCCAGGCGACCAGCGTGATAGATATCCCAGCCAACAGGAAAATGCAGATATATCCCCAGGCCAGTTTCGACATCAATCCCCGATTCGATTCCATTTGCAGATGACCTGCACTGACCAGATTCTCTCTTTCGGGATGCGTATATGGGGATTTGCCCAGACTTGATACCCTCTGGCAAATCTAATCATAAGACCCCTCCAAAGTAGTAAATCGCCTATCCAGCCCCGTCTGGTAAAGCAGCCAGTAGATTTGTAATTTATACCACAAATCAACTGTCAATAGGAAAAACGTACTACTCTAACCTTTGTTACACTCTAATATTACCAATATCTAACATTACCCCTTGATCCATCCTGCAAATAATGTCGTAATTTCAGGCAAATTGATCCAACCCCCACCAGAATATCGAGACGATCGAATATTAAACAGCTCAGGGGCTGTTTGATTGACCCTGAGCTGATAAGAATTGAAATTTTAATACGTAGATTATTATTTTTACCCGCAGTGATCGATCCGGATTAATATTCCAGGATCCCTTCCAGCTCCTTGGCTGCTTGCACCCAGGCTTCGACTTCGCTCAAGTAGGGCGCCCGCCGGACAAGTTTCTTTTCCTGATTAACTGTCTGCATCGCCAGTTGCAGGTTACGCGGATTACGGTTACGCAATTCCTTCACCGTGTCCACCCCGGCCGCTTCAAGCAACTCACTATACTGCTCCCCTATTCCTGGCACCCGCATCAGATCAGCGATATTCACCCAGCGCAGGATAATTTTTGGTGAGAGACCAGTCTTTTCAATCAGTTCCTGTCGGCCTTTGCGCGTTGCCCCGGCGGTCAGTAGATCATCGGTAGTTACGATATTATATTCACCCAATTTAGCAGCGTAGACCGAGCCAATGCCCTCAATCAACTCTACTCTTACTGCACGTCGGCGAGATTTGACCAGCTCTGGGACTCTTTCGTCTGCCTCGGTCTCCATCGGGACTACCGCTTCAACTTCATCCAGCAAGGCAGCTTCCACGATGACAGGTGTCTCGTCTGGTCCAGGAGCCCATTTTTCCTCTAACAAGGGTTCAGTACGTGTCAGTTCCTCGAGCAGATCCTCCGGGAGTGGCTCGGTGGTGTCCGTTGAACCAGATATCAAGCTATCTACCAATATTGCCTCGGCAACGGGTAGCCCAGCTGGTACCGCAGGGGTGAATGCAGCTATATCATGGTAAAGGGCCAGCATGCCGATTTGCTTGCCCCATAAAACTACCGGCAAACCAAAAACCTCCACATCCAGCGATGCGCCGTCTCTGTTTTGCCGGCGGGTCACCTCGTGCACCGTCTCGCCCGTCTCTACTTGTTCGGTCAGCAAACGCATATCCGACTGAAGATCAGGCGGCGCGATCAACTCATCCAGCTCCTGACCAAGCGCTTCCGTTTCCAGGTAACCAAATAAGCGCTCGAAGGCCGGATTCGCCGCAACGATGCGTCCATCCAGATTGAGCGTTACGATGGCGAAGGGGCTGTTGCGCACCAACGTCTCATAATATTCTTTTTGCCGAGATAGATCCACCGAGGCCAGCTTGCGATCGGTGATATTGCGAATAACATAAATCGTCGCCGGGGTCTCCCCGACCATAGTCGGGCTGGTTGTTACGTCATACCAGCCTTCCAGTTTCGGGAAGCGCATCTCCATTCTCTTCGCGGTAGCGGGAAACTTCATAATATATTCGCCACCGAAAAATATTTCCTCAATCGGTTTGCCGACCAAAGAGTCGAAACCCGTCCGCAATGCGTGGCTGGTGGCGCGATTGCAGCGGAGAATCGTCCCGCTCACATCAGTGATCACAATCAGGTCTTCTACTGTATCAAAGGTTGATTCCCATTCGCGCTTACCGCGCCCCAAGGTAGCATCCAGGGTTTGGCGGGCTTGCTCCTGACTGCTGACCTCACTCTTCAAAGCCTGGATCTCCGCGTCGCGCTTTTGAATGGTTCCATCGCGCTGCTGGGTTGCATGAGCAGCCTGCCAGCGGGCACGCACCAGCTCGTTTTGCCTGCCGCCAGCAATGCCCAGCATGATCGCTGCCCAGATTGGCAGCGTATCGATCCACCAGAAGACCGGTGAACTGGTCTGCAGGTCAATGGCGTTTTGCAATGTGATCGGCGTCCCCGTAATGAAAAGCACCCACAATGTTGTCAGGAGGATAAAGAATAAACCAAACAAGAATCCCAGAGCAGCAAACCCTAGGGCATAATGCGGATGCGGTTCTTGTGTGTTTTTCATAGCTGCTTCTCCCTCAAATTAATTTTCATACTGAGCAAGCGCTATCCGGCTTTAGTAAGCCCTCAATAATTATAGTTTAGCATAAATGGCTGGTATTCGTTAGCAATTGGTGAAACAGCTCGATCATGCTCTCAGCACTTCGCGTTGGACTGCTGACATTGCTGCCTCCTCCAATCTGACCTTTAGGAGCAGGCCTCATTTGTGAGACCTGCTCCCAAATTTATTCTATGGCAAGATGCTAACCTCAATATTATCTAATCCCCAGGACTCATCGACCAGAAGCTGAAGTCCTTCTGCGAAGAATTCCAACTCCAGACTGTCACCAGTGTGATTCGCCACAAGATCAATGCGGTATACGGCATCCTGCTGCCATTGGTCAAATTGATAGCCAAGTGAGCCTGCTGCAGTCACCCCGCTTTGCGCAGGGTAGTCTCCTCCTGGATACCCATCCGGGTATGCCTGATTTTGATCAGCCCAATTGCTGAAGGTAGTGTAGAGGAATGGAGCATCACCAGCCAATCCAAAACCCCAAAAATCCGGGCCATGTTGCGGATCGTTGCCATCCCAGGAGCGGATGATGTACACATCGAAGCTGATTCTTACACGACTATGCGCAGTGAGACTCTCTAGACCCAACCCTATAGATTGATTCCCAAACTGCCCGAGGAAGCGCTGTCCGTTCGGTGCAATGTCGGTTTGCGCCTGCGACCATTCAGCTCTGGCACCATCTTCAAAGTCCTCCTGATACACGAGTCCTGTGCGTTGCCTACTACTCAGCGTAAAAGGGAGATACGCAATATAACGTTGATCCGTCACTGTGATCGTCACTTTTGCGCTAGCCTCCCCTCCTTGTCCATCCTCCACGGTGTAAGTAAAGGAATCCATACCCAGAGAAATCAGACTGAGGTGTATAGAGCAGGTTATCTCCACGAACAGAGACAACACCGTGTACCGGGTTACCCACTTCCACAACGGTCAGTGGATCGCCATCCGGGTCGTTATCCCCAGCCAACACATCCAGAATATTATCCGCACTACCAACTAGAACCGTAAAGCTGTCATCATCAGCAGCCGGCATATCATTAATCGGTGTCACCATGACCATCACCGTGGCTGTCGCTTCACCGCCGTTTCCGTCTGTGATAGTGTAAGAGAAGCTATCGGTGCCGTTGAAGTTAAGGTCAGGTGTGTAAAACGCGAGGCCGCCATCATGGGTGGCGGTACCGTGCGGAGGATCGCTGACAGCTTGGATAGTCAGCGAGTCGCCCTCCATGTCGGAATCCCCTGACAGAACATCCAGGTCTGTTTCCTCGCTGTCCTCCTCCAGGGTGAAAGTATCGTCATCAGCCTGTGGTGGGATATTCTCATTGGTCACTGTTACTGTGATAATGCCAGTATCCAGGCTACCTTCGCCATCTGCAACAGTATACGTGAAGATATCCTGACCTATAAAGCCCGGATCAGGAGTGTATAGAACCTTGCCTCCATCTGTTGTAGTTGTGCCATTGGCCGGGCTACTAACAGCCGAGATGTGCAAAACATCACCGTCTGGGTCGTTATCGTTTTCAAGGACATCCAGCTCACTTTGCGCCGGGTAATCACCGACCATGAAGGCATCATCTATTGCCTGAGGCGCGTCATTAACCGGAGTAACGGTAATTGCAACAGTAGCCGTATCGGTACCGCCCTGTCCATCTGTAACTGTATAAGTAAAGCTATCAATTCCAAAGAAATTGGCTTGCGGGGTATATAGCACGGCACTGTCGCCATCCTGCACTGTACCATGTGACGGGCTGGTTACAGAAAAGACGGTTAAAGAATCGCCGTCTAAGTCGCTGTCGCCAGACAGAACATCTAGCGAGGCCATACCGCTGTCTTCAGCCATCGTAAAGGCGTCATCGTCCGCTTCCGGTGCGTCGTTATTGGCATTGCTCATCGTCACAGTCACCGTGGCAGTATCCCAACCGTCATTGCCATCCGAAACAGTATAGGTAAAGCTGTCCTCACCGATAAAGTTTGGGTCGGGTGTGTAATAGATATTGTTATCGCTATCAGTGGCTGTGCCGTGCAGTGGATCGCTCACTGAATAAACGACCAATAGATCTCCATCCGGGTCGGTGTCATTAGCCAGCACCTCCAGAGGGTTCCCACTGCTATCCTCATCCAGGCTGAAGGCATCTGCCTCCGCCGAAGGAGCATCATTATTCACATTCATCACCGTTACCGTGACTGTGGCAGTGTCTGTGCCCCCGTGACCGTCCGAGATGGTGTAGGTAAAGGTATCCGTCCCACTAAAGTTTGGATCAGGTGTATAGAGCACGTTGATATTATTATCCAACGCGCTGCCATGCAACGGGTCACTAACCGCCAAGACAATCAGTGTATCTCCGTCGGAGTTTGTGTCACCGTTCAGCACATCGAGGGGATTATTGCCACTGTCCTCATTAACTGTAAAGGTGTCATCATCAGCCAGCGGGAAGTCGTTACCGTTGATCACATTAACAGTAACTGTGGCGCTGGCTGTCCCGCCGTTGCCGTCGGATATCGTGTACGTGAAGGTGTCCAAACCACTAAAATTCAGGTCTGGGGTGTAAAGCACCTGGGAGTTATCATCAATCGCAACACCATGTAGTGGGTCGCCCACTGCATCCACTACCAAGGTATCCCCATCCAAATCGCTATCCCCTACCAGCACCGCCAGTCCATTGCTAAGGCTGTTCTCGTTGACTGTAAAGCTATCGTCATCTGCGCTCGGCGCATCGTTGATATTGCGCACTGTAACAGTCACCGCGGCTGTGTCTGAGCCGCCCTGGCCATCTGAAATGCTATAGGTAAACGTGTCAGTGCCGGTGAAATTGGCGTCAGGGGTATAAAGTATATCCGTGTTATTATCCACCCCTGTACCATGAGGCGGATCATTGACTGAAGCAACCTGTAATGGATTGCCGTCCAAGTCCGTATCACCATCTAGTACGTCCAGGACATTATTCGAACTGTCCTCATTGACAGTGAAGCTATCATCGCCTGCCACCGGCGGGTCATTGACATTACGCACCGTGACCGTCACCGTCGCGGTAGCATACCCACCGCGGTAATCCGTAATGGTATAAGTAAAGGTATCTGTCCCGAAGAAATTGGCCTCCGGGGTGTATAGGATATTGGAGTTGTTGTCCACCGCAGTGCCATGTGGCGGGTCGCTTACTGAATCTACCACCAGCGGATTGCCTTCTGGATCAGCATCGCCAACCAGCACAGCCAGAGAGTTGTTCGATGAATCTTCGTTAACAGTGAATGCATCATCATCCGCGGTAGGCGGGTCATTGACATTGGTCACCGTAACGGTTACTTTGGCCGTATCGCTTCCACCATTCCCATCCGAGACGGTATAGAAGAAAGAATCAGATCCGTAGAAATTCGGGTCAGGGGTGTAGCTCACACTGGTGGAGTTATTTACCACCGTACCTCGCGGCGGGTCAGTAACAGACGTGATGGTCAATGGATCGCCCTCCACATCGATATCGCCGTTGAGCACATCCAGGCTATTATTCGAAGTGTCTTCAGTCACCGTAAACGTATCATCATCAGCAACCGGCGCATCATTGACATTGGTCACAGTGACCGTAACGGTTGCTGTATCGCTGCCGCCCATCCCATCTGAAACGGTGTAAGTAAAGGAATCCGCCCCTACATAGCCAGGATCAGGAGAATAGAGCACATTGGTATTATTGTCGAGCGTGGTTCCATGCGGCGGGTCAGCCACTGCTGAGACAGTCAACGGGTCGTCGTCGATATCTGTGTCGCCGGCCAAAACATCGAATGGATTATTTGCTGAGTCCTCGCTCACCGTGAAAGCGTCGTCGTCTGCCTGCGGTGGGGTATTTATGATCACCGTTAGATCGTACTGGTGCTGGAATGAGAAAGGTAACGGCGATACGTCTGTTACCTGCACCGCGAAGGTATACAAGCCACCCAGTGTTGGTGTGCCGCTTATCAATCCACCAACAGAAAGACCCAACCCTGGGGGCAGGCTTCCAGAAACCCGGCTGAATGAGTAGGGGGCAGTACCATTGCCCCCGCTCAAGGATTGGTTGTAGCCCAAGCCAACCTCGCCAAAGGGTAGACTGGCTGGGCTGATAGCCAGAGTCGGAGCCTGGCCAGAGGTATTACGCCCCCAGCAGTTGAGTGTACTATCATCTCTGACAGCGCAGGTGTGGTAGCGCCCAGCGCTCACCTGTAGATAAGCGCCGGCGTAGAGCGTCGGTGGAGCTGCCTGACCATTGCGGTTGTCGCCCCAACAGACCGCTTCGCCATTACTCTGCACAGCGCAGCTATGCCAGTAACCGCTACTGATCTGAGTGAAGGTGCCCGCTGGTGTTAAGGTTTGCCCGTTGCGGTTATCACCCCAGCAAACCAGGGTGCCATCTGTCTTTAACGCACAGGTATGGTATCCGCCCGATTCAACCTGTGTGTATGTCCCAACTGGAGGTGAGGACTGGCCGTTGGTATTACTCCCCCAACAAGCCAGGCTTGCATCGTTTTTCATATCCGCAGGTATGCAGCTCCCCGGCGCTGACCTGAGTAAATATCCCGACCGGCGGAGTTGCCTGTCCACTGGCATCACTGCCCCAACAGGCAATCGTACCATCTGTTCGGATCGCGCAGGTATGGCTAGCGCCCGCGCTGACCTGGGCGAAGATCCCGGTGGGAGGCGTGGATTGGCCGCTAGCGTTGGAACCCCAACACGCCAATGTACCATCGGCCATCAATCCGCAAGTATGATTTCCTCCGGCACTCACCTGGGTGAATGCCCCCGCTGGTGGTGTTGCCTGACCGCTGGCATTGTTCCCCCAACAGGCCAAGGTCTGATCGTTTTTTATCCCACAGGTATGTGAACTGCCTGCGCTGACCGTCTCTGTCAGCAGCGGCGGCCGGGGTGTGACACTTTTATCTGGCGTACCAGCTTGAGTGACCTGAGCGCCCAATCCAGCCAGCACCAATCCAGCTAGCAACGCAGCTGTCCCCAACCGGCGAATTGAATGAATCCAAAAAAGATGATTTTGCATAATTATACCCCTCCAGAATAAATGGCAAGCTGCCTTACGAATGACACTAAGCCCGCGCTTAGAATATTAACGCACCTAGTTTATAGATGTTATGTTTCTTACAAATCTGTGAAATAACTAACAAATCTCCCTATCTTGATTGACCTTTTCTGGCAAAGCGAAGCAATCTCATTTATCATTTTGCGCGACCAATAAAGTGCAAGCACCTTCTCCCGAATTCACTTAAAATAAAAAGATCGCCAGCCTGACTGGCGATCTTCCGATAAGATTTCTAACTTATGCAGACCTATGATTAGTCAGCCACAACCCCACCAGCCATGGATTTGCTGCGTTCAATAGATTGTAAAGCCAGGTAGCGCTCGCCAAATTTTTCAATATTTGCCAGCTCGGTATCATATTGATCGAAGTGCCGTTCCTCATCGTCAACAAGGGATTCAAAAACCTTCTTCGAAGCTGAATCGGCATTTGCGGCACACTCATTTGCCCAAATATTGTAGTCCTTGGCGCTGTCTTTTTCCATTTTCCTGGCCATTTTGAGCATCTCACTCACGTCATGGATCTTTTTTACCTCCATGGCAGATACCATTTCCACTTCGCCGCCCAGGAACAAGATTCTTTCTGCACAGCGCTCGATGTGCCCCATCTCTTCGATCGAAGTCTTCTTAAAAGGATTGCCAACAGATCATATCCCTGATCATCACAATGGAAATGGAAGAACATGTATTGATGTACCGCTGAGATTTCATCAGCAATGGCTTTATTGAGTAACTCGATACTTTTTGCAGACATTTCAAGCGCTCCTTCTGATTGTGTGCGATTATGTTTTGATGATTATGATCGAGAAAGATTTGTGAGGCAAATTCCTGGTTTCAAATCCCACGGTTCTTCCCTAAAAGGAACCGGAAATCATCCCGTCAACAGCGGCCAGATCATGTGCCAAACGATATCTGCCCAGAAGTGAACTCCTATAGCCGCGATTAGACCAGCGCGGAACATTCGCTCGCCGGCTACCAGACCAAGTAATCCATTCAACAAGAAAAGCTCACCCAACACCAGAGGTGGTATGGCCGAGATGGACGTGTCGCCATATAAGAACATCAGTGCTGGCAGGTGAGCGGCGGAAAAAGCCAGCGCAGCGATACCATTACCGATCCATAATGCCAGGTTGGTTTTTCCCCAACGGCGCAAGATCAGATTGATCAGGAAAGCCCACAACCCCAGCACAAAGCCGCGGAACAAGATCTCCTCTCCGATTCCCGCCGTTGCCGAGGCTATGATGGAGAACGGGAAGCTTGGGTGTGTAAATCCATCCCAACCTGCTCCCAATGCGAACAAGCGGTCGATGACAACCATGAGAACTCCCAGCACCAGACCGACCAATAGTGGAATCCACACCCATTCTCCCCAGCCAGCCCCTTCCTTATAAACCCCTGGCAGTCCCAACTTGCGGGCAAACCAAAATCCTACCAGCCCAAGCAGACCGTACACTACCAGAATAATCCCACCGCTCGCCAGTCCGAGGAGCCAGACCGGTAGATCTGACGTCACAGCGGGAACCTGTGATTGCACCCCGGCTTGCTGTGCTCCCTGGAAAAAAACCACCGTCAAAAAGGCCAGGAAAGCATAGACGAGTACCAATACTGCCAATAAAGCGAGCTGCTTACGAGTATTCATCCAGAAGCCTCCAAGATAATCACAGTGATCCCAACCGTCAAATGGTGCATCAGGCTGGTTTTTTCGTTATAAGCAGGATGATCAATAGAAGAAATCCGACCAGAATGCTCACCCCGGCGATCAGTAAGCCCTGTGATCCTGATACTGTCGAGGCTGAATCAGTCACTGAGGGAATTTCCTCATGTATTTGCACACCAGAAGGATACAAAGCTGGCGGAGCAGGAGAGGTAGGAATGGCTGTCGGCGATAGTGTGCTCGTACTTTCGACCAGATTGAGCAACGTGAGCACCGTAGCACTATCTTTTTGCACTGTCCCGGGTTTGATCGTTGGGGTGACCGGAGTCATGCCGGGCAGGAGTACAAGCAACCTTTGACCGGCATAGATATCGCTCGAGTCTTCGGGAATATTGTTCCAGGCCCGGATTTGTTCGATCCTGACACCGTAAGCGAGGGCAATAGCCCACAGCGTCTGCCCATATCCAACCACATGAAAGGTCGCCCCGTCAGAATTAGGGGTCACCGTAGCCAAAGGGACTAGAGGCATGGGGGTTGATGGATTCTGGGTTAACTCAGTTCCGGACGGATCGCTGGCTGTCGCAGCGCTGTCCGATGGGCGGACCTCCAGGGTGTAATAAACCGTTTCCCCATCATCGGCAACCCCTACTCCCATCGATCCAGCCTCATAACCAGTCATAGTCTTCATATGCACCGCGTCGACCCAGATCTGGTATACAGCAATCTGAGGATCCAAGAAACCGATGTCGCCGCCAGCTACATTTTCCACCACACCGAGATCAGGTGGATCGCTACCGTCACTGTGCTGATGGGTACTGGTATGAATGGATGCCTGGTAAGCTGAATGTTCTTGAGCCATGGCCATTAAACCCGGATCTACAGTATAGGGGGCCAGCCCATAGCTCGCTCGAAGCCCGTTGATCAGGTTAATCAATTCAGATCGGGCACTTTCCTGCGCCGATACCCGGTGAGTGGGAAAGAAACCGGCAAAGATCAACAGTACAAGAATAAACTTGAGCAAAAGATAGGATCGCATTTACTTCTCTATAAAACAGCTACAGTGCGCAACACCTGCAATACGCGGTAAGTCACCCATTTATTCGGCTGTTTCTTAACCCCAAAATCGACCCAGGTTTTGCCACTATAGTCGTACTCCAACGCCCAGCGCCCGCTGGCATCCTGCTTACTGAGAATGAGCTGTAAGGCAATCATCAGACGCGCATCATTACCATAACCCAACCGAACCATGGCTTCGACCAGCTGAAGCAGGTCGGTGACGTAGAATACCGGAAAGCCAAATTTCCACCAGTTACCGCTGGGTTTGTCGCTCCAACCGTTGGGATAGCCCGCCGTGGCCGGATCGACACCCAAGAAAAAGTCAACGCCCTGTTTGATGGCGTCCCCAACCAGAGGCGTGCAGTAATTCATCGGCATCTTGCTGAATGCCAGCATCACTTTGACACCCCCCCAGGCGCAAGACAACTTGTTATTCGAGCCGCAGGCAAACAATGGACCGCACTTACCGGCATAATAGCGTACTGGAGCACTTTTCTCCTCCATCGGCGCTATGCCTTCACCCGTCACACTGCGTGCCATCCACCCATAAGCCGTTTCCAAGCGGGGATCATCGATCCCCAGGTCACTCAATGCGGCACAAAGGTTGCCCTGCAGGCAATCAGCCGTGCCGGACGGCGCTCCGTTCGTTGTAAACTGCCCGTCTGGAGCCAGGCTGTGATCGAGCAGGTAATCGCAAGCCCGCTGGATGCGCTCATCGCAGGCGACCGAGCCTCCCAATTGCGCCAAAGCAATTAATGACCAGACCGTGCCCCGGTACTTGGGATAATACCCTGCCCCAGATTTAACCCAGCATCCTTCTGGCTCCATCGCCACCAGGATAGAGGCGATCGGTCCCTCCCGGTGTGCTCGCTCCCGAGCATTTAGCAGCTTGGGGTCATCCTCATCCAGGTCGCACAAGTCGCGCAGCGCCAGGTAGCTTACCCCCGGGTTCTCTACTTCCAACAGCCAGGACAGCGGGTCGTCATTCAATTGATCAGTCCAGCTCATGATCTTTCCTCCAGCAGGTGTCCATTTATCAGCGCAACTTTACAGCTGGTCAATATAGATTTTGCCAATATGAGTATATAGGAATTTACCCTCCAAAACAAGACCCCCCACAATAAAAATGAATTTCAAGAGAATCAAAACCTCCCGCAGGGCTCCATCCTTCCTTCTTTCGGGATAGACACTACGGGAGGTCTTACAGGCGATGGCGCCTCACTTACCAGTTTCCGTCGGATAACCTGCTGTGCCCCATTCTTGAATCCCGCCCGCCATCGAAGTCACTCCGCTAAAGCCGTTCTTGGCCAGGATCTCCGCTCCTGACTGGCTGCGATTACCTGAACGACAGTATACAACGATCTCTTGATCTTGAGGCAATTCACCCAGGCGCTGAGGTAACTCGCCGAGTGGGATCAGTGTGGCGCCGGGGATGTGCACCTCTTCCCACTCCTCCGGTTGGCGCACATCCAGCATGAAAGCGCCAGCCTCATAGCGGGCTGCTGCCTGCTCAACGCTTATTTGCTGCCAGGCATTGACTGGCAAAGTCTCCGCTGGCGCCGGCATGGTTTCAATATCTGGTGCGGAGGAACAACCAGCCATCAGAAGACTGATTAAAAGTAAAGCTAATAGAGTAAGCCTATGATAATTGGGATTACCCAATCGAGAATAGTTCGAAGAGAAAGATAGAATCATGTTTTTCATGTCGGTGCCTTTTCACGTTTTATTGATTTGATGTGAAATCCTTTGAAAGGTTACACGAGCCGGAGGCATCAATATCTCCACGGGCTCAAACAGAAAGTTCCCCTTTATTTGGATTCATCCATACGTCTATACGAAATACCAGACTGTATAATACAGATTTGTGCTTCATCCCTCTTACGCATCCGTAATGTGGGCTAATTTCTGCTCAAACTGGACGCGATCGAGACCACGGTGACTCAACTCATCTGGCGGCAGAGCTAAAAGACGCTCATAAAAAGCTATGATCTCTGGCCGCAAGTCGGCGATAACTCCCGGCCGCGCAGCCAAATCGGCCAGCGCTCGCTCAGCCTCGTCAAAGTCACCACTCTGGTCAGCATAGCAAAACAATGCCCACAAGGTATCTTCAGAAAGATTTGTTTGCCCTAGAGTTTGCAATAACCCATCTATCTTCTGATTTAACGGGATATTATTCTCATTTGACTCACTGGCCAGTCCAACCTCCAGATAACCCATCAGCGCCCGGCGGAAGCTCTCGCGACTCTCATTTACCCTTCCCTGGGCCGCGTTGATCTCCCCTTGTTCACGAAACAAATCTGAGATGATCTCCAGGCGCACCACATCCAATTGATCGTTTATGGTAAGCGCCCTCAACATAGCCTCATCGTCCAACCGCCAAACCAGGTCAGCTTTCAGACCCAGCAATTCCTCCAATTCCTGATCAATGGCCTGCTGGGCTTGTTTGTATTGCCCGGCCTGCTTAAATCCAGCGATCTTAAGCAGCACAGCGAGCGCCTGATTGAGCATGCGCATGACGTAATCTTCAGTAAGCATGCTGCCATTTTACCTTGGAAACCAGCCTGCTTGCATATTGATCAGAAAAAACCTCCGAGTTCTGGCAGAACTCGGAGGTTTTGGTAATCTCCTCTGTGAACTTCGTGGATCCCTTACGCCGGCTTGCCAGCCAGGAAATCTTTCACAGCCTGCACTGCCATCTTATTTTCTTCATCAGATCCGACAGTGATGCGGAACCAGCCGTCAGAACCGTACTTCTCGGTCTCGCCGCGGAAAATCATACCGCGCTGGAGAGCGAAATCGAGCATATCCTTGCCACGCTTACCCGCGCCGCCCGCATCAAATAATATATAGTTGGCATACGACTTGAATAGGTCTAATCCAGGCAGGTTGCCCAGTTCTTTTTCGAAGTATGCCAGGGCTTTATTGTTGAAATCAACCCGGTATTGGAGCGCTTCCTGATCCTCGAAGGCCGCCAATGCTGCCCACATTCCGATGGTGCTGACGTTCCACGGGATCAGCGCCCCAGAAATCTGCCCGATCACATCCTTGTCGCCCATAGCATAGCCGAAGCGCAGGCCTGCCAGCCCGTAAGCCTTGGACAGTGTGCGTGTGACCATCACGTTCTTGAACTTCTTGGTCAAACCGACCAGTGACTTGCCCAGCCCAGCGTACTCGACATAGGCTTCATCCACGATAAAGGGGACGCCTGTTTCAGCGATCGTGATGAAATGCTGTGGGTCCATGAAGTTGCCTGTCGGGTTGTTAGGGTTAGCGACCACGATAATCTTGGTCTTCTCGGTGATCGCTTCCATGATCGAACCCGGATCATAAAGGATCTGCTTATCCTTGTATACCATCGGCACGGAGACCAGCTTGCCGCCCAGGATATTGCAGCGTAGCTTGTAGATTCCGAAGCACGGCGTATGCTGGATGACTTCATCGCCAGGCTGCAGGAAGGAGCGGAAGATGTTATCAAACACTTCGCTAGAGCCATTGCCAACCATCACATTCTCAGGACCATCCAATCCATTGAGCTCAGCAATTTTACTGCGCACCAGCAGACCCTGGTCCATGTAGCGGTTGCCCAGTTGAGCATACTTGACAATAGCTTCCATCACCTTCGGGGAAGGCGGGTTGGGGTTTTCGTTAGACATCAAGCGGTGTAGCTCAGGCTGCTGCCAGGCCAGCTCGATGTGATTCGAAATGTACATCGGAATCCCCTTGACCCAGGGAGTATAGAACTCTTCAATCGACTTCTTCATGACAATTTCCTTTCCTTAATGTGTATATATATGTGTGTGTGTTGTCAGGTCTGCAGGTCATAAGTGGTAGAGCTTATTAAATATCCCTGTGACCAATATGGTTTCAATAGATAGAATTAACCCACCTTTTCCATCGCGACGAGCTTCCTGGCCTTCTCCGCTACGTGTTCTGGGGTCAGGCCGAACTCGGTATACAGCGTCTTATAAGGCGCTGAAGCACCGAAGCGGTTCAACCCGACTACCGACCCATTGTCGCCTTCCAGATAATGCGCCCAGGCCAGGCTGACGCCGGCTTCAACCGCCACACGCGGCACCCCCGGCAGCAATACACTCTGCTGGTATGCTTCAGGCTGGGCGTCAAATAGCTCCCAGCAGGGCAGCGAAACCACCCGAGCATGGATCCCTTCGGCTGCCAGCAATTCCCGTGCCTTGAGCGCAATGCTCACCTCGGAGCCAGTGCCGATCAACGTTACATCCGGGCTGCCGTTCTCAGCATCCTCAAGAACGTATCCCCCACGCAGCAGGCTATCGTCAACCGGTGTGACCAATGGCAAGTCCTGGCGAGTGAGGATCAGCGCGGTGGGAGCCCGTTTGCGCTGCAGAGCCAGCTTCCAGGCCGTGATCGTTTCATTTCCATCCGCCGGGCGTACAACCGCCAGGTTGGGGATCGCCCGCAGGGCAGTCAGATGCTCCACCGGCTGGTGTGTCGGACCATCTTCGCCTAACCCGATGCTGTCGTGAGTGAAGACATATACCACCGGCAAACCCATCATCGCAGCCAGGCGGATCGTCGGGCGCATATAATCGGAGAAGATCAAGAACGTGCCGCCGTAGGGACGTAATCCGTGCAGCGCTAATCCATTCATGATCGAGCCCATGCCATGCTCACGCACCCCAAAATGGATGTACTGCCCACCGTAATCGCCACGACGGATAACTTTGCCATCCTTGGGCAGGGTATTGTTGCTCGGGGTCAGGTCAGCGGAGCCTCCCACCAGGGTAGGCAAGTGCGCTGCGATGGCATCCAGCACTTTGCCAGATGCCACACGGGTCGCAGGTGGCTTCTCGGCCGGCATCTCCGGCAGAGCCTGCTCCCAACCCAGCGGCAACTCTCCTTTGACATAAATTTCCCATTCTTTAGCCAGGTCAGGATATTCCGATCGGTAGCCTGCCAGGAGTTTTTCCCACACGGCCTGCTTATCCGCTCCTGCCTGCTTTACTTTTTGGAAGTATCCTTTAACCTCTTCAGGGATGTAGAATTTGGCGTCTGGATCCCAGCCGTAGGCTTCTTTAGTCTTCTGTAATTCTTCCTCATTGAGGGGAGAACCATGAACCTTAGCAGAGTCTTGCTTGGGGCTCTTATAGCCAATATGTGTGCGGCAAGCAATCAGCGAGGGGCGTTCGTTTTCAGCCTGGGCTGCCCGCACTGCAGCATCGATCGCCTCCAGATCGTGCCCATCCACCGCCTGGACATGCCAGCCATATGCCGTAAAGCGCTCAGGTACATTATCACTATACGCAAGATCTGTGGAACCATCAATTGAGATGTGGTTGTCATCATAGAGCACGATCAACTTTGCCAGCCCCAGATGCCCAGCGAAGGAGGCTACTTCGTGCGAAACCCCTTCCATGAGGTCCCCGTCTGAGGCCAGGACAAAGGTATAGTGATCAACCAGGGGGTAGTTCGGCCGGTTGAAATGAGCAGCCAGGATGCCCTCAGCCAGCGCCATGCCCACCGAGTTGCCAAAGCCCTGACCCAGTGGACCAGTTGTCGTCTCCACGCCGCGCTCGGGGTCATATTCCGGGTGGCCGGGAGTAATACTGCCCCACTGTCGAAAACGTTTGAGTTCATCCAGCGGCATGGGGTAGCCGTACAGGTGCAGCAGAGCGTAGAGCAACGCTGAGCCGTGTCCGGCTGAAAGCACGAAGCGGTCCCGGTCCGGCCAGAGCGGATCAGACGGGTTGTGTTTCATCACCTTCGACCACAGCGTCAAGGTGATATCTGCTGCGCCCAAGGGTAACCCGGGGTGTCCCGATTTGGCCTGAGTCACAGCGTCTGCTGCCAGCATACGGATAGTCGTGGCAGCTAAACGATCGGTGTCATTGTACATAATTTATGTATACTCCTACGTGAATATTCTTTCAAGTTTCAACGATGTGTATGGAAGTGTCAAGTAAGCTTTGTCCTGAAATCAACATGACTTCTATAAGGCACATGGAGACTTCCGAAGCTTGTTTAAACACTTCGGAAGTCTCTGATTTATTCTCTCATCGTGTTCTGAATACTGTATCCTGTAGACTGGCGACTTTCTACATTCCACTCCTCGCTACGCTTTAATCCGCTCCCCCTTCGGATCGTATAGCGGCATCTTCTCAACGATCGCCCCGACATTCTCGCCAAACCACTCGATCTGCAATGCAGTGCCAGGTTTAGCGTATTCAATGGGGAGATAGGCGAAAGCCAGGCTTTTCTCGATCGAATAACCGTAACCGCCGGAGGTCAGCCAACCGATAATTTGATCGGTTCCAACCAGGCGGATTGGTTCTTTACCCAGCACGATGGTACGGTTGTCGTCCAGACTCAGACAGCACAATTTACGCGTCAGGCCAGCCTCTTTCTGTTTGAGGAGTGCTTCTCGACCGATGAATTCACCCTTATCCAGCTTGACAGCAAAACCCAGTCCAGCCTCGAAAGGAGTGTAGTCAGGACTGATTTCAGCGCTCCAATAGCGGTAAGCTTTTTCAAGGCGCAAGCTGTCCAGAGCCTTGTAGCCTGCCGCAACCATCCCTTCTGGCGCGCCGGCTTCCCAAAGTGTATCCCACAATCGCAGGCCGTACTCCATCGGGCAATAGAATTCCCAGCCCAGCTCGCCAACATAGGTCACGCGGCTGGCCAACAGCGGCACATCGCCAACAGTGATTGATTTGGCCGTCATGTAAGGAAAAGCTTCATTTGAGATGTCATCCCGGGTGACCTTTTGCAGGATCTTGCGTGCCTTCGGTCCCCACAACCCGATACAGGCATAAGATGAAGACACGTCTTCAATGGAGACCGTACCATCTTCAGGCATATGCAAGCGCAACCAGGAGCGATCGTGCTCACCGAAGGCTGTACCAGTGATGATAAAGAAGCGCTCTGCCCCTAGGCGGGTGACCGTAAAGTCACACTCAATCCCGCCGCGCGCATTCAAGCATTGGGTGTAAACTACTGTACCCACCGGCTCATCGATCTCGTTGGAACATACATAATTGAGGAATTTAAGCGCCCCAGGACCACGCACCTCAAACTTGTTAAATGAGGTCTCGTCGAACAGGCCTGCCGCATCGCGTGTCTTTAGATGCTCGTAGCCGATGGCTCGAGACCAGTTGTGGTGAGGCCAACCCATGGGTTCGTGACCGTGGTGAGCTAACTCTTCGTAAGGCTTGAAAAAGTTTGGCCGCTCCCAGCCAAACTTCTCGCCGAAGGAAGCGCCTAGCTCGCGCAACCGATAATACGTCGGAGAGAGGCGCTGGTTACGGCGGGTCATGCGCTCCTCGCCGGGGAAGTGGATGTCATAATATTGGGAGTAGGTTTCGACCGTGCGTGTCACAGTATAATCCAGGCTGGCGTAATTGGGGCCGAAGCGGCGCACATCCAACCGCCACACATCCCATTCAGGCTGCCCATCGATGATCCATTCAGCCATGGTCTTACCGATGCCGCCAGCTCCTGCCAGACCGTGGGCGCAAAATGCGCAGGCTACCCAAAAACCTTTGACCGCTGTTGGGCCAAGCAGGAACTCACCGTCGGGAGTGAAACCTTCCGGCCCGTTGAGCAGTTGGATAATCTCAGCTGTCTCAACGGCTGGAACGCGCTTGATCGAATTTTCCATCAATGGAGCAAAGCGATCCCAATCAGGAGCTAATAGCTGATACTTGAAGTCCTTAGGGATGCCTCCTAAACCAAACGGCTCTGGATGGCGCTCGTATCCTCCCGTCACCAAACCACCAACTTCCTCACGCCAGTAGACCAGCAAGTCTGGGTCGCGCAATGTGGGGAAATCGTGTCCAATACCTTCGATCGGTTTTGTAATAATGTACAGGTGGGCCATCGGCACAACCGGCAAGAACAGGCCGACCATCTTGCCAACCTCACCGCCCCATTGCCCAGCCGCGTTGACAACGATCTCTGTGCGGATGGTGCCTTTATCAGTCACGACTTCATGCACAACGCCATCTTTCAGGTTAATCCGCTCAACATTTGTATCTTGCAAGAATTTCGCCCCGCGCATCTTTGCGCCAGCTGCCAGGGCATTGGTCAGGCCAGTCGGATCGATCACGCCATCGGTGGGGGTATAAGCAGCGCCCTGAACCCCATCCAACGACATCATCGGGAACATATTGTAGGCTTCTTGTGGGGTGAGCATCTCCATTGGCATTCCAAAAGAGCGCGCCATGCCCACCAGCCGTTTTACATCCTCCATCCGCTCAGCAGAGGAGGCCAGGCGAATCCCACCCACTTCACGCCAGCCAGTATCGACGCCAGTCTCGGCTTTCAAGCGTCGATAAAGATCAGTGCTGTAAGACATCATGCGGGTCAGGTTCGCGTCTGAGCGAAGCTGTCCCACCAATCCAGCAGAATGCCAGGTAGAGCCAGCTGTCAGCTCGTGGCGCTCGATGACTACTACATCCTTCCAGCCCATTTCCGTCAGGTGGTAAGCAATGCTGCAACCGCCCACCCCACCACCGATGACAACTACTTGAGCCTGCGTTGGGAATTCAGCCATATTTAATAATCTCCTTGTTGGATGATGTAAATGTTGTTGGTGTGTGATGGGAATAAGCAGCGGCTCATAGTTCGATAATCACTACTCACCACTGCTTAATCATAATAGTTTTAGGACTTACGCAATTGGTGGGAGTGTGGGGGTTTTGGCGGGCGTAGCCCACCCCCCGTCCTCTTGAACTGCGTAACTTCTAAGTTTATTGGATATTGTCGAGAGACTACTTTCAACTACTTTTTCCTACTGCTGCCATACCGAATCCGGACGAGCCATCCCCACGACGATATCAAAAGATGAGATGATGCCGAGCGGGAGACACTCCGGCTCATGCGGGTCTATAACCAGCAACCGGTGGTGGCGATTCTCAATCATCAAACGAGCCGCTTCTTGCAAATTGGCTTCCATTCCAATGGTCAGGAATGAATGCATGAGCTCGGTAACAGGCTTATCATCTGGTATTCCATGGATATTCTCATAGGACAGCAAGTCCAGACCACTGAAAAGACCCAGTGGCTTCCCGCAGGCGTCTACCACAAGTACAGACCGCCACCCGGTATCGGTGAGCGCTTTTGCGACCATCTTGACCGATGTTTTGTCTCTGCAAACCAGGTATACGTCGGACATAACATCCCCTACCGTGTCACGCCCAATCGGGGCACTTTCGGCCAGCACCACCAGGAAATTCGAGATAGAGATCACACCTACGGGCTTGCCCTTATCGCAAACCAGCAAGCGGCGGATACCTTCTTCGCGCATCCGCCGGGCTGCCTCGCTCGCCCGGTCATCGGCGTTGATTGTCTCCACCGGGGAGGACATCAACTCTCCCGCGGTCATCCCGCGCATGGCGATCAGACTTTCTGCGTCACCTGAAAGCCACTCACCAGCCAAAATATCATAGTCGGTTATCACACCGATCGGTTTATTGTTTCGATCAACAACAAACAGAGAATGAACGCGCCGCTCAGCCAGCATCCGGGCTACCTGCCCCAGTGAAGCATCCGGTCGGCAGGTCATAATCCCTGGGTGCATCAAATCACGAACCAATCTGTTCATGGTCTATCTCCTTATAAAGAATCAACCGACTTCGTCCACATCCTTGTACCATTTAACCCGGTCGCCGACTCGCGCCCGCAACTTCCACGAAGTCGCTTTCGGTTCATCTTCGATGCGCTTAAGGGCAAGCTTCACCTGCTTATCCACATGAACTTTCTGTTCATTGCTTAGCTGCGGGTAATGATCCGCCATCTGGCGTACCTTCTCCAGGTTCATCGAAGTGGTGCGCCACAAACCCCAATCCTTGGATAACAGTTGTGCGATGCGTTGGATATTAATCTCTTCATCATCATGGATACCCAAAGGGTGCTCAAGCAGCAGCATGATTGTATCGATAATATCCTTCTCATTGATCTGAAGGATTTGCATCTTTTCCAGAAGCAGCTCAGCCAGCGGAATGGTTGGTTTATCAACTTCCAGCCGGTCGATCCAACTGATCTCATGGGAGAAATCCAGCTTATCAAAGAAAACATCGACATGCAAAGCGCTGGTTGGGTTGTTGAATATTGATCGATTTCCTTCGCTGACAATAAAGACTTCACGGTCCTCAATATAACCCAAGCCAGTCATCAAAATTTTGACTTCTTTAGTCTGCTTTTTATAAGCGCCAAAATCGATATCCGTGTAAGCCCGCCCCATGGCGGCTTGTAGTGACCCGTTTTTTGGACAATGCATTTGAAACGCCAGCGATCCGATCACTCGCAGGAGCACTCCTGCCTGGTCGCTGGCGTTCAAGATACGTTTGAGCTCATTTTCAAATTTATCGCGCTCCGCCTGATCCTGTTGTCCCATCCCAATTGGATTACTGGTCATAAAACGCTCCTGTCTGGTAAATAAACTACCTGGCGGAGCAGCGCGGCGCAGATTGCACTGGCTGCCATTCCTATAGGATCGAAAGTTAATACACAAAAGGGCTTGTGCAATTATACCGGAAAAACAAAAAAGTGCAAATATCTGCAAAGAAAGCGGTTCTTCATGGTTAATTCGCTCATATTTCGTCATATTTCAGTCAGACTACACAGATCATGGATGGCATCTAAGATCTATGAGCTCTCCACCATCAAATTCTTGCATTTATTTGCAAAAGCCGCTATAATGTTTTCAAGTTTCGCTCAATTTCCGTCAACCACAAATCCTTGCGTACAGGTGATTTCCCTGTCACGCCAGGGTAAATAGCCTCCAGGTATCTGACCCAACAGGTCCAGCCCGCTCTCACCATCATGCGTTTTGGCCACTCGTACCTCTTCCAGAGCACAACCAAGGGACACTTGTTGGGTTTAACCGATTAATTGCGGATAACTACGTCGGTATATTGCAGGATTTTGGCAATCCTCGTATTCGGTTCTCATGCTAGCTACAAGGCAAGGAGACATGAGCAAGAATCTGATACCTGCCCAAAGACGTGAACGCATCCAAGAATACCTGGCGATCCACAAGATCGTCCCCAGTATTGAACTATCCAGCTTGTTGGATGTCTCCGAAGCTACCATCCGCCGAGATTTGGAATGGATGGAAGGTGAAGGCATCCTGACCCGCACCCATGGCGGGGCGATCCTCAACCAGCGCTTGCAGCTTGAAGCCGAATACCAGCAGCGCGCCCAACGCAATGTCGAAGAAAAGCGCCTGATCGGAGCCCTGGCCGCCACCTTGATCGAAGACGGCGACATGGTATTCGTTAACAGCGGCACGACAACCACTCAACTGATCCGCAACATACGCGGAGGGGCGGCTATCACCGTAATCACCAATAACCTGGTCGCTGCTCTGGAGATAGGAGAGGCTGGCTTTGACGTTGTTCTGGTAGGTGGTACTTTCCAACCCAGATCCAACGCCATCGCCGGGCGTTTCGCCATCGAAAATCTCAGCTCATTGTATGCAAATAAAGCCTTTATCGGGGTAGACGGCATCACCCTCAAGCATGGCTTTACCGTCCCGGCCAACGCCGAAGCCGAGCTGGTGCGTGTCATGCTCGACCGTACCAATGGTCCAGTGATCGTCCTGGCTGACCACTCCAAGTGGGGGGTGGTTTCTAATTTTCAGATCGCCCGCCTTGACCAGGTCCAAAAGCTGGTTGTAGACGAAAAATTTCCCGCCACCGGGCGTGACGCCCTCAGGGAACACAATATTGATATCCTGGTAGCTGGCTACCGCCCTAGATTGCAATAACACCGATTACCACACAGCTTATTTACAATACCCTGGAGGAAATGGATGTCATTCCTGTTCAAGAAAACAAAGAAGATCTCCACCCGCCTGTTTTACGCGACTGATCTGCATGGCAGCGAGCGCACCTACCGAAAATTTGTCAACGCGGGTAAATTCTACAATGCCAACGTACTGGTAATGGGCGGGGATATCACCGGGAAACTGCTTATCCCGATTATCAAGGAGGGTGACGGAAACTACCGCGCCACGTTACAGGGCAGCACCCGGCATATCACCACAGAAGAAGACATGAAAGCCTTGCTCGACCGCATCGGTCTGCTGGGTTTCTACAGCCATGTGATGGATGAAACTGAATTCCACACCCTTCAAAACAACCCGGCTGCCATCGATCAGCTCTTCCACCAGAAAGCACGCGAGCGCCTTGAATCCTGGGTCGACCTGGCCGAGACCCGCCTGGCTGGCACCGGCATCAAATGCTATGTCACCGGCGGCAACGATGATGACCCCGAAGTTCTGGCGCCGATCTACCGTCCAGGCACTCAATCCTTCTTCGGTTGTGAAAACAAGATGGTCTACTGTAGATGAAGAAACCCCCATGGTCAGCGTCGGCTTCAGTACCCCGACTCCCTGGAAGACTCCCCGCGAGATCAGCGAAGAGGAGCTGGCTGCCATGATCGATAAAACAGTCGCCGAGGTACCCGACCTCAATAAAGCCATTTTTAATTTTCACGATCCCCCGATTGACTCTACCCTGGATACCTGTCCGGAGCTGGACTGGACAACCGACCCACCCAGTCCGATCTATAAAGCCGGTCAGATTGTGATGCACGGGGCAGGCAGCAAATCCGTGCGCAAGGCGATCGAAAAATACCAGCCCATGTTAGGCCTGCACGGCCACATTCATGAATCGATGGCCGTGGCCAAGATCGGCCGTTCAACAGTGATTAACCCAGGCTCGGAATACGGCGAGGGCGTATTGCGCGGCGTGCTGGTCAACTTCTCTGGCGGGCAGATCGAAGGTTATCAAATGACCAGCGGCTAAATTTGCCCCCACAACATTCCGAGAGGCGCAGTCCTGAGGAATCTCAATAAACAATGAATCAGAGAAACCTTGCTCCGCTCAGAAAATCATAAGCTCAACGAAAGGAGGGAACTTTCTAGGAATTTTTGGGTTATTAATTCTAAACCTGCTCTTGAATGCCAGGCACGGTCTGCGCTCTGGCAGGTAAGACAGGTGAGCCGTCTCTTCTTCTAACTTTTGTTATTCGAAAGGAGAAAGAAAATAGATGACCGCTTCAACCGCATCCCAAAAGCCTGAGGTCTTTACCCGTAAAGCCTCTGGCCTAGTGCGGGTCATGTCCCCGTACTCCGCTTTTGTCTACAATATTTTAACCATGGGTTTAATCTTTCCCTGGACTTACCTGTGGGCGCCAGGCGCCTTGCCCGGGGGGAAGATGGTGTGGGGCATCTTGCTGGCCATGCTGATCGAAATCCCCATTGCCTTTGCCTACGTCTGGCTCTCCACCGCCTTGCCACGCTCGGGCGGCGATTATGTATTTCAGAGCCGCGTTTTCGGCGGCGGCACGGCTTTCACCGTGGTCATGTCCGGTTACGTGATCTGGATCCTGCAGTGGGTAGGTCTCTCTGGCTGGCTTCTCTCGTACCTGGGGTTTGCCCCTTTATTTCTGGGATTAGGCGCCACGCTGGGGAATGCCAGCCTCTCTGCCCTCGGATTATGGTTTACCACGTCAACCGGGATCATCATCACCAGCATCCTGAACGCCTTTGTCGCCATGGTCATCCTGGTCTCCGGCTTCAAGAACTATGTGCGTCTCCAGTGGGTCATGTGGTACGTCGTCCTGGCGGCTTTCGCTGTGATGTTTGGAGTGTTATTCTTAACCCCCGCCAGCCAGTTCGTAGAGCGCTTAAATGCCTTTGCTGTGGCCTCCGGCGGCGTGCAAGACTTCTACCAGACCGCCCTGGCTGCGGTCCAGGGAGCCGGGATCGACACTACCCCTCCATTCAGCATCATCGCCACCTTGCTGGTTGCTCCGATTGCGTGGACCTCCCTGCAGTGGGCGACCTACTCCGCTCAGCAAAACGGAGAGATCAAAGATGCCCGTTCCTTCAAAAGCCAGGCAGTCATTATGGTTGGCTCCTTGATCGTCACCGGTATCCTGCTGGCTCTGCTGGCTGCCGGTTTAGAGCGCCTGGCTGGTGATGAATTCCTGTACGTAGCCGGCGCTGGTTATTGGTCGCTGATCCCCGAGGCGACGGTCAATGGCTTCTACTTATGGCCAAACATCATCGCCATCGCCGTATCTGCCTCCCCCATCATCGTATTGATCATTGGCCTGGGCTACATCCTAAACTCCCACCAGATCGTACATAACTGCTACATCGGCATGACCCGTATCCTGGTCGCCATGTCATTGGATCGAGTTCTTCCGGAGTGGTTTAGCAAAGTCAATGAGCGCTATCACACCCCGCTGAACGCTCACCTGGCTTACTTCCTGGCTTCCATCCCAGTGATCCTGGCATACAACCTGGTGCCCGGATGGGTCGGCCTGACCCTGGGCGTCACCTTCGGCTGCGGCTACGTCTTCATCATCACCTGCCTGGCTGGTGCCCTGCTGCCCTACAAGGCGAAGGAAGTCTACGATGCCTCTCCCGGCGCCAAGTACAAAGTCAGCGGCCTGGTCGGCGTCCTGTTTACCCTGCTGGGAGTGCTCGCCTTCATCGTAACCTCCTGGGTTTTGGCGCCGCAGGCTTTCGCCAGCTATCCCGCGCTCATTTGGGTTGTCCGAATCGGCGCCATCCTGGCTGTGATCCTGTTCCTGTATCCGATGCGGAATAACATCACGGGCTGGCTGCGCGGCGAAAAAGCTCCCTGGCTGTCAGCCCTGGGCATGCTGGGTGGTGGCTTCGGTATGTCTATGGTGGTAGCCTTCTTGCTATCCCCCGCCCTGGGTGTGCTGGGCAACTGGGATTTCTCCGGCTTCCCAGGCAGCATGTGGGCGCAGATCATCGCCTTCGGCATCATCGTCCTATCGGCGATCTGGTATATCATTACCAAGAACATGCAGAAATCGCGCGGCATCGATGTGAACTACGCATTCAAGGAGATACCGCCTGAATAAGAGAGTAGTCAGTAAACAGTATTCAGTTAGCAGTAGTTGTAAAGTGTCAGCCTGTCGATGGCTGCCAGGGTTTTCCTGGCAGCTTTCGACCGGCTGTTGGTTGTTATTTACCATTGATTGCTTTACAGTCAATTCCCATCACAGCTTCATTGAGGAGGTTATTCGTATGAAAGATCAAGCCAGAGTCGTCGTCATCGGCGGCGGCATTTATGGGGTCTGCCTGGCGTACCACCTGGCCAAGCTGGGCTGGACAGACGTGGTAATCCTGGAGAAGAACGAGGTCGCCAGCGGCGAATCCGGGTTTGCTGCTGGACTGGTCACACAATTCGCCACCTCACAGACCCTGATGCAGTTCCGCAAATACAGCATCGAGATGTACAGCGAGCTGGGATTGTTTGAGCATGTCGGCAGTCTACGCATCGCTTCCAGCCCGGAACAGTTACGCGAATTTCAGCGCAGCGCCAGCCGGGCTAAGGGCATCGGCATGGATGCGGAAGTCATCTCCCCGGAGGAGGCGCGCCGCATCATGCCCCAATTGAGCCCTGATAGCTTCTATGGGGCTATCTACCTGCCCCGTGACGGACAGCTCGACCCTTATCTGGCTACCACAGGCATGGCACGCGTGGTGCGCGACATGGGTGTAACCATTTACACCAGCACCCGCGCAACCGGCATCACCCTCTCACCCAAAGGCGAGGTAGTCGAAGTCCTCACCGACAAAGGTCCCATCCGCTGCGAGCATATCATCAACGCGACCGGATTATGGGGACCGCGCGTGGCAGCCTTCGCCGGGCTGCACCTGCCTACCACCCCGGTTGACCACCAGCACATTGCACTCAAAGCGGTCCCAGGCAATGAGTTTCCTCACACTGCCCCCTGCTTCCGCGATCCTGATAACCTGGTTTACGGGCGTCAGGAGGCCGGTGGTCTGGTGATCGGCGGTTATGAACCCAATCCCAAGGAGCGCTGGATCGATGGCACACCCTGGGATCACATTGGCGCGCTGCCACCGGATTACGATCGATTTGAACAGCTACTCGAAGGCGCCATCCGGCGCTTCCCCTTCCTGGATCGGGCTGAGATCATCACCCTGGTCTGTCACCCCGGTGCCTACACCCCTGACTGCCAGCCCATCATCGGCCCATTGCCTGGAGCGCGCGGCTTTTGGAACCTGTGCGGCATGTCGCTCAACGGCTATGGCGGTGCGGGCGGTATGGGTAAGCTGCTCGCCGAGTGGATCGTCGAAGGCGAGCCCACCCTGGATATGTACGCCTTCCGCGCCACCCGCTTCGGTAACTATTTTGCCAACCCCGAATACGCTGCTGAGCGCACTCGAGAATGTGTCAAGTACTACTATCGCCTGCGATTCCCCCATGACGAATATGAATGGGCACGCCCGCACCGGGTCAGCGCCGTTCACTTCCGTACTCAGGAATTAGGCGCGGTGTATGGAGAGAAATACGGCTGGGAACGCGTCAATTACTTCCAGCCCGGGAAACCCTGGCGCATGGCTGGCGAGGACCAGCGCAAATTCGGATTCACCAAGCCGCCATTCTTTGAGCGCCTGCGCGTTGAGCACGAGGCCACCCGGGAGCGCGTCGCCCTGTACGACCTGAGCTCATTCGGTAAAATCGAGCTGCAAGGTCCAGGCGCACTCCCATTATTACAGCGTGTCGCCGACAGTGACATGGATCGACCTGTTTCCTCTACTATCTATACGCAATTTCTCAACAGCAACGGCGGCGTTGAAGCCGATGTCACCATCACCCGCCTGGCTGAAAACAATTTCCGCGTCGTCACCGGCTCAGGCTTCATCTCAAACGATTTGGGCTGGTTGCGCATGCAAGTGTGTCCTGGCGATCCGCCGGTTGAAATCCGCGACGTCACCATGGACTGGGCCTGCCTGGCATTGTGGGGTCCCCAGGCGCGCCAGGTGCTGCAAAAAGTGACCAACAGCGACGTTTCTAATGCCGCCATCCCGTACCTGAAAGCTGAATGGATCGATGTTAATGGTGTCCAGGTTCTCGCTCAAAGGGTCAGCTACGTCGGCGAGCTAGGCTGGGAGCTTTACCCGCCGTTTGAGCGCGCCACCATGCTATGGGACCGCCTGATGCAAGCCGGGGCTGAATTTGGCATCGAGCCAGGCGGTTACAAGGTCCTGGATGGCCTGCGCCTGGAAAAAGGCTATAAATACTTCACTGCAGATGTTACCCCCATGGAAGATCCTTACTCCGCCGGTTTGGGCTTTTGTGTCGACCTGGAGAAGGGTGATTTCATCGGACGGAAAGCCGTGGAAAAGATCAAAGAGAGCGGTCCAAATCATAAATTGTGCACTTTGCTGCTCGATGGGAATGACTACCTGCCAGTCTATGGCGGCGAAGCCGTCTATCTTGATAAGAAGGTCGTTTCGCGGGTGCGCAGCGGGGGCTATGGCTTCACCATCAAGCGTAATATCGCCTATGCCTACCTGCCACTTGCGCTGGCAAAGAAAGGCACCCGCTTGGAGGTGGATGTTTTCGACGCTGTCGTCGGAGCAGAGGTCGGTCCAGCTGTCTTACTCGACCCGAAAGGCGAGAAATTGAGGGCTTGATGCCGCTCACCCCGACTCAGCGAAGCTGAGCTTTCCCCTCCCCCTGCAATTGTTCAGGGGAGAGGGGAACACACTGGAAGAATCCATGACCATTACCATCGAAGAAGTCGTCGCCACAATCCCCGACTGGCAGGGGCGGAACGCAGTAATCCGGCCTCTTTCAGGAGGCCTGACGAATACCAATTTCCGCGTGGAAGTAGACGGGACGGCATATTTTGTACGCATCCCCGGCGAAAGCACCGAGCTGCTGGCGATCGACCGGCGCAATGAATACCATAACTCCAGGGCTGCCGCGGAGGCGGGCGTTGGTCCAAAAGTGCTCTATCACCTGGCAGAACACGATGTCATGGTGTTGGAGTTCATCAACGGCGTGACCATGTCCAACGAACGGCTGAACGCTCCTGGCATGCCGAGCGCGCATCGCCCAGTCACTCCGCCGGCTGCACAACGGGCCGCGCTTCCTCACCGATTTCAACATGTTTCGCCTGACCGAGTATTACCTGGACATCTGCAGGCAGCGCAATTTTAGAATCCCTGACCGTTACCCAGATCGCATGCCTGCCGTCTATGCTATCGAAAAGGCTTTTGCTGTTCACCCTTTGCCCAGCGTGCCCTGCAACAATGACCTGCTGGCGGAGAATTATATTGACGATGGTGAGCTACTCCGCCTGATCGATTTTGAGTACAGCGGTAACAACGACCCTACTTTTGAGCTGGGCAATACCTGCCAGGAGTTAGGCTACGATGAAGCTCGCATTCAAGAGCTGTGCGCAGCCTACTTTGGAAAAGCTTCCCCAGCAAAGCTGGCGCGCATGAAGCTCAATATGATCATGTCAGACGTTGGCTGGGGCTTGTGGGCTGCTATCCAAACCAGTATTTCCAAGATCGATTATGACTTTTGGGGCTGGGCAATCGAGCGCTGGAGCCGCGCCGAAGCCAAGCTGGACTCGCCCGAGTTCCCCATTTGGCTACAGGACGTTACCAAGGAGATTTAAATGAAACTTTTCTATGCCACAGACGTGCACGGTTCGGAGATTTGCTGGAAGAAATTCATCAACGCCGGGAAATTTTACGAGGCCGAACTGCTGATCCTGGGCGGCGATATGACCGGCAAGGCCATCATCCCGATCATCGACCAGGGGAGCGGCAAATACAAAGTCACCTTACTCGACCAGGAGTCGATCCTGGAAGGGGATGAAGCGGTCCAAAAGATGGCCCAGGGCATCCAGAACCGCGGATATTACCCTTATATCACCACCCCAGACGAGGTTCAAGAGATCTCCAGCACCTCTGGTCGCTCGGATGAAATCTTCCTGCAGGAGGTGACCAAGACCCTGGTGCGCTGGATGGAGTACGCTGATCAGAAACTGGCCGGCACAGGTGTCCAATGCTATGTTTGTCCTGGCAACGATGATGTCTTCGAAGTCGACCAGGTCATCGCCACCTCCAAAGCCGTGATCCACGCTGAAGGCAAAGTCATCCAGATCGATAAGGATCATGAGATGGTCAGCTCTGGCTGGACGAATCCCACTCCCTGGGACACGCACCGGGAAGAGCCAGACGAAGCCCTGCTTCCCCGCCTGGAAGCGATCATCTCTCAGGCCAAGAACCCGGCAACTGCCATCTTCAACCTGCATGCCCCGCCTTATGGCAGCGGCCTCGACCAGGCGCCTGAGCTTACCAAAGACATGCGCCTGGCTTACGCCGGCCAATCCCTGATCTCGGTTGGCAGCAAGGCTGTGCTGAATGTGATCGAAAAATACCACCCATTGCTCGGTTTGCATGGCCACATCCACGAAGGCAAAGGCACTACCCGCTACAAAAACACCCTGTGCATTAACCCGGGCAGCATGTATGAGCAGGGCGTCCTGCTTGGTGCAGTGATCGAGTTGAAACCGAACAAAATCGGCTCTTTTGTTTTGACTTCTGGATAAATCTGATCCATACTTATGTAACAAGATTTTATTCCCGAGGCTTATCTCGAGAGAAAGGAGGTCCACTTAATCTAAACTTCCCAAGTCGAACGATCGCTCATCTATTGGTTAATTTTCCGATATCGGTTATGGATTCAATGTACAAAAGGATCATAACCATTCAATCATAAAGGAGATAACTATGAGTGAAGTCACCTTGTTCGTTCGCAAGGCCAGCGGGCTGGTACGCTCCTGGTCCACGTTTGATGCCTTCATTTACGCGACCTTTTCGATCAACCTGATCACCCTCGGTCTGTTCATCTTCTCCTATTGCTATTACTTTGGGGGTAACCTGGCCACCGCCGTGGTGGTAGGAGGCATTTTTACCATCTTTGAAGTGATCGTCTACGCCAGCCTGATCTCCGCCATGCCACGCGCCGGCGGTGATTACGTCTGGCAGAGCCGCATCCTCGGCCGGGGTATCGGGTTCATTCTTGCCGTGACCGGATGGTGGTTCATCCTCTGGCTGTGGGTACCGCTGTATGCCCAGATGCTGGTCTACATAGTCTTCACCCCTTTGTTCGCCTTAGCAGGCCTGCCTGATACTGCTCTGTGGTTCATGACTTCCTACGGGCAGCTGTTCGCCGCCATCTTCTTGTGTGTTCTGGTATTCATATACATCGCTGTTGGGATGAAATGGTATGCCCGCATCCAGAAGTTCTGCTTCTGGGGTGGTGCAGTAGGTCTGGCGCTGGTCTTCATCTTGCTGTTAATCGGCAACAACCAGACTTTTGTGACTAACCTGAATACCATAGTGCCGGAGATGTTCAACTTGCCGCCAGGGGATTACTACGCCGAGACTCTCGCCGCGGGTGAGGCGGCAGGCACTGCTGCCGCTCCCTTAGGCAACATCGCCTTCGTTGCCAGCTTCGCCCTGATCCCGATGATCGTGTTCTTCAACTTGTGGCCGAACTGGGGCTCTACCCTGTATGGCGAAGTGCGCGGCGCATCGGATTACAAGCGCAACTTCTTGGGCATGGCCGCGGCCATCATCGTTACCGCGGTGTTGGCGCTGGTGTTCTTTGCCCTGATCGCCAAGACGCTTGGCTGGGACTTCTACAACAAGGCCAATGGCGCCTTCTGGAACTACGTCTGGGGCTACACCGACCAGGCCTCGCCCCTGCCATTCTGGCCATATCCGGGGCTGTTCGCCGCCTTCCTGGTCAAAAGCCGGGCGATCCAGTTCATCGTCATCTTGCTGATGAGCCTGTGGTGGTTTGGCTGGTCTGGCACGGTCTTCCTCAGCTCCACCCGGGTGATCTTTGCCGCCGCATTCGACCGCATGCTCCCTGAAGGGGTTTCCTATGTCGAGCCGAGGACTCGCACGCCAATTGTAGCCTTGCTGTTGATGGTAATCCCAGGGATCATCATTGCCATCTTATACGCATTTGATGTCCTGGGCTTCCAAACTCTGGTGCTGGACGCCACCCTGGTGATCGCCGTCACCTTCTTCGGCACGACCATCGCCGCCACCATCCTGCCTTGGCGCAGCAAAGATGTCTTCGAAGGCTCGCCGATCGCCAAGTATAAAGTACCCACCTGGCTGAGCTGGATCGTCATGCTGCTGTTCGTTGTCGGCGGCGTATACCTGATCTACTCCTCCTTCAGCTACATGTACACTGTACTGACTAATCTAGGCGCCACCGGCCCCAGTGCAGTGACCTGGCTGAGTGTGATTGTGGTCTCCTTGCTGACCGTGTTCAACGCTGGGCTGATCATCTGGCTGGCCTACTATGTCGGCAAGCGTATCCTGGCCGGCGCTAAGATGCCGCTGGTCACCCTGGCTGGACTGGTTTTCTTCCTCTTCTTGAACTGGCTGTTGATCGAGTGGTTCTGGGACCCGCATGTCCCACCCTTCGACTTCGCTTACTATGCCATCGGCTGGTCAAACGCCACCTCTATGGCGTTCATGATCTTCTTCTATGTTTTGGCTGCGGCTATCTATTTCGGCTTCAGCGCCTATCGTAAACGCCAGGGTATCGACGTGAACAAGGTTTACTCGTCAATCCCGGTTGAATAGCCAGTCGTCAGCAAGAAGTTGAAAGTAAGACGTATTTAGTAGACAATAAGCCCTCGGGTTGGGAATTCCAACCCGAGGGCTTATTGACTCCCCTTTTGAAATCCTGTACACTCTCAAAAGGATGCGGATTCACTCCGTACGAAAGTCATGCGGAAAGTTCAGTTCGTCTTGGCTCAAGCTCTGTTTTTCATCACATTGATACTGTCTGCCTGCCAATCAAACCACACATCATGGCTACACGCAAAATCGAACCCGCAACGACTTCGCTTCCACCCCCAACCCAAGCGCCGATCCTGCCATCTCCCACCTTGCAATCCATCGCGCCGGCGTCGACAACCAATAAACCAATCGAGGCTTCCTGGAAGAACTTCTATACCCCAGACTTCACAGCCGTTCACCAGCCATTGGATAGTGAGAACAACGAATTCCTGATCTTTGGCAACCTGGATGTTTCTCCCCCCACAGAAAACACGTCTAAGGCACTGGCGGCGTTCCTGGGCCGGTGGGAAGGTGTCGAAATCGGGCCGTATGGAGACACCGGAACCCAATTGGTCCTGCTGGTCAGCCAGATTACACCACAGGATGGCATAGCTTATTTGTGGGCTGGCACAGACCTACAGTATCCCTTCTTCATCAAGGAAATCCAATTTCAAAGTGATTCCAGGAGACTCCCCTATCATCGAATGGCGGGCCGACCTGACAGGTCATCCTGAAGGCAAAGGAGTCGTAGGATTGATCTCTTTCTCCTACGATCCAGTGAGTGACCGCCTGCTGGGCAATATCCGCGTACCTCCTTCAGAACAGGTTGCTCGCTCGGTTGAGCTGCACAGAGGGCAGGCTCGCCACTATTTTCGTGACTATCCCCGCTACCTGCAGAGCCGGCGCATCATCTTCAACGAATATGAGGCTGTCGCCCAGCAGCGTGTTGGCCGGGGTTATGCCCTCTACCTGCCACAAGGTTACGAAGTCGATCCTCAAAAGACCTGGCCGCTGATCGTCTTTTTGATCGGCACCGGCGAGCGCGGCCACAGCCTCTCGCTGCTCACCAAGCACGGACCCCTGCGGGTCGTGCTAAATGGCCAACCGCTGCCTTTCATTATCGTCTCCCCCATGCTGGAAGTTTTACCCGAATTCCGATCCTTCCCGGAAAGCTATCTTGATGATCTGTTAAAGGGGATTCTTTCAGAGTATCGGGTCGATTCTCAGCGCGTTTACCTGACAGGCATCAGCATGGGTGGCGAGGCGACCTATCGCTACGCCTTGCACCGCCCTGATCTGTTCGCTGCCCTGGCCCCCCTGGCTGGCTTCGACCCGAAATACTTGCCCGGAGCGACTCTGGAAGGTTTCAAGCCATTCACCTTGCCCTGGGAGCGGATCAAAGCCGTCCCGGTATGGGCGGTCCACGGCACTGAGGACCCAATCGTGCCCCTGTCCGCCGCCCAGAAAACTGTGGATGCCATAAGATCGGCTGGCGGGCAGGTGCAGTTTACCGTAATCGAGGGCAGGCGGTCACAATATCTGGACAGATTTTTACTCTGACCCAGCTTTCTATGAGTGGTTATTGGATAACAGCCGGCAAAGCGATGAATAGATCGGCTGGCTTGATTTCCTCACGTTGGTCATCGACCTGGGCATTCTGGTTCTATTGATCATCAGCAGGAATCAATTCTCACGAGTTCACTTAGTCAAATCACGTAAAGTGGATGAATTCTTAAATTGACCTTACTTATTTGACTTTAAGGAATTTGCATGCTAAAATTCCATAAATAAGTTAACCCAATCAAAACCAATCAATTATCATCATTTTTTGACATCGTCGTAAAATCCATCAAAGCCAGCCTTTCGGGTGAACGCTTGCCAAAACTGTTGTGCACATGCTGACCCGGTTTACCCCCTCGAAATCAACCCAAAAGCTAAAGAAGTCTCTATTCGACCCTTTAGTTGGAAGAGACTTGTGAGGAGATTTTTCTCACCATTTTTTGTATGCAGGAGAGCATACAATCATTCTCACTATGGTTAAGTAAAACTTGAGATAATATTGAAAGGAGGTGGTTTTTCCTTCGCTCACCCTAACTACTGCAGAATTCTTAACAGAATAATATTCAATCTAACTATTCTATATGGAGGAACCTATGTCTAGTGAAAGACGCCCGATCGGCAGTATGTCCCGCCGAGATTTCCTAAAACTGGCTGGTCTTACCGGCGGCGCAGCATTGTTAGCCTCCTGCGCACCAGCAGCCACCGAAGCCACCCCCTTCCCGCTCACCATGGATATGGACGAGTTGGTTAAGCTGGCCAAAGAAGAAGGCCAACTGACCACGATTGCCTTACCTCATGACTGGGCTAACTATGGGGAAATGATCGAAACCTTCAAAGCTAAGTATGGCCTCACTGTCAATGAACTCAATCCGGACGCTGGCTCGGCGGACGAAATCGAAGCCATTAAAGCCAACAAGGACAGCGGCGGCCCGCAGGCGCCGGACGTGATCGACGTTGGCGTGGGCTATGGAGAACAGCTTGTGACCGACGGCGTCGTCGCCGCTTACAAAGTCGCCGACTGGGCGACCATCCCCGAAAGTGCAAAAAATGCGGATGGATACTGGTGGGCGGAGTATTACGGCGTGCTGGTGTTTGAAGTCTCCAAGCCCGCCATCGAGAACACCCCCCAGGACTGGGAAGACCTGCTCAAGCCGGAATATAAGGGCAAGGTCGCCATGGCTGGAGACGTGCTCAAGTCCAACCAGGCTGTCCAAACCGTCATGGCTTCGGGTCTCTCCCGAACTGGTGGCGATATAGCAAAAGCCCCTGAGGCTGGGTTACAGTTCTGGAAAGAAATGAATGATGCGGGTAATTTCATCCCGGTGATCGCCGACCAGGGTAAGATCGCCCAGGGCGAGACTCCCATCGTCATGGAATGGGATTACTTGGCGCTAGCCAACCGCGATTCCCTGGCGGGCAACCCCGAGCTGGAGATTGTTGTCCCCGCTACCGGCATCTTAGCTGGCCCGTACATCGGCGGGATCAGCGCCTATGCCCCGCACCCGGCGGCGGCGCGCCTGTGGTGGGAGTTTGTGATGAGCGACGAAGGGCAAAATATCTACCTCAAGGGCTATGCCCACCCAATTCGCTTTAACGACATGGTAGCGCGCAATGTGGTCCCACAGGAGATGCTCGACAAGCTTCCGCCAGCTCAAGTTTACGAGAAAGCGGTCTTCCTGACTGTCGATGAACTAACTGCATCCAAGACCTACATCACTGAGAACTGGCGCAAAGTCGTTTACGGTGAATGAAAGGATTGTACGATGACGAGCCGAACTGTTAATAGCCGGCTCATGGATGGGGACGCGCCTGTGGCGCGTCCCCAGTCCAAGAAATTCAGCTGGGCCTGGCTGGGATTGGTGCCATTTTTCTTATACGCCATCATGTTCTTGTTTTTGCCCTCCGTCTCGATCTTCATCCGTAGCTTTCAAGGCGCTGACGGTGGGTTTACTTTCCAGAATATCATCAACTTATTCGCCCGCAGCGATATCATGAACGCCTATAAGACCAGTCTTGTTATCAGCGTAGTCACCGCCCTGGGTGGCGCCCTGTTTGGCTTCTTGCTGGCTTATGCCGTGATCCTGGGCGGTCTGCCTGGCCCCTTCCGCGTTTTCATGGTCACTTTTTCTGGCGTGGCTTCTAACTTCGCCGGTGTGCCGCTGGCTTTCGCTTTTATCGCTACCATGGGCAACGCCGGTTTGGTGACCGGCTGGATTGAGGAACTCTTTAATATCGATATCCACCAGGCCGGTTTCACGATTTACAACATGTGGGGATTAAGCATCGTTTACATGTACTTCCAGTTCCCCTTAATGGTGCTGATCATGGCGCCTGCCCTGGATGGCCTGCGCCGCGAGTGGCGCGAGGCCTGCGAAAACCTGGGCGGCACCTACGGCCAGTTCTGGCGGCATGTCGCTCTACCTATATTGCTGCCCTCGATCATGGGAACCACGATCTTATTATTCGGCAATGCCTTCGGCGCTTACGCCACGGCCTATGCCTTCTCGGGTAGTTTCATCAATCTGGTGACGATTTTAATTGGCGCTGTCATCCAGGGAGATGTACTTTACGATCCCGGCCTGGGCAATGCCCTGGCGCTGGGCATGATCGTCATCATGAGCCTGTGCATGGTCGGTTATGCTTACACGCAAAGGATCGCCTCGAGGTGGTCACAATGAAAACCCGGTCTATTTGGGCTTGGATAATTTTCATCATCGGGATGCTCTATTTCTTCCTGCCTTTGTTCGCATTATTTCAGTTCAGTCTTAAAATGGTCAAGGGCAGGTACACCTTCGCTGCCTATAGGGTGGCTTTCTCCGACCCAGAATTTTATGCAAATTTCGGCGCTTCGCTGGGCTGGGCAGCTCTGACCATCGTCATCAGCTTGCTGTTAATCGTGCCAACCGCCTACCTTGTGCACCTGCGCTACAAGCGCCTCCGGCCTGTAGTGGAGTTCATCACCTTGATGCCATTCGTCGTGCCAGCCGTGGTTCTGGCCTTTGGTCTGCTTCGTATCTATGGCCGGCCACCGCTGGTGCTGAGCAGAACCCCGATCTTATTGATCGCTGGCTATGTCACATTGTCTTTTCCCTACATGTACCGGGCAGTCGACACCGGGCTGCGCGCCATTGACGTGCGCACCCTCACCGAGGCGGCGCAGAGCCTGGGCGCCAGCACGCGCACGATCCTATTCAGTGTGATCTTCCCCAACCTGAGGGTGGCTATCCTGAGCGGCGTCTTCCTGACATTTGCCATCGTGATGGGCGAGTTTACTTTCGCCTCCCTGATGTACTGGGATGCATTTGGCCCCTACATGGAAGAAGTCGGCGCCATGCAAGCCTACACCCCTCAGGCGCTGGCCGTGGTTAGCTTTGCTTTGACCTGGATCTCGATCGGTGTCATCCAGCGCGTCGCCCGCGGTGCTCCAGGCCAGGCCCAGGTGGCTGGCGTCAAATAATCTGAAATTCATATTTCCCCGCAATGTCTGGACATCTGGGAATTGGTAGAGGTTGAATATGGCATTCTTAGATATCGACAACGTCAGTAAAACTTTTGGTAAAGAGACCATGGCTGTCAAGGATTTCAACCTGCAGGTGGAGAAAGGCGAGCTGGTCTCCTTCCTCGGCCCCAGCGGTTGCGGGAAAACCACCACATTGCGCATGGTGGCTGGATTTGAGATGCCTACGCAGGGCACCATCCGCATTAATGGCAAAGATGTTACCAACATACCGCCTAATAAGCGCGATGTAGGCATGGTCTTCCAGGCATATGCCCTCTTCCCCAACATGACGGTTGGACAAAACATCGGCTTTGGCCTGAAGATCGCCAAGCGCTCCCCTGAGGAGATTAAAACCCGCGTGGACGAGATGCTGGCCTTGATCCACATGCCCGGTTATGGCGACCGCTATCCAGCCCAGCTCTCCGGTGGACAGCAGCAGCGCGTAGCCCTGGCACGCGCCCTGGCGCTCAAGCCGCAGATGCTGTTGCTCGATGAGCCTCTCTCTGCCCTGGACGCCAAGATCCGCGTCTCGCTGCGCAGCGAGATTCGCGCCATCCAGCAGCAGCTCGGCATCACCGCCATCTATGTGACCCACGACCAGGAAGAAGCCCTATCGATCTCTGACCGGGTGGTAGTGATGAACAATGGAGTGATGGAGCAGGTTGGCGTGCCTTTTGAGATATACAACTTTCCAACCACCGAGTTCGTTGCCCAATTCGTTGGCACACTCAACACCGTGCAGGCGGAGATCGTTGACCCCGCCAAGCGGCTCCTCTCCATCGATGGGCATGTCCTGGAAACTGCAGCAGATATGCCCGGGCGGCAGCCCGGTGACAAAGTCACTGTCTCCATCCGGCCGGAGCGGCTTAGCTTTGCTTCGGATGGCAAGAAAGCGAACCTGATCGATTGCACTGTAGAGACTATCACCTTCTTGGGTTCAATCGTGCGCATTCGAATAAGCATCGGGAAAACCTTGCTTAACATGGACACATTCAACAATCCGTTCCTTGCATTACCCAACATTGGCGATTCAATCGAGGTCACATGCTCGCGCGAGGCGGTGTTAATTATTGAACATGGAGCTGTTAATCCATAAAATTGATCTCGCATGGTGAAACAAGGACGCAAAGGCCCGATTCTCCCCTGCCTTTGCGTCCTTCGCGCCAGCATACAATTTACAAACAAACCGACTGAGGCGCGTTCTTCACCCCGGACCCTGCGCAGAGATTATTCACTACCCTACTTCCCTTAGGACAAGCTTTCAGCGCTTTGGCTTAAAATGATAGATCGATAAAAAGGATAAATTCAGGACTGAAAAAATATGCCGAAAGTGATCCTCATACTATCCGACGCCTTGCGGTTCGATGTAGCCATGACTCACATGGGTTTCCTGGGCCACCTGGTCGAGAACAAGAAAGCCAGCCTGTATAAAGTACTCGGAGAGCTGCCCAGCCTGTCGCGCCCTATGTACGAGACTGTGCACACGGGACTGCCAGTTTCCGAGCATGGAATTTACACCAACCAGGTGGTCAGGCGCTCAGAAAAACCCAATGTCTTTCAGATCGCTGCCCAGGCCGGGAAAGTCACCGCTGCAGCGGCTTACTCCTGGTTCTCCGAGCTTTATAACCGCACCCCTTATGACCGGGTCAACGACCGTGAAGTTGATGACCCGTCTTTGCTGATCCAGCACGGACGTTTCTACTCTGAAGACGACTTCCCGGACATCGAATTATTCGCTACTGGCGCCATGCTGGCCCGCCGCTTTTTCCCCGATTATCTGCTGATCCACCCGATGGGCCTGGATTACAATGGTGAGCAGTTTGGATCCGACTCACGCCAGTACCGCACTCAGGCCAGACTTCAGGACTTGATCCTTGCGAACCTGATCCCAGAAGCGCTTGAAGTTGGCTACACGATCCTGGTCACTGGCGATCACGGCATCGACGCGGATGGCATCCACGGCGGGACGACCCCGGAGATGCGTGAGGTGCCATTGTTCTTAATACTACCCGGATTGCCTGGCGAAGGGCATACAGGCCAGGTACTCTCCCAACTGCAGATCGCGCCCACCATTTGCACACTGCTCGACCTGCCCATTCCAGAGACCATGCGCTACTCATCTATTGTCTGAAGGATAAGATTACGTGGACATCGCCCTGCTGATCTTCATCGCTACCGCTCTAACCTTCGATTTCCTCAACGGTTTTCACGATTCCGCTAATGTAGTCGCCACGGTTATCGCTTCACGAGCCATGCCGCCACGGGTTGCCTTGGCGATGACCGCCCTGACCAACCTGATCGGACCCTTCCTGTTTGGCGTTGCCGTCGCCACCACCATCGGCAGTGAAGTGATCAGCGAAGAGGCGCTTACCATCCCGGTGGCGATGGCCGCGCTGTTCTCCGCCATTATCTGGAACCTGCTGACCTGGTTCTTCGGCATCCCTTCCAGCTCCTCACATGCCCTGATCGGCGGTTTCGTCGGCGCGGCGGTCACCGGCTACGGCCTCAGTGTGATTATCCCAGAAGGCTTGATCAAAGTCCTGATCGCCTTGTTCCTCTCGCCCATCCTGGGATTGTTATTCGGCTGGCTGGTGATGAGCCTGGTGTTGACTATCGGCCAGTATTCCACTCCCAAGGTCAACCAGATCTTCCTGAAAGGCCAGTGGGTCACCTCTGCTACGCTGGGGCTAAGTCACGGCACCAACGATGCCCAAAAAACCATGGGCATTATGGCAATGGGGCTGGTTGCCTTTGAAGTGATTCCGTATTTCTATGTACCAACCTGGGTTATCTTTGCCAGCGCGGCTGCCATCGCCCTGGGGACAGCCCTGGGCGGCTGGCGGCTGATCAAGACCATGGGAGCCGGATTCTACAAGGTGCGACCATCCCACGCTTTCTCTTCCCAGATCGCCAGCACCATTGTAATTCTGGGCGCAGCCCTGTTGGGCGGACCAGTCAGCACGACGCAGGTGATCTCCTCCAGCATCGTCGGGGCTGGTGCAGCCGAGCGCGCCAACAAAGTTCGCTGGACTCTGGCAGGTCAGATCGGCGTAGCCTGGTTGATCACCATCCCGGTTACCGCTGCCCTCGGTGGACTTGGCTATCTGATATTAAGGAATTTTGTCTGATACTTGACTACTTTCCACTTACAACTTCTAATTGAGTGCCTTAACGCCCCCAACCCGCGATCAGCACCATCCCACAAGTGATCAATAAAGCCCCGGTCAGCCGTACTACCACCCCGCCCTCTTTATAATACAGGAAGGCGATGACTGTCCCGATCACGATGCTGAACTGGCGAAAAGCCACGATGTAGCTGGCATAGGGGCTGAGCTGGTACGCCCACAGGATCAGCCAGTAAGCTCCGAAACCCATGAGGGCTGCAAAAAAAGCCCGTACCCAAAAAGCGCGCTGGCCGCTACCGCGTTCCAATTTACCCAGGCGAAACAACCCTTCGTAGGGTGGGTAGGAGATGGCAAAGTAGATATAGCAGTAAATGGCTGCCGTAACTGCACCAGACATGACCACTTCAGCCGCCACCTTGTCCAGGAAGGTGTACCCCACCGTACCCAGGGCAGCCAGGATCATCCACAAAGAGGTGCGGTTATAGTAATTGCTCAGGTGAAAATCACCAAAGGATCGCAGCGGCGCCAGCAAAACCCCCCCAGTGACAAGTAAAATACCGATCCAGCCGATGGTGGTCAGAGGACGGCCACGGGCAACATCAATAAACGCAATAAAAATCACCGGCAGGGCGCGCGCCACCGGGTACACAATGGTAAAATCGGAGGAGCCGAAGGCTTTGGCCAGCCCGAACAGGTAAAAAGCCGCACAAATACCCGAGCCGAACACGCAAGCCCAGGCCAGGGGTGTCATGGCTTGCAAGCGCAGCTCTGCTACCAGCACTGGGATAGCCCCGACCAGTGCAGTAATTATCAGCATCTTGCGGTAAAAATCGCCTTCGGCCCGGTCATAGCGGGCCAGTAAATTCCACCCTGCGTGCATGAACGTGGAGATGATCACGATGATGATGACGTTGAGACCCACGGGCTGTATTATACTCCTTCGTTATTGGCGGTGAATCAAGGATAATCCGCTCGGACCACTGCGATAATCACTTGTAGATGAGGAAAGCTTTATGGAAATCTCACTCGTCCTGCAAAATAGCCTGCTATATGGTCTTGTGGTCAGTTTTTTGTTGGGTCTGACCATCCTGATCAGCTTTTCGATTGACCCGGAGATCTGGATTGGTGATTACCCCCCAGACATCAAAGCTGCATATACTCCTGTGAGGAGCAATACAAAACGTCATAAAAGCATCGCCAGTCTGGCTTCCTGATCTTCCTGGTTGGCGTGTTGCTCCTGTCGATTATCCAGTTGAGCAGATTGTTAGGCGAGCCACCCTTTTGGGCAATTTTCTTATCTGCTTTCACTACATTGCTGGTGTTTAATATCTTCGATTTACTTATCCTGGACTGGCTGATCTTTAATACCATCCAGCCCAGGATGATCATACTGCCCGATACAGAGGGAATGGCTGGCTACAAGGATTATGCCTTTCACTTCCATGGTTTCCTGATTGGCGTGGTATTCTGTCTGGTCGGCGCGCTGATCACAGCTGGGTTTGCCGCCTTGGTCTATCTGGTCGTGTAACTAGGATTTCACAAATTGAATGACCTTCTCTGATCCTTGTAACTTTTCGAACTGATCCGGGTTATAAAGATCATAACCAAAAGCGAATCAATCGCTTACAGGTTGTTTCATGGGGAGGAGTCACACCTGGTTCCGTGCGTGTGAATCATCCAAACAAAACGTCCAAACCTGGGCAAAATAAATCACTTGAGAGGAGTTTCTATATGTACAAAAATCGTCCTTTTGGGGTCACCCTGCTTGCCATCCTGGCTGGCCTGGCAGCAGCTGTGGCGATCTTCCATACGCTGCAGATGCTACACTTGCTACCGCTATCGCTAGGCCCACTGCGGTTTTTCACTTTTAACTTACTTGGCGCTATCCTTTGGGGGATCATGGCTCTCATCTACATCTGGCTGGTGCGCATGCTGTGGAGCGTCAACCCGCAGGCCTGGATGTTCCTGGTGATACTTGCCATCATTAACCTGATCCTGGACTTTGTATCCTGGCTGGGCGGCTCACCCTGGGCTGCTATGCTGCCTTCTGTATTGATCAACGCGGTGATCTTGATCTACTGCCTGCTGCCCGGCGTGCGCAAGGAGTTCGACACGGAGGCCAAATAGAACAGTTCCATCCCTTCACACCATACAGCAGATGATCGGTGACCGGCCTTGATTGGCCGGTCACTTTTTTCAGTTAATTCATACCACATCCAAAAAGAACCATGATGCAGCAGATCCTGCATCCCAACCCGTTTCCAGGTGAAACAAAACCGGTCTCGATTCGTTATTCATTGAGGAGGGTGTTCTGCTTAGTTGCGACATTGGAAGGAGCGTTGCGATGAGAACCTTGCGGATTGGCTTGCATAGTTTTGTATTAGCGGTGGGCTGCCTGGTCTCGATCCTGGTCGGGTTCGGCTTCTACCACCTGCTGCGCGTCACCTGGCCAGTCGACCAGTTGGTCGTCCAAGCGCCGATCGCGGTGGTGGCATTAATCCTGGGTTTCACCTCCTGGTACCAGGTAATCAGCCGGCCTGCACTGGCCCATCTCCGCCTGGTTGGCTGGGGTGAGATCAGCGCTGTTTACCTGCTTTCCCTGCTTTGGACACCCTTGATCTTCCTGCCTTTACACTTCCTTACTCAAGGTTACCTCTCCTCAGTGGATAACCTCCTGGCAATCCTGTACTTCCAGATTCCGACCAATTTTATTGCCATCCTTACCGCAGTGAGCCTGCTCCGCCAACCGGAGCTGGCTTCCGCTTAATCTCTCCTTGTTTCGCTGAACTCATCACAAAATCGCAATAGCAAGATTGCTCGGTGAGGCTTATGCTGAGTTTACTTCATATGCGTTTTGGATCCTACTGGTGGCTTTTGTGCAGCATACACTGGCGAAAATAGTCTCCGGACTTTAAAGTTTTAATGGGATTACTTCGCCTCCTGCTGGCCAGCCCGGCAAGGGATACGAAGCCCATCACATCTCCCGCGGTTCCGGTTCTGGAGGAATTACAGGATCCAACCAGCGGGAATATTCTTTAAGACTATCCAGGTGCCTGTGGGGAATTCTATGCAGGCAGATTTGCCTTCCAGACTGGATTTTTAGTTTTCAAGAATGCAAGTTTAATTGCTCATTCTCAAACAAGTTTGCAAAGCATATTTGTGTTCCCTTTCACTATAATCCCCGAAAGTTTTCCTACCGACATATCGTTGTCGATTATTCAAATTTCATTCGGATTGTAAAGGGACACCACAAATGAATAAGCTGACCCCCATTTTTGTGATTTTAATCGTAATAGCCATGCTCTTTAGCACGGTCGACCAGGTATTGGCCGACACAACAGTTGTGATCGCTCCTTCAAGCATGGACGACTGGTCATTCCACCAGTTTGCCCCCTCCGGTTCTGGAGCGATCACCGATGGGCCGGATACGCCCCCATTGGGGTTTGGTTCCGCCCGGCTGACAACCAACAATAATGGCGGCTATTCATTGGGAACCACAGGCTTTCCCAGCACGCGCCTGGACTCCCTGACCCGTCTTGAGTACAGCTCCTACCGGTCTTCTTCAGATCCGAGCAATAACCGGACTGTGACACTGCAGTTGGAGATGGACTACAACATTGTCGATCCGGATCGCTCGAATCAAGGCTGGCTGGTATTCGAACCCTTCCGGACTGCTGGAACTGGTACTGTCTTGGAGGATACCTGGTATACCTGGAATGCCCTGACAGGCAAATGGTACGCCACCATTAACCTCGGCAGTAATCGCTGCACACAGAGTAATCCCTGCACCATAACCCAGCTCTTATCCTGGTACCCCCATGCTGGCGTGCGTCACAATGGCTCGGTACGGTTTGCGGCTGGCTCATCCTGGAATCTGGCCTTCACCGGCTACACGGATGCCCTGACCCTCGGGATAAATGGAGTCAACACTACTTACGACTTCGAACTCAATGACCCACCGACGGTTAGCGCCGGCGGCCCATATACCGGTATCGAAGGCTCCGATGTTAACCTGGATGGGACATCTGCCGATCCCGATGGCGACCTCCTTACCTACGCCTGGTCTTACACGCCAGGTTTAGGTGTCGACCCTGGTACAACCTGCGCCTTTGCCGACTCCGCTGCCCTCGATACGACTGTCTCCTGCACCGATGCTGGCCAGTTCAGCCTGACCCTGAGCGTGGATGACGGCATCAACCCGCCAGTCGCCAGCTCCGCGACCTTCACCCTGAGCGAGGCTGACCCGAATGTGACGATCACTGCCCCATCTATCGGCGCTTCCTTTCGCGAAGGCGAACAGGTGGACGTCTCTGCCGAGGTCAGCGATTCAGGCAATGACAGCCTGACCTGCACCGTTGACTGGGGCGACGGAACCACCAGCGCAGGGGTCATCGTCGCTGGCGTCTGCACCGCCTCGCATGTCTATGACAAGCTTGGCGATTTCACCATCACCGTCACCGTGACAGACGACGATGGTGGATCTGCCTCCAAAATGGTCGGCATCACCGTCTTCAACGACCCGCCTACTGCGGAGGCGGGCGGTCCCTACACCAGCGATGAAGGCTCGGATGTCAGTATCTCCGGCTCAGCTTCTGACCCCGAAGGCGACCCGCTCACTTCTGCCTGGTCATATACCCCTGGTCCAGACGTCGACCCCGGCACAACCTGCACCTTTTCCGACGCCGCTGCCCTCGATACGACTGTCTCCTGCACCGATGCTGGCCAGTTCAGCCTGACCCTGAGCGTGGATGACGGCATCAACCCGCCAGTCGCCAGCTCCGCGACCTTCACCCTGAGCGAGGCTGACCCGAATATGACGATCACTGCCCCATCTATCGGCGCTTCCTTTCGCGAAGGCGAACAGGTGGACGTCTCTGCCGAGGTCAGCGATTTAGGCAATGACAGCCTGACCTGCACCGTTGACTGGGGCGACGGAACCACCAGCGCAGGGGTCATCGTCGCTGGCGTCTGCACCGCCTCGCATGTCTTTGACACGCCTGGCGACTACACCATCACCGTCACCGTGACAGACGACGATGGTGGATCTGCCTCCAAAATGGTCGGCATCACCGTCTTCAACGACCCGCCTACTGCGGAGGCGGGCGGTCCCTACACCAGCGATGAAGGCTCGGATGTCAGTATCTCCGGCTCAGCTTCTGACCCCGAAGGCGACCCGCTCACTTCTGCCTGGTCATATACCCCTGGTCCAGACGTTGACCCCGGCACAACCTGCACCTTTTCCGACGCCGCTGCCCTGGATACGACTGTCTCCTGCACCGATGCTGGCCAGTTTAGCCTGACCCTGAGCGTGGATGACGGCATCAACCCGCCCGTCGCCAGCTCAACGACCCTCACCCTGAGTGAGACCAACCCGAGTGTGAATATCACTGCCCCTTCTGATGGCGCTTCCTTCCGCGAAGGTGAACAGGTGGACGTCTCCGCTGAGGTCAGCGATGCAGGCAATGACAACCTGACCTGCACCGTCGATTGGGGCGACGGCATCACCACCGCAGGCGTCATCGTCGCTGGCGTCTGCACCGCCACGCATGTCTTTGACACGCCTGGCGACTACACCATCACCGTCACCGTGACAGACGATGACGGTGGCTCTACATCTAAAATGGTTGGCATTAACGTCTTCAACGACCCGCCATCTGCGTCCACAGGCGGCCCCTACACCGGCGATGAAGGCTCGGATGTCAGTATCTCCGGCTCAGCTTCGGACCCCGAAGGCGACCCGCTCACCTCCGCCTGGTCTTATACCCCTGGTCCAGACGTTGACCCCGGTACGACCTGCGCCTTTGCAGACGCCGCTGCACTGGATACGACCGTCTCCTGCACCGACGCTGGTGAGTTTAGCCTGACTCTGAGCGTGGATGACGGCATCAACCCGCCCGTCGCCAGCTCCGCGACCCTCACTCTGAGCGAGGCTGACCCGAGCGTAACGATCACTGCTCCATCTGAAGGCGCATCCCTCCGCGAAGGCGACCAGGTGGACGTCTCTGCTGAGGTCAGCGATGCAGGCAATGACAACCTGACCTGCACCGTTGACTGGGGCGACGGAACCACCAGCGCAGGGGTCATCGTCGCTGGCGTCTGCACCGCCTCGCATGTCTATGACACGCTTGGCGATTTCACCATCACCGTCACCGTGACAGACGACGATGGTGGATCTGCCTCCAAAATGGTTGGCATCACCGTCTTCAACGACCCGCCGACTGTGGACACGGGTGGTCCCTACACCGGCGACGAAGGCTTTTCGGTGAGCCTGGATGGGACGGCCTCCGATCTGGAAGGTGATTCCCTGACTGTTACCTGGTCTTTCGCCCCCGGCCCAGGTGTCGATTCTGGGGCAACCTGCTCCTTTGCCGACGCCGCTGCCCCGGACACCACTTTCTCTTGCACGGACAACGGGCTTTTCACCCTGGCGCTGACTGTAGATGACGGCACCAATCCACCAGTCAGTGACGACACAACCATTTTCCTGGGAAACCTGGAGCCCACTCTCAACATAACGGCTCCATCAGACGGCGCTTCCTTCGACCAGGGCCAACAGGTCGACATCAGCGCACGGATTGAGGACGCCGGTGATAACGATACCCTGAACTGCCAGATCGACTGGGGCGATGGAACAGGCTTGCCTGGAAATGTGGCAGGAGATGATTGCACTGCCGGCCATGCTTACACCGCTCCGGGTGAATACAGCCTGACGGTTACAGTTACTGATGATGATGGCGGCTCAAATTCCGCAACCATTGTCATCACCATTCTGAACAATGCTCCTGCGGTAGAGGCTGGCGGACCTTATACCGGCGTTGAAGGCTCGGATGTCAGTATCTCCGGCTCAGCCTCTGACCCTGAGGCCGACCCACTCACCTATGCCTGGTCCTACACCCCCGTTCCGGATGTAGATTCCGGCGCAATCTGCACCTTCGCAGATGCCTCTGCAACTGCAACCAGTATCTCCTGTACAGATGATGGCAGCTACACCATTAACCTGACCGTAGATGACGGCATGAACCCGCCGGTCACCGCCAGCGCCACGCTGAACCATCAGCAACCGCGCTCCGGTCGCCACCCTGACCGCTCCGGCGGACGGGAGTGCATTCACCGAGGAAGAGATAGTTAACCTATCCGCCACGTTCAATGATGACGGCAGCAACGATACTCATACTTGCGAAATAGCCTGGGGAGATGGGACAACCTCCGATGGCGTGGTTGCTGTCGGAACCTGCACAGCCAGTCATGCTTACAGCGCCCCTGGTGATATCAGCCTCACTGTCACAGTTCTGGATGATGATGGGCATTCTGGCAGCGACAGCGCATCAATTAGGATCAACCCCATCCCCAACGACCCGCCCACTGCAGAGGCTGGCGGCCCCTATACTGGCGACGAAGGCCAGGCAATCAACCTTGCCGGATCATCCAGCGACCCAGAAGGAGATCCGCTGACAATTGCCTGGGCTTACACCCCTGGAGAAGGAGTCGAATTCGGAACAACCTGCACCTTTGGTAACCCTGCCGCTCCTGCAACCTCCTTTTTCTGCACCGATGATGGTGAGTTCTCCCTGACCCTGACTCTGGATGATGGTCACAATCCGCCCGTTTCGGACACAGCAACTATCACCATCAACAACCGCCCGCCAGTCGTTACCATGGATGGGTTGGTTGGCAATCCAATTTTCCAGGTAGGCGAGGTTGTCGAATTGGACGTTCCAATTTCTGATCCTGGCATTAATGACACCCTAGTCTGTGAGGTGAACTGGGGTGATAGCACAATCAGCGATGGTGTAATCAGCAATAATGCCTGTATTGCGAGTTACACTTATTCCGTCCAAGGCGAGTACATGATCACGGTGACAGTTACTGATGACGATGGCGGTAGCGGTTCCGACTCGGCCAGTGTAAGCATCTCCGATGAGCTGCCGCCACCTGTCGCTCCTGTCTACCTTCCGTTAATGAATAAGATCTGGAATTCCAGCCGCTGATTCAAACCGTTGAGAGCTGCCAGACGATTGACCTACATTTTTATTGTCAATCACCCCTTGGCCAATCACTGCTGCGCTCCTCAGCCTGATAAATAATCACAACGCCTCTTCCTCATCCCGGGAGGGGCGTTGTGCGTTTGCTACAAGTCACTCGCTTGCTTAATCTCAACTCCTCCCCATTTGATCCTGCGGTACAATGATCTGGTGTGTCGGAAATATCTCCGCACACCAGGAGGATATTGCCATGCGCCGCTTCTCCAAGAACGTCTTTCCCCTGGCGATGGCTGGTTGTGCTCAATTCGTCCTTTTAACCTTCCTGGCTATGCTTGCCTATCCAGGAGGCACTTACCAGGAGCCTTCCGCTCAAGGTTACCAGTTCTTTCGCAATTTCTTTAGCGATTTAGGGCTTTCCCAAACTTTTTCCGGTGGCCCTAAAACAATCTCCTTCTTGTTATTTGTCATCGCCTTGACACTGGCCGGGGTGGCGCTAGTGCTCTTCTTCCTTTTTGCTCCGCCCCTGTTTAAAAAGCGCCGCCTGGCCTATGGATTGAGCATTATCGGCTCTATCTTTGGCATAATATCCGGGCTCAGCTTCATCGGAGTTGCCATGAGCCCGGCTGATTTGTACCTCAGCCTGCATGGGAACTTCGTCCAGGTGGCTTTTATCTTCTTCTTCATTGCGGTGATCTTCTATCTACCAGCCGTCTTGCTCACTCCACATTACCCGAATGTCTACGCCTGGACGTACCTGGCCTTCGCCATCCTGCTGGCTGGATATATCTGGCTGTTGTTTAACGGGCCAGATTTTACATCTCCCCAGGGAATGCTCATCCAGGCCACCGGACAGAAAGTGATCGTCTACGCTGCCATCCTGACCATGTTTGTCCAGGCTTATGGAGCCTGGCAGCTCTTGCGATCAGAGAATGGATAATATGCGTAAACAATTGCGCCTTCTTATCCACGTATTCGCTACCGGTTTCATATTGATGTTCTACTCGGAGCTAGTCTTCTGGGCGCGTTACCGTCCAGAAGAAGATCATGTGCTTGGCTGGCTGTTCACCTGGCTGGCTTACTCCTTATTATCGTTCTTATTCTTGTCTGTGGTTCATCAATTTCACGTAGCCAGTCTGCCCGCTCTATTTATCACCGGCGCCTTGTACGGCTGGCTCGCCGAGGGTGTGCTGGTTCAGACCATGTATGATTCTTTTCCACTGCAGATCTCCTGGACAGGTCTCGCCTGGCATTCCCTGATCAGCGTATGCTTCGGCTGGTACCTGATGCGGCGTGGATACCATCATTCGAAAATGACCCAATCCCTAGGGATTGCCGTTGGACTGGGCGCCTTCTGGGGCTTTTGGGCCATCTTTTGGCAGCTTGAGACTCCCGAATTTATCACCAAGCCACTTGATTTCATGCTCTTTACTTGGGTCGCCAGCCTGCTGGTGATTCTGGCGTATTGGGTCGCTGACCGCACGATCTCTCCCGAAGGCTTTCAACCACCGACATGGATGACGATCCCGAGCATAATAGTGCTGGCAATCTATTTCTTGATGATCACTGTCCCAATCAATCCTTTATCGCTGGCGATTTTGCCTGTATTCCTGATATTCGTATACATAGCTCTGCGTAGAAATCGGGCGATCAGTCCAACTCAAGCCTCGACATGACCTTTCAGGGTAATCTCCCCATTCATCGTTATCTGCCCCTGCTGGCTATGCCTCTGACAGCCAACATCGTATACACAATAGCTATCTCCCTGGACCTGATCTTCCCCACCAACTGGATCATATACGCGCTATTGACCCCGGCTGGCTTTGTGCTGCTCATTCTGAGCCTGATTGTTATTTTTCGCCGCCAATCTGCAAGCTGAGGATGACGCCTGCACAGATACGCATATCAACCTGTTTTCGATAGTGCCAAGCAGTTTCAGCAACCAATCAGACTACTTGAGCAATCTGCATTTAATGGATACAATTCACCGAAATAGAACACTTATCCCACTCTCCCAGCGTATTCCATCTCCATCAAAGCTCACTGGTGATCTCATCTTCAATGAAAGTGTTCCATCACGAACAAGTTGTTGTATAGCCTGCATCGAAGATTTCCCACAGATCGGGAGAATTGCTTCGAAATACATGGAGAAGGATTAAATGGAAGTCGCAATGTATCAACTCATTGGCGAAAACTTGCGAGAAAAGCGCCGGACGCTGGATAATTGGTTCTCCAATGCACCCCTCGAGGAGCGCCAAAAGCGCCTGGGGACAGCCGGTGAGAGCCAGTTTGCTGATCACCTGCACGTCATCGATGGTGTCATCGCCAAAACGGGGGATGGGACTTTCGGGCTATGCGATGTCTGCCATCTCCACATCGGCACCCAGCATCTGGAGATGGATTACACTGCCAGCGTGTGTATCGACCACTTCACTGAACCGGAAGTGCGCGAATTGGAACGCGAACTTGAGCTGGCGCAGAGCGTGCAGAGGGCGTTGCTACCCAGCGAGATTCCCTACATACCGGGTCTGGAGCTGGCTGCTTTCAGCCGCCCGGCGCAGATCGTTGGCGGGGATATCTTCGACTTCATACAATATAGTGACGGCTCCTTTGGACTGGTTGTGGCAGATGTGGCGGGGCATGGTATTTCTGCCGGACTGGTCATGGCCAGCTTGCAAACCTCCCTGCGCACCCTGGCGCCATTCAGCCGTGATCCAGACGAGCTGATCAGCCGGCTCCTGCATATTTACCAGAACAATATCAACCTGACCTTGTTTATTACCTTGCTGATCGGGCGTTTTGACCTGTCAGCGCAGCGCTTCTCCTATATCTCAGCCGGGCATAATCCTCCCTTACTGGTCAACGCCACAGGAGAGCCTGTCTGGCTGCATCCCACTGGTCCGGCTATTGGATTAATCGAAGGAGCGCATTACCGCCTTGAAAGCTGCTCCTTGCGCGCAGGCGATCTATTGCTCAGCTATACGGATGGCGTCACTGAGACGATGAATCCGGTCCGGCAGTTGTTCGGTGAAATACGGCTGGCTGAGACCGTCACCGGGATGCGCCATCTGCCCACAGCTCAGATCGTCACTGGGCTGCGCCGGAGTATTGAGATATTCTCTGAAGGGCAACCACTGTCTGATGACACGACTATTATCGCTTGCAAGGTGATCTAGCTGCATAACTCCGCTAAGACTGCAGCCCCTGCTGCTGATTGAACCGCTCTTATGGACCTACCAGAAACCCAAAATCTCATCGCCGTCACCGGGGCTTTCTCCTACACCGGGCGCTACATTGCTCGCCGCCTGCTTGATCTAGGCTATCCGGTGGTCACATTAACCAATCACACGGAGCGGGTTCACCTCTTTGAAGGTAAGATTCGAGCTTATCCCTTTCATTTCGATCAACCGCAGGCTCTGGCTGCCAGCCTGGAGGGCGTCTCTACTTTATATAATACTTACTGGGTGCGTTTCAACCACGGCCAGGTCTCCTATGACCAAGCTATCGCCAACACTCGCCTGCTGATCCAGGCTGCCCTCAGCGCCGGTGTGCAGCGCATCGTGCACATCAGCGTTACCAACCCGCCGCCCAACTCACCTTTCCCGTATTTTCAAGGAAAACACATCCTTGAGCAGGCTGTCCAGGACAGCGGTCTCTCCTACGCCATCATCCGGCCTACCCTGGTCTACGCCCCAGAAGATATCCTGGTCAACAATATCGCCTACCTGCTACGCCGGCTGCCAGTCTTTGCCATCCCAGGAGATGGAGCTTATCGCCTGCAGCCAATTTACGCTGGCGATGTAGCTGAGATCGCCGTACAGGCGGGGCAAGCAGCTGAAAACCTGACCTGGGACGCCGCTGGACCCAAGATTTTCACCTTTGAAGGATCTTTACGCCTGATCGCGGCCGGGTTGGGTCGCCGAGTGGGTTTCTTCCACCTGCCGCCCGGGCTGGCTTACCTGGCTTCCAGAGCGTTAGGTCTATCATTTAACGATGTGTTGATCACCCGCCACGAGATCGATGGCTTGATGGCCGAGCTGCTCGTCTCCCATGAGTTGCCGCGCGGGCGCACACTTTTCGGCGATTGGCTGGAAGACAATGCCAGCCGTTTGGGTCAACGCTACACATCCGAATTAGAGCGCCATTTTGGGTGAGCGTGATTGCCCAGGCAGGCTTGAGATGACTATGCGCAAATTTCGAACGCTCAGAACGCCTTAGATTTCAATAAATAAGCCCCCACCCCTATGCTGCCCAACCCAATCAGCGCCCACTGCACCGGGATACTCAATAGCGCAAATTTCTCCAGCACCAGGGCGATCTTATCCAGCAGCTCGGCGATCACTTGCAGGTCTGCGCTCTCGAAAACTGGCATCACATTCGGCACCAGCTCGGCAGCCTGCGCTGCGATAAACCCGTACAACCCGGCCAGGAAAGCCAGGACGCCCAGCACCACCAGAATCCAGCCCAAGATTTTGCTCGCCATGCGCGCCTCCTCCAGAATGTATCAAATAATAATAAAATAATGCTCCGAGCCATCTCGCCTGAGATCGGCGATCAAAATGTGCGATCTGATCGATTAACCCCATTTCGCACAAAATAGTTCCCCCGAAAAGCCCCCTTACTCATTAGAATCCTCAACAGGCAAGTTCTCCAGCCACCGACCAAAATCCCAATCAACGTACATCAGGCGCAGCTCAGCCTTGCTGTGCAGGTCAAGCTTCTGCAAGACGCTCCGCATGTGAGTTCTGACCGTCTCAACAGAGACCACCAGCCGCTCAGCTATCTCCTGATTACTCAGCTTGAGACACACCAGGGCGGTCACTTCTTGCTCGCGCAGACTCAGCCGGCTCCAGCGCTCCAGGCTGAACTCGGCTGACCTTCGCCGATCCAGGGCAACCAGCAGCATGTCCGCCGCCACATCCTCCTCTGCCCGCTGCTCCTGGTCAGCAATGACCCGCATTGCCTCCGCCAGTCCTGCATCCAGGCTGCGCCTCCAGCTACGATAGGCCAACCCCCTCAGCCAGCGCTGCACCGAATCTGGCAGCCTCATTGCAACTCGTCCGGGGTGGTCATCGCATGACCGGGTGCGCAGCACCTTCCAGCCGCCATCGCTCCCAACCTTCCTCCAGTCTTCATGACCTCGACCGAGCAATAGAACAAATGTTCTTGTCCGGCTTGATTATACCCTACAAACCGGGAATGTCAATGTGAGATTGACGGCCCGGGGCTGGCCTCAGGCTGGCGAAGATTAAATCGAAGATAAATGAACCATAGGTCCTGAGAGTATATTGAAATAATGCTGGGAGTAATGTGGAACCTTCACCAACGTTTGAGCGTTATATTATAATAAGAGCTGCAGGAGAATCCTGCGTCCTGTGTAAGGCGCAGGCTAGTTAAGCGTATTAACGTGAGGCAGGTTTATTTAGCGGCGCTTCTCCCTGGCCGGCAAGCCAGGCTGTGCCGCCATGCATATGCTGGATTGCCATCTAGCAGCCTGGTCAGCTTTTTAACCAGGCTACCCAGCCAGCGATAAAGATTAAAGATCAGAATAAGGAGAATTCCAAGATGTCTAAAACTCTCAAGTTGATTGTGGCAGTGATGCTCACCCTGGGTGTGGTGATCATTGCCCGCGCCTCCATGTTGTCCGTAAACTACCTCCCCATTGTGAACAACAGTTACCCGCTCCAGCCCTCCGCCACGCCCACCGTGACGCCTACGCCCACCAAGACCCCCACACCTACCAAAACTCCTGACACTCCCTGTCTCTCGTTGAAGACCTCTGGTGTGTGCATTATCGATATCGATTTCGAAGGCGGCGTCTCGACCGAGTTCATCCGCCTGAAGAACATCTCGTCGAGCAAGTCCTATGACATGAAGGACTGGCGAATCTCCAGCGACAGCGGCAATAAATACGACATCAACTTCGCATTCACCCTCGGGTCGGATAAAACCGTAAAGATCTGGACCAAATCCGGCGACAATGACACCGACGAACTCTTTATGGATCGTGAAGATCAATTCTGGAACAACAACGAAGACTGCGCCTATGTGATTGACGATGAAAGGGCAAAAGTTGATTCCATCTGCTTCCGCGCAGATGACACCCTCGGCGTGATCTTCTTCGCCCCACCGGTTACCGCACCGTAAATTCCCCGCTCCCCTGACCTCGGAAGTCTCAGGCTAAGCTGGCTTGAACAACTTCCGAGGTCTTTTTTACAACTCTCCCTGCAGAAAAAAGCACCTCCCAAATTTAGTCTTTTGGGAGGTGCTTTCTGGTTTTTATACTTGCATAACCCTGACCTCGCCCTACCCTCCGAAAAGGGGTGAGAATGAGAGAGTTAAAAAGAAAGTTATGGAGCGGCAGCACCGTCCAATTACCTCTTACATTTTTATCATCTCCCGGCGTGACAGAAACGGGGAGGCAAGTGAGGTGTGGGTATGGGAGTCTTTAAACGCCAGAAAGATTAAGTTTATGTGCTTCCAGTTGGCTTATATGGCTGAGGGTTCAATTGTTCTTGACATCACAAACAGTGATGGAGTATAGTGATCAATAATCTCCCCGACCAACATATCGCCACAAGGAGGCATCGATGAACGCGTCCCTTTCCAAATCCTTTCGCAGAAAAGTCTGGAAAGTTGCCCTTCTGGCTATCTTGTGTTTGCTCATCTGCCTGCCCTTCAGTCTCTCGCTGGCTGGGAACCAGACCGAGAGTGAGCGCCGTAGTCCCTATTCCACCCATCCGTCCCCACCTATATCCCCGGCGCTCCCACTGGCTGGTTATCGCTATGATTTGATCAAGCAATTCGAAGAAACCTCATACTACATATATGATCTGGAATTTGTCAACTCCACCCTGGGTTGGGCTGTTGGTTATCCGCATTGGGATCAAGAAGGTAAAGCTTACGTCGGCACCATCCTTAAGACCACCGACGGCGGGGAAACCTGGCTCCCCCAGGATCTCCCTAGCACAGCGATTCTAAACGAAGTTGACTTTGTAGATGCGACTCATGGCTGGGCAGTGGGCCTAGAGGGGGTGATCCTGCGCACCAGAGATGGTGGTAAACATTGGAACCGCCTGAACAGCGGCACCACTGAGGAATTCCTAAGTGTTGCCTTTGCAGACAACCTTCACGGATGGGCTTCATCAATTAAACCAACCCACTATGATGTATGGGGGACCGCTGATAACTGGGATGCCAGCCTGTGGAGCACCACTGACGGCGGCGTTACCTGGGATGAATTGGACATCTCGGAACGAGCCAGCATTCTGCGCGGTCTGGACTTCATTGACCTGCAAACTGGCTGGGTGGTTGGCGTCAATTATGAAGGTGACGATGCTTATGGAAGACCCATTCACAATCCCGTCGTCTACCATACCCCCGACGGTGGCCAGACCTGGAACGAGCAATACAATCCTGATCTGCAGATCTCGCTCACCAACGCCGATTTCATCGACGCTCTTCACGGGTGGGCCGTCGGTTTTCTTACCCTGAGCACTGAAACGGGCGGGGCAGTCTTTCACACCGCGGATGGCGGTCAGACCTGGGAACGTCAAGAGCCAGGCAGTTTCTACGATATGCTATGGGATGTCCAGTTTATTAATTCGCAGCACGGCTATGCGGTCGGGGCAAACTATATCGGGGCATGGGGTCCGCCTGTCTGGCGTACCCTGGACGGCGGCGATAACTGGGAAAAGGTCAAGATGGAATTTCATGAGCTTGACGGTCTCTATGGGATAGCTATCACCACCGACCAGGTGATCGCTCTCGGGGATCACGATTACAGGGTGATTACGGATCGCGCCTGGGATTCATGCGCATGGACACCGCCTGAACCATCGTGCAATAACTGCGATTGCCTGTTCGAGACGGCTTATCTCAACACCCACTTCCGCTTTGAAGACGTTTTTTTCGTAGATGAACATCTAGGGTGGGTAGTTGGCAGTCGTACCTACGCACCAGATCATCGAGGTCAGATCATCCTGGCCACTTCGGACGGAGGGCAGACCTGGGAATCTCAATATGAGCAGCCACCTCTGTCAGATGCCTTGTTTAGCATTTTCCGATTGGATGGACTGCATTTCACCGACAGCCTGAATGGCTGGGCGGTCGGACGCTCTGAAGATGTTGGCCAATACGCAATCCTGCATACCGAAGATGGAGGTCAAAATTGGATAGAGCAAGGGCAAGAACTATTCACCGGTCTTGAGCCTGAATTCTTTGACATCCAGTTTATTGATAACCAGACCGGATGGGCGTTGGATGATGGACATTACAACCAAGTGGCAGACCAAACCGAGCCCTATTTTGCCCACACCACAGATGGGGGCGAGCATTGGGAATGGGTCCAAACAGGAGTAGCGGGTTCGATGAGTGTTGGATATGCGGATGTCCAGGGTGAACTGGACTTTACTGACCCTCAACATGGCTGGGCTGCCGGTGGGCTGGGCAAAGTAATCCATACCTCTGATGGTGGAGCATCCTGGGCTGCACAAAGCGTTGATTGTGGCTGGCCAAACTGCCCAGTCCGATTTTATGCCATCGAGATGATCAACAATCTAAAAGGCTGGATCGCTGGAGAAGGCCTTTACCAGACCAGCAACGGCGGCGACCTGTGGCAGATTCGGGAGGATATGGATGTCTCTGGCGATTTCCAGGATGTCCAGTTCGTGGATGCACTCAACGGCTGGCTGGTCGGAGATAAGGGCATGGTTTATTACACCGATAATGGCGGAACTTCCTGGAAATCCGTGGAGAATTCGGTTTCCGGCATCTCCATCCGGGGATTATCTTTCGTAAATCCCAATAAAGGCTGGCTGGTAGGAGATTATGGAACCATCTTGACCACCCAGGCACAGCCATATTGGCCGAACTATCTACCCATGATCCAGCACTGACCTAAACTTCAGTATCCTGAAGTAGTGTGATTGGAATTCGCACAAAAACCAGCAAGGTCGATTCATAGGGTTAGTTTATAATTTACCCATGTCCAAGCGCGGAATATGTTTGGTAGCCTTGCTGCTTGCCCTGGGAAGCGTGATCGTTGTGAACGCCGCCCTGGATGAGATGCTCTATCTGCCAGTTATCCGCTCCGGGTATCCCACCATTCCCACCCCCAGCCCCTCCATGACTCCTGACACGCCTTGTCTCTCATTAAAGACCTCCGGGGTATGCATAACCGAAATCGACTTTGCCCCCTTCAACGGCCCCTTGAACGAGTTCATCCGCCTGGAGAACCTCTCGTCGAGCGAATCCGTCGACATGGAGAACTGGCGCATCTCCAGCGATACCAGCAACAAATTCGACCTCGCCTTCGAGTTCACCCTCGGGACGGACGACATCGTGGAGATCTGGACCAAGTCCGGCGGCAATGACTTTGATGATCTCTTCATGAATCGAGAAGATGAATTCTGGAATGACCACGAAGACTGCGCTTTTGTGATGAACGGTGAAGACCCGCGCGAACGAATCGACGGGATCTGCTACCTTGAAGACGATATCCTCGGCATGATCTTCTTTGCCCCACCGGTCACTACGCCATAAATCTTCAGCTCCCCCGAGCGCGCAGTTTGTGCGAGCTGAGTTCAGCTGGGAAATCTGAAGCCGGTTCTTTGAGTTGGTTTATAATTCACTCATGTCCAAACGCCTGAAATGGTTTCTGGCTGTGCTGCTCGCCCTGGGAAGCGTGGTCGTTGTGCGCGCCGCCCTGGAAGAGATTTTCTACCTGCCTGTGGTCCTCTCTGATTACCCTATTCAACCCACGCCCACACCTGTTCCAGGCATCTACCTGATCGATATCGACTATCAACCCACGCCGAACGCGTTGGATGAGTATGTTGAGATCGAGAATATTAATATTGATCCTTTGGAGTCGATGGAAGGTTGGACTTTGCGCGATGAAAACGCCAACGTCTATACCTTCCCAGTCTTTTCCCTGATGGCGAATGATACAGTCAAGGTCTGGACCAAAGCAGGTCAGAACTGGCCCTGGGATCTCTACTGGGGGTTAGATGATCCAGTCTGGAACGATCACGGCGATTGCGCCTACCTGCGCGATAATGATAACAACCTGGTTGATAAATTCTGCTACGGATCGTTAGCGCAATCAACCCAGCCCTGATGAATCTCTCTAAATTGAATCTGACTAAATAAACCAGATATAATCTATCTACTTATTCTAATATCTAGTGAATGTCTTGTCGAAAATAAAAATCGTTTTCCAGCCATTGGTCTGGACTCTGCTAGCCGTACTGGCTTTGATCAGCCTGGTCAGTTGCGCCCAGGCCAGCCCCGCAAGCCTGCAGGTCGGCTCAACTGCTCCTGATTTCAGCTTGCCGGCTTCTGATGGGCGCACCATCTCGCTAGCCGGCTATAAGGGCCAGCCAGTATTGCTTTACTTCCACATGGCCAATGGCTGACCACCCTGCAACCAGCAGATCGTCGATCTGCAAACCAATCCCGATTTTCAGGACACTGGCGTTCACCTGATATCGATCGCCAAAGACTCACCGCAAGAGCTGCAGCAAGTTGCCGCCGAGTTCGGCATCCGGGATGTGCCACTGCTCACCGATGCTGATGGTGCCGTTTCCGCAGCCTACGATGTGCTCAAATGGGCAATAGACACAGGCGAGCCTGGCCATACATTCATCTTAATCGGGGCAGACGGGAAGATACACTGGATCCAGGACTACGGCGCTCCTGATAATCCCAACCGCACCATGTACGTCGATCCAGCCGTTCTGGTCCAGGCTATCCAGGCTAACTTGCATTAGGCTCAACGCTGGATTGTCAGCAATCTGTCAGCAAATCCCCTTGACATCAATATTGAAAATGTCTATAGTTAAGACAAGCTAAATTGATTGCTGGAGTAAAGCCAGCAATTGGCTGGGGCGGGATTTGTGGCCAGATGCGTCTCTCTGCGACATACCAACCGCCTGCAACAGACCATCGATCAGGTTGCGAATCACCGATTTTCTTCCAAATTCGGTGATTCCACAATCTGATATCCGATCAATAACAAGAATCCATCTTTCTACTGGGGTGGTAGGGAAATTCGGAGGTGGATGGCCAACTAACCAGCGCTCTGAATCAAACCAACTTCAACATTTATTGCACATCTGCCGGCTTTGGGGATGTTGAGTTTGTCGAAGCCGGGGGCACTATCAAACTGTATGGCGATGGCATACTGCTCGCGACTGTGGCCATTCCGGTCGTCGGCGAAGGTCTTGATGGCGTATTAACAATTGGCGTGACGGGGGTCGACTTCATGCGCGTCAACCTGAAAGGCTCTGCCGCGATCGACAATATCAAGATTATCAGCGACGAGCCCCCACCTCCCCCGCCCCCAGGCGAGGATGGCTGCACTCCGGGCTACTGGAAGAACCATCCCAAAGCCTGGGCTGTCACCGGTTACACGACTACCATGACTGTGGAAGACGTTTTTGATGTGCCGGATGCATTCAATCTAGATAGCAAGACTTTACTCCAGGCACTGTCCTTCCAGGGCGGGCCCTATAAGCTGGGATCGGCACGCATCCTGCTGCGCGCGGCCACTGCCGCGGTGCTGAATGCTGCCCACCCGGACGTGGACTATCCGATGAGCGCGGCTGACATCATCAGCCAGGTCAACACTGCTCTGCTCGGTACGCGAGCCCAGATGCTGGCGCTCAAAGATACACTGGACATGTACAATAACCTGGGCTGCACGATAAATTAACCTCCCTAAAAGCTACTTTAAGTACCCAATTTATCCTCCCGCAATGGCTAATCTTCGAGCCTGCGGGAGGATTTCTATTAAATCACCTGTCCGCACGTTTCCGCGTTGACCACTGCAAGCCCATACCGACCTTAATAGAGCGGGAAATAAAGGCTTTAGACTGCTACGATGCAACCGGCTCAAATTGGGCCGTTTTTGTTCTATTCTGTGCCTGTAAATCATTTTGAGTCCAAATAAACTCTCTCAGAAAAGTAAAAAAGGATAAAATCTATTGAGCAAGGGTAGGATCTCGGAGAATTAAATAACTGGAGATTTGTGTGGTTTGTGCTGTAATTTGCAGGACGATACCATCAAATTTCTAAAAATTTTATAAACAGTTGAATCGGATTGACCCATGAATAAGATATCTGTGATTAGAGAGCTTGTTAAAGAAGTTTCCCAGATCTGGGTTCTCAAACGGCCTACTTTGCTCGCCGCGGCACTGGCCTACTATGGAGTTTTCTCCTTCGCGCCTGTGATCTACCTCGCTTTTCTCCTGGCTGGAATATTTATAAATGAAGCAGCTTTCGCTGAGCGTTTCTATAGCCGCCTGGAAGCGATTTTTGGGGCAGAGATTGCGATTTTCATTCAGAATACAGTGGCCGCGATTGCCAACACCAGTTCAGGCAGCTCAATCCTGATATCGATCATCAGCTTTTTGGCTTTGTTTTTCGCGGCATCCGGCATTTTCTATCAGTTACAATTTGCGCTGAACACTATCTGGCAGACACCAGATTCATCCCAGCAGCAAGCTCGGGCATTTGTCAGGTACCGCCTGTTTTCTTTTTTGATGGTTATCTTACTAGGACTATTGGTCATCTTGATCGCGGCACTGAATGTCATTCTCTTGTGGTTCGGGTCCCTGATTGAGATTTTCATCCCGACCAGCGGCTGGCTCACTTTCCTGAACTTTCTCGTCCTTATTGGGGTCATCATCCTGGCAATTGCATTTATGTACAAGGTATTGCCGGACGTGAAAATCACCTGGCGAGATGTCCTGCCAGGATCGTTGATCACCACGCTGTTGATGATCCTGGGTGGTCTATTGTTCGGGCTCTACTTTCGATTTGGTGGGGTTGGATCGGCTCTGGAAGCTGCCGGGGCGTTTGCAGTTTTGCTGATCGCGATTTATACCTTCGCCCAAATATTCCTGTTTGGCGCAGTCTTCACCAGGGCTTATGCCCAGCGCTATGGTTCACTAAGCAAATTGTCTTAACTCCTTCTCGTTTTAAGCCCCCTTTGGTTCCTCGCGTGGAAAAAGCGTCAGGATCGCTGGCGCGCAAATCAACACAAGGATCGCCGGAACGCTCAGGAGAGGATAGGTTGCTTCCCACCAACGTGGAAATGAGCTGAATTGCGCCCAATCTTCCAGAGGATAGACAATGTAGATTCCCAATGCATAGATGCCTGTTGCCAGGGTTAGTGCCACCGCCAGCGTCGCCAGCCGCTGCCAGGGAGTACGCCATTTCAAGAACATCCACGCGCCGATCGCCAGCGTCAGCAGCGCTGCTATCTCAAAAGGCGCCAGATGCTGGTAAGGATCGTTCATAATAAAAGGCGGAATGGCTACACCAAGGAATAGGAATGACAATAGCGACCAATCCTGGCGCACCCGGCTGTAGAACGGGCGGCTCAACAACAGCACGATCATTGCCATCACCAATGCCGGCAGCAAGAACAGAAAACTACGCAGGACCACCATCAGAATCTGTTCCGGCCGGCTGTCTGGCCATTGTATGATATGGAAGAACTCAAACAGCCTGCCCACACCTCCATCTATCAGATATGTCAGCACAAAAAAACCCAATCCCAGGCTGGGCAGGCTCCACTCCGGGAAGCCCTTGATCAGACCTAAAATCCAGGTCAGGATCAACACCCCCAATCCCAGGATACCCATCGCAATCCCCAGCCAGTTGACCCAGCCTGGCAGGGGCCAGACAGACGACGACAAATCAGCCGCCATGATGCCCACGAAGAACGGAACAAAAACCCCCACCAGCATCCACCACGCCAGCGGTCCTTCGGGAAGATATGTGCCGGGTCGAGTTCTTAGCATCTTACCCCTCCTTTCGCGCCAGTGAGCGCTCAGCGCCGCGCCGGGCAGGTCGCGCAGCTCCCGCAAGGCCAGTCGCAAGAGAGTCCATCCGGCCTTGCTGTGCGGCCGCCTCTGCTGCCTGCCGGATAGCGTACTCGAGCTCCTCGGCATAGGCTTCTTGATAGCCTGCTGGGTAACAGCGCAGCAAGGCCAGGTAGACATGGACAAAAGAGTGCTCAGCGTCCATGCGCCTGTTTACCCATTCTCGGATAGGCGCTGCTGAGCCAATGCCGCAAGGTTGTGCATGCGGTGGGTCTCTTCCTCCAGCATACGCCTTCCATTTGAAGAAAGCTGGAAGACTCGACGCGGCAGGCCAGGCGTCGCCGGGCTTTCGACAGCCACATGTTCGATCCAGCCCAGGTCTTCCAGCCGTGCCAGGGCGCCATATAGCGTGCTGGTGCTCAAGGTCAGCCGCTTCCGGCTCAGATCTTCCACATCTTTCAAGATCGCATACCCATGTTTCTTCCCGCTTGCCAGACTCAACAAGATCAAGAAAACGGGCTCAGTTAGAGGCAGCCCTACCTGATTGGGGCTGTTTGCAGGCTTATTCTTCATATTCCCTCGCATGATATATCGTCTTACGGAATATATTATAGAATATAAACATGTGAGTGTCAATAACCACGGCTAAGAATTTGAGTACCACCTGAAAGATTTCCCCTTATTTTGGATTATATTGTATAGAATAATTGGTAAAAGGATTCTGAATGCCAGATTTGGATGAACAAATGCATAATCCGGGCCAAGCCGATCATGAATTCCGGCGCATGCCGATCACCGATTCCGTTTCATGCCGATCGGTGATTCCGGCCATGCCGATCAAGTAACCCAGAGAAGCATGGGGGAGAAGGCTGGATAAACTCAAACAAATCGGGCATCCTCTTCGGAACCGATCCGAGGAGGAAGAGATGTCTCAAGCGAGTTTATCCATGCGAAAAATTGAAGAAATCCTGCGATTGAAATTTGAAGTTGGATTGCCGCACCGGGCGATTGCCAAAAGTTGTGGGGTGTCGAGCAGTACGGTGAGTGAGTACGTCACGCACGCCAAAGCGGCCGGGCTAAGTTGGCCGCTTCCAGAAGGGATGACGGCGGAGCAGTTGGAAGCCCGCTTGTATCCAGAGAAAGGGTTATCCAGACGGAAGATCCTGCAGCCGGACTGGAAGTATGTGCACAAGGAGTTGAAGCGTAAAGGAGTAACCCTGAGCCTGTTGTGGGTGGAGTACCGACAGGAGCATCTGGACGGATACGGATACAGCCAGTTTTGCCAGCACTACCGAGAGTGGAAGAACCAACTCAACCCCACCATGCGGCAGAAACATAAGGCCGGGGAGAAGCTGTTTGTGGACTACGCCGGGCAGACGGTGGCGGTGGTGGACCCGGAGACGGGTGAAATCCGGGAAGCGCAAGTTTTCGTGGCGACCCTGGGAGCCAGCAACTACACGTATGCGGAAGCGCACTGGACCCAGAGCTTGCCCAACTGGATTGCAGCGCAGGTTCGGGCGCTGGAATTCCTGGGTGGTGTGCCGGAAATGGTGGTTCCGGATAATCTCAAGGCGGGCGTGACCAGTCCGAACCTGTATGAGCCGGACCTGAACCCAACTTACCAGGACTTCGCCCATCACTACGGGATCGCGGTGGTTCCGGCACGGGTGCGCAAACCGCGTGACAAGGCGAAGGTGGAAGTGGGTGTTCAGGTAGTCGAGCGTTGGATCCTGGCCCGGCTGCGGGACCGGACCTTCTTCAGTCTGACCGAGCTCAACCAGGCGATTGCCGAACTGCTGGCCGAACTCAACCGGCGGGAGATGAAGCATCTAGGCCAGTCTCGGCGGCAACTGTTTGAAGCAGTGGACCAACCGGCCCTTTCACCGCTGCCGGAAACGCCCTACGAGTTTGCGGTCTGGAAAAAGGCCCGCGTCCACATCGACTACCACGTCTCCTTCGACAAACACTTCTACAGTGTCCCGTACACCCTGACCGGCAAGGAAGTGACCATCCGGGCAACCGAAAAGACGGTCGAGATCTTCTACCAGCGCAAACGGGTGGCCTCACATCCCCGCTCTACCGCCCAAGGGCGCTTTTCAACCCACAGCGTGCATATGCCGCCTGAGCACCAGTTCTACAGCCAGTGGTCCTCGGAGCGCTTTCTGCGCTGGGCCGCAGAGATCGGCGAGCAGGCTACCGAACTTATCCGCCGTGCTCTCGACGACCGCAGGCACCCTGAGCAGGCTTACCGGACTTGCCTGGGCGTCCTTGGCCTGGCCAAACGCTACTCCCCAGAACGCCTGGAAGCTGCCTGCAAACGGGCTAATGCGGCCGGTATTCGCTCTTACAAAGGGGTGCACAACATTCTCCAAAACAAACTCGACCAACGGCAGCTGGATCCCGCATCCAACACCCCCTTACCGCCGCATGAAAATATCCGCGGTGAGAACTACTACAACTGAGGAGCATTCCTATGTTGAACCAACCCTTACTGGAAAAACTATCCCAACTCAAGCTTCCCGCTTTCCGCACCGCCTTCGAAGACCAGCTCCAAAATCCCCAGTACGCGGAGCTGTCGTTTGAAGAGCGGCTCGGCTTACTGGTCGATATCGAGATCACCCGCAGAACCAACCACCGCTTGCACCGCCGCATCCAGTCCGCCCGTTTCCCTCTCCAGGCCACCATCGAAGACCTCGACCTGTCTGCGGGGCGCGGCCTCAAACGAGCCCAGGTTCTCGAACTCGCCCAGGGAGATTGGGTCCGCCGCCATCTTAATGTGTTGGTTCTGGGTGCCACAGGTACAGGCAAGACTTACTTATCTTGCGCACTTGGCCGGGCTGCCTGTGAGGCCGAATTCAATGTGTAAGCCTGATCACCGCCGCCCAGCAGGATCCACAGCTCTTCGGCCAGTTTTACCTGCGCTATGTGGGACGCATCTTCGCATTTGCCTTCCGCCAGACCGGTAACCGTGAGCTGGCCCAGGATATTACAGCCAGCACTTTTGAAAAAGCCCTGGCCCACCTGGACGGTTACCGAACCCAGGGCAGCAGTCCGGCTGCCTGGCTGTATAAGATTGCCTTGAACGAAATACGCAAGAACTACTGGAAACAGCGCCTGCTTTGCCCCTTGCATGAGACAGATGCCAGTCCGATGGATGTCGAGGGTACAGTGCAGGCCAGCGAGCAAACCCAGCTCCTGTGGGCTGCGCTGTCCAAACTATCCAACGCCGACCGCCAGTTATTGATACTGCGCTTTTTTGAGCAGCTCAGCAGTGCAGAAGTGGCTGACGTGCTCGGCTGCTCGTTGCCGAACGTTTACCTGCGTTTGCATCGCGCCCTTGAGCGCCTGCGCGAACAGATCGAGCGCCAGAGATTGGAAGGAGTGGTCTATGTCTCGGAATAAGCTGTCTGAATGGGCCTGGCGTCTGGAAAACCGTCTGGCGGCAGGCACAGAAAGCGCAGAGAAAATGCCAGCCAGCCAGGACAACGGTGTTGAGCTGGACCTGGCAGCCAGGCTGCAAGCCAACCCTTCTCCTACACCTGCCGCCTCGCCTGAATTCGTCCACGATCTGGGACAACGCTTAGCACAGATCGCTGTTAACCGGTCAACCCAGCCGCGGCTGGACTTAGGCTGGTTGAGCGCGGGGATCGTGATCGCATTTGCAGTTCTGATCATCTTCCTTGCAATCCGCGTGCTGCCCAACTCGCCTAGCGGGGTCAGCCCAACCCAGCCATCTGCAGTCCAACTAGTCAATCCTACTTCCCCCCTGCAGGAAACGAACCCATCCCCTCGGCTGGTATACTCCTGTGGCTCGGGATCGATTTGCACGGCTCTTCCGGATGGCAGCGAAAGCGCCCCATTGCTGACGCTGCCAGGCCAGCATATCACCCCGCTGTCCATCTCGCCAGATGGGCGTTACCTGCTGCTGTCTGCCAGCCCAAATCAGGCCCTCATGCCAACCCTAGACGCCACACCCGACATCCCCGGAGTGGGCCGGCTGGGCGAGCTGTATGCGCTCAACCTTGAAACCAGCGCCCTGGTGCAATTGGCAGAGCATTTCACCGGCGGTGGTCTGGCGACCTGGAGCACAGCTTATTGGCTACCCGATGGGCAGGTTGCCTTCGTCGCAGAAGATGACCAGCTTCAAACTGCTGTTTACCGCATTCAGCCAGACGGCAGTGGATTAACCCGCCTGACCTCGATGGAAACCAGCCCCACTCACTGGCAAATACTTCCCGCTGCCCCACCAGAACGAGTCTATTGGCGTGAAGGAAAGGTGGAAGGCTATACTGTCAGCACGGGGTATTACTGGTGGTCGCCGGTCAGCGGTGAGCAAACCCAGGAGCTAGCCTGGCCTTCGCTGGAGAGCAGTGGATTGGGCGAGGTGCGTTTCGCCCCTGGCGGCGGGAAGATCGCCTATGGGGAACACCGCGATCAGTTGGCCGTGTACATCGCTAATCAGAATGGCTCAGAACCCCGCTTAGTCTGGTCTCAAGAACCCAGTGACCAGGCCACACCCGGTTTAGCGCCTAATTTCTACTGGTCACCGGATGGACGTAGCCTGCTGCTGGAACTGTATCAAATGAATTCCGATCCGGCTGCGGCGTTGGTCACATATGCGCTGTATGATGTGGAGAGCGGGCAGATATCACCGTTGCCTGAGACCCTTAACATCCAGGAAGATGTGGCAGCTTCTGGCTCATGGCAGATCGGGCTGGCGCCTCAGTGGTCCCCGGATGGAAAAAGTGTATTGCTGAACCATCCCGATTACGCAAACCCCAAGCTATTGCATCTCGAAACACTGGAAGTAACCGATGCGCTGGCGTCTGCTGTCCAACCCGGCGACTTGAGCTCGCAGCCAGTCCTGTGGCTTCCGTAAATATCGACGACGCCGCCTGGTGCATACTGAAACCCGGGTAATGGATTGCGCTCTCCAATCCATCCCCAATAAACTACACCGTCAGGTGTATCCCAAAACTCAGGCAATGGATTGCGCTCCCTAATCCATCCCCAATAAACCCTCACCGCCTGGTGCATCTAAAAATCCGGACGATGGATTGCACTTTCCGATCCATCCCAATTAAACGCTTACCGCCTGGTGCCTCCTAAAACCCAGGTTATGGATTGCGCTCTCCAATCCATCCTAATTAAACGCTCACCACCTGGTACATCCCACAACTCAGGCAATGGATTGCTCTCTCTAATCCATCCTCAATAAACCCTCACCGCCTAGTGCATCTTGAAACCCGGGTGATGGATTGCACTTATCAATCCATCCTCATTAAACGCTCACCGCCTGGTGCATCTTGAAACCCAGGTAATGGATTGCACTTTCCAATCCATCCTCATTAAACGCTCACCGCCTGGTTCATCTTGAAACCCGGGTAATGGATTGCGCTCTCCAATCCATCCCCAAGAAACCCTCACCGCCTGGTGCATCTTGAAACCCGGGTAATGGATTGCACTTTCCAATCCATCCCCAATAAACCCTCACCACCTGGTGCATCTTGAAACCCGGACGATGGATTGCACTTTCCAATCCATCCCCAATAAACCCTCACCACCTGGTGCATCTTGAAACCCGGACGATGGATTGCGCTCTCCAATCCATCCTAATTAAACGCTCACCGCCTGGTAAAGGAGAGGAAACCCAGGCGGTGGCGTGCAGGAGGGAGAAGTAGAAAATAAAACATCTACCGATAATATTTTCGGACTGGGTGATGGCCAGAAAAATAACTGATAAGAAGTACTGGCTGCTTCGTGGTCCCCACCATTGTCATCACCTACATCCAACATAGATAACGATACATTATCGCATTTGTTACTACATATACCACTGAATTCTCCTGAACGGCTTTGCAGATTTGCAAAGTACGTATCATCCAATTCTGACGTTATATACAGTAAGGCTTCTGAAGATACCAGGGGAATGGAATGCCATCCACATCTGCTTATCTTCTACCCAGAGAGGCTTCGCAACCTTGCAGGATTGGAAGTCAAAACGGGTGAACTGAGAGTAAAATATTCAATATTGTTTTATAGATTTCAATTATGTACAATTAGTTCTGCATTTCCAGGCTTTCTAAACCACCTGCCGGGGAGGAAAACAGACAGACGCAGCCATGCTATCTCGCTGGATGAATAACTACCAAATCCTCGCCAAGGACAACACTGACGACCAGCTGCATCGTGCTCAAACACTGAATGCTTTCCTGATCGCGACTTTTGGGATAGTCAATCTTTGGATCCTTTTGCTGACGCTAGGCAGCCCACTCCCCTGGGTGACACTCCTGGCCATGTTGCCGATTGATCTGGCGCTCATGCTTGCCCATTTCCTGCTACACCGAGGGCGGCTCCGCCTGGCAGCCAGTCTCACAATCATTTGCGTCTGGGGCTGTATCACCCTGGTCTCCGTATTTTTACATGGCGGAATTTCGAGCCCAACCGTCGCTGGTTACTTGCTGGTGATCCTGGGGGCTGGCGTGTTTATGAGCGGCCGGTCTGCTTTATTCTTCACCGCTTTGAGCTGGATCGCCTTATTGGGAATCTTCGCCGCCGAAGTCGAGGGGATTATACCGGCAGCGTTGATCCCGATCACTCCCGGGCGCGCCTTATTGATGCACTCATTAATCTTTGTAATGGGCACAGTTTTGATCAGCACCGCTGTTCAGGGCATGCAATACGCCATTAATCGCGCTCAGTGCCATGAAGATAACCTCACTGAGAAGAATATCCAACTACAGGAAGTGCTCGCCAACCTGGAAGAGCGCATCGCCGACCGCACCAGTGAAATCCTGCAGCAGAAACAGTTCTATCAAGCCCTAGTAGACAATAGTCCGATAGCTATCGTCACCCTGGATATGCAACACCATATCCTATCCTGCAATCCCGCGTTCGAGGAGTTGTTCGGCTATACGACGGAAGAGACGACCGACCAGGATCTGGATAATTTGATCACCACCCCCAGCAACTGGTTTGAAGCCTCCAACTACACCCAGAAAGTCCTCAAAGGAGAGACAATTAAGTGTACTGCCAAGCGCCGCCGTAAAGATGGCGGCCTGATCGACGTCGATATCTACGGAGTACCCGTGCAGGTAGATGGCCAGCATCTTGGTGTACTCGGTATGTACCACGATATCTCTGAGCGAGTCCAGGCTGAAACCCACCTGCGTTTCCTGGCCACCCATGACTCACTCACCGGCTTGCCCAATCGGTCTTTGTTTTACGAGCATCTTGATCATGCCCTTGCGATTGGCCGGCGCAGCCAGACCCGTGTGGCAACCTTCTTCCTGGACCTGGATGGATTTAAAGAAGTCAACAACCTGCTCGGCCATTCGAAGGGGGATGTTCTCCTGGAACAAGTCGCCGAGCGCCTGCAAAGCAACCTGCGCAGCTCCGATCTGGTCGCTCGCCTGGGTGGAGACGAGTTCGCTTTTGTCTTCGAGAATATCCGCACCCCAGACGACGCCGGCCTGATCGCCGAGAAAATCCTGGCTTCACTTTCCAGGCCGTTTATTCTAGACGGCAACGAACTGTGCATCTCTGGAAGTATCGGCATCAGCATATTCCCAGAGGATGGCGATGAGTCCAAAGATTTGCTCCGTTTTGCTGACGCAGCCATGTACCGTGTAAAAGGTCAGGGTAAGCACCACTACCAATTCTTTTCCCGAATATGTTTGCACGAAGAGTGGAGCAGAGATGTACATACAAACCATCTCATCCAAAATCCAATCCGTTAAAAAGGCGTGACTATGACGTGGTTGAATCCTGCATTAATTTTTAGTATGGCTGGGGCTCTCTTCTTAAGCGCTATATACCTGTATTTGTATTGTCAAGACGGGGAAAAATACCTGATCACATGGGCAGTCAGCTGGGCAATTTACGGCTTGCGGTTCACCTTCCAGTTACTTTCTATCAAATATTCCAATTCCATTCTATTAACCCTGGGCGATTTGCTGGCAACCTGGATCAGCAGTATCTTACTTGTGTTGGGCACTTTTCAGTTTGTTGGACGAAGAGCGCCGGGATGGATGATCTCCATCGCAGTCCTGGGGGGTGTGTTAATCGGGATCGCTGTCATGGTGCCCTTATCATTCCAGCAGATCGCGTGGCCTCTTTTTCTCGTATCTGGCGCAATCTTTATTTGGACTGGGATACAAATTCTCAAATCACCAAGGATCATCGGGCCTGGCAAGCTGATCTTAGGTTGGACTTATATCCTGTGGGGAGTGCACAAGCTGGACTACCCGCTTCTCCGCCCCATAGAATGGTTTGCCCCCTGGGGGTTCACACTGGCATCCTTGTTCACCTTTATTGTCGGGCTGGGGATGATCCTGATCTATTATCACCGCATGCGCCATGACTTGCGTCACAGCGAAGCGCGTTTCCGTTTGCTTTTCGACCAGGCCCCTTTGAGCTATCTATCCATAGACGGTGAGGGGAAAATTATTGAAGTCAACCAATCCTGGTTGGATATGCTGGGGTACACTCGTGAGGAGGTCCTGGGACGCTCCTTAAGTGATTTCCTACCACCTGACTACCAGACTGAATTTGGCCCAGCCTTCGAGAACATTAAGACCTCAGGCGAACTGCACAACATCGAGTTCGAAATTATATGCAAAGGTGGCACCCACCTGCCAGTAGCAGCCGAAGGTAAGGTCAGTTATACCGAAAATGGCGAGTTCGAGCATACCCGTTGTATCCTGCAAGATATCACCGGGCTGCGCACTACTGAGCGAGCCTTACAGGAAAGGACCATTCAACAGGAGCAGTTGCTGAACACGGCACGCAGTTTAACGGAGAGTCTTGACCTGAGAGAGGTCTTGGAACGCATCGGTCAGAGCGCCAAAGATCTGCTGTCGGCTTATGGATGCTCGCTATACTTGTTAGAACCCTCTGGCGAAACACTCACTCCCATGGTCGCCCTGGAGGATTTTGCGGACGAGATTTTATCCGAGGTTTTATCCGTCGATGGCAGCCTCACCGGGCAATGCATCCGCCAGCGTCGTGCGTTGATCTTCAACAATGCCTATCAAGAACCATCTGGTCACCAGATTCCAGGCACACCTGAGGATCAGGATGAGCGGTTAATTGTTGCTCCTTTCATGGTCGATAACCAGGTGCTTGGGGCAATGTGCCTCAACCGCATTGGCCTGGGTTTCACCCCCACCGATTTGGCCCTGGTGGAAACGTTTGCGGCTTATGCCTCCACTGCTCTCAAAAACGCCCAGGATCATACTGCCCTGCAGCGTGAAGTCCAGGAACGCATCCAGGCCGAGCAGGCCAAGGTAGAGAGCGAAGAGCGCTACCGCAATCTCTTTGAGAATAACCAGACAGTGATGATCCTGCTCGATCCTGGGAACAACAAGATCGTCGACGCCAACCCGGCAGCCTGCCAGTTCTATGGGTATTCCCTTGAAACGCTCACTTCACTCAGCTTTTTTGATCTTAACACTTTGCCCCGCGCCGATCTGCTGAAGAAGTTGGAACAGATCCGGCGTCAAAAATTAACTCAAACCCAGTTCAAACACCGGCTGGCGAATGGCGAGTTGCGCGATGTAGATGTTTTTATAGGCACGATCCGTATGAACGGGGCGCCGTTGATCTATGCCATCATCCACGATGTCACCGAGCGCGCCGAGCGCGAGCGCGAAACAGAGATTATTGTCCAGGTCTCCACAGCTCTGCGCAGCGCTCAAACCCGCGCCGATATGCTCCCCATAATCCTGTCTAAAACGCGGGAAGTACTCCCGGTCGACCGCGCTGCCATCTGCACATACGATCCAAATACGGGTGAATCAGTCGTCGACCTGATAGACGGGGAGGCGATGCACCGAACAGGTTTACGCATTCCCCCCGGTATGGGCATCGCCGGGCACGTGATCCGCAATGGGAAACCTTATCTGACCAATGATGCAGCCTCCGATCAATATATATACTTGAACGATGATCAACCTCCACAGGCTCTGGCTGCAGCACCTCTGATCGCTAAAAATGTAACTATTGGCGCTTTGGTCGTCGGCAGCTCTCAATCATTGAGCGAAACTGATTTGCGCCTGCTCACTGCCATCAGCGAGATTGCTGCCAGCGCAATCCACCGTGCGAGCCTTTTCGAAGAAACCCAGCGCCGGGTACAGCGCCTGGATGCTTTGCATACCATTGACATTGCGATAACATCTAATTTCAATCTAAACGCCACGCTCAAGGTTCTCCTGGAGCAGGTCACCAGTCAGTTGGATGTCGATGCTGCAGCCATCTTGCTCCATGAAGGACAGGGTCAGGTATTGCGATATGCAGCTGGCAGGGGTTTCCGCACAAGCAGAATTCAATGGGGCGATGTGACCCTCGAGGAGAATATGGCTGGCATGATTGTCCACCAACAGCGTCTGAAAGCTGTCCTGGACATGCGTAAAAATGGTCACCTCCCAGAACGGATCAGCAAACTCTCCCAGGAAGAAGGTTTCCAGGCTTATGTTGGCTTGCCCCTTACTGCACGATCACAGGTTAAAGGCGTGCTTGAGCTCTACCATCGCCAGCCGCTCGATCAGGATACCGACTGGTGGAACTTCCTGGATAACCTGGCGCGCCAGACGGCAATCGCCATTGATAACGCCACCTTGTTCGACGATTTGCAGTCCTCGAATCAATCTCTCACTCTGGCTTATGATCGCACACTGGAAGGTTGGGCTAAAGCGCTGGAGTTGCGCGATAAGGAAACCGAAGGCCACTCCAAGCGCGTCACGGAATTAACCATGCGCCTGGCACAAGCAATGGGAATTACCCCTGATGATATGGTGCATGTCCGGCGGGGCACCATGCTGCATGATATTGGGAAGATGGGGCTGCCTGATAGCATCCTGCTCAAACCCGGTCCCCTTACCCCAGACGAATGGGAAGTCATGCACCAGCATCCGGTGTACGCATATAACTTACTTTCGACCATCCCTTACCTGGAGAAGGCCCTCGATATACCTTATTGTCACCACGAGAAGTGGGATGGCAGCGGGTACCCGCGTGGTCTCAGAGGCGAACAAATCCCGCTTGCCGCGCGCATCTTCGCGGTGATCGATGTGTTCGACGCCCTGCTGTCTGACCGACCTTACCGTCCTGCCTGGCCGCAGGAACGCGTCCTGGCATATTTATCTGAGCAATCCGGAGCGCACTTCGATCCAAGAGTTGTTGAGGCATTCCTTCAAATGCAGCAAGAGAGCGAACGCCTGCCATCCCCGGCTCTCTACAAAATGCATGCTGCCGTTTGACGGAAATTCCCGGGTTTCAGGCAAATTTCAACTCTTTGTCTTTCGAGGCTTTTACTTAACAACGTGCCCGGGCGCCTTCTCCACGTTGAAAGCGTCCGGGCACTTGCACCCCCCGACATTGCGTGAGGCGATGAATGTCACCTCACACCCCACAGGCCCCAAGAGCCTAACGAAACCGCTGCGTCTACCGACCTACCCCCGCTCTCGTGGGCTAATATAGAAAACGCTGATCTTTCTTATTTGTTACAGCCCCGGAGCGAGATAATATTAGAAATTCTAATTTACAATTTGTTAGATTAATCAATACATATTTCATAATTACGAATAAAAAAACCCCTCTGCATGGTTGGGGGGGGCAACCACCGCAGAGGGGGCCTAGTGGGGCATAATCATTATCGCATGAATTTATCTTTTTTGCAAGGTCTTTGTCAGGAATCTTAGGCTGCATACCAGTTAACCAGGTATCCCAGATGTGGACATAGGATCTTAGGCGCTAACAGCTGGTTGCCCTATTTGTAAGCTAGCCGTGATCTGCGAATGAGATCATTTCCTTGCCTACTAACGGTGAAAAGCGACAAATCACTGCGTGTTTTAGGGCAATAGTTTGAGATTGGTGAAAAAGATTAGAAAAATGTCGCATTTGACCCATTATTGCGTCATACTATTAATTGTTACCGTATTACTTCGAACTTTTCGGACAATCGCGGTAGAACAACATCTACCATCAACAGCTGTATTAACCAATAAAGGAGGACAGCCATGTTTAAATCCAAACGATCTAGGCGCGCTCTCATCGTCTGTCTGGGCGTTATCACTGTGTTGTTAGCCCTATTCACGTTCGCTGGAGGGGCAGCAGGTGGTTACCTTGCTCCGCTATCGCTCAGCACCGATGCCTTTCTGCCATTAATGCTCAGATCCGGTCTCCTTCAACCTACCCCCACACCCACCGAACCTCCCGCCCTGGGCGAATATGTTCTCCTGGGCTGGAACGACCTGGGCATGCACTGTTATAACCGTGATTTTCAGGACCTGGCTGTACTTCCCCCATTCAATACCTTAAGGGCGCAGGTGATTCACCGCGGCGATCCACCCGAAATCGTCACCGCTGGATTGACCGTGGAGTATTCCTTCCCTGACAACACATATTCTGTCGGTAAATCCAACTTCTGGGACTATGATGTACAGTTGTTCGGCGTGGACTTACCGCTGGATATCGGTCTGACCGGCAAGGGCTTGTCTGGCGAGATGGACCCCCAGGGCGATTTTTTCATTGCTGAGGGTATCCCCTTGACAGAGTTTGACGACGGAGACTTATCTAACCCTCAACCTTATCAACTTGCTGAAATGGTCGTCAAGGACTCCCAAAGCGCTATCCTGGCCAGTCTACCGGTGGTTGCTCCCGTCTCCACCGAGATGCACTGCGACTACTGCCATTTCGATGGCGGTGTCGAGGATATTGCTACTGGCCGCGTTGAGACCAATATCCTAACCCTGCATGATCAAGAGAACATGAATGAATATCCCCCCGGTCATGAAGGCGCCTTGATGGATCGCCGCCCGATCCTGTGTGCCGAGTGCCACGCTTCCAATGCCCTGGGGGCTGCCGGCGTGGCTGGCATCCCGAGCTTGTCCAATGCCATGCATGAGAAGCACTCTGGTGAAGTCCCCGACTCGCTGGACGGCTGTTATAACTGTCACCCCGGCCCGCAAACACAATGCCTGCGCGATGTCATGTCACAAGATTATGGTATGGACTGCATCGATTGTCACGGGGGGATGGAGGTGGTCAAAGAGAATCCTAACCCCTGGTTAAACGAACCGCGCTGCGATTCCTGCCACCTGGAACCCGAATACGCCCAGGATCAGCCACTCTTCCGCTTCTCAAAAGGCCATGGAGGCGTTTACTGCGAGGCCTGCCACGACTCTACCCACGCTATTGCAGAGAGCCGCGAGCCGCGTGACGCCCTCAAATTTATAGCCTTACAGGGCCATGCCGGAACGCTGCAAGAGTGCGTCGTCTGTCATCTTACCCAACCCGATGGTGAAATTCACTAACTGGTGAATTCGGTGCAAAGATAGATTGTTGTTGAAAGTCTGGATCTTCAAGTTGTCTAAAAAAGAATTAGATGCCTGCTTATCTGAATCAAAAACCCCCCTCTCCTGGAAACGAATGCGATCACCAGGAGAGGGGGGTTATAGGTAAGATCATTCACACATGCCACTCTCTTCTACATAAATAATCTTGCTTCCCTGTGGTTCCATGTGCACTGGGATCGGAAGGAGATATGGCAGTGACCGCAGGATATCTGGGAAGCGCTCTGGATGAGCGTACAGCAAAAGGAAGCCGCCCCCACCTGCCCCCAGCAGCTTACCCCCAATTGCCCCGTTCCGGCGGGCTATCTCATACCACTCATCAATCTCCGGGTTGGTGATCCCCGAAGCCAGCTTCTTCTTTTCCATCCAACCCTCGTGCAGCACCTCTCCAAATCCATCCAAGTCGTTTACGGTCAGCGCGTCGCGCAGCTCGCCGGCCAGGCGCGCCATGCGCCGCAGCGTGCGCCGGTTGGCGCGCTCATTGACAGTGTTTTCACTTTGTTCTCGTAGAATATTATCGGCAGACCGGGTCAATCCGGTATACAGCATCACCAGGCTGTTTTGCAGGCGTTGCTTCGTTTCCGGGGTACAGATCACCGGGTCCACAAACACACTCTCGTCCGGGTTGAAGCGCATATACTGTAAACCGCCGTAGGCTGCGATGTACTGATCTTGTTTGCCGATTGGCTTCCCGCAGCGCTCAATCTCGATATCGCAAGACTCGCGTGCCAGGCGTTCCGCCCCCACCGATTGTCCCACGTGTGCATAAAGCGAATTAAGTAATCCCACGGTGTAGGTGCTGGAAGAACCCAAGCCGGTGCCCGAGGAGGGGATATCCGAGATAGAGGTGATCTCAATCCCACAAGGCGGAATAACCAGCCGTAGCGCCTCGCGGATCAATTCATGCTTCAGATCATCAACGCTATCGACGATTTCAGTTACTGAGTAGGAAGCCCGGATTTTGTCGTCAAATTTTTTGTTAACAGTAATATAGATGTATTTATTGATGGCGGTGCTCAGCACAGCACCCGGCTCATTGCGGTAAAAAGCTGGCAGATCACTGCCGCCGCCCGCAAAGCTGATCCTTAATGGAGTCCGAGAAATGATCAAGCGCTTATCCTCCAGGGTATTTCTCACCCGCATAGGGAACCTGACCTGGACTGGTTTCGCGTCCAGATCAGCGTTCACTTCCGGGTGGACAAGCAAAGACTCAGGTAATTGTGACGCCCCCGAGTGTGCAATAAATCGAGAATTCATACGCATGCCCCACTATGCTTAACGACAGGAAGAGGAGCATGTTACACGCCAAACCAGAATGGAAGGCCGGGAATATTAATCCCCCCAGTATACTCCCTCTGCGAATTTATTAGTAATTAAAATGACTTCTTTTTTCCTAAACCAACTTCCCGCAAGTAAATATCTGCGGGAAGTTGGCTGTTTAAATTGATTTTTGCCGATCCAGGTCCGCGGGAAATTGGCAGAGATTAGTTCCACTCCACCTTCCAGCGCCAATAATATATCACTGGATTCGACCGATCCAGCGCGTTCTCGAAAGCAACCGCGCCTTGAGGCGTTGGGTAATACCAATGCCCATCGTAAGGTCCCCAACCGTTGACAATCCCCACGTATAGCACAACGTCATCCCGCTTACCATCCCCGCGGAAATAGATCACCTGGTCAAATGGGGTGTAACGTGTCCCATTTTTATAGAAACGTGTAATCAGGTAAGCTCCCAGTGGCAACCGGTAGGTTCCCTGCCTAGCGGCTTTGGAAATGCGCGCCGATACCTTCTACACCGAATGGGTCCTCAACCTCGTTTGTCACGTCTTCCAGCATTACCATCCCCAAAGGCCTAATCAAAGCCTGGTCGTCCAGGGTGGTTTCTTGGGGGAGGTTTGGGCTGCTGATCGTCACCCGATCTGGCGGCCCCTATGCCTGCGCCAGGCCTGTCGCTAGCATCGTCAAGGCCATCAAAGGCAATAGGAATAATCGTTTATATCTCATGGCTGAATTTCTCCTTATTGTGCACTGATTAAGTTGATCAACCCAATTACACCAGCCAGCCCAAACCGGTTCCAACCTTCTTACTTTCCCACTAATTGAATATGAAATTTAAACCAATCCTTTGTATCTTGCAGGGCTGGAACGTGCAATTTTCAGATCGTGATCTACAATGGCGATCAACTCGACGGTTTCAGCATCGAGCTGTGGGACGAGATTGCTCATTGATTTGGCCAGGGGGAATAAGTTCAACCGCTAACTTCTGAGCACCTCACCACTCTCGATGAGCAGTTTGAGTCGCTGGGCGAAGCGCGCGGCTGGGGCGCCATCGACGATGTCATGATCAAAGCTGACTGTCAGATCTAGATACTCGCGGATCTCGATTCGGCCATCCACAACCCCGGGTTTCTCTGCTATCCCGCCTACCGTCAGCCCCAGATTGTGCAGCGGTAGAAAACCAAACCCCCAGCCACTGCCATTGCCAAACATTCCTACCGAAGTAACGATGGTTGTCCCGGCAATTTGCCTGAACCTGTGAGGGTTCTGGCGCAAAGCCCAGTAATAACCACGCCTTACGAATCCAGGTAGCCTCTGAGCCAGTTTAACCAGCCCGCCTGACTGAGCGCTGCTCCTCGGCCGGGCCTGCACGGAACGAATCTCTTCGTGTATCTGGCGGAAGGATTTGTGATCTGCCCCGCGGATCACATGTGTCAGCGCAACGCCGCCAACCTCCGTCTCGATCATCGTCACTACATCAACATCCTCGAAGATCACCAGCCGGTTACGCCAGTCCCGCAAGGCCTGTACCGACGGGTCAGTCTGGATGGCCTGCGCCAGGCACTTCACGATGTATCCAGTAAAAGACAGCCTTTCGCCGGTACGGGCTTTATGCTCGCGCATGAACGCCCGCGGCACAGCCACATCCAGCTCGAGCAGGCCGTGAATCAGCGGACGCCGGGCGCCCATCCGACCGGCGTCCACAATCACCTTGCGGGCGGCTGGAAAGGGAATCACACGGTAATTTTCAGTTGGTTGGGGCATGGGATAATTCTATAACAAAACCAGGCGCTTTGCACATTGAAAGTACATTACAACTGGATATCCCGTCCACCAGGTTCCTGAAAAGGTGTAAATCTCTCCTGGTATAATAAAACTTTGACTTAAACCACGTGAACTCAAGAATAGGTCATATTGGTGTTGATTCGGATGGGATGGGATATTGACCAGCCCAGCCCACAAAGGAGTTATGTCTATGTATCTTGATCCCGGTTCAGGAAGCGTCATTCTGCAGATTTTGCTCGGCGTACTGCTCAGCTTGGCAGTATTCTTTCGCTTATTTTGGGGAAAAATAAAGAACCTGTTTGGCAAAGGCAATTCAGAAGCTGCAGCTGATACAGAAGAAGACAACATCCGTGGATAGTAAAGCAAGCCAGAGGCATCCTGCCTCTTTCCGTGACCCCAGCGGCTTTTTATTCCAGCAGGATGGTCTGCTATACCGCCAGGTAAACCTGGTCTATCAGCCCGACTATGACCGGCTGATATCGTCCGGGTTATACCAACGCCTGGTTGAGAAGAAGCTGCTCATTCCGCACACAGAAACTGCGGTCCAACCGCCTGTCTCCGAGATTGCCTTCAAAGTCATCCAGCCCGAGGGTATTCCATTTATTTCATATCCCTATGAATGGTGTTTTTCTCAATTGAAAGACGCCGCCCTGCGAACGCTGGAAATTCAGCGCGCCGCGCTCCAGGCCGGCATGGTTCTGAAGGACGCCAGCTCTTATAATATCCAGTTCTTAGATGGCAGACCTATCCTGATCGATACGCTCAGCTTCGCTGAATACCATGCTGGAGATCCCTGGATCGCTTATCGCCAGTTCTGCCAGCACTTCCTGGCCCCGCTGGCTTTGATGAGTTACACAGATATCCGAGTCGCCCGGCTGATGCAAATTTACCTGGACGGCATCCCCTTAGATTTGGCGAGCAAGCTGCTCCCACGCCGCTCGCGTCTGAACTTTGGCATCCTGACCCATCTCCACACTCATGCCATGGCTCAACAGCGCTATGCGGGAAGAGTTACCAGCGGCTCGGGGAAAAAACCGCAATTTTCCCCAACCGCGATGACCGGGTTGATTGACAGCCTGGTCAGCACGGTGAAGAAACTGGCCTGGAAACCCGGTGGAACCGCCTGGGCTGAATATTATGACGCCACAAACTACACTGCAGAGGCTCTCGAAAACAAAAAACAATCGGTCAGTGATTGGCTACACGATATTCGACCCGGGCGTATTCTTGATCTAGGCGCTAATACGGGCCTCTTCAGCCGCCTGGCATCGGATATGGCAGGCTGCCTCGTAATCTCCACCGATCTCGACCCTGGTGCAGTCGAGCTCAACTACCAGGAATGCAAACGCACCAAAACAAGAAATGTGCTCCCGCTCGTGATCGACCTGACCAACCCCTCGCCAGCGATTGGCTGGGACAACCAGGAGCGCCACTCCTTCACCCAGCGTGGTACGGCTGACCTGGTATTGGCCCTGGCCCTGATCCACCATCTGGCAATTTCGAACAACTTGCCCCTGGAAGATATCTCCCATTGGATGGCCAGCCTCGGACCACACCTGATCATCGAGTTCGTCCCCAAGGAAGACAGCCAGGTGCAAAAACTGCTCGCCTCGCGTGAGGATATCTTCCCCAGATATACCCTGGAGGGATTTACTCAGGCCTTCGCCAATGACTACACGCTGCGCCAGATAACTCCAATCCCAGGCAGCCAGCGCACACTCTTCTTGTTCGAAAGAAAAGACTAGGATTCATCATATTTATAGAATTGCTAAGGAATCGCAATTCAATTCACGCTTTAATAAGTTGGACAAAATCTAGAACAATGTCTGTCCGTAAATCAACCCTCACCTGGAGCAGCTTGTTCCTGGTCACTTTCCTGGCAGCAGCCCTGTATATGTTTATGGAATGGCTGTTTACCATCACCAGGCTGTCCTATATGACCACAACACCCTTCTCCCAACAGGTACTGGTTTTCACCTTCGCCAGTGCGCTGCTAGCCTGCCTGGGCTTTATGCTATTGCTGCCCCTGACAATCCTGGGCTGGCTGCCGCGCTTCAGGGAGGATCCCAGCCCATTGATCAAGCTGGGGGCGCTGGTGCCTGCCGCTATCTGCGCCGCTCTGATACTGATCCTGGTGGATAATTTCACCTACACCTTGTTTAAATTCGGGATCGTCTCAACCTCTGGCTTGAGCCGCTTCCTGTACAGTCTGGGATTTATCCTGGTCTTGATAGCTGTGCTATCGCGGGTTGATCAACCTGCTGGAGAGTCTTAGTGAACGCCTTCGAAACAGAAGAAGAGCGCCCGTCTGGATTTTTGGCTTATTGATCAGTGCGATCCTGCTGGGATTCATTGCACCTGCCTTAACCAGCAGATTAGGCGGCTCGATTGCGCAAGTTGTTGGAACCGCCAGCAACGGTCCTCGCCCCAACATTCTGCTGATCACCAGCGATGGCGTGAATGCAACAAACCTGTCCGTCTACGGCTATGAGCGTGACACGACCCCCTACTTGAAAGAGATGGCTAAATCGGCACTGGTAGCCGAGAATGCCTTCTCCAATGCTGGACCGACGGCTGGTTCGGTGATCTCCATCTATACCGGCAAATACCCGGCCGACACCCGCCTGCTCTACCCGCCAGACATCCTAAAAGGCATCGACGCCTATCAGCATCTGCCGGCTATCCTGAGCACCCTCGGCTACCATACCGTGCAGCTCACCGTGCCGTATTTCCTGGACGCCTACCAACTAAACCTTCTGGATGGTTTTGATGAAGCCAATGGTCGGACCGCAAAGGACAGCCAATTCTTAGCCGCCGCCAGCCAGATCTTGCCAAGCGATTACGCATACTTTACATATGAAGCGGCTAATCGCATTTCCGACAGGGTGCGTCACATTTTCTTTCTCAAGCAGATGACCAACCCATACGACCTTGTAACCAGCCAGCCAGAACGCTTTGGAGATCGGCAGCGTGTGCGAAGGATGCTGCATGAGATCAAGACTGCTGATGGTCCGGTTTTTGTGCATGTTCACCTGATGGGCACCCACGGCGATACTTTCAATCCACCAAAACAAAAGTTCTCGGCCGGTCAGTCAATAGATACTCAGAAGCCATGGAGCGTTGATTTTTATGACGACAGCCTGCTGGCATTCGATGGGAACATCGCCAGGCTGGTGGAACCCCTGACTAGATTAGGTTTTCTCGAGGAGACCATTCTCATCATCGGCAGCGACCATGGCCAGAAATGGGACCAGGTCAGGCGCGTGCCATTAACGATTCGCTTCCCAAACGGGCAGCACGCCGGGAAAATCCAGACCAACGTTCAAAACCTGGATATCGCCCCCACCCTGCTCGATTATCTCGGCCTGGATCAACCTGATTGGATGCGTGGTTCGTCACTGATCTCCGGAGAACTTGATCGGCGACCTATCATTGGGGTCAGCGCACAAGGCCAAGAGCCAGACGAGACGGGCCAGTTTGAAGTCAACTATGATAAAGTAGGCCCACCTTTTTACCAGTTTGGGGAGATCACTCTGGTCTACTGCCAGAAATGGTACTTACTCAATCTGGTTGACCTGAGTTGGGAGACTGGTCCGGTTGAAGGTTCGACCGCGGTCTGCTCGCCAGGCAGCGAGATCAGCGACCAACAGGCATTCGAATGGATGGTTGCACACCTAAAAGAAAACGGATTCGATGTCTCCTCCCTGAATCAATTTCCATCAACCCAGACCGACCCGAACTAGACACGCTACCGAATTCAGCCCATCAATTAGCCCCCTCTAGTTTCTCCACGATCAGCACAAAATCAACCTGGTGAACCCAGAATGCCTTCAGCGTGACATTTGGAATGATCGCCACGACCTCGCCTCTCAGGTTATCAAGGAATTGCTCTAACTTGCTCTGATCAGTGGTCATCTTAAGGTCAAAGCGGTGAACTCTATACTTCATTTTCCTGCTCCTTTATCTACTCATGGTATGTCATTCTTAACGAACCACAGCGAGAGGAAGAACCTCTCAGCCACACCTGACATACCTGCCGGTTAATTCACCGATAGCATTCTCCGATACTCCCTTGATCATAGTAGGAACCTGGATCTGTTGAAAGATGCTGAAGCAGGGATTGACCCCATACCGTAGAATGGATTCTGAAGGCGAAACTGGTACTAATGAACTATTGCTGTGAGGCTTAATCCACGCGATAATTCGGCAACAATAAAAAATCCCCTCCCACCCAACACCCCCGTATCCCTCCTTCCCGAAGCAAAGGAGAAGGAGGGAGGCCTATGACCCGGAGGCCTGGCAATCGAGTAAGCTGCCAGGCCTTCGGTTTTAATTTAGGCATAACTATTGATATGCAAACGCGATCTTCACAACTTCTTCGCTCCCCCGTTTGTGCGTCAGGTCAAGAGCACGCTGGTAATCTGCCAGTGCAAATCTGTGGGTTACCATCCAGGACAGATCAACCTTGCTGCGCTCCATCAAATCGATTGCCAAATCAAAAGTCTTCCAGCGTTTGCCCTGAAATTGCTCAGCGTGGTGGTAGATATAAGCCCCGCGCACATCCAACTCTTTGATGAAAATCGGCGTCCAATCCATAGTCTTGACCACACCTGGCAGACCTACTACCACCACTCGCCCGCCATTACAAGTCAGCCGGAGGGCATCATCCAGCGATGATCGACTGCCAACGCACTCAAAGATCAAATCCACCCCACCCAGCAACCAGGGCTTGCCGATCAGTGGCTGTTTGAGGCTGGCGCCGGTAAACGCGGCGATCTCATCATAAAATCCTGTATCGCGCGTGGCGCGAATGACCTGGGAAGCGCCCAGCTTGCGGGCAGCTCCTGCCTGGAAGCTATGCCGAGCCAGGACCAGAATCTCAGCCTGCGAGCCCAGGGCGCGCAGCGCTGCCAGCATGCACAGCCCAATGCTCCCCGCCCCAATGATCAGGACTTTCTCGCTGTCCTGGGGAAAATTCTGCAGGGCAGCATGCAGCCCAACGGCAAATGGCTCAATCATCAGGGCGTTCTCGTCGCTGATCGCGTCCGGCACGTGGTAAAGCTGCGTATTATGCGCCAGGAAGTAAGGCGCCCAGGATCCGCAGGTATCCCGGCAGTTGCCAATCCCCAATCCTGGCGCCAAGCCGCCTTCTGTGACCCGTTCACACAGGTTAATCTCGCCGCGAGCGCAGAAACGGCACAGGCTGGTAAAGCCACGCGGCGCGCACCAAAAAGTCGGCTCCACCACGACTTGCTCGCCGGCTCGCCAGCCTTCCACCTCTTTGCCAGATTGTGCAATTCTGGCAACATTTTCATGCCCGAACGTATATGGTGAGGACACCAGCGGAGAAAAATACGGGCTGGCCTTAAGGAAGATAGCCGAGGTATCCGAGCCGCAGATTCCGCCCAGGCGGGTTTCTAGCACCACCCAATCCTCTCCTGGAGGCACGGGATCGGGGATCTCATCATACGTCGTGCAGGAAAGACCGCTGGTGTAGATGCGCGGCGTTAGCTTGCCCAACGCCAATCCAGCAGCGTAGCGTGGTACCGTAACGTGATATTGGATCGCTTTCATCGTTGCGAGATTTCCTGTTCTGGCGTAACTTCATGTCTTTCGCCTGTGATAACCCAGAAACGATGGGAAAGTTACACAGCGCGTTATAATAGAAATGTCTTTATTCAGGAGGTGAGGCTGGTGCAGACTCTGCTGTTGCTTTATGTTGGGAGTGGGCTCGTCCTGACATTAATCTCCTTACCGTTGATCGCCGGGAAAATTAAGCCCAATGCCCTCTACGGGTTTCGCGTCCCGGCCACTTTGGATAATCCAGACTTGTGGTATCCGGTTAACCGATATGCTGCCAAGCGGTTATTGATCGCCGGGCTGTTGATGATCCTCGCGGCGGTTGTTCTCTATTTTTGGCCAGGAATTACACCAGACGTATACGCCTGGGCTTTCCTGGGGATTTTTGTGGTGGCGTTTTCGATTGTAATCATCCAATGCGTGAGGTATTTACGCAAACTACAATCGAGTCAGACCACCCAGAAACCAGACCAGCCGGGTTGAAATCTCATGGTGATGATGGGAGCTCGATGAAAAACCAAATGCGAGCCACGAAACCCTGGCTAATCGGCATGACGACCTTCATTCTACTTACGCCCTCTTTTTCAACCCGGTCACTACACGCCGTCGATGTACCTGTCCAGCTTCGGGTAACATTCATCCAGGTCGGCAATGGCGATTCCACCTTGATCCAGGATGGACAAGGCTACGACGTACTGATCGATGGCGGTAAAGAGGAGGCTGGTCCCATAGTTTTAGACACCCTGCGCCAGGCTGGCGTTGATGATTTGGAAATCGTAGTAGCTACACATGCTGCGCCGGACCATGTCGGCGGGTTAATCAATGTTTTACACGCGGAGAATCCCCCCGTGGAGCGAATCTATTACAACGGCATTCCCCGTGACAACGAAACCTGGCGCAAATTTGCTCAGGCGGTAGAAGATGAAGGTCTGGCGCTTGAGACAGTCACCTATCCCCAGACTTTCACCTGGGGTCCTGCTACCGCATACATTCTCAACCCTGATCCAAATATCGAATATATCGATGAGGACCAGGCCTCCATCGTAATTATGCTCGTCTATGGGCAGGTGAGATGGTTATTACCTGCAGATATTGACTCGGTTGTGGAGGCCAATTTAGCCGATCGCGGTGCATCGCTACAAGCCCCCATTCTAAAAGTGCCTCACCACGGGCATTCGACTGGCACCAGCGCAGCCTTCCTGGAAGCGGTGCAACCCCAGCATGCCATTATCTCAGTTGGCGACAACCTACTAGGCCGCCCAGATGCAGGTGTGCTGCAGCGCCTGGCTGACTCGGGTGCCCGACTGTGGCGCACTGATATGCATGGCACTGTGGTTGTCACCTCGGATGGGACATCCTACCGGATCTTCAATACCCGCACTCTGCTTCCGGTTCTCCTGCGATTTCCTTAAATCAAACACCCGCAGGGCTACTCTTCCATACTGATCAACCCTGCAGTAGCAATGGCCCTGCGGGAGATAATTCGCTATCAATTACTGGCAGGTATTCGACTCGTTGAACTTTCGCAGGCTAACGAAGAACCTGAACGCAGCATCCTGCTGCTCTCGGGAGTCGAAGGATTTGTCCCAATCCAGCGTGCCATCGGCCTGCACCAGGCCTTGCTGCGCCAGCCAGGCTTCCGCGTTATCGATCTCAGCCAATCCGGTCGCATTGTTCACGTTGAGCTTGGCGGTGACCAGCTGGGCAACCATCTTGGAGAAATTCGCCCAATGGGCTTTCACCATGATCTCCTTGCCCAAGGTCTCGTCAACCGGGACGCCAACTACAGTGACCCGCAGACCATCCCAGGAGTTCGTCTCCCACCAATGCTTTGGACTGTTGCAGAGCAGCATCCCACCAGTAGACATATCCCCATTGATCGCATCGAAAAGGTGAGCCATTCCAATAAAGCGGCAAACTCTGGATAATATCCGCACCTGTCTCTCTGTCGACGATGTGGACTTCATCAGCCTGGGTGGCTGCCACGAGATCGCCATAACCGTTGGCGCGCACCGATAGGCCGCGCACCCGGTGGTTATCGCCGGTCGGTCCGAGCAAGGTGGCGGTAACCACACCTGGCTCTGCCGGTAGATCCAGCTTGTAGACCCCGGTTGTCGTCAGGTTGGTGATCAGATAAAAAGACCCATCCGCATCGATGGCGATATCAGCGCCGAAGATGTCCAGTAATTCCCCGCTGGCCTGGTTCACAATCGGGCCTACTTCGGTCGCTTCGGCGTTCTCCGGATTCACTGTAAAGAGCGCGTCGGTGACATTTTGGGTGATGTACAGAACCCCTTCCTTTGAAAATGTCGCCTGGTCGATCTCGTACAGGTTTTCGCCGTTATAAGTCACAACCCCAACTGTCACAATCTGATCGGTGGCTACATCGTAGTAAGCCAGGGTGGCATTGGGATAGGTGGCCAACCCGTCGTCGATCATATAGATACGGGAGCCGTCTGGGGTGACAGCCAGCGCATCCACGTTGTCGAAAGGCAACTCGCCATTCGGCAGCAGGGTCAGGTTGGCTTGCCCGCCTAACTGATCAATCGCCACGGTAAAGATCAGCGATTTGCCATCAGCGCGCTGCAGAGTGTCGGTTAGATAAATGACTTCGCGCAGCGTGCCGCTGGATTCTTGTTGGGCACGGGCGGCTGAAAAGCCTGTCAGGGTCAGTGCCAGCAAGATGATTACTACCACCATTTTATAGAATTTCGATTGCATGATTCCCTCCGGATACATGAAGATCGGCAAAATCAGAATTCTGCCCGCCAGTGACGGGACCAATGTCCCGTCTTACGATGTACGATCGGCCTTTGAAACGCTGATCGCTTTAAAACCCCGCCCCGCGACGATTGAGTAACTTGCAATTTTGTTAGGCGGTATTAAGAGTGATTATATCAGATTTTTTGCAAGGTGGAGAATTAAATTCAAGCCTTACTCTGAGCGTATATCCCCGATTAACTGCGCAGATTTTGGACTGCAGGTAAGTTGAGAAAGGCCGCCTTTAAGCCTGGTTCAGATATGGTTCCGGCAATGAACGCCGTTACCTCCAGCCCTTCCTGGCGAAAAGCTGCCGCTTTACCAGGGTCTGGCTCCAAATCAGCTAAATCGGCCACGATCGGGTACAAATTGCGCCGTGAGTTCTGCGTGTGCGCTTCCCGGTAAGCCTCCAGAAAGGCTGCATACGCCTCCTTGCGCCTTCCCAGCCCCAACAGAGCACGTCCCTTATCATGCAACAAATCAGGCACGCACAGATAGACCTGGTTGGAACGCAGCCGCTTCAAGTAAGTTTCCGCTAAACTCAACGCCTGCACATAATCACCACAAGCCAGCAACACATCCGTAACAACGGCATAAATCAAAGGACCGTAGTACAACTCCAGGGTTCCGGACATGATCGCCTCGCCGATCTCGCTCAGAATGGCTTTGGCTTTTTCACTCTGCCCAGCAAAATAGCATCGATAAAAGAGCCTGACTTCATTGAATTTGTCAAACAGGCTCATGGAAATGTCCGGCATACGTAAGTTGTCCAGCATGACAACTGCCGATTCACGATCCCCAAGATCGGCGTACACCCAGGCGCGGATCATCTGCAGAAATAACAGCGGGGCGGTAAACTGCGCTTGCTCCGCCAGTCGCTGGGATCCATCCAGCAACGCCAGACCCTGATCCACCTCGCCAAATTCAAGATAAATAGGTGCCAGGATGTACTGGCTGTAGGCCTGACCCCACAGGTTACCGGTTGCCTGACTGATACGTAACCCTTCCCCGGCCAATGCTAACCCCGCCTCGAATTGAGCCATAAGGTAATTTGCTTCTGCCATTAAACCCAGGTTATCCGCCAGCATGGGCTTATTGCCGGTCTCTCGCCAGTAATTCTGCGCCTCCATCCCCACCCGCCAGGCATCATCCACCCGCGCAAGACGGTAATAGGTACGCGCCAGATCGTGCTGCACGTATGCCAGCTCTTCCCAAAGAGCATGCGTGCGGGCAATTGTCACGGCCTCCTCCCCATAAGTGACCGCTAATCCGACTTCTGCTGAGGTGTAATTCTCGATCAACACCAGATTCCATAACGCCTTGACTTCAGAACGGGCATCGCGCAGCTCGCGCGCCATGCCTAACGCCTCTAATGATAGGTCACGACCGCGCCCAGCATCCATCATCACCGTGAAAGTGGAGTGCAAGGTCGCTTGAGGCAACAGACCCGCCAGTACGAGTTCGGGCTTCTCCTGCTCCCGCCCGATGGTCTCTAACTCTTTATACAGCGCCAGGGCTTCTTCGTCTTCGGCGATCAGCTCCAACGTGCGCCCCAATCGGGAGTACAAATGGACTAGCTGTGCCTGACTGGCCTGCCCACTGCCGCCCAACTCCAGGCCAGCATGATAATGCTCACAAGCTTCCACATTGGCATACAGGCGAGCGGCATGATCGCCAGCAGTGATATAGTATTCCAGGGCTCGCCCGGTATCCCCTGCCTGCCGATAGTGATAAGCCAACCGGTATGCTTCCTCTTCCAGGCGGTCAGGGAAAAGCGCCTCGATGGTTTCTGCGACCCGCCGGTGGAATTGGCGGCGTTGCCGGCGCAGAATCGACTGATAAGCCGCGTCGCGCGTCAGCTCGTGGCGGAAGATATACTCCACCTCCGGTTGGCGGGAGATCTCCTTAATCAACTCGACTCGCTGCAAGTCGATCAGTTGCTGGTCAAGCGCTGACGCCTGCTCGGTGATAGCCTGCAATACCCGATAGAAGAAACTCCGCCCGATCACCGAAGCCAGTTGCAGGGTGTGACGAGTGCCAGTCTCCAGGCGGTCGATACGCGCCAAGAGCAGCGCCTGCAAGCTATCGGGGATGGTGAAATCATCCAGATTGTTCCCCAACCGAAACTCCCCGCTGTCCGTATCGTGCTGCAGCAATCCATTCTCGATCAATGCCCGCACTACCTCTTCTAAGAAGAGCGGGTTACCCTCTGCTTTACGCAGCAATGTCTGGCGTAAACTAGAGGGCAGCTCGGGCGCTGCCAGCAGGTTTTCAATCAAGCGGTCGCTCTCATCCCCAGAGAGCGGCGCCAAAGAAATCTCCTGATAGCGGTGTGGGAAATCCTTCTCGGCAGCAGTCTTGACTGTCCAGGCTGGCGATGTGCGGTATGGACGAAACGCGCACAGGAAAACGATCGGTGTTTCGTCTGTCAACTGGAACAGGTTCAAGAGCAGCTCGATGGAAGCCGGATCGGCCCAGTGCAGGTCATCGAAGACCAGCGTCAGCGGTACTTGTTGAGCCAGGGCGCGCCACAGCGCCAGCGAAGCCTCAAAAATCTCGCGCTTGATCGTCTCGCCTTGCACCGGGACGCTCTCATCTTGACTCCCCGAGCGCAAAGACAGGAGAAGCTCGACCATGTGGACGATCAGCGCCTGCGATTCTGTCTCCAGCCCGGGAAAAGCACCTGCCACACGGGCATAGAGCTCTTCCTTAGTATCCTCATCACGCAGTCCGCATACCTGGCGCAGGTGCTGAGCAAACAGTCCGTAAGGCCGGGTCGTCTCGAATGACATCCCGCGGCTCTCCACCCAGCGAATCGATCCATCGGGAGATGCGGCAATCCGGGCGCGTGCCTCCTCCAGCAGGCGGGTCTTGCCGAGCCCTGCATCGCCAATCAGCGTGATGATTCGAGAACGTCCCTGACTCAGTCCTTCCAGCGCCTGGAGCAGTGCTTGTAGTTCTTTCTCGCGGCCCACTAATGGGGAAGATAAGCCTGGGAGGCTGCGCCCGCGTCCAGGCTGCTCTGACTGCCCCAGCATGCGATACACTGCCACCGCTTCGCTCTTGCCCTTTACCTCCATCTCACCTAGAGACTCCACGTCGAAGTAAGTACCCACCTGGCGATAGGTTTCACCGGTGATCTGCACTGTCCCTGGTTGAGCTGTCTGCTCCATACGCGCCGCCAGATTGACCGCGTCGCCCATAGCGGTGTACTCACCCGCCAGTGCTGTACCAACCTCGCCCACAACAACTGAGCCAGTGTTGATCCCCACGCGCACGTTGAAATCCAGGCCATATTCCTTCTCTAGTTGCTTACGGTACTCCTGGATGCTGGAGACGATCTCCAGCCCGGCCAGCACAGCGCGTTGTGGATCGTCCTCATGGGCGGCAGGCGCCCCAAAGAAAGCCAGGATCGCGTCGCCCATTAACCGCGCCACAGTCCCGCCGTAGCGCTGCACAGGCTCGATCAGGTAACTGAAGGTGGCGTTCATGATCTCAGCCCACTCTTCCGGGTCTAGATGCTCAGCAAACGCAGTTGAGCCCTTTACATCACAGAAAAGAATCGTCACTACCCTGCGCTCGCCGGCAATCGCCCGGGTGGGATTGGGATTGAGGGGAAAGTCCATGTTTGTTCCCTGGTATCAGTAGTAAGTTGTCAGTTGCCAACAATTATCTGTATACCAAATACTGCATACTGAAAACGCCTTACGGCCTACTTACTACTTCTTACTTCCCCCTTTTTCAAAGCATCACCTTATCCACATAGCACCACATCCAATCATCCCCTGGCTTCAAAGACTTCATGATCGGATGCCCGGTGGCATGGAAGTGTTTCGTGGCATGCTTATTCTTAGAATCATCGCAGCAGCCCACCTGCCCGCAGATCATGCACATACGCAAGTGGACCCAGGTATCACCAATACGCAGGCATTCCAGGCAACTGTTCCCACTGGGCTGGACATCCGCGATCTGATCAGTGTGGGTGCAGACCTTGGACGGCGCCCCGCTCATCTTCACTCGTGGCTTTTCGGACATATTTACTCCTTTTAGCCTATTATACCCCCGCGTTTGGTTGTTAGCCGTAAGTTGCTCGACCTGGTATACTTTTTTTCAAATGCCGACCCTTGTAGGACCTTTAAGGAGGACAGGAAGATACTTCTACCTCCCCGCCATCTCCCTCAAATTCGAAAACACAGAATACACCACCAGCGCGGCCAATGCCAGCACCACCAGCAGCCAGAAGAAATCCACCACCAACACCAAGGCAGTGATCACACCCAGCACCATTGTCGCCGTCAACAAGAAATTGACCAGGCGGCCGCGTACCACCGCTTCCACCGCCAGGATGGAGAACAACGCCACCGCCAGCCAGATCGGCCAGCCGTCCGGGTGAAAAAACAGCAGCCCGACGAGCGCCAGCAGCAGCACGCCTCCACTCACAGCGGCCCAAAACTCCAAAAGGCCTGATTGTTTAGGTAATGGCGGTTGTGGCATGTGTTTATGCCGGATGTGCGCCTGATAGTCGCCTACCTCGCCGCGCTCCACCGCCGCCAGGTATGATTGAGCTGCCAATCCGGTCTCTACCAGGCGCGTGTGACGGGCGTACAGCGATTGAAGCTCCCTAAGGTCCTGATCCAGGTCATCCGCCTTTTCTTTATACAGCTCATCCAGGTGATTGGCTTGCTGCAAGGCGCGCAACTCGATCGCCATCTGGCGCAGCGCATCGCGCTTCTGCTCGATCTCGATCTCCGCCTCCAGACGGCGCTGGTCCAGGCTAGCAATCTGTTGTTGCAGTCTGGCAGCAGTCTGTCCTGGCGGCGGAGTCTTGTCCAGCCCGGCCCAACCCAATGGATCGTACCAGGATACCCGCACTGACCCATCCCGGTTGAACTTAGGCCCGGCTGGCGCCCGCTCACCTCCCAAAAAGTCCCGCGTATCCAGCCCCCAAAGCCCACGGAATTTCTCTGCCCATTCGTCCTGTTTGGTTAGCAGGATCGGCGACCAACCCAGCTCTTGCCCTGGCCCAATTGCCAACCCATCACCGCGGGCATAATCAATGAAGGGCACGCTAATCTGGCTGCTCTCTGTCTCCATCGTTCGATCAGCCTGTCCCTGCCCGAGGGTCTCCTTCCAAAAGGTATTACCCACCCTGACAGCCCGGCGGATCGGCTTGATAAATTCCGGTTCAGCGCCCATCAGGTATTCACCAGGCAAGAAATAACTGGCATGAGAGCCCGCACCGACATAAATGATTGGGTGATCGCCATGGCGATGCAGCTCGGGATCATCCCAACGCCGGCGTAAGTCGTCTCCGAAGAAATCATGGGATGCATATGCCGCCCAGCAAGGCTGTAGAGGTTCGCCGACATCATCTGACAAGTAAACAAATATCTGCTCCAGGTCGGCCTCGTGGTCATTGACCCCGTAGAAGCTGGAGCGCCAGTCGTTCATCGCATAGAAAAACATATATTGCAGGACAATGTAACCGGCCTCTCGCACCACCCTGCCGTAATAGACCATGCGAGGGTCCTCCTTACGCATTTGCTCGTACTTCACCGCCGCGGCGGCTGTCGTCCCGCCAGGCACCCGCCCGCGCACCAACAACGACAGGTTAAGAAAGAAACCAGCAGGCGCGGCAACAGCCCAACCCGGCTCAACCGTCCGCCTGAATAGAAGCGCGGGCGGTCAGGCTGCATCCGCCAACGCTCATATTCAATCACATCCAGTTGTTCCTGCACGAAGCGCAAACTCAGGCTTTCCCCCAGCGGTGCTTCCTTTAGTTCAGCCAGCTTCTCTAAATTCAGCTCGCCTTCCTCCAGCACCTGTTCGGTGAGACCTTTTTCGTCACGCCGCCACAAGCTGCAGCGGCGCACATATCCATCCACAGCCGTGGGGAAGAAGTTCTCGCCATAGGTGAACTTAACGATCGGCTCGTACTGGCGCAAGAGATCCAGGTCGTTCATATCCCCACTGCCTCAACCTGGTCCCCTCGCCGCCTGAAAGCAAGCTGCACCTCGCGCTGATTTAGATAAAAAACCATCACCACATTGGTGATCATTGAGAGATAAGCTGGCTCGCCACCGAAGTAAGACCAAAGATCCAGGATCATCAAAACGCCTACCTGGACCATCACCAGCACCCAGGCCCAGCGACGCAGCCACAAAAGTCCGAAAATCAACAACAGCCGGAAAACGATCCCAACCAGGCTGATAATCGTGATTAGTTGGATAGTGGAAATAGATTTGAGTAGGTCCGGATTCAAATCCTCGATATACTGCGTCAGCGTGGCTGAAATCCCCTCCTGGCTCTGGAGCAGAGCTAGAGCTGGGATGTTAAGCCGAATCAAGTCGAAATTAACTAGATCCGTGGAAACAATCATTAAGATCGAAAAGAACTGGATGACAATGAGAATGCTTACCCCAAACGGTCGGCGTGGTCTGTCTCCCAAACCGCCGAGGTCTGATATCTTCCTGGGTCTGCTTAATTTACGCCGCCTCATTCTTGCCGATCTTCCTCCCGTTCGAGCAGCTTTCTGATTTCTACCAACTCGCCTCGCAGCACCTCGATCGCATCTTCCTGTTGTTTTGCCCGCCGGTTCTGGAAGCTTAACGCCAGAAAGCCGGTCAGCACCGAGAACACGCTCACTCCCACCACCATCACCAGAACGGCGATCGATCGCCCGGCCGGGGTGACCGGATATTCATCGCCGTAACCAACGGTGGCGATGGTGACAAAGGACCACCACACGGCGTCCCCTCCGGTCTTGATAGTGGCGTTCGGGGCCGAGCTCTCTGCTTGCACAATTGCGATACTGCCGAGCATAACCACCAGGTAGATCATCAGGATGGCGATCATCAAAGTGCTTTCCCCGAGGCGTTGGCGAACCTGCTGGCGCAACTCCTCGGAAGTAGTCTGGCGCATACGGCGAAAAATGCGCAACGCCCGGAAAATGCGCAGCAACCGAAAAAGTAACAGCCCAGGTATGCTGCCCAGAAAATCGATCCAGCCGTAGCGCAATAGATAATAGCGCCGGTCAGGGGCGTGGTTCCAGGTCAAAAAGAAATCGAACATGAGCAAAACGCAGGCAAGGATATCTGATATTAAAAGAACTTGTTTGACCTGCGGCGAAAGCGGGAGAAAATAATAGCCCAGCATACTGAGCAATGCCAGGATGGTGACCAGCAGCACGAAAATGTTATAGGCCAGGTTTCGGGTTTCACTCTCGCCAAATGTTTGGTTTTTCAGGGATAGTTCATTTCCCATGATGGGACTCTCCGGGGAAAATTGGGCGTTAATGCTTGCTGGTAACCGGCAGCGATCTACTTGAGAGAGATCGATTGGATCCTCGCTCGACATGCAAGCTGAGTCTGGCGATGTTCATCCCCCCAATTTTATCGCAAACAAATGATAACCCCAGGGCGGCAGATCCAGGAAGAGTCCAGATAGGTAGAGCAGATCTCCATTGCGCTCATAAACAGCCGGGCTGAGTAGATCACGCAGCTCGACCACATGACCTGGCAGATTAGAATTCGGTAGGCGAACATAACACTGGCTGGCGTTGGGGGCATAATTGACTACTCCCAGCAAGCTTTGCCCTTCCCCCACCTGCCAGGCATAGGTAACGAAACAGTCCGAGGTCCAGTTGCCTTCCCAGGCCGGCAGGCACTCGAGCAGTGACCATTCCCCATTCCGTAAAGCAGGCTGCTTGAGCGCAGCCAGAATGCGGGTGTAGAATGCGGATAGCTGAGGATTGGCAGGCTCTTGCGGGGCGCGGCACAGGTGTACTGGCAGGCGTTTCTCGGAGCCGCTCAACTGCCCCTGGTGGAAAAAGCGCAGACCGGGTGTGAAAAAGCTGATCACCGCTGCGGCTTCGTGCACCTTGAAAGGAAAAGTCGCCCCTGCCCTTGGTTCGTCGTGGTTTTCCAGGAAGTGCGCCAGCTTATCCTGGTATTCCAGCCCGGCGGAGAGGTGTTCGCGCACCGGGCGGGCTGCGCCTTCACGCAACCGGTCGTACAGGCGCTTATCATAGCAGTAATCGAAGCCTTTTTGCTGTAGCGTCCACTCCAGGTCCCAATAGACCTCCGCCATGAACAGGAAGCCTGGGTGTTCGCGACGAACGCTTTCAATTGCCAGAGGCCAGAAATCGGCCGGCCGTCGCCCCCAGGTACGCTCAAAGATCTCGGGCAAGATCAGCATCGCCATATCGCAGCGCACACCATCGCACAGGTCTGCGATCTGCTGCAGCTCTGCCCGCATCGCCGTCTGCAGGTTTGGATTGGCATAATCGAGTTGAAAGGTGTCCGTCCAGCCGGGGAAGTAGGGGTCACGTCCATAGGCCAGGATGCCTGATTGACGCTTCGTGTTTAACCTGGCATAATTTTGCGGCTGGGTGAGCAGGTCTGCTTCCGTGCCTGCGACATAGTACTCCGGATGTTCCTTGATCCATGGGTGATCCAGGGCAGTGTGATTGGGGACAAAATCTAGCAGCAGGCGCAAGCCGCGGCTTTTTATCCGCTGGCGAAGGCGCAGCAGGGCTTCATCGCCGCCCATCCCGCTGTGCACCGTGTAGCCGGTAATCGCGAAGCAGGATCCGCAGATATCCTCCTCTGTCAAATCTGGCAGAGTGCGCTGAAATTCATCCAGCAAATCGGGGCGCGTTCGGGAGATTGCCCGGCTGGCCTCACCGGTCTGCCACACGCCCAACAACCAGACCCAGTCGAAACCCAGCCCGGCGATGCGCTCCAGCTCGGCGTCAGGGAAATCATCCAGCGTTGTCGGGCGGCCTAATTCCCGGGCAAGAGAATTGAGGAAGGTGCGCGTATTGATCTGGTACAGGCTTGGGTATCGTGGTGATTTCATCTCATGCTACTCTTTATACACCATCGCCGCTCGCCTGCCATCCTCAAGGAATTGCTGGGCATTCATGGCGTTGAACATCTGCAATAACTTGGCTACCAGGCCAGTCCAACCGGTCTGGTGGCTAGCGCCCAGCCCAGCGCCGTTATCGCCGTGAAAGTATTCGTAGAACAGGATGTAATCTCGCCAGTGCGGGTCAGATTGGAATTTCTCTGCCCCGCCAAACACCGGCCTTCGCCCGCTGTCATCTCGCAGGAAGATGCTGGCCAGGCGGCGGGATATCTCTTCTGCAACCTGGTACAGGTTCATCATATTCCCCGACCCGGTTGGGAATTCAACCTGGAAGTCATCGCCGAAAAATGAAAAATAGTTGAGCAGCGAGCGGATGATCAGGATGTTCACTGGCATCCAGATCGGGCCGCGCCAGTTGGAATTGCCGCCGAACATGCCAGTGTTCGACTCGGCTGGCAGGTAGCTGACGGTATGCTCTTCCCCACCCAGCCTGAATACATACGGTTGTTCCAGGTGGGCGCGCGATAGAGCGCGGATGCCGTACGGGCTGAGAAACTCATTCTCATCCAGCATGCGCCTCAGCACCCGGCGCAACTTGTTCTCGTCCAGGAGCGCCAGCAGGCGGCGATCGGAATGTCCTACATAAATCGGTGTATGGATGCTGGCTACCAGTTCTGGGCGATTCTTGATAAACCAGGCGGCGCGGGCCTGAAAACGGGTCAGCTTGTCGAACGAGCCGGTTGGGATGACTGCTGAAGCGCACAGCGGCAGCAGCCCAACCATCGAGCGCACTTTTAGCCGTTGGGCAGAACCATCCGGCAGGCGCAGCAGGTCGTAGAAAAAGCCGTCCTGCTCATCCCACATCTCGTCCTCGTTGTCGCCGATCCGGTCCATGGCAGCGGCGATCCACAGGAAATGCTCCAGAAACTTGTTCGCCATATCCTCATAAACCGGATCATGCATAGCCAGATTGAGGGCAATCTCGAGCATGTTCTGTGCATAAAGCGCCATCCAGGCGGTGCCATCCGCCTGCTCCAGATGTCCACCGCTGGGCAACACCGCGCTGCGGTCAAATACGCCGATATTATCCAATCCCAAGAATCCACCATCGAAGACGTTCTTACCGGTGGGGTCTTTGCGATTAACCCACCAGGTGAAGTTGAGCAGCAGCTTCTGAAAGGCGTGCTTGAGAAAATCAACATCCCCTTCCCCGTTCGCCAGCAATTCTAACCGGTAATTGAACAGCGTTGCCCAGGCGTGTACCGGCGGGTTGACATCACTAAAGTTCCATTCGTAAGCTGGGATCTGCCCGTTGGGATGCAGGTATTGCTCGCGCAGCATCAAGTCGAGTTGATCCTTGGCGAAATCTGGATCGACCATCGACAGAGCGATGGTGTGGAAAGCCAGATCCCAAGCAGCGTACCACGGGTATTCCCACTTGTCCGGCATCGAGATGATATCCGCATTGTACATGTGGTACCACTGCTCATTGCGTGAGGCGCGCTTGCGCTGGGATGCTGGTGAAAGGGGACCGGCCCCGCGCTCCGCCAACCAGCGATCGATGTCATAATAGTAGAACTGCTTGGTCCACAGCATGCCACTCAACGCCTGGCGCAGCACCCGATGCGAGTCCTCATTTAGATTGTCGGGCGTGATCGAATCATAGAATTGATCGGCTTCCTTCACGCGCGCTGCAAATACCTGTTGGAAATCGGAGAAGGCGCTGGTGGTTTTCAGGTCTTTCGGGGACTGGTCCGTCAGGCGCAGCCAGATCGTCTGGCTTTCACCGGAGGGGACCGTCAGCTTATAATGAGCGGCGACTTTACTGCCTGTGTGCGCCAGATTGACCGCTCCCGCATCCCCGTGGACGACAAACTGATTGATGCCATCCTTGACAAACGGACTGGCGTTGGGAGTGCCGAAGATGCGCTCGGTATTGGTCTCATTCTCAGTAAACAGCAGCGGAACGCCTTTCTGGTTCATCCCCAGGCAGTACAGATAACGCGTTCCCAGATCGGCGTGCTCGGCAACAGCGACCGAACTCCCCTTCAAATTTTTTTCTTTGTGCAAGACAGGACGCGGTGAACCCACATTCCAGGACCAGGTGTTACGGAACCACGCCGTGGGCAGCACGTGCAAGTCTGCGGCTTGCGGGCCGCGGTTGGCAACTGTAATCTGGATCAGTATATCCTCCGGCGCGCTCTTGGCGTACTCGACGAAGACATCGAAGTAGCGGTCCTCGTCGAAGACACCTGTATCCATCAGCTCGTATTCCATCTCCTCCCGGCTGCGCCCGTGGTTCGTCCGCACGAGATCATCGTATGGAAACGGCGCCTGCGGGTATTTGTACAGGTATTTCATATAGGAGTGGGTCGGTGTGCTGTCCAGGTAGTAGTAATACTCCTTGACATCTTCGCCGTGGTTGGCCTCGCTATTGCTCAACCCGAACAGCCGCTCCTTGATGATCGAATCGACCCCATTCCACAAGGCCAGCGCAAAGCACAGGATCTGCTTGTCATCGCTGATCCCGGCCAGGCCATCCTCACCCCAGTGATAGGCTCGCGAGCGCGCCTGATCGTGCGTGAAATAATCCCAGGCGCTGCCCCCTTCGGAGTAGTCTTCGCGTACCGTGCCCCATTGTCGTTCGCTTAAATACGGCCCCCACTTCTTCCAGGGGATTTCCTTATCGCGCGCCTCCTGCAGGCGCTGTTGTTCAGCTGTCATCATTACTCTCCTTTTGGCATTACGATCTCTTCTCTTGCGCATGATATATTAGCATGCTAACCTCATCCTGGATAGCATGCTAAATTCGTTCGCTGTAAACTTCAAGACGGTTGGTTCGGCTAGCCAACCGCCCTGGAAATGTTTACCGCTCCCGGTCGTCGACAAACACCATCGACACCAGGAACGAAACTACGCTCACTACCAGCGAGCCCAGGAAGGCCGACCAGAAGCTGTCTACCTGGAAACCCTGACCGAACCACGAAGAGGTGATGTACGAGGCCAGCCAGAAGGTGAAGGCGTTGATCACCAGCATAAACAAGCCCAGTGTGGCAACAATGCAGCCGCAAGATAGCAAAGCCAGAATCGGCCGGATGATGGCGTTGATCAAGCCTAGAACGGCTGCCATTATAATCACGGTCAACCAACCGCTGGATCCGGTCACCTCAATGCCCGGTACCAGCCAGACGGCAACCACCACCGCCAGGGCGATGATCAACCAGCGAATCAGAATATTCTTAAGCATTGCACGCTCCTTTATACGATCACTTTTTAGATCCGGAAGTCTGGTAGTTTGCTGAAGATATATCGACCTTGTCTAAATAACCCCGCTTTCTGGGGGAAGTTACTCAGATAAATTCTCACCTACCTACCAGGAAAATAATTTCAGCAGATATGAATTTTATCTAATAAAGCGCGGGAAGAATGCAGGGACTCGCCGCTGGTAGGATTCGTATTCTTCACCGAAAGCGGATATTAATGCCTCTTCCTCCCGCTGAGCGCGTTTGACAAAGACCGGGGAACACAGCAGGAAAATCAACAATGTCCAGGTTTGGTAAAGCAGCAGTCCACCCAGCACTGCCAGGAAAAATCCGAGATACATCGGGTGGCGGACAAATGCGAATGGCCCGCTGGTGATCAGTTCATGATCGGCGAATAACTGCACGCCCTGGCTGGAGGATACGTTGTGAAATTTTCCCAGCGCCTGGCGCCCCCACAAGATCAGAGCGATGCCCGAAAAGTAGAGCAGGGCACCCAAAACCAGAGCGGTGACCTGAGCCCAAGGCGGCAGCGTCAACGGGATTGGCCGCCAGAGCAGCACACAAATTCCGATCGAGATCAAGGAACCGATCACCAGGAAGGCGGGTGAATACAACCTGGCTGGCGAGCTGCCGACTGTCATTCCAGCCGGCCGAGAACGGAATCGCCTGACGCTGATCAGTACGATAATGATTACCAGCAGCGCAGCCACACCCCCAATCCATCGGAGCAAGCTTTCGATTGTATCCATCCTGGTCTTCCTTCCTTACCTACTTAGGCCGGATAATCACCATCGCCAGCCGCTGTGCGTATTCTTCCAGCTCTACCCGGGAAGGTGCGGCCGGCAAACCCTCTGATTTCAAGATCATGCCCAGCATCCTGGGATGCTGTTTAAGCCTAAATTCGAGGAAATCTGCGATGCGGCTGACCTCAGTAATTGCATCCGCCCTGCCCTCAAAACTTCTGGATTTCACCCGCACCTGTACACACGGGTTCGCCAGGATGTTGCGAAACCAATCGGCCTTTGTTCCCCGGGCTGAGCCAATGTAAATTGCCCCATTTACCACTTCGTACTGCAACGGAGTAACCCTGGGCAATCCTGACTTGCGCCCGGTGGTGGTTAACAGCAGGATAAAACGCCCAATGATCGGCCCAAAGCCAAGCCGGTACAAGGATTTAATGAGGTTGGCAGGTGGGGCACGAAATGGAGGCTTATTCATTTGCATACAGATTAATTGTACTCAGAAAGACCGGATAAACGAATATATTGCTCTGCTCATCGGTAAGACAAAGCCAGATTCCTGGTTTGCCCGCTGATTCTGGTAAGATTGTTGGTCAGAGGTATGAAAACTGAGAAAGCGTAAGAGACAATATGATTGACAGCAGAGAATTGCAGCGCGAAGAAATCGAGCAGGTCTGGACGATTGACCGTAGCGAAGTGATCGAGAAAACCTATATCCTAGAGAACGGTGCCATGCTCCTGAAGCCGGACTATTGGAACATGCACGGCTGGCCGAAAACTGACATCGAGAAAAATACACAGCACCTGGTCGATTGTTTCGACCATGGCGGGTGGTTTTATGGGCTTTTCGATAATGACCAGCTGATTGGAGTAGCGGTGGTTGAAAACCGTTTTATCGGCCAGCCTGCTGACATGCTCCAACTCATGTTCCTGCATGTCAGTCACGGCTATCGCGACCAGGGCTGTGGCACGCAACTCTTTGAATTAGCCAAGAGGACTGCTCGCCAAAGAGGAGCCAAGCGGCTGTATATCTCCGCCACACCATCGGAGCATACTATCAACTTCTATCTACGCCTGGGTTGTGTGGTATCTACCCAACCTGATCCAGAGCTTTTCGCGCTTGAGCCGGATGATATTCATTTGGAATTTAACTTACCGACTCAGTATCCAGTCCACATTCGCCATGCGAGGCGCTCCGACGCGGCTGATATAGTGCGCTTGATCCAGGAGCTGGCCGAATTGATGGCCGAACAGAGCCCAATTGACGTCGACTATGCGAATAAATACCTGTCCTATCCAGATCGGGGAATTTTACTGGCAGAGCATGCTGGCGCGGTGATCGGTTTGCTCAGTTATTCAATTCGGCCTGACCTGTACCACGCCGCGCCCACCGCCCTGATCGAAGAACTGGTAGTCAGCGCTGCTACACGCGGTCTGGGCGTTGGAAGCACATTGATAAATGCGGCAGAGACCCTGCTTCGAGAGGCAGGCTGTGTCGAAATCTCGGTAACCACCCTGCCAGATAACCTGCGCGCCATCGAGTTTTACCACGCTCACGGCCTGACCGATGAGGCTGTCTACCTCGAAAAACATTTGGAGGATCAAGATGACCCAACTGGATGAATTTCGCAAAATGAAAGACGAATACTTCAAGCAGGAACTGGAAAGCCCGCTTACCCCCGAACAGCGCGAGGTTTTTACGGGATTGGTATATTTCCCGGAAAATCTGGACCTGCGCCTTGAGCTGCCCATTGAGGAATACCCAGCAAAAGAAATCACCCAAATGCAGACCTCCACCGGCGACATCCAGGAGCACATCCGCTTCGGTCGAATCCGGTTCCTTGTGGAAGAGCAGGAGGTGACCCTGACCATCTATAAAGATCCGCACGGCTACTTTCTGCCATTTGCCGACTCCCTGGCAGGCGTGGAGACTTACGGCGCCGGACGCTACCTGGAGCCCGAGCCCCGCGGGAAAAACCGCGTTCTGGTGGACTTCAACCTTGCATACAATCCTTATTGCGCCTACAACGACCTGTATTCCTGCCCACTGACCCCCTTTGAAAATCGCTTAAAAGTGCCCATCCGGGCCGGGGAAAAGCTACCCAGCGGGGATTGGGTAAGCCATGCAGAATAAACCAGTCTGTTAAAATACAAGCCTTCCACAGCACATAAATGCGTTCGATAACTGAAACTCTATGATCGGTCAAGAACACCTCAAACGTATCACCGATGCTTTACCCATTTTACGACGCGCCGACCCGGCTCTGGTGCGCGAGTTTATGCAGAAAGCTTACCTCACCCGCATCCCAGCTGGGAGAGATATATTTCTGGAGGACGAGCGTGTCGACACGATTGCGTTGCTGCTTTCCGGCGTGGTGCGCGTGTATAAGATCGGCGGAACGGGACGCGAGATCACTCTTTATCGTTTCGGTCTCGGCGAATCCTGTATCCTGACAGCCAACGCCATTCTCAACCACCAGACATTCCCTGCCATCGCCACTGTCGAGCAAGATGCCGAGGTGGCCTTGATCCCTGCCGATGATTTTCGTGACTGGGTGAACCAGTATGACTTGTGGCGCAGCTTTGTCTTCACTCTGCTCTCACATCGTCTCTCAGTTGTGTTGGACATCGTGGATGAGGTGGTTTTCCAGCGGATGGACACACGCCTGGCCGCGAAGCTTTTGGACTACAGCCGGATTCAGAACCCGATTCGCATCACACATCAAGAGATTGCTGCTGAACTTGGCAGCTCGCGGGAGGTCATCAGCCGTATCCTGGAGGACTTTGCCAGCCAGGGGCTGATCCAATCCAAGCGGGGGATAATCGAAATCGTCGATGTAGAATCGCTTCAAATCCGCGCCGGTATGTGACTTTGTCACAGACAAAACCTTTCGAATCTCCTATACTAGCACCAGGATAATAACCACAATAGGAGATAATAAAAATGACTCCATTCATTGCTTTCATGGCTTCCAAGGCTGGACGGATCACTCGTATCATTGCAGGCATTGCACTGATTACCTGGGGCCTGTTCGGTCTCAGCAGCACGACTGGCTATGTCGTGGCTGTCATTGGCGTCGTACCATTGGTAGCCGGTCTGTTCGACTTTTGCCTGTTTGCGCCACTATTTGGCGCCCCGTTGAGCGGCCCAAAGATCCGCGCGGAAAAATAACCGCATCTGTCAAAGCGATAGGCATCATGCAACCGAAAACGTGGTGCCTATCCATCACAACTATCGACCTTCTGGTGTTAAATGCCCAAAATCGTCTACTTTAAATCTGTATTTTGACCGCGTTGTTCAACCACCGACCGCCTGCTGGAGGGCGTGCGCGTGGCTCGACCGGGTGTCGAGATAGAGATCATCGAAATTCTAGAACATCCACGGCGCGTGTTGCGCGACCACGTGAGGATGATTCCATTGATCATGATCAACAACAGGCGCTGGTATCAGGCTCCACCCGTACAAGAAATTCTCGCAGCACTTGATGGTGACGCATAATCATCTGGGATGCTGCTCGACCATTCTTTACACTATGAACCAGCAGCCCAGTTGTGCAGCTCATTTATTGTTATGATTCAGCGAGCTGGACAGCCAGGGTTGCCTGGCTGAGCGGATCAAACGTCTGTGTAGAATTAAATGCGCGTTTAATCTGGTTTGGGCAATCCGCGGCGATTGGTTTTCCTGATTACCTTGACATCCCTCTCTCTTCCTGTATAATCTCTGTAATAACAAACCAAATTTGACCTAGTTTGTCATATAATTTCACATTGCGCCATTCGGTCGCGGGGGTCGGGATATGTCTGTTAAACAGTCTGGTGACCGCCTTTTCATGCCATCCTCAGCCAAGTTGATCGTCCTGGAAGGTCCTTCCCCCGGGGAGGAGATCGAGATCACCCAACCCGAGATGGTCGTCGGACGCGACGCTTCTTCGGACCTGGTGATCGCCTCTCCCATGGTTTCGCGGCGGCATGCCCGCCTTTTCCAGTCCGAAGACGGTTACTGGATCGAAGACCTGGGCAGCAGCAATAAAACCTACCTGAACGGACAACCCCTCACGTCCCCCCAGCGGCTGCATTCCGGCGATGCTATCCAGCTCGGAAGCGCCATCCGCCTTTCCTTTGTCCAATTAATTGAACCCGGCACCTTGCCACAAGCTACTTTGATGGAAGCAGCCCCGCCCGCCAATGCCCAAACCACGTTGGAGCCTGGCCTCAAACCGGCCGCCTGGGATCAACCAGCCCACATTCTGGTCTCCGTCGCAGGCAGCCCGCCGGTCTCTCACCCACTTAACAAAGCTACCCTCAGCCTGGGCCGTCTCCCCGACAACGATATCGTTGTGCCCTCGCCGATCGTCTCTGGCCATCACGCAGTGATCGAGCGCGGCCCACTAGGATATCGCCTGCGCCTGCAGCCGAACACCACCAACCCGCTCTTCTACCAGGGTGCGCCCGTCAGTGGAGAACTGGACCTGCATGATGGCGACATCCTGCGCATCGGGAGCCAGGAGGCGGGTATGCAGATCACCCTGCTATTCCAGTGGTCGGCTGAAGCCATATTCCGAAGCCAGTCGCAAAATATCGCCTTCGGTGAGAAAAACCGCCTGCAGATCGGGCGCGACCCCGCCAACGATATCCAGCTGAACGTTCCTACCGTTTCGCGCTACCATGCCATGGTCGAGCGTCTTGGACAGCGCTACCGCGTCAAGGACTTGGACAGCTCCAACGGGACTTTCGTCAACGATGTGCGCATTAGCACGGAGACCTGGCTGCAGCCAGGTGACTCAATTCGCATCGGTCCCTACCGCTTTGTACTGGAGGCCGACCAGCTCACCGAGTTTGACGAATCCGGCGGCCTGCAGCTCGTGGCAACCCACCTCAACAAATGGGTGCGCAAAGACCTGAATATCCTGAAGGACATCTCCCTGGTGTTTAACCCGCGCGAGTTCGTCGTGGTAGTTGGCCAGAGCGGCGGCGGCAAATCCACCCTGGTGGACGCCATCGCCGGATACCGTCCCGCCACCCACGGTGCGGTGCTGGTCAATGGTGTGAATATCTACCAGCACTTTGATGCTATCCGAGATCAGATCGGCTTTGTCCCGCAAAAAGACATCATCCACATGGAGCTATCGGTCTACCAGGAGCTGGATTTCGCTGCTCGTTTGCGCATGCCCGCTGATACAACTTCCACCGAGCGCCATCAACGTATCCTGGAAGTGTTGGACAACCTCGATCTCGCCCACCGCAAGGATGTGCAGATCAGCGGGCTGAGCGGCGGCCAGCAAAAACGCGTTTCGATCGGCGTCGAGCTGCTCACCAAGCCCGGCCTGTTCTTCCTCGACGAGCCATCTTCCGGCCTGGACCCCGGCACCGAGACCGCCCTGATGCACCTGATGCGCCGCCTGGCCGATCAGGGACGCACCATCATCCTGATCACTCACGCCACCAAGAACGTTGTGCTGGCTGATAAGGTTGTCTTCCTGGCGCGCGGCGGCTACCTGGCCTGGTTCGGCCCGCCGGATGAAGCCCTGCGCTATTTCGACCAGTACCGCCCGGAGAAAGACCGCCGCGCCCGTCCGATGGAATTCGACGAAATCTACGCCATCCTGGACGATGCCAGCCGGGGCAAAGCCGAGGATTGGGCCATACGTTACCAGGAGCATCCCGCCTACCAGCAGTACGTTATCCAGGCCCTGCAGTCCGCAGGATACGACTTCCAGCCGGCTTCTCCAGCCAGCGCTTCCACCCCGGCCAGCGCTGTTGCGCCCGCAATGGCTGCTCCTGCACCCTCCCTTCCGGCCAGTGGCGGTAAGGCGAAACGCGCATCTGGGCTGCGTCAATTCCGCATCCTCTCGGCGCGTAATCTCAAGATCCTGACCCGGGACCGCTCCAGCTTGATCCTCATGCTGGCTGTAGCCCCGTTGATCGGCCTGCTGGATGTGGCCCTCTCCCTGGCCCTCGGTCGTGACCTGTTTAACTACCAGACCGGCGTCATGGCCAACGTGATCACCTCCATGTTCATGCCGCTGATGTACGCCATCCTGGTTGGATCGCTCTCACAGATGCGCGAATTTGTCAAAGAAGGCGCTATCTACAAGCGCGAACGGCTGGTTAACCTTAAGGTTTTCCCTTATGTCCTGTCGAAAGTGTAGGTTGCCTTCCTGCTGGCGCTCTATCAGGCCGCCTGCTACACGATTATCCACTACCTGGCCTTCAAGATGCCTGGCGGAGCAACAGAGTTTGCCCTCTTTTATTTCACCATGTTCATGGTGGTCATGTCGGGCATGCTGCTCGGATTGCTCGGCTCGGCGGTGGCTCCTAACGCCAACGCTGCCCCCCTGCTGGTGATCCTGCTGATTGTCCCCCAGCTGACCATGTCCGGCGCGATGATCCCCCTGCCCGGCGCTGTCACCGGACTGACTACGACGCGTTGGGCATTCGAATCGCTGGTCAGCATCTCTGGTGTCGGCTCCGACGTCGCTGCAGACGCATGCTGGAGTCTCCCGGAAGAACTGCGCAATGAGATGGATCTGGACATGAAAGCCGAGGCAGGCTGCACTTGCATGGGTGTGAATGCCCTGGTCCAGGAATCCTGTGAGTTTCCCGGGATAGGCGAGTTTTACGAGGCGGCCTTAGATCAGCCTGAACCAATCGAGCCGGTGGCAGTCGGCGATCCACCCTCAGAGCCGGTCATCCCACCTGCACCCGAGCCGCCTGTCGATCAATCTGACCAGGTCGCCATGGCCAGCTTTTTCCAGGAAGTGCAGGACTACCAGGCTGAAGTCGAACAAATTCAGGGCGATTACAAAAACCAGATCGAGGCCTTCCAGGCCAAAGCTGATATTTTCAAGGCTGAGGCTGAGGCCTACCAGGAAGAGCGCGCCACCTGGGAGATCGACCGAAATGCTGCAGTCGGCAAAGCCGAAGGATTGATCAGCACCTTTAATGATGATTTCGGCTGGGCTTTTGTAGATAAAGGCAATCCCTCCGCCTACCGGGCGAAACTGCTTAACGCCTGGGGCATGCAGCTCATTTTCCAGCTGGTCTGCTTCGGCTTGATCCTGTTCGTGATGAATCGAAAACGATAACCCAGGATGCGCAGATTCCTATTCTTTCTTATACTTATATTGCTCACTTTGCTCCTGGCTGGCTGCGCCAACGCAGAACCAGATAACCGGCAGGCTACCGTGCAGGCATTGAGCACCCGTCTGGCTGCCACGGTCACCCCCCAGGGGGATGCGGTAACGACCGACACCGCCATCCAGGACGCTCAGGCCACCGCCACCCAGATCGCCGGAGAGCTGATCGCTACGCAGACCGCTCAGGCAAACCTGGATGCCTCTGGGGTAGAGGCAACTGCGTCTGCTTTTTCCCCCTTTGAGGCTGACCTGTCCCGGTACGGTGTTGACCCGCAGCGAGGCCGCCCGGGTTTCATCCACCCGCCAGTCAGGCTGGAGCTTGACGAATTCCACTCCACTGACTTCGCCAACCAGTTTCTCGGCACAGTTGCTGAGGACTTCGTTTTCTCATCAGATATCACCTGGAACACCCAGTACGGCACATCTGGCTGCGGCTTCGTACTGCGTTCGGATGGAGATGAGCAATTCCCCAACCAGTATCTGCTGATCGCCACGCGCGCCGCCAGCGGGCATATCATCTTTGGTGTGATGGCGGACGGCGAGCTGGTCGGCGGGCAGGATTTCTACGCATACGGGCTCGATCCAGATTTCGATTTTCACAACGACGCCACCAACCGCATCGCCGTCGTCGGGCGGGGGCAGCAATTCGAGATTTACTCCAACGGAGCGCTGATTGGTGAGGTCGATCCTAACGACCCGCTGCCCCAACCGCGCATCCCAGACCCACCGCCCTTGCCGATCGACATAAACAACCCCCTGATAAAAGCCAAATACACCCAGACAAAAGCGGAATATGACCTGGTCGTGCAGAAGATTAAGGCTGATTTCGCAGCCCGTTTGAAAGCCGTAAACCAGGCGGACAAGACTTTTGAGCGTGGTTTCGTCGCCATGCTGGCTGTCAGCGAATCGGGGCTGACCCAATGCCAGTTTGACCGCACCTGGCTGTGGCTGATTGAGGAATAAGGAGAGATTGATGAACCGACCCAATTGGATCGGGCAGACCCTGGGCGGGCGTTACCGCATCGACGAGATACTCGGGCAGGGTGGCATGTCCGCCGTGTATAAGGCTTACGATCCGAACTTGCGCAGGGTGGTGGCGATAAAAATCATCCACTCGCATTTGGCGAGCGACCCAAAATTCGTAGTGCGCTTTGAAGAAGAAGCCACCGCCGTCGCTCAACTGCGTCACCCCAACATCGTCCAGGTCTTTGACTTCAATCATGATGAGGACCTGTATTACATGGTGCAGGAATTTGTGCCAGGCGAGACTCTGCAAGAGCGCCTGCGCCGGGTGAACAAGGCTGGGCGGCGTTTGCCGATCAGCGATGCCATCTTGTCCACCACCAATATCTGTGATGCCGCTGGCTATGCGCATCGGCGCGGCATGATCCATCGCGACATCAAACCCGCAAATATCATGCTGGATGTCCACTCCCAGGCTATCTTAATGGATTTCGGCATCGTCAAGATCACCGGGGGCGAGAGCCACACTGCCTCCGGCGCAGTAGTCGGAACTGCGCTCTACATGCCCCCCGAACTGATTCGCGGCGAAGTCCCCGACCCGCGCTCTGATATTTACTCACTGGGAGTGACCTTGTTTGAGATGGTCAGCGGTCGCCCACCTTTTGAGGCCGATTCGGCGATGACGCTGATGATGCTCCATCTTCAGGAGCCAGTCCCCGACCTGCGCGGCCTGCGCCCCGAGGTACCGGATGACCTGATCGCTGTGATTGAAAAAGCTCTTGCCAAGAACCGCGAGCAGCGTTTCGCCTCCATGCCCGAGATGGCTGCCAGCCTGAAAGCTATCCTCGACCGGCTGAACATTCCTCTGCCACCGACCGCCACCCAGGCAGATACCCCATCCCGCCTTGAGGAGCCCAACACTCCGGTTATCGCGGTTTCGAGCGCAGCGGGCGATCCCGCTGAGGGCATCACTGCCCCGGAGGCAGCTCCTTCATCGTCTGCCATCTCGGCTGTTCCAGCCTCGATCGCCTTCCCAGCCGTTGAGCCGTCAGCAAACGAACCCCCTGTATCTTCTGATGCGCCGCACAACGCCGCCGCATCCAGCACGTTGAGTGAACCCGCCGCAGGTGGAGCGCCGCCCGCCAGCGCGCTGCCCCTGGCAGCGGCCCCCCTGATGGAGCCCTCCGGGCTCACACCTGCCAGCCCTCCGGCACCGGGTGCTGGAGCCGGTGCAATCAGCAGCCCGCCCCCTCCACCACCTCCACCCACTTCTATTCCAGCCTCCAGCCAGCCCTCCGGTCAGGGCAATCGCCGGATGTTGTTGATTACGGGAGGCATTGTTGTTCTTTTACTAGTAGCGGTGATCATCTTCCTGGCAATGCGCTCTGGAGGAAACAGAGGACAACTGCCAACTGACCTGAGCCAGCCCACCGGAACCGACGCGCTGGCTGCCCCCCTAGCGACGGAAACATACACCCCGACTGCCACCCTGACTCCCACGATCACGCCCACTCCCCCGCCGACGAATACGCCCACTCCGACCCTCTCCCCTACCCCGACTATCCCGGTGGGCGTGCCGTTCTCGCTGATCCGTGGGATCACGATTGATAACCAGGATCGTTACATCGTCGAATACGAAACTTTCGAATACACCGAGAAACTGCCCGGAATGCATGTGCACTTTTTCTTTAACACCGTGCCGCCTGAGAATGCTGGTCACCCGGCAAGCGGTCCCTGGTGGGTATGGGGTGGGCCGCGCCCCTTTGACCGTTACCGGCTGGTCGATCGCCCGGATGACGCCACCCAAATGTGCATTCTGGTCGCCAACCCGGATCATAGTGTGCAGCTCAACTCTGGCAACTGTTTCATCCTGCCGGATATTGTCGCCGCTACGGCCCTGCACGACACAGCCTGCCTGTTTGGCCCGGCCCCCGAATACCCGGTGGTGACAAACCTTTCCACCAGCCAGGTTTTGCTGGTGCGCGGCATCTCGCCAGATGAGCTCTACTGGAACGTCGGCAACCCATTAAAATATGGATGAATCCTGCTGGGTGGAGCGCAAGGCGACCGGGGTCAGCGGAGACATCAGCACCCTGCCGTTGGTTGAAGCTCCTCTAATGCCAGAAGGCGCGGCTTCAGCGGGCTTATCCGTCCAGATCACTGGCATCACGCTGGATGAGCAAAATCGCTATGTAGTCGCATACGAAACCCAGGGCTACACCGAGCAGATCCCAGGCACCCATATCCACTTTTTCTTTAATACAGTCACACCTGAACAGTTAAACGTAGCCAGCGGCAACCTGCTAATGCACGGCGGTCCGGCTCCTTTCACAGGATACGCCGCCGCTGATCGCCCGGAGGGAGCCAATCAGATGTGCGCCCTGGTTGCCAACCCGGATCACACCGTGATCCCGGACAGTGGTAATTGTTTCGACCTGCCGGAATAAGAAATCAATACAATGGGATAAATGATTATGGAATCTTATGGAAAACTGATCTTGATCAACCAGGATGACCCCGAGCAGGAGTTTGAGCTGGGCAAATCCAGTATCTCCCTGGGGCGCGCCATGACCAATGACATTATCCTCAGCGACTCGCGCGTCTCGCGCAGCCATGCCCGTCTGGATTGCCACCCGAAAGGCTGCACCCTGGTCGACCTGGGTTCATCCAATGGCACCCGCGTTAATGGCAAGACCATCGACAAAGCCGATTTGAAACCTGGCGACAAGATCAATCTGGGCAACAGCTTGCTGCGCTACGAGGCCAGCCCGGTGATTGAAGATTTAAGCCTGACCACGATCGACTCGGAGGCTGACCTGAATCAAACCCTAATTCAGGCCGTCCTGCCAGTGGCAATCAATGAAACCCGCATCCCGCGTCTGGTGATCTTCTCCGGCGAACAAACCCGGGAAGTCTCGCTTGAGGACGCCGACCTGTTAACCATCGGTCGAGCAGAGAGCAACCAGGTGTTTATCGATCAGGAAAAAGTCTCCCGCAAGCACGCTGAGGTATTCCGCAAAGGCAACCTGTTTATCCTGCGCGACCTGGGCTCCACCAACGGCACATGGTTCAAAGGCGAGAAAGTTGGAGAAATGATCCTGCAGGACGGGGACTCTTTCCGGATTGGCGGTTCACAGCTTGTCTACAAGAGCGGGTTTGCAGAAGAAGCTCTGACCATCGCGGACGAAAAACTTTCCGTTTTACCAACCCGCCGCCCTGTCATTTTCGTTCCCGGTCTGATGGGTTCGGAGCTTTGGCTGGGTAACGAGCGTGTCTGGCCAAACCTGAAATACCTGTTCAAAAATCCTGAGCTCTTCCGCCTGCCATCCGACGTCCCCCTGGAACCGCGCGGCATTGTGGATGAGGTTGTGATTGTCCCCAACCTGATCAAACAGGACCAGTACAACCGTCTGGGGGATTATATGGTGGAGGACCTGGGCTACCAGCGTGGCGTGGATTTTTACGAATTCGCCTACGACTGGCGGGTGGATGTGCGCCAGTCTGCGAAAAAACTGGGTGAATTAATCGAAACCCTGCCTCGCGAACAACCCATCACCCTGATTGGCCACAGCTTGGGGACTCTTGTGAGCCGCTATTACATCGAACGCCTGGGAGGGAAAGAACGCGTTGAGCGAGCCATATTGATGGGTGGCCCTCACATGGGTGTGGTGAAGATCTTGAACAGCCTGTTGATCGCCCCTCAGGTGATCCCGTTTGGGATCATGGGCGAGCGCATGCGCCAGATTATCGAGACCTTCGAAACCTGTTACCAGATCATCCCAGTCTATCCCACCGGAATGGATCAAAATGGTCAAGCGATCAATTTCCTGGAGGACGAATCCTGGGCCAAACCCGAGCTGCTTTCAATGCTACGTGCCGGGCGCCAGTTCCGTCAGGAATTAGGCCGCCGTTCCAGCGTTCCGACCATCTCGATTTTCGGCTACGGTCTAAAAACCCTCAGCGGCATCACCCTGAAGCGCGATGCTAACGGAAAAATGCGCGATATCACTTTCCAGACCGAAAATGCTGGCGACAGCACTGTTTTAGAAAAGAGCGCCGTGCTCGAAAAGACGGATATCCACCCTGTCCAGCAGTACCACGGCTCGCTGTTCGTCGATAATGATGTCAAGATGCGCTTAAAGGTGGAGCTGGCTAAACAATTCTATAAATAACTACATCCCACAGGAGTTGGAATCCGCGGGAAGCCCAGTCAATGATAGATCAAACTCTTCCCAGCAGCAGGCAGGCGTTCTGCCCACCCAGGCCGAAGCTGTTTGAAAGCCCGCTGCGGATACTTACTTGTCGGGGTTCATGGGGGACATAATCCAGGTCACACTCAGGATCGGGTTGTTCCAGGTTGGCAGTCGGATGCACCACTCCATGATAAATGGACAAAGTGCAAGCGATTGCCTCCAACGCTCCAGCAGCACCCATGCCGTGCCCGATCATACTCTTGGTTGAGTTGATCAACATACTGTAAGCCCGCTCCCCGAACAGGCTCTTAATCGCTTTCGTCTCGGTAATATCATTCAGGCGGGTGCCAGTGCCGTGGGCGTTGATGTAATCCACCTCATCCAAATTGAGGCCACCATCCTCCATCGCCCAGCGCATGGCCTTGATCGCCCCCGTGCCCTCGGTATCCGGGGCAGCGCTGTGATAAGCATCGGAAGAAGCCGCGTGACCCAGCACTTCGGCATAAATGCGCGCCCCGCGCTGTTGAGCCTGTTCCAGCGTCTCAAGCAGTAACACGCCTGCCCCCTCCCCCATCACAAAGCCATCCCGGTCAACGTCGAACGGACGGCTGGCCAGCTCGGGTGTGTCATTATAATGCTTTGATAGCACCGTCATAGCGTCGAAAGCGCCGATCACTTCCTTGCGGATCAGGCAGTCCACCCCGCCGGTGAAGACCCGGTCGACCCGCCCGCTGCGGATCAGCTCTGTCGCGGCGCCGATTGACTGGGTGCCGCTGGCGCAGGCTGTCGAGATCGTCTCCAGCGGGCCGGTAGCCTGCATATCCAGGCTGATCAGGTGGGCAGGGATATTTGGCAGGCCATGCAGCAGCGCAAAAGGATTTGGCCGGCGACCACGAAAGATATAATCATACGAACCTTCCATCAGCAGGTGAAAGCCCCCAATCACCGAGCCCAAGACTACCGCGGTGCGGTCACCATCGCTGACGATCTCTGCCTGAGTCAAACCGGCATCAGCCAGCGCCTGGCGGGCGGAGACCAGCGCCATCTGCGAAGGGCGCGCCATGCGCCGGGCATCCTTAGGATTGATATGCTCGCCCGGATCGAAATCCACTTCTGCGGCAATCTGAACCCCCATGTCCGAAGCGTCGAACTGCGTGATGCGCCGCACGCCCGAGCGCCCGGCTAACAAATTTTGCCAGAAAGAATCCAGTGTACCCAACGGAGTTTGAGCGCCCAGCCCGGTGATCACCACCCGTCGGCGGCCATTGCGGTTTATATCCATAGTTGCTACCTCTCTACCAATATTGAATCACAGGTAAAAACCCCCACCGTGGGGGTGGGGTTTCGATCCATTTTCCGGGTCACCACGGCGAATTCTTCTGTGTTGGAAAAGGCATGTCTTATAAACCAACTATCCAGACTTGCCTTGCCTGCCATGACCATCTGATCATGCTCACTGCTCCACCGTCACCGTTTCATAAACTGCCGTCGGATTGCCGTCCAGATCTTCCACCAGGAAGCCCACCAGATACTGCCCAGCGGCCGCGTCCAGGTCCTCCCATTCAAACATCTGATCGCCGAAGGTCAGCGTGCCGCCTTCCTGGCGGACAGCCTGGGTGACATTGCCTTGCGAGTCAAGGTCGTACCACAGATCGAGGATAGTGAATGTGTCACCAGGTTGCGGCGTGATCTCACGCGGCGCGCCAGTTCCACTGGCCGTCTCGCTTTCGCCCGTAAAGCCAAACACCCGTTGCAGCACCCCGTTCTGGAAATACAACCGGGCGTTGCGCTGCTCAGCGTCATCCGCAAAGGTATAGACGCCATCCACGCTATACTCGGCTTCCTGGAAATTCTTCCCATAGGACTCCGGTGTGAACAGAGCCACCTCGAGGTTGGTCCCATCACTGATCCCGAACACCACCGGCTCCCATTCGAATTCCAGCGTGAACTCGCCCTCACCCCACTCCGGGTAATACACTCCGTCGATCTGGCGCGTATCGCTGCTCTCCAGGTAATCGCTGTCAGCCACGAAAATTGAGTTTGACGCCTGGTCCATATATCCCACAAACAGCTTGATATAGCCAATATTCTCGCCCTGGATATCCGCGCTGAGCAGCACCGTCTCGCCAGGAGCGACCTGCTTGGTGGAGAGCGTCAGCGGGGAGACCTGGATGCCCCCAGCCGCCGGCGACTCGACCGTATCACCGACCTCGGGCTCAGCCACTCTGGCTGATGAGGCGTCAAATGACCTGCCGGTGTAGTGGTAAGCCATGAAATCGTCCCACAGAGATTGATTGGCGAAGCGCTCTGCTGCAATAACATAAGATCGCGCCCCGGTGGTGTCCAGTCCGTACAGCTTCGAGTTAGGGAAGTAAATTGACACGCCGGTGGCTCCCGAACGGTCTGGACCGTGTTTTTCGGATATAACCATCCCCTGGATGGCTGCCAATACCTGCCCGGCAGCCTGCTGGAGGTCTGGATCCCGGCTGGCAACTTGCTGGACAAAGTTACCCAGGTCGAGATAGGATGCGGGCACCTCTTTGCCGAATATGCTGGTGAAGGCCTGGGAATAACTGCGGGCCTGAGCCACTGCGTTTTGATCGGCGCTTTGCAGCAGAGCGGAGAAGTTATTGAAGCTTTCCATCAGAGCAGTCATGCCGCCCAGATCCGCTGCGGTCAGGGTGATCGTTTTCGAAAGCTGGTTAACAATCTGCTCAGCCGAGCTTACACTGCCTCCACCAAACAGGCTGCCCAGGATCGAGCCGCCTCCGGCGAACTCAGCGCGCGCCTGATTGTCGACGATACGCTGGTCTTCATCTATATAGCTGTCTACGATCGCTTCCCCCAGGTCCCCCCCGCTCATCCCCGGGTTGGCACGCAGGTCATTCAGGAAGGCGGCGTAAGCCCAGCCGAGTGAAGGCTCGGTCTCCTGGGAGGCTACCGCATAACGTGCGTGGGGCTGCAAGGCGCTGAATACCTCCAGGTGGCCCATCAAGCAGGCATCCATACCGATCATCTCGAATTTCTCCAATCCCGTCACGGCGCGGATCTCACCCAACGCCTGGTCGATCTCCATTAAGAACAATTGATCGCCGGTGGCCTGAGCCAGCGGCAGGTTGCGCGGCCCAGAGCCAGTGGCAGTCGGATCGCTCCAGCCGCCTGGCCAGCCCAGCCCGTGGTCAGAAAGGATCAGCGTGTATTTATCTGCTGGATAGTTTTCCATCGCCCAGGTGACAAAGTCTACCAGCGTGTTCCCATCTGACATGTTGACTTCACCTAAGTCAGCCACCTGCTCTGATCCCACCCGGTTTAGGTCATTATCCTGGGTGACGTAAAAGCGCTTGGCTGAAGTCCAATCGCCGTCGCCAGTGTAGCCTGCCCTATAGCGATCAAACTGGGCTACAATCTGCACCCCGTCGCCCGAGCCAACACGCTCGGCTTCGTTGAGGTCAATATAGATATCTTGCTCCAGAATCTTGTCGTCGGCGTCCTGGTACAACATCACTGTCCAGGTATCACCGCCAGCAGTGCCTGCTGAAAGACCAGGCGGCAGCGTGGCTTGCGGACGCCTGGTTGGCTGTACCTGGGGAACGCTAGTGGGCTCCGACGGGTTGAACTCGGTGGTGTCCTCCTGCTCGGCTGGTTGTTCCGCCGGCGCCTGGCTGGACAGATCGGTGCCGCCGCGGCCAAAGATAAAATACAGCCCAACGCAGACGCAAGCGATCACAACAAGACCAATCATCATCACCGGTGAGAGTTTCTGCCCACCTGGCAGGTTCATGGTCGGACGATAAGCACCACCGGTGCCACCACCAGTGCTGCCACCGCTGCTACCTGTTGGTGCCGGAGTGGATGTTCCTCCTTCGGATTCTCGCTGGCGTTCTGGCGCTTCAGCTCTCGGGCGCGCTCCGGATGAGTCATCCCGCCGGCGGCGCTCGGCGCGCACCGTGCGCTTCTGTCCCGAGCCACTACTGGTTGAGAAGACGATCACCGGGTGAAAATATATAGATTCAGGCGCCTGGTCAGACACCGGTACAGGCGCGAATTGCCGCGCCTGGAACAAAGTTGCATTGATCCATCGGAAAATCTCGGGGAGTCGCATTCTTCACCATCCCTTGCTGTGAACCGGCTTAGGAATTTGATTTCTTTCAACTAATTACCATTGTATCAAATTCGTGCTTTTACCCGTACAAAAATCCCCCACCTGCCTTCTCCAGTTCCTTCGACCAGCGCACTTTATCCATACGAATCCTATAGTATTCCCCCAGCAGCGTTAATCGATTTAACTCCAACTATTAAATTATCCGCAGACGGACTCCCCAGTTGTCCCTGACTGGGATTTTCTTCCGCCTAATGAAAGATACGGATTTATAATTCTAAAATACAATGCTTAACCTGAAGGTATTCATCTAGACCAAAGCGGCCAAGCTCCAAACCAATCCCACTGTCTTTCCAGGCTGGATAGGGTGCATAGAGTGAATCGGGGCTGATATTATTGATTGCTACTGTCCCGGATTGAATACCTTCCATCATTTTAAAGGCTGTGCGCAAGTCATTTGTATAAACATAACTTACCAACCCATAACGGGTACTATTCGCTTTTTTCAATGCTTCCTCGACCCCGTAAAAAGTGTCGATGCCGACCAACGGGCCAAACGTCTCCTCATTCATCACTGCCATATCCGGCCGGACATTAGTTACTGCGGTCGGTTCGTAGAAGTATCCTCCAGGTAGATCAACAATTTCAGGTCGTTTTCCACCACAAAGGAGCTGTGCGCCTTTAGCGACGGCATCATCCACCTGCATTTGGGTATGCGCAACTCCATCGTTGCTCGTCATCGGACCGAGATCCACTTTTGGATTTAATAATCCATCACCGATGGTCAGTTTGCGGGTGGCCTCCACAAATCGAGTGATAAATTCATCAGCAATTTCATTTTCTACGTAGATCCGGTTTACGGCATTACATATCTGTCCCATGTTGCGGAAGGAGCGTTTGACCCCATCAGCCACCACCTTGTTTATATCGGCATCCTTGAATATGATCATTGGCGTGTGGCCGCCGAGTTCCAGGATTAGTTTTTTAAATCCGGGAGCTGCTTTGGAAGCAATGTGAGCCCCGGTAGCCGTGGAACCCGTAAATCCTACTACTTTGGTGATGGGATTCGTGATTAGTTCTTCTCCCACCTCACCACTAGGACCGTTGATCACATTAATCACACCTGCCGGGAAACCAGATTCAGCAATGGCCGCCGTAAACAAAGTTGTTGCTATTGGGGTGATCGCTGGAGGTTTTACGACTACGGTACATCCTGCCGCCAAAGCCGGTGCTACTTTCCACATCATCAAGGCAATCGGATAGTTCCACGGAGCAATCGCAGCCACAACGCCGCGCGGCTGTTTAAAGATCAGGCTCCGGCTAGTAGCTGATTTGGATGGGGCAATCTCACCATTGATGCGCTTTGCCTCTTCTGCATAATAGATCAGGTAGTTGGTTGAACCTTTCACCTCACCCTGGGCTTCATTCAACGGTTTCCCGTGTTCGGCAGTCAATAAACGGGCTAACTCATCCTGACGAGATAACACGATCTCAGCGGCTTTCTTCAACAAAATAGAACGCTGTTCACCGGTCGTTTTAGACCAGGTCTCGAAGGCTGTTTGAGCGGCTTTTAATGCTCGTTGAGCATCACAGCGAGTACCTTGCGCGACGGTTCCAATTATCTCCTGGGTTGATGGATTTTCAACTGGCAGGACAATCCCTTTTTCGCCATCCACCCATTCATTGTTGATAAATAATTTTATATTTGTTGATTCCATTAAATTCTTCTACAAGCCTTAATTCACGATCTAACGACAGTTGTGTAATGTGCAAAGGAAAAGTCCTTGACGAATTTTCCGTATGGCTCTGACATTAAGGGATATTCAGTCGAATCAATAAATTTCTGGTGGTCATTGATGGATTCCCATTCGACCATCAGCACGTACTGTCCGGCAACTTCGTGGGCTGAGAGCAGTTTATCGCTTTTGTACCCTGTCTGGCGACGGAGAATTTTTACGACATCGTTATGCATTTTCTCAAAATCTTTGGATTGCGCTGCATCAATTTTTAAGACAGCAATTTCTGTGATCATTTTTATAACTCCATACTTATCCGGATTTGATTACGCCGCGAGTTTCATCAGACTATCTGTGGTGGCATCGTTTCGATGAATAGGGGAGGAAACCGCTCCACGACGCATCACCAAGATATTATCGGATATTGCCAGGATTTCTTCAATTTCCGATGAGATTAAGAGGATGGCCACGTTGTTTTCTGCCAAACGATGGATAATCTCATAAATCTGCGCCTTTGCGCCTACGTCGATCCCTCGTGTGGGCTCATCCAAGATCAGGATATGTGGGTTCATTGCCAGCCAGCGGGCAAGGATGACTTTTTGTTGATTACCGCCCGATAAAGAGCTGATAAATTGTCCGAGATTATTCAGTCGGATGTCCAGCTCTTCGGATAAGCGGGAGGCCTGAGCTTTTGATTTGCGCGTGTTAATTAAACCTGACTGGCTCAAATGTCTAAAGCTGGTCATGTTAATATTATCTTCTACGGCCATCTTGAGAAAAACCCCAGATAATTTACGGTCTTCTGGGACAAGACCTATCCCAAGTTTCACAGCTTGATGAGGGCTTTAAATCTGGGTTGGTTTTTGGTCTACAAGAATTTCTCCTGACTCAGGCCTCCTTAAACCAAAGATTGTTTCAACCAGTTGTGTCCGACCAGCCCCAACTAATCCAAAAACTCCCAGAATTTCGCCTTTATGCAGGTCAAAGTGCACATCTTGAAATAGTTTTCCCAAACTCAGGTTTCTAATTGATAGGATTACTCCGTTCTGGAAACTCTTTTGTTCACTTGCTCCTTGACGGGTATAAAGAACGCGCTTTAACTCTCTACCGACCATCATCGATACAATCTGGTCGATCGTGGCATCTGTTTTATTCAATGTACCGATCAATTGCCCATCGCGCAACACGGTAATCCGATCGGCAATCTCAAAGACTTCATCTAGCCGGTGTGAGATGAACAAGATCGTCACCCCGCGTTCCTTAAGTTTGCGAATGATCCTAAAGAGGAATTGCGTTTCAGCCGGGGAAAGCGCAGAGTTTGGTTCATCCATAATGATCAGGGAAGCATTCAAAGAAAGCGCCTTGGCTATTTCTACTAGTTGCTTCTCGGATACGCTCAAATGCTTGACAAGGGTCGATGGATCCAGGCTAACGCCTAACTCGTTTATTAGATCTACTGTTCGGTTGAGAAGTTTTCGCTGGTCTACGAGACCGATTAAGTCACGAGGCAGGTCCCAAAGAAACACATTGTCCATAATCGTCATGTTTGGAGCCAGAGCCAATTCCTGATACACCGTCGAAATGCCAATGCTTTGGGAATATTTTGGGTCGGCTAAAACTAAATCTTGCTCTTTGAAAACAATCCTACCTTGGTCACGCTCCTGAACTCCTGAAAGAATATTCATTAACGTGCTTTTCCCAGCGCCGTTTTCTCCAACGATGGCATGCACTTCCCCTTTATTGATGTCCAGCGTTATACCATCCAACGCCTGAACGCCGGGAAATTTTTTCGATATATTCTCAATCCGCAATAAAGTCTCGGGCATAAAAACCAAGTTATTAATTGTGAGCTGCATACCCTCATGAATGAGGATATGCAGCCCAAAAGAGTTAATGTTATTTGACAGGCCAGAATTCGTCAACGTTATCTTTTGTGACAACCTCCGCCATAGTGTGTAAAACTGGCTCCGGCGGTTTCGTGCCATCAACAAGATAGTTGTAAAGGAACACGATTACATCATGGTTCTGCCAAGTCTCATGTTGGTGGATAGTGACCATTGCACCGCTTTCAACATATGGGATATGCTGTTCGGTTACATCATGGCCGATCACATAGACCTCGCCCACTTTTCCAGCCTCTTCGACCGCCCGGGCAGCACCAAAGGGACCGCCAGCGGTCAAGTAGATACCTTTCAAGTCCGGGTTGGCAGACATCAAGTTTTGTGCATGGGCATAACTCTCATCAGACGAGTCATGTGCCCTCATAAGTACCAACTACTTCCATTCCAGGGCATTCGGCGATGGCCTCCTTAAAGCCATTCATACGCAGCTCATGAGCGGTAACTCCATACTGACCTGTGATGATTCCGACCTTGCCCTCTCCACCGGCTTGCTTGATCGTGAGATAACCCGCCATTTTTCCCGCGTTGAATAAATCCTGACCAATGCTGATCAAGCGTGGTGATCCAGGTACGTCTACGGCAATATGTCCCACAGCCACACCAGCGTCTACAGCAGCCTGGAGGGCTGGAACGATGGATTCGTTGATTGGGAACATATAAATTCCATTATATTCTTGAACAACGGCGTTCTCAATGGCAGCAACCATCAAGGTGGGATCAAGATCTTCAGAAACGACATTAAAATCAACAGTCAGAGGCAAATTCGCAGCCTTAGCCTCATCGATGGCGTTTTGCATGCCGACTTTCTGCATTTCCCAGAATGGATTATTTTCATATGCCAAATAAGCGATTTTCACAGGTTGATCTGGCGTTTTTGTACTCCAGGCTGGTCGTTCGTAACCAGCGCTATATTGTGCGATCTTAGCATCCAAATCTGCGCCCGTCGGGCAGGTATCTTCAACAGGTTCAGCCGTAGCGGCTGGTTCTGCTGGTGCCTGCGTCGGGGTAGCAGGACTTGCACAGGCTGCTAAAATTGATATTAGCACCAGTGCAGAGAATAAGACTACGATTTTTCCTTTCATTTTCCTTCCTCCATAATTTTGTATTTAGAAACGAAGTGTTTATTTTAATTACCCAGCATAAATTCCACATACCGCTGAGCCTTTAGGCAAAGCCTCTTACTTTGTTCCTATCACCTCCTTTTCCAACTAACCGATTTCTCAATGAAGATACCAATTACACCCAAATGAGATGGAGAGCTCTGTAGGTGTAAATATTTTCACATTATTTCTTTGCAGAGAGGTTGTCGACCGCGACTGCCAGGATTACAAATACGCCCATCACGACTAACTGCCAATATCCTGATACATGCAACATGACAAAGGCATTACGTAGCACGCCCATAATTATTGCCCCAAGCAAAGCACCCAAGGCAGTACCCACTCCACCAGATAGGCTGGCGCCTCCAATCACTGCTGCGGTAATCACATCGAGTTCCAGACCAGTAGCGACTGTGGGATCCGCTACCGCAAGGTTTGTACCAACAATTATTCCCCCTAAACCTGCCAGCGTTCCGCTAATCATGTAAACGATTGTTCTTACCCGGTTAATCCGCACACCCGAGACCAGGGCTGCGCGTTCGCTACCGCCGACTGCATAGATATATCTCGCTAAAACACTTCGACGCATCAAAAAAGCTGCCAGGATGATTACTATAAACATAATGATGGCTGGCACTGGTATAACTCCGAAAAGTTTGCCTTGGCCGATAAATTGAAAGCCTCCCCGCAAACTGAGTGGCATTCCGCCGCTAAATAATAACGCCACACCTTGTGCGATGCCTAACATTCCTAAAGTTGCAATGAATGAATTTACCTTGAGACGGGTGATTACTAGACCATTGATCAGACCAGCGATTGTCCCAGATAGAATTCCAATCGGTATGGCAACCCAAGGACTCAGGCCAACTCCCAAGCAATAAGCAGCAATAATCCCTGTCATACTGACTAAAGATCCAATTGACAGATCAATACCTCCGGTAATGAGTACCAGAGTTTCACCGATCGCCAGTATGGCTATAACGGATACCTGGCGCAAAATATTGAACAAATTTTGTGGAACCAAAAAATATGGGGAAGCCAGCGAAATGATTGTTCCAAGCACAATCAGGGCAACTAACAGCCCCAGCTCTCGAAAACGAAAGATCCTGGCTTTAATGAGTAGACCAATTTTTTTTATGTTCATCATTGCTGATTGTGGATATAGTTAAGCCTGGTAGCTATCCTCAAATTTACTATCTTGAAACAGAACACTTTCGATGACGAACAGGTTAAATCATCTAGAATACGTTACAGTTATATCACAATGATGTTATAATTGTCAAGTATATCGGGTTTATATGGTTTATTCTTGACATTTATATCATATAATGATATTCTTGTATCATGATCTGTGATCTCAAAGTAAATTTATTTTGCTCATATTTATGATGGGAAAGGAGAGAGTTATGGTCAAACAAGCCAATATTAGTAAACTCGCAAGAGCGGCCGACAGTAAATCACTTGCAGCGGTGGTGCAGAAGGCCGAAACGACTACTATTCGCGACCCTTATATTTTGTTCGATTGGGACGATTCGGAGGGAAAGCGCTTTCAGACCGGTTATGCAATTCTCTACCCGGGCTGCCGCACCGGCGGGCATGAGCACACAGATTTGGAAGAGGTGTATCATGTGGTTTCGGGTAATGGCGTTATGCATGTGGGGGATGACGCGTTTGAAGTTGGTCCAGGAGATACCTGGATTGTTCCGCTTAATCAATATCATTGGACAGAAAACACTGGTAACCTGCCCTTAAATATGTTCTGGATTGTTATCAAGGTTTAGGTATGTCTCGGCTTGATCGCGAAAAACGCCTCGATTTACTCCGCAATATTATTCAGGAGCGACGCACCCTGACCAAAAGTGAGTTGATGGATGCGGTGACGGTTTCGCGTATGACTCTTTTCGCGATCTTGAAATTCTGGAAAAAGAGGGATTTATTGAAGATCTATATGGCAGTGTAACCGTATCTCGAACTGATTACGATCTTCAAAAATCACTGGTTACCAATATCGATGAAAAGCGCTCAATTGCTGAAGCAGCCGCCAAAATGGTAGAAGATGATGACGTGATTTTCATGGGTGCGGGAACCACTACTCTGGAGATTGCCCGGCTTATTACCACAATGGAAAATCGGGTAACCATAATTACGAATTCATTACCCATTGCAATGATGGTCGGAAAATATTCACACATCCATCTCATCATGTTGGGTGGATATTTCCACCGACAGACAAAGTCCTTCTTTGGACCAAGTGCACGCTCGGCAATTGATGCTACCAGCGCTCGGATAGTCTTTTTTGGTGCTAATGGTGTTGATCTCACTGCAGGAATCACGGGCCATTTTGTAGAACAAACCGAAATTGTTCAAGAAATGATCCGCTTAAGCAAGTTCTCTGTGGGAGTTATAGATACGAATAAATTTGGTAAAGTCTGCGCTAACCGTATTGCATACCTTGATCAGATAGATATGTTAATAACTGACCACAATGTACATTCCGAGTTTGTTGAGGCAATGAAAGCGAACAACTATCCTATCACTATTGCCGAATAAGATCCTCACGGAGGAAAATATGAAGTACATATTAGCCCATGATTCCGGAACAGGTGGAAACAAGGCTGTAATCTATGATGAAAATGGCCAGATAGTGGCGAGTGTCTTTGAAGAATACAAATCCATCCACCCCCGACCCAATTGGGCACAGCAACGCATCCAGGATTGGTGGAACGTATTTCGCTCTACTACCCGGAAAGTCATCGAAAAAAGCAAAATTAATCCCAAAGATATTCTTGTGATTGGGATCAGTGGACAGCAATGTGCTGCTGCTCCAATGAAAAAAGACGGCACCTTGCTATCTGAGACCTCAATGATTTGGTACGATAGTCGCTCAGCCGAACAGGCTAAGCGATATCTTGACACTTATGGCGAAATTGAATGGTTCCAAAAAACTGGCGGGGGTTTGCGTCCGGATACCTATTCCGGCCCTAAGATTGCCTGGATCAAAGAAAATCAGCCTGAGGTTTATCAGGCTGCAGATGTTTTTATTGGTGTAAAGGATTACCTAAATTTCCGGATGACTGGAGAAATAAACGCAGAATATGCTGAAGCTACCGGCACCGGTGTTTTAGATATTCATCAGTGGGATTACTCCCCGGAGCTAGCAGAAGCCTGCGGGATCGATCTGAGAAAATTACCTCCATTGAGAAAATCTACAGATATCGTCGGGAAAGTCACCAGAGCAGCCGCAGAGGAACTTGGACTGGTGGAAGGTATTCCAGTTGTAGCAGGCTCAGGTGATGTATCGGCAACAGCAGCCGGAAGTGGGGCTGTAGCGGAAGGGCGTATCTACAATTATGTTGGGACTAGTTCCTGGATTGCAGTTTCGTCCGCCAAACCGATGTTGCTCAATGATATCAAGCCCTACATTTTTTGTCACTGTGTTCCTGGGCAGTATGTTTCCAACGTAAGCATTTACTGTGCGGGGAACGCTTTCCGATGGATTCGAGACGTCATCTGCGAGCCCGAGAAACAAAAAGCACTGGAAAAGGGGATGGATCCTTACGATTTGATCAGCGAATTGGCTGCCCAAATTTCACCTGGCTCTGAAGGGTTGCTCTTCTTCCCTTCAATGATGGGTGGTTCTACTATCACACGCAATCCGAACACGGCTGGAGCCTTTATTGGTCTGCGTATTGGACATAACCGGGCCCACCTGGCGCGGGCAGCCTTGGAAGGGATCAGTCTGGATCTCAAGATGGTGCTCAACCTATTTGAAAAAATGGTGCCTGAATTCAAGGAACTACGTCTAACTGGTGGAGGTAGCAACGGTATTCTCTGGCGGCAAATATTTGCGAATATTTATCAAAAGACGATCTTAGTGCCCACTGTAACGCAGGAGACCGCTGCACTCGGCGCGGCTCTTTGCGCAGGGGTAGGTATCGGTCTATGGGATGATTTTCTAAAAGTAGATGAGATTTCAGTGATAAAGTCTCGCACTGAAGTCCAACAGGAAAACATAAAGATCTACGAACAGTTAGCCGAAGTTTATGCTGAAACAGCTCGTTTGCTAGATCGTCCCTTCACTAGGTTAGCTGAGATCAACAAACTGACCTGAACCTCTCTTTTGAGTTTGTTTATCTTCTTCTAGCACTCACGCCTTGGGAGTGAGTACTTTAATGCTGCTGTTTGCAGGATATGGTTACCTTTGCATGAATATCGTAGATTTATCTCACACGGTTAAGAGTGGTGTTGCAACCTATCATGGAGGTATGCTGCCGGAGTTTATCGCCCGCTCAACTTTTGAAACAAAAGGGCGAGTAACATCTGCCATCCGAATGGGCATTCATACCGGTACCCATCTAGATGCTCCGTTGCACTTTATACCAGATGGATTAGCTGTTGCAGAATTACCACTTGACCGGACGATTGGAATAGCTACCCTGGTGGATGTATCTGATCTGCCACGTCAGGGACGATTCGTCGACACACAGGCTTTCTTGGATGCAACCGCGGGATTTCCATATGGGGATATCGCCCTGATCTACACCGGCTTTGACCAACAATATGGTAATCCATCATTTTCCAACGAATACCCGTGCCTTAATCTCGAATCAATTCACCAACTAATCCGCTGGGATATTAGAGCCTTGGCAATTGATACAGTCTCCGTGGATCCAATGGAACTACCGGATTTTGAAAACCACAAGGCGCTTTTAGGTTCAGGGATCCCAATTGTGGAATGCGTTAACAATATGCAAGCGATTGGTCAAAAACGCTTTTTGTTTGCTGCTGTCCCATTGAAGCTAAACGGATTGGAAGGCTCACCCTGCCGGGCGATTGCTATAACTGACTGGGAGATTTCCTGACCGATAACTGGTGAGGAGGAGTGATTGAACCTAAACGACCTTTTTTCATTAACCGGAAAGACTGCAATAATAACTGGTGCTTCGCGTGGGCTCGGTTTGGGTATAGCCCGTGGCTACGCGGCTGCTGGAGCACAGGTACTGATCACCTCCAGGCATGCCGATGAAGCAGAAGCTGCTGCAGTTGATATCCAAAAAGAGTTCGGACAAAAAGCGATCGGAATCGCTGCTGATGTGAGTAGCGCCACTGATGTCGACCATATGGTAGGTACTGCCATTGGAGCATGGGGCAAAATTGATATTTTAATGACCAATGCAGGCATAATTAATCGTCCCCGTGCAAATGCTTGGGAAATCGATGAAGCCACTTGGGATAGTATCATCGATATTAACCTAAAAGGTACATTCCTGTGCTGCCGACGTGTTCTCCAAGAGATGATACCCCAGCGATCGGGGAAAATCGTTTGTATGGCGTCAATTCAGAGTGTAATAGCTCAAGCGGGTCATTCGCCCTACGTTGCTTCCAAAGGTGGGATTAACCAACTTGTCAAGGCTCTCGCTTTGGAAGCGGCCCCCTATGGCATAAATATTAATGCGATCGGACCGACTTATATTCGCTCCGATCTGGTTGATATCACCCTTCAAGATCCAGATAAGTTGCAGGAAGTGTTAGCCAAACTCCCCCTGGGACGGGTGGGAGAACCGGAGGACCTTGTCGGCGCATGCATCTTTCTTGCCTCGCGGGCCTCGGACTACATCACCGGACACTTATTGATGATCGATGGTGGACATACCATTCAATAAATATATTAATTTAAGACCAAGATAAGGAGATCAAACAATGGCTGAGAAATTATTTGGTGTCATCCCTCCGATGATCACCCCCTTTTCTGAAGATGATACATTGAATGAAAAGGCACTGAGAAATGTTGTGAACTTCCTGTACGAGCACGTACATGGCTATTTCATTTGCGGAACCTACGGTGGCGGACCGTTGATGAACAAGGATGAGAAAAAACGGGTAGTTGAAGTTGTTGTTGAGGAAGCAAAAGGGCAGCGCGAAGTGGTTATGAACGTAAGCGCTACTAACACTCGCGATGCAATCGAATTGGCAAAATTCGCTGAAAAAGCAGGCGCCACTCAAGTCGCCAGTGTCCCCCCATACTACTACCAGCAGCCAATGGTCAATGTGCTTCGTTATTTTGATAAGCTCATCCAGGCTGTCAACATCCCAGTCTATGTGTACAACAATCCCAAAGCTGTCGGCTATGGGCTCACACCGGAGAATATCGTTGAGCTTTCAAAGATTGGCTTGTTTGGAATGAAAGATAGCAGCTTTGATGCAATGTGGTATGACCAGGTCCCGGCACGCTACACCTCCGGAGTTCGACTGCGTCATGGGTACGGAAGGACTTTTCCTGGCTGTTTCAGTGCTGGGTTGCCAAGCATATATTCCTCGTCTCGGCAACGCCTACCCTGACCTGTGCCGGAAGCTGTTCGATCAGGCGATCGTGGAAAAAGACTATGCCAGTGCATACGAGACACATAAGAAAGTGTTGAAGTTACGAAGCCTGATGAGTGTGTGCAGTCCGACTCTGGTGGGTGTGACTGAAATGGCGTGGTTGCGCGGCATTGACGCAGGATATCCACACGCTCCCTTCACCCGAGCAGACGAATCTGCTCGTGAAAAGTTGCGCCAGGCTTTGATTGATATCAACGCGTTATAAGGAAAATGTTATGAACGGGCAGGTCGTTATCGCGGCACGTACCTTTGGTCGTGCCGACCCGCAAGGTGCGGAACTCCTAAAAAATGCTGGGTTACAACTGGTTTACTTACCGGGGAAAGCCCCACCAGGAACAGAACTTGCTGAATTAATGCGAGACCATCAGACGGTAGCAGTAATCGCAGGCGGGGAACCAATCACAGCCGATATGATTCTGAATTCTCCTAACTTAAAAGTGATTGCGATGCACGGCGCTGGATTAAATCATATTGATCGAGAAGCTGTTAAGTCACGCAACATCTTGTTACGAGGCGTTCCTGGTGGCAATGCAGAAGCTGTGGCAGATCTGACCTTCGGACTGATGCTGGCTGTAGCTAGACATATTGTTGAAGCCGACGCATCCATTCGGCAACACAAATGGGGCACCTTCATGGGGAGCAGTATTTATGGAAAGACCTTGGGGCTAATCGGTTTTGGGGCGATCGGACAGGCTGTTGCCCGCCGAGCAACAGGTTTTAGCATGAAGATACTAACCTACGATGTCGTTATAGACAAAAATGCCTTATTGAAGTTAGACGCTGAGTCTGTTCCGCTCGAGGAACTCCTGGAAAATTCCGATTTTGTTACTTTGCACGTCCCTCTGACCCCTGAGACAACGAACCTCATCAATGCTGAAGCCCTCAGGAAAATGAAGAAGTCTGCAATCCTGATCAACATTTCCAGAGGTGGGGTTGTGGATGAATCTGCCCTTTGTCAGGCCCTCCTTGATGGCCTGATTGCGGGAGCAGGGGTTGATACATTTAGCAAAGAACCGCTACCAGAAGATCATTGCTTTCGTTCAACACCAAACCTGGTTTTGACTCCACATATGGGCGGTCGTACCAGGGAGGCGATTGCAAATATAGGTACGGGTTGAGAGGTGATCGCCTCGGAAGGCCGATCGGAGACCAGCACTGGCGCAAAGCGCAGCGACTGGAATAGGCTTGTTCCTTGAAATTCATAAATCCAACGAAGTTGCATTTGAACCATCCTTCGTGTTATTTCGGCGGCAATTTCGAAAACCTTTCGGCCAAAAACATTGTACCAAATTTGTTATACCCCCGCACATAATAAAAAAGTTTTTGATCGGCATTTTGTGAACTCGTCACAATTGCCAGCGTGCTTCCAAGGCACGTGCTATCTCCACTGGCCATAATACATATCCCCAAAAGAGGCTTGTCAATCTATGGAAGCAACCTCGCACCCGAAGCTGATCCCTAACGCTCGCGCTGTACGCACCAGCTCCCCCTCTGGCGGTACCGTGCGCAGCCTGCCAACGGCCTCTTTGATCGTAACAGGACAGATCTCCTGGTTTTGCAGGGCGGTCATGCAACCAAACCTTTCACAAGCAATGAAATCCACCGCACTGACCCCAAAACGAGTACAAAGCTGCCGGTCAACAGGTGTGGGCATCCCACCACGCTGCAGGTATCCCAGCACAACTGCCCGACTCTCTTGCCCGGTACGCCGCTCGATCTCCTCCGCTACCTGGCTACCTATCCCACCCAGGCGAACCTCCCCATTCAATTCAGCAGGTCCCTGGGTGACATACTCCCCGCCCTGCTGATGAGCTCCTTCCGATACGATCAGCACTGTGAAGTCTTTGCCTTCCCGGCGTCGGTCGATGATCTTTGCCAGGATGCTCTCGTAATTGAATGGCATCTCGGGTAAGAGGATCACATCCGCGCCGCCAGCCAGCCCGGCGTGAATCGCGATCCAGCCCGCATAGCGTCCCATCACCTCCAACACCATGGCCCGCCCGAGACTTTGGGCTGTGGTGTGCAAACGATCAAGGGCTTCCACCGCGCAGGCTACCGCAGAATCAAACCCAAAGGTCACTTGGGTAGCTTCCAGGTCATTATCAATTGTCTTAGGTATACCCACCACAGGGACACCATATTCGTGAAGCTGCTGGGCGATGGTCAGCGAACCATCCCCGCCCACCACCACCAGGCAACGTAGCCCCAGGCTTTCAATCGAGTTTTTCGCCTGTGCCAGGATTGCCTCGGGTACTCGGCGTATTTCGCCGATGCCGACCTTGGTGGTGAACACACCGCGATTGGTTGTGCCAAGGATTGTTCCACCTCGGAACAGCAGCCCGTTCAAATCGCTGACTGCCAGTTTGCGGTAACGGGGCGGCTCTAGTAATCCTTCGAAACCGTCCTCGATACCGATCGTTTCCCAACCATGCCGCGCGGCCGCCTTGACTACCGCCCGGATCACAGCATTCAACCCGGGGCAATCCCCCCCGCCAGTGAGAATGCCGATGCGATCTGTCATCATCATCGCCTTTCTCAACAAATAGATGCTGAATTACATTGAATATAGGATTTCATCAATACCTTTGTCGATGTTCTTATTATTTCCAGGATATGTCCGGCACAATTGAATTGTTGAAAAGGATCATTTCTTTGTGATCTCTGAGATTCTTTTTACTTACAGCAAAGCCTGTTTATTCGCCAGTGCCTTCTCGTATACCTGCACATACTCACTGGCGCTATGCTGCCAGGAATAATCTTGCCGCATCGCAGTCTGGATCATCTTATGCATATGCATCGGGCGATCAAAATAAGTACTTACCGCCCAGCCAATCGAGTAGTAAATCGCCGCCGGGCTGGGTTCCCAAAACTTGAAACCGGTGCCGTTCCCACTGGCTTCCTCATACTGCTGGACTGTGTCATCCAGCCCGCCGGTAGCACGCACAATCGGCAGCGTCCCGTAACGCAACGAATAGATCTGATTTAACCCGCATGGCTCAAACATGGATGGCATGATGAAGAAATCCGCTCCAGCCTCGATCCAATGTGACAGCTCGTTGTTATAACCGATAAAAGATCCTGCCCGTCCCGGGTAGCGGCCTGGCAGACCACCATAGAAATACTCCAGCCCTTTGTCTCCTGCCCCCAGAACTACCACCTGGATGCGCATGTTGTCCAGAATGCTACCCACCACCTGAGCGAACTGGTCAAGCCCTTTCTGGGAGACGAATCGGCTGATCGAGGCCACAGATCGGAACATCCAGATCTTCTTGCAGCCCAAAACGCCGCTGCAGAGCCGCCTTACAAACTACCTTTCCCGCCATATCTTGGGGAGAGAAGTTTGCTGGGATCAGCTGGTCGATACGCGGGTCCCACTCATCGTAGTCCACGCCGTTTAATATGCCGGTGTAATTCTCCCCCTTGTTGTTCAGAAAGGGCGCCAGCCCAAATGCGCCCTGCGGCGTGCGCGTCTCACGGGCATAATTCGGACTGACTGTATTGGCCATATCGGCGTAGTACAGCCCACCTTTGAGGAAATTGACCTTCCCGTGATCCTCCAACTTCTCCGGCGTGAAATTGGCCCACTGTAAACCCAGGTAGTTGTAATCGGAGGCGCTGTAAACCCCTTGATAAGCGATGTTGTGGATAGTCAGGACGCTGGCAGCGTTACCCAACAGGACATCATTCCAATGCCAGATCTTCAGATAAGCCGGCGCCAGGGCTGCCTGCCAGTCATGAGCATGCACAATATCCGGGGCAAAGCCCATATCGCGGCACAGTTGTAACGCTGCCCGGCTGAAGAATCCGAAGCGGCGCGGGTTATCCTGGTAGTCGTTGAAATCGGCGTCGTGATACAGCCCGAAGCGGTCGAAATATTTATGCGACTCGATGAAGTAAACCGGCAGCCCGTTATAGTCTGTGGTGTGAACCGCGCACCACTCCTCGCCGTCGCCCATCCAGACTCCCATGGGAGCCAGGAACGGACGCAGGTTGTAATGGCTGTAATCAATAAAGGCATACTTGGGCAAGATGACGATGGCGTCATGCCCCTGGCCCCGCAGGGCTTTAGCCAGGGCCGGCACCACGTCCGCCAGGCCGCCGGTCTTGGCGAACGGCGCGCATTCGGAGGCAATATGGACGATTTTAAGCGGTTTCACAGGGAGGGATTATACCAGCCCCTTCCCCGATGGCTTGATCTTTCCCAGCACCCAGGCGCTCAGCACAATCCCCAGCGCCGCTACCAGGAACAACACCGTATACCCCCACCATGCCCCCGGCCGCGCTGCATTCAACCCATCGATCAAAGGCCCTTGCAGCCGGCTGAGCGCGCCCGCCCCGGCAGTCGCCAGATTGGTCAGCCCCATAAATTTGGCAGCCTGATCCAGGGGAGCATGCTGGATGGCCAGCGCCCAGTTGGAGGTCAAGAACAATCCAATGCCCACCCCCAGGACAACACCGATGGCCAGCAGCAGGGCTGGGGTGCGCGCCCAATTCAGCAGCAGACAGCCCAGCACTCCAATCCCGCTGGCGATGAGCTGCACCCGGCGGTGCCCAATGCGGTCTCCCAGCCAGCCGCCGGCCAGGGCGAACACCACCAGCGAGAGGGTTATCGCGGCCAGCAGATCGCCGGTCAGCTGAATCGGATTATCCGCCCCCAGCACATCCCGAACATAATATTGAGCAAAGACCTGGATGCCATAGATCCCGATCAAGAACAGAAAACGCGACAGCACTATCTGCCCAAAAGGCGGTTGGAGGGCTGGGCGCAAGGAGGCAATGAATCCCCCCATCTGCTGGCGCAGCCTTTGCGATCCACCCGAGCGGAGCGCCGAGGCTTCACGCACCCCGAGCAGCGTGATCAGCGTAACCACCCCCAGCACGAACCCAATGGCAACCACCGGCGCTACCGGTTGAACCACGCCCGGCGCCAGCAGGCGGCCAACTAGCAGGGATGACACGATCAGCCCGGTCATATCGATCAGGTTCTTCACCGCGCTGGCCCGCCCGGTCTGCTGCGGAGGGACCAAGTCAGGGATCAACCCCTGCGCCGCGCCGTGGGCCAGATTCGAGGTGAGCTGCAATCCCAGATAGCCCAGCGCCAGCCAGCCCAGCCCGCCAGCCCAGGCAAGCAGGATCAGGAAAAGATAATCCAGGCTGCTGCCGATCAAGATTAAAGGTCGCCGCCGCCCCCAGCGTGAGACCCAGCCGTCACTGGCCGCCCCTGCCAGCGGCTGGACGATCATGGCGATGATCAATCCCGCCATTGTCAGCAAGCCCAGGACAGTGTTTTTGTAGGCTTCCGAGACCATCCCCAGCAGAACAGCTGGCAGGATGATCACATGCAGGCTGTTCCACATGAAGGAGATGCCAAACCAGTAACTATTGAGGGCGAGAAGATTGCTGATGCGCAGGTGTTTCATGACAGATTTATCGATCATATTCGGGTCATTTCGATGCTGAACGCCTCATGGTTTGATAGTTGTGCTATTATTATACTCATCGCATGACTGCCCGCATCGAGCGTGTGATTAACAGCCAGTCTGGTTTAAACCTGGCAGCTACCCTGGCGCGTGCCGCCCCGCCTTGGCTGGGATATGCAATCGCCGCAGTGGCTGCGCGTTGGATTTCGTCACGGCGGCACTCGGAAGCGGTAAGAGCAGTGCGCGCCAACCAGTGGGTGGTGGGAGGTGAACAGCAATCTCCAGACATGCTGAACCAGGCAGTGCGGAGTGTTTTCCGCAACGCTGCTCGCTCCATTTATGAGCTTTACCATTATGTCCAGGATTCTGAAGCAACCGGGCGGATGTTTGTCATTGATCCTTCAGCCCAGCCTATCCTTCACCGCCCCGAATTTGACCAGCGCGGCCTGGTCGTCGTCGGGCTGCATCTGAGCAGCTTCGATCTGGCTTTACAATGGATCTGTTCAAACCTGGTAAAACCACTGGTGCTGACCATCCCAAATCCAGAAGGCGGGCGGCAGCTTGAGTTTGAGATTCGTAAAAAAACCGGCATGAACCTGGTGCCCGGCTCGGTGAGTGGATTGCGCCAAGCGATCCGCTATCTGCAGCAAGGCGGGCTGGTTGCCACGGGCATCGATCGCCCCCTGCCAGATAGCCAGGTAACCCTGCGCTTCTTTGGCCAGCCAGCCAGGCTGCCTACCCACCATATATACCTGGCGTTGAAGGCGCAGGTGCCGGTGAGGGTGGTGATCAGCCGGCTGGAAGATGATGGTCTTTACCATGTTATTATCTCGCCCCCGATTGAGATGGATTCTTATCCAGACCGGGAGCAGGAATTGGTCAAGAACGCCGAAAAAGTGCTCTCCACTGCTGAGTCTTTCATCCGGCAATCTCCCCAACAGTGGGTGATCACACTGCCGGTCTGGCCTGAGGCAATTGACCGGGTACCAAATTAGATACGCTGAGTGGATAATCAGTGTCAGTGGAGAAAGATCCATGACAAATCCCCCCGATCATACTCGCATCAATGATATTTTCCTGGGTCCGCTGGAGCGTCCAGCTTTAAGATGGCTGGCGGCGCACGCGCCCACCTGGATGACTCCCAATATTTGCACGACCATCGGCGTCCTGGGCGGTGTGATCATCTTTCTTGGGTATCTCCTCAGCAATCTCCACCCTGGCTTTTTCTGGCTGGCCAGCTTCGGTTTCCTCGTCAATTGGTATGGCGACAGCCTGGATGGCACTTTGGCGCGCTACCGAAAGATCGAGCGACCTGCTTACGGATTCTTTATCGATCACTCTACGGACGCCGCGACTCAGGTAATCATATTCTTTGGGCTGGGCTTATCCCCTTACATCAGCTTTAACATGGCTTGCCTGGCTTTAGTGGGTTATCTGCTGTTGTCGGTGTTAGCTTATATCCGCACCTATGTGAGCAATGAATTTAAGATTTCATACAGCAAGCTCGGACCGACAGAAATACGCGCCCTGGCTGTGCTCCTGAACACCGTCATGTTCTTTTTTGGTGCACTGCAATGGCCTGTGCAACAGGGTGCCCTGGGCCGACTTACACTTAACCTGTACGATCTGGCTCTAGGCTTCGTCTTTCTGGTGCTGGTATTCTTCTATATAACGACTGCCACACGGGAAGTCCGCAGACTTGGAAAAGAAACGGGTTGAACAGTACTTTTTTTTGTAGTAAAATATGAACGAGTGTTCATTCTTTTTTGTACCAGCGGGGATCAGATCTATGAACGATTCTCAATCCAAAGGTGAACGTACCAGCCAGGCCATCGTCGAGGCGGCCTACAGCCTGTTCCTGGAGCAGGGTTTTCACGCCACCTCGATGCGCCAGATCGCCCAGCGGACTGGGATAGCAGTAGGCGGAATCTATAACCATTTTGATAGCAAAGAGGCGATCTTCGATCGAATCCTCGTGGAGAAACACCCTTACCGCCAGGTGGTTAAAATCCTGCAGGCAGCGCCTGGGGAGACCATGGAGGCGTTCGCCCTCAACGGAGCGCGCACTTTGCTCGCCGAATTGGGCCGGCGCCCCGATTTCCTCAAGCTGATCTTCATCGAGCTTTCCGAATTCAAGGGTAAGCACGTTCCGCTCTTGTTCCAGACGGTTTTCCCGCAGATCGCACCGTTACTGCAGCGCTTCAAGGACCGGGAGCACGAGCTGCGTGACCTGCCCTTACCGGTGATCATGCAGGTATTCCTGGGGACGTTCTTTGCCTATTATCTGGCAAAAAACCTGGTCACCCCAGGCACCATCCAGGAGATGGAGGGGGTAGAGTTAGAACAGTACATTGACATATTCCTGCACGGAATCATCGATCTGAATAGCCCTCAGCCACCGGAGCGCCTATGACATCTCGTTTGGTCTCCATCATCCGCAAAGAGTTTATCCAGTTATTCCGCGATAAGCGCATGCTCGGGCTGATTCTGGTACTGCCGCTGGTGCAATTGTTCCTGTTGGGCTATATCTTCTCCACCGATGTGCACGATCTACCGCTGGCAGTTTTCGACCAGAGCCACAGCGCTGAGGGCCGCGCCCTGCTGGAAGCTTTCCGCGCAGCGGATTACTTTGAGGTAGCCTATGCCGCAAACTCCGAAGCCGAGCTGCGCAGCTTGATCGAGAAAGGCGATGTAGGTGTCGGGCTGATTATCCCGCCCGATTACGCCGCCCGGCTGAATGAGGGTCAGGCCCAGGTGGCCTTCATCGTAGATGGGTCCGATCCGAGCATCGCCAACACTGCCCTATCCTCTGCCCAGTTGATCGCCCAGAGTTATTCTACCCAATTGTTAGGAGAAAAGCTGGCGCGCAGCGGGATGAATCTAAGACTGCAACTGCCGGTGGATGTACGCACCACAGTCTGGTATAACCCCGACATGATCACGGCCTACTTTATGATCCCTGGCGTGATCGCTATGATCCTGTTCGCTATCACCGCCATTCTAACGGCCAGCTCCGTGGTGCGTGAGCGCGAGCATGGCACCATCGAGCAGCTCATCGTCACCCCCATCCGTCCGTGGGAGCTGGTCGTCGGCAAGATTCTGCCATACGTCTTCCTGGGCCTGTTCGACGCGTTTGAAGTGATCGCGCTTGGTCACTTGTGGTTCAGCGTGCCCCTTCGCGGCTCGCTGCTGCTCATCGGGATGGTCTCGGCTCTGTTCATGCTCTCAGGCTTAGGCATTGGCCTGTTTGTCTCCACGATCGCCAACACCCAGCAAGAGGCCTTGATGACTGTCTACATGATGTTGATACCCGCTATTTTCCTCTCGGGCTTTCTCTTTCCAATCAGCAACATGCCTGTCTGGCTGCAGGTGATTTCCTACGCAATCCCGATGCGTTATTTCCTGAACATCATCCGTGAATTGATGCTCAAAGGTGTGGGCATCGAGATCATCCGGAACGATGTGATCGCCCTGGCGATATTTGGCGTTGCCCTGATGAGTATGGCAGCGCTGCGCATCCGCAAGCGTCTGGACTGATCCCTTAGCCATGTGCCAGTATCGCACACATTATTGGAGGTTTCCATGCACATCAATCCTCGTCGCGTAGTACCAGTCGTAATCCTGCTGGTTGGGTTGGCAGCAGCCATTTACTGGTACTTTGAAATCCGCCCAACCCAGGCGGACAATGGCGCGCTTTCTGCCTCTGGCACCATCGAGGCTGCCCAGGCACAGATCAGTCCCGAGCTGAGCGGCAAGATCGCAGCTATGCTGGTTGGCGAGGGCGAAAGTGTGCAGATAGGGCAAGAACTGGTGCTTTTTGACACCGCCCTCCTGACAGCGCAGCTTGAGCAGGCGCGCGCCGCGCTGGCTCTGGCGCAGGCGAATTACGATCTGGTGGCTGCTGGCACACCTGCTGAGCAGCGCCAGGCGGCTATTACTGCCGCCGAGCTGGAGCAAATCAATGCCCGCCAGACATTGCAGACCCTGAATGATACCGCCAGCCTTTCAAAAGCTCAGGCTGAGCAGAGCGTGGCGGCTGCGGATAAGGCGCTCGACCAGGCGCGTGACCGGTTGGAGAGCCTGACCGGCGCAGCTGACGCCGAAGATATCGAAAGGGCGCGCGCCCAGGTGGTCATCGCAGAAGACACGCTTGAAAAAGCGGAAGAAGACGCCCAGCGCATCCTAAAATACGTAAAAAAGACCGTCAGCAAGGCTATGATGCAGATCGAGATCGCCAATGCCAGGACCGCCTACGATGCAGCCGTCACCCGCTTGAATAATCTGCTAGGCAACGCCAACCAGATCGACGTGAACCTGGCGGATGCGAATGTCAGGTTGGCTGAAGCTGCTCTGGTGGATGCGCAGTCGGAGCTGGAGAAAGTAAGCAACGGTCCCGACCCCGAAGCCCTGGCCTTGGCTGAAGCGCGCCTGGCTGCAGCCGAAGCCCGCCTGGAGGCAGCCAAAGCCGGACCGAGCGCTGAGCAGTTGGCTGCAGCTCAAGCCCAGGTTGAAAGCGCCCAGCGAGCCGTAGATACGCTCGAGTTACAGCTCACCAAGCTGGTGCTGCTTGCCCCCTTCGATGGTGTGGTGCTTTCTGTCTCAGCTGAGCCCGGCGAGACTGCCACTGCCGGCGCCACCTTGCTGGTGCTTGGCCGCCAGGATGACAAAACCATCACCGTCTACATCCCTGAAGACCTGTACGGCCAGCTTTCGCTTGGCCAGGCGGCCGAGGTGAGCGTTGATTCCTTCCCCGGCGAGCGCTTCGAGGCGACCGTGGAGAACATTGCCGACCAGGCTGAATTTACCCCGCGCAACGTGCAGACCGTGGAAGGTCGCAAAAATACCGTTTTCGCCATTAAGCTCAGAGTGGACGACCCCGATGAAAAGTTAAAAGCCGGCATGCCAGCCGATGTTGTCTTTAAATAAAACTGGGGCTGAGGGCATGGATAGTACCTTGATTCAGGCTACAGGGCTGGTGAAAACATTTCACAGCCGCCGCACCGGCAGCGTCATCGCGGTGGATGGCGTTGATCTGCAGGTGCGCGCCGGTGAAATCTATGGTTTGGTTGGTTCAGATGGAGCCGGTAAGACCTCCACCATCCGCTTGCTGGTAGGTGCACTAAAAATGGATGCGGGTCAGGTAACCATCGCTGGTTTCGATATCCAAAAGCAAACCGAGCAAGCCCGCAGTCAAATCGGCTACCTGTCGCAGCGTTTTTCGCTGTACGCGGATATGACCGTGCTGGAGAACATCCGCTTCTTTGCTGAAGTGCGTGGCCTGCGACCGAATGAATGGCAGCCGCGCTGCATGGAAATCCTGGAGTTCGTCGACCTGGCCGAATTTAAAGACCGGCGCGCCGGTCAGCTATCGGGCGGGATGCGCCAGAAGCTCGGGTTGGCGGCTGCCCTGGTAACTCGGCCGCGCGTGCTGCTGCTGGATGAGCCTACCACCGGTGTCGACCCGGTTACCCGCCAGGATTTCTGGCAGCTGATCATCGGGATGGTTTCATCTGCAGTAGAGAATGGGGTATGCGTGCTGATCTCGACTCCCTATATGGATGAAGCCAGCCGCTGCCAGCGGGTCGGTTTCATGCGCCAGGGCAAGATCATCGCCGAAGGCAGCGCGGGCGAGCTCTGCGCCAGCCTGAGCGGGCGCATCCTCGAGCTGCGTGGGGCTCCCCTGCCCCTGCTGCGCCGCATTGCCGACATGGATCCGGATGTGGAAGACGTGCGCACTTTTGGCGACCGCCTGCACCTGCGCCTGAAAGAACCTCGCGCCACTGCGATAATAGATCGCCTTAGAGTGGCAATTCCGCAGGGCGGTGGGCAATTCGATGAGGCGCGCCTTATTCCACCGGTGCTGGAAGATGTCTTCATTGACCTGGCAACCAGGGAGAATTGATATGGATCTGCCCGCCATCCATGTTGACAATCTGACCCGCCGCTTTGGCGATTTTGTGGCTGTGGATCACGTATCATTCGAGATCCAACCCGGCCAGATCATGGGTTACTTGGGACCAAATGGCTGCGGCAAGACTACCACCATTCGGTTGCTGCTGGGGCTGCTGCAGCCTGATGATGGAAAGGCCAGCGTGCTGGGCTTCGACTCCGCCACCCAATCCGAGCAGATTCGCGCCCGCTGCGGGTATATGTCGCAGAAGTTCGCCCTGTATGACGACCTGACCGTGTGGGAGAACCTGCGATTTTATGCCGGGGTGTACGGCATCAACGATAAGCCCAGCATTCAGGACACACTGGCGCATGTGGGACTGACCGGGCACGAAAACGACCTGACGCGCGAGCTTTCCACCGGATGGCGGCAGCGCCTGGCGCTGGGGATCGCTCTGGTACACAGCCCGCGCCTGCTCTTCCTGGACGAGCCCACCTCGGGCGTCGACCCCAATGCCCGCCGCGCCTTCTGGGATTTGATCTACGATCTGGCAGCGCAGGGGGTTACCGTCTTGGTGACCACCCATTACATGGACGAAGCAGAATACTGCAACCGGGTGGGCATGATGCGCTCCGGCAGACTGCTGGCAATTGATACTCCTCTGGCACTCAAAGAGAAGTTCGTCCCAGGTGAGGTATACGAGGTTACCGTCGAGCCGCTGCTAACCGGCCTGTCAGCCATGGAGGCCAGCCCTTTGGTGTTGCGCGCCGCGCTGGCCGGCGATCACCTGCGAGTGATCGTGAAAGAAGGGGTGGAAATGGCAAGCTTAAGGCAATCTATGGAAGAGGCTGGGTTGAAGATGCAGGTCATCCGAGCGGGAGAAGCCAGCCTGGAGGATGTATTTATTCATCTCGCGAAAGAGCGGGAAGCAATAAATAAAGTAAACGAATAAACAAAAATTGAAGTGGGATGCGCGAAAAGAAATCCATAAGTGATACCATTGAAAAACCGAATTTCTACAACTACCGATCAGTAATTCCCGCGCAGCTCCGGGGGCAAAAGCGTGGCTATGCGCAACATAACGGCTTGACTGGCTTGCCGGTCGCGTTGCTCTGCCGTATTTCCTTGGGGGTTTCCAAGTTCATACAATTCCCCAAAGCGAATACACAGGTTTCCTGCCCCCTCATATACACCAACCGGAGAGATCGGTAATCCCAGGTGGGCTAATTGCAGCACAAAGCGCCCTACCCCGGGCGGCGGCTCGATCAGGACACCCGGTTGCTCATGGGGAGCATCCCGGCCTTCTGGCGCCAGCCCGATGACCGGGCATTCAACCCGCCGGGCGTATGCCAGCACCTGGCGCACTGCCCGGGCGCTTTCTTCAACATCCTGCGGGGCAGGCGGCATAGGCGGCATGCTGGTGAACCCATAGACCTGCGCCATCCGCCGGAAAAGGAAGCGCGTCACAGGCGTAACCAGCCGGAGGCGCAGTGCATCCGGGAAAGTCCAGGCGGAGGTCATGATCCAGTGGATCTCAGCCGGCACACAGGCGCTGGCAGCCAGCACCAGCCACCAGGCTGGCATACCTGGCCGCGTGTAATGGTTGATTGTTATCAGGCAAGGCCCGCCCCGGGGAATAAAATCCTCCCCCAACACCCGCAGCCGTGGTCTCAATTGAGCGATAATCCGCAGCGCATCCGACCGTAAAGAACGCCGCCGGCCCAGCAGCAAGTCAGCCGCCAGGCCGGGAACAATGGGTGCTGGGAGAGGATATTTGGTTGGCATGCCTTTCTTTTTTACTTCCCGCCCGCCAGCCGCCTCACCAGGTGGTAAGCCTGTCTAACCGTATCCACCACCGTGGCGATCAGGGCGATAATGAAAGCCATACGGAAGGCCTGCATGCCAATGATCTGGACTATCTGTTCATCCGAGAATGCTCCCGCTTCCAGGGTATCCAGCACCGACAGGAACCCACCCGCCCCCTGCGCGACCAGCCAGGCGTTATGGCTGGTGAGCAGCACGATCAGGATGCCGATCCCGAGCAGGTTCAACCCGATCTTGGCCAGCCGTGACCAGATCTCCCAACGCCCGCGCCACAACAGGAACACATCCAGCCCGAGGCTGAGCAGCAAAGCCAGGATGATCAGCGGGATGTAAGCCGGCAGCACCGGGTTAAGGAAGATCACTGCCCCTGGGTGGACGATAAAGCCTATCTTGTCCCCCAGGAAGATCAGGATCGCCAGGAAGATCAGGCTAAAGATCATCTCGACTACCAGATCGGTGCGTCTTGATGTCATCTTTTTCTTCGACGGCGGGCAGATCCAGCGGATTCCAATCCTCCTTCTCCATATCCGGCCGCACATCGAAACGCTGCAGCACGGCGAAAACGATCACGATCACGCCAAAGGCCATGAAAGCGCTGTTGATCAGATCACTGAAGAATTCGATGCTAGGCAGCGCTCCGGGACTGAACACCGCGGTGACGCCGAACAGCACCAGCTGCACGACCACGAACACCGTCAGAGCGATGCCCACCACCATGCGGAACAGCGGGAATAGGCGTGGACCGATCAGGTACTGACCCTCTGGCCAGTAGGAAGCGGCCACCTTTTCCGGCTGACCGAACTCCTTGAGCACCACCACCACCTGATCCTGGGTCGGTTCACCCTGGCTGCGCGCTTCGAGGCTGTCCGTCAGCGCTGAGCGCAGCTCGGCCTCAATATCTGCTCTTTTATTGCGCGGGAGTTGCCGTCCGACTGCATGTACATAGCGATCTATAAGTTCCATGATAACCTCCGTAATTATCCTGTCATTCTTTGAGCTTTAACCCTGATTGTATGGAGAGTTCTCACACCTCCATCGCTGATCCTTCACTCTGGACAAGGCTCAGGACGGTGTTCGGGATGGCACTCAATTTGCTCATCTCAGCAATTCCTCCATCACGGTTGCCATCTGTCGCCAATCATTTCTTAAAACCGTAAGCAGCTCCTTTCCCGACGGGCTGATCACATAATAGCGCCGCGGACGGGAGCCCTCCACCTTCCATTCGCTCTGTAACAGTCCCTGCTCCTCCAGCCGCCTGAGCAGCGGGTAGAGCGTGCCCTGATCGATCTCCAGCCCGCGCTGGGCCAGCTCATCGATCAATGCGTAACCATATTTTGGTTGCTGAAGGCAGGCCAGCGCCGCCAGGGACAGCGCCCCGCGGCGCAGCTCTTGAGTTAGCTTTTCGTGCAAGTCATCCAATTCGATTTCATTACTCATGCTTCACATTATACTATGTATTATACAGTATTGTCAATACATTAATAGTATGGTTTTTATATTACTTTTGATCAATCCCCTTCTTCGACCCTTGTGCTCTGATGAATCTCCTCTTCCTTGATAGTATTTAAAATTTTACTGGAATTTGCGGAGACAGTCCTGCAAATTCCAGTAAAAACAAAAACTTTTCCCCAACCATACCAATCATTTGGTTGGGACTTGTTTACCTATGATGAGGCTGTTACCACCTTCATCGCCAGCAGCTTCATATGAGCCAGAATAGCTGAAATTCCGTTCAACCGCTGGTGAGTGAGGACTTGCTCTAATCCCATGTCCAGATAAAAATCATTCGGGATCTTCAGGATTTCTTCGGGGCTAAGGCCGTCGAGGCCTTTCAGCAGCAGGGTAGCGAAGCCACGCACAGTAGGCGACGACTGGGGAACATCCAGGTAAAAATGCATCTGGTTATCCTGGACGTCCGCCTGCATGAATACGGGCGTCATGCATTCTGGCACCGCTTCCCTTTCGCTGATTTTTGCCTGCAGCCATTCCGGTGGGGGCGGCATCTCCTCCGCATACTGCAGCAAGAGTTCCAGTTTTTCCCGGCCTTCACTGAGCTGGAAATCCTCGATAATTGATTGGAGGGCTGGAGGCAAGCTCGCATTTACACTGTTCATATAGGTTGTTTTCGGAATGAGGTCATTTCTCAATGGGCGCGTTCACCAGATTACCCCACTCGGTCCACGAACCATCATAGTTCTTGACCCGTGGGTAGCCAAGCAGGTATTTGAGAACGAACCAGGTATGCGAGCTGCGTTCGCCGATCCGGCAGTAGGCAATAATGTCTGTGTCAGGTGTGATGCCACGACTCTGGTATAACTGCTGCAAATCATGCGCCGACTTGAAAGTGGAATCCGATTCATTGGTAGCCTGAGCCCAGGGGATGTTCTGCGCCCCTGGGATATGTCCGCCGCGCGTGGCCCCCTCCTGCGGATAATTGGGCATGTGGATCAGCTCACCGCTGTACTCCTTGGGCGATCTCACATCCACCAGCGGCTTGCCGACCCGGATATGAGCCATTACATCATCCCGAAAGGCGCGTATCGTCTGATCGGGCTCTTGCGCCGTGTAGCTGGTTTTGGCATAGAAAGGGACTTCCTTGACCAGGGGTCGATTTTCCTGCTCCCACTTGGCTCGCCCGCCGTTCATGATGCGCAAATGCTCATGGCCGTAATAATCAAACAGCCAGAGTGCATAAGTGGCAAACCAGTTGCTTTTGTCACCATAAAAAACTACGGTGGTGTCATTCGAGATGCCCAAATTGGAACACATCTGTGCAAATTCAGGCCCGGTGATGAAATCCCTGCGCACAGGATCTTGGAGCATGGTAAACCAATCAACCTTGACAGCTCCGGGGATATGGCCGATCTCATACAACAGGGCGTCTTCATCCGACTCGACGATGCGCACATGCGAGTTTTTCGCATGTTCCGCTACCCAGGCTGTATCAACTAGAAATTCTGGGAATGCATACGCTTCTACCATTTGGTAACCTCCTGGCTATTAACTATAATATTTTTGATAATATTATAATAAAATGGGCAATGCGTCAAGGTAATAAATCGGATGCAGCGATCCTGCTTAAATCACTGCATCCTTTCGCATTATCCTATCCAACTACGGTCTGACTAATCCACATTATTCATTGACCATTTCCCCCTCCACCATTGATGTGAAGATCAGCCCTTCTGGACCACGCTCAACCTGGATCGTATCGCCTTCATGAAACTCTCCAGAGAGTATTTTCAGCGCCAGCGGGTCCTGCAGCTCGCGCTGGATGGCTCGCTTGAGCGGTCGAGCGCCATAGTCCGGATCGTAACCCACCTCGGCCAAGTATTCACGGGCAGCTTCGCTGACTTCCAGGGTATAGCCGCGCTCTGCCAGCCGCGCAGCCACATGGCGCAGCTGGATATCGACAATCTCCGCCAGGTGTTCTTTAGAAAGCGGGTGAAAAACAACAATCTCATCAATACGGTTGAGAAACTCCGGCCGGAAGTGCGCCTGCAGCACGGGGGTGATCTCGTCCCGGCTCACCTGGCGTCCGCCTTCCCACAGGGTGTTGCCCAGGTTACTGGTCATGATCACCACCGTGTTGCGAAAGTCCACCGTGCGCCCGTGACCATCGGTCAGGCGGCCTTCATCCAACAGTTGCAGCAAGACATTAAACACTTCCAGGTGGGCTTTCTCAATCTCGTCAAACAGCACCACGCTGTAAGAGCGGCGGCGAACGGCCTCGGTGAGCTGTCCGCCTTCGTCGTAACCAATATAACCAGGTGGGGCTCCAATCAGGCGCGAGACGGTATGCTTTTCCTGATACTCACTCATATCGATGCGCACCATAGCCCGCTCGTCATCAAACAGGAATCCAGCCAGGGCACGCGCCAGCTCTGTTTTCCCCACGCCCGTCGGACCCAGGAAGATAAACGATCCGATCGGGCGGTTGGGATCCTGCAGCCCGGCGCGCGAGCGGCGCACCGCATTGGCGACAGCATGCAGGGCGCTTTCCTGCCCGACCACGCGCTGATGAAGGCGCTCTTCCATGTGGATCAGTTTCTCCATCTCGCCTTCCAGCAAGCGCGCCGCCGGGATACCCGTCCAGCGCGAGACTACCTGCCCAATCTCCTCAGCATCAACTTCCTCTTTCAAGAGCGCCCCATCGGTCTGCAGGGATTTCAGATCGGCGCTCGCCGTCTGCCAGGCGGCCTTCCAGGTCGCGCAGCGTGCCATAGCGCAGCCGGGCCACCTTCTCCAGCTCGGCGCGGCGTTCTGCCTGCTCTATCTCAAGCCGGGTTTGCTCGATCTGCCCTTTGACGCTGCGCAGCTCGGCAATAGCGCCCTTTTCGGTTTGCCAGCGGGCATGTAGCTGGCTGGACTGCTCACGCAGATCCGCCAGCTCGCGCTCCAGTTTCTCCAGCCGCTCCTTGGAGGCCTTATCCTTCTCCTTTTTCAACGCCTCGCGCTCGATCTCCAACTGCATGATGGCGCGGTCAACCTCATCCAGAGCCTGCGGCTTGGAGTCGATCTGGGTGCGCAGGCGGGCGGCAGCTTCATCGATCAGATCGATGGCCTTATCTGGTAAATGCCGGTCGGTGATGTAACGGTTGGACAAGGTTGCTGCAGCGATGACCGCCGAATCGGTGATGCGCACACCGTGATGGACTTCGTAGCGCTCTTTGAGCCCACGCAAGATGCTGATCGTCTCTTCTACACTGGGCTCTTCCACCAGCACGGGCTGGAAACGGCGTTCCAGGGCGGGTCTTTCTCGACATGCTTACGGTACTCATCGGTGGTGGTGGCGCCGATCAGATGCAGCTCGCCGCGCGCCAGCATGGGCTTGAGCATGTTGCCAGCGTCCATGGCGCCTTCGGCAGCCCCCGCACCGACCACTGTGTGCATCTCGTCTACGAATAAGATGATCTCGCCAGCCGCATCGGCAATCTCCTGCAGCACGGCCTTCAGGCGTTCTTCGAACTCGCCGCGATACTTGGCGCCAGCCACCAGGGCGCTCATATCGAGCTGCACCAAACGCTTATGCTTAAGCCCTTCCGGGACATCCCCGTTGATGATGCGCTGCGCCAGCCCCTCAACGATGGCGGTCTTACCCACGCCCGGATCGCCGATCAGGGCTGGATTGTTCTTGGTGCGCCGGGAGAGGATCTCCACCACACGGCGAATCTCCTCGTCGCGCCCGATCACCGGATCCATCTTACCCTGGCGAGCCAGGGCGGTCAGGTCACGCCCGTATTTCTCCAGCGATTGGTAGGTGCTCTCCGGGGTTTGCGTGGTAACGCGCTGCGCCCCACGCACGCTATGCAGGACCTTCAAAACGGCATCCTTGGTCAGCCCGAACTGCGACAGGCGCTTGCCCTCGGGGCTCTCCGTCAGGCCGAGCAGGATATGCTCTGTCGAGACATAATCATCCTGCATCCCCTTGGCGTAGCGTTCAGCAGCTGCCAGCGCGTCCGCTGTCGTTCGTGCCAGCCCCACCTCGCCGGTATCCCCATATACCTTGGGATGGGTGTCCAGCTCCTGGGTTAGCTCTTGGCGCAGTCCGAGCACACTGCCCGCCACTTTGGTCACAAGTGCCGGGACAACGCCGTCCTCCTGGCGCAGCAAAGCCAGCAACAGATGCGCCGGCTCAATCGCTTGATGGTGAAGCTCCCCTGCCAGCTGCTGGGCAGCCAGGATCGCCTCTTGTGATTTTTGGGTGTATTTGTTCAAATCCATAGGATTAACTCCTTACCAATAAAATAATGGAAAAATTGCATTTCCTGGAATTCAATACCCAGGGATACCATGGGTACTATATCACGACCACATATACAAGTTATCAACGAAATGTCTAAATCTTATTAGAGACAGGTAAAATATTCCAGATCATTTCTATATCAGACATCTCACACTCACCCCATCACACATCAACAAAGGAGTTTGGCCTTCATGCAAATTGCAATCGTCGGCACCGGAAGTCGAGGCGATGTACAACCCTATATCGCCTTAGGTAAAGGATTAATTAACGCGGGATTCAAGGTGCGTTTCGTGTCTCATCAAAATTTTGAAGAACTGGTCACCTCACATGGGCTAGAATTTTGGCCAGTTGAGCATGATGTGCAAGCCGTCGTTCAAGAAAATAAGATGCAGGCACGAATTGAGAAAGGAAATTTCCTATCCTTGATGGCGCAGATGGCAAAAGAAGCACAGCGCGGTGCTATTCGATTGGCAGAAGCTGGTTTAGCCGCCTGTCAGGGCATGGATTTGCTTCTCGCCGGCATGGGAGGCGTTTACATTGGCCTTGCGCTTGCCGATAAATTGAATATCCCCCTTCTCCAGGCCTATTTACTCCCCTTTACTCCTACCCAGGAATTTGCCAGCGTGCTGGTTTCCAAACAGCCAGCCTGGTTTGGGGGTTCATTGAATCGCTTTTCCCACCAGCTAACCCGTCAAGTCATGTGGCAGGGTTTCAGGTCAGCAGATAAGATCGCCAGGCAAGAAGTCCTCAAGATGCCACTCGCACCATTCTTCGGACCCTATAATTCGGTTCGGACGCGTGGTCTGCCCATTCTTTATGGATTCAGCCCATCAGTCATAGCACCCCCAACTGATTGGGATGAAAACATTCATGTGACTGGTTACTGGTTCCTGGAAGAATCGGATGATTGGATTCCACCCTCCAAATTAACAGATTTCCTTGACTCCGGTTCTCCACCAGTGTACATCGGCTTTGGAAGTATGAGCAATCGAAATCCAGTGGAAACGGCCGATCTGGTCCTGGAGGCATTAAGACGAAGTCATCAAAGGGCGATATTGCTATCCGGATGGGGTGGTCTGCAAGGCTCAGATTTACCAGACACAGTTATTCATGATCAACTCTGTCCCCCATGCATGGCTATTCCCCCGTATGGCTGCCGTCGTTCATCATGGTGGAGCTGGCACTACCGCCGCCGGTCTTAGAGCAGGTGTTCCTTCTGTTATCGTTCCTTTCTTTGGCGACCAACCCTTTTGGGGTCAGCGAGTTGCAGACTTAGGCGTTGGACCAGACCCTATTCAACGGAAAAATTTAACCGTCGAGCGGCTCGCAAGAGCCATCCAAATTACAGTGTCCGATAAAGACATGCACCAACGAGCTGCCAGGCTGGGGGAACAAATTCAGGCGGAAGATGGAATTGCCCGCGCGGTAAAGATCATCGGACAGATTGAAAAGGATTGGGCTACATGATCCCGCATTGATCGGTGATATCCGATACCCACCAGAACCAGTTTACCCCTACCCACTAACTTCTTCATCCAGAACCTCTGGCATATCGATCACGAAGCGTATCCCGGATCCTACCTGGCTCTCCACGCTGATCCGCCCCCCGTAGGCCTGCACCAGCTGGCGAGCCATCGCCAGCCCCAGCCCGCTGCTCCCGCCGGCCTGGCGCGCCCGCGAGCAGCTGGACTAGTCATCTTTCCAGGCTGCGTGGGAAAAGGCAAAGGGCATGACTCTGGAGCAAGCAATTGCGAGTGCGGTCTCATGGGTACGCGGAGGAAAATTGGAGCCAAGCAAACCTCAGAAAATTGAATGCGGTGTGATTCCGCTTAATTGCCTCCTGAACAGATAGATTATGCACTTGAGTGCTTGAAAAAAAGGGAGTCCTCGCGTATATTATTAATGTTTTGCCATCTAAAGTTCCGGATCGGAGGTCTACCTATGTCTTCTCTGCAGGAAATTAGGGACAACAAAAACAACCCGCAGCAATTAGAAGCGATGTTCCAGGCGGCGCGCAGCAGGCGTGAAATGGGCCAGTTCTCGGCAGACCTGAACGCCTGCTACTCCGACGAGCCAGATAACCTGCTACTACAAGCCTGGCATTACCGCTTACAAAACACCAACGAAGAGCCCCGGCGGTGGGAAGGGATCAGCGCCAACTGGAAGCTGGCAATCCCACTCGCTATTCTCAACGGGCTGACTCTGTGGGCCTTGTCAGCCCCGGGATTGACCTTTATCCACGAGGTGCCCTGGCTGGCATTGTTAGCCGCGCCCATCACGGCGGGCTTTGTCATCGCATTTCTGGCATTCACCGCTCGCAGGAATTACCGGCGCAGCCTGATAGTGGGCATCGGACTGGCATTCATCGTGGCAGCTGCTATCCTATTGACATACCTGGTGGCTATGCAGACCTCTATGGATTATCAGATCCTTGCAGCGTTGCACCTGGCCCTGCTGGCCTGGGCCGGGGTGGGGGTGGCTCTGGTGGGTCTGGTTTCTGACAACGATAGCCGCTTCGCCTTCCTGATGAAATCCCTGGAGGTGTTCATCGTCGGCGGGATCTACCTCATTGCCGGGGTGATCTTCGGGGGTATCACCATGGGCATGTTCGAAGCCTTGAGCATCCAGTTGCCCGAAGTACTGATCCGGTTTATCGCCGCTGGTGGGGCCGGAATGATCCCGGTTATCGCAGTGGCAACGATCTACGATCCCTTTGCGAAGCCAAAAAATCAGGATTTCACCCAGGGTTTAAGCAAATTCATCGGGACGATGATGCGCCTGCTTCTACCGCTCACACTGGGAGTATTGGTGGTATATATCTTTGTGATCCCCTTCAATTTCTTTCAACCCTTCAAGAACCGCGACCTGCTCATCATCTACAACGCCATGTTATTTGCGATCATGGGTCTTCTGGTCGGGGTGACGCCGATCAAGCTTGGAGAGCTCTCTCCCCGGTTGGGCTCAGCCTTGCGCAGCGGTATTATCGCAATATCCATCCTGGCAACTTTGGTCAGCCTGTATGCCTTGTCTGCCATCCTATACCGCACTGTCACAGGTGCAATCACAATCAACCGCCTGACCATGATCGGCTGGAACGTGATTAACATTGCTTTGCTGGTGCTGATCCTCATCCGCCTGTTGATCAGCAACGCACAGCCCTGGAACGAGCGTATTAAGGCTGTCTTCAGCCTGGGAGCGGTATTCTACGTAAGCTGGAGCCTGTTCGTTATTCTGGTGATGCCGTTTATATTCCGTTGAGTTTGATTTCCAACAATTTTCCGGTTTCACTCGGGGATGAGCGGTCTCTTGGACACCCATATCCTGGGTGAAGGCACCAGCGAGCTAGTGCATATCGGTCGGTGATAATAGCCTTCAAAGGCAAGAACGACTGCTTTTTCTTACTGAACTCCAAGCAGATCGATCACAAAGCGTGTCCCTGATCCCACCTGGCTTTCCACACTGATCCGCCCTCCGTGAGCCTGCACCAGCTGGCGGGCGATCGCCAGCCCCAGCCCGCTGCCCTCTCCCCCCAGGCGAATCCGTGCCCGATCGCCACGCCAGAAGCGATCGAACACGTAAGGCAGGTCATCTTGTGAAATGCCTGCGCCGGTATCCTCCACACGCAACTTAATGCCGCCTGGAACTGCCTCAGCGCTGAGTGTGATCCGCCCACCAGCGGAGGTGTAGCGCAGCGCATTGGCCACTAAATTCGAGAGTACCTGGTCCATGCGGTCCGGGTCGGCGTTGAGATCAAGACCGCCTCCTTCTTTATGGATGTCTATACGCAATTCAACCCCTGCCTCTTCAGCCGCCCCACCGAAGCTGGTCACCACATCCGCTAGCAAGTCTTCAACGGAGAAGGTTATCTTGTGTAGGGGTAATTGCCCTGCCTCCGCCAGCGACAGTGTCTGCAAGTCATCCACCAACCGCGCCAGGAGGCGCGTCTCCTCCAGTGTCCCCTCGATCTGTTCCGCAGAGGCAGGATACACCCCGTCCAGCATCCCCTCCAGATTGCCCTGAATTATGTGCAGTGGGTTGCGCAGCTCGTGAGCCACATCGGCAGTCAGGTTACGGCGCTGCTGCTCCGCCCGCTCCAGCTCGGCGACCATGTAATTAAAGCGCTGCGCCAGTCTGCCAAACTCGCCAGGGATATCCTCTCGCACCCGCACACCAAAATCCCCAGCCGCTACCGCATCGATGGCGGCCAGCACGTCCAAGGTCGGCCGCCCTACCCGCCGGAATGCCCAGCCACCGACCAGCGCTGCAAGCAAAGTTAACAACAGCGATACCACACACAACCCTATTAGCACCCAGCCTGGGGTACGCAACCAATCCGAGAGCGGACCATACACCAGCGCGAAGACGATCAGGAGGGCAGCCGTGAAAAAAAGGAAGAAGGCAACACAACCCCATCTCAGGCGACGCGAATAGAAACGGCGCCGGCGCTCCCAGTCCTGGGGGCGATAGCTCGACCAGTCCCAATCCGGTCGATGGGGTGGGCCGCCTTGCCAGCCTTGCCAATTTTTTTTATTCATCAGGCTCAATAAAGCGGTAGCCAACACCATACACCGTCTCGATGAAGCGCGGCTCAGTCTGGTTGGCTTCTAGCTTGCGACGCAAGTTCTTGATATGCGAATTGACACTGCGGTCAAAGCGGTTGTAAGCCGCCCCATGCAGCTCATCGAGCAGTTGTTCCCGGGTCAGCGTTTGCCCTGGATGCCCCGCCAGCGCTGCCAACAGGCTAAATTCGTTCGGCGTCAGGTGCAGCTCACCCCCGTCCAGCTCTACTCTGTGACCGACCAGGTCAATCATCAGGCCACCCTGCTCGATCTGGTTGGGAGTTTGCACCCTTCCCCGGGCTCGCCTCAGTACCGCCCGCACGTGTGCCACCAGTGCCCGCGGCGAGAAAGGTTTGGTCACATAATCGTCTGCCCCCAGCTCCAATCCAACGATCTGGTCGCTTTCCTCAGCCCGCGCCGTCAGCATGATGATCGGCATCTCTGACTCGCGTCGCAGCGCCCGGCACACCTCCCAGCCATCCATGCCTGGCAGCATCAAGTCCAGCACGATCAGATCAGGCTTCTCTCGCCGTGCCAATGCCAATGCGGTCAACCCGTCCCCTGCACTGAGCACGCGGAAGCCGTCCCTCTCCAGATAATCCTGCGCCAGCTTGACGATCTTGGCCTCATCGTCAACCACCAGAATACGCTCATGCATATGCTAAGTTTACCTCCAAAACTTTAGACTTCGGGAGTTTTGAAAACTTCCGAAGTCTTGTACTGGTTACCCTGGTGGATTACATCCTACTAATCTCATGTCGGCTCCTCAGCCGGGCCAGTTGGTTCCGGCGGGGTTTCTTTATCCCAGGGCGGTGGTCCGCCATGCCAGCCATGCCAGGCTGCATGCCAATCAGCGTAGTTTGAGTCGCCCGGCTTACCAGTCTTCCCGTAGCCATGCCAGCGCCGCGGCCGGAAAATCGCTCCCAGGGCAAACAGGAAAGTCAGGCCTAACCCAAACATGCACAACAGACCCAGGAAGGGTGCCGGAAACATACCGAAATGCGGCCAGGCCCAATAACTGGTAACCGGCATACCATTGGGGCCGAAACCGGGCACCCCGGCTGGCGGTGCAGACACCTCGCCGCCCGAGACAGTCAACCCCAGTGCAACCCCTCGCGCTTGCCCGGCCTGGAATGCCAGCGCGCCCACTGCGAATAACACCCCCACTAACACCAAGACTCCCACCAGCCGGATCAAAATCGAACCACTCCGAGACATGTTTACCTCCATCTCAATGAATTTGCTTCGTTCAGCTCTCACCAGGCTCTTGAAGGATTTTTAGCAAACTGTGTTTGCCAACCTCCGCGAGCTCTTCGTTAAAGATCTGATTTTTTGCATACCCGAAGTATGCCAATCCATTGTGGAGAAATTATGGAGACAGCCAGGAGAGATTGTGGAGATTCAGGCAGATATTCGCCTGCGTTTGTCTGGGAACGAAAAACCGCCCACGTGGACGGGCGGCTAATCTATCCGGGGGGTATCCTCCGGAAATAAATCGGGTAAAATCTCGAGGTTTGATGGTCTCAGCGCAAGAGCAGGACCACCGCCGAGCAGACAGTGCAAGCCGAGAGCAGGACCGCGCCCAGAGTCAGGATACCAACCCACATACTGCGCCGGTTGGCACTGCGGTAGCGCTTCAGATCGCCTTCGAATTCTTGCAGATCGTGCTCAGCCATCTGGTTGAAAGATACCGATGAGTACATTTCGCCTCCCTGGAGGTTACCGAAACGATAAAGGTTTCGATAACCTGGCACCTGATGAGATCATACAATTTATATTTGATAAATTCAATCCGGAATAAGTACTATCCGGAAATCTGTGTCTGCTTGTTTTATAAGAGAACAGAATAATGGCTTCACTATCATTAACGATAAATAACCTGAAATGTTTCCATTCCTTTCAAATATAATAAGAATAGGCCACTTGCCGTCTGTCGGTTCAAGAACGATGGGTTGCAACCAGCTAAATTTTCAAAAGATCAATGTAAATCGGGCTAAACCCATTATCGCCCAAATCACTTTCCAACGGCTAAACACTTTTGCAAGGTAATCAAACTATGACACACAAGCCATTCAATCTCAAGCGTATTTTACGGGGATTTGGGATTTTCCTGCTGGCAGCCATTGGCTTGCTATACCTGGTCCTGCCGATAGGAATGGGCGTGTATACAGTGCTTCCCGGAAGGGCGGCGGTGGGGGGTATACCGGAAGGCTTCGAACATGTAAAACTGGAAACCGAAGATGGAGTCAGGCTGGAAGCCTGGTACCGACCCCCAGAAAACGGCGCAGCGATCATCCTGATTCACGGTGCCGGAGCTTCGCGCGAGAGCCTGCGCCCCTACGCTGAGATGCTGGCAGGTCAGGGTTATGGCGTGCTGGCTCTCGACCTGCGCGGACACGGAGAGAGCGAAGGCAAGACTAATCGCCTGGGATGGCAAGGCACCCGGGATGTCGGAGCAGCAGTTGACTTCTTGCATGGACGCAGCGAAGTCCAGTCAATCGGCGGGCTGGGTCTCTCCATGGGCGGTGAGATCCTGCTCGGCGCGGCGGGGGACTATCCTGAGATTCAGGCTATCGTTACTGATGGCGCCACCCGGCGCTCTACAGAAGAACTGCTGGCGCTGGAGTTGGAGCGCCCGCTGGTGCGCAATTATACTGCCCGGGTAATGTATGCCACAGTCCGGCTGCTCTCAGGCGATGCGCCCCCCCAACCGCTGCTCGAATTGATGATGGCATCCGAAACTACCCGGTTTCTGTTGATCGCTGCCGGCCAAAATGCACTGGAAACAGCCTTCAATCAAATGTTCGCCACAACCCTTGGCGATCGGGCTTCCCTGTGGATCGTTCCCGAGGCAGCGCACACCGGCGCCTTTCACCTGTACCCGGATGAGTACGGGCAGCGCCTGAGCGATTTCTTCAACCAAGCGATGATACCTTCCCAAGGCGAATGAGAACCGTAACCTCAAACTCCCCACATCATCTTAGGGAGTCAGGTTGAGTTTCTCCTGGAGATCCATCAGGGCTTCCTGCGGAATCTTGATCACACCTACATAAGAGCGATCCAGATCGACGATTATTAGAAACACGACCGATAGGATCAGTACCACAATGATCTGAGCAATCTGGTTATGTTTCTCTCGATAGCTGTTGTATATCCCCAGGAGTATCATCGTCAATACTGCCACGCCATACAGACCATACACGACGATTGGCGGAACCCGGAAGCCCAGCTCGGCAGTCAGGCGTTCAGTGTGCAGATCGATGACCTCATTCAACGATGACACATAAAGGGCGACTGTTGGTCCAGGGTTCTCTCTGGCTACCATTTCAGCACGCATCCACAGCTCATCGTGAATCTGTTCCGAACGGGCAATCGCTACTGTCATTTTTGCCGGATCAAGGACCTCCAGGCGGAGATTGACGTATTCGCGTAAAAGCTGGCGCGATTCAGCCCCAACGGGTTCAGCCAGATAGCCAGCTCGCAAGTAGGTTGTGCCGATCGCATTGGCTTCCGAGATGACCAGTTGCCTCCGATCGTTAAAAATACCGATAGCCAGGCTGGCGACAAACGCCAGAAGGAAGCCTAGCAAGGCCAAAGCAGCGCCGACCATCGCGCCAACGCTTGATTCAGATTGATCCGGCCAGCGTTTCTGGACAAACCTGCCTAATCGAAAGCCTGCTTCAGTGGCCACAAACAAGATTAGGACTGTCAAGACGTATATAGCCCAAATTGGAATCACATCCAGCAGCTGGTTGTTTATCATCTTCTCAGTGGATCCCTTTATGGATTAGTTTTCTTTAGTTCCACGGTCATCATTGGATTAGGCAGCTCGATCCCCGCCTGCTCCAGCGCCTGGTATACGGTCTCATTCACCCGATCGGTGCTGCGCCGGGCATCGATGTAGGATTCGATCCACCAGCGCACCCGCAAGATCATCGCTGAATCGCCAAATTCCATGAATAAGATATCCACCGGCATATCCGGGATGACGCCTTCTACTCCCTGCAGAGCTTCTGTGATCACCTCACGCACCAAGCGCAGATCTGTCCCGTAAGCCACACCGATCTCGGTTTGGATACGGTAGCGCGGGTCCGGATAGGTATAGTTAACCACCTGGTTATTGCTGATGCTCGAATTCGGCACAATAACCAGCCGGTTATCGAGCGTGCGGATGCGCGTGCTGCGCAAGCCTATGCTGACCACGTCGCCCCAGGTATTCAGCTCCTGAATTTCAATGCGATCGCCGGCGCGGAATGGCTGGTCGATCAAGAGGATCACGCCGCTGATCATATTAGCAATGGTGTCTTGGGCAGCCAGAGAAAGCGCCAGGCCGCCGATCCCGATAGCTGTCAATAGCGCCGAGATATTAAAACCAATGTGATCCAGGATCACCATCAGGCCAACCAGGACCACCATGCCGCGCATCGCGCGTTCGCCAAGCAGCAGAACGGCTTCTTTGCCATCTCTTTCACCCTGGTCTTTTACCTTATCCTGGTACCACAAGGCGAATATATCCACCAGCTTCCATAAGCCAATCACAACCAGGCTAACGATCACAATGTAGTAGATCTGCGTCAGCCACTGTTTGATCTCCGGGCTGAGGAATTGCAGTCGTACGGTGGCAATATATAAGATGATGACGCCAAACAGCCAGCGTAGATAGGGCTTGATCGAATCGAGATATATCTCGTCCAAAGGCGTCGCTGTCCGCCTGGTAAATTTTTTCAGAATGGAAAATATTACCCTGGCAATCAATGTCAGGGTCAAGAGCACCAGCAACAACGAAATCCCCAGATTGATCCAATCTGAAACCGATAATCCAAGGATGCGAGACGCTTCAAGGTTAGCTGTTCCTACCACTTGCTCAACAACCGAATAGATCACACCTGGAGTTGCGGTCGGCGCCAGGGTTGGAGCGATCAGCAATGGGTCGCTAACTTGTTCCTGCTGGGTCTCTGCCGGTTGGACCTGGGTAGCCGATGATGGCGGGGATGGTGTGAGCGTGGCCTCAGACACGGCCGGTGAGGGGACACACGCGGCGAGTTCCAGAAGTAACAACAGCAACAGCCCATAATAAGCCAATCGTGCATTCATGTTATCTTTCCTCAGCTTAACGGGAACACCTGACTGAAATCCTGCTTCATGCTGATCAATTTCCAGTTGTGTTCAACAGCCATCTGGAGCGCTTTCTCAGCTCCACCATCATAGGCATACTCACGCTCGGCATCGTCGTGATGGACTAGCAGTTGCAGTGATTTGTAGGGAGTGGTCTGGCTGTGCAAGAACATGTGGATATCGCCATCCGAATTTCCAGCCGCCAGAATAGGTTTGCGCCCGATGTGCAGCTCGATATTTACCGGCTTACCGGGACCCTCGGCGATCGGTTCAATCAGGCCGGGTTTACGAACCAGCACAAGCCCTTGATCGGTCATGCGGGTTTCAAAAGTGGTGTTGCTGCCGATCACGCGCTCCCGCGAGATCCCATAAATCTCTTCTGACACCGTGCGCACAAAACTCATCCCACCTGCCGTAGCGATAAAGACTTTAAAATCGCGCGCTTCCAGGTAGCGGATCAGCTCAATCATCGGCTGGTAGGTAAGCTGCTTGAAGGGAATGCCGAAACGCGGGTGTGAATCCTGGGATAGAAACGCGACCGCCTGAGCTTCAAACTCCGCCTGTGTCATACCGGCATGGGTATCGAAGAGTAATTGCCTAAATTCTGTGAGATTGCCAGGATACAGGCTGTTGAAGTAAGCCATATCGTTTTCGACAGCTGCTTTGTAGCTGGGCTGTTCCAGCAAGGAGGGATCGGCTACAGCCAGCGCTTTGAGGCGCTGCAAGGCAAATAATAGCTGGATATAGGCGGGTTTTTCACACCACAGCGTGCCGTCATTATCAAAGGTGGCAATCCGCTCGGCGGGTGGGACAAAATCCGGACTGCCTGGCGTGGCAACTGCGCTGACATAATCAGCGATAATTTGACGAACTGGCGTATTGTTCCAAAGTGATAATGGTCCGTTCAAGATTTAGACTCCAATTCAAAGAACGATTTGGCTTCTCCGGCCTGGTCGGCCTTATCTGGCCTTGTCCGACCCAATCCACGCCATTCATGCAGGTATTGGGTCGGTCAAGCCGATAGGCTATCTGCCTTACGCGACGCATCAAAAACCACCTGATCATGCCACCAAATCTTCTCGAAAAAGCTGCGCGCCGGCTCATGGAGCTGGCTGGGGATACCGCCGCCCGACAGTGAAACCTGATCAATGATTTCAGCCATGCTCCGCTTGCCATTAATAGCTTCAAATAGCTGGAGTTGTGAAGCGCTGACAGGCAAAGCCAGATCGGGGTCGGTATGGTTCTGATTGATCAGCACTGCGGCCGCACCGGGAGGCAGCCGTTGCTGCACGCTGATCGCTTCTGGCAAGCGAACCGGCACGTAGACCAGCCAACCGTTGTTATCGAAGTGGGGCAGATCGCGGCTGTTGTTATCCCGGTAGACGATTAGATTATGGCGTAGCATGGTGCCACGAAACAACTCAAGGGCGGCATACTGCTCTTTTTGGGGCAATTTTGCCAGTCGAGCAGCATGCGGCGTCTCAGCCAGGCTCCCGCAGCTAGGCATGTAGGGCGCCTGCCGCACCCAGCGGCTGAATCTCAACCCGCTGTCTTCGATAAATTCAAAGAGCTGCGGCACCGTGTAAGCACGATCCTGGGGGTGGAGCAGCGCGTCGGCCAGCCCTGCTTTGCTGTGAAAATCTGGCGACTCACCCAATAATCGCCTCAACGGATGGTGTGGTGGTAAGGCCGCCAGCGTTTGCGCCAGTTCCTGGATCTCCGGGTCGGTATAGCCAATCCCCAGCCGGCGGCAGTATTCCTGCAGCATATAGATGCCTGCCCGGCCGTAAGCAGCATAAACCATCAGGTGCATCACCCCGTCTGGCTCCAACACTGCGCCGAGAGCGCGCAGCCCGGCTTCCGGATCAGGCAAGTGATGTAGCACACCCGTGCAGACGATCTTGTCGAAGCAGCAGCCCAGCTCAGCGGCTCGCTCAACTGGCAGCTCGTAAACCTCGAGATTGGATAGCTTGTATTTGCGTTTGAGCGCTTGGGTGTGACGGATGCTCGTCGTGCTGATGTCGATGCCGACAACCTGAGAGGCGGGCTGGCGCAGGGCATGTTTGGCTGCCTGAGACGTGCCACAGCCGGCAACCAACACCTTCAGATCAGGCTGGTAGGCTCTATCTGGCCAATGCAGATGAAAATCCGCCCGGCGGCGGGTCTCATCCTGCCAGCGCTGGCGATATTGATCGAGATCTTCGACTGGCAGTGGATATGGGTGCAGATCATAAAATTGCTTCACCGCACCCATAATTTCGCCAATTCCCTTCCGGCTGAGATTTTCGATTGCCCATACCACGATTGAGAGGAACTGCAGGTGCAACGCATCAAGATCATGCGTTGCACCTGGCAGCCAGTGTTTCTACTAATAGTCAAAACTCTGTTCCATCTTTTCCAGCACCTTATCGATGCTGAAGCTGGCCGGCTTCATGCGCGGTGGGAATTCCTTGAAAGTTTCCAGGAACTCCCTGACCAGAAACTGCGCCGCATAGGTCAGGTAGACGCGGTCAATCAACCAATCCCAGTAGGTGTTCGAGGTAATGTCCGCTCGTTCGAATGGGTCAGTACGCAGGTTGAACACCTTGGGTACGCGCAGGAAGACAAACGGTTCTGCCCAGATCAGGACTGTGCCCTGGACACGCTGCTCGGCAAAGACAAACTTCCAATTGTCATAGCGCAACCCCACCAGATCGCCATCATCGGAGAAGTAGATGATGCCCTGGCGCGGTCCCTTTTCCACCTCGCCGGTGAAGTAAGGCAGGAAATTTTACCCGTCAATATGCACCTTGAAGGTCTTGTCGCCAGCCTGGTGTCCCTTCTTTAGCTTCTCGGAGATATCCGGCTGGCCAGCCGCCGCCAGCAGGGTGGGCAGCCAGTCGGTGTGGCTGATGATCTCGTTGGAGACTGTGCCAGCCTTGATCTTGCCCGGCCAGCGCACCATCTCCGGCACGCGAAAGGCGCCTTCCCAGTTGGAGTTCTTCTCGTTGCGGAAAGGGGTCATCGCTGCATCCGGCCAGGAGTTCATGTGCGGGCCGTTGTCAGTGGAGTACATCACGATGGTGTCTTCGGCGATGCCCAGCTCGTCCAGCAGGTCCAGCATCTGGCCGACATGCTTGTCGTGCTCCACCATAGTATCGTGATAAAAGGACTGCCAGCGCCCGGCCTGGCCGAGGATCTCTTCAGGCGGGTGGACGCGGAAGTGCATCCAGGTGGTGTTAAACCAGACGAAGAAGGGCTGGTCATTCCCATGGGCGCGCTTAATAAAGTCTTGCGCTGCTGCTAAGAACTCGGTATCGCATGTCTCCATGCGTTTCTTGGTCAGCGGGCCGGTATCCTCAATCTTTTGCTTGCCCACGCGACCCCAGCGTGGGTGCTCGGTGGGATCGTCCGTCTCTGTGGCCCAGGTGTGCATGACACCGCGTGGGCCAAAGATCTTCTTGAAATTGGGAAAGTCTTCTTCCGGTGGGTAGTCGACGTTCTCCGGTTCTTCCTCGGCATTGAGATGGTACAGGTTTCCGAAGAACTCATCAAAGCCGTGAGCAGTGGGCAGGAATTTGTTCTTGTCGCCAAAGTGGTTCTTGCCAAACTGGCCGGTGGCATAACCCAGCGGCTTGAGCAGCTCGGGGATAGTGGCGTCTTCGGCTTGCAGCCCAATTTCCGACGCCCGGCATACCCACCTTGGTGAGGCCGGTGCGGTAGGGGTTTTGGCCGGTGATGAAGGCAGCGCGCCCGGCAGTGCAGCTCTGCTGGCCGTATGAATCGGTGAAACGCATGCCTTCGTTGGCGATGCGGTCAATGTTGGGCGTGCGATAGCCCATCAACCCATCGCTGTAGCAGCTCAGGTTGGTGATGCCAATGTCATCGCCCCAGATAATCAGGATATTCGGTTTGCCGTTGGGCATGGTTCACACTCCTTAGTTGTTTTGATTAGAAAAACTGGTCGAATGGTGGACTTGCCAGTGCTGAATGAGCAGCATTGGCTACCCCTTCCATGATCCAACCGCTCAATCTCACCGTTATCGTTGATCGCGATTGCGGCTCAGGTAATGCCTTATTGTCCGGACTGGTGTATACCCGCCCATGACACTGCTTGAACTTGCGGCTGCTGCCGCAGGGACAGGGATCGTTGCGATGCACGCCTGCAAAGGCGCGCTCCAGAACATCCATCACCTCCTTTGCTTCGTGACCACGCCGGATTAGACCAGCCATGATCTTCATTGGGTACTCCACATGGTGGAAAAAAGCTTTGAATCCGGCACACAGGTAGTTCAGACCTTCCTCCCCGTCCGGCGTCAAGATAAAGCGGTTTTTGGGGCACTCGCCATGGCAGGCGAAGCGCACATCGCACTCCTGGCAGTAACGCGGCAGGCTGTCCCGCTTATCCTGTCCAAATTTAAGCTGCTGGTCCGAGGCGACCAGCTCGATCATGTGTTTGTCTTCAATATTGCCCAGCAGGTATTTCGGCTCTACAAAGTGATCGCATGAATAGAGATCGCCGTTGTGCTCAATCGCCAGCCCTGTACCGCAGGTTTCATTAAAGACACACATGCCAGAGGTCGGCATGCCCAGCCAGTTACGCAGCGTTGCCTCGAAGGTCTGAACGAAGATGCTACCCACGTCATGCCGCACCCACTCGTCGAAGATGGCGCACAGGAAGCGTCCAAACTGGTCTGCCATCACCGAGCGTTCGGAAACCGATGTCCCCTCCTGGTAGAGCGTCAGCCCATCGGGGTTGATCCGTTCTACAACAGGGATAAACTGCATCCAGGTTGTACCAACCTCGTCGCGCAGGAAACGGTAAACATCCAGCGGATAGTCAGCGTTGGCGCGGTTGACCGTGGTCAGCACGTTGTACTCGACGCCATGCTTTTGCAGCAGCCGCAGCCCGCGCATCACCTTGTCAAAGGTCGGCCGGCCGCCCTTGTCCAGACGGTAAATATCGTGCAGCTGAGGCGGCCCGTCAAGGCTGATTCCGATTAGAAAGTCATGCTCCTTGAAAAAAGCCGCCCACTCGTCGTCCAGCAAGGTGCCATTGGTTTGCATAGTATGTAAAAAACGCATGCCGGGACGGCGGTATTTCTCCGCCAGTGCCATGGCGCGTTGATAAAATTCCAGCCCCATCAAAGTTGGCTCGCCCCCCTGCCAGGCGATGTTAACCTCGTCCACCTGGTGAGATTCGATCAGCTGGCGGATATACTGCTCCAGTGCCGTGTCGCTCATGCGGAACTTGCTACCGGGATAAAGCACCTCTTTATCCAGGAAAAAGCAATAGGCGCAGTCCAAATTGCAGGCTGCGCCGGTCGGCTTTGCCAGCAGGTGGAAATGCTGGCGGCGCGTTAGCAGGTCGTGGCGGTGCAATCGGACTGGAGGTTTGCGTTATTGAGGATTCCATGCCATGTAAGTCCGGGCGATCCTGGTTCACGGAGTTGATTCAGGCCGTCACACAATGCGACATTGTCGCGCAGCTCAGCTTTATCTCTGGGTATTTGTAGATTCGTTTGCGGCGATACAATTTTACCAGTTTACAGGAATTGTTGTCTACCTGACTGGTCCAGGAGCAAAAGGGCTACCGCTCAGGGATTTTCCCCTACTCGGTCTTGGTTGTATTTCTTTTAAATCAGTGCTATAACTTTACCAATAAGTTTCCTCTCATCTTTCATTGGAGGTCCCCATGAATACTCGATCATTCTTATTGTCTGTCCTGATTGCCGGCGCCGTGATAGGCGTCCTAGGCAACCTGCCCCTGCTCAACCTGATCAACTGTATCCTGTGCGTATTTGCCTGGCTGGGCGGCGCTCTGGCGGTTTTGTTGTATAAACGTTTTCAGCGCGGTGGGCCAGTCGCCACCGTCGGGCATGGCGCGGGGTTAGGCGCGCTTGCCGGTCTTTTTGGCGCCCTGGTAGGGGTGGTGGTTTATGCGATTACCAGTCCGATTTCGGTTCGGTTGTTTGATAATATCTGGCGCGGCCTGCAGTTAGGAGGCGACAATCCTTTCAGAGGAACTGGTTTTTGGGAAATAGCTGCCTCTGCTTTCGGATTTTTAATTGCGGATGCGATCCTCTACCCACTCTTCGGAGCAATCGGTGGGATGATCGCTGCCAGCTTGATCAAGGAGCCAGCCGAGCAGCCCATCATCTCCCAAACTGACCAGCCTTGATGATGACCTTGTTGGAAAGGAGAAATACCATGCAGAGTACAACCTTCACTTTCAAATCTCCGGATGGACCTCAGGTGTTCGTTTATAAATGGGCGCCTGAAAGCGGGGTAAAACCCAAAGCTGCCCTGCAGATCGCCCATGGCGCGGCTGAGCACGCCTTGCGCTACGCGCGCTTCGGGCACTGTCTGGTAGAGGCGGGTTATGTGGCTTATGCCAATGACCATCGCGGTCACGGAAAGACCGCTGGCACACTGGATCAGGCGGGCATCGCTGGACCAGACGGCTGGAACGGTATGTTGAGGGATATGCGGCAGCTCAATGAGATTATCAAAGCAGACAATCCTGGGCTGCCGGTATTCTTTTTCGGGCATAGCATGGGCTCGCTGATCGCACAACAGTACATTCAGGACTGGGGCAGCGAGCTGAAAGGGGCCATCCTTTCAGGCACCTTCGGCTCACTGGGTGGCGACCCGGCTGCTATCGTTGCCATGGGCGAGCAACTCTGCCAGGCACAGGGTGACGATGCGCCGTCACCGATCTTCACGGGTATGTTTGCTACATTCAACCAGCCTTTCGAGCCTGGCAAGACCGGCCTAGAGTGGCTTTCCCGGGATGAAGACCAGGTTAAAAAGTATGTCGACGATCCCTGGTGCGGCTTTCCGTTCAGCAACCGGCTGGTGATCGATATGTTCAGCGGCGCATCCAGGATCTGGGATCCAGAAAACGAAGCGCGCATTCCCAAGAACCTACCTTTGCTGGTGATTTCTGGCGATCAGGACCCGGCTGGCGCAAACACTGCTTCGGTGATCCAGCTGGTGGATCGCTACCGCGGGCACGACATACGGGATATCACGGTTAAGTTTTATCCGCAAGCGCGCCACGAGATCCTGAACGAGACAAACTGCGGGGAAGTGGAGTGTGATATCCTGAATTGGATCGAAGCGGTCCTGGCGAAATAGCGACCGGACGCATGCTTCCGACATTACAGGTTGGCGGGTGAATTTTATTCACCTGCCAACCTGTACGTTCAACTTTCGAGGTCCCTGTCGCCCTGCTTCACCTCACGATGGTCATCGCGAGACTTGCATTTTCCACAGCACGTAGTAACACCTCTTGAAATCCCCCCTCGAGTACCCCCCTCGAGTACCATTGACAAGTCCCATTTTCGTGATATAAATTATGATATAGTAGACCAAAATTAGGGGATTAACAGATATTGAGAGTTACTTTTAGTATTTGGGAGGGATAGGAGGTGCAAACATCCAGCAGGACTGCATTCCAATTTACAAAGCACATGGCTAGTAGGTGGCCATATTTGCGCGCTTAGTCGCGTTCGCCTATGACTGAGCTGATCGTCCGGTTCGTCTCGTTCATTAAATCCAACCAATTGAATCAGATACCCAAAACCAAAAAGGAGATTTATTAGAATGAAGAAACCCTTGCTGCAAAAGGTGTTTTCTGTAGTATTCGCTTTGGCGATTTCATTTTCATTGCTACCCGCGGCTGCACTGGCTGCCCCCCCTGGGCCCAACGGCGAAGGGCATTCAAAAGGTGAAAAAGTGATCTTTTTTGCCGCAGATGGATTGCGCCAGGACCTGGTAGCGCAATTCTCTGCAAAAGGCAAGATGCCCGTCATGGCGAAATTTCTCAAAAACGGCGCCCAGGCTGCTGACGGCGGTCTGCTCACCCAGGCTCCGCCCAACACCGGCGCAGGCTGGTACAGCCTGGCAACCGGCGCCTGGCCTGGCGTGCACGGCTCGACCAATAATACCTTCCACATCAACGGCGCGCCTTTCGGCAACCGCACTGCCGCTTTCGACGCCGGCGTGCTGCAGGCTGAAACTCTGGCCCAGGCTGCCGAGCGCGGCGGCAAGAAAGTCGCCCAGATCGAATGGGCGGGTGGCCGCGTGGGCACGATTAACGGCCCGACGGTTGATTACATTACATTCCTTTCCGGGCGCGGTGTGGCCACCAACTACATCAGCCCCGCCGATAACGCCAACTTCGTGGCCTCTTTCGGCCTGCAGTTCGACCACCCGGCGGGCTTTGCCGGGCAGGCTGCCTTCCCTGGCGCTGCTCCAGCTCCTGCCTCTGGCTGGACCAATGTCCCGAATTCCTACAGCCCTGCACAGGAGATGCGCCTGCGCGTGCTCGACTTCGGCACCGATAAATACGGGTTAAATGCCTACATTTTCGACTCGAAGAACGATGGCAAGATTAACTACAATAAGGTGCTCTTCTCGGCAGACAAAAACGGTGCTAATAAAGTTGCGACCCTGGGCCGAGGCCAGTGGGGGGATGTAAAAGTCAAGATCGTTGACGGCACCTTAGCTGGATTAACCGCTGGTTTCCTCGTGAAAGTTGAAGAGCTGACTGGCGACCTGTCTCAGGTGCGCCTGTTCCACACCTCCGTCAGCCGCGCGAATGCCTCCTGGCCGACCTGGCCCGGTGAAAAGAAATTTACTGGTGATTTCGCCGAGTACCTCGCTCAGAAGTTTCCCACCTCCACTGCGGCTGACTTCGCCATCCTGGAAGCCGGCATCGTCAGCGAGGAGACTTATGTCGAACAGGGTCTGTACTGGGAAACCGGCCATCACCCAATGATCAAATACATCCTGGATAAGTACAAGCCAGACCTAGTCATGGCTGGCTATCCAACCACCGATGAGTTCTCGCACCAGTTCCTCGGCCTGATCAGCCCAACCCTGCCCAATGGGGATCCAAACCCGGCCTATGACGATGTTCAGGTCAACGGCACCCCCGATGGGCGCGTCTCCCAGCGCACCGGCTTCATGCAGCGCGCTTACTCCGGCGCGGATGCCACCCTGGCATTGATCCAGTCACGCATGCCTAACAACATCTCCACTTTCGTGGCCTCCGATCACGGCTTCGCGCCACAGTTCCTGGCGATCGACGCCAGCAAGGTGCTGGTCGACCTGGGGCTGCTTTCCAAGCCGCAGACTTCCAACTGCCGTCCGCCAACCGGTGAGACGATCGGTAAGGCCAAAGCCTGCTGGGCTGGCGGCACGGTGCAGATCTATCTAAACCTGGCCGGGCGTGACCCAGCCGGCGGTGGTCTGCAGCAGGTCGCGGCTGGCGATGAAGCCTCTACCGTTGCCATGATCAAGGCTGCCTTCCTGGCGCTGACCGATCCCAACGACTGGACCGGCGACGGCCAGCCTGAAGGCTGGATGATGACCGACCGGGCTTACACCAAGGCCGAAGCGCGTTACATCCCCAACGGCGCCGCCAGCACGGCTGACATGGCCCATCCCACTCGCACCGGCGACCTGGTCGTCTTCTCTTTCCCACCTTACCAATATGATGCTGCTACGCCCGGCACCCTGGTTGCTCGCTCGGCTTTCTTCGGCCAGCACGGCTACGTTCCGGATGTCCAGGATCTGGCAAACAACATCAACATGCGAGCGGCATTCCTGGCTGGCGGCGGGCAGGTTCGTCCCAATACAGTCGCCGCCAATCTGCGCTCGATTGACCTGGCCCCGACTATCGCCTACCTGTTAGGCGTTCCCATACCACAGCACGCTCAAGGCATCGTGCGCCTGGACTTGCTTAAGGGAGGACAATCGCGCACCCTGGTGCCGGTGGTCGGCCTGACCGACTTCCACGGCCAGCTCGATCAGACGACCTACTCGATGGATGGGCGTAATATTTCCGTCGGCGGCGCGGCCCAACTGGCCACCATGTTCGATGAGGAAGCTGCCCAGTTCCCGAGCGACTCCTTCCTGTTCGCCTCCGGTGACAATGTCGGCGCTTCACCGGCCAACTCCGGCTTGCTGGAGGACATGCCCGCCATCGACGTTGAGAACGCCTGGGGGCTGCAAGCCACTTCCTATGGCAATCACGAGTTTGACTACGGCGTTGAGCGCCTGCTGCGGCATCAGGATCGGGCGAACTTCCCCTTCCTGGGCGCCAACATTGTGGATGAGGTGACCGGCTTGAACCCGGACTGGGTACAGGGCACGGAGGTCTTCCAGTTCGGCAATCTGCAGGTCGGCGTGATCGGCATCGAGCTGAAGAACACACCGCAGCTGGTCAGCGCTGGCGCCACTGCCGGCCTTCAGTTCCTGGACGAAGCTGAGACGATCAAGGTTGAGTCCGAGAAACTGCGCCAGCAGGGCATCCGAGTGCAGATCGTTCTGATCCACCAGGGCAGCTCCAATGGCCGCAATGCCGTGGCTAACAATCGCAGCGATCGCCTGGGATGGCCCGATCATCGAAATCGTGAATGCCATTCAGAACACCACGGTTGATCTGGTTTTGGCGGGTCACACCCACCGTGTCTCGAACATGATGGTGGGCAAGATCATGGTAGCTGAGGGCATACAACGCTGGCGCCAGCTACTCCGTCGCCCAGATGGTCGTCCAGGGAGGCGATGTCGAGTGGGTCGGAGCGGCCACGCGCATCGCCAAGAACCTGGGCGTAGCCCAGCGAGCTGACGTGAAGGCCATCGTCGACGACGCCAACGCCCAGACTGCCATCCTGCGCAACCAGGTGATCGGCACCCAGTCGATCGATATCAAGCGCGCCCCCACCCGCCTCTTTGAGTCGGCCATGGGCAACATGGTGGCAGACGCCATGCGCCTGAAGTACCCGGGCGTGGACGCGGCTTACACCAACTCCGGCGGCTTACGCGCCGATTTGAACATGGCTCCGCCCAGCGCGGGCGAAGCAGTTGGCGAGATCACCTGGGGTGAGATGTTCTCGGTGCTGCCCTTCGGCAACCGCACCGTGATCCTGACCCTCACCGGCGCCCAGCTCCAGCAGGCCTTCCTGAACGGCTTTGCTCCCGCCTGTGATCCGAACTTCGCCGGAGGCACCGGCCGCTTCCCGCAGGTCTCGGGCCTCAGGGTCACCTTCGCCTGCACCGGCACGACCCCGGTCGTCACCGGCATGTGGAAGACCGCCACTGGGACGGATGTCGCCATCGGCCCAGCGGACACGGTACGCTTCGTCACCAATGACTTCATGTATGGCGGCGGGGATGGCTACACGGTCTTCGCCCAGGGCACCAATGTCCTGCAGCCTGGCGATGACCTGCTGCAGGTCGCCATCGACTACGTGGCCGCCAACTCACCGGTTGCCCCCGTGGTCGAAGGTCGTATCGTCGGCCCGTAAACTAGAATTCAGGTGCAAGGCACTTTTGAAGTGCCTTGCACCTGAACATAACCTTCAAAATCCAGACCTCGGAGCTCACCTCCGAGGTTTCTCTTAATCAAAAAGAACTCGGAATTCAATGGGAAATTCCGAGCTCTTTTATCATCACCTGATGTTAATCTTCCTCCAATACAATTCATATAAATAAGATGTAAAATGTAGTATATAGATTGCTCTGTTTTTCACAATAAGGAGAAAAAATGAACACCTTAACTGGTAAAGTTGCTTTGGTAACGGGAGCCGGCTCCGGCATCGGCCGCGCGGTGGCCCTGGGCTATGCCCGTGAGGGGGCGCGGGTGGTCGTCTCGGATGTGGACGACCGCGGCGGGCAGGAGACGGTAAACCTGATCCGCCAGACTGGCGGCGAGGCGGCCTACTTCCACGCGGATGTCTCTGATGCGTCCGCCTGCCAGGCGCTGGTCGATTTCACCCTGCACAACTACGGCTGGCTGAATATTGCCTGCAACAACGCCGGCATCAGCGGCGAGTCCAATCCGACCGGCGCCTATAGCGCGGCAGGCTGGGATAAGGTTCTTGGGGTCAACCTGTCCGGCGTGTTTTACTGTATGCGTTACGAGATCCCCGCCATGCTGCAGAACGGCGGCGGCGCCATCGTGAACATGGCCTCCATCCTGGGCGAGACGGCTTTCGCCGGCGCCCCAGCTTATGTGGCTGCCAAGCACGGGGTGGTTGGGCTGACCAAAACTGCCGCGCTGGAATATGGCCAGCAGGGTATCCGTGTCAACGCGGTCGGCCCGGCCTTCATCCAGACCCCCATGATCGCCGCCCTGGAAAACGATCCCGGCTTGAATGCCATGCTGGTGGGTAAGCACCCTATCGGTCGATTAGGCCAACCGGAGGAAGTAGCCGAGCTGGTACTGTGGCTCAGCTCCGACAAGGCATCCTTTGTCACCGGCGCTTATTACCCTGTGGATGGCGGGTATCTGGCGCAATAGATAACATAAAAAGAACTCGGAGATTTCGAAAATCTCCGAGTTCTTTTTTGCCTAGCTCTGCTCTCACACAACCGCCGTCTCAACCGACTGGATCGGCGGCAGGAAATCCGCCAACAATTCCCAGTTATCCCCCTCATCCCGGCTGTAGAAGAGCTGCCCGGTATCAGTGCCAGCATAGATGCCAGGCTGCTCCAGGTTATCCATTGCCATGGCTTCGCGCAGCACCACCACGCGCGCTGGCGGCAACCCCTTCGTCAGGTGCTCCCAGTTCTCGCCAGCATCCCGGCTGCGCCACACCGCCATCTGCCCGTCCACGCTCATGCGAAACTGGTCGCTGTCTTCCAGAGCGATATAGATCGTGTTGGGATCATGCGGGTGCACCGCCATGGGAAAACCGAAGCGGCTGGGCAGCCGCCCCTCGCCGATGTCGATCCAATCATCGCCGCAGTTATCGCTGCGGTAAACCCCGCAGTGATTCTGTTGGTAGAGCACCTCCGGTCGGGAGGGGTGCATATCCAGCTTGTGGACGCACTGCCCGAATTCGGGGTACTTATCCGGGGAATAATCAGCCAGCACGTTCTTGTTGCGCGGCAGCCAGGTCTGACCGCCGTCGTCGGTGCGGTAGACACCCGCGGCCGAGATCGCCACGTACATTCGGTTTTTATCTTTCGGGTCGAGCACGATGGTATGCAGGCACAAGCCACCTGCCCCCGGGTTCCACTGACCGCGCTGCGGGTGATCGTACAGGCTCTCATTGAGCGCCCAGGTCTCGCCCCGGTCGGTCGACTTAAACAGAGTCGCTGGTTGGACGCCGGCATAGAGCACACCCGGCTCATCGGCGCGACCGGGGGTGATATTCCACACCTTGATCACCTCTTCCTGTTTGTCTGGCGGTGGTCCCCCAGAAAAGGCCTCCTCGACCGTGCCTGAGGGGCGACCTGACTTCGATGGTCTGGAGATGGCTGGCACGGCGGTCGCCTGCGTCCAGGTCTGCCCCAGGTCGTCCGAGTGCTGTGTGGTAGCGCCAAACACAAAATGATCGACCGCGGCATGCAGCCGCCCGTCGCGTGGGTCCATGTTCATGTGCATCAGGTTCCAGCCTTTAAACAGGATATCACTGGCTGCCCACTTCTTGCGATCTTTGTCACTGGTAAAAATGAAACCACCCTTGCGAGTGCCTACCAGCACCTTCACTTTTGATCCGCTGCTCATCGTTATGCCTCCTGATCCCGAATTTACCATACTTAGAACAATTGTACCATAACTACCCAAATTATCTAATTATTTCGCGGTTGATTCTTGATGAATGAATAAACCTCTTCGTATTTCTTGATACGAAGGGGCTTTTGTGATCCCAAACCCAGGTCCACAGAGTGGTTAGCACTTTTTGGACCTTTCGCCTGTTGACATCCCCCTTAAAATCCTATAAAATTCAGATTGATACACTACAATTAAGCCACAGTTTCGGGGAGGTGACCTGGCTCAAATTACTCACCCAATCAATTGATCACGGATATGCTCGATATGTATACTTCCGAAGAATCTTTGCGCCTTAGCGCCCTGGCGTTAAAATAGCCTGAACTTAATAAGGAGATCTCGTGATGAAGCCAAAGACGAAACACATGCTTAATTATATTGCGCTGCTGGCTCTGCTGACCGGTCTGCTGGCTGGTCTATCACCCGCCACCCCGGCCCTGGCTGAACCAAACAGCGTGACCATCGCCGGCGAGCTTGCAGTCCGAGCTGGGCTGCGCTGGCGACTGGGACCCCGCCTGCGCCGCCACCCACCTTACCTATGACGGGGGCGATGACGTCTGGCAGGGCACCTGGACTGTCCCAGCCGGTAGTTATGAATACAAAGCCGCAATTAACGACAGCTGGGACGAGAACTATGGCGCCGGTGGCGTGCAAGGAGGCGCCAACATCCCCCTCAACCTGGGGGCTGAAACCTCCGTTAAGTTTTATTACGACCATAAATCCCACTGGATCACCGACAAATTCACCAGTGTGATCGCCACCGTCCCTGGCAGCTTCCAGTCCGAGATGGGCTGCTCTGGCGATTGGGATCCTGGTTGCCTGCGCTCCTGGCTGCAGGACCCGGATGGCGATGGCACCTATGTCTTCACCACCACCTCCATCCCGGCCGGCAATTACGAGGCCAAGGTGACGATCAACGAATCCTGGGATGAGAACTACGGAGAAGGCGGTGTGCAGAATGGGCCTAACATTGCCTTTAATGTACCCGGTTCTGGCTATGTGGTGAACTTCAGCTACAACTCGGTGACCACATGCTGCGCATCAATGTGGTCAGCACAACTCCGCAACCAGATAATGATGTCTGGTGGGATGGGTTGCGCCACGATTCGCGCGAATTGCTGTACCGCACACCGGGCGGGGCTGTTCCCGCTGGCACCGCCGTCCTGCTGCGCTTCCGGACTTACCATAACGACGTGACCGGCGTTAAAGCGCGCGTGTACGACGTCAACACCTCCAGCCAGCAGCTGCTCCCCATGCAACTCGCCGCATCTGACGTTTCCTGTTACCAGGATGGGTTGCCCTTCACCTGTGATTTCTGGGAGACCACCCTCCAGTACAACACACCGAACAATCTGTGGTATCGCTTCATCGTCACTGACGGGAGCAAGACCGTCTACTATGCTGATAACACCGCTGCGCTGGATGGCGGCCTGGGCAGCCCCAGCGATAATGCTGTTGACAACAGTTACGCATTGATGGTCTACGATCCAGCCTTTACGTCGCCAAAATGGGCCAGCAATACCGTGATCTATCAGATCTTCCCGGACCGTTTCCGCGACGGGCGCAAGGACAACAATGCAAAAACTGGCGATCCGCGCTACGACGATCCCGTTCTGGCGCTGCCCTGGGGCACCTTGCCGGAAGGATACTGCCGCAACTATGCGGATGGCAGCACAAACTGCCCCTGGCGCTTTGACGACACTCCCCCTGAAGACAGCCCGGACAAGGAACAACCCCGCGGGCGCGACTATATGGGCGGGGATCTGAAGGGCGTCGACCAGTACCTGGATTACCTGAAATCACTGGGCGTCAAAGCCATTTACTTTCAACCCAATCTTCGACGCTGGCTCCAACCACTCCTACGACACGCAGGATTATTACAAGATCGATCCCTATTTCGGGACACAGAAGGACTGGGAAAACCTGGTCAAACATGCCAATCAGCGCGGGATGCGCATCATCCTCGATGGTGTGTTCAATCATATGTCTTCCGACAGCCCGTTCTTTGACCGCTACCATCGCTACCCAACTCTCGGCGCGTGCGAGTCGGCTGATTCGCCCTATCGCGCCTGGTTTACCTTCCGGGCGCCAACCGGGAACGAGCCTTCCCCCTGCGCCCCCTCGACACCAGGCGGGAACGATACCTACTATGTTGGCTGGTTTGGTTTCGATAGCATCCCGGTGATCAACAAATCTCTACCTGAAGTGCAGAAATATTTCCTTACCGGAAAAAACAGCGTCAGTCGCTACTGGCTCAATCGGGGTTCTTCCGGCTGGCGGATGGATGTCTCGGGTGACGCAAGCTTCCCGAGCGGCTACTGGGAGACCTTCCGCCAGATCACCAAGGGCATCCGCCCTGATGCGCTGCTGATCAGCGAGACCTGGCAAAAGGACAGCACCTTGCTGCGCATGCTGCGCGGCGACCGGCTGGATACGACCATGAACTACCGCCTGCGCGATGCCGTGATCGGCTTGCTCGCTCCAGGACCGTTCGACTCCAAGGGCTTTGCCGACAGCGGGCGAATCATCCTGCCATCTGAGTTTGCGGCTCGTCTTGAATCAATCCGCGAAGACTATCCAGATGCGGCTTACTACAGCCTGATGAACCTGCTGGATAGTCACGACACCGAGCGACTCCTGTGGACGCTGACGCCCGGCGCTGATACCACCGCAGATAAAGAACTGAATGCTGCCAACCTGGCAGTCGGCAAGCAAAACCAGATGATCGCCTCCATGATCCAGTTCACCCTGCCCGGCGCACCGACTGTCTACTATGGCGACGAAGTAGCGATGACCGGGGATGACGATCCAGATGACCGCCGCACCTACCCCTGGGCCGATAAGGGCGGCAACCCGGACACGGTCATGTTCAGTCACTATCAGGCGCTGACCGCACTTCGCAAGCAATACCCCGCCCTGGTAAATGGAAACTTCCAGATTCTGCTCGCCGATGACGCATCAGAAGTCGTTGCCTATGGACGTAAGACCAGGTCCCAGGCAGCCGTAATGATCGTCAATCGCAGCGATGTTGAGGTGACTGGAGCCATTCCAGTGGCTGGCTTCCTGCCGGATGGCGTGAAGCTCAAGTCCGCCTATGTGGTTGGCTCAGGCGGCCCGGCTTCGGTGGTGGTCTCCAACGGGGAATTGACCGGGACAGTCGGCCCTGACAGTGCGCTGCTGCTCGTCACGGGCATGATCGATCTCGCCCCGCTCAATGCCCCTGCTAATTTGAGGGTAACGAATGAAGGCAATGGCCAGGTAAGCCTGGCATGGAACCCGAGAACAGGCGCAACCGGTTACAACCTGTACCGCAGTCCAGTCAGCGGAGGCGGCTGGGTTAAAAGTGAATGCTTCGCCGCTCACCGGAACAACTTTCACCGACACCGGTCTGCGCAACGCCCAGGCTTATTACTACGTGGTAACTGCCCTGGACGGTGCGGGCAATGAGAGCGCCTTCTCGAATGAAGTCCGGGCGCTCCCCCGCCTGGCGATCGGCTGGGCCAACCTGCAATGGCCACCCAGCATGACGCACACCATTAGCGTACCGTGACCGCACTGATGATGCCTACGGCCAGGTATGGATCGACGGTGTGACCAACCAGCTCGGCGCGTCCCCCAGCCTACGCGCCCAGCTCGGTTTCGGCCCGGATGGCTCCAACCCGGCTAATAACCCTGCCTGGACCTGGGTGGAAGCGGTCTTCAACGTCGACGCCGGCAACAATGACGAGTTCAAGGCCAGCCTGCTGCCAGAAGCGGTTGGGACTTTCGACTACGTTTACCGCTACTCAACGACCAACGGCCAGGATTGGCTATATGCCGATCTGAACGGTCCCGTACCGAATGGTAGCCTGCCGCCAAATCCCGGCAGCCTGACGGTTAACTCCAGCGGCGATACCACTGCACCTGCCATTCCAACCGGCCTGAATGTTGTTTCGGCTGCTCCCAGCGCCATCGAGCTGGCCTGGGATATTGTCGCGGGCGACGCCAGCCTGTATGGCTATGAAGTCCTGCGCAGCGCAACCTCCGGCGGGCCTTACACAGTGATCGCCCTGGTCACCGCTCCCGAGTACACTGACACCGAGGTAGTCGAGAACACCACTTACTTCTATGCAGTGCGCGCCATCGACCTGTCCTTCAATCGCTCGGGGAACTCGACTGAGGTGACAGCCACCGCCACTCCACGCACCGTCACCCTGGTCTTCAATGTCACCGTGCCCGCCTCGACGGATGGGACTGGACGCTCGGTGTACATCGCCGGCTTCCTTGACCGGCTGGATGGCGGTCTGCCGCAATGGGATCCGGCTGGCGTGGTGCTCACCCGGGTGGATGCCACCCACTGGACTATCACCCTGACCGGCAAGGAGTCAACCCAGATCGAGTATAAATACGCCCTGGGCTCCTGGGACTTTGTCGAGAAGGATGGCTCCTGTGGGGAATCGCCAACCGGCAACTGACCCTCAGCTACGGCGCCAATGGCACGCAGACGGTGAATGACACTGTGCTGAACTGGAGGAATGTCTCCCCCTGCGGAAACTAAATCCTTAACCCCATTTGCAGACCTCCGAGATTTTCAAAAAACCTCGGAGGTCTCACCTTTGGAGGGGGCGGCGGTGCCGCCCTTCTGTGTTTAAGATAGCCTCTATCCCTCCTGATAAGCAACAAACTGGCTCTCGGCGCTGCCATCCGCGTACAGGTCGACCAGCACATAGGCTGGCGGAAAATCCATATAAGCGCCCCGCCACCAATCCCCGCACACCGCCCCATTGGTCAGGTAGCGCACCCCCAGGTAATCCAGTGATTCGTACTGGTGGGTATGCCCGCTCAGGCACAATTTGACATTGGGATGCTCCAGGAAAAGCTGCCGGAAACGACGCGCATCGATGTGCATCCAGGCCCCCGGCACAACCCAGTTGCCCGTCTCCTCGTTCGGCCCATCGAAATACTCACAGGCCGCCACGATCGGGATGTGCGAGGCGATGCAGATCGGCGTCTCGCTCGATACAGCCTGGATATCCTCGACCAGCCACTCGAATTGCTCATCGTCCACCTGGCCTATATAGGCGTACTCCGATACCGCGTTGGGCAGATGATTGCTGTCGAGCACCGCGAAATGCCAGCCTGCCAGGTCGAAGGAATAGTAGCGCTTCTCCAGACCGAGCTTCTCCAAAGCCATATTCTTCCCATACAGCGGATCGCCCTTGATCTGCTCGTCCGCGAGACCCCAGCCCCATATATCATGATTGCCGATGGCGTGGTAAATCGGCAGTTTGCATTCAGCCTGCACGATCTCGTTAAATACCTGCCACTGGGCTTCGGTGCTGGCTTTATCCGCCTCCAGCGACTCCATGATCGAATCGCCGGTGTTCAGGATGATATCAGGCGGATCAGCCTGGGCCTGGGCATGGCGCAGGGCTTTGATCATCTCCCCCCTGGCATAATCCACAGGCAGCACGTGGAAATCAGTCAGGTGGGCGATGCGCAGGCTGCGGGTCACCCCCTGCCTGGTGCCTGCGTGAGACAACACTGGCGAAAGTGCCTGGGTTCGAATGGTGTTGGGTGAATTTGAGAGCGGCGCATTCCCCCGCGCCACGCAGGCGCTCGCTGTCCCGAGGGCAGCTAATCCGGCTATGCGTAAAAACTGCCGCCGGTCGAGCGGTGGCTTTTCCATGAAGCGATCCTCCGATTCTAGTCTTAGAAATTCAGTGGCGCTTAGTTTACCTCTCTTTCTTTTTCCTGGCTATCCAGCCATGGTTAGACCATATGGGGGCAAAGCCCTGTACAACACTAAAGGGAAGAGGTGTAGGATAACCCCTTGTGGGCGTCGGTGTAAATCGAAATAAACGGGCACAAAACCCTGGCAAACGGAGTTTGCACGACTACAAGGCAGAAAGTATAATAAAACCATCCTGGTTTGTATGACCTGAGACAAACAAAAGAAGGCGGGATACATTACCAAACAAATTACTAATCTCCATCCTGCCGAGGAGCGGCCCATGAGCGAAGACATTCTCCCAACTCGCCAGCCTAATCCTGGCGAGATCCTTTTGCGAAATAAATTCTACGAGAACGTTGCTGGTCAGGACGAGCTGATGAGCAAAGTCACTGGGCAGCTACTCACGCTTGAGCTCGCCATACCCGGAATCTACGCCACCATCCTGAAAGTCACCCGCGGCGAAGAGGCTACTGTCCAGCTCACCCCTGCGTTCTACATTACCTACGGCTGCTGGCTGTTGGCCTTGGCCCTGACGCTGTATGCCATGATTCCCCGTAACTGGAAGGTCGATCCCACCATCCTGCGCCAGGATCCTGCAAAATACGCTGAAGGTCTCGGCCTGGAAGATTTCTTCCAGCAGACTGCCAAATTCAAACGGCGCCTGATCAGCGCCTCCAGTATCCTCTTTTTCATCGGAATCATCAGCGCCGGTTTCACTATCTAAGCTCTGGAGATCGATATGGCTGAAAAGCGCCTCAAATTCGAATGCTGGAATTGCTCCCGAAACTATACCTTGCTCCGTGAGCTGGCTGATAAGAAAAAATTATTTGTCGCCTGCCCATTTTGCGGGCAAGAAGCCGTGGTTGATCTGACGCCTTATCTAAAACCGATCATTGATATATACAAAACAGAATCCCAAACCGGGGAATCGGAAGCCATCACGCTGGAGCTTCCAGAAATCCTGCCCACCCAGAAACTACCTGCCCAGGATTCTGACACCTAACCATCCGAAGGGGAAACCATGCCTGCCTTCATCGCTGCTCAGCCTTTTATCATCCGCCCTCCTGAGGATCTGCTCACCCGCTATGCTCAGCTCGGCCGGAATAGCCTGGCCTTAGCACGCCGCTATGCCTTCAAAGAGCTGGTCACAGAGGCAATGCTGCAACAGATGGGCAGCGGCCTGTGGAGCGTGCTTGACCTGGATGGGCCTTTCGAGGCAGCCCGCCAGCAGGCCAACCCCGCCATCCTGCCGGTGGTGATCGAATCCGATCTCCCCGAGATTCAGGCGCTCCCCTGGGAAACCCTCCACCATTCGCATTACGGTTTTCTGGGGAAATCCCCGCTCTTCACCCTGTCACGCCGCTCAAATCTGAAACAACGCGGGGCGATCCCGGTTGAAAAAGGACCGTTGAAAGTGCTTCTGTTCACCTCGCTGCCCGATGATCTCAATCCCGAAACGGGCCGCTTGAATGTGGAAGAGGAACAAGCCCAGGTTCAGGAAGCCCTGGCGCGCTGGGAGGCTGACGGAACCGTGCTGCTGGAGATTCCCGGCGACGGCCGATTTTCGACATTTAAGACCCTGCTTAAAACTTTTCAACCCCACGTTGTGTTTCTGAGCGGGCACGGGAAATTCCACCAGGAGCCGCACAGCAGCCAGCCGCCGTATGGCGAGTTCATTTTTGAAGATGAGATCGGCCAAATGGACCCGATGCGAGGTGAAATCCTCGCCCAGGCCTTTATTGGGACCCGGGTTCAAGCGGTCGTCCTGTCAGCCTGCGAAGCCGGTAAGGAGTCTTCGATCGAGCTCAACCACGGGCTTGCCGGCCAATTGAGCTCGCTGGGCATCCCGCACGTGGTCGGCATGCGTGAGAGCGTGATGGATATCGCCGGCATCCAGTTCGCCCGCAGCCTGTGCGACGAGCTGGCGGGGCGCGAGCGTATCGATGTGGCCTTGCAATCCGCCCGGGCTGCCATCGCCCGGCCTTTGGAAGACCTGTCACGCCGGGATACGGAGCTGGCTGGCGCGGGCGAGCTTTCCCTGGGACAGTGGTGCCTGCCGGCGCTGCAGTCCACCAATCCGGAGCAACCCCTGATCGATTGGGATTTCGAGCGCCAGAGGCGCAACCCGGTGGAAACCAGCCAGAGCCTGAGCACCATCAGCCTGCCGCCGCGCTTCATCGGTCGCCGTTTTGAGCTGCGCCAGCTCTCTGCGCAATTGCAGCAGCGCCGCCAATTATTGATCACCGGCCCGGGCGGGCAGGGCAAGACCGCCCTGGCCGGGAAACTGGCTCAAGAGCTGCAAAAGAAGGATTACATGGTGTTGGCCTGGGCTGCCCGCCCGGAAAATCCCTGGGAAGCTTTTGTCTTCGAGCTGGAGCTCAGGCTGGATGAAGCGCATGCTAAAGATTACGACCGTGCCCGCCCGCGCCTGCCAGATGAAGCCGCCAGGGCTAAGCTGCTGCTGCGCTTCTTGATGGCGCAGCACCACAACCGGCTGGTCCTTTTCTTCGACAACCTGGAGGCAGTGCAAAATACGCGCACGCGCCAGCTAGAACACCCCGCTTTATCCTCATGGATCAATGCTGCCCAGTCGCAGACTGAAAACGGCTTGATTCTGTTACTCACCTCGCGCAAGTCCCTCCCCGGCTGGCCGGAAGCGGATCATCATTTGCTCGGCCGCATCAGCTACGGCGATTTCCTGGCCATGGCGCAGCGGACCAGCCTGCCGGGCCATTTCTTCCGCCAGCGCGAGCGCCTGCGCCGGGTGTACCTCAGCCTGCATGGCAACGGGCGCGGGCTGGAATTCTTCGCTGCGGCAGCCTCGCAGATGGATTTGCAGACCGAAGCCGAATTCCTGGAAAAGCTGGCCCAGGCGCAGGCTGAGACTCAGGCAGATATGGCGCTTAAGGCCCTCATCGACCGGCTAACCGCCAGCCAGGGCGCCATGCTCGAAAGGCTGCCGGTATACTTTTCCCCCGTTCCGATCGAGGGATTGCTTAAAATCAGCCTGGATCTGCCTGAGCCTGAAAGTTTGCTTGAGGATTTGCTGGCGGTCTCGCTGCTGGAGCGCCTCTACAACCCCGCCTGGCAGGCGCATGAATACCAGCTGCCGGCTCTGGTGAGTGACTGGCTGGAAAACCAGCGCCAGAGCCCCCTGTCACTCGCAAAACGGGCTCTGGCGGCTGATTACCAGTTGTATCTATTTGAGCAAGAGCGCACCACGCTGGCCCAGGCGCAAATTGTGCACCAATATCTGCAACGAGCTGGTTTACGGGATCAGGCGGACCGCTTAGCACTGGATTTCATCGTAGGTCCTTTAATTCGCGCTGGTTTTTTCCAAACCCTGTTAAGCGAATGGCTGCCGGATATCTGCAAATCCAGCGATCCCACTGTCCGCGCCGAGGCGCTGGGCCAATCCGGGAAACAACTGCTCCATATTGGCGACTACGACACCGCCCTGGACTATCTCAAGCAGTCCTTGGCCATCAGGCAGCAAATCGGGGACAAAGCCGGCGAAGGCACCACCCTCAATAATATCTCGCAGATCTATGATGCCCGGGGCGACTACGACACCGCCCTGGACTATCTCAAGCAGTCCCTGGCCATCAGGCAGCAAATCGGGGACAAAGCCGGCGAAGGCACCACCCTCAATAATATCTCGCAGATCTATGATGCCCGGGGCGACTACGACACCGCCCTGGACTATCTCAAGCAGTCCCTGGCCATCAGGCAGCAAATCGGGGACAAAGCCGGCGAAGGTACCACCCTCAATAATATCTCGCAGATCTATGATGCCCGGGGCGACTACGACACCGCCCTGGACTATCTCAAGCAGTCCCTGGCCATCTGTCAGCAAATCGGGGACAAAGCCGGCGAAGGCACCACCCTCAATAATATCTCGCAGATTTTCAAGGCCCGGGGCGACTACGACACCGCCCTGGACTATCTCAAGCAGTCCTTGGCCATCAGGCAGCAAATCGGGGACAAAGCCGGCGAAGGCACCACCCTCAATAATATCTCGCAGATCTATGATGCCCGGGGCGACTACGACACCGCCCTGGACTATCTCAAGCAGTCCCTGGCCATCAGGCAGCAAATCGGGGACAAAGCCGGCGAAGGTACCACCCTCAATAATATCTCGCAGATCTATGCTGCCCGGGGCGACTACGACACCGCCCTGGACTATCTCAAGCAGTCCCTGGCCATCTGTCAGCAAATCGGGGACAAAGCCGGCGAAGGCACCACCCTCAATAATATCTCGCAGATTTTCAAGGCCCGGGGCGACTACGACACCGCCCTGGACTATCTCAAGCAGTCCCTGGCCATCAGGCAGCAAATCGGGGACAAAGCCGGCGAAGGTACCACCCTCAATAATATCTCGCAGATCTATGCTGCCCGGGGCGACTACGACACCGCCCTGGACTATCTCAAGCAGTCCTTGGCCATCTGTCAGCAAATCGGGGACAAAGCCGGCGAAGGGGCAACCCTCAATAATATCTCGCAGATTTTCAAGGCCCGGGGCGACTACGACACCGCCCTGGACTATCTCAAGCAGTCCCTGGCCATCCAAAGGCAAATCGGGGACAAAGCCGGCGAAGGCACCACCCTCAATAATATCTCGCAGATCTATGATGCCCGGGGCGACTACGACACCGCCCTGGACTATCTCAAGCAGTCCCTGGCCATCCAAAGGCAAATCGGGGACAAAGCCGGCGAAGGCACCACCCTCAATAATATCTCGCAGATCTATGATGCCCGGGGCGACTACGACACCGCCCTGGACTATCTCAAGCAGTCCCTGGCCATCTGTCAGCAAATCGGGGACAAAGCCGGCGAAGGTACCACCCTCAATAATATCTCGCAGATCTATGCTGCCCGGGGTGACTACGACACCGCCCTGGACTATCTCAAGCAGTCCCTGGCCATCCAAAGGCAAATCGGGGATTTATCTGGTTTATGCGCCACGCTATTTAACATCGGGCATATTCACGCTCAAAAAGATGAGTTCGAAGAGGCTGTTTCTGCCTGGCTGTCGGTGTTCGACATCGCCAAACGGATTGGAAACGCACAGGCCTTGCAGGCATTAGCCAATCTGGCGCCTCAAATCGGCCTGCCCCCCGGACTGGAGGGCTGGGAAGAGCTCTGGCAACGCGCTCAGAAATAATTCAACAACTGATTTACCGATCGAGTGGCTGGCGCTTCTCGCAACTTCCTGGGAATTGCTCAACCTAGCTGGGCGCAGCCAATATAGTGGCTATGCGCAATCCTCGCTCATTCCGCTATCATCAAAACAATACAGGCAAGATAAACCTCCTCGTATGATATGTAGAGTAGTGCACCAGCTTGCACCCCTTGACGAAAACAGGATTTCTGGCATCCTGGGAGCTGGCCCAGGGAGGGCAGCGCAATGTCTCCTTGTTGTGATCAAGGAAGTGACTTCTTCGAAAGCCTGCGCCCCTCGCACCAGTGGGTACTTCTCACTCGAAACTGGTTTTGTCGCTCTCGGTCGTCCGACGCAGTAGAGCCGGAAACACCTCCCCCGAGAGCCACATTCTCATTGACCACGAGGCTGTTGATCTCACTGGTGGCCAGGATCCTGATCCCTGGGTGGACACACATCCTTTCAACGGAGGTAAAATCATGTCGAAACCTCTCATCGTGGGCGTTGATGTTCACCGCAAGACCAACACCTTTTGCCTGATGGATGCCAGTGGGCAGGAGGTGCGCTCCCGCTTCACCCTGGACAACAACCGCCCAGGAACACAAGCCTTTGTGCAACAAGTCGCAGAGCTGATGGAAGCCGATGGATTTAGCGAACTTCAGATAGCTGCCGAAGCCACGGGTTGGTATTGGTTTCACTTCTTTCAATCGTTGCAGCAGGAGGATCTGCTGGCAGCCTGGCCGGTCGATCTGCATGCGCTCAACCCACGCCTAACCGCCAACTTCAAGAAGAGCTACGTAGATGTGGACAAGACCGATCCGATCGATGCTTTCGTGATTGCTGATCGGCTGCGCTGGGGGCGAGATATTGGCACGCCATTCGAGTACGACGAAACCTATCTGGCGCTGCGCTTTCTGACCCGCTATCGCTACCACGTGGTTCACAACCTGGCCCGGGAGAAGGCTTATTGCACGGCCATCCTGTATTTGAAGGCCAGCGAGTACACCCGGCAGGACAAGAAGCCTTTCTCCGACCTGTTTGGCGCAGCCAGCCGGGCGGTAATCCAGGAGTTTGCCTCCATCGAAGAGATTGCCGCCATGCCCTTTGAAGAGTTGGTCGAGTTCATCGACATCAAGGGCAAACGTCGTTTCCCTGACCCGAGCGAGAACGCCCGTTTGCTCCAGCAGGTTGCCCTAAACTCTTACCCACTCCCGCCAGCTTTGCAGCTGCCTATCAACCTCGTTGTGAGCCTCAGTCTGAAGCAGATTAGCGCTCTGGAGAACCAAGAAGAACGGCTGAACACCGCCATTGCCGAGCACATCGCCTCCATCCCCAACACGTTGCAGACCATCCCCGGCTTTGGCCCCGTCTTTGCAGCTGGCATCTTGGCCGAACTTGGCAACCCGCAACGCTTCAACTATGACCAGGCCAAAGTGGCTAAGTTCGCTGGGTTCAAGTGGCGCAAGACCGGTTCGGCCGACTTCACCGCCGACGAAACCCGCATGACCCGCACCGGCAACCCCTATCTGCGCTATTACTTCTGTGAAGCCGCTTTCTCGGTCCAGAGGTGTGACCGCGAGTATGGCCAATATTTCCAACGCAAACTGCAAGAAGTGCGTAAGCACGCCCACAAACGGGCGACGGTCCTGACTGCTCGCAAGCTGGTCCGGTTGGTGATGCGACTACTGGCGACTAACCAGCCTTACCGGCCAAGGAGGCTTTAGCTGCAATCCTCACGACATCCAGGTTGACCCACCTGGCTTATACCTTCATCTCTGTGACTTGCTTTGTTAAGGTGCATTTGAAGCAGGTTTGATTCAGCTTGTCCGTGTTTTCGCTCTCTTACCTTCCTTTTCGACGAATGTCGACCTTGACATATTACCGAATCGCTTTCTTCATTTCTAATCAACCTGAACCCTGCAGCTAAATGCGAGATTCTGCGTCGCACAGAACGCTCCTCAGACTGACGGTCTGGGAGAGGCGGCGGCGAAGCCATGACAATCCTGCTTCATGTTCCGCATCCATAAGATCTAGGACTTACGCAGTTGGTGGGTTTATGGGGGTGTTTTGGCGGGCTACGCCCGCCAAAACACCCCCACTTCTCCCTAGAGTTGCGTAACTTCTAAGATCGTTATCTGGAGAGAGCCTGTCCTGTGTGAGACGAAGGGGTTGGGGTGATAACTGTAATACACCCACCCTTCCGGCGTAATAACCTAAAGAAATGAGGATGTTACTTTTCCACCTCATCTACGATTAAATTGATAATTCAGGATTCACGCTTATATTGGAAAGTTCACTCTATGATCGAATCTGACTTGATCCGCTATGCCCGCCAGGGAGACCTGGAGGCCTTCAACAGCCTGGTGCTGACCCACCAGGACAGCGTCTACCGCCAGGCGCACTGGATGCTGGGCGACCCGCATGCCGCCGATGATATCTGCCAGGAGACTTTCCTGCGCGCCTACCGCAAGCTGAGCAGCTTCCGCGATGGCTCCCTGCGCGCCTGGCTGCTGACCATCGCCAACCGGCTGTGCCTGGACGAGCTGCGGCGCCGCAAGCGCCGCCCGGTGCTGCCGCTGGAGCCGGTCGGCGAGGACGGAGTTGAGTACATCCCGCAAGAACGGCCTATTGATCCTGCGCCGTCACCAGAAGAGCAGGCTGAAAGAGCCATCCAGCTCCAGATCCTCCACCAATCGCTCGCCCGCCTGACCCCCGAATGGCGCCTCATTATCACTCTGGTCGACCTGCAAGGCTACGACTACGCGCAAACTGCTAAGATCCTCGCCATCCCCCTTGGCACGGTGAAATCCCGTCTGGCGCGCGCCCGCCGCCAGCTGCGCCAGACCCTGCTTACCTCGGGTGCCCTGGCGGGTTATCACCCCACAGAGTCGGAGAGCGCCACTCATCCGAGCTATGGGCTGACTTAATCCCCCAATCCGTTCCCGAATGTTGGCAATAAAATCACCATACGATACAACGAAGCCCCTCTGCCTCCATCCGGTGTGTTGATCAACACACACCAGTAATACATGCTGCCCGGGAAAAAGTTTCCCGGCAGAGCCTGCAGGGTGTAATTGTCTGCTGGGCCGAGTTCTGTAATGAAAGAAATTTCATGCTCAGGATCGAGATCGGCCAATTCGAACCCATAATTGGCGCTGGGCGTATCCGGGCGCATCACCCAGGTGAAAACCACCGGGGGCGTGACTGTTTCACCAGCCTGCGGGCTGATCTGCTCAATCGCCTGCACATCCATAAACCCCAGATCGACATCGCTGCCCACCGTGTACTCCGTCAGCTTACGGGTCTCCCATATCCTCAGCCAATGCGGGTTTTCACCATTTAAAAAGCGCACAAAATACCGCTCGCCTGGATTTAAAGCAGGTGCATTGGTGAATGCGTACCGCCCGCTAAAATCGGTCTTTGTCTGCGCGTGCACCCACCAGGATGCGCCGTCGTGGATGATCAGATCCAATGGCAAGAACTTCGCCGGATTGTCTCCATCGGTCACAGTCCCATATAATCCATGCTGCCCGGCTGCTTTAAACAGCGCTGAAAGATAAAGACTGTGTGCCGCGGTGCTTGTTTGAGCCTGCGAAGCTGAGCCTGCCGATCGGACAGGATCAGCCTGGGTCAGCAGGGCCAGGCCTGCCAAGAGAAGGATGAGATTTCGTTTCATGGCTCACACTCCAACGAAATATCATTTATATCGTATTCTGAGTGTACATCCAACAGGTTCAGAGTCAATCCCCTCATCCGTAACCATAAAAAATGCCATCAGATTGAGCTCAGAAATCCCGAGCGTGGTTTCGCTTAAGAATCTCCAAGTGACTGTATAATCTATCTATCCACTCCCTCCCTTTGGAGATCCACTTATGCAACCCACCATCCCTTCCTCCATCGCCCCCTTCAACGCCCGCTACTTCCCCCTGCACCTGGCTTTGCTCTCCTGCGGCGAGAACATGATGCCGATCGGCAACTGGACCGTCATCTCTAAAGAGCCTTTCCGCTTCCTGATCGCCATGCAGCTCGGCAATTACACCCTGGGCCTGGTGCGCAAATATCAGGAAGTTGCCTTGCATTTCTTTCCTTGGAATGACCGTCAGCGGGTTGTGCGCGCTGGTTACCTGAGCGGTTCGCAGGTGAACAAGGCCCAAAAGATCGGTTTCAGCCTGTATCCGGCTGAAAAGCTCCAGCAGACTAAACTGGTGGATGGCGCGGATGTGATCTTCGAGACGGTTGTGCACAGCGAGCTGCCCGGCCTGTCGCGTGAGTTTGGCCTGTTTGTCCTGGACGTTGTCTATACGCATGGCAACCTCAATCCAGCCCAGCGCCAGCCAATCCTCTACTTGAGCGAGAAGGATTTTGCCACTCTAGGCGAAAAATGGCAGTACCTGCGGTAACTCCTACCTCGGGATTCGGGCAAGAGTAGTTTGTCAGGATCTTTTGCCCGTCGCTGCTATTCGTCAAGGACCACGCCCACAAGGGGCTATACTACCCATGAAAATGCAACCACCGCCTTTTAAACTTCTCTTGCTCCTCACTCTGGTTTTCTCAGTAGCCTGCACGGCGACCGGCCCAGCCCGTCCGGAAAGCACACCCACGGCGATCGCGATACCAGCGACCTCGCACCCGAATACTGCCACACCGCAAGCGGCCAGTTCGCCCAATCCAGCGCCGACGATCGAAATATCAACCAGCCACCCCATCTGCGCTTCCGTGACCGAGATTCCAATCCGCGAATGCGCAGCCCTGGTTGCGTTTTATATTCACACGGGTGGCGAGAACTGGATCATGAACAACGAAGAGTGGGTCGGAAAAGATAACTGGCTTGAGACTAACACCCCTTGCTCCTGGGCGGGCATTGCCTGTGGAGATGGTCATGTCACCGAGGTCCTTCTCGGCTTGAATGGGTTGGCTGGCGAGCTGCCCCCTGAGATTGGCGACCTGACCCAACTGACCAAACTCGATTTGACGGATAATCAATTGAGTCATGTGCCAGCGGAGATCGGAAATCTGGCGGAACTGACGGAACTGAATTTGGCTTTCAACCAGTTGAACAGCCTGCCCGAGGAAATCGGCAGCCTGACGAACCTGACTGGGCTCTCCCTGGCAGGAAACCATTTGAGCAGTCTGCCGGATTTTGGCAAGTTGACCAATCTGACTGGCCTCAACCTGGCAGAGAATGATTTGAGCGATGTGCCGCTGGGCATCGGTCATTTGACAAAACTGGTCGGCCTTTCGCTGACCTCCAACAACCTGAGCAACCTGCCCCCTGAGATCGGGGAGCTGACCAATCTGACGGGGCTTTATCTGGACGGCAACAATTTTCGCAGCTTGCCGCCGGAAATTGGTCAACTGGTCAATCTGAACTGGTTGTGGTTGATGGATAACAACCTGGACAGCTTGCCGCCTGAGATTGGGGAGCTGGCCAGCCTCATGGAGCTCTATTTGGAGGACAACCATCTGACCAGCCTGCCGCCCGAGATGGGGAATCTGATCAATCTAGACTGGCTCATGCTGACGAATAACGACTTGCCCAGCCTGCCACCGGAAATTGGCAATCTGACGAACCTGACTGTTTTATACCTGCCTGGCAACAACTTGAGCGAACTGCCGCCGGAAATCGGAAATCTGACCAATCTGACCGTGCTATCATTATCAGAAAACAACCTGAGCAAACTGCCAGCGGAGATCGCCCGCCTGACCAACCTGACCGAGCTGTGGTTAGATGGCAATCCGATCACCAGTCTGCCGCCAGAGTTATGTGCCATTTTCAGCGGTAAGGTTTTCCCCGACTCCTTATGCCAGCCGTGAGCGATTTGTGAAATATTTCGTTAATTTGCTTTACGTGCACTATTTCACTAAGTGGTGCTCTCGCCAAGAGAGCAAAGTATAATACTTCTGGGTTGATCCCAGGAGGCCGAATGCGAAAACCGATCAAACTGCGTACCTTAACAACCGAGGAAGTCACTGCGATCAAGCGGTTAGCTTCATCTCGCAAAGATCCATTCGCCTGGTGCAACGGGCGCGGGTGATTGCCTTTATGTATGACGATCCTGATCTGCACGCCACCGACGCTGGTTTCAAGGCGGGTTTCAAGAGCAGTGCGATGGGACCGAAATGGGTCAGACGGTTCAATGAAAAAGGGCTGCCAGGATTAGAAGACCAACCCCGGCCAGGACGGCAACCGACCCATAAGCCCGAAGTGCGGAGTGCCTTGATCGCCCTGGCTACCCAGAAGCCCAGAACGCTTGGATATCCCCACGAATTATGGACACTCGAACGCTTACAGCGAGCCTTCGAAGAACGCCAGGGGGTGCATTTGTCTGACTTAACCATCTGGGAATGGCTGGCAGACGAAGGGCTGGAATGGAAGCGGCAGCAGAGTTGGTTCCACGATGCAGAGAAACACGATCCCGAGTTCGTGGAAAAAAGGGGAGCATCGTAGCGGCCTATCTGGCTCCACCAGAGCGCACGCGGGTGATCTGCCTGGATGAGATGGGACCGATTGCGGTCAAGACCTACCCTGGCGAAGAATGGAAGCTGGGACCCAACCGGGCCACCTTTGAGCCGGACTATGGCCGGCGAGGCAAGCTGTGGGTGCATGGCGCCTTTGAGCCAGCCAGCGGGCAAGCAGCGATCTTGATGAGTCCTGGGCGAGATAGTGCCTCCCATATCCAATTGCTGGAGCAGGTGATTCAACAGTTCCCTTCCGACCGTTGGCTGTTGATTGAAGACAACTTGACGATCCATACCAGTAAACAAGTGCGGCTGGCCTTGGCGGCTTGGCCGGAAATTCAGGTTCAGTTCATCCCGAAGTACGCCTGTTGGTTGAACCTGATCGAACCCTGGTGGAAGCAGCTCCGCTCTTTGGCTCTCAAGGGACGCCGGTTTGAGACGCTTGACGAGTTGACCCAGGCGCTGAACGAAGCTCTGCAGTACTGGAATTTGCATCGACATCCGTATCATTGGCGTAAAAAACCGCAACAGCAAGTGACCATCCTCGGTGGGTTCGGGATCAGCCGAACTATAATTAGTTTACCTAACTAGCGAGAGCACCACTAAGTAAACCGTCATAAGTTTCTAGAAACATGATATCGAGAAGCAGACTCAAGCATATTTTGATCCATCAAGGTGTTCTCAGCAGCCCGGACCACTTCGTCAATGTTGTCTTGCAGCTTATTCGCACACGCCAGGTCTTTGAGATGGCGCCAATAGCGTTCAATCGGGTTGAGCTCAGAGCAGTAAGTCGGTAACCAAATGACCAGAATACGATGCTCAAACAGGCTCAATGCCGCTAAAGAAGGAGCACTTTTGTGGTAAGCCGCGTTATCCATCACCAGTACCACTCGCCCGGTTGGGTGTTGTGTGACCAGCAGGTGCTCCAAAAAGTGGATGAACTGCGAGCTGTTCTTGGTTTCGGCAACTGTCCAGGTGATGGTATCGTTGACCCAATCGTAGCCACCAAACACATGACGTTTCTGTTTGATCCCAGGACGGGTTGCCGGAATGCGTTTCTGCTGTCCGATCTTCATCCAACAGGCTCGCAGCGGTGGGTCGAGGGTCAGCGTGGTTTCGTCCACAAAGATGAGCTTGAAATCGTCTCCGAGGACCTTTTTTTCAGGCCCTCCAGCAGTTCGTCCGCTTGCTCCTTGGCATCCGGGTCCTGCAAATGGCTCAGATCATATTTAGGGCGTCGATATCGAAAGCCTTCTCGCTTGAGCAGAGCCCGAAACCGGCTTTCGCTCAATTCTATCCCGGTTTCTTTGGCCAGATGAGCACGCAAACGATCGATCGTCCACATGGTAAACCCATACCCCAGCTCTGCGGGTTCTTTCTCCAGCACTTCGCCCAGGAGCCGGCTGTAAGCTTCGTCGGCTTTGCGTGGTCTCCCACTGCGGGGCTGGGTGGCCAGGGCTTCAATCCCACCCTTGCGCCAGCGTTTGATCCAGGCGTAGATCGTGGGAATACTGACGGCTTGCATTTCCGCGACCTGCGCCGGTTTATGTCCCAGATGAAGGAGGCGTATGGCTGTACACCTTTGGCGAACTTCAGGGCGCTTATCACGCCGGATAGCTGTCTCAACAGCCTGCAATTCTGCTTCGTTCAGTTGATAATCTCGGGCTTTTGGCATGTGCCGAGTTTATCACGTAGGACGGTTTGTTAAGGTACTTTCGACAGACTACTTAATATAATTCTGTAATTAGTCTTCGCCGCCTGCTCTTCTTGCTGGCAGCGCCTGGGGTGGTTCATCGCGCGCCCACAGCTCCCCCTCCTACGAAGAATTATTGAACTTGAATAGTCGTGCAAACGAAGTTTTCCAGGGCATTGAGCCCGGAGGAGTTTCAGTATGTCCAAGCGCTTTCTGATCTGCATCCTCATCTCTGCCCTGTTCCTGGCAGCCTGTGGTGGAGGAAAAGGCACCCCGGTCGTCCAGCCCGCCACCCAGCCGCCAATCGCCGAGCCAAGCCCCGGTGCCAGATACTCCGGGCCGATCGATATGGGAGAGAAGGCCAAACAGGCGACTCTCTCTTTCCAGGTATCTCAAGATGGAGCTGCCATCACCGCACTTGAGCTCTCTTTTAAGGAATTGCAGTGCGAGGGCTTTAGCGCAGGACAATCCTTCAAAAGGGAAGAAGCCATCCATCCGATCCGCGCCGGGAAATTCCAGATTGCATCAGACAGCTTCGGCAATCTGAGCGGCGAGTTCGCTTCACCACAAGCAGCTAGCGGTACGATCGAATTGAAGCTCGACCTGGGCCTCGGTGGCGAGCCCATTGATTGCGGCAATGCTTCATTTAATGTCGTGCGCGTGCCCGGAGAGTCTGGGCCAGCTCCCGCTGAAATCCCAATCGCATCGACTGAACCAGCAGCCGTAATCCCCCCTACCCCGACCGAGGTGCCGGTCACTGAGCCCCAGCCCGGCGCATCCTTCGGTGGACCTCTCACTCTGGAAGGCCAGGAAGGCAGCGCCATGCTCACTTTCCAGGTCTCCGAGGACGGTAAATCGATCTCCTACATCAGCCTCATGCTGATGAGTTTACAATGCGGGGAGCTCAACACCGGCATCACCATCCTTCAGGAGACATCCAGCCTGCCCATCGATGCGGGGGTATTCCAGGGTACCTTCTCGAAGGTCGGTGAGATCGAAGGTGAGTTCACTTCGCCCATGAGCGCCCATGGCCAGATGAATCTCCGCTTTGATTACGGTCTTGGCGGCGATCCCATCGAGTGTGGCACAGCTACATTTGATGTCATGCTCATGCCCGAGACGACAGAGACTGTCCCCGGCGAGACCCCGGTTGCTCCAACCGAACCGGCTGCGGCTATCCCTGCCAGCCCGCCCCCGTTGCTCACCCCGCTCGACTTGCCAAACGGCGATATCGCGGTAGTAAATGTATACTCGACCGAAGAAGGCGATGAACTGTACATTCTGGGCGAAGTCGAGAACCGCACCCCTGGATTTATCGCGAATATCCACCTTACAGCGGAAATATTCGACTCCAACGGCGGCAAGGTGACCGAGGCAGACGAACACGCCAAGCAAGACGAGCTTGCCCCTGGGGAGCGCGGCCCTTTCGTCATCATCATCCCCAAGCCGGCCTCCTTCGCCAGTTTCAGCCTGAAAGTTGACTCCGACCCACGTGGATCTTCCCCGCCGATCAAGCTGCGCGTCACGGACCAGATCATCGAGCGCCTGCAGTACGGCGGTATTCAAGTTTCTGGCATGGTGGAAAACGGCACACCAGACAACCTGCAATATGTGATGGTGGTAGGCGTCTTTTATGATACCGAAGGCCGGGTGATCGGCGTCGGCAGCAACTTCCCTGTCGGGCCGGACGAAATCCTCGTACCGGGCAAACGTGCCCCATTCCAATTCAACCCCAAACCGTCCAATATGGGTGATTACACCAATTACCGCCTGATCATGACCAACAACCAATCTGTCGTCGATTTCAGCGCCTCCCGAATTTGAGATTGGCGCAGTACAGACTGGACCAGGATTTCTGCGCGGCGAGGTTACCTTCCCCGGCCCCGGTCAGGCCAGCCTGCCCATCCTTTGGGCTGCTATTCTTGATGACCAAGGAGCGTTGATCGAAGTCGCCTGGAACTACATCGAATCAGATACCCTGGGCGCAGGAGAGACTGGCACATTCCAGATCGATCTCCTGTATCCAGAGTATGAAACCTATGAGCTGTACTCGGAGTATTACATCGAATAAGCTACTTGCAGCATGTTGACCACCCACAAGGGATGAGAGTGCTTCGCAAAGACAATTCCACCATTCCCCTCTCATTTTTACCTCCACCCCCTTCACAGACCTGCTCAGGTGGTTGCTGGTGATAGCTGATCTCTTACCGATTGGTGCCGCCATCCGAGTGCTGGGCTGGCGTGCCGCCGCCCCTCCGTAGGAGATAGCTTGGAGACCTGCGAAGTGTACAGCCACATCCGCCACCCGATCTACTGCGGGCTGCTGCTCGAATTTGCCGGCATACTGTTGCTCATATTTCCCGTTATTTTTTCACAATTCCCATAGATCCTCTTCACAGCCTCTTCACATCTCCCTGTTAATATTGCGGGAGTATAGAACACTGGGTAGCTCCACAGTAAACCGTGGTCATGAACACCACCTAGCGATCAACGCTTTTTCAGCCTGAGAAAGCCTTCCCCGATGTTTGGGCAGACGCCACACAGGCGGTGGTATTCGAAATAGAAGTAGCTCCTTAACAGTCCAAATATGATCGGTAAGACCAGCGGCGATGGCTGGGGTTCGTTGTACCCAGCGGAAGCCATGGCTGCCCACCCACAGCTTCAAGCGCAGGCTCTTGTGCTCGGTGCAGAAGTTGTAGACACAGCCCATCAGATACATGAGTGGCTCCAAGGTTTGCGGGTTGCGGATCAGCGCTCGACTGCGCCGTACCAAGACGGCCAAGCGAGAGCGGAAGGTGGCGTTCAGCCGCTCGATGAAAGCGGTGTTGAGCTTGGTTCCGCCATGGCTTTTTGCCAACAGGGCCTGAGCAGCTTTCAGACAGCCTTGCGCCATGCGCCGGGTGACGTCGACCACCCGCTTACCTTGGTAACGTTTGACCACCTGGCCGATGTGAATGTCTGGCCAAGGGATCAGCCAGGGACGTCCACGTTGGCCATTCGGCAGCGGGCTGCGGAACACCAACTGCACCGCCTGGACATAGGCGATGAAGCCATCCACGCAAATCAGCAGCGGGCGAGCCAGGGCACACTGGCGAATGATCTGCATCAGGCCCAGGATCAAGTGCTCATCTCGCTTTCTGGCGATCACTCCGCCCAACCACAAACGGGTGCTCACCATGATCGCCATTGCCAGCCAGATGACCTTGCCCTGAGCTTTGACCCGGATTTCATCCGCCTGCACGTGCTCCAGGTCTCGGGGGTGTAACACTAACTGCTCATGCACCCGCTGACAGTGTCGCCCGGCTCGCTCCTGCCAGTCCATTACTGTACGTTCATCCAGATGGAAGGCGGCAACGATGGCTTGCAGCGGACAGCCGTGCGCAATCAGGGTTACTACGATGACCATCCAATCTGCAGGATGATGCAATCGGTAGAAAGGTGTCCCGCTGGTTGCAGCAAAGGTCTTACCACATATTTTACATTGGTAACGTGCTTCTTTTCGGCTGTGAACAACGATGTTGTTCTCGCCTACTTTACCCCTTGCGGGGCACGCCATATTCGGGCAGAATTGTTCTCGAAGGTCCATGTGGCTTGCTCTTGTAAGGTTGTCGGACCTTTAGAGTGCCACAGGACCTTCATTTTTTCAACCTCCACGCTTTATTGGAGTGCTACCGAACACTGCTCCACGGCAAAATAATTCTAAAAAAAGGAAAACTCAATGAACAAGAAAATGATCTTACTCAGCCTGTTGGCTGGACTTGTGATATTTACCCAGGCTTGCATGGCGACCCCCACCCAAGCCTGGGATGGCGGATCGACCTCAGGCATCGAGCTGCGCCGGGGAAATGGCAACGGTGGCGGGTCTGCCTCCGGCGGGGGGCAAGGTTTTAACCAGGGTGCTATGGGCGGACAAGGCGCCAATATCTCACAATATCTCCCCGTTGCCACCGGCGATCTGAGCGATGAAGAGGCACAAGGCCTGCTTTATATGCGCGAGGAAGAAAAACTAGCCCGCGACTTGTACAATGCATTCTACGCGACCTGGAGACTGCCTGTCTTCCAGAACATCGCCGCCAGCGAGCAGACACACATGGATGCCATCAAGGTCCTGCTCGACCGCTACGGCCTGGCTGATCCCGCGCAGGCCCAGCCGGGTGTCTTCAGCGACCCGGATCTGCAGGCACTGTACAATCAACTGCTCGCCAGCGGCAATCAATCTCTGGGGAACGCAATTAAGGCGGGCGGGGCGGTGGAAGAGGTCGATATCCTCGACCTGCAGGCTCGCAATGAGCTCACTGATCAGGCTGACATCCTTAAAAGTCTATGGAAACCTGAAGAGCGGCTCTGAAAACCACCTGCGCGCCTTTGTCCGCACCCTGCTACGCCAGACTGGGGAGACTTACCAGCCGCAGTACCTGAGCCCAGAAGCATACCAGGCCATCCTAGGTGGCGCCTCCCAAGGCGGCGGTTGGAGATCCCCCAGCAACCAGCCCTGATCCAATCAAAATTAATTTACTCTCAATTCAGACTTCCGAGGTAGGTAAAAATATTACCTACCTCGGAAATTTCTATTTCAACTATTATTTTGTGTATTTACTGTTGATTTTTTTATTTTTTCAACTATAATATTAGTATAAACCCATAACAGATCAGGTTCAGCCCGGAGTAGGCTAATGGCATCCGAAACCCCAATTCCCACCCGCAAACCGATGCACCGCCGGCCAAAATGGCTGGAGGAGGCTCTGCCAGACTCGCCTGCACTTAATGAATCGCCTCCCGACCTGATCGATGTCGGCAGCCAGCTGCGCGAGCTGCGCACCCGGCGCGGGCTTTCCATCCGGGCATTGGCCGAGGCCAGCGGGTTAAATGTCAACACCCTCAGCCTGATTGAGAATGGCAAGACCTCCCCCAGTGTAAGCACGCTGCAGCTGCTAGCCTCATCCCTGGGCGTCCCCATCACCGCGTTCTTCGAAAACGAGCCATCCCAAAAGCGCATCGTATATCAAAAGTCCGGGCAGCGCCGCCGGGCAGCCTTCTCGCATGGCACACTGGAGGATCTAAAAACTGGGCTAAACCTCCCCCAAGGGCAGCTCCTGCTAGTGACACTCGAACCGGGCGCTGACAGCGGATCAACTCCTATTGTGCATACCGGTCACGAATTCGTCTTCTGCCTGGAGGGGTGCCTGGCCTATACCATCCAGGAGCAACTGTTTACCCTCGATCCGGGTGATAGCCTGATCTTCGAGGCACATCTACCGCACCGCTGGCGCAACCCTGGAAAAGCCCTGATGCGTTCGCTGCTTGTGCTCTACCCCACCGACGAAAACGATCGCCCGGCAGAGCGGCATTTCATCCCGGAGTGAGGCACACTCGAATGAGTAGCCGCCCCGGTGAACAGGTTTAAGAGGAGGTGCTTGATGTCTAGCCAATCTTTGTTGGTCCGCTGGCTGACCGCCCTGGCCATCCTGTGCGGGCTTCTGACCCTCACCGCCCCTATCGCCCCCACCCATGCCCAGGAGCCTACCCCACAGAACGACGCCAACTGTGTGGCCTGTCACGAGCACGAGTATTACGTGTACGATAGCGGTAAATGGTTCTGTTTGTGCGATGCTCCGATGCACTGCGTGTACTGCCATGGAGGCCGCACGGACAGCCCGATAGAGGAAGTGGCCCATGAAGGGCTGGTGCTCTACCCAACCCGCGGCCACGCCGAGCGCTGCCAGACCTGCCACGGGGAAGATTATATGTCGCGGGTGGTTGCATTCAGCGAAGTAGCGGGTGTCAGCTCTACGCCGGTACCCATTATTACGGCAACGCCGGCGGCACTGGCTGCTGTTCCGGTTGACCAACCCCCTTCCAAAATAATGCTGATCTCCAAGCATTTTGAAACCTGGCAGCTGGTGGGGTTGGCTGTGATGGGCTTGATTATCATTGGATTGATCGTCTTTGGCGTTCGATGTTACCGACAAGACTGCTTATTCAAGGAGAAACTTACGTGAAAATTGCTGCTATCACCGAAGATGGAACCACCATCAGCCAGCACTTTGGCCGGGCGCCCTACTACATGGTGCTAACCATAGAAGACGGCGAGATTATCGATCGTGAGCTGCGCGACAAGCTCGGCCACAACCAGTTCGCCAGTGAGGAACATCATGGCGCAGGCCACGGCGAACATCAAGGCGTCGAGACGCCCGATGCCGGGCATGGGCTCAATCCTGGTTCGCACGATAAGCATGTGCGCATGGCTGAATCGATCACCGACTGCGAGGCGGTGCTGTGCCGCGGGATGGGCATGGGTGCTTACCAGAGCATGCAGGTGCTCGGCATCCGCCCCGTGGTCACCGACATCGCGAGCATCGACGAAGCTGCGCTGGCTTACAGCCAGGGGAATATCACCGACCACACCGAGCGCTTGCACTAGGGGCTGAAGGACAGAAAGAATGAAAACTGTCTTCGGCCCGGTGCCTTCCCGCCGCCTGGGAAAATCCCTGGGCATTGACCCCATTCTGCTAAAAACCTGCAACTGGAACTGCGTGTACTGCCAGTTGGGGCGCACCAGGCCATTAACCAATGAGCGCCGCGAGTACATTCCACGCCGCCAGATCCTGGCAGAAGTGGATCAAGCCCTGTCCGCCCACCGCCCTGGCGAGATCGATTGGGTGACCTTTGTTGGCTCCGGCGAGCCGACCCTGCACAGCGGGTTGGGTTATTTGATCCGGGCAGTGAAGGCGCGCACCGACATGCCAGTGGCGGTCATCACCAACGGTTCGCTGATGAGTGATGCGATGGTGCGCGGGGAGCTCCTGGCTGCCGACGCGGTCATGCCCAGCCTGGACGCTGGCGACCCGATCCTGTTCCGCAAGGTCAACCGGCCGTGGCCATCCTTGAAATTTGACGCCCACGCCAGGGGGCTGGCGCAGTTCCGAGAGATTTATACCGGCCATTTGTGGGTGGAAGTGATGCTGGTGGGCGGGCTGAACGATACCGAGCAGGCCCTGACCGGGATCGCGGCTGCCCTGCGTCGCATCCATCCCGACCGGGTAGATCTCACCATTCCGGAGCGCCCGCCAGCCGAGAGCTGGGTGCGCATGCCGGACGAAGCCGGGTTGCAGCGCGCCCTGGACATCCTGGGGGAGGTCGCGCAGGTAGCGGCTCCTCCCCGGAGCGACTTTAGCCTTACTGGTGAAACCGATGTTATCCAGGCTGTAATCGGTGTGATCACCCGCCACCCGATGCGCGAGGCAGACCTGCGACACGCTTTACAGGGCTGGAAACCGAGCCAGGTGGAAAACGCCCTGGCCACGCTGGCGCTCAGCGGGCAGGCCCAGGTGGTGGAACGCAATGGTGAGCGTTTCTGGTGCGTGGCCGAGGCCTATTACGCTGACCTCAACCCCTTCCCCAGGGTTAAATACTCCGACCGGGATGCACCAGGTTAACTGGCAATCCTGAGAAAGACCAGTTGCTGGAGATCAAAGGTGATGATGGCAATAGAAGTTTTCGAGCTGCAATCTCGGCTTTGCCATGCCATGAGCAATCCAGCCCGATTGGAAATCATTCACATCCTGCGGGACGGACCTCAGCATGTCGGCAGTCTGGCTGATTTGATGGGCATGAGCCAGACTGCCACTTCACGCCAATTGGCCGTCTTACGCAATATTGGACTGGTATCCGTCCAACGCCAGGCACAAGAAAATGTGTATGAGCTAACTAACCCGAAGATCGGGGAAATCTGCGACTTGATGCGCCAGGTGTTGGCTGAACAGCTCACCCATCAAGCTGAGGTCGCCACCCGGTTGGAGAAACGGGATTAGCGGAGGTCCAGGATTTATCCGCTGATCAACGTCTTTCTGCTCAGTCTGCTGGCAGGATTAGGAACCGGTCTGGGCGGTTTATTGGCGATCATTCGCGAGCCTAATAGACGGTCTTTTGGTTTTCTCATGGGGATCACGGCTGGGGTGATGATCTCTTTATCATTCCTAGGTTTGGTGAACGAAGCCTGGGCGCTCAGTGGTTTTTGGACCGCCACGATCGGTTTCTCTGCAGGCGCGTTTTTCATGCTTGGGTTGGATATGGCCCTTCCCCATATTCGGTTTGGGGAGCGAGAGGCATCCGATGATGCACCCCTCACCACCCAGGATACCATTGCCCTCTCTGGACTGGGCAGGCGTCATCAAAGGCGTTTTCGCAACCACAGCCAGATTACGAATCGCCCACTCTTTATGTCAGGCGTCTTGCTGGCGCTTGGCATCACCGTCCACAACCTGCCCGAAGGGATTGCGGTAGGAGCAGGCTACATGCATACTCCCAGATTCGGAGTGTTTATTGCAATCGCAATCCTGCTGCACAATATCCCCGAAGGCATTGGCACCGCTCTGCCGCTCTATACGAGCGGGGTGAGCAAGTGGGACGCCTTCAAAGTGGCTTTATTTTCAGGGTTGGTGGAACCGATTGGCGCGCTGGTGGCTGCTCTTTTTTTGCTCTCTTTTCAGTCATTTATTCCGGCGGCACTGGCCTTTGCTGGCGGTGTGATGATGTTCATCACCCTGGACGAGCTCATTCCTGTGGCTCGCCAGTATGGGCATCAACATTACACCGCAGTTGGCATCATATTGGGTTCAATCTTCGTGTTCCTGCTATCGGGATTGTTTGGAGTTTGATGCTTTTTCTCCTATAAATAGACCATGAATAAACTCATCATCCATATACTGTTGTTCCATTTTTGGCTAGCAGCTTTGCTGACACCTTCCATAAGAACATTCTTAGCTGAGCCCGTCGTGCATGCAGTGCTTTTCTACTCGCCCAACTGCGGTCACTGCCATCTGGTCATTACCGAGACCATTCTGCCCCTGGTCGAGCAGTATGGCGAACAATTAATTATTGTAGGCGTTGATACGACCCAGCCCGCCGGGCAAGTGTTATTTCGTACGGCAGTTCAGCATTTCAAACTGGAAACTGCTGGCGTACCCTTATTGGCGATCGGGGATACTTATCTATATGGCTCATTGGACATCCCGGAAAAACTTCCTGGCATGATTGAGCAATACCTGGCGCAGGGTGGGGTAGATTGGCCGGATGTCCCCGGACTTGCTGAGGCAATGGCAGCGGCTGAGAATGCTCAGACGCCAACCCCACTCCCTGACACACAGACTGATCCCGCGCTGGCAACGACAACCACTTCACCGGCTCCTCCCGTCGCCACGCCTACTTCCCCAGGGTTAGTTCTGGCCAGCGATCAGGACTCCAATCCGTGGGAAAACCTGAGGCGCGATCCAGTTGGCAATGGATTATCTCTCCTAGTGCTGGGTGGGATGATCCTTTCGTTGATCGGAGGAGTTTATTGCTTCCTTCGCTCATCCGGCGCGCCGCCTGGGGTGCGCTGGGGCTGGCTCATCCCAGTGCTTAGCATCGTTGGCTTAGCTGTTGCTGCCTACATGGCTTACGTAGAAACCACCCAGGTAGATGCCGTCTGCGGTCCAGTGGGCGATTGTAACGCTGTGCAGCAGAGCGAATACGCCAGGCTGTTTGGCGTGCTGCCCATCGGCGTCTTAGGAATGGTGGGTTATTTCATGATTCTGTTGGCCTGGGGGATTGGCCGGTTTGCCAGATCGCGCCTGGCTGCTTATGCCTCCCTGGCTATGCTGGGTCTGACCGTGGCTGGCTTGCTGTTCTCGATTTACCTGACCTTTCTCGAGCCGTTTGTGATCGGCGCCACCTGTGCTTGGTGCCTGACCTCTGCCATCATCATGACTGCCCTGTTCTGGCTGAGTATCACGCCCGCCAGGTCCGCCCTGTCAAATTTACAGGGCGGAAACCAAAAGGCCTTTGCATGAACCGTATCTTGACCGATCTTCTGTTTAGTATCCGATCCGACGCTCCTGTGCGCTCCGTACTAGTAGGGCTTCACTGGACGGCTGTCTGCAGCCGGGCATGCGGCCTGGCCTCAACCCTGCTAAGCAGCCATGCACATGGGGAGGGCAACCTCAATGATGTTGGCAACCTGCACCTCAAGAGTGCCCGCGAGCTCGCTGAGCGGGCTCTGGCGGACAATTTGCTCGAAGCCAGCCTGGGAGTTGCGGCGCTCAATTCGCTGCTGGAGATGGATGATCGACCCGCCTCGCCCAGCAATGCAGTCGATGTGCTCATCCAGCGCGGCTCTGCCAAACGCATGGCACTGGTCGGCCATTTCCCGTTTATCTCACGCCTCCGCCAGACTGCCGGCGAGTTGTGGGTGATCGAGCAGAATCCCGGACAGGGCGAGTTCCCCGCTGAGGCTGCCGCCGACCTGCTGCCGCAGGCGGATGTGGTCGCCATCACCAGCAGCACGCTGATCAACCACAGCCTCGATCCCCTGTTGGCGTTAGCGGCCCCCAACGCACTGGTCATGTTGCTTGGACCGAGCACACCGCTCTCGCCGCTGCTCTTCGATTATGGCATATCTATCCTCTCCGGGGCACGCGTCGTGGATGAGGAGCTCGCTTTTCGAACCATTGCTCAGGGGGGAAGTTTTCAGCAAGTGCAGGGAGTTCAGCTGTTAACATATTTCAAAGATGAGGTGCTATGAATGTAGACATCTTTTTCACCATGCGCCCGATCGGCGTGATCCACACTCCCTTCACAGATACCAGCCAGGTGCCTATCCAGGCCTCCCTCTCAGAGGCTATTGGGCAGGTGGAGATTTTCCCTGAGTTCTGCGCCGGTCTGCAGGATATCGACGGCTTTTCCCACCTGCATTTGCTATACGCCTTTCATTGCTCGCATGGCTATGCGCTGCAAGTGAAACCCTTCCTGGATGACCAGCCACGCGGTCTGTTCAGCACCCGCCATCCCTGCCGGCCAAATCCGCTTGGCTTATCCGTGATACGGCTGGTAAGTCGCAATGAGAATCTCCTCGAAGTCGAAGGCGTGGATATGTTTGACGGTACCCCGTTGCTGGATATCAAACCCTTTGTGCCGGATTTTGATATTCGCCAAGATGTCCGCACCGGCTGGTACGCCACACGCAGCGTCAAGGAGTGAAAAAGATAATCGTATGTACTGGACGCCCCCTACCCCATGTGAGGGTGTAACAGGCTGGAATAGCCCCTTCAGGCGAGACGAAACCGCATACATTAAAATGGGCTGGATGATCCAGCTCTCACGGCACCCAATTCGAGAGCACCACCAGCTCTTTTTCCTTTTGATTCGGATCGTTATTCGGGATGTGCACCCGAAAATCGTGCATTCCCTCCATACCAGCGTGCATCATGAAACTCATCGAGAGGCTGGTTTGTTCACCTGGCTTGAGCACCATCGCACCGATGGTTGGCACGGGCGGTCAACAACCCTCTTTGACTTCGATAAATGGTTGCTGAGTGAAGCGCAGGGTCTCATCCCCGGTGTTGGACAGCTGAAACGTGACCGTAACGGTTTTATCTAACGGTACATCCCCCAGATCGACTTTTTCCTGGTCAACTTTCAGGCTGGGCGCTCCGCTGACTTCAATATCCACCGGCGGCGACTGAGTGATAGGTGGCTGGCCGCTTCTCCAAACAACAATGAACGTCCCTGCCAGCAAGATCAGCCCACCCAGGATCCATATCAACGGGTTGGAGAGGAGGCCTAAATCGCCCTTCAGCTTGCTATTCCGTTTTAAAGGTTTTTTTGATTTACTCATGATTCACCTCTAAATCATAATCAAATTGGAAGGTCCACAGCCAGTCCACCAGCGCCCAGATCTGGTCATCGGTGAAGATCGGGCCCCAGTAAGGCATTCCCGTACCCATCCCACCGCGGGTGATCTTGCCGTGCAGGACGGCCGGGCTAGCTCCTAACATGTTAGCAGCTTCCGTAAAATCGATTGGAGTGGTTGACCCATACCCTTCCATCGGCTGGAGCGATGGGACCAGGTCATCCGCCATAGGGCCATCACCGGCGCCGCTCTCGCCATGACAAGCAGCGCAATTCTGGACATAGAGTGCCTCCCCGATTTCGAGCGTCTCTGACTCGGTGTTGGCCTGCCAGATGCTGACCACCAACCCCCAGATCTGATCGTCACTCAACTGACTAACAATGGCCTCAGCCCGTAAATCCTGCCAGGCTTGCACCGGGCTGTTGGAGCGGTAAAAAATCTGGCTGCGGTAGCGTGCCGGCAGTGCCTCCAGCAGTTGCCTGCCATCCAATGCGCCTGGCTTTGCAGAAGGGGTGACTTCTGCCGGGTGCGGTGCGTCGATATCCAGGCCAAGCTGGACGAACAGGGGAGGCTTTGCGCCCGGCTCAGGTTGGAAATGCCCATCGCCTTGCACTTCGATCGTGCCGCGCATCCGCCAATGATTCGGCCCGCACCAGCGCGTGCAGTAATAGGTGTAAGTTCCCGGCTCGTCAAAGGTCAGGGTTACCTCCGTCACCTCGCCCGGCGTCACCTCCACCGGCTGCATATCCATCTGACCGATGGCGAAACTGTGGGTGACATCCTGCGAGGTCAGGCGCAGGTGCAGCGGCTCTCCCACCGTGGCCAGGATGGTGACTGGCTGCCAGCCGCCCGTCTCCGGCATGCTGGCGCGCAGCAGAATGCTTTCAGCTTGCTTGCGCCAGCCGATCGCTACCGCCAGACCTGCCAGGCAAACCAGGCTGGTCACCACTAACAAGGCAACCCACTCTCTCTTCATCATCATCCCACCAACAACCACAGCATGCCCAGCGTATAAATCAGGCTGAATGCCGCCAGAGGACCTGCCTTCCGCCACTGCTTATGTGCTGGTGGCTCCTGCGCTGCAAGCTGGAAGATCGGCCTCACCGACCAGAACAAGCCGGCAGCCAGCGCCCCGATTTGGAGCAGGGGGGTAAAACTCCAATTGGCTGACTCGATGATGCTGTCAGCGGTTCCGAACAGGTTCCATCCCCACCCCAATGGATCAGAAGCCACGTTCAAAATAAAGGATAATTTCGGCAGGGCGAAGGTAATCGTGAAGGCAATCCAGGCACACAGCCCCAGCGGCAGCATGGCCTGTGCATAATTCGCCAGCGACCTCCGCAAAGAAGCCCACCCTTTCCAGGATTGCTGGCCAAGTCGCACTACCAGCCCATACACCAGGGGTAGCGCCACCAGGTTGAGCCCCAAAAAGCCAACTGCGTACCCCACCCAGGCTTGCGAGCCGATGGCATAGGCTGCCCCCTTCAGCCCGCCCCACGGACCAGTGAACACTGCCGCGAAGGCCAGCGCTGAGCCCAGCATCACCAGCGCCAGGAAGGCCTCATCCAGTCGCTGGCTGCGCCGAGTTGCCCCCAGGTCGCTGCCGAAAGGCCGCAGGTTGAGCGCGATATTGTCCTGCGGGCAGACCCGCAAACATTCCATGCACAGCCCGCAGGCGGAGCTGTCCTTCAACGCCAGGGGGTAGACACCCCACGGGCATTCCTGGTAGCAGGTCTTCTCAGTATGCTCAGCGCATACTTGCCCATCCCGTACGCGCAGCTCGACCGGCGCCATCTGGGAGTACATGCCAGTGAACCCGCCGATCGGGCAAACATTGGAACAAAAAGCACGATTCTCGAAAACCAGGCTCAACCCGATCGCCAGGCCGATCAGCCCCAGCAGAATCCAGGCTGTCACTCGGGCGTCGGTCAGCGTCACCGCGCTGAAAATACCGATCGTCAGGAACAGGCCGGCTTGCAGCCAATAGCCGCGCAGCGCCTTGGGCCAGCGCTTGCCCAATCCCACCCGCCTTTCCGATCGGCTCACTAGCCCGCCGCGCTGCAGCCACTCCCCTGGCATCGGCAGCGGGCAGACGCTGCACCATGCCCGCCCGCCCAGCGGGATAAAAAGCAGCTTTAGCGCCGTCCACCAGGCCAGCCACACAAAGATGATAGCGAAATTGTGGCTGCCCACCGGCGAGCCAAACAGCCCGGCCAGGATCGTGAAGACAAAACCTGCCAGGGTGATCGCCCTGGCCAGGAACAGCGGCCAGCGGCTATCCATCAGCCGTCTGATCCACCTCACCTGGGTCAGGTCAAACCGGCTCTGTCGCTCGGTGATCCGTCTGGACTGCGCAGGCGTTGGTGGGAAAAAGGTCAGCTCGTCAGCGTCCTGCAGCTTTATTTCCATACCTTCCACGCTCCAGCCACGACCACCAACAATGCCAGCCCCGCTCCCCGCCACAGCCACTGATTCTGACCGACCTGCAGCTTGCCGATCATAAAAGGATGCATCCCGCCGCAGGTCACCGAACAGCGCATGCGGAAGCTGCCGCTCCGATCAGCGATGAAGGTCAGCTTCGCTGGCTGCCCAGGATCGGCTGTAATACCTACCCCGTAGCCATCGATCTCCAATCCGTGCACCACATCCGTCGCAACCAGCTCGATCGTCACCCGGTCGCCAGGGTTCGCCCGCAACACACCTGGGAAATAAGCGAAGCGCGCCGCTTCCACCCGGTAATGTCGATCAGTTGGCTGGCCTCCTGAAAAGGGCAATGGTGCAACCAGAACCACCGCCGCCAGGAGGGGCATGAGCTTCCAGATCAGGGGAATCGAACGAAACCAGATCAGAAACCGCATCAGTTTTTCGCCTCAGGGCATGTTGGAGGGGCCGTATTGGGCGTAAGTCTGATCGACATACGCCTTGATCTGCTCGACGCTTTTGCCTTCTTGCAGCAACCGCATCGCATCCTGGGTGATATCCACACAGATCGAACAACCCAGCGCGTGCGTGTCATACTTGATCGTGCCGTCCTCATTCTTACCGTCCACGTAACAATCGTAATTCGACTTATGTCCCATCGCCCCGCACCCGCAGTAGCACGGGATGTGGGTCATAATATCCGGGTTGGCCACATTGATTTGGTACGCTTGCTGTACGGTCACCGGCGCGGCTTGCACTTCAGCCGGCATCCCCGCCATTGAGGCCATCTGAAAACCGGTATTCCTGGAATTGGGCTTGCTATCGCCGCAACTGACGGATATCAACATAATCAAGGATATCACCAGGAGATATACACTTCGTGTTCTTTGAATAATCATCATGTTCGGGACCACGTTTTATCCTGCATACTCGAAATCGGAGATTCTTGGTGGATTTTATCGTTTACTGGACGCTCGGAGAAGTGACAAATGTCACCATCTTTAGGTAGTTTTGTCGTAGCCTCAGCAACCCTCCTGATCCATCCCAACATACCGCGATGTCCGCACCGGCCAGTACGCCACCCGCAGCGTTAAGGAGTAAACTAAGGTGGATGATGGGAAATACCTCTTACACCCAGCTAGACCCCCACAACAACTCCCCCGCTTTGCGAAGCCTGTTCGACCCGCGCCAGCCAGCTGCCCTGCGCTGCTTTGCCGTGTTGGAAGGGACCGCGGCCGGGGTGGTTTTCACAGATGATCCGCTTGACCCGACCTGAGCGGTCGTCCAGGAGGCTGGTTTCGGCACGATCTACCCTGGCGGTGACCTGCCCTCAGCCATTCAAAACCAGTTGATCGCTGACCTGCACCTGCAGGGTGAGGTGCTGATCGGGCTGTGGCCGGATGACCCTCGCTGCGAACAACCGCCGCCGGGAGCGGAATATGAGGGCTGGGTGCTGGAGTTCACCGAGCACGACCCACTCACACTCCTCCCAGATATGGCCTAGGATATCAGCTGGTGGAGCTGGGTGAACTCAGGCCTGGACCGCATAGCCTTTCCCACGGTCACGCTCCTGTGGGTAGGTAGGCCAGCGTGGCTAGATTACCTAAAGATGGAGAAGCCCGCTAAGTGAACGCCTTGCCTGACTAGCGCCCATCTACAAATTTACTTTATCTAGATTATTAGTCCCGCGTTGATAGCCAGTTTAATCTGGGGCTCCAACCTGGTGAAGCTGCTTAACGACGGATAGGAGCGCCCCTCCCCTACCGATCTCCAGGATTGTCTGTCCTTCTGGGAAGAGAAGTAGATCCTTATTGTACCTGGTGGAAATAATGGCGTAGTCGGCGTTTCCATTGCTGCCGGATTTCTCCGGAATGTATTCCCTGATGACCAAATCCTTTCGAGCGAATTTCCTGACGACCTGATCCGGACCCCACACGATCACTTTAGACCTTTTGGGAGCCGTAGTATTCAAGAATTCGGTCGCTTCCCGATAGGACGTTGCCCAATAATCCATCTCATAGCGCCGGAATGCACCTTGCAAGCCGCCGGCCAGGCGATTGTAATACACATATTGGTACGGATGGAGCGTGATCATCCCGTAAACCCCGGGAAGGATCGCCAATGCAACGACCAAGGTTTTCCATAGTGGGCTTCTCAGCCGGTCCAGGATCGCTTGCAATCCAGATCCAGTGAATAGAAATAGAGGCGGCACGATAAAGAAGAAGTGCCGGAAATTATCGTAGAGCGTGGGTCTGGACACGATCACCGCCAAGATCGGAAGGAAGGCCCACGTGCTCAACACAAGCATGCTTTTCCAATCGACGGTTCGTTTGAAAGCTTGGACCACGACGACCAACAGACCGGTGAGAAAGAGAACCAGGCTGGTCTCTGTAAACTGCAAGGTCATCAGTGTTGGCATGTAAGAACGCGGAAATCTGATCCAACTCCAGGTCTATACCATTAAACAACACTTTCCCGCCCCAGGGGAAGTCGGACGACTCGGAGAGGCTCCACAGGTAGTTCCTCACCGGGGCATCCCATAAACTGGGCCAAGCCAATAAAGTTACTGAAAGCGCGATGGCAAAGTATGCTGCCAGTGTCGGCAGCGATCTCCAACCAGCTTTTAGCAAGAAGTAAAACGCGACCAAAGCACCAGCCGCTGGTCCTAGTGGACGGATGGCAGTGACCAAACCAAGCATAACTCCGGCAAGGATCACACTTGTTACGTTGTGAGAGGGTTTAATCGCACTACGCCAGATCTCTTTTGCGGTTTTTGGAAACAGACCGATTCCGGTCAACAAGATGAGCGCACTTGCCAGGATTACAAACAGGCCAAGCAATTGGTTGTAGCGCGCCACACCTTTATGAATATAGGCTTCAAGTGGAATTCGGTTAATGTTTTCGGCCTGGGAAAGGAAGATTCGCCCCAGAAAGTTGTTGGATCCGGAGGTATACGCCTGCTGAATCAAATCCGCAATAGCTTGCCGGATCCAGGGACTGAGGATGATTATCCCTGCCAGGCTTACGACCAGGAATACGATTGTTGCCCCCAACAGATGCCTGGTTCCTGGTTTTCTCTCGTTCCATTCGTTGGTCAATCGTTGACGCAAGGATGCCGGGCGAAGTTCCGCTCGTTCTGAGGTAGTTTTTTCGGCGCCTGATACAGCGAGTGTGGCATCGACCATCTGGAATCCCAGTGCGATACTCCCCAGGAAAAAAGCCATGAAAGGAATATCCTTAGGATTAATGAAAGCGTGTCCCCATATCAATGGTTGTGTGCTGAAGAGCAGCACGGTCCCTAAAGCAGCCCACTTATTCAGGAAACGGAGACATATTAAGTAGAAGAAGAATATCCCTAGCAAGAAGGAGAGAAAGTGCATGAAATGCCAGGATTCGATAGGGAGCCAGCCAGTGAAAATGCGCCGCAGGAAGTCAGATCCCAGCTTGGCGATCATCACATAGAAAGGCCCCTTCTCGGTTCGCAACCCGATGTAATCGCCCGAATATGCGGCCAGAGACTGGGTAGCATAAAGGTAGCGCTTCTGTTCATCCCAGGATTCACCATAATCGACCACCGTCAACGCGCCGATGATCAGATAAAACATCAACAGCAAACCGATCGGCAGCCACGGCGAGGCGATCAGGCTCGCCAGCAAGGTTTTGGTCTTTCTGGATGGGCTTATGGCTTTGTCATTTTTGTTCATGACTAAGTAAACCGTCATAAGTTTCTAGAAACATGATATCGAGAAGCAGAC
>CAVPNY010000019.1:0-105492 GCA_963706905.1 uncultured Chloroflexia bacterium | reverse complement strand
AGAAGAATTGCGCGCACAACTGAACGCAGTCGGATCGGTCAACGCACGCGGACGGTTCGAGATCCTGGCGATCACTGCCGGCGATGGGAACGGTTGGCAGTTCAGCGAGCCGGCGCTGCAAGACTCGCTGCCCTTGTGGGACGGGATCTCTGTCTTTGTGGATCATGGCGAATATACGACTATGCGCTCGGTGAAGGACCTGGGCGGCACCTGCAGGTCACCGCGCTGGGATGGCGAGAGTCGGGGCGTGCTGGTGGACCTGCAGACGGCGGGGCCTAGTGGTGCGCTGATTGATGAGCTGGGTCGTGAGTGGCTGGCCAGTGATGACCGGCCTCCGGTGGGCTTTTCGGCGGATGTAATCTTTACCGCCAAGGGCAAGCAGGTCGAGAAGATCCTGCGTGTCTTAGATTTATCTTTGGTATTCAACCCAGCAAGGGGCGGCGCTTTCAAGCGTGCGCTTAACTCGGTGGGTATGTATAAGAATGGGCAGGTCAGAGACCTGCTCTTACGAGAGGTGGTTACTATGGAAGAGAAAGAGATTACCAGTACCACGACCTGCCACTCGTTGGCTAGGCGGTCTGGTGAACCAGCTGCAGGAAGATGCTGCAGCTATCAAGCAGTTACGTCTGGTGCAAGAGGAACGGCAGAAACTCGCAGAGGAAGCTGATGCAGCTCGCGTTGTGCGGCTGGAGATGTGCCGGTATCTATTGGACTCTGGCTTAGCTGCCAGCCGGTTACCTGCTCCCATGCAAGAGCATGTGCAGAGCACAACTGGCGGATCAGGTGTTCGAACCTGACCAACTGAATGCGGCGATCGACGCGGCCCGCGAGCTGGTGTCACAGCTGGCCGGCGCTGCGACGGTCACAGGGCCGCGTATCTCCCAGGTCTACACGACTGAAGACCAGCTGCAAGCCGGGGTCGAGGTCCTGCTGGGGGCTCCCCGGGCTGATGGTTACCAGGCTGCCAGGTTGAGCGGTATCCGTGAGCTGTATATGATGCTGACCGGTGACGTGGATCTGCACGGTGGATACTACCCGAACCGGTTACAGCTGGCGACGACTGCCAACTTCACTGGCTTAGTGAAGAATGCGCTCAATAAGATTGTTTCCCAGCAGTGGGAAGCAGCTCGGCGCTGCCGGTTACGATTGGTGGATGCGAGTTACCAGCCAGGAGCACTTCGAGACCCTGAACCAGGTCACCGGCGTGCTGGTCGGCACGGTCGGCACGCTGCCGGTGGTAGCTGAAGGCGGAGAGTATACCGAGCTGAAGGTAGGCGACTCCCCAGAGACTGCAACCTTCTACAAGTACGGCGGCTACATTCCGCTCACCCTGGAGCTGATCGATCGGGATGAAACCCGCAAGCTGGCGGTTTACCCCAAGGAATTAGCTAAGGCTGGCATGCGGAAAGTGTCTGCGCTGATTGCGGAGGTCTTCTCTTCTAATACTGGCGTTGGACCAACCCTGGCGGATACTGGCGCCTTGTTCAATGCGACGGCGGTTACCACAGCAGGCGGTCACGCCAACCTGAGGACTACTGCTCTGTCGGCTGCTGAGTGGGAAGATACGAGCAATGCAGTCTACTCCCAGCCCATGTTGATAGCGCAAGAGACCGGCTACTATGGGACCGGTCCGGCGATGGCTCTGGATCCTAAGTATTGCTTAGTTCCTCGTGAGCTGCGGCTTACTGCGATGAAGATCCTTTATCCGACCTGGGAGAACGCCTCGAACATTCACAGCGAGAACCTGCAGATGGGCCAAGCGGGTGATGTGGTTGTGGTGCCTGAGTGGACGGATGCGAACAATTGGGCGGCGGTGGTTGATCCCCGGCTGGTGTCTGGCATTGTTGTCTGTGAGCGCTTCGGCTTGATGCCTGAAGTCTTCATCGCTGGCGATGAGCTCAGCCCGGCTGTGTTTATGAACGACGAACACCGGATCAAGGTGCGTCACTTCCTGGCGGTGCTGGTGCAGGACTTCCGAGCGTTGCATAAGTAGAATGTTGCCTGATAACCAGGCTCTAACTGTGAGCTGGTTAAACGCCGGCAATATTGGACTTGAAATTAGATTACTGTAATGGAGGTTTACTATGGGTTACGTGCATGATACTGCCATGTCTCAGTTCATCCCCCCGAATCAGATCGGGGCCAGTGCTGGGACCTGGACTCTGGCTGTGGCTTCCAACGTCTGGTCGAATAACCGGACGGCTGCGGATGCCAGCTTTACGCTCTACATTCCTTGCGTTATACCGGGCAACTCGGTAGCGTTGAAGGGTGCCAAGATCACTTCGGTTGAGCTGATGTACTCGATTGCCACGGCTGCAGCGGATGACGTTGCGCTTGGCGACGGCGATCCTGTATAAGGATACCTTCCAGGCGACGGCTGCATCTGGCTCTGGCACGCTCAACACTGCTGCGGCGCTCACTTCGACGAAAGACACCGGTCATGATGCAGCTGCAGAGCTGTTAGCGGTCGACGAGCACCGCGTAGTATGGACGGTCACGACTCCCGAATGGGGTGATAACGATGTCGGTTATCACCTGGAGGTTGTGGTCGATGCTGCGGCGACGACCGTGTTCAAGGTCTTCGGAGCGATCATCAACTACACGTTGAGAGTCTGATAGTCCTTAGTCGAATAGTTCTTAGTCTGGTAGTCCTTGGTTGAATAGCTTGTTCAATCTCGACTATTGGACTGCCAGACTATCGGACTAAGCGACTAACGAACGGTTAGCCAGTTGCAAAGGTTTATTCGCTTAAAACTGAATTACTGGAGGTGATCATTATGGAACCGCGCTCCCTAGCGGAACAACTGCTCGGCCTGCCGCCCGGCAGCCTGCTGGATTTCAAGATTTACGACGACCACATCAGCCTGATCCTCCCCGACGGATGCAAGATCACCCTGACGCAGTCCGAGCTGGAGGAACTAGCCGCTTCCTATGCTTTGGCCCAGCCCGTAGAGCAGGCTGTCTCCCAACAAAAGACAGCCAATAAACATCCGGGATCCCGGCCTGATTACAAATATCGAAAGGGAAAGGGATGAGCAACCTGGCAGCGGTCCGGGAGCGGGTCGAGCAGCTGCTGGTCGATACCGCCAACGCCATCTACCCGGCGGCGCTGATCGACGAAGCCATCCGCCTGGCGCTCGACCAGTATAACCTGGTCAATCCGCTGGGCACGGAGACGATCATCACGCTGCCGGGGGACGGGCGCGAGATCGCCCTGGAGGCGCTCAGCGGTCTGCTGTACGTGGTTGAGGTGTGGTGGCCGTACGATTCGAGCGCCGCCTCTGAAACCTGGCCGCCCAACAAGGTGCAGGGGTTCCGGCTGTGGTGGGATGACGCCCGCCCGGTGCTCTTCCTGGATATCCCGGACGGAGCCCAGCCCCGGCTGGATGACGAGCTGCGCATCTGGTATGCCAGGCGCCAGACGATCGAGAATCTTGACTCGGCCAGCATCACCAGCCTGCGCGGCGACCATGAATCGCTGATCGTGCTGGGCGCCGCCGGGCACGCCGCTATGAGCCGCGCCGCCGACCTGATCGAGATCTCCGGCACGGATCTGTACCAGGTGGGCGTGCTGGCCACCTGGGGCAACAAGAAGCTGCGCGAGTACGCCCAGGAGCTGGCGCGCCTGCAACGCCAGACCTCCCGCCAGGGACCGGCATGGGGCAGCGGGTGGAAGATGGATAAGTGGGAGGAGAGATGACCGATGAAAACGAGCAGGATGATTTCGAGGGCTTTGAGGATTTCCTGAGCGGGCTGCAGCCGGGGCGCAAGGTGACGCTGGGCGGCGGGCTGCGCTACCGGGAAGGCGGGGACGCCCGCGACTGGTCGGCGCCGGGACAGACCAAACGCGTGCCGGGGGATTGGATGATGCAGATCGGGGTGAGGTCGGACACGTTTGCGGCGGCGACCAGCGGGATGGTCGAGGTGAGCTTCCCGCAGGCCTTCGGCGACCCGCCCTGGATCATGGCCTGCCCGGTCAACACCCTGCCGGCCTTCCAGGATGTGCGCGTGCTGCCGACGATCGCCAGCGCGGCCGGGCTGGAGATCTACTGGCACTCCAGTGTGAACCTGACCTATATTGAGATTGCGTGGATGGCGATTGGGCCGATCGGGACGGCGTAAGAATTAGAACTCGGAGGTTTTCTTAAACCTCCGAGTTCTGGGTGGCTGGCGATCGGCCCGATCGGGACGTAGTAAAAAAATAGACCTCGGAAACGACCTCCGAGGTCTAAGTTGAGGTTCTTGAGTTCTAGATGGCTTTAACCGCCGCTTCTTCCAGATCCTTGCTGTACTTGCCGGAGCGCGCCAGGCTGTTGGTCTTGGCGCGGAAGTAGAACTTCTTTTGGCCGGCGGCGACGTTGGCCGGCTCGCCCTTCCAGGCCTGGATAGCCTCGTCCTGCAGGGCGCGCCCGTAGGAGAATGACAACTGCCAGGGGAAACCGCCGATCTTGTTCATCTCATTCAGGTTCTCGACCGCCTGCACGGGGGTCTGCCCGCCCGAGAGGAAGACGATCCCCGGCACGGCTGACGGCACAGTGCGCTTGAGTGCCCGGATGGTGGCCTCGGCGACCTGGCGGGTGGTGGCCTGTTTGGGGCTGCCCTTGCCGGCGATGACCATGTTGGGCTTGAGCAGGCTGCCCTCCAGGAAGACGCCCGCCCGGTACATGTGACCGTACAGCGACGAGAGCATCTCGGTGGTGACTTCCTCGCAGCGCCTCTGGTCGTGATCGCCGTCCATGAGCACTTCCGGCTCGACAATCGGCACCAGACCGGCTTCCTGGCACAGCGCGGCGTACTGCGCCAGCCCGGAGGCGTTCAAATTGATGCAATAGCGGCTGGGTATGGGCGCCCCGTTGGGCGCCTTGCCAATCGTGATCACCGAGCGCCACTTGCAAAACTTGGCGCCCAATTGCGCATACTCCGCCAGGCGGGTGCGCAGCCCGTCAAACCCCTCGGTGACTTTCTCGCCGGGGTAGCCGGCCAGATCGACGGTGCCCTTATCGACCTTGATGCCCGGGTAGATGCCCTTCTTGGTCAGCACTTCGGGGAGCGGCACGCCGGCGGTCGTCTTGTGGCGCATGGTCTCGTCGAAGGTGATCACGCCGCTGATAAACTCCTCCGCGCCGGGGGTGGTGAAGAGCATTTCGCGGTACGCGCGGCGGTACTCCTCGTTCGAACTCCAGGTTGATGGCAGCCAGGCGCTTCTTGATCGTCCCGAAGGACTCATCGGCAGCCAGGATGCCTTTTCCAGGAGCGACGATATTTTTTGCAACTTTAGCCAGTTCGGCTTCGTTCATGGTGAAATAATCTCCTTAGTTCAGTCAGTTAGTTTTTTAGTCGAATAGTCGTGTAGTCGAGAGTCGATTAGTCGGTTAGTCGGTAGCTTAGGTTGGAAATTCCGGGCCAGGCCCGGGCAGGTCAAATTGTATCATAAGGCCAGTATGGGATAAGGGAAAAAGAAAGATTTTATTGCCGATTTCCTGCCCGCCGGGGGGGTATACACCTGAAAACTGACGACTGCAAACTTCTTACTCCCCCACTCCCAGTCTGTGGATCTGGACCCGATAAGCCGCCCGGCGCGCCTGGTCATCATCCAGGGTGCATAATGGTAAATGCAAATATTCCGCCGCGGCAACATAGACAGCATCCGCCCCGCGCAGCCCCAGGGAAGCTGCCAGCTCGGCCGCCTCAGCCACCAGGTTGCGCTCCATCTCGATCAGGCGGATACCTGGTAGTTGCTCCAGGGCGGCGATAGCCCTGGCGGCCAGATCGCCATCACCTGTCCGGCGGGCGATTGCCCCACCCACTTCCGGCAGCAGCAGCGAGGGTGAGACAAGGAGTGTATTTTCATCGCGCTGCGCCGCCATCCAGTCTCGAGCAGCCTGGTGAAACCCATCCCCCGGCACCAGCCGAGCCACCCACACGCTGGCATCCACCACCACCATGCCAGCCAGCCATCATTGGCGCCCCTCAGCCACCGCAGCCTGCGCTGAAACGCCCTCCGGCCAGCGCTGCCCAATCTGGGCAGCCAGCTCATCCAGCTCCGCCCAGGCCTGGGCCTTAGCTTGTGTGTTCCCGGGCCTGCTCAACCGGGATCAGCATGGCTACCACCTTGCCGTGATAGGTGATCTGCACCGGGTTGCCATCCTCGCGCACCTGGCGCACCAACTGGCTGGCCTGCTGCTTCAATTCGCGGATCCCGACCGTTACCATGTTCGCCTCCAGAATGTGCCTACAATTGTGGATATTATAGCACAGCGGTTGACAATTGGCGATGGGCGAGTTGTAAGCATTTCTAAGATGATGTATGATTAGGTTGTCATTGAAGAGCGATCTGTGATGGCAGAAGGTGCTGCCCTGCCCTGTCTTATCACTGGTTGGAGGTGGTTAATGAAGCGCGCCATCATCGCAATATTATTTTCCACCGTCCTGCTGGGTTGGATCGCTGTTACCCAGGCATCCGCCCAGGAAGAGCTTCCCCCGTGGGTCAATGAAAAGAATTGCCCAGCAGACCTCCAGAATTCTAAAGGCCTAACATTTTGTGTCAGCGATGAAAGCGGAAAGGGAAAAGTTTATGTCATCGTCGTCGATTTGCATAGCCCAGGAATAGAATTTGAATATATCATTGCACGAGGTTGGAATCCGAAGAAAACACCAGAACCAGGTTATGAACCTTGTCAGGATGTGAATGTCCCATCGAATCAAAGACCAGGACCTGGTTGTCGAGAGAAAAATAATCCGTCAGCGTACCCCATCGTGTCGCTAACAAACGCAGTCGGTTACGCTGGCTCACCGACCGTTGTCATCAATACCGATTACGGGGCAAAAACTGGATCACAAGATCATGGACAGAAGGATTTGCCATCGTTTCCAACAAGCGCATCGATGGCCCTGCGGTAGGCGACGACGATAACAATGCTGTACACCGGCCCTGGCTGGCACTCAGCCAGGCTGCCCCGTTTCAGGTATTATTCAGCCGAATCCCAGAAGACAAAGAGGATGGCGACAAATATCAAGACTGGATCTACACTGCCTTTGGGGGAGGTCCCTGGTTGATCCAAGATGGTGCTCTGAATCCATATATCAAAGATTGTAAGGATCACTACCCAGAATACGATGTGTCCTATAAGAGTGACAGCGATAGCTGTCGACCAGATGCAGAACAGACTGCAATTGCTATCTCACAAAATGAACGCTGGCTGTATTTCATCCTCAGCCTGAACTTTCCCACCACCGAAGATACCGCTTTGTTTATCGATAAAAACCTTGATGCTTGGCAAGCTATCAAGCTGGATGGTGGTGGTTCATCCCAATTGTGGTATTCAGGGTGGATTGATCAGAAAAAACCTGATAACAAAATTGTCGTTGAACAGGATCGTTGGCTCTCACAGTACCTGGCCATCTACGCCGATCCAGACCCAGGTATAGAAATAACGCCAACACCCATCCCTACTCCAATTCCCCTCCCTGTACCTACGCCTACACATCCTCCTGGAGATGGTGGTGGTCTATTCGACTGGTTCACTGACTGGTGGCAAAACAGCTGGCTCAATCAACTTATCCAGGATTTCCTGGATCTGATCAACAGCGCCACATCAGCACTAGATGCTTTCAATCAGTTCCTGAAGAATATTCGGGACCCCGAATGGTGGACACAACAGCTTCTGAATTGGACAGGGGAATGCCTGGGATCGCTGGCCCTACCGGCTGGGCTGGTTGCCCTGGGATGGGGTCTTTTACGCCGTAGGCACTAATAATCCAAGAGGAGATTTATTTTTATGGCAAATAGGAAGAAACCAGCATATCAAACCAGCAACAGTAATAACATTACAGATGTCACCCGGGAGCTCTGGCAGGCCGCAGTCAACCTGCGTGGCTCGATTGAACCCGCGGACTATAAGCGGTATGTCCTGCCGATTATCTTCCTGCGTTTCCTCTCGCTGCGCTACGATAAGCGCCACGCTGAATTGACCCGCATGGTCAATGAGCCAAAAGGCGACTATTACCAGATGGCATTCGTGCTCGATGACCCGGATGAATACCGCCAGGTGGGCGCCTTCGTCCTGCCAGAGGAGGCGCGCTGGGAGAATATCCGCAAGCACGCCCAGGCGGATGACATCAAAGTGCGGCTGGATAATATCCTGGAGCTGCTGGAAAACACCTACCCGGATAAACTCAGGGGCCTGCTGCCGCGCATCTACGCCGGCTCCAACCTGGAGCGCGAGAACGTCACCAGCCTGATCAACCTGTTCTCCAAGGACATCTTTGAGCAGGATTATGCGGCGAAGACCTGATCGGGCGCGTCTACGAGTATTTCATCGGCGAGTTTGCCTCCTCAGAAGGCAAGCGCGGCGGGGAGTACTTCACCCCCTCCAGCATCGTGCGCCTGCTGGTGGCGATGTTGGAGCCGACCGAAGGCAAAGTCTTCGACCCCTGCTGCGGCTCGGGCGGCATGTTCGTCCAGTCGGATATTTTCACCCATCACAGCGGCAAGCTATCCTTCTTCGGGCAGGAGAGCAAGGATTTCACCTACCGCCTGTGCCGCATGAACCTGTTCATCCATGGCATCGACGGCGACATCAAGCTGGGCAACTCCTACACCGACGACCAGCACGCCACGCTCAAAGCCAGATACCTGCTCGCTAACCCGCCTTTCAATGATGGCTCCAAGGGCGAAAACGGCTGGGGCGCCGACCGCATCCCCAACGATGACCCGCGCCTGTCAGTCAACGGGCAGAAGCTGCCCCTTTCCCCGCGCAACGCCAACACCATGTGGATGCTGCATTTCCTTAATCATCTGGACGAGGATGGCACGGCGGGCTTCGTGATGGCGACCGGCGAGCTGAGCAACAGCGAGACCGCCCGCCTGGAGGTGCGCAAGGCGTTGGTGGAGGGCGGCTATGTGGACTGCATCGTGCAGTTTAGCGGGCAGTTGTTCGCCAACACCCAAATCCCTTGCACACTGTGGTTCCTTTCCAAAAACCGGGATGGCAGGAGCGGATATCGCGCGCGCAAAGACGAAATCCTGTTTATCGACGGGCGTAAGCTGGGAGCGCTTATCCCCGGCTCGCGCAAGCAGAAGGAACTCTCGGATGCGGATATAGAGCGAGTGGCAGTGGTCTACAGCCAGTTCAAGCGCACGAGCGTGCCGGAGGCAATACCTGGTTTTTGCCGCGTGGCGACGCTTGATGAAATTCGAGATGAACATAAATATTCTCTTACCCCGGGGAGATATGTAGGGTCTGCAGCCAGCGAAGAAGAGGATTTAGACTTCGAAGAACAAGAATGCCACATCTAATCTCGAGCTAAATGAACAAGCTACAAAATTGGAGTTACTTGAGTCCAATATCCAATCAAATTTGCGGGAGGAAGGAATTGAACTCAACCGGCTAACGAATGGAACGCTGGAAGCGATAGCCCAGGCCATTTTCAAATCCTGGTTCGTGGATTTTGACCCCGTGAAATCTAAGGCCGAAGGACGAGTACCTTTTGGTATGACCGCTGAGACAGCAGCCCTATTTCCAGCGGAGTTTTTTGTGAAGGGGATGACGACAATTTCCGCTTATTCCAGATGGTTGGAAACTTTCATCTCTGACAGAAATTGCACACTATGAAAACGGACTTGCATTGCAAAATTATCGTCCCAGAAGGCTATGAGTATTTACCAGTCATCAAAATTTGAGAATTGCGACAAGGATATGCCGACGAAAACAGCGAACAAGCAAGCCCAAACATCAACCCATCCTATCTCATTGATGATGGCGATATGATTTTCTCCTGGTCAGGTAGTTTGATGATTGATTTATGGTGCGGCGGAAAAGGTGCGCTCAATCAACATTTGTTTAAAGTCACTTCTGAGAAATTTCTAAAATGGTTCTACTATTACTGGACGATCTATCATTTGGCTGACTTTCAGAACATTGCCGAGGGAAAAGCCACGACTATGGGGCATATCAAGCGTCATCATTTGGATTCAGCAATGGTAGTTGTCCCGCCTGATAAAATTTTGGAAATGCAGATTCCCTTATTCAACCTTTGATAGATTTGATTGTCATAAACCGAGTAAGATTCTCGCAAGATATCCAAGATTCTCTGATGTATTGTTGCGAGTTTATAACAGAGATTTGAGAGTATTAGAATAAAAGATTGATGTTGTATTTATGAGTAAAACCAATTCATTTTACACGAAACTACACCCATTTGACACCGATAAACAAACGTATGGTTGTAGACATACTAATCCCAGTATCTGCGGTAGACCCTCATTACCGAACATTTGTGCATTCGCTCGCGAAGACAATATTTTTTTGGCTCCATCACGCTCCTGGCCCAATCAGTATAGAAAACTAAAAGATAATCAAGAGCCTTCATCAGAGAAGTAATAAGGAAAACAATCATTACTTGGTGAGCATCCGTGAGATGTTGTTGCCCAGACTGCTATCCGATGAAATTCGCCTTCTGCAGGTAGCGATAATAGCCGAACAGCATATGTAAGGGAAATCTATATGAGTGGGCGTCATGGCACCGAAACCGAATTTGAGTTAACCACCCTAAAGCGCCTGGAAGCGCTGGGCTACCGTCCGGTCTTTGGCATGGACCTCCCGCGCCCGCCTGAGCAGGTGGTGCTAAAGGATGTTCTGCGGACCTGGCTTGCCAAGAGTTATCCCGAGCTGCCAGCCTCCGCCCTGGATGAAGCTGTCCACACTCATCACCCGCCCGGACGGGGTGGATACCCTGCGCCGCAACCTGGCTTTTCACCAACTGCTGACGCGTGGTTTCGACCTGAAAATCGAGCACCCTGATGGCCGCGTGGAATACCAGCATATTTACCCGGTGGATTGGGATAACCCGACGGCGAACGAATTCTGGGCAGTCAACCAGTTTCCCGTTCACGGGCAAGAATGATCGCCGCCCGGATATCGTCATCTTCATCAACGGCCTGCCTTTGGTGGTCTTCGAGCTGAAGAATCCGTACTCCGAGAAGCCCACCGTCGACGACGCCTACAACCAGATCCAGCACTACACCCACGACATCTCCCAACTGTTTGATTACAACGCTTTTGTAGTCGTCTCGGATGGCGTCACCACACTGCACGGAGTGTGGACGGCGGGGCAGGAGTGGTACAGCCCCTGGAAATCCATCGATGGGGTTGAAGTCGAGCCGAACACCACCGGCAGTATGAAAACCCTGATAGAAGGTCTCTTCCCCAAAGAACGTCTGCTGGAGTACATCCATGACTTCCTGGTTTTCGAGGTGGTCAATGAGAAGGTCACCAAGAAAGGGGCGCGCTACCACCAGTTCTTTGCCGTGCGGCTGGCAGCGCAGAAGGTAATCGAAACCTACCAGCGCTTGCGTCAAAACCCCTCTGCCGACCGGCGCGTGGGCGTCATCTGGCACACCACCGGCTCAGGCAAATCGCTTTCGATGGCTTTCCTGGTGGGCATCCTGCGCCGCGCCCCGAGCTGGAAAATCCCATCTTCGTCATCGAGGTGGATCGCAATGACCTGGATGACCAGCTCCATGACCAGTTCCTGGCTGCACGCCAGCTGGTTGGGCTTGTCAATCAGGCTGAAGATGTAGAAGGTTTGCGCAGCCTGTTGCAGACTGCCGGCGGCGAAGTCATCTTCACCACCATTGAGAAGTTCCGCCTGCAAGAAAGCGAAACCAGCCATCCCATTCTGAACACGCGCCCAAATGTCATTTTGATTGCCGACGAAGCCCACCGCTCGCAATATGGATTTGAGCAGGGCTTTGCCCGCTTCCTTTCAGACGCCCTGCCCAATGCCATGCGCCTGGGATTCACCGGCACGCCAATCAGCCTGCACGGGGCAGATACTGAGCAGGTTTTTGGCGACCTGATTCATACCTACGATATCTGGCAATCGCAGCAAGATAAGGCCACCGTACCTATCTATTACGAGCCGCGCCAGATCCGCTTGATCCTGGATAAAGAGGATATTGAAACCCAATTTCACCGCCTGACCGCATGGTGAAAAGCCAGACGAGGTCAACCGGCAAATTGGCCGTTGGACAGCCCTTGCCGCGGCCGCACGTGCTGAAAGACCGCATAACAGAGTTGGCGCAGGACCTGTTAGCGCATTATCTGGATCGCTCAGCCGTGTTGAAGGGCAAGGCCATGGTCGTTTGTATGGAGCGCAAGAACTGCGTGCGCCTGTACGAAGCTTTTACCGTCTTAGCCAGCTGCCCGGAAGTCAAGCTAATTATGACTGGCAATCTGTCTGAAGACCCGCCCGAATGGAGCGAGAAGGGTTACCTGACCACGAAAGGGCAGCGGGAAGCCATCAAACAACGCATGATTGACCCGGACAACCCGCTCAAGATGGTCATTGTTTGCGATATGTGGCTGACTGGCACCGATATACCCTGCCTGCACACGCTGTACGTGGACAAACCTATGGAAGGCCACAACATGATCCAGGCTATCTCGCGGGTTAACCGTGTCTTTCGAGATAAACCGCATGGCCTGGTGGTGGATTATATCGGCATCGGCGACGCTTTACGGGAAGCCGCCAGCCATTACACCCAAAGCGGGGGGGAGGGAGAGGTCGCCGCAAGAATTGACGAAGAAGCCCGCCCGCTATTCTTCCAGGCTCTGGGTGACGTTCAGGCGACCTTGCCAAAGGAGAAAGGGTATGGGAACTGGCGCGGCATGTCAGAGATCGATCTGGAAGACCTGTACTCGCTGGTTTACGGCATCCTGTCTTCTGATGATGACCGCCGCGATGAATTCTTGCAAGCTGAAGCCCGGCTTTCCTCTGCTTTCCTGCTCGTAATGCACCTGGACGATTGCCGTTCCTATGCTGATGAGGTCATCTTCTACCAGCGCGCCCGGAAACAGATGCTCAAAACCCTCCCAGGTCGCCGTCCAGGGCGTGATCTCGATCGCGCCGTGCAAGACCTGGTAGATGACAGCCTTGAGCCGCAAGGTGTGGTGGATATCTTCAAAGCTGCCGGGATCGATAAACCCGATATTTCTATTCTTGATGATGCCTTTCTCCAGACATTCAAAGATCATCCTCCCGAAAGCTTACAGGTAAAACTGCTCGAGCGATTGCTGGCCGATGAAATCCAACGCCGCCAGCGCACCAACCTGACCCGTTCCAAGTCCTTCAAAGCCTCTCTAGAGAAGACGCTTCAGGATTACCATAACCGCCTGATTGACGCCAAAACTGTGATTGAGCAGATGATTGCGCTCAAGCAGGAGATGGATGCAACTGCCAGGCACGCCGAGGAGTTGGGATTGACCGGGGAAGAGATGGCTTTCTACGATGCCATCGCCAGCAACTTACATGACGGTTTACGATCAGGAGCTGCTGCGCAGCCTGGTACATGATATCGTCCAGGTTGTCAAAAACAATCTTAAAGTGGATTGGACTGAACCGCATCGGGATGATGTGCGCGCTGCCGTGCGGGCGGCAGTCCGGCGTGTATTGCACCGCCGCGGTGTGCGCCAGGAGGATTTCGAGCCGTTCCTGGGGTCGGTGATGGTGGAGGCCGAGGCGCTATATGCTGATTGGCCATTAACTGCATTCGTTGAAATGGATAATACGAACAATGCCAATTTCTGAATTTCCCCAACCAATTATTGAACAGCTTAGCTATTACGTTTACTTCCTGATCGACCCTGAAACAAATCAGGTCTTTTATGTTGGCAAGGGTACCGGAAACCGCATATTTGCCCACATCAATGATGCGCTTTCCCAACCAACTGAAAACGATAAATTGCATAAGATCCGCGAGATAGAAGCCAAAGGCATGCAGGTCAAGCATGAAATCCTCAGGCATGGACTTCTGGAACAAGAAGCTATCGAGATCGAAGCTGCGCTCATTGATTTCATCGGGTTAACCGATTTAACCAACCAGGTAACCGGTTATGATACAACTGCCAGGGGTCGGATGTCGGTGGGCGAGATCATCGCCTTATATCAAGCCCAACCGATCGAGATTCTTGAACCCGCCATACTGATCATTATCAATAGATTGTTCGAGCGGAACATTGCGCCGGATAGACTTTACGAAGTCACCCGTGGAAATTGGGTGGTTGGAGCGCGAAAAAGCAAAGCCAGGTACGCTTTTTCAGTTTATAAGGGAATTGTGAGAGAGGTCTATAAAATCCAACGCTGGTTTCCGGTGCAAGCTCGCAGCGATACTGCTAAGAGGCAGAACCGCTGGAGGTTCGATGGGGAAGTCGCCCAAGAATTGCAACATTATGTGGGTGGCAGCGTTGAGAAATATCTAAGGATTAGAGCTCAGAACCCGATTAAGTCTATCTTAATTGTTCAGCGATTCCACACCGTGCTTTCCTCCAATTCGTATTTGCTCAGCAAATTATCGAAAACCGGATCGAACTTATAGAGAATGTGGAGAAATTGAGACATGGAACAACCCCCCGAAAAAACAAATACACCGCTCGATTTACTTACTCGCCAAACCGAACTCCTGCTCGGGATAAGCCTGAGCAGCAGAAAAACTTGCTGATGCAACAAAGTCAGTTCGTTGAAATGCAAACAAAACTAGTTTCCAGATCTCTCGAATTGGCCAAGAAACAAACAAAATACCTTGGGAATATCTCAACAGTTGCTACCTTAATCGGGATCTCTCATTTTGCTGAGCATTTGTGCGTGGATATTTGGAACATTTATCTTGATTTTAAACAAATTTTACTCATATCAAACGTATTGCAGATATTCCTCGTCTATCGCCTCGATAAAGTGACTTAATTCTCGATCGCGCCCCCATTCATTATAGCAGTGCCCACAAATGGATCAGCGTTTCTTGGGCTGCATCTTAGGCACAGCGCATCCAGGAATTGCTGTTCGTAGCGGTTGGGCTGGGGCATGAAAGGACTCCCAAAAAACGGTTTATTCAGGCAAATCAGCAATGGCATGTTCGGCCGGAAAAGCCTGCGCAATCGGATAGCGTTGGCTCCGTTTTTCCTTGTGCTGAAACTCCGGCCGGATTTCCAGCGCCTTACACACCTTTTGGATCAATTCCAACGTCGGATTTGCCAGACCCGCTTCAATCCGTGAAATATTGGCCTGTTTTGTTCCCACTCTCTTGCCAGCTCGGTTTGCGTCCAGCCTTTCTCAAGCCGGGCATGCAGCACCGCATCCCCAAAGGCAAAGACCAGTTCCAACTCAGCATTGGCTTCCTGGTATTCTGGATTCTGTTCCAGATTTTTCTTGTATTCAGAGTATTTCATCTTCTCTGACCTCTTTTTCTGGCCAAATAATCGTTTACGATATTCGATCGCTTTATCAATTTCTGAAATCAGCCACTTTTCCAGCTTTCTTATGGTATCCGTGAGTTATTACAATTCTTCGACCATCGATATAAAAGTGAAAGAAGCGGTATACTCCGCTTTCAGTTTTTACTCGTAATTCCCAAATATCGTCTCGCAGGATAGTCCACATGTGGGCGTTTCAATTCTGGGCCAAACTCGGCTAACAGGCGAAACATGCGATCAATGAATGGCAAGTCAACTTTGGGAGACAATCCATCCAGGAATTCCATGGCAGGACAGCGACCATTGGGCTTTTCATAGAATATGATCTCCCACATGGTCTATCCAATCATTCTACTGAAGATAAATATAGCATATATGCTATAAGAATATAGCATAATTATTCCCCAATGTCAATCAAATCAGATAATTTCAAAACAAACATCTCATTCAGGGGGTTGTTATTCTCAGAAGGTTGCCCCACATTAGGATCAAACGGCGGCGAGCCCGGCAAGGAGGTTGCCGATGAAATATTATCGATATATTGCACCGTAAGATTCATCGCATCACCATCATCATAAAACCTTCTCACCAGATTGCTGTAAATCAAGAGCCGGGAGCTGCCCGTATCATAACGCAGCACCGCTTCCCCAGGATTAATATACTGCTTCAAGCCTGAGCCGTCGTTAAGTTACACGAAGGCCAGCGGTTAGCAATTGCCTGTTAGCGAAAAACGCTGACCACTTCCTCCTTCCTGCTCTCCTCCCGCCGTCCCAAACTCACACCCAACTATCATAAATAAAAACCCCTCCAATGGTATAATATAGACTATTAAGGTCAAACTAGTATATATCTGTTGATATCAGGATACCCTCCCGGGCAATTTGCTTCAAGTGCAGATTGCCCGGTTTTTATGGGTGGGAAAAAGTCGAATGTCTTCTGGGCGCCTTCTAACAGCGAATCCAATTTGACCAAATTCTAAAATAAAAAGGAAGATAAACAGCATGGCCAGTATGTTAATTCACCATCAAGTCAAGGACTTTGCCGCGTGGAAGAAGGTGTTCGATTCAAAGGTCGATTTGCGCGCCGCCAACGGTGAGCTTTCGGCAAACATCTATCGGAGCGAAAGCGATCCGAACGAGATCACAACAATTTTTCAGTGGGATTCGCTGGCGAACGCGCACAAATTCGCGCAATCGCCCGAGCTGAAGGCAGGCATGCAGGAAGCCGGCGTGGAAGGCATCCCTTCCATGTTTTTCCTGAACGAAGCCTAGCCATTCGATCACCAGAAAGCTGCCCTTTCCGACCTGTGGAGGGGCAGTTTTTTAAATCCTCGCATCCTTGACAATTTAGACCTGATTGATTAATATTTCTCTGCAGATATTGGTAAATATAAAAGGAAATGTAAAAATGGCAGAACGTTTTACTGGTAGGGTCAAGTGGTTCAGCACCGAAAAAAGCTACGGCTTTATCGAACGTCAGGGTGGGAAAGACGTCTTCTTCCATGCCTCTGCCATCACGAACGACAATTTCAAAACCCCGGCTGAAGGCCAGAGAGTTGAGTTTGAGATCGAGCAGGACGAAAAGCGTGTGTGGGCTGCCAATGTAACCTTGATCAGCTAACTTTTATTCGATCGAACACAGCCTGCTTACTTTTCGCTCCCTTCGACTGCGCAGCCAGGAGCGCTGCTCCGCTCAGGAAGCTACCTTTTTTGCTTGTGAAAGCCCTATTTTTTCACCCCAAAATCCTTGACATTTTAGACTGAATCGAGTATTATTCTTCTTGCAGGATACCAGTAGGTTTGTGTTGGAGAAGACGACAGCAGCTCATGGTTCATCCCATGGGTTTTTTTCTTAAATTCCGATGCAACGAGCTGGAAGCCTGCGAATCTAAACAAATGTAACAAGGAAACAAAGAAATGTCTGACAGAATTACCGGCACGGTAAAATGGTTCAATAGTGGCAAAGGCTACGGCTTTATCGAACGTGAAGGCGGCGACGATGTCTTCGTGCATTACTCCGCCATCCAGATCGAAGGCTACAAGAGCCTGGAAGAAGGCCAGCGCGTCGAGTTCACCATCGAGCAAGGCTCCAAGGGCCTGCAGGCGACCAACGTTACCCTGTCCAGCTAGTCCCTCATATTTAACCAAACCCTCGATTCATTCGTAATCCGGGAATCATACAGAAAGGGCGCCACAAGCGCCCTTTTTGGTTTCAGATCGTCTCGATAACGGCAATCAGATGACTTGCCTGAACCATCCGAGAGCCAGATGATTTCAATTTCAGGCCGGACGATCGCGCCAGGCGCTGATGTCCCGGGTGTGGATCGGATAATGGCTGTATGTGTCCAGCCGCAGCCGGCGTCGGAAGCGCGTTCCCGAGGCGAACTGCTCCTCCGGCACCGTCTGCAGATATTCGATCAGCCTGCCGTGGGTTTTCTCCAACTGATAGCGTACCTCAGACAGTTTCAGTCTGCGTTTTTGTTCTGTCATATGCGCGTTGAAGGCATCGATGCCACCATACAGGACCGAATAGCGCGGCGGCTGGTCGCCCTGCTGGATCTGGGGGAGATGCTTGAGGGCTTCCTGCTCCCACCAGCAAACATGGGCGAGGATATCTCTCACCGACCAATCCCCCGTAACGCCAGGCTCGATCATCTGCTCATTGGATAAACCGGTGTAGGAGTCATTAAACGCTGCCCAGGTCTGCTCAATCTTGTTCAGAACCTGTAGTTTCTTCATCCGTCACTCCTTATTATTATGCCACTCCCAAAGCCTTCCCTGTTAGCTGTTAGCTATTAACTGTTGGCCGCTTAGATCTTAGTACAGTATACTTTATACTGAACTGCACGACAGCCCCTTCCCCAACCCGAATTAATCCGCCGCCGAGCTGCTCACCCTGTCCACCGATGCGCACAAACGCCTGCCAATCGAGCTGGTTGGGGGCAAGAAAGAAGCCGGATACTTATGATTCGAGCTGGTGGATTATCTGATAGAATAGGCCATCCCACCCAGCCCACATCGCAAAAATCGCTTTGCTCCATTCCGGCTCCCCAGGAGCACAGGAGGTGAACATATTTCCGATACCAGACGCCGAATACCCTGCAGGATGATAAGGTTGGTTTATTCCCATTTTAAATTGTTCGTTATTCAGTCAAAGGAGAATGTATCATGTGCTGTTTCTTTGTTTCCCTGTTTGCGTTGGGGCCGCGTTTTGCCTTCCTGGTTTACTGGCTTTTCCGGCCTGCCTATGTCCAGACGGTATTCAACGGCTGGTTCTGGCCGCTGCTGGGCTTGATCTTCCTGCCCTGGACCACGCTAATGTACGTGCTCGTATTCGGCGCGAACGGCATCGTCGGTTTTGACTGGGTCTGGCTCGGATTGGCCCTGGTCGGCGACATCGCGGCATACGGGGGCGGCGTCTACAAGCGCAAGGATGTGCCTGGTTACCCCGCTTCAGCTCCTTAATCATTGGCTTATGGTGGTGCGGCGCCTGGTCTGGCGCCGCACCACTTTTTATTTAATTCAAAATACGCTCTCATTCACGCAATTCACAGATTATTGCTCGATATCCCCCCGCCCAACCTCTACCGGCTGCCTACTTCCTTCTCACTTCTCACTTCTCACTTCTTACTGCTCACTGTCCCGATCCCCAGCCCGATCCTCCCGCGCTCCGCCTCCACCTTCAACACCACCACCTCGATCACCTGCCCCACCTGCAGGGGCGTGCCCGGCGGTACCTGGCTGCGGTGCAGCAGGCCGTCCTGCTTGACGCCGATGTCCACAAAGGCGCCGAAGTCGACCACGTTGCGCACGGTGCCCTTCAGGCGCATGCCGGGGGCCAGATCTTCCATGGAGAGCACGTCGCTGCGCAGGATGGGCGGCGGGGTGTCCTGGCGCGGGTCGCGCCCCGGGCGCACGAGCTGCTCGAAGATATCCGCCAGGGTGGGCGCGCCCGCCCCCAGCTCGGCAGCCAGCCGCTCGAGCGGCGTGGCAGCCAGCAGGTTGTCCAGCGCGGCCTTGCGCTCGGCAGGCGGTGCAGCCAGGCTGACGCCGGCGCGCTCCAGGACAGCCCCGGCAATGGTGTAGCTCTCCGGGTGGATGGCGCTGGCGTCCAGCGGGTTTTTCCCGTCGCGGATGCGCAGGAAGCCGGCGGCCTGCTCGAAAGCCTTCGGCCCCAGCCCGGGCACCTTGCCCAGCGCCGCCCGGCTGTGGAACGGCCCGTGCTCGTCGCGGTAGGCCACGATCTTCTCGGCCAGCTTCGGCCCAACCCCCGCTACATGCGCCAGCAGCGCCGGCGAGGCGGTGGAAACCTCCACGCCCACCTGGTTGACGGCGCTCTCCACCACCCCCTCCAGGGCGGCTGAGAGCTGCTTCTGGTCAACGTCGTGCTGGTACAGGCCGACGCCGATCGATTTGGGGTCGATCTTGACCAGCTCAGCCAGCGGGTCCTGGGCGCGGCGGGCAATCGAGACCGCCCCGCGCAGCGAGACATCCAGCGTGGGCAGCTCGAGCGCGCGCCAGCGGGCTGGCCGAGTACACGCTGGCCCCGGCCTCGTTGACGATCAGGTACTGCAGGGCGGGAGTGCGCTCGCGGATCAGCTCGGCCACCAGGGCTTCTGTCTCGCGCGAGGCGGTGCCGTTGCCAATGGTCACCAGGGTGACGGCGTGCTTTTCGACCAGCGCCGCCAGAATTTTGAGAGCCGGCTCATGCTGCCTTTGCGGCTCGTGCGGATAGATGGTGGCTGTATCGAGCAGCTTGCCAGTGGGGTCGACCACCGCCACCTTACAGCCGGTGCGGAAGCCGGGGTCGAGGCCCAGCACAGTATGCCCGGCCAGCGGCGGAAGGGTGAGCAGCGCGCGCAGGTTGGCGGCGAACACCCCGATGGCGTGCGCCTCGGCTTTTTCGGCCAGCTCGCGGCGCACATCCCGCTCAATGGCTGGCAGCAGCAGGCGCTCGGCGGCGTCCTGAATAGCCTGCTCGAGCTGACCTGCCAGCGGGGAGCGCCGGTCGGGGCGGAAAGCAGCCTGCACCGCACCGCGCCAATCACGCTCGGCAATGTCAACACGCACGCGCAGCACCTTCTCGGACTCGCCGCGATCGATGGCCAGCATCTGGTGGGGTCGCAGCCGCTCTACCCCGCACTCAAAAGCGTAATACAGGGCGTATACCTGGCGCTCATCCTGGGCATCTTCGATCTTCTCGCAGTGCAGGACGCCCCAGTGCAGGGCTTTCTCCCGGGTTGCACCGCGCACCTCGGCCGCTTCGCTGATCGTCTCGGCGACAATGTCGCGCGCCCCAGCCCAGGCCTCCTCCAGCGTGGGCACCGCCTCGCTCAGGTAAGGGCGGGCGATTGCGTCCAGCGGCTGGCTGGTCAGCGGCTGCTGCAGGATCAAATCGGCTAACCCTTGCAGGCCTTTCTCCCTGGCCAGGCTGGCGCGGGTGCGGCGCTTGGGCTTGAAAGGCGCGTACAGGTCCTCCAGGGCGGTCATGGTCTCGGCGGCGGCGATCTGCCCCTCCAGCTCGGGGGTCAGCTTGCCCTGCTCTTCGATCGACTTGAGCACAGTGAGGCGGCGCTCGTCGAGGGCGCGCAGCTTTTCCAGCATAGCGCTGGCCTGGCGGATCTGCTCCTCGTCCAGCCCGCTGGTGGCTTCCTTGCGGTAGCGGGCGATGAAGGGCAGCGTGTTGCCAGCGTCGAGCAGCTCGATGGTCGCGGCGACCTGCTCGGGACGGATATTCAATTGGGAGGCAATATGGGAAGCGTGGGACATCGAGATGAAAATTATGCGCTGACGAGATTAACTGCAGGCACATCGTCCCGCAGAAAGTTTGGGCAAAAATCATAACCGTTTGGCCAGTAGAATTCCACCCCCGCTTTCGATATCCACGAGTTGGAAGTATTTTTCATCTGCTAACGCAACTGACAATCCATCATCGATAAAAGGAGCCAGATCGACGACTTTCTGAAATCCGTCTGAAAAGGTTAGCCGTAGTAGATATTTTTGCACCGGGCGAACATTGACAACTCTATTCATATACACCTCTCAAACCAATGGATCAATCGGGAGTAAAGGCTCTTTAGATCTCGCTCGGGACCAATTCGCTCGCAGCTCATCTCGATGTAGAACCGCCCATTCGAGCACTAATCCCATCACACGCGGTGGCATGTCCCCGCGTAAAATCTCAAAGGTGTCGATGCCCAATTCGAGGAAATACTCGCCATATTCTGCGTGGAAATGGGGAGGAAAATGATCGTTATAATACATCTTAATCACAATTCCGAAAAATCGGCTAATTTCTGGCATAAGATGTAACCTTGGATGAATTTATCCTGAAAATGGATTCTCTTTCAATTGTAATGCTTTTTTGGGAGTGTAAGCTCTTTCGATGAAATTTGATCAACTCATTCGCAGCAAACGCAAGACCATCGGCCTGTACATCCAGCGCGACGGGCGGCTGATCGTGCGCGCCCCGCGCCAGGCCTCGCGGATATTAATCGAGGCTTTTGTGCAGGAAAAGGAGGCCTGGATCCGTGAGAAACAGGCTATCGCCCGGCAGATGGCAGCGCAAAATCAGCCCCGGCAGTTTATGGATGGGGAAACCTTCTTATTTCTGGGGGAGGCTTACTCGTTGCGCATCGTCGAAAGCCAGGCGAAGCCCCTGGTCTTCAACGCCGGCTTCCACCTGAGGCGAGACGCCCAGCCGCGCGCCGCCGCTCTGGTTGAAGCCTGGTATCGGGGACAGGCCCGCCAGGTGATCACCGAGCGGGTCGTCTGGTACGCCAAGCAGCATGGCTTTCACTACAAAAAAATCCGCATCAGCGGGGCGCGCACCCGCTGGGGCTCATCCAGCACCACCGGCACATTGAGCTTCACCTGGCGGCTGGTCATGGCGCCGCTGGAGATGATCGATTATGTGGTGCTGCACGAGCTGGCGCACACCCGAGTCAGGAACCACTCCCCTGCTTACTGGGCAGCGCTGAGGGAGCTGATGCCCGATTACAAGATCCGCCAGGCCTGGTTCCATAAAAATGGGCACGAGCTGACACTGGATGGGTTTGAAAGGGGACCTTGATCTAGGCCAGCACCCGCAGGTTGATGGTGATAAACGCAAGCAAATAGAAGAGAAAGAAGACTGAAAACACGGCGTGGTAGCGCTCGTTCTTTGTAAAGGCTGCCACCAGGCACAGGGCGCATAACAGGGTCAGGGTGAGGAAATATACCGGGCCCTGTTTGAGGAAATGCTGCCAGCCTTTGAGCAGGGTGTCGATGGCGTCGACCGGGAAAAGCAGCGCAGCCAGCAGGAAATAAGAGCGGTGATTGCGGTAAAAGTGTCGCTTGAGATCGCTGCCATCATCGATCTCATCCGGGAAGAGCAGTACCGAGAGCAGGAAACCGATCGTCGGGCTGACCAGCACGAACAGGAACAGGAAGAATGTCCACTGTTGCTGAGCCTGCCAGCGGAACAGGATCCACCAGTTGAGCGTCAGATACAGGAATAAGTTGAGCCCCCACATCAAGTGGACCCAGTAAACGCGCACCCGGCCGCGCTTCTGCAGCAGCCGGCCTAACCCGCTCAGGATGCGGGTGATCCCCAGTGCCAGGACGATCGATGTCAGAACGGAGAGGTAAGAATAGGGGTCCATCCGGTTTGGATGATTTTACCGGATAAACCCGGAATTAAGTCTTGAAGACTTCAGAAGATGGCGAACCTTGGTCGCCATCTTCTGAAGTCCGTTATCTCAGCGTGGTAATGATGGCGTCGAACAAAGCCAGGTCGCCGTAGCCGTAGACCTGCAGTGGCTCCCCATCCAAAATGGTGACCAGCACGGCATACTCACCGTTCGGGCCGCTGACCTGCAAGCGCACGGCGGGAATCCCCGCCCGGCAATGCCCAATTTTCTTCCCGCAAGATGGTTTCACCAGCCATGTCAATCTTCTCAAAGGTCACATCGCGCACATCGGTGAAGGAATAGCCTTTCAGAGCGGCATCATTCTGGAACAGCACCTGGGTGTCGCCTGGCGGGAGCATGCCCTTGGTCTCCCAGGTATGCGGGTCGGAGGAGCTGATCTCGGTCGAGCCAGTCACGTTGTTTAGATACCAGCCCTGGGGATATTCAAATTTGTAGCCAACCAACGGCTCGCTGAAGGTCGCCGTGGGGGGTTCCAGGGCGGCGGCTGGCGTGGCGACCGTTTCCGGCAGTTCAGGCTGGGGCGGATACTCATCCGGCGCGGCGGCCGACGGCTGCCACCAGTCGTAAAAAGCAACCCATTCAATATAGCCGTAGTAGCCAAACGAATTTATTCCAGAGGCGAATGAGTCCACAACCGGGATAGGATCGCCGCCCTCCACTGGAGCCATCCACAGCGAGGCTCTACCGATGGTGTCCAGACGTGGGAAGAGCAGACGCGTCCCATCCGCGCTCCACTCAGGGCGCTCATCGCGGTAAGCCGGGTCGCGGGTGAGCTGGCGGGCAGACCCGGGATCTTCGGGGTTATCCGCCGTCGAGCTCAAACAACCACAGGTCGCGCCCCAGCAGCGCCTGGTGCAGCTCCTCGCCGCCCAGGCTGGCCTCCAGATTTGGCATGGCGACATAAGCCAGGCGGCTACCATCCGGTGAGAAGGCCGGGAAGGCGGCCGCCTGGTCGATACCTGTCAGGCTGCGCCCTTCCCCGGCGGCGTAGTCGTACAGGAACAGGCCCTTATCCGCCCAGGTCTCCCGGCCCGTCCCGCTGATCGCCGCCAGCCGGCCGGTGTTGGTCGGGTCTGCCGAAAAGTAGTCCGGGTAAGTGAGCATTTCGACGATCGGCTCAGCCTGCCCCTCGACGGCGTAAGGCAGTTGCCACAGGGGCGCGCCATCGGCAATCGCAGAAGCGGAACCCTGGTAGCCTTTCCAGACCAGCAGGAGCTTGCCCTCTGCCAGCCAGCCGGCCAGGAGAGTTTGGCTGCCATCGTCGCTGGTATAGATCTCCCGCCGGTCTTCTCCAATGAAAGAATTGACCTCCCACAGACCCTGATAGGTGAAGGGCTGATCCGGGGCGCCTACCTGCCACTCGTATATCAATTCCCCGCCCAGCGAGTGCCACAGAAAGCCTCCCACACGCCCTATCTGACCATTCTCAGCAGGATCCTGTGGAACCAGGTTGATCAGCCCGGTGCCATCGGCGTTGACCACCCATAGCTCGCCCTGGCGCGCCCCGCCCAGCGTGAAGGCCAGCCGATCAGCGATGGGCGACCAGATGAACTCGGCCACCGGCTCAAGTTCTAAAGTGTGGGCGCCGGTCCCATCGGCGCGCACCAGGTTTACCACCTGTCCTTCCCCGTGGAGGTAAGCCAGCCACGTACCGGAAGGCGACCAGAGCGGAATGATAGTTTGCCCCGTCCGATGTCAGGCGGATTGATTCGCCGTCCGGCAGGGATTTGACCCAGATGTCGCCATCTTGCATGGTTGCCACCCGGCCCAGCCCCTCGGCAGAGAGGATGTCAGGCAGCGGCTCTAAACCCGGCATGGAGAAGGAAGCCAGGACCTGGTCAGCGATGGCCTGAACCTCCTGGGGAATGTCGATGGCGGCGTAATCGTTCTGTCCCGCATCCAGCATCAGCACGAAAGCAATATCCTTGAACTGGATCTCCCGAGCACCGTTGTACAACACCTCTTTGACCCGCTCCTCGCTGACCAGCTTTGTACGGCTGATCTCCTGATCCAGGAATTGGAGCGAGCCAGCTTCGAGGAGCTCCCCGGAAGGCAGGCCGGTGGGCTGGATCTGGTGCGATTCCTCCGGACGGCGGAAGGCGATCATGAGCCGGAACGGCCCTTTGCGCAGAAACACGTAATGCGGCGCTTCTTCCAGCGTCCAATCCCCAGGATATTCGAATGTGAAACCAATTTCCGGGTGGGTATACGTCTGGAATTCCGCCGCCGGATAAAAGAATGCAAAATGGAGGTTGGTGGCTGGCGCGCCAGGCTGGTCACCGTCCAGCAGATAGACCTGCCCACCCCGGATCGTGAGCGCGTAGCTGGCCGGGCTGACGATATAGCCCACCGCCTCGGCAGTGACTGTGAAATTATCGCTATCCTGGGCACTGGACAGCTCTGCCTCCCAGGCGCCATTGCCGCGCTGGGATGCGGAGACGGGCTCCCTGCCTTCTGAGGTGGTCACGTGGAAGGTCACCAGATCGTCCGGGCTGGCGAGGCCAGAGAAGCTGCCTGCGATGAGCAGCCCGGAAGGCGCAGGGGGCTCTTCCGGCGGGACGGCAAGATCAGCCGGTGTAAGTGAGGCTTGCCCGGCGGGTAGAACTCCCGGGATCAGGTTGCGGATGCCCCAGGCCAGCGCGGCGATAAGCAGCAGCGCGCCTAATCCCCAGGCCAATCCTCGGGCAGCCGAGGGGAACAGCGCCGATAAACGCTGCCGCAGGGAGGGTGTCTGCTTCTCCTGGCGAGCGCGGGTTAATAAGTTCTGTTCAAAGCGCGCCACAAAAACAGCATCGGGGGCGGGGGCATGGAATAATTCCGTCAGGGAGGCTTCGATATCTGGTGGGGAACCTTGATTTAAGGGTTTCAGATCACTCATCACTGCGCTCCCATTCTCCCTGCAACTCCTCCAATAACCGGTGCATCGCCATCTTGACCGCGGCCTCGCTCTTTCCCAGCGCAGCGCCGATCTCGGCATAGCTCAAATCAGCCGCAAAGCGCAACCGCAGCAGCTCGACCTCCCTGGGCTGCAGGCAGTGCACCAGGCGCGTTAACCGCTGCATGGATTCGGTATGGACAAGCTGGCTGAGGGGGTCCCAATCCACCCTTAGAGGCGGGTCTTCGCCTTCCAGTGAGACCTGCAGGCGGCGGTGACGGAAATGATCGGCGATCTTGCGGCGGGCAATACTGAACAACCAGGCAGCAAAGGCGCCCTGCTCGTGGTAGCGCTGGCGGCTTTCCCAGGCAGCGGTGAATACCTGAGCGGTCAAGTCCTCAGCTTCGTCGGCATCTCCAACGTGGCTGTACAGGTAGCGGTAGACACGATCCACGTAGCGCCGGTATAGCTCGGCGAAGGCAGCCGGGTCCTGGGAGATGCGATCCGCCAATCGGGCTTCGTCATCCACGGCAAGGTAGGTTGCTGGCGGGCTAGTTTTCATGCGGGTTGGAGCCATTTTATCCATCGTTAAGCATATCGCTAATGATTATAAAAGGTAACACAATGATTGGATTATCATTGATATCACTCAGTTATGCCCAGCACGTGGGGGGACCGCCTGGCGATTGCCCTGCTCAGATCTGAGAAATGTTTACTGGAGGCGATGAAATGACGGGCAACAGGCACACAGATTGGTACCGGCGAGGAGCATCCACACTGCTGGGAATTGGATTGCTCCTCGCCTATCTGTTTGTCTCTATTCCAACCGCACTTACCGCTGTCCCGCTTGACATCACCGAGACGCCAGCCGTTACGGTAGAACCCACCCTGATTGGGACGTTAACGCCTGCTTTACCAGGCACGCTAACGCTTACCCCGCTGTATGCGCTGCCCGGTTTTGACTTGTGGCGTTTTTCCTATACTGAATCTGGTTGGGAGACCACCCTGACCGGCATCATTCATAAACCAGAAGGCGACGGTCCTTATCCGGCAGTGCTGATCAGTCACGGCAAAGGTGGCCTGGCAGAGGGATTTTCCCTGGTCAAGGCTCAAACCTGGTTTTCAGACTACATCAGCATCGCTCCCAACTACACCCATGCGGCAAATGGAATCGGCGGCACCGGCCCTCAAGGTGGCAGTCCGGAAAATGTCAAACGGGCAATGCGCTGCCTGGATATCCTGGAGAGCCAGGACCTGATCGATCAGATCGGCGATGCCGTCGATCAGGACCGGCTTTATCTTTACGGAAACAGCATGGGTGGGTTTGTCACGATTGAAGCCGCCGCACAGGCCGGCGGGCGGATACAGGCCGCGGCTTATACCGCTTCCGGTTTAGCTCTAACCGATCCTGAGCTCACCCCCTCCGGGGCAGCCGCGGCAGCAACCATCCAGGCGCCTTTCCTGATGCTCCACGGACAGCAGGATGGTACTATGACTCCCGCGGCTTCCCAGGCCTGGGCTGACGCGTTAACCGATTATGACAAACCCTTTCAGCTGGTCTGGTTCCCGGAGATCGGGCATGATCTGAATGCCAACCCGCTGACCGCTGCTCAAGTAGCCCAGTTTCATCCGAGACTGGTTCAGCCTGCCCGCACCCCAAATTACTGCCCTCTCTCCGTCCATAGGCTTGCCGGGAGATATTCTTACGATAAGCGGTTCGCATTTTGGAACCAATCTGAACAGCAACAGCCAGATCCTTTTCAACGGTCAGATCACTTTGCCCAAGCTTTACTGCACATCATCCAGACTACGCTTCCAGACCAGGCCACCAGCGGAGCGGTGCGCGTGATCGTTCCAGTAGGCCCGATCTTAGACCCAAAGGTGCTCCAGCCTGTGACGGGCGGACAGAGAAGTAATGACCTGTATTTCCCGGTGATTTCAAACCAGACCCCCACTGAAACACTGGAGCCTACCCCAACTCTAACTGGCACACCCACGCCGACTCTTCCCCGATCCAGATACACCTACCCCAACCGAAACCGGCGCACCCACCAACACCCCTTCGCCCACGCAGACTGCCCCTCCAACGGACACCAGCACCTCGACGCCAACCTCCACAGAAACCCGCAGCCCAACCCCGACTGCCTCGCCCACTTCCATCCCAACAATTGAATTACAATACGTTGTTCTCCGATCATTTTGACCGGCGGACAGCAGTGGGTGGGGAATGGCTGGGTCGAAGTGGAAACTAGCGGCGCGCAGGTTGGCATTCAGGGTGATCGCCTGTGCTTCCTGGACACCTCTGACGTGGCCAACCGGCCAATGGTCAGCCATTCCTTCCCGGTGGTGGACAAGGGCGAGCTAGTCTGGCAGTTCGATTTTGACTGGAAGCGCACTGGCACCGAAAAAGTCTACCGCCATTTCATGCAGCTCGGGCAGTCCGGGCTGATGTCTGACGCCAGTCCGAACGCCGGTGTGGGTATTAACCTGGTCTGGATGGCACTGAACAGCGCGCAGGAAACCCTGGCATACCAGCGGGGCAGCCTAGATACCAGCCTGGCGACAGTCAGCGGTTCGGCTGTAATCCTGGTGACGGCGAGCCTGGATACCTATACCTACCAGGTTGCGGTGAATGGGCAGTGGTTGATCAAATCTCCCCTTCGATAACAATGTGAGCCTTGACACAGTGCGCTACCTCACGGATGGGTTAAACCAGGTTTACTTTTCGGGGCGCTGTTATGACAATGTGTCCATTAGGGGAGGTGAAACGGTGATCCCATCGCCAAGCCCAACGGTGCCCCCTGCCCCCAGCCAGACGCCATCCCCGACAAGCACACTCTTCCCAACCGATAATCCCACCCCAACCGGAACGCCCACTCCAACCCCAACCGCATCCCAAACACTTACGCCCACGTTCACCCCCACAGCGCACTCCGCCGGCGAGCCACTGGATTATGTCGCCCGCTGGAAATTCGACGAAGGGGCCGGCACACAGGCTTATGACAACTCAACCAACGGAAATATGTTAACCTTAACCAATGGCGCAGCCTGGAGTAGCGGGCAGAGCAACATCGCGCTTAGCCTGGACGGTACAAATGATTATGCCGCTCGCAACGATGCCGAGCTGGTTGGATCATTCCCGTCGAAAAGCAGCAATGCAGCCCAGCACTTCAGCCTCTCCGCCTGGATTAAGCTTGATCGCACCGGCAGGAACCAACCGATCTTCGCCAAACAAACCTCTAAGATTCGTGGATTTGACTTTTATATCAATTCGGGAAACAAATTATGTCTGGAAGTTTTTAGCGGCAACTTCACCTCGACCATCGCCAAATCCTCCCGGTCGCTCTCCGCCAATACCTGGACCCACGTGGCGGTGATATACGATTACCTTTCCAGCACAGCCTCGCTGATCAAACTTTACATGAATGGCGCTCTAATTCCACCGTCACCAATGCAGTCGGCCCACTTGTCGCCAATACCCAACCGCTGGTCCTGGGATGGCACAGTACGTACAACTGGCACCTGGACGGGCTGATCGACGAGGCGCGGATCTATTCCCGTGTGCTGAGCGAGCAAGAGATCGCCGCGCTGGCGAAGTAAATCGATTTAATCGCATCCCTTACACGTTTCTTCACAACTGTTTAGTATAATCAACCAGGAGACTGGGAGGTTAATGGCATCTGGTATCCCGTCCGTTCTCAGTTCTATATTTGGTCAAGGGAAGGCTTAATAAGGAAAAGCGCTAATGAACTGGTTGAGACATGTCGTTTCTTCGCTTTTTGGGATCGGGTTGATCCTCTCGGTTTTTCTATTCTCGGTCAATCCTGCCCAAATGGCTGAGGCGCTGAAAGACTGCGCAAAAACCTCGGTTGGATTCAAGCCGCTGATCGAGATGCAGGCGACTGATTACTACCCCAACGCCGAACACCCTGATAAGGTCAATGGCGGGTTGTACAGGGATGGCAATAACACCCCGCCACAGAGTCACTGGCAAAAAGCCAAGGCCGCCAATGCGGCTATCACCCCGCGCCTCGCGGATGGCACGCCGGCTGCAGACGGGAAAATTGGGCTTATCTCGTTGGGTATGTCGAATACATCTTCCGAATTCTACACTTTTCAAACGTTGATCCAAAATTCTCCCTTGAAAGCGCCGGCTGTGATCGCGGTCAACGGCGCACAGGCTTCGATGACCGCCTACTGGTGGGCTTATCCCACCGAATCGCGCGATCCATGGATCAATTTCAACCAGCAAATCCAGAACGCCGGTCTTACAGCCTCCCAGATTCAAGTGGTGTGGATGAAGCTGACCGAGATGGGTCCCAAACCCGGCGCGGACGATTTCCCTGTGTTCGCCTATCGCCTGCGAGATGAAATGGCGGTGATCGCCAGGCGCCTCAAACAAGATTACCCAAACGTTCAAATTGTCTATCTCTCCAGCCGCATCTATGCTGGTTACAGCCTTTCCCCGCAAAGCCCCGAGCCGTTTGCCTATGAAGGTGGATTTTCCAACCACTGGTTGATCCAGGATCAGATCAATGGCGGCCCATTGACCGGAGTTACCTACGCCAACGCGCCGGTTTTATTATGGGGACCTTACCTGTGGGCAGATGGCTTGACCCCCAACAGCGAGGGCCTGACCTGGGAGTGCACCGACTACACCGATGACGCCGTGCATCCATCCAAATCCGGCAATCTAAAAGTCTCCCAAAAACTGCTCACTTTCTTCTCGACCGACCCACTGGCCGGGCAGTGGTTCAGCCTGTTGCCAGCGCCCCCCGAAACAATCCTGTTGATGCCGATGCTCAGGGATGCGCCTGCGACAGGCAAGTCACCCAGCCCGAATGGCACAGTATCCTGGATAGACAGCTGAGATTCCCACACCGACGGATTCCGAATCAGTCACCCCAACCCCGATCCAGCAGCCAATTGAACAGTCCCGCGCCAGTGGACATGCCAGGGAAAGCCAAAGGGAGAATGCCCTGGCTTTCTTGCGCGCATCAGTTGACTTTTTAGGAAATTCAGATATAACATTCTAAGAGGAAACCCATTCATAGCCACCCATTCAACCGGTGTGGAACAATATTCTTGGAGGAAAAAGATGAACACACGCGCCCTGCTCCTGTCTGGCCTGATCGCCGGCGTCCTTATGGCATTATTCTCCGAGCTGCCAATAGTCAGCATTCTCAACTGCTGCCTGTGCTTATGGGTCTGGGTGGGCGGCATCTTCGCTGTGTTTCTTTACCGCCGCTTCGACAACTCGGTCGGTCCAACCACCCTCACACAGGGTGTGCTGGTCGGATTGGTAGCCGGCCTGGTCAGCGCCGTCCTGGGGACCATTCTGGCTGCCATAATCGGCCCGATTTCGTCGCAGTTTATCAGCCAGGCACTCAACCTCGTCCAGGGGTCCGGCACGGATTTGGGACCCTTGACCGGTATGCTCGAAGCGCGCACTGGTTTCTCGTTCTTTGAACTGATTACCAACCTGGTGTTTTACTCGTTCTTCGGCGTAGTCGGTGGTATGCTGGGCACGCTGATCTTCAAAGGCGGGCAGAGCTCACCGATTCCACCAAGCACCCCGAGCTCACCGATTACACCGGCGTAGCACAGCCCACGTGAGGTGTAGTATAGCCCCTTGTGGGCGAAGGGCGAACCAAAACAACGGGCACCGCCCTCCTGAGGTGTAGTATAGCCCCTTGTGGGCGTAGGGCGAACCAAAACAACGGGCACCGCTCTCCTGAGGTGTAGTATAGCCCCTTGTGTGCGTAAGGCGAACCAAAACAACGGGCACAAGGCCATGTGAAGTGTAGCTTAGCCCCTTGTGGACGTTGAAACAAACCAGCAAGAGACATTAATCTATACGCAACAGGAATCGCACTATGTCAATAACTTGTGAATACAGAGGAGTTGCCTGCACAGCCTACCCTGGCAGTGCGGGTCAGGACTCGCGTGGAAGAGCTGCCTGAGGTGCTCGGTCAGTGGTACGGCGCTATCGCCGGCTACCTGGTCGAGCTGGGCGAGCAGCCAGCCGGGGCGCCTTTCGTGGCCTATTACAATATGGATATGCAGGACCTGGAGGTGGGGATCGGTTTCCCCGTTGCCAGAAGCTTGCCCGGTAAAGACCAAATCCTGCCCGGCGAGATATCCGGGGGCAGCTATGCCACCTGCCTGTACACCGGGCCGTGCAGCGAGCTGGGCACAGCGTACGACGCGCTCAACCAGTGGATGGCAGACAAGGGGTATACACCATCTGGTCTGGTGTACGAAATATATCTAAACGACTCGGCTCAGACGCCGCCACAAGAGCTGAAGACGCTAATCCTCTACCCGCTTACTGCAGAAGGCTGACTGAGAAACGGCAAAGCAGCATCTAAGTCGCTTTTTGAGGTATTAATAGAAACTCGCTTCACTGATACAATACCCTCACCAGGTGGCTGATGACAATCCTTTACATTCTATTGGGAATCATATTATTGATTGTGCTGGCAATCATCGTTGCCGGCCTCGTCCCATTTCACTTAAAACGCAGCTTCTCCCCCAACCCGGCGCAGAGTTATGCCGACGCCATGCAGCGCATCGCTGACATCCAGGCGCAAGAGCCTGCAGCCAATGTGCACCCGCTGTGCGTCACGCGCGCCTTCACCCACGGGGAGCGGGCGAACAACGCCATCGTCTTCCTGCACGGCTTCACCGCCTGCCCGGATCAGTTTGACCAGCTCGGCAAGTTGTACTTCGAGCAGGGTTACAACGTATACATCCCGCGCCTGCCGCGCCATGGAGACCAGGACCCGCTGGGCAATTCACTCCAAGGCATGACCGCTGAAGAGCTGGCCGAGGCCGCCATGCAGGCCGCTGATATTGCCCAGGGACTGGGCGAGCGGGTTATCGTGAGCGGCTTATCCTGCGGCGGCGCCATGACCGTCTGGCTGTCTCAAAACCGGGCGGATGTGGCGTTGGCAGTGCCGATCTCGCCATTCCTGGGGATTTTTATGATGCCGCCTTTTCTCAGCCACGCCCTGGCTCACCTGGCGCGGCGCCTGCCGGACTTCTTTTTCTGGTGGGACCCGGTCAACAAGGTGAACAATCCCTTTTCAGCGCCATACTCCGATAGGCGCTTTCCGGTGCACGCCGTGTTAGAAATCCTGCGGTTGGCGTTGTCAGCCGGCGCGCAAGCCAGGAAAACCCGGCCAGCGGCAGAAAAAATCGTGATGATCAGCAACGCTGATGATAAGGCGGTGAGCTACCCCGCCATTGTTGATTTTCTTCACACCTGGGCAGCCTACGGGGAGGAGCTGGTCAGCTCTTATCAATTCGAGAAATCGCTGGAGCTGCCGCACGACCTGATCCGGCCCACCCACCCGGATGCGCGGGTGGACGTTGTGTATCCAAAGCTGATGGAGCTGATCCGTTAAAGGAATGTTCTTAGAAATGAAAAAATGCGGGCATCTTTGAATTGCCCGCATTTTTTCGTATCTGGTGATTAGCTGTTTACTTATTCCAGCGACCATTGCCAGCCCAGGCCGGGCGACCGCTCTGCTCGCGTAGCTGGATGGACTGCCCGCTGGTGAGGTCTTCCACCAAACCGATTTCAAATTCACCCTCTTCGTAGAAACCAGTCAAGCTGACTTCCTCGCCAGTCTGAATGGAAAAACCAGCTTCCTGAGCAAAGGACCAGGCGCGCCCATCCAGGATGATGGTCTCGCCCGTGGAAGCTGCAATCAATGCCTCGTCCACACTCACGCTCTCCACAGTCCCCTGCAGGGTGACCCACTCAGCGACTTCCACCTGGGGATAGCCGCCGGATTCGGCCAGTCCAGACTGACCACCAGCTCCGCGAGCTCCGCCACCAGTCCCCTGCCCGCCCTGCCCTTGGCCACCACTGCCAGCTCCACCGCCCTGCCCGCCCTGGCCTTGACCGGACGCGTTGAGGGGGGAGGCCGCCTGATCGCTACCCTGACCAGTACCAGCTCCAATCCCCTGCCCGCCCTGACCTCGACCGGTCGCGTTTTGGGGGAATGCTGCTTGCTCGCCGTCCTGGCCAGCACTGGCGCCAAATCCCTGCCCACCCAAACCTGCGTCGATCTCATTTGCCTGCTCGCTCAAGCCCTGACCGTTTCCACCGTACAGGGATTCCGACTGTCCCCCACGCGGGGTCTCTTCTGTTCTGGCCAGAGTGCGATTGACCCCGCCCCATACCAGCAAGCCAACCAAACCAGCTAACAATACACCGAGAATTATTTTCTTCGCCATGATTATTTACCCTTTCGATTGAATCTTTTATTTGTTGAGTGTTATTTCTGAGCCAGATTAGCCTGATCAGCCAGCTTGAGGCCCGGGCCGTTCTGGGAGAGGACGCTACGCGTCACTTTGACCGCCCATCTCCAATGGATGGCAAAGTGCAGCACGGCAGTGACGATCAGCAGGATGGCGCTCCAGGTGTGGAGCAGATCCCAGGTCAGGCGGCTGAACAGAAGGCCAGGGTCAGCCACAGCCTGATTGCCGGGAAAATACAGGAAGTAAATCCCGCTCAGCGCGCATACCAGGAAGCTCAACGCCACAATCAGATTAAGCGCCAGGTTGAATCGCCCGCGGACGTTCATGGCGCCCACCTGGCCGCGCAGCTCGCGAACGGTGCGCCGCGCCATGCTCACCACCCAGGACCAGTGCAGGGACAGGTGTATGACCACGATAGCGATCATCGCCACCCCTGCCCAGGTATGGATATCATCCCAGGTGTGGCGGGTGAAGAGAATCGTGACACCGTACCAGGGATTGCGCCCGCCCTGGTAACCGCCGCGCGGCAGGAACAGGAAGTAGATCCCGGAAAGCGCAGCCAGCAGGGCACTGCTGAAAAGCAGTGCGTCGGTCAGCCAGTTACGCCGGGTTTGTCCCGAAATCTCACCAGTTTTTCTCATATCGTCGTCCTCCAGCAAGGTACCCCTTTTTGATGAAACCAATCTTAACCGGTAGATGTGAAGTATTCGTGAATATTTCAAGAATATGTAATGAATAGTTGACACAGCCAGCGGATAAGCGGTTATGACTCAACACCCCACAATTCGACGCACCAGGGCGGAAATATCATCAGAAGAGCTCACACCACTTGCACCTGATTCTTACAAAACTGTAATCCAACTCAACAGTTCTATATTTAACGAAGCGGGGATGAACCTATAAAATGGGAGGTGGACAGGTGATCCTGATCTGTCCACCTGGCTTTAGAAATTAAGCATGAAAAACGGTACCCAATCCCAGACGCATCCCATTCAAGGGGAAAAAATGAGCAGTCAAACACTGATTACCACTATGCGACGACAAAGAAACTTTTCCATTGGAAGGCGCTTCTTCATCAGCCTTGGGATCATCCTGACCCTGTTGAGCAGCTTCCTGGCGCCGTTCATGCAGACTCCGATTTCTGCGGCAGAGGCCCCCTCCCTGTTCCAACCCGCCAACAGCGTCACTATCACCGCCAGCGGGACAGGTGAAACTGCCCAACCGCCGGTTGCCATTCCCGAATTTGCCTGGAGCGCGGTGAAAGACGCCACCAATTACCGCCTGCAGATCAGCCAGGATATCGCTTTCAGCGTCAAGTTCGAGTTCACCACCCCGCAAACACGCTTCACGCCGCCCAATGTGGCCAATTTCAATGATGGTTTATGGTACTGGCGGGTGCGGGTGGATGCTCCGGCTGCCGGTAATTACTCCGATATCGGGTTCTTCACCCGCCAGTGGGCCAGCCCGGACAATTTGCCCATATTACAGTCCCCTGAGGAAGGCGCCAGCCTGGAATTCTTCGATGCGCCTACGTTTAGCTGGGCAGCGGTGATCGGCGCGGGCCTCTACCGCCTGCAAATCGCCACCTCATACGATTTCAGCGCCCTGGTCTACAATCAAACCACTCTGGCGACATCCCACCAGCCAGCGCTCAAGCTGGCCAACGGCACATTCTACTGGCGGGTGATCCCGCTCGACCCCAAGAGCCGCGAGGGCACCTACAGCGAGGTACGCTCCTTCAACGTCAGCTACAATCAAATCCCGGAGCTGATCGAGCCGGAGAATTTCTCTAATCCGACTTTCACCCCCACTTTTCGCTGGAAGGCGGTGCGCGGGGCGCAGTTCTACAAGCTGCAGTATTCCACCGACCCGACCTTTAATGCCGATACTACCACCATCGATACGCGTAACACCACCTACACGCCGCTGGTCACCCTGCCCAATGACAAGAACTACTACTGGCGGGTGCGCACCTACTCGGGCAACTCGATCTCCGATTGGAGCGCAGTGTGGTCGTTCATCAAGAAATGGTATATCCGCCCGGTGCTGCTTACCCCGGTCAACAACTACCAGCATGTGCGCATCCCAACCTTCTCATGGAGCCCGGTGCCAGGCGCCAGCTATTATAAATTTGAGCTTGACGACGAACAGGATTTTGTGCCTCCCTATCCGATTTCTAATTTGCCAGCATATACTTCAAACACCTTTTATACACCGACGAATTATATTGGAACCGATGAGATCTACTATTGGCGAGTTACTCCTTTTGACGGGAGTGGTAAACAGGGTAAAGAGAGTTTGGTTTTCTCTTATGACTCCTCAGCTGATGCCATCGCCCCGGATCCAGTCTTCCCGGACTTTTATTACGAACCGAATAATTTCCCAGCACCTGACCAAAGCGTCACCATGCAGCCGCATGTCGATCGCACCGTGGCCTTGCCTGTGTTTTACTGGCATCGCTTGACCAATTCGCCTGCAGAAGGAGGAGGCACGTATGCCGACGCTTACCGCCTGCAGGTTTGCACCGATCCTTTGTTTGATCCCGCGGATATTGTCTGGGAAGTCGATACTGAAAGCACACACGCCGCTCCGACCTCCAGCAACCCCTTCACGCCCGCGGCTGGCCAGGATTATTTCTGGCGGGTGCGCGCTTTGAATAATGTTGGCACGAAACCGGCGAATGGAGCCAGATCTGGCTGGCGCGCTTTGACCTCTCATTGGGGTTAACTCCCAAGACCAACTCAGCGCCGCAGCTGCTTCGCCCGGCACCCGCCGCGGAGATCGTCGAAACCACGCCTTTGCTGGAATGGTGGCCGAAGGACGGCGCCGACGCTTACGAGGTGCAGATCAGCGATGATTCGACCTTCACTACCAGGCTGGTTACAGCCACTGTCCCCTATGCGGTGTACTCACCAGACACCAGCCTGGCCCAACGCTTGTTAGAGCGCACCGATTACGGGACCTTCTACTGGCGGGTGCGGGCACGCTCCAGCGGCAGCCCGCTGGGAACCTGGAGTGAGGTGCGCCGCTTCCAGATCGCCTCCCAGAGCGAACGCGTCGACGAACGCACGCTGGGCGACGCCTCCAACCAGCTGATCATCGCTGACGATCCAGACGACACAGCGGATAACAACTTCGAGCTGACCACCCTGCAAGCTGCTCAGGATACCCATTACTGGTATTTCGGATTTAACGCTAACACTGCCGCGGCGAACATGACCTACGCACTGTACCTCGACGTGGACCATACAGACGACTCCGGGGCGACGTTTGACGCTCGGGGTTACACCGTCACCACCATCCCGGCCCATCAACCGGAGTTCGCCATCTACATCAACCAGACTAGCCAAACCTTCTCCGCCAGCCAGACCGCCGTTTACGCCTGGAACGGCAGCGGTTGGAACAGCCCGCAATTACTGAGCAGCATTGGCGGCGATCTGACCTGGGATAATGTGAGTAAATATGTGGAGTTCAGGGTGCCCAACACCGCCATTGGCATGCAGGATGACACCGGCAGCTACGCCCTGTCACTCTTCAGCCTGCCGTCCGGCAGCGGCACGCCGCAGGACAGCGTGCCCTCCGATCCACTCGCACCCGGCAGCGGGCCTCTCAGCCGCTTCACCAGCGTCTCCGAACGGGTGAACCTGGTCACGCCTGCCAATTACACCGTTGGAGAGCCTAAAGCTTTCCCCTTCGTCCCGCCTTTCCGATGGGACAACCCTACCGGCTCAGCTCCAGCCTCCCCCTGGAACGGAGCCAGGATGGGCGTCTACCTGGACCCGCTGTTCACCACCCAGGTGGCAGAATTCACGGTTAAATCCACCGGCTCATATTATGCTTCTACCAGCAACCATTGGCCGACCGATTTTGAAGGAGACAATACTTATTACTGGCGAGTCCAACCTTGCTACTTAACGAATTGCACGATGTACGGAGCATGGAGCCAGGGATGGCGCTTCGAGCGCAAGGGCTTTATCCCTACCAACCTGCTTGAGTCGGTCGACTTCGCCACCCCAAGTTTCTCCTGGGATATTGTCGAAGGCGCCATGAATTACGACCTGCAGGTGGATAACGATCCCAACTTTGGCTCCCCGGATATCGCCATCCGCACCGCGCAGAATTCCTACACCCACCCCAGCACGCTCAACAACGGCAGCTACTACTGGCGGGTGCGGGTCACGCGCTACCAAAATAACCAGGTTATTAACGAATGGAGCCCCAAGGAGGAATTCACACTGGCCTTGCCTTACCCGCAGGGGCTGACCCCAAACGACGCCGACCCCAGTCACGCCGTGCGCAGCGCGCCCACTTTCTGCTGGGAGCCGCTGATCAAGGAATCGGGTGGGACGCCGGTGCTGGCGGCTTACAAGTACCGCATGCAGGTCAGCCGGGGCGATCCCACCTTCTCGGTGATCTACGAGCAAGCCGAGACCGAGCAGTCCTGCTGGACCCCCATGAAGGGCTACGATGACGGCACCTACTACTGGCGGGTGGCGATGATCGACGGGATGAACAAGCTGGGCGAATACAGCCCGGCGGCGGTGTTCACCAAACAATATCCGGTGGCGCTGCCCCTCTCGCCGAAAAACGGCAACCGCATCGCCAAGACGCCCACTTTCGTCTGGACAGCGGGGGATGGGGTGACGCCTTATGTTCTCGGGGCAGCCAGCTATAAGCTGGAGGTATCCCAGTATGCTACCTTCTCGCCGATGTACGAACTCGATCACCACGGATAACACCCGCTATACCCCCACGAAAAACTACGAGATCGGGCGCACCTATTACTGGCGGGTGGCGATCGTGGACCGGGACGGCAAAGTCGGCCCGTTCAGCGACGCGGTGATCATCATCGATCCGAATGAGGCAGACGAGATACTCCTGCTGCCGATGATCTTCCGCTAATCGGGTGGGATTTCAATCGATTTGAGGGGTGGAATGAACAGTATTTGGACGGGCATAACCCGTCCAAATACTTTAAACACCTGGTTTGAATTAAAAAATCCGGCATTTGACGCATATCCACCTGCGTGCCTCCGTGCTAGAATCGTTCCAGATATTATCGAGGAGATCATCTGATGAAAAACAAACGCATCCTGGGACTGATCCTGCTGATCCTGAGCGTCTTCTTCTTTATCGCCAGCCTGGCAGGCATCGCCGCAGCCTGGGTATATAATGCGCGCTTCACCGACCAGGCCATGACAGAGCTGGGCGCCATCCAGGCCGACCTGACCCTGACACAAACGAATCTGCAGACGGCCCAGGAAAATCTGGAATCAGCCCAGGCGCAGATCGATATTTTCCAGACGGCTCTCGAAGCCATCGGGCTGGATGCGATGGAGGACACCCAGGTGCTGGCGGAGGTGGTCGCCAAAGTAGAAAACACGCTGACGCCGATCCTGGATCAGGCCGCCGGGACAGTGAGCAGCTTTCGGGATAAATTCATATCTTTCAAGGAATCGCTTGAATCGCTCAACGACCTGCCGCTAGTCAATATCGAGATCCCCGGTGTGGAGACCATCGACCAGATCGCCCAAAACGTGGCCGACCTGAACAGCCAGATCCTGGAGACCAAACAGAAGGTGCAGGATGTCTCCACGCTGACCCAGGAGACGGTGGAGACTTTCTCGTCCGGCTTCACCAACTGGGAGACAACCATCCAGGAAAACCTGGCCATGCTAGACAGCTATACTGTAAAGATCAGCGCCTACCAGGGGCGCGTGCAGGATTTGCAAGCAAACATCCCTGGCTGGCTGGATTGGGCCGCGGTTATCTTGACCGTCATTTTCGTCTGGCTGGCTTTCTCGCAGGTAGCCTTGTTTGTGCTGGCCTGGGAGTTTTACAAGGGTGAGGATCTGTTAAAGAAGTGGGGAAAATAATCTGCATCGGTTTTCAAGTATAATCACCCTGAGAAATACCGTGGATATCCTGCTTGAAGTCCCGACCATCGATCAGCGCACGAAGATATCAGATCGTGTCATCCAGGAATTAACCAGGCGCATCGCCGAGCAATTCCACCCGGAAAGGATCATTCTCTTCGGTTCCTACGCATATGGGGAGCCTAAACCCGAGAGCGATGTGGATATCCTGGTGATCATGAACACTCAGCTTAGAGAAATTCATCAAGCACTGGAAATCCGTCAGTCGCTCAACCCCCTGTTTGGTTTAGACATCATCGTATATACCCCTGAAAGACTGAAACAGAGAATTTCATTGGGGGATTCTTTTTAAAAGAGATCGTCGAACGCGGCGTTGTCCTCTATGAATCCCCTGACGCTTGAATGGGTGGAAAAAGCGGAGGGGACTTTAAAACTGCGCAGAGAGAGCTTAGAGCCAGGAATCTCCAAATTATGACACGGTCTGTTTTCATGCCCAACAGACTGCTGAGAAGTATTTGAAGGCCCTGCTCCAGGAAGCTGGGCAAAATATCCCAAAGACGCACAACCTCAATGATTTGCTCGCGCTTTGCTTGAAACAAGATCCTTCGCTGGCTTTCCTGAATCCAGATCTCAGCATCCTGGAAGGATACGCAGTCCGTTTTCATTACCCAGGAGAGAGCGCCGAAAAATCAGAAGCCAGGGCTGCGTTTAAATCCGTTCAGGCCATTAGATCCTTCATCCAAAACCAGTTGGGATTGTAAGATTCACATACAATCTAATCCAAACTTACAGTGAGATCGTAGCTCCAGTTGCCATCGCCCTGGGAGTCGTCGTCCAGGATCACGCGCACCCGCAGCTCATAAACTCCATCCTCGACCGGAATACCCGTGGAAGGCCACTTGTAGACGTAGTCCTCCAGCAGCCAGGTGTTGCAATTCGGCTCGCCGCCGCCAAAGACACAGAATCCGGGCGTCTCCTCGCTATTCGAATGGACTTCATTGCCATCCGCATCGCGGATGGTGAACTCGATCGATGCAATCCCGTCGCCATCTCCCTCGCCGACGTTGATATCGTGGGCGTACAGGCGGTATAGATAATCCCGATCGAAATCCTCTGTAAAGATCAGGTTATCCGGGAAGGAGCCATCCGGGGCTGAGTTGCCGGTCTTGGGCGGGGCGGGCGGCGGCGGCGGCTCCACCGCCACGGAGGGCAGGCTGGTGAGATCGATATTGCAGTCGACGTACTGCTCCCCGGCGCTGACCCAGCCGATCAGATTGGCCTGCGGCTCGCGCACCTGCACCCAGGAACCGCCGGGCACACCCACCGGATTATAGCCCTGCGGGAAAGCACGGTTTGCGGCTCCAGGGCGCGCACTGGTGGATCGTATAAAGTGCCAGGGCCAGAGCGGAAGAAAAGATCCTGGAGCACCGTGCACTGTGGGGCGTCGGTCGGTGAGGGCTGCGCGGGAGGCTCGGTCGCCTCAGCTTGCTGGATGGTTGGGGAAGGCTGCGCCGCGGGAGGGGTATCGGTGGGCGGCAGCGGGCTGGGCTCCACCGGCGCGGGGTTGGTGCTGGTGGGAGGCGCCTGGTTTTCGGGTGTGTCGGAACCGGTATCAACCGAGATACCGCAAGCCAGCAGCGCCAGGACAACCACCAGGGACCAGATCAATAGACGATAGGTTTGCTTTTTTCTCATTGCGTACCTCCTAATAGTGCAATGCGCTCCTGCACAAACTCGCGGTTGAGTTGGCAGGCTTCTGCCACTATATTCGTTTTAATAATAAAGTCCTGGGTCGACTCCGCCTGCGCGATGCACAGGTCGAAATAGTTGAGGGCTGATTGGTAAGCAACCAACCCATCAGCATAGGCCTGCACCTGCTCATCAGCCGATCCCAGATATAAATAAGCCCGGCCCAGATATTCGTAAGTCTGCGCCAGGTAGCGGGCTTGACCAGACTGTTCGAAAGACCCGATCGTGGGTTCCAAAGCCTGCACCGCCTGCTCGAAATACCCCCGGGCCTGCTCAGTCTGGCCTTGATCTAACAGGATCTCGCCTTTTAGTTTCAGGGCATTGCCCTGGCCCTGGCGGGCTACGCTGTCAACCGGGATACCCGAGAGGTCATTGGCGGCTAATTCCAGGGCTTTACCGTATTCGGCGATGGATTGATCGACGAGCTGCAAGGCTTGGGCTAACTGCTCTGGGGAGCTGACACCGGCTCCAAAATCAGAAACCGATTTGTCCTCCAGGTCACGCGCCTGTTTAAAGTAAACGGAACCGAGCCCGATATGGGCGCGGGGATATCCAGGATTGAGATTAGCCGAAACGGTAAAAGCCTGTGCAGCCTGGGCGTAGAATTCATCCCGGACGAAATTCAACACCGATTCGCGGTCGACCAGGAACAGGTATTCACGCCCGATCAGGAATTGGATCACCTCAGAGGTCGAAAAATAATCCCTTGCTTTCTGGAAGGCTTCCAGCGCTTCGAGTGAATGGCCCAGTTCAGCTTCGCTCAAGCCCAGGGCGATCTGGGCCAGCGCGCTGGCGCAGCCGCCAAAATACGATTCCAGCTCGGTGGGGATAATATAAAAGGATCCAGGCTGATCCTCCAGCGAAGCGTGGCAGCCCAGGTCAAACCCGCCCTGGATGTCGGCATAGTCGGTTCCTTCGCGAGGCGCCAGGTAGAACTGCAAGACAAATTCACGCCCATCCGGGCCGCTCTGTTGGCTGCCATAGATCACCATATTGGCATGCAAGCGTGCTGCCATTTGATCGGCCGATTGAGTCTGCGCCTCGGGGGTTTCCCCCTCCACAGACCCGATAGTTACATTGAGGTCGCGCAGCTCGGGGCTGTCGCGCCATACCAGAATGTTGGAATTGTCGCCCAGCGCACGGCGCATGTTGGTGTACAGCGCCTCCGTAAAAGCCGGATTGGCGTCCGAAGTGGTTGTGGCTGGTCCAGGGGCGGAAGCGATAGCGACATTGAAGAAACCATCCATGACTGCCGGCGTCTTCTTGATCAAGAAGGTATAGGCCAGGTAAGCCACTGCTGCGACCAGGGCAATAGTCACCCCGATCATAATGCGCTGGATTTGCCGGGCGCGTCTGAGACGGATGATATCCGCGGCTTCCTGATCGGCAACCTGCTGGCTGGTTTTCAGGAATTCCTCCTCCAGCACGCTGATCGCCTTAGGATGGGCGGTCGCCCAATCCTGGGCAGCTTTCAATCGGGCGCTGCGGTACAGCGCGCCCGGATCGCGCCCCAGCTTGGACCAATCATCGGCGGCTTCCGCCAGGCGCTGGTGCAGGATCAGACCTTCGCGGTCCTCATCCAGCCAGCCGCGCAGGGTGGGCCACTCGCGGATCAAGGCTTCATGCGCCACCTGGACAATTTTCTCGCCGCCCGGCTGCAGGGTATCGGTAGTCACCAGACGGGCATCCGCCAGGACGCCCACCACAGCGTCGATCACCAGCTCATCGGTCGAGCGCGTGATCAGCTCGTCGTAAGTCGCCCGGCGGCGCGTATCCTGCGAATCCTGCCCGACTTCGGCCATGCGCAGGAAAATGCTGCGCGCTACCTCCTGCTGCAGGGCTGGCAGGCGCTGGAAAACCGCCTCGGCGGTCTGAGCGACCGCGCCGCGCACCCCACCTGCCTCGGTATAGCCAGATAGTGTCAGGGTGCGGCCGCGGCGGCGCAGCCAGGTCTCGTGCAGGGCATGCGAAAGCAACGGCAGGGCGCCGGGCTCGTATCCAATATCACCCAGAATGACCTCAATCAACCCCTGCTGGATCTGCCAGTTTCCCAGGGCCAATGGACGGTCGATGGCGCGCGCCAGCTCGGTGCGACTCATCGCCCCAATGAGCTCCTGGGACTGCGAGACGGCCTCGCGCAGGCGCTCGATCTGCGCCACCTGGGCATAGTAATCCGCGCGCAGGGCGATCAGCAGGCTCAGATTGCCAGTCTCATCCGGCGCAGCCGCGGAAAGCAGGCTGGCGATAAAGGCTTCGCGCTCGTCTGGTTTGCGGCACAGGGTAAAGAGCTCCTCGAACTGGTCCACGAAGAGCAGCAGGTGCGGATTTTTATGCCGGGCCAGGTACTGGCTGACCGCCTGGGTCAACATCTCAGGGTGCTGGGCAAGCTGCTCGCGCAAGGCGGTCATGGCCGCCAGTTGCTCGGGCTCGGGCAACAAGGCCGCCGCCAGGGCGTCCAGCGGGTGAGCGGTGGGGGTAATAACCTGGATAGCCCACTTCGGGCTGTCGGTAGGGGGCAGGCTGCCGTCTGCCAGGCGCTCTCCGCGACGCAGGGCAGGGATCACCCCGGCGCGCAGCAGCGAGGATTTACCGCTGCCGGAGGCGCCGATCACCGCCAGGAAAGGTGCCCGTCCCAGGCGGCCGACGATACGGGCGGTCAGCTCCTCGCGCCCAAAGAAGCGCTCGGCGTCGGATTCGTCGAAGTACTGCAAGCCCTGGAAGGGCGCCTCGCCAGGCTCGGGCGGCAGGTCTTCAATGGTCTTGACCTGCGCCTCGCTGACCACGGTGGTGGTGATGTTGTAGACGATGTAATCACCGCCGCCGGTGACGATCTTGTCACCGGCGATCTTATCGCCCGCGATTTTATCGCCCGCGACCTTGTCGCCGGCGACTCGATCGCCAAAGACCTGCTCCACCGGGCCAGAGGGCTGGTCGATAAAGCCCTGCAAACCGCGGGCATCAATGGCTTCTTGATCATCAGGTGGTGAGGCAGGTTGAGTCATGCTAGGTTAAATAGTCCCCTAAATTCGATAAGAAATTGAAATAGAAACTCGGGCTGTCGACTAACGTATCTAGATATTTAAGGTCTATTCTATCATAATAGCCGCGCCTCGAATACTCGATATTACGACAATTCTTACCTTGACAGTCTAGAATGGGTGTTCTATAATTCTGCCCAGGTTTGCTATGCACTTCATGATGGAATCCTTGCCTGTGTAGATGCCAATACAAACTCCGAATCACCATCCAGAGAAATAACAGGAGAATCCGGCGTGTCGAAAACAATGCTGATCGCTGAACCAGGAAAACAAGAGACTGTCATCACTTACCTCTTTGATGCACCGCGCGAGCTTGTATTTAGAACCTTTAGCGACCCCCATCTTATCCCCCAATGGTGGGGGCCGAAATACCTGACGACCGTGGTAGATCGGATGGATGTGCAACCGGGCGGCAGGTGGCGCTATGTGCAGCGCGACGCGCAGGGCAATGAGTTTGCCTTTCACGGGGTGTATCACGCCGTCGTGCCGCTCGAGCGGCTGGTTTACACTTTTGAATTTGAAGGCATGCCGGGACATGTGCTGCTGGAAACGGTGAGCTTTGAAGAGCTGGATGGCAGGACAAAAATGACCGATCAAACAGTATTCCAATCGGTGGCGGATCGGGATGGAATGCTCAGTATGGGGATGGAGCGCGGGGCAGCCGAGTCCATGCAGCGTTTTGCCGAATTGCTGGCTAAAGCCTGATTCAAGGGAGGTCAGCGATGGACGAGATCACCCGTACAAACCTGAACAACCTGCGCTCTACGGATCGTGAGCTACAGAACCAGGCTTTTTTCTATATTCTTGAGACAACGGACAAGCCCGTCAATTGGGCATACGAAGTATGGGATGAGCTGGTGGCAGGCTTAAGCCATCCAGACAATCATGTTCGGGCAATTTCAGCCCAGGTGCTGTGTAATCTGGCGAAGAGCGATCCTGAAAGAAGAATGCTGAAGGACTTTGCAACGCTGCTCGCCGTGACGAGAGACCAGCGCTTTGTCACTGCCCGGCACACCCTGCAAGCGATCTGGAAAGTAGGCGCGGCTGGCAAGGCACAGCAGGAGATGGTGATCAACGGGCTGGCAGGTCGCTTCCACGAGTGCGCTACCGAAAAGAACTGCACCCTGATTCGCTATGATATTACCCAGAGCTTGCACAACCTGTATGCTGCAGTGGGCGATGAGATAATAAGAGAACAATCCCTGGCGCTGATCGAGACCGAAACGGACCTCAAATACCGCAAGAAGTACGCCGGCGTGTGGAGAGGCCGATCACAATAAGGACTGAGCCGGGGAGTTCGACAGGATCAGACCACTCTCCTCTGTCGACCTGTCTACCCGAAAGACAGAAATTCGATGTCTGGCTTTTCGGCAGCTGGCTCCTTCGGATCTGTACGTCCTTTCACGATCAAGTTGACAATATCATCCAGATGGCAATTGGCGACATCCAGTATGTCCTGCCGAACCCCGCCTTTTAGAACCATGACGCGGTCCCCCACAGCCAGGACATCGGGAATGCGCTGGGTGATCAGGATGATGGATAGGCCCTGAGCCTTCCACTCCTTGATCTGGTTGAGCAGGGTGTTGGCTTCCCTCACCCCCAGGGCGGCCGTGGGTTCATCCAGCAGGAGGATTTTCGCTTCAAACGCCAGGGCTCTGGCAGCCGCGATCATCTGTCGCTGGCCGCCAGACATGCGTGCAACCGGCAGGTCAACGGAGCTGATGTCGACCTTCATCTTCGCCAGCAATTTCTTGGCTTGCGCGCGCATCTCTTTCCGATCGAATAGCTTGAGGCCCATCACGTTGGTCGTGGGCTCCCTGGCAACGAAGATATTGCTGGCAACATCCATGCTGTTGAACAACGCCAGGTCCTGGTACACCATCGTAATGCCCAGCTCACGCGCATGGCGCGGCCCTTCAATTTGTACCGGTTTCCCATCGAGGACGATCTCGCCGCTGTCAGGCATGTATGCCCCCGCCAGGATTTTCATGAGCGTGGACTTGCCCGCCGCATTGTCACCGACCAGTCCAAGAATTTCACCCCGGCGCAATTCCAGGTTGACGTTGTTGAGAGCCTGGACTGCGCCAAAGTGCTTGGAGATGCCTTTCATTTCAACAACATAATCGTCGCTCATAGCTGGCCTCTTCCTTTATTCCTGTGAATGTTCACACTCTATGAACATAGCAATCATACATGAACAGAATAACCCTGTCAATCCCCACACAGCAGGGCGGTGATTACCCACAATTAATGCAGTAAGCTCCACCGACCTGTGGTATGAATTGTTTGCCAACATTTCACCTAGGAGATGGAGCCATGCTGAATATAGCACTGTCTGAGATTCTTGCCAAGTTGCCTGTCGCAAAATTACAGGCTGAGATCAGGGAATTTACAGAACCAATGGCAACGACCTTGCCGGATAAGCGTCTGAGCGATGTCGTTTGCATGAGTGTACAGAACATTCTGGCAACCGAGACACCCGTGATCGCAGCGATGTCACGCAGCGCTTCGCGAGTGGAGGCAGATTGCTGGGCCGTGGCAAAGCGGGTGTACCGGTTTCTGGAGAACAAGCGTTTCAACCACCACCATTTGTACAAAGGGTTGTATCGCATTGCGCAGAAAACCGTGCGGACAGAGAACCCCAATTATGTAGTCGTGGCGATTGACCCAGTGAATTTTGAGAAACCTTACACAAAGAAGCTGGAAGGGGTCAGTACGGTGTACAAGAGCACACCGCCAAACCTGGACGGTGAAAAACGTCTGGCAAAAGGCTATCCAGCGATCACAGCCAGTGTGGTGAATACATGTGTGCCTGGCATCTGTTATGCAAACTGGTTTTCGTACAAAACGGCCGATTTCCTCAGTCAAAATCGAGAAATTCAACGCGCCATTCGAACGACCCGCTGGGTTTTTCCTGCTCTGCGCATCCGCTTTGTCATGGACTCTGGTGGAGATGACCAAAAAGTGTTTGCCTGGATGAACCAACCCAACTGCGAGTTTGTTATTGTGGCCAGCCACCTGGAAAGATTGGTTGAAGTCTACAATGATCGCCTGGATCGTTGGGAAACCGAACACTTACAAGACTTGGTGGATAGCGTTCCCTGGGTTACCTCTTACCAGGCTGTCTTTCATCACGCTGGTAAAACCCGTCTGGCCACCATTCAGGCCGGTTGGTTCACCATCCGCTTACCTGGTACTCATCAGCCTTTGTCTGTTTTGGTTGCTCACAATGACCTCGAAAATCGCAATGCCGTCCTCATCACCAATGTGCCCATCGGCTCTGAAGCCGATGCCTTACAAATCTACTCCGACTGGCGCTTGCGCGGCAAGATCGAACATGGCTATCGCTTTGACCAAGAACAGGGCTTGGATGTAGAAGATCTGCGCGTCCAGACCCTTGAGCGCATGCGCCGCCTGTTCGCCTTAGTCCTGGCTGCCGCTCAGTTTGTCTTTCATCTCATGCAACATTGGCCACGCAAGGCGGTCTACTGGTTGCGTAAGTTGGGCGGCAAACTCGGCCGTAAAACGGATCGGGATGGGCCTTACATTGTATTGCGTGGCATCAGCGCCGTTTTCTTGACAACTGCAACCTTGTCCTATGTCGCAATTTCACCTTTCCCTCACGAACTCTTTACTGCATGGTGACTTATGGGTAATCACCGCACAGCAGGGTATTGACTCCTTCAAAGGTTATGATATAATGTTCAAGAATCGTGAACGTTCTCGTTCCGTGAACTTTCGTTCGCGTGTGGCTGTCTACTTATAGCTGGTAAAAAAAGCCACTCGGGATGCAAGTTCCCCAGCTTCTTGATTTGAATGCAATAATATTCCACGTGATCTCTATCCACAAATCGCCGAAACTATCTCGAACACGTAGGCAGTAAATCCCTTACGCATATACCAGAAATTCTTCTGCAGTTGATTGGGGCAAACAATTCAGGTTAGGATGGAGGATGTAATTAATGGGATCCATGGTCGACGCGGCATCAGATGAGCCTAAGAAACGTTCTTCAAGGAGCAACCTCCAAAGGGTAGCCATTCGCCTGGCCCAGGACCGGCCATTGATTCTGATCGGCCTCAATGTAGTCTTAATCGCCTGGATGACGATCGTATACCCGGAGTCCTTCCCGCAACCTGCCAACATTGCTGCGGTTTTGTTGGATACAGCCCAGGGAGGCATCCTGACCGTAGGCATGATGATCCTGCTGGTGAGCGGTGTGTTTGATCTGTCTGTCGGATCCATCCTGGCATTTAGCGGCATTGTGGCAGGCGTGCTGGTGAATGATATGGGCGTGCCGGCTTTTCCCTCGTTTTTGATCGGCATCGCGGCCGGCTCAGTGGTCGGGGCGGTCAATGGCTTCATCGTTACCAAGCTGCGCATCAATGCGCTGATTACCACGCTGGCGATGGCCGGCATCCTGCGCGGCGTCACGCAGCTCGTATCGATGGGAGGGGAAGCCAATCTACCTCACGCCTTTCGGGTTTACGGGCAAACCATGTTCATTGGGCTGCAATCTCCATTCTGGGTGATGGCTGTGGTGGTGCTGCTGGCCTGGTTCGGCATGACTCGCCTGCGTTTCTTCCGGCAGTTCTACTACATTGGCAGCAATTCAGCGGCAGCCGACCTGGCCGGGATCAAGGTTGGGCGCATGATTTTATATGCTTTTATCATCATGGGCTCGCTGGCTGGATTGGCAGGCACCTTGTTGGCTTCCCGGCTGAGTAATGCCGTGGTCCTGGCCGGAGTGGGAGCCGAGCTGCGCACCATCACGGCGGCCATCCTGGGTGGGGCCAGCCTGTCTGGCGGTGTAGGTACCATCCCCGGGGCGTTCCTGGGGGTCCTGTTTATGTCACTGGTTCAGAATGCGCTGATCATCGCGCGGGTAGGTGTATTCTGGCAGAGCATCGTGGTCGGCGTTGTTTTGCTTATCGCCATCGGGGTCGACCAGGTGGCGCGGAGCAGTGAGTGATTGCGTGGCGTCACGCAATTCAAATAATTGAGGAGCAAGGGTGTCCATCCAACCATAGGGAATAGATAAAGGAGATAATCGCATGAAGACCGTACAACTGATATTGATTTTTGTGCTCGTAGCAGTACTCGCCAGTGGGTGTGGTCAAGGAGCGCCAACGGCAACTGAGCCCCCGGCCGCCAGCGAATCAACGCAGGTGGGCACGATCGGGGGTTCGGATCGGGCCGATCAAGAGTATGTCTGGATCTCCCAGTTCTCCACGCTGCCCCTATTTGTCGAGCGCGTTTACCCCGGGCTGGACGCCTTCGCCCGTGACTTTGGCGTCACAGTCAGGAAGGCCGGCCCTACCGTTGTCGATCTGGCAGCCTTCATTGCGACGGTCGAGCAAGAATGCGCCCGGAAACCAGCCGGCGTGATTGTGGTGGGCGGCTGGGACCAGGCGCTGACCGAACCAGTCAACAAGTGTATCGAAAACAAGGTGCCCGTGGTCGTCACCGATGGTGATTTGTTCGATGCGAATCGGCTGGCCTACGTGGGGACCGACTGGTACAACCTGGGCGTCGCGATGGCCGAGTTCCAGATTGCCGAGCATGAGCGGCGTGGCCTGGACGCATGCGAAGTCGCCGTGCTCTCGCCAATCGCCAACGAGAACATGCAGCGCTCCAAAGCCGGGATCCGCGCCACCTTCGAAGGCACCAACTGCGAGCTGGTGGCCGAAGAGGACAATAACTCGGATGTGGCTATCTCTGCGCAGCAGACTGCCGCGCTGCTCAGCGCATACCCCAACCTGTCCGGCTTGGTCGGTCTTGATTCGGAGGCCGGCCCCGGGATCATCACTGCGCTGGATGAGGCCGGCAAGGCTGGCGAGCTGGTGGTTACCGTGAATGAACGCGGCCGCGAGTTCCTGGAGAACCTCAAAAATGGCAAGGCCCAGCTCATCACGATGGAAAAGTACGACCTGATGAACTATATGGCCCTGTTCCTGCTGTATTCCTGGCACAACGACGCCATCCGGGTAGCGGGAATAGACCCGTGGCAGACTAACTGGATGCCTAAATCGATTGACTCTGGCTTGCTCCTGGTGACCGAGGAGAATGTCGATCAAGTTTCCAAATATATGGAAGAGGCTGAGAAGCAAGCAGCCCCGTAAAGCCGCGTTGAATAGGGCCCGCTGGTGCCGTTTCGCCTTGCATCCTTTCCCCGGGATGACTGTAACGGTGCCAGCGGGTATTTATGCCCTGCCGAATAGTAACTGGGGGTAGACGGAGGAGCTGAGGATGGCAACAGCTAATTTCAAGACTGCGCGCCTATCGCTAGAGGAATTTGACCGGCTCTTTGAGTCGCTGAAGAATTGGGGGCGTTGGGGGGCAGATGATGAAAAAGGCACGCTGAATTACATCACTCCAGACAAGGTCCAGGCGGCCGCTGCTCTGGTGCGGAGCGGCCGCAGTGTATCGATGTCGATTCCGATCAACACGATCAGCGGGCCAGATAACGCCAATCCAGCTTTGCACTACATGTGCACCACCCATGATGTGGATGTCGGCTCAGGTGATCTGCTCCATTTTGCCACCGACTTCCTCGGAATGCAATTCCATGGCGATTGCCACACCCATATCGACGCGCTCTGCCACATCGCCTATCGCGGCCAGCTTTACAATGGGCTGCCTGCAGAGACTGTCACCAGCCGTGGCTCACTAGCTCAAGATATAACCAGCTACGCGCATGGAATTGTCGGACGCGGCGTGCTGATCGATGCGGCGCGCTACCGAGGCGTCAAGTGGCTGGAACCAGGCGAGGCTGTCACCCGCCAGGAGATCGAGGCCATAGAATCGGCAGAAGGTGTTCGCCTGGGTGAAGGCGATATCATGGTCTTCCGCACCGGGCACCACCGGCGGCGGCTAGAATTAGGCGCCTGGGACGTGGGTTACACCGGTCAGGGCCGGGCCGGGCTGGACCCCTACAGCCTGACACTGCTCCATGAGCGCAAGGTGGCAGTATTCCTGCCCGACGGCGACGGCGAAGTTGTCCCTGGTCCAATGCAAGAGATCCAGTACCCAATCCACCCTCTCCAGGTCACAGCGATGGGCATGGTCGTTGCCGACAGCCTGCAATTCGAGGATCTGGCACACATATGCGAGGCAGAGGGTCGTTGGGAGTTTATGGTGGTCATTGCTCCCCTGCGCCTGCCCAAGGCGACCGGTTCGCCGTTCAACCCGATTGCCGTTTTCTAAGCGTACAGATTTCCGAAATTGACTTCGGAAGTCTCAGGAAAGGAGTGTGCGGTGAAGGATCAGATTAAGCGTGTGGCGATCGTCACCGGCGGTGGAAGCGGAATTGGGGCAGCCGCAGCGCGCCGGTTGGCAATGGAGAATACTGCGGTAGCCGTCGTCGGGCGGCGACCTGAGCTGCTGGAAGCGACAGTTCAGGCTATTCGCGAGCTGGGCGGGGAAGGCCTGGCCATCTCTGCCGATCTGGCCGATCCAGCCAGCCCGCAGTATATCGTGCAAACTACTGTGCAGGCCTGGGGACGGCTGGATGTGCTGGTCAGCAGCGCAGCCGCCATCCTGCACCTGCCGTTGGAACAGGCCAGGCTGGACGTCTTCGACGAGCATATGGCGGTGAACGTCCGGGCGCCGTTTTTCCTCACCCAGGCTGCCCTTCCATACCTGAAACAGGCCAGCTCAGCATCTGTGATCAACATATCTTCTTCTTCAGGTTCCTTATCTATCCCAGGCCAATCGGTGTATGGCATGTCCAAAGCCGCCCTGGAATACCAGACGCGCTCGCTGGCAGCCGAGCTGGCCCCCTGGGGCATCCGGGTAAACGCCATCGCCCCTGGCCCGGTGGACACCCCCATCCATCGCCTCTGGGCTGGCGACGATATTGAAGGGGCTTACGCCCGCATGACCAAAGAAGTTCCGCTCGGGCGCATGGGCACCGCCGATGAGCTGGCGCTGTGGATCGCCTGGCTGGCCAGCCCGGCAACGAGCTGGGTGACCGGTGTGGTGATTGCCGTTGACGGCGGGCAGGTCCTGCCAGGGGCGACCTCGCGCATTGTCGCCGATTGACACTTTAACTAGGAGATACTATGGGACGATTTGATGGAAAAGTTGCCCTGGTGACCGGTGCCACGCGCGGCATCGGCCGGGCGATAGCTGTGCGCCTGGCATCCGAAGGAGCACTGGTCGGCGTTAACTATCGCTCCACCGGCGATCCCAAACCCACATTAGCGCTGATCAAGGCGGCTGGCGGTAAGGGCTTCCCGGTCGAAGCCGATATGCGCAACCCGCAGCAGGTGATGGCGATGGTTGATGAGACCGCGCGCATTGGCGGCCGATTAGATTTCGTGGTAAGCAACGCCGCCATCAATCCCCTGCTCAAGTGGGATGAAACCACCCTGGAAGACTATGATGCCATCCAGGAGATCAACCTGCGCGGCACCTGGGTGGTGTGCCAGTCGGCGGCTAAACAGATGATCAAAGAAGGCCACGGCGGCGCCATCGTCACCATCTCGTCCATTTCCGCCTGGGTGTCGGCCAAGGAACAAACTGCCTATTGCGGCACCAAGGCCGGCATCTGGATGCTGACCAAAGCGCTGGCCCAGGTGCTGGGACCTCACCAGATCCGCGCCAACACCATCCTGGTCGGAGCTATTTTGACCGATATGAGCAAGGAGCTGGTCGATCCGGACTCGCCAACTCGGGACTATTACATCCAGCGCATCCCCTTGGGGCGCATCGGCGAACCGGAGGAGATTGCCAGCGTGGCAGCATTTCTACTTAGCGACGACGCCAGCTACATTACCAGCTCAGAGCTGCTGGTTGATGGCGGGTTCATCACCAATGCTGAGTAGAGGATCGAGTGGATCATGAGCCTGATCGGCATTGATGTCAGCTCCAGTTCGGTAAAAACCGCCGCTTACAGCGAGGATGGGATTCTCCTGGCGGTGGTTTCCAATCCTTTGACCGGCCTGCACCCTGAGCCGGGTCTTTGAGCCGGATGCGAGGCGAGCCACCCTTCACCAGGAAAGACTTGAGGTTTACCGCAGCCTGGTGCCTAATCTCATTAGTGTGGTTTACGTGAGCTGGCGCTGAGCCGGGCGAACCAAAGAAAGGGAGGATCCATCGTGACTGTAAGTAACCACCAGGCCATCAAACGCCAAAGCCGGCGCAGCATTAAAGACCTGCAGATCAGCCTGGCGAAACGACTGATCCAGCTCCACGAAGGCCAACGCCTGCCCAGTATTCGCAAGCTGGCCTCTTCCACGCACATGAGCGTCGGCTCTGTTTCTACCGTGCTCAACGATCTGGAAGATATGGGTGCGGTGCAGATCCAGAAACGCGGTCACCTGGGATCAGTTGTGGTAAAGCTTTCCATGGGCGACCTGTGGAACCTGGTGGAGCAAGGACCGCTGGTGATCGGGATGACCCTGCCGATGCACCGCCGCTTTGAAGGCCTGGCTACCGGCGTCAAGCGCGCGTTGGAGCGAGCCAGCATCGAGACTTATATGATCTTCATCCGCGGCTCGCGCACGCGATTGAAAGCCCTGGATGAGAACCGCTGCCATGTGGCGTTGATGTCTGGCCTGGCGGCCGATGAGCTGACTGGAAAAAATCACACCATCTTGCTAACCCTGCCACCTGGGAGTTGGGTATCCAGCTATTGCATCTTTTACCGGGAGCTGCCACCTGGCCAGACTCGACCGTTACGGGTGGCTGTTGATCCAGATTCCTTCGACCACCGCCGTCTGACCGATCTGGTTTTCGCTGGGCAGGCGATCGAGCCCCATCTGGCGCCATTCGTTCAGTTTTCACGCCTGTTAAAAAACGGCGAAGTCGATGCCACCGTGTGGACATCCGATCAAGAAGAGGCTTACCTGGGACCTGGCATCCTGCAAAAGCCGATCTCAGATGCAGCGATGCAGTTATTGGGTGAGAAATCGATTTCCGCGGCGTTTGTCGGTCGATCCGACAGCGAGGCGCTTCAGGCGGTGCTGAACGCAGCTATCGATCCAGCCGAAATTATCGAGACCCAGAACAAGATCGCCAGGGAAGAGATGATTCCTGAATATTGATGGACTGCATCTACAACCAATCGAGTACAGAACAGCGAGGATCGTCCTAATGAAAAAAATCGCCATTGGCAGCGACCAGAATGCATTTGCCCTGAAAGAGGATCTCAAAGCCTATCTCAGAGAATTGGGCTTCGAGCCAGTCGACTTTGGATGTAAGGGCATAGACGACGGGATCGATTACCCGGATGTTGCCATTCAAGTTGCCGAGAGCATCGCACGCAATGAGTTTGAGAGAGGGATTCTCTTATGCGGAACCGGAATCGGTATGGCAATCACAGCTAACAAAGTGCCAGGGGTGCGCGCAGCTTGCTGCCACGATCCATACTCGGCCGAAAGAGCCAGGAAAAGCAATGACGCCCAGATATTGACAATGGGAGCACAAATCATCGCTCCCACGCTCGCCCGGATCGTACTCGATCACTGGTTACAGTCCGAATTTCTCGGCGGGCGTTCAACTGCCAAGGTAAATAAGATCAACAATTTAGATGAATCCTATCGCATCAAACGGTAATCGCCCATGAATGTCTACGAATACGAAGTTGGCCTGCCGGTTTCTGAATTGGATACCCCTGCTCTGTTGGTGGATATCGCCGCAGTTGAGCGCAATATCCAGAAAATGGCCAATTTTGCCCGGGAGGCCGGGGTTGCCTTGCGGCCGCATGCCAAGATTTACAAGGGGACACCCATCTTCGCCTGGATGCAGATCAGAGCCGGGGCGATTGGGCTGACGGTCTCCAAAGTCTCTGAGGCTGAGGTGCTGGCCTCGGGCGGCATCCGCAATATCCTGATTGCCAACCAGGTGGTTGGAGCGCGCAAGATTCAACGCCTGGTCAATCTGGCGGCATACACCGATATTATCGTCGCGGTGGATTCGCTTCAGAACGTGCAAGCCCTGTCAGCAGCCGCCCAGGCGAGAGGAGTCACGGTCGGTGTGCTGGTCGAGGTCAATATCGGCAACAACCGCTGCGGGGTAGAGCCATTAGGGCCTTCTCTTGAACTAGCCCGCATGGTGCATATCTCTCCCGGGCTGACCTTCCGTGGGCTGATGGGCTATGATGGTCACCTGGTCATGATGAAGGATTTTACCGAGCGCGACCAGCTCTCAGAGCAGTGCTACCGGCTGCTGGTTGAAACGCGCCGGTACATTGAGGATGCAGGCCTTCCGATTGAGATCGTTAGCGGTGGCGGCTCGGTCACACATAAGCCGGCCAGCAGTGTGCCGGGGATTACTGAGCTTCAGGTTGGCACGTACATCTTCATGGACACCACCTTTCGCGACCTGGGTCTGAGCAACTTTGAACTATCTCTCAGCATGCTGGCAACGGTGATCAGCCGTCCCGAACGCCCAGGTGCAGATGATATCGCTATCCTGGATATTGGCCGCAAGGCTATCGATTTGACTTATGGTTTCCCAGAAGTGAAAACCCCGCCGGGTGAGATCATTTCCATGCCGCAGGAGCACAGCCGGCTCAAGCTGCCCGGGCCAAGCCCGGAACCCCACATCGGGGAGAAAGTAGAGCTGTGGGTCAGGGATGCCAACGGCACATTCAACCTGCACGATAAGGTATACATCATACGCAACGGGCTGGTCGAAGCGGTTTGGGAGAATTCCGGTCGAGGCAAGGTCACTTGAGTATGATTGTTTCCAAACAAATCGAGCTGCTTTCAGACGGCCGCTTCAACGTAATGAACATCACCGATCAGGTGATAAATTTTGTGCATGGCTCCGGTGTGCAGAACGGCCAGGCACTGGTGTTCTTTCAGCATACTACAGGGGCCGTGATCCTGGGCGAGCACGAAACAGGAATTATTGCCGACCTGGAAGATATGTTCGAGCGGATCATCCCCACCGATTATCCCTTCAAGCACCACATCCGCACCGTTGATTTCAACGGTCACGCTCACCTGCGCGCGGCCCTGATGCCCACCAGCGTGACCATACCGGTGATCCAGGGTGAGCTGGCGCTCGGCACTTACCAGGAGATCCTCGTAATCGACGACCAGATCGACCAGGAGCCACGGTACCTTATCTTACAGGTAATGGGAGAATAGGAAATGGGTGAGATCCGCGGAATATTCTTCTGGCTGACCGGCGTCTATACCCAACCATTCCACACCCTGATAGCACAGGCCTTGAACCAGACAAAGCGCATGGCAATAAACCCGCTGGCGTTGCCCAATTTTGCAGTCCAGGTTGAGGAGTTAGCGACCGGCAATATCGACGGATTGGCTTTTTGCCAGGTGCTTAACCAGTCGGCAGGGATAAAGGGCGGCCCGGCTGCGCTGCGTGATCAGATCCTGGATTGCATAACCCCCAATCCGGGTGTCATCGAAGCTACCCGGAAGCTGCCCGAGCATATCCAGCGCTGGCTGGTAGTGGATCTGCCAGTCGAATGGTTTGAGAAAATCGCCGGTCAGCTCGAGCTGCTCACTTCTTTCGTGCCCGAGCGGATCATTTTCCTTCCTACCAGCAAACTGCAACGGCTCATCCCGGATGCTTTCTATCACCTGGCTTACCGAGCGCAGCTCCCCATGCAGGAATGCCTGCTGATCGATGCCTCTGCCAGGCGCGCAGTGCAGGCTTTGAAGCATGGGCTTTCAACAGAAATCTTCGTAGACACTCGCCGACTGGAGCGCATGTTTGTGATGCGCGAATTCATCGACCGGCCGCATCCGGTTCACAAACCCAATATATCCTTATGAAAATATCTACTGCCACATCCGTATTTGTGAATTATCAGCTGCCACAGGCTATCGATTCCATGGCTCAGATGGGATTTGAGGGGATTGATATCTGGTGCGGGCGGCCGCACCTGTACCGCCATGATCACCCACCGGCATGGCTGGAACGGTTACATGAGCAGCTTGCTGCACACAGACTGACTCCGGCCTGCTTAATGCCGGCCTTCTTTCGCTACCCATATTCGCTGTCCAGCCCAATCGAAGCTATTCGCCAGGATAGCATTCAATATGTGATCGAAACCATCCAAAATGCCGTGGCTGTGGGCTGCAAACAGGTGTTGATCGTCCCCAGCCACAGCTTGCATGGACAGACCATCGACGAAGCGCGCCTTCTCTACCTGGGAAGCCTGGCGTCGATCTGCCTGGTCGCCGAAGAGATGAACACCTTGCTTGGCCTGGAGATAGTCTATCCAAATCTGTCCGACTATATGTGCTCCAGCCAGGACGCACTCGCAGCCATCGAAAATTTGAAAAGCCCCTGCCTGGGGGTGGTGATCGACACGGGACATCTCAACCTGTCCGGCGAGGATACTGAACGCGCCATCCTGAACCTGGGTCACCACCTGCTCCAGGTACATGTCAACGACAATGACGGGCATCAGCAACAGAACGCTATCCCCGGTGAGGGAACCTATGATTTTCCGCGGCTGATCAAGCTGCTCCACCAGGTGGGATATGCAGGCTTCTTATCGCTCGAACTAGGATGGGGCTACACCTTCGATCCCATGCCAGCGGTGAGTGAAGCGCTGAGGCGGATGCAGAACTATCTCCAAAGTTCGAAGTAAACATCAGGTTCTCTCCATCAATGACGCGGTGACCTGGGCACAACGAACCCATTCGTGCACCCATACTTCACAACCTCAAACGCCTGCCGATGCCTTAGGTCGGCGCAGTCTGCCCTGTCGACCCGGGCTCTCACTACGGCATGGGAGAGGACTTCCCGCTTGAACTGCTGGTGACGGTGACGTTTGAAGAAACCGCAGATGGCAAAACCAGGTTCACCCTGCGGCATGCCGGGATGCCGGAAGGCGAACACGGCGAGATGGCAAAGATGGGTTGGAACCAATCCCTTATCGCTGAACCAGGAAAACAAGAGACTGCCATCACACACCTATTCAATGCCCCCTGAGAGCTGGTGTTTACGGCGTACGCGAATCTAATTCTCGTCCCACGAAGGTGGAGGCCAAGAAGATTAACCACCAGAGTTGACAAGATGGACGTGAAACCGGACGGCAGGTGGCGATATGTCCAGCGATTTGAACTCAGTCACTCATGTTCTCCTCGTTTTCTTCCTTAACTTTCAGCCTAAGGAACACAAAAAGCAGCTCCAGCTCAGAAAAGCCATAACGCTCCTTGGTATGGGCATCCTCCAGCGAGAAGCGCCAAACCAGCTCGGCGTTACACTGTTCTTGCCATATACGCAGCAGGTAGGCTATATAGCGTCTCTGTTCGGCAGTCATGAGGGCAATCTTTACATTTCAACATGAAAGGTGTGGGATTTAATCTGCGATCGGGAAAAAACGTGGGCTGCGATAAGTGTTCGAGCGATGCGGCAGACGCTTCCGCGTCACGTATTTGTTGTAAAAGCTAGAATTTGTAGGTGATGTTTGCCCTCACACCTCTCCCGGTAACGCCCTAAAACAACGCAGATACTGGGAAGGGGTGTGAGGGCGACAACCGGAATGGCCTCTATGGCGTTTTCTTCCATTCGCTATGACCAAGCAGATTTCGAATGTCGGTACACTTGTCTGTGATCACCGTGAAACTCAATACCTGACCATCGTAGGACCAGTTGTATGTGCCCGGTACACCTTTGCAATGCTCGCTCTGGAAGACAACCTGATCCCCGGTCGCCGTGTAGGTACAGTTATCATCCACTAATTGCTGATAGACATGACAACTGCCGTCGCCATTAATCTCCATCGTCCAATTTGCCTTGGTAAAGACGCCGATTGGAAAGCTCACCTGTGTCGCTGTCGGAACCGGGGGAGGTGAGGGTTGAGTCACGTTTGGGCTACACCCGACGATGATCAACAGGATGGTAAGCGCGACCAAGATTAATTTTGTCGATTGCCTTTTCATTTTAGTTTCTCCTTAATAGAACTCGCTCAAGAATGGATGGATCATGGATTGGCTGTTTGTATTCAATCTATCATTCAAGTGTGGCGTGAATGTGGGAGTAAGCGTGCCGAAAGCGTGCCGATTGAAAACCAATGTTTGATGTTGTATAATGACAAAGAAAATAGTATTTACCTGCAGCTTCTCTTACATATCGCTCCATGGCGTGTCTATCACTTTCTCTGCTGGGGAATTTCCAGGTGAGTTTGGATGGCAAGCTGGCAACGGACTTTAAATCTAACAAAGTCCGCGCTTTACTGGCTTACCTGGCAATTGAAGCAGATCGGCCTCACCGCCGGGAGGCGCTAGCCGACCTGCTGTGGCCAGGTTGGCCTGATCGCTCAGCCCTCGACAATTTACGTTACAATCTCTCCAATCTGCGCCAAGCGATTGGCGACCGCCAGGCCTCCCCACCTTACTTACTGATAACCCACGATACGATCCAATTTAATATTAACAGTGACCATTGGATAGATTCAACTCGCTTCCTGGAACTTACAAAACCTGTCGTGGTTGCGGGAGCAGATTCAGTGCAAGTGCTTGAGCAAGCTGTAGCTTTGTATCAGGGCAACTTCCTGAGTGGATTCGCGGTCAAAGACAGCGCCCCTTTCGATGAGTGGGCGCTGCTCACCCGTGAGCAGCTTCACAGGCGGATGCTGAACATACTGCATCGGCTGGCAATATTGTTTGAGCAGCGCGGTAAATTTGAGCAAGCCCAAAGCTATGCTCGGCGCCAGGTTGAATTGGAACCCTGGAATGAGGAAGCGCATCAACAACTCATGCGGATGCTGGCGCTGTGCGGGCAGCGTAGCGCGGCCTTAGCGCAATATGCTGCTTGCCGTCGTGTGCTGGCTGATGAGTTGGCCGTTGAGCCATCAGAAGAAACCACGACTCTTTACCAGAGCATCCGTGATGGAAGATTGATCAGGACTGCTCCAATTATTGTCCTGGATGAGAAACAACCAGAGCCTGGCAAACCTCCCTATAAGGGTTTGCAACACTTTGATGAAATTGATGCTGGCATCTTCTTCGGTCGCGAATCGTTAATCGCTAAGCTTGTTCAGCGCTTGCGAGATGGATTATCTAGATCTCCTACAGGCTATCCAGGTGGGGATGGGCGCTTTCTCGCAATCGTCGGCGCTTCGGGGAGCGGCAAATCATCCATCCTGCGGGCTGGCTTGGTGCCTGCCCTCAAAAGCGGTAGTCTCCTGGCAGATGGAACACTCCCACCTGAAGGCAGTACTAGCTGGCTGGTTCATATCATTACTCCCACCGCCCATCCACTAGAAGCACTGGCCACCAGCTTGACTCTCGACTCTGCATCAGTCACTGCCACATCCACGCTGATGGATGACCTGGCGCGTGACCCGCGTAGCTTGCACCTGTACGTGCAAAAAAAACTACTCACTCTCTCGCCGACCAGGGGACGAGCAGGAAAGGAAAAACGTCTTTTATTGGTGGTGGACCAATTTGAAGAATTATTTACACTTTGCCGTAATGAAGCCGAGCGTAAAGCCTTCATAGACAATTTGTTATTTGCTGCAGGTCTCAACCATCTCAAATTGGAAACGGATAGAGAATTGCATGCGGCCAGCGCCAATCAAAGCCGAGTTGATGATGAGTTCCAAAACATCGAGGGGCCAACAATCATTCTGATCGCCTTACGCGCAGATTTCTATTACCAATGCGCCCCTTACGAAATTCTTCGTCAGGCATTGAGCATGCAGCAGGAATTCATCGGTCCAATGAATGCGGCTGGATTGCGCCAGGCGATCGAAGGGCCAGCCATTCGCGACAGATGGATCATAGAGCCTGGCCTATTGGAATTAATGATTCGCGATGCCGGAGACGAGCCTGGTAGGCTACCTCTGCTCTCCCACGCCTTGCTAGAGACTTGGAAGCGACGGCGTGGTCGCATGCTCTCCCTCAACGGATACACGGAATCTGGCGGAGTTCACGGTGCTATTGCCATGACAGCCGAGTCAACTTTTGATAAGCTATCACCTATGCAGAGGGCGATCGCCCGCAACATCTTCCTGAGGCTGACTGAGCTTGGTGAGGGCACGCAAGATACCCGCCGACGGGTTGTCATTTCGGAGTTGTACTCCTTTCCCGAGCAAGAGTTCAGCTATCATGGCTGTGCTAAAGATGCTAATCGACGCGCGCTTGGTCATAGCGGCTGAGGGAACCGTCGAAGTTGCGCACGAAGCGCTAATCCGCGAATGGCCTGCATTGCGCGAATGGTTAGATGAAGATCGCCAGAGCTTACGCCTACATCGCCGCATTACGGAATCCGCACAGGAATGGGAACGACTGGGGCACAATATCGAGGTGTTGTATGGTGGTTTGCGGCTTGCTCAGGCGCTGGAATGGGCAAAAACCCACCCAACCGACCTGAATGTCATAGAGCGAGAGTTTCTTGAGGCTTCCAAATCCCATGCTGAGCAGGAAATTGCCGAACGTGAAGCACAGCAGCAACGTGAGCTTGTGGCGGCTCAAAAACTGGCCGAGGTTGAAAGGCAGCGGGCTGAGGAGCAGGTCAGGCTGGTGCGGCTTATGCGCCATCGATCAGTATTTCTAGCGTTAGCTTTGATCTTTGCAGGGCTAATGGCGGTAGTCGCGCTGGCCCTCGGTCAACAAGCCCAAGAAAGAGCCCGCCTTGCCGCCTCGCGTGAATGGGCGACTGCTGCGCTCAATAACCTGGAATCGGATCCTGAGTTAAGCGCTTGGCTTGCTATTTATGCAGTCTCAGAAGCCAATACCCCGCAAGCAGAAAACGCCCTTCACCAAGCGGTGCAGGCTCTACGTGCCCAATTTAACCTTACCGGGCATATAGGCGATGTGTGGAGCTTGGATTTTAGCCCTGACGGAAAGCGACTGGCTACCGCAGGCTTTGATCAAACAACCAAAGTGTGGGACGCACAAACTGGTCAGGAGTTGTTATCGCTGCAGGGTCATTCTGGTTGGGTAGATGATATCGCTTTCAGCCCAGATGGTAAGACACTGGCTACTGCTAGCGAAGATTCAACCGCCAGACTATGGGATGCACAAACCGGAAAGGAACTAGCCAATATCAATCGGCCTCATGCGATATACAGCCTGGCTTTCAGACCTGATGGAAAGCAGCTGGCGCTGACCAGCGCGGATGGGATAATCAGCCTGTGGAATCTCAATCGTTCAGCGGCGAGGCTACAGGCAGCAGAAGTATTTACTCTGGTACATCCGGCTGTCCGGCAGGTGGCTTTCACTGCAGACGGGAAACGCCTGGCAACGGGTGGCGATGATGGCACGGTTAAAATGTGGGAGGCAGCCACCGGCGACGAACTCTTTGCCTGGTCCGCCGATGATCTTGCCGTCTGGGGCCTGGCTTTTAGCCCGGATGGAAAGAACCTGGCGGTTGGGGGCGATGCATTGGTCACCTTGTGGGATGTTTCATCGGATGAAGCGCCTACCCAGGCAATCTTGACTTTGGCTGGTCACCGGCGGGGAGTGCCCGGCCTGGCCTTCACGCCCGACGGCGCCTTCCTGATTACAGGCAGCCAGGATGGAACTGCTAAAGTATGGGACACCTCCACCGGGCAAGAGCTATTCTCTCTTACCGGGCATGGACCGATTAACCATCTAGCCGTCAGCCCGGACGGAATGCGCGTAGCTACTGCTAACCGGGATGGTACAGTTACGTTCTGGGATATTACTCCAACCGGTAGCCGAGAGGTGTTGACATTTTTCTTCGACCATTCGGCTATGGTCACCGCTGGAAATTTTAGCCCTGACCGAACCCTCCTGGCTACGATCAGCGAAGATGGTGTGGTTAAAATTCGAAGCAGTTCCACCTCTCAGGAGCTGCTCACGACCTCCCTGCCCATTACCGGCTCGATTCTTTGGATTGCCTTGAGTCCGGACAATACCCGCTTGGCGACTGCCCTGGGAACAACGGCGCTGGTTTGGGATATAAAGACCGGACATAAACTGGCAACTATGTCAGGACACCATGATACGATTTATACACTTGTGTTCAGCCCAGATGGAAAGCGCCTGGCCACTGGAGGTGCTGACATGACTGCCAGGGTATGGGATGCAAATACAGGTCAGGAACTGCTCGAATTGTCGGATCTGAAAGGCCCTGTCAACGAGGTAGCTTTCAGTCCAGATGGCAAGCGCCTGGCGACTACCAGCGAGGATGGCAGTACGAAAGTGTGGGATGCTTTAACTGGTCATGAGTTACAGAATGTAATGGGGGACGTAGCAGTTTCCTTTGCTCCAGACGGGAGGCGCCTGATCACAGGCAGCTATGATGGAGTGACCAGGGTGTGGGATAGCGACTCTGGCAAGCTGCTGAATATCCTCTCAGGTCACATGGCAACGGTTAATATGATATCTTTTAGTCAAGATGGCACACGGCTGGCGACAACCAGCAATGATGGGACAGCGAAAATATGGAATGTATCGACAGGCGAGGAGCTATTGACATTGACCGGCCACACCGGCGCGGTTATCGGTGCCTCCTTCAGCCCCGACGGGAAACACCTAATCACAGCCGGCACGGATATGACCTTCCGCATCTACACATTGCAGGTAAACGAAATTGTCGACATGACCATCTCTCGTTTGACTCGTACTTTGACAATAGAAGAATGCAAGAAGTATTTACATCTTCAACAGTGTCCGCCTCCACCTTAGAAATTAAAATGATGCAATATTCGAACAAAAGGGTTGGTTCAGATCATTTTACAACATGGCACAAGTCGTTCAGGATATTGGTATGGCGCTCTCATCCCGCCTGAGCTTCAAACAGCAGATGTAATCCGTTCCATCCTTACACAATACAGGCAGGAGGTTCTTCTATGGATAGACTGCGCGTCGGCATCATCGGTACCGGGCGAATCTCTGATTTGCATGCCATCGAATACCTGCAAAATGAGCGGGCTGAGCTTGTAGCCGTGTGTGATCTGGATGCTGACATGGCGCGTTCCCGCGCCTCAGCCTGGGGAGTGCCCGAAGAGCGGGTATTTACCGATTATCATGAGATGCTGGCGCTTAAAGACCTGGACCTGGTGGAGATTTTGCTGCCGCACCACCTGCACTACCGGGCGACCCTGGACGCAGCCGCGGCTGGCAAGCATATTTCCCTGCAAAAGCCCATGGCGCTTTCAGTGAATGAAGCCGATGAGATGATCGCCGCTGCGCAACAGGCCGGGGTCATTTTCAAAGTCTTCGAGAACTTTATTTTTTACCCGCCAGTCGTACGCGCCAAAAGCCTGATTGATGCCGGTGAGATCGGCACGCCGCTCTCCATCCGCATCAAGAGCAATGCTGCCTCAAGCCCGAATTCCTGGCCCGTTCCGCTATCCGCCTGGGCCTGGCGTTTTGATCCAAAATCATGCGGTGGGGGTCCCCTGGTCTTTGACGACGGCCACCACAAGTTTTCATTGGGCTGGTTCTTCATGGGCATGGCGGAAGAAGTACATGCCTGGATCGGCCAGACGCCCATCTTTCCTGGAGATATGAGCTTATGTATCGATTCGCCAGCGATCATCTCCTGGAAATTTCCGGGCAACCGCTTCGGAAGCCTGGAAGTGGTGTACACCCCTGAGATGGTCGTCGATTCTACATACTACGCCCAGGATGATCGCATTGAGATCACCGGCACCAAGGGTGTGATCTGGGTCACGCGCGGCCATGGAAAAATGATGGATATCCCCCCGGTGGTCCTGTACAAGGATCAAAAGGTAATCACATATTCCGACATGGAAGTTGACTGGAAATACAGCTTTATACACTCGACGCGCCATTTCATTGACGCCTATTTCAAGGGAGAACCGCCCAGCCTGACCGCAGAGCAGGGACGCGAGATCCTGCGCTTTGCCCTGGCGGCCCAGCAATCGGCCCAAAGTGGACAATCGGTCAGGTTGTAAAACCTTATCTGGCCCCCTCCGACAAGATTCGAACTTACAACCATCTGATCCGAAGGTGTATCTGGGGTGAGTCTGTATCGTCTATCCCATCTAGGTGGGGGAGGTTAGGGACGGTGTGCAGCATATCTGGGGGCGGTCAGAGTCCATTCGGTGTGCTTTGTATTGTCTGTCTGTGCGAATTGCACCCAAATCGCACCCGACTTATTATCATCAAGAGCCACCACGGTCTTTCAGACGGCAAAGGATCTAGGGTATTTACATGAATTTGGGAGTGGTGACCGGCGAGTCCAATCCAGAAACGAACCAATAAAGGTGCACAAGACTGGTGTAATCCCCCCTATTGGCTGGTGTGATCCCCTGGTGTGAACCCTGATTCGGCTGGTGTAAACCCCAATTTTGATGGATTTACACCCAAGGCGAACTTGTTCGCCCGTAAACCGGGGTAACGTCTTAATGGAGGTGCGCACCATTGGTTTGAAAGGGTGCCAGGTTATTCGGATTGCTGCGTTAACAGGACTTCGATCTCGGCAAAAATCTGGCCAAGTTGGGCTGATCGGCAGGTCACCTACACAAGCTCCCTTTAGCGGATGCGGTCGGATGGGCTTTTAGGGCTGCGACGTCATATTCGTCCAGGTATTGGTGTTGAGATCATACGACCATGTTTCATCTGAAAACTTGTATGCTCCAACATCACCGCCAAATAAAATAGATCGATCGATGGTTGGAATATACACCATTCCATGTTTATACAGTTTGCCAGGGTTCGGGCTGGATTCCAACTTTGTCCAGGTGTTGGTATTGTAGTCGTACACCCAGACCTCTCCGCTACTTTGTTCTTTAGTTTTTCCGCCATACAGGATCATCCGGTCTAACTCAGCATCATAGACCATAGCAGTGTAATCGCGCATGCCGGGAAATGACTGCTCACCGGGAACCAGCTCCTGCCATGAGTCGGAATTGAAATCATAAGCCCATAATGTTTCCAGGGGCTTTCCTTCAACTGTTATCGAGCCATAAGTGAGCACCCGGTCAGCCTTGGCATCATAGGTCATGCCCTGATAGTTTCGACCAGGAGGTTTTACTGCGGGTTCCATCTTAGTCCAGGTATCCGAGTTAAAATCATAAGCCCAAGTGTCATTGTATAACAATCCAGACACATGATATCCGCCAAAGAGAATAATCCTGTCCGACTCTGCGTCATAGGCAATTCGTGCACCAAGATGTTTGGCAGGTCCATCCGCCAACCTGGTCCAGTTATTTGTATTGAAGTCATATGCCCAGGTTTCATTCAGGTCCGATGTTTCCCAAGTTTTTCCTTCAGGATAAGATCCAAACAAGATGACCCGGTCGGAATCGATGTCGTAAGCTAAGGTCCCCGAGCTTCTTCCAGGTCCGCTAGGTGGCTTCATCTGGCTCCAATTGTTCGTTGCCATATCATAAGCCCATGTCGCACCGGATAAACCAGTAGGATCATAGGGATCCCCGGTCAGTCCTCCGACCATAATCACTTGGCCTGACTCGAAGTCGTAGGCCAATGAGACATACGCCCGAGGTGAAGGGTTTGCGCCAAGAGGGTCGTTTACCGATGGAGCAGCAGTGCTGGTGGGTCGAGTGGTCGCTGTAGGTGGGATTGGCGTAACCGTAGGTGGCGCAAGAGTAGGTGTCGGGGGTATTGGTGTATCAGTCGGTGGGACTGAAGTAGCAGTTGGTGGCATCGGTGTAGATGTCGGTGGCACCGAGGTAGGGGACAACTGGGATGTGGCACATGATGCTGAAAGCAGCACAACCACAGCCAAGTAAACCATTTGCGATACCAGTCTATTGCGATTCATTGCATTATCCTCCTAAGTTCAACTATTGATTCAATAGACCCTTGTTTGATTGCAAACTCCCTGTCAGGTAGGCTTTCGAGAATCAGATACTGAATTTCAGGTGAAATGTCTTATAAATCACGATCCCTCCTATTGATCTGGGTATCCCCCATATCATTTGTCTAAACAATAGTTTAGCACATTTAGGGTTGGGCTAGACCCCATAGAATGGACACCAAGTTAAGGAGCATCTATAATCGACTTGGAGGTTGCCATGAGTGTGAAGCGGAAGAAGTACATGCCTGGATCGCCAGACGCCCATCTTTCCTGGAGATATGAGCTTATGTATCGATTCGCCAGCGATCATCTCCTGGAAATTTCCGGGCAACCGCTTCGGAAGCCTGGAAGTGGTGTACACCCCTGAGATGGTCGTCGATTTTACATACTACGCCCAGGATGATCGCATTGAGATCACCGGCACCAAGGGTGTGATCTGGGTCACGCGCGGCCATGGAAAAATGATGGATATCCCCCCGGTGGTATTGTACAAGGATCAAAAGGTAATCACATATTCCGACATGGAAGTCGACTGGAAATACAGCTTTATCCACTCGACGCGCCATTTCATTGACGCCTATTTCAAGGGAGAACCGCCCAGCCTGACCGCAGAGCAGGGACGCGAGATCCTGCGCTTCGCCCTGGCAGCCCAGCAATCAGCCCAGAGCGGGCAGTAGGTCAAGCTGTAAAGCAAACTCAGGCACTTCAGGCGAGATTCGGTTTAGCAAGCCGCAGGCTGGCGACAATAACCGTCTGATCCCTAGGCATACCCGAGGGCGAGACTGGATTGTCAACCCGTACAGATGGGGGAACGTTTAGTGCTCTGGCCAGGGCACCTCGACCCAGTTGGTGTAGCCGTGCTTCTCGACGCCGAACACGCGCCCATGGGAAGGCTCTGCGCAGCCCGCCTTCATCCACCACCGTCACCATGGTCTCATAAGTCCCAAGCGGGGTGAAAATCAACTGCCCATCCTGGCACAGCCAGGCCTCCAGCAGATAAGGCGGCGAGGCGGTCTCGTCCCCGGCCCGGAAGGAGATAGCGTTCCAGGAGACAGTCACATTATCCCCGTCCCGGCTGGCGGTGACACCCGTCGGAGGGACATAATATGGGGACTGGGGCAGCGGGATATACGTCGGCTGGACGGTCATCACATCCCCCTTCACATCCATTAGATCAGCCTTGACCCAACAGGCGTTATCGTGATCTCCGACGCCCTGTACCAGCAGCCAGGCACCCGAATCGGTGCGTCCCAGCACCTCGAAGTTGCTCCCCACCACCAGCCCATATTTGTACAGATAAGGCCACCCAGGCCCGTAGCGACAGTTGGCGCGCACCAGCACCTTGGCGCGCAGAATGGCATAAGTGGGAGTGACGGTAGGCGAGGAGGTGAGCGTTACTGTCGGAGAGCTGGTCGGGGATTGGGAAGGAGGTTGAGTTGGTGTACGCGATGGGGTTGGGGTTAAGGTAGGGACCTGGGTAGTGGTGGAGGTGAGTGTGGGAATCGCCGCAGGTTGTGTCGCTGAGGGATGGACGGTCTCATCCGGCTGCACCACCTGGCAGGCAAAAAGGAAGGTGATGGAGATGAAACCAGCCAGGAGCATCCACCTGCGGAATGTTCTGGCTTTCCCATGATCGTACGCCAGGCATTTTCTGTTCATCAGGTCATTATAGGGATTCAACTGCATATTGGCAAGTCTGAGCGCGGGGAGATTCAGCCCAGCTGCAGATTGCCAGATTTGTTCTTCCGGCGGGCAAAGCTAGGAGAGATCCTTGTGATATCTGGACTATAATTGTCCATTATTCTTTAAAGGAAATCCTCGATGAGAAACCTGATCAAGCTAGAAGAGCTATTCCTGTTCCTGTTATCGATCTACCTGTTCATCCAGCTGGATTATGCCTGGTGGTGGTACGCCCTGTTGTTCCTGGCACCTGACCTGGGCATGATCGGCTATTTCATCAGCCCGCAGGTTGGCGCACAGATTTACAACCTGCTCCACCATAAGGCGATCGCCGTGGCGCTATTCTTGATCGGAGCGGGTTTTTCCATCCCGCTGCTGCAGCTGGCAGGCGTGATCATCCTGGGGCATTCCAGCGCTGACCGCGTCCTGGGCTACGGATTGAAATACCCGGATGCTTTTCAACATACGCATCTGGGCTGGATCGGGAAGGGAAACACCCAACCGGGTTGAGTGTCTGATTAAAAATCGCAGGGAATCTCAGCAGGGCGCTTCCTGGAAGTTCACCGAGATCAGCTTCACCCCCAGGTCGCGCAGCTTGGCGATCAGGCCATAGAGGGAAGCCTGGTCGGGAAAGGATCCGGTCAGGATAGTCTCGTCCTGCTCCGTATAGACAATAGAAACATCCCCCAGCCATTCCGCCCAATGCGGGTCAAGCAATCCTTCAATGTGTATCTCGGCGTAATGCATATTCCCACTTTCGAGTCTTGTCAGCGAAACTACGCCCACAAGGGGCCAGACTACGACGCACCTCTGTTTCCACGCCCACAAGGGGCTATGCTACGGAAGATCCGTATGTTCACGCCCACTAGGGGCTAGACTACAGAATTCTCTCGCCTCATGACCAAAACAAACCACATCGCTGTAGTCTAGGGCCTTGTGCCCGTGCTTCGCCCACAAGGGGCTAGACTACAGAAGATCCTCATGATCTCGCTCACAAGGGGCCAGGCTACATGCACAGTGTAGCCCAACCGGGAGCATGGTTGCATCTACCGGAGGATAGATTGGGGGGGATGATTTTATAATATCTCTAAATCCCTGGCTTGAACGACAGCCTGGGTGCGGTTCGTTACCCCCATCTTCCCGCAGATATGGTGGACGTGAGTCTTGACGGTTCCCAGGCTGACCACCAGCCGGGCTGCAATCTCCCGGTTGGATAGGCCAGCCGCCATCAAGCGCAGCACCTCCAGCTCGCGCTCGCTGAGCGGCTCTACCAGGCCAGCCTGGGATTGGCCGGAGGCGGGGGTTAACTGGTCGCCAATTGCCCGCAAGATCTGCCCGACATACACTGGGTGGACGCCCCGCCGGGCAGCTTCCTCGAGCAGCGGGATTAAATCTCGCCCGCTATCGGCGTAAATCCGCAGAAATCCATCTGGCTGGGAGCGCTGCAGGGCATCCGTAAGAACAGTAAGGGCAGCTTCCCGAGAATGCGCTGCCAGCGCCTGCAAGATCCTCACCGCCAGTGCGCCATACCCCCACCCCTCCCGCTCAGCCTGATCATAGCAATCCCCCAGAACCTGGCTGGCGGTTAACATTTCCCCGCGAGCCAGGGCCAGGCGGGCGCCAGCCAGTCCCAGGAAGCGATAAAAGGGATGCGTGTCCGCCTTAGGTGCACTCGAGCCAGCCAGTGATTGAGCCAAAGGCAAATCGCCACGCGCCAGCGCCAGATCTACCCGGCTGTCCTGGATACGCTGTTGTACCAGCTTCGGGAGTTCAGCATTCTCCACCATCTGGCGGAGCTGCTCATAGGCGACTTCCATCCCGGCGAAATCTCCCCGGGCAAATTCCAATCGGGCTAGCACCAGGTAGATAGCTGCCTGGACTTCGCTGTTTCCACCAAAACGGTTCAATTCCAGGGCAAGCTTTAACTCTTTGGAACTGGCATCGAAATCATTCCACTCGTAATGCAACATCGCCAGGTCATGGTGAGCGATCGCCAGGATGGGCACCTGCCCGCCTTTCTGGATGGCGATTTGGTATCGCTCAGCCGCCTGGTGCAGCTCGCCGCGCACGGCGCATACCCGCCCCAGGAAAATGATGGCGGTTAGCAAGGCAAACTTATTGCCGCAGGCCTGGGCCATGTCTTGCGCCTCTGAGAGCGCTTTTTCAGCGGCATTGTTCTGGCCGGTATGCCAGTAGGCTAGCCCCAGGTTAAGGGCCAGCACGCTGCGGTCTGTCAGATCGGATTCGGGCACGCATTCCAGCGCCCGGCGGGACAGGTCGATGGTGCGGGGCAGGTCGCCGCGCGTGCGTGCCAGGTGGGACTGGGCAGTCAGCACGGAACCCAAGAAAGGTGGATCAAGCTGCGCGGCCACCTCGGCGATAGCCAGCAGCGCCTCGGCTCGCTCGAGCTGCCCTGCCAGGATCAGCGGCCAGGCAAAAGTGAAGCACAGACCCGGATCGGTTTGAACGATTTCGCTGGGGAAACGCTGGTACCAGCCGAGCAGGGTGGCGATCTCGCCGCGCCTGAGCATATCGCCGGTTGCCTGCTGGATCAAACGGCTGGAATACACCCAGTCATCCGCCGCCAGGGTATGCCAGATGGCGTCCTCCAGGAGGCCATGCGCCTCATACCATTGGCTGGCGGCCTGGTGCAGCCGGTCCACCTCAGCTTTGCCCTGGAAGCGCAACCGGTGGCGCAGCAATTCCTGAAAGAGATGGTGATAACGATACCACTGCCGGCTGGCGTCCAGCGGGGAGATAAAAAGGTTAGCCCGCTCGAGGCTCTCCAGCAGGGAGGCGCTGTCGCTGCGCCCAGCAACCAGGTCACACAACCCGCCAGTCATCCGCTCGAGCAGGGAGGTCTTCAGCAGAAATTCCTGGGTGGCGGCTGGCTGGCGCTCGAAAACTTCCTCGAACAGGTAATCCAGGATAAAACGGCTGCTGCCAGCGAAGGAGGCAATAAACTCTTGCCGGTCTGGGTGACTCTGGATGGAGATGGCCGCCAGCTGCAGGCCAGCGATCCAGCCTTCTGTGCGTAGCTGAAGCTCAGCCAGGTCGCCGGGTGGCAGGTAGAGCCCCATCGTGCGGCTGAGGAATTCAGCCGTCTCGCCGAGGGCAAAGCGCAGATCATCCTGGCGTAACTGAAAAGCCTGGCCACGCGCCAGCAACCGGGAGATCGGCAGCAGCGGGTCTTCGCGGGTCAAGATCACCAGGTGCAGAGTCACCGGCTGGCGCTCCAGGAGTGTTGCTATCAATTTGTGAATAGGTTGGCTGTGGATGGTGTGATAGTCGTCCAGCACCAGGATAAGCGGCTCGGCGGCAGCCAGGTCATTGAGCAGCGTCGTCAGGACAACTTCGGCCGGCGGCGGCTGGGGCGCCTGAAGCATGGTTTGCGCGACTACGCCCAGGCTGGCATTCACCCCCTGGAAGACCGCCAGCAGGTAAGCCAGGAAGCGCGCCGGGTCATTGTCTGAGTTATCCAGAGACAGCCAGACAGCCGGCGCTGGCGCGGCTGCCAGCCATTCCGCGGCCAGGGTGCTCTTGCCATACCCTGCCGGGGCAGAGATCAGGGTCAGCTTGCGACCAAAACCGGCCTCCGCACTCAACCCAGCCTGCAGCTGGTTCACAAGGCGCGCTCGATGCACCAGGTTTTCCCGGATCACCGGCGGGTAGAGCTTGGTAGCCAGCAGAATTTGGTCCATGGATGCAATTAAATTATACAGGGATTTCAACCCCCCTGATCTACCCAATGATAGATGACTTCAATTCGCCAATTTGCTATAGTAAACCTGGAGAGATCCCATGGTTCGTGATCGCCAGCAATCATTGTTCAAAATAATACACAGATAAACACAGGTGCATACAGATATGCTCTGATTAACATCCGTGTTTATCCGTGTCCATCTGTGGTTTATGTTCTCGAAAGGAGTTTAAGTATGCCCGCAATTCTAGAAGTGGAAAATCTTGTCAAAAAATACGGTGACTTCGAAGCTGTTAAAGGGATCAGCTTTAGCGTCGAACAGGGCGAGGTGTTTGGCCTGCTGGGACCGAACGGGGCCGGCAAGACCCAGACCATCTCCATGCTGACCGGCGTGATCACCCCCACCTCTGGCAAGGCGCGTATCGGCGGGTTCGATCTCCACACCCAGATGAGCAAGGTCAAGGAGATCAACGGGCTGGTGCCGCAAGACCTGGCGCTGTATCCCACGCTAAGCGCCCGGGCTAACCTGAACTTCTTTGGTCGCATTTACGGGCTGCGCGGGCGGCAGCTCAAGGAACGCGTCGACGACGTGCTGCACGTGGTGGCGCTGACCGAGCGCGCCGACCAGGTGGTTGACAAATACTCCGGTGGGATGAAACGCAGGGTGAACATCGCCGCCGGGCTGGTGCACCAGCCGCGCCTGCTGTTCCTCGACGAGCCCACCGTGGGGGTCGACCCGCAGAGCCGCAACCAGATCTTCGAGAGCGTGCAGCGCCTGAACCGCGAGCGCGGCATGAGCGTGGTTTACACCAGCCATTATATGGAAGAGGTTGAATTGCTTTGTAACCGGGTGGCGATCATTGACCAGGGCAAGATCATCGCCCTGGATACGATCAAGAACCTGATCGCTATGCTGGGCGGTGGCGTGATCTACATCGGCCTCGCTTCTGTGGATGAGAACATGCTGGGCCAACTGGCTGCGCTGCCGGCGGTCAAAGCTGTCGAGCTGGTGCCTCCGCCCGTCAGCCCGCCTGCTCTTGAGGGCAGCGTGCAGGAAAAAGAGGGAAAAACCCCGGCTGCCAATCCAGTGATCAAGATCGTGGCGGAACACAACCAGGAAGCTGTGTTGAACGTGATTGAATACCTCAATCAGAAAAACATCAGCCTCACCTCGCTGGATATCCTGCAGCCTAACCTGGAAAGCGTCTTCCTGCATTTGACCGGGAAGAAATTACGGGAGTGAGCGAAAATGAAAGCATTGAGCATAACCCTCAAGGATTTACAGCTCCTGGTCAAGGACCGCGGCTCGCTGTTCCAGTATTTTCTGCTGCCCCTGCTCTTTGTGCTTATTTTCAGTGGAGGATTGAGCTCCATCGGAAGCAGCACAGGGGATACCAGAATGGCGCTGGCGGTCGTCAACCTGGATGGCGGCACAGGGGCCCAATCGCTGCTGGCAGGCATCGACGCGGCCGGCGGCGTGCGTACCGAACTTTATGATCAAGCTGAAGCGGAGTCTTTGCTGGACGAGAACAAGCTGGGCCGCCTCCTGTTCATTCCGGCTGATTTCAGCGCTGGATTGAGCGCAGGACGTCCGGTGACCCTGCGCCTGGTGGCGCATCCGGATGCAAGCGCACAGGAGACGGAGTCTGTGATGCTGGTCCTGGAAGGCGTGGCAAACGACATGACCCTGGAAAGCCAGATTCTCGCCAGCCTGCGCCAGATGGGCGATATGCAAGCCGGCAACCCGGATGCAGCGCAAGCCTTCAGCACCGATCGCCTGGTCGCGCAGGCAAGCAACCAATTCGAGCAATCCAGAACGCGGCCTTTGATCGTTGTAAAACAGACTGTCCCCGCTCAGCAGGGAGAGAGTGAGGCGATGCCTGATTTCGGAAAGGCGGTCTTATCTGGCGTCACCGTGCTGTTCGTCTTCCTATCCGCTCAGACCGCAGCCCGCTCGATCTACGAAGAGAAGAAAGTCGGCTCATTCCGCCGATTGATGGCTGCCCCCCTGAGCAGACCAGCCTTGTTAGCCGGAAAAATTTTGCCCAACTTCCTCACTGCTCTGGTGCAAATCCTGGTCATCTTCCTCTTCGGCAGCCTGGGTTTGCGACTGATCGGGGCGACCCCGGTGCCATTCGAAGATGCTCCCCTGGCTGTGGCGCTGGTCTCCATCGTGATGGCATTGTGCGCCAGCGCCCTGGGGATCGTCATCGCCGCCATCGCCCGCACCGAGAACCAGATCGGCGGGATGGGCACTTTGGTACTGTGGGGCATGGGCCTGCTGGGCGGCTGCATCGCTCCGGCTTTCCTGCTGGACCGCTACCTGGGTCCTTTACCAAAGATCGTGCCCCAGTATTGGGCCAACCGCGCTTTCGATGACCTGCTCCTGCGCGGCCTCGGGCTACAGGATGTTGCTCTCGAGCTGGCTATACTGCTCGGGTTTGCCATGCTCTTCTTCGTCATCGGCTTATGGCGGTTTGATTTCGAGTAAATCCATACCGGGAGAATGACCTATGAAAGCGATCTATTACACGCTATCGGTTGCCTGGAAGGAAATCCAGCTTATCCTCAAGGACCGCGGTTGGCTGGTAATGCTCTTCTTATTGCCGCTTTTGATCGGCGGATTTATTGGCGGTATGAACCTGGCGGTGACTTCATCTACAAGCGAAGAGGGGGGGCAGGGTGGAATATTGTTGAAGGTCGGGCTGGTGAACCAGGACCCGGGCGCTTTTGGGACGGAAGTATCGAAAGCGATTCAAGACATCGATCAGTTACAGGTGCAGGTGTTCAGCAGTGCTGACCAGGCGGTGGAGAGAGTGGCCCAGGGTGAGATCACTTCCGCCATCATCCTTCCGGCAGATTTCAGCGAGAAGATCAATGCCTACTCGCCAACCGAGATCGAGGTAATGGTCGACCCTGCCCAGCCGGAGAGCGCCAGTATCGTCGCCGGCATCATGAACCAGGTGGTGAGTGAAGTCAGCTTGTGGGGAGAGGTGCAATATGGTGTGCGCAGCATCTTCGAGGAATCAGGCCTGCTGGCCCAGGCCAGCTCTGAGGAGCAGCGCGCCATCAAAGCGCAGAACCTGGGCGTGATCATGACCCGCATCAATGACATGCGCCGCAACCCGGCGATCCTGGTCGTCAGCGAGGACCTGCAAGGGGCCAAGATCCAGGGAGGCATCGAGCTCTTCATTGCTTATCAATTCGCCGGTCTGACGGTCATGTTCATCTTTTTCATCGTGGCGATGTGCAGCAATTCCCTGCTGGGCGAGCGCGAAGCCGGTACGATCCGGCGCCTGCTGTCTGCGCCGGTGCCGCGCGGGGCGATCATCGCCGGCAAGATACTGGCCTTCATGCTGCTGGGCTGTATGCAGGTGGTGATCATGTTCGGCGTGGCTAACTTGCTGCTCGGAGCGCCGCTGGGCCGCTCACCGCTGGCGCTGGTGGTGATGACCCTGGTGGTCACCTTCACCGCCGCGGCGATGGGGATGATGGTTGCCGCCCTGGCAAAATCAGCCAGCCAGGCCAACAGCACCGGCCTGATCCTGGCGTTCGTGCTGGCCGGGCTGGGAGGCGCCCTGCCCACCGGCAAGGAGCCACTCAGCCGGGCAGGCGGATTTATTGGCGTGATCTCCAAGCTCACCCCACACGCTCATGCCGTCGAGGGTTACTACCGGGTGATGGCAGAAAACGAAACCATCATCCAGATCTTGCCCGAGATCGGCATCCTGCTGGCATTTGGCATCGTCTTCTTCTTAATTGCCATCTGGCGCTTCCGGTTTGAGGGGTGAAACCCGAGACCGGGGGTATATCGCTGGCCCGCGATCGAGCTAAATCGCGGGCCAGCGCTTTTGTACTTGCTCTCATTTCTAACTATATTCACCCTAACTCTATTCTCACCCTTTTCACAGGTATATGAGGTATGATGCTATCCGGAATTAAGAGTTCCCGGGCAACGGCAGCTCAAATTCACTGCCTGGGAAAACCCGGGAAGCAAGTTTTTCAAAAAAAACTAAAGGAACTTTTCGTGAACTTAAAAAACAAGATCGCCATCACCATTGCCACAATTCTTCTGCTGAGCCTGGCAGCTTGTTCCAGCACGACCACGCCAGCCTCCGAACAGCCGACCGAAGCCACGATTGCCACCGTTGCGCCAGCCGCGACCGACGCATTATCGGATGCATTATCCGATTTATCTGACAATGCATCGACAGAGGGAGCCACTCCGCAGGCTACCCAGGAACCCATCGTGCTGGAAGGCGCCAAAACATCCGCCAGCGGTTTGCAGTTCCTCGAAGTGACCCCCGGTAGCGGGGCCGTTCCGCAGGAAGGCGATATCCTCACTTTAAATTTCACTGCCACGTTGCCCGATGGAACCGAGTTTGCCAACACCGCGCAAGAGTACGGCAAACCAATCACAATCGTCTTTTTGCAAGACCAGATTTTGCCCGGTATGGATGAAGGGCTGGCCTTGATGAAAGTTGGCAGCACGGCAAAAATGGTGCTGCCCCCTGAGCTTGCTTTTGGCGCACAGGGCTACTCCGGCGTGGTCCCAGCCAACAGCCAGGTTATTCTGGAGGTCGAGCTGGTCAGCGCCGAAGAACCGCCAAAGCCGACCACGGTGACTTCCTCTGAACTGACCACCACTGACAGCGGTCTGCAGTACGCCGACCTGACCACCGGTGAAGGCGAAGCCGTCAAAGCCGGGGACATCGTCAGCACACATTACACCATCTGGGTGCAGGGTGAGAATGAAGTCGATTACATCACCGGCTCAGATGGGGTCAATCCACTGACCTTTACCACGGGTGCCGGCGATACGGTCTTCCCCGGATGGGAGGAAGGTATGCTGGGGATGCAGGTGGGCGGTAAACGCTATCTGGTCATCCCGGCCGACCTGGGATTAGGCGAGACAGGCGGCAGCGGAATCCCGGCGAACGCCACCCTGGTGATGGAAGTCGAGCTGGTCGATCGCCTGGAGCCGCCGGTCCTGTCCAGGGCACCCGAAGACAAGCTCACCACCACCGATAGCGGCCTGGCCTATTACGACATCGTGACCGGCGAGGGCGCTGAGGCAGCCAGCGGGCAGACTGTATCAGTTCAATATAGTGGTTGGCTTGAGGATGGCACGTTGTTCGACAGCTCGGTCACCCGCGGCGAACCCTTCACCTTTACCCTCGGAACTGGCGGGGTTATCCCGGGCTGGGAGGAAGGCCTGGTCGGAATGAAAGTCGGCGGCAAGCGCCAGCTGATCATCCCCGCCGCCCTGGCTTACGGGGAGAGCGGCGCAGGCAGTACCATCCCCCCCAATGCAACCCTGATCTTCGACATTGAGCTGCTCGATATCGAAGGCACTGAATAAAAAACGTCACAACGGGAAAAGGGGAAAGGTTTCTTATATTTGATCATGGGCTGGCTTCAGCCGCCCATCATCAAATACAAAACAGTATTCGTTGTCGATACCTATAAACCCCCTCGCACTCTCCCGGCGAGAGGGAACGTGGGTGGGCAAACAAGGTTTGCACAACTTCGGAAGTCTTGTTTTCTCCAGCCCTGTCGAGCAACAAGGGGGTCAAGAGCCTTTCGACAGAACCATGGTCGGATAATTGCCAGAACTTTTTTTGAAGTTTAAAAATGCTTATTGACTCACCGTAAATTTAAAGTGTATATAAAATTTAAAAGGGTGGCTTATTCAGGTGGGATGAGACCTTATCGGTGAGCGAAAAAATCAAACGGATCATTTAGGTGGACCGACGATCGCTTCCGTTTCATCAGGAGAAACTGATCATGAACAGAAAATATGCTCTCACCGCCTTGCTTCTGCTGTTGGCGCTCGCCTTTAGCCCAATGGCGAATTTTCATGCCGGTCAGGCGCGGGAGGTCGTTTCAAAACCGGCCATCACTACCATCACAATTTGGTATGAGGGGGAAAGCCCGACCGTGCTCGATGAGATAGTGGCCGGATTCTGAGATCACGAATCCTGACATCAGCGTCACCTTAGTGCAAAAATCAGACCTGTATAACAAGTTTATTGCGGCTGCCTCGAGCGGAGGCGGGCCAGACCTGGTCCTCGGGCCGCAGGATTTTATAATCTCGTTTGCAGATCTGGGATTGATTCAGGCTGTTGACAATGAATTTAATCCCGATGACTTCGTCGAGCAGACAGTTGCCGGCGCTCTCTGGAATGGCCACTATTGGGGGGTGCCGAACCTATACGGCAACCATCTGATGCTCTATTACAACAAAAACCTGCTGGCGACAGCTCCACTCGATACAACTGAGATGATCAATGTAGCCAAAAGTTTAACCGGCAGCGGCCAATACGGGCTGGTCTATCATATCGACGAGCCTTTCTGGTTGATCCCCTGGCTGACCGGGTTCGGCGGCTGGGTATTCGATGAAAGCATCGATCCTCCGTTTCCAACCCTGAATACGCCGGAGATGGTGGACGCGCTGCAATTCACCTACGATCTCAGGTACGTGCATGGCATCGTCCCGGATGGGGCAGACGATATGGATTACGGCTACAACCTGTTTATGGATGGCAAGGCCGCCATGATTATCAACGGGGATTGGACCCTGGATGCTTACCGCGATCACTTTGGGGAGGCCAACCTGGGTGTGGCGCTCATCCCCCAGGTGGTCGAGACGGGTCAATGGCCGGTTCCGCTCGTTTCTGGGTGGTATTACTCCCTCAACACAAACAGCCACGGCGCTGCGCTGGCTGCCAGCAAACTCTTTATCCAGTATGCCATATCCAAACCGGCGCAATTGCTTTGGCCGGGAGAAACCGGTTATGGGGTCAAATTGCCAGCTCTCCTGGAAGCTTTCAATGATCCCGTCGTGCAAGGAGATCCGATCCTGAAGGCCTCCGCAGATCAGGCCAGCATTGGCCGCTTGATGCCAACCTCCGAAGCCATGAGCTGTATCTGGAATGCGATGGTCGACCCGCTCCAGCTTCTGTGGGATGATCTGGTCACCCCGCAGGCCGCGGCCGATGCCATGCAGGCAGACGCCGAGCAGTGTTATACCGAGATAACCCGGACATGGCTGTACTTGCCGGTGGTGCGTAAGCCATAGATAGCGGCCGGGCACGTCGCGAATAGAATCTGGAATAAAGTGTAAGCTGGGGTGCCAGCCTACCCCATTGTGTAGTTCGCCTGCCCACGAACCTCCCGAGTTCGTGGGCAGGCGTTGTTACCGCAACCTGAGATCCGTTCGACCCTTAGCCGCGTGGCTGACGTTTGCGAATAGTAAGGTATTTCTTTTCCGGAGAGGTTTCTGCTCTTTCATCGGCTTCAACCAACTCAACCCGGATCCGGGCCGGGTCCAGGCAGCGGAAGACGACCGTCTGCCCCGATAGGATGTGGATCTCATCCTGGCTGAACCTGGCTTTGTTGGAATCGATCACGGTAGGCTGGTCGACGCGATAACGTTCTCCTACCGGTAGACTGACCACGATCTGCGCTTTGCCGCGCCCGAGAGTATTCACTGCTGAATAAGAGCCCGGGCGTACCAGGGTCACCGCAAACAGGCAGTTTTCTGGGACTGCATTCGCGTTTTCCAGGCGGACGACTTTCTTCTCAGGACCCAGCTGAGTGATCGTCACGGTATAGGCTTGAACCCCTTCGGAGGCATAAAAGGAGATGGCACTGTATTGTCCCAGAGTAAGGGGCTGATCCTGGGTACATCCGGGGGCTAAATCCCCCTGTTTGGCCAGATCCATGTCGGTCTGGGAGGGGGCCAGCTCCGCTATCACCTTGACATGGTTTCTGCGCACAACTTTTTCCCCGCTGCGGACGAATATTTCATAATCACCCACCTCGGTGAAGAAGTAGAAAAGGGAGGTCAGCGTAGTCAAGGCGCTGCTGTCCAGCGGTCTCTGGACAAACACAGCCCGATTCAATACTGATTTGCGAGTTCGCTCAATCATACTTAAGCTCCTACGTTCGCTTCAACGGTCAATTCGACGTCATCCACCCTCACGCTCAGATCGCGGATCGGGATTCGCACCGGGATCAGACCATTATCTGCTTCCATAATTTCGAATGGATCGTCGATCGAATAGACTGGATTGCAATTCCCCAAGAACTCTAATACCAATGTACCAATCATATCCAGCAAGCCGAAGCTGACGTTAAACAGATCGGACAGCCATTCTTCAAAGTCGTCCGGGATATCCAGGATGGCACGAATAAGATCGACCACCCCTCCGATGATGGCGAGGATCAGGTCGCGCACCCATCCGCCAGGGATCAAAGCTTTGATGGCGTCGGTCAGGGCATCTTCGAGCAGATCGCCGACGATATCCGGGAAGTCGAAAAGATCGAGGTCGATCGTCTCCGGATCGATGAAGATTTGCCATTGAGTGGAGGTTGGCAGAGGGTCAATCCGGACCAGGTCGCATATTGTGGAGGAGGGCGGCGGGAAAGCCGGGTCAAAATAACGCGCTTCGACGCTCCCCGTGAAACTGACTTCCTGAGCGACGAAGCTGGCAAAATCAGGGGAGATGGATATATCGGGATCGTCGCTGAACACACAGATGCGCGGCAAACAGATATCCGGGATCGGCCAGGGCATGGGGATGCAGCCCCCACCGACGCAGATCTCCGGGATATCCAATCCCAGGATCACTTTCAAACGATCCCATTTTAGATCCAGCTCGCGGACGGAAATGGTATTATCAGCGCGCAGATCCACCGTTCCGCCCTTAAGGTGAGCCTTCACGTCATACCCGGCGGTGAAAGTCCCGGTATCGACTGAATCCGCAGCTTCGAATTTAAAGTTCCGTTCCAGGACCTCAAAAGATTTTTTGAACGTGCCTTCCGACACGGCAACAGTCAGGTGAGCCATGGTTCAAATTCCTTAAACGCTTTCTACATTCAGGTTAATAAAAACCTTGAGCTGGTCATCTTCAACCGCAGGATTATTCGGCAGCGCGGCTGACAATGGAGCAGGTTCCAGGGTAATTTTCTCGCCCACCTCAAAACCTTTGTCTTGCAGCATCTTGGTGACATCCAGAATCATTTTTTCGATGCTGATGCTCATGCGGGGGAGAATTCCCAGGCGCAGCACGGTTTTCAGGTAGCATTCGATCAGATCCTCCATGGGGGTCGGTTGGAGATCCACGATCTCAAGACCATCCAGCCGCACTTTGAGCCACTGCTGATCGGAAGACCCGATCGTCCCCCATTCGAGATGCAGAACAGCAAATAACTCCAGGCAAAAGCAGATCAGCTTCTGAGTTGGGAGGACGATCATGTCCCGGGGTGGGTCTTTGCGGTTGAATTCAGCCAAGCGAGTAAAATCGCGCTGAGAGTCTGCGGTCGCCAGGATCTCCATGCGCGGGATCAACTCCCGGATCAAATCATCCGAGGGGCAATCCAGCCCGACGCAGGCCTTTCCCCGCAAAGCCAGGCGTTGGGCTGGCAGTTGAAGCAGCTCAGGCGGAAGATGGACGACATTGTTGGGGTGGAAGTCGATCTCCAGATCGGTGAACTGCACACAGAAATTCAACCCGACGGGGGTAGGTGTGCCGAGAACTGGCAGTGGGTCTTCCAGAGAGAATAACGGATTGCCTGCTTTCACGACTTCCGGGATCGCTTCGATCCGGTTGCACAGCAGGTCAGGACGTTGAAGGAAAAAGGCAGTTGCATAATTAAACAGAGATGGGCGCTGGCGCATGATGTGACGCACGACCAGGTTGATCCCAGCCTCGTGGACTGCCCCGAACAGGTCACTGTGATCGGTAAAAGCCATATTACCCTCCTTGGGTAACCAGAGATGAACTGACTCGTCAGATGAGGAGAGAATTTAAATTACTCTGCATAGTTTCAATCTCTACTCCTTTCGAAAAAAAACAAAATCCGCCCACATCCTGGATGGCTGTAGGGCGGGTATCGGTGATGGACATCCCTTGCACCGATCAATGGAACAATTGATCGGGAGGATCGCTTGCGGAGAGAATTCTATGCCTTAAATAGGAGAATTGTCAAGGTTACTTGAGTAATTCCCTCTAAATTATCTGATTATCGCTTTTCGTTTAGGTCGCTAACTGGAGGTTCACCAGAGCAGCCAGCCGCGCTCACCATAGCGTTTTAACAGGTACGCGTCCACCCCCAAAGCGCGCCCGGCGCAGGTGAAGAAGGTCACTGCGAGCATGGCGATCGGCATCCAGTACGACCAGGGCCAATCATGCCCCAGGGTTGCCAGGAATGTATTTAATAGGAAGAAGATACCCGCCAAACTAAAGAAAGGGGTGAAGACGCCAACCAGCAGGCCAAGCCCGAGCAAGAACTCGGCAACCAGTTGGAAGGGGGCGAACGCGCCGCGCATCGGCAGGACCACGTTATTGATAAAGGCGGCGTAAAACGCCAGCGGGTTATCGGCCTGGGGATAGATCTCCGTGAAGAAGCGCAGCAGCCCATCCGGGGTGTAAAAGCCGTTGAACAGGTTGATCACCCAGGTGGTGAGAAATACCAGTCCAAGCAGGATGCGCAGCAAGGCGATCCAGGTCAGGGATACACGCGGAGCGGAATCAAAGAGACGTTGCATGGGCTCACTCCTCATAGGTAATGATATACTGGGATTATATCCTGTCCAGCCGGAAAACCAACCGTGAGCCTGCCAGAAAACAAGCCTGCCTGCAGCCCGCCAGCAGCCCAGCTCCAGATGAAGCTGTGGCTGTACACCAACTATGACTGCAACCTGCGCTGCACTTACTGCGTGGCTGAATCCAGCCCACACGCGCCTCGCCGCGCCCTCGCACTGGACACAGTCACCCAGCTGGTCGACGAAGCCCTGGAGCTGGGTTTTGAAGCCATCTTTTTCACCGGCGGAGAACCGCTGCTGCTCGAGGATATCTACGCCATGCTGGATTACTCCGCCCGGCGGGTGCAGACCACGCTGCTGACCAACGGCATGCTGCTAAACAACAAGCGGCTGGAGCGCCTGGGGACGGTCAGCCGCGCGCGGCTGGCGGTACAGGTCAGCCTGGACGGCAGCCAGCCCGAATACCACGATCCCCAGCGGGGCGCAGGAACCTGGGCAAAGACGGTGGAAGGCATCCGGGCATTGCAGGCGAGCGGTTACTGGGTGCGCCTGTCCACCACCGAGACGACTACGAATACAGAACACCTTGACGAGCTGTGCGCCTTTCACCAGGCGCTGGGCATCCCGGAGAGTGATCACCTGATCCGCCCGCTCGCCAGGCGCGGTTTCTCCAATGAAGGGCTGGAGATCGGCAAAAACAACCTGGCTCCTGAAATCACCGTCAACCAGGACGGTGTGTACTGGCACCCGCTGTCTACCGGCGCGGATATGCAGGTAAGCGAGCACATCTTCCCCCTTTCCGAGGCAGTCTGCCGGGTACTGGCGGAATTGGAGGCGGCGCGGCTGATCAGCCCGGAGCAACGCGAGACGTTTCAGTGAGGGAAATGAGATCGCTTCCGTAGGAAGCGCACTCTCGGAGGGAGTCAAATCAACCCAGGCGCTGATCCAGGTTGAAGCCTGTCAGGAAGCGCCGCGTGTTGGAAAGTCGATCTGCGGGCAACGCTCGTAGGTCTTTGTTTAAACGCTGAAGTTCAAGGACCGTATCGATATCATACCAGGCAGGCGTCAGGCCAATGGATAGACCCAGCGCGTGGCTGCGCTGCAAGGTCTGGGGGAGCACCCTGGCGGTGCTCCAGGGAATATCGTCAAAGATCCCCATGTGCAAGCAATTCATCCCCACCAGGTAGTAGCCGCCATCTTCGCCAGGGCCGAGGACTAGATCATGGTGTTCGAGCAAGTCCGCCGCCTGGACGATATACTCCGCTGGCAGGGACGGGCTGTCGGCGTTGATCGCCAGTGCTTTGCGGTAGCCCAGATCGAAAAGCACCCCTAAAGCCTGAACCAGGCAATCGCCAATATTATCTCCTTCAACCGGCAGCAGGCGAGTACCGGATGGGGTTATGCCAGCGAAGTACGCCTTAGAGGAAGGCGGCGTGATGGCCAGCGCCAGATCGATGCCAGGCAGCTGGCTGACCAGCGCAATGGTATCCAGGAGCAGAGCTTCGGAAAGGTCAGCCGCCTCATGAGCGGTGAGTGGGGGACACAGACGCGTTTTCGTCTTGCCCACTTGAGGCTGTTTTGCCATGATGACACAGGCAGCAGGATTGAGCATGTTTATGCTCATGCGTAGCGCAAGATCAATTTCAGGATATGGTAGGTAGCCAGCAACGAGCCGCGCCAGGTGCCGCTGATCTTGGATCGGCCTCCCTGGCGGGGGTGGTAAACGACGGGCAGCTCGCGGATGCGCCAGCCGGCTCGAGCAGCTTTGACGATCATCTCCGTTGGCCAGCCGTAGGTCATTTCCTGCAGATCGAGCTTGAGCAGCGCACTGCGCAGCACGGCGCGAAAGGGACTCAGGTCGGTGATCGGCAGGTCATACAGGCGGTGGATCAGCCCGGCGCTCAGCCGATTGCCAGCCTTCTGGTGCCAGGGCATGGCGCCAGCTTCGATCTGTCCTGCCAGGCGCGAGCCGAGCACCATCTCGGCCTGCCCGATCGCCAGGGGAGCCACCAGCTCCGCTAAATGCCGGGGATCATCCGCGCCATCCGCATCCAGAAAGACCACGATCTCGCCCTGGGCTGCGCAAACCCCGGCAGCGCAGGCCCAGCCATAACCGCGGCGCGGCTCGCTGATCAGGCGCGCCCCATTTCTCTCGGCGATGTCAGGCGTTCCGTCTGTGGAACCGCCGTCGACGACCAGGATTTCCAGCACTTCGCCGCGCGGGATGGCGTCCGCACCGGCCGCCTGCGTGCAGGCAGCCAGTGCGGCAAGCACTCCAGCCAGGGTCTCGGCTTCATTCAAAGTGGGGATGATGACCGTCGTACGCACAAGAAATATGACTATTGAAAAAGTAACGACAGCAAAAGAGCCGGTGGATGATATTTCACTGTAAGCCGCTCAAGGATCAATTTTACTGCAACAGGTCTGTCTAGACTATATGCGTCAAATTTTGCTTTTGTTGATTTATTCTCTGCGCCGAGCATCTCCACAGGTAACCGCTGCACCTTACACCCTTTCCCGCTGCTCTTCAATAAAACACTGCAAACAGGCCGTCAGCGTCCAGGTTGATGACGGTGCTGTACAATCCCTGACACCCCGGTTTTCCCGGGGTGTCAGATGCAATTGGGCAATTCAGCCGGGGGGTCATTCAGTTCTCGGGCAAGGGGAAATAAAATCAGGCTATCGCCCAGCGGAGGTAGCCATGGAAAAGAGCAACGAAGAGAAACGCGCTCGATTGCGAGCGAAAGCGGATCAGATCATTGATGAATATTTAGCCTGGGAGGCAAATCATCCCCAGCCGGACTTGAAGCAAATCGAAGAAATCGCCTTGAAACTACGCAAGGAATTGGGGCAAGAACTGGCCCAAATTGCAGTGGAAGAGCAGAGTGAACGAACGCCCGCACCAGGGCCTAAATGTACCCAGTGTGGGAAGGAGATGCGCTATAAAGGTGAGAAAAGCACACAAGTGGAGAGCCGGGCAGGCGCATTGCAGGTAGAGCGAGGCTATTACTACTGTCCGGAGTGTCAGGAGAGTATTTTTCCCCCTGGATAGGCAACTGCGCTTGCACGACAAGCACTGGAGCGAAGGGGTGGCACAAAAAGCGATCAAGTACAGTGCGAAATTGAGTTATGCCGAAGCGACCGAAGCTCTTCAAGAGCTAGCCCAGATCGAAATATCGGAAAACAGTGTATGGCGACTGACACAGGAGTGGGGAGAAGCACTGAAGAAGGTGGAAGAAAAGGAAGCCAAGCAAGCCAATGCAACGATCGAGCAACTGGTACCCGGGCAGGTCAGGGGAAAGTCGGACCAACGTCTGGGAGCTTCAATAGACGGGAGCATGATCTACATTCGCGGCGAAGAGTGGAAAGAATTGAAGTGTGGCTGTTTCTTCGAGGTTGAGTGGACTTACGCTCTTGACCCAGAAACCAAAGAAACCATCGAAATTGGGCATGCGAGCGATACCAGCTATGTCAGTCACCTGGAGGCCCCGAGCCTTTTGGGCGTAAACTGTGGGCCGAGGCCAAACGGCGGCACTGGCATGCAGCGCAGATACTCAGGTTGTGGCAGACGGAGCGGCCTGGATTTGGAATTTAGTGGCCGATTATCTCTATGATGCTCGCCAAGTCGTTGACTGGTATCATGCCACCGAACACTTAGGCCTGGCAGCTAAGCTAGCCTTTGGAGAAGGTACGCCGCAAGCTGCGGGTTGGTTCAAACAACAGGAAACACCGCTTTTTCAAGGCCATGCCGGTGAAATTGCACTTACCATCACCCAACTGGCGGAAGAAAAGCCTGCTGAACGAGAAAATTTGCTGCAGCAGGCTGGTTACTTTGACCATCATAAGCACCGGATGGATTATTTGGAGATGAGAACGGATGGTTGGGTGATTGGCAGTGGTATGTCGAGAGCGTGGCAAGCGTTTCAAAGACCGCTTTACCAAAGCGGTATGCGTTGGAGCAGAACGGCGCTGAACACCTCTTGCCTTTTCGTGCTGTTATGTGCAAGAGATTTGATGAGCGCTGGACAGCTGCCTATAACTCGCCCCCAAATTGACATACACCCCAGCCGGGGGGTTTATATATATTTATCGGATTATCTCCTATAGTTACTGGATGATGGCTTCCCGATCTCGCCGGATGCACCACGACCACACACATTGCACGGGCCGCGCCGCCGGTAATAGTAACCCAGGGTCGCCACAGCAAGCGCCGCGCCCCACACCGGTAACGGAAAGGCAGGGCCAGCGACGATCCATAAATTTTGCCCAGTGGCTTCCGCAGCAGCGGCCATCTGAGAGTAAGCGGACAGTATCGTGAGGCCGCCCACGATGAGCAACACCGATATGATCGCGGCCGGGACCACCGCCAGCGCGATGGGAACCCGGCGCCCGGCCAGGCCGATCATCCAGCGTGGGAACACCTCACCCCAGCGCTGCACCAGGCCGATCATCAGTAAAGCCCCCACCAGGGCGACGTTCGCCAGGAAAAGCCCGGAGATCCACTCCCCTTGCTCCTGCCCAAGGCGCCAATACTCCTCGCTCATCCCCAGTGGAATTCCCAAGGCCCAGGCATAACGAGTTGCAGCATACACCACCGGCACTACCATGGCCACATACACCGCGATCCGGCCCCAGCGCCTGGCGTTTTCGGGGCTGGTCCAACCTTCCGGGCTACCCCTTCGGCCGCAATACAAGCAGGCGTCCCCACTCCGGCGGGCGTAGCTGACGGTAGCCGCCAGCCAGAGGAACCCGCCGACCAGACACAGCAACTGGTGCAAAAACGCCCACTCGGTCAATCCTCGCAGATAGATCTGTCCAAACTCGGCGCCTCTGAGGAGCGCGTATACCGCATAGGGGATGTAGGCGAGTGTAGCCAGGACAGTGAAATCGGTCATGAGCAGCAGGAGGGCCCCGGCCAGCAGCGCTCCGGCAGTGATAAGGAGAGACCTAAGCGCCCTGCTGCGCACCCCGCGCAGCATCGCCGCTCCCAACGCTGCCGCTGGGAGGCCTGCCGCGATCACGATGGTCCAGGCCACGCCCGGCCCGAGCTGTCCGGCAAGCGGCTCAATACCGCCAGAGGCGATTTCTTGGGAGTAAGGGAACCCGCGCCCGCTCATCACCCAGAAGAACCCCAGCGCGGCGTAGATCAGCGACCACACGACCACCGCGTACGGCGTCCAGCGCTGCCAGTCGCGAATTCCTGCACCAGGCGCGGGGACAACACTGGCTATCCCATTTGAACCAGCGATTAGAATTTTCATGTTTTCCTCCTTATTCTTCCTGATCAGAATCTTGGGTAGACGGACTAAGTATTCTGGTATCTCAGCGCTCCTTACTCATAATCTATCAATAATTTAGCGCGCGACCAGAAAGCCCGCATCTGCCAAATGGGATATTTGGAGTTTATTTGCAGGGTTTACCTGCAAGGTTGCAGTGTACTAACCTTGCACTTTAAGAACTTCACAGGATCAATAGGCTGCAAATCTGTTCCACAGAAACGCCTTCTTGGAGTGGATAATATTGTTCGTATAAGATTACTGAATGTTGATATACTCTCAACCATCACACCCGGTCTATGACCAGACCAGAACCCCCTGCCACCTTAAATCATTTCCAGGCCTTCGTCCGGCACAGATGGCTGGACGTTGCCTGGCTGCTCGTGATGCTTGTCGGGCTGGCTGGATACTTGCTCAATAACCGGGGTGGGGTGCTCTGCGCGCAGATGGGGACGGATTTTCGCGGTTATTACAGCTCAGCGCTGATCGCCCGGCAGCATGGTTTCGCCCAGGTGTACGATGCGGCATTACAGGATGAATATCAGCGCCTCCTGCTGTACCGCTGCCCAGGGGGGAAGATGGAAGCAGGGCTGCGGGTTTCAATGCCCTACCTGCCGGTTTATGTGCTGTTGTTCCTGCCGCTGACCGCATTCGATTTCACCCAAAGCTATCTGATCTTCACCCTGATCAATGTGGCCGGGCTGGCGCTGTACCTTGCCCGCTTCACCAGGGCGATGCGGGTACCCTTGGGCGGGCTGCGGCTGCTGCAATGGGTCATCTGCCTGCCGGTGTTAGCGAACCTGTATCTGGGTCAGATGAATCTGTTATTGGTGATCGCCCTGGGTGAATTTACCCTGGCCCTGGTGCGCGGCCGGGAGAAACGCAGCGGGATCTGGCTCGGGGTGATGTTGATCAAGCCCCACACCCTGATTCTGCTCCTGCCGGGGCTGCTGATCAGCTGCAGGTGGCGGATACTCCTGGGATTCGGGGCGAGTACTGCGGCAATACTTACAGCATCCCTGCTGTTGGGAGGTGTGCACGGGTTGCTGGAGAGCAGCCAGTTGGCGGCCCGTTTTGCCGGGCCGCTGATCCAGACCGCCCCCACCATGATGAACTGGCGGGGGTTGGCGTTGAATCTGGCGTCTTTCCTGCCATCTGAGATTGCCTGGGGGGTGGCAGTTGTAGGTTTGACCTTGACCGTGGGGCTGGTGATTTATGCCTGGCTGAGGCATCCAGGGGGCTCCCCGGCACGCTGGGTGTTGCTGATCCTGGCTACCTACGCTGGCACCTGCGCAGTCACCTGGCACGCTCATTTCTACCTGCTGATGCCGCTGATCCCCATGCTAGCCTATCTGGATGGCCGGCGCCTGCTGCCCAGCGGCGTGCTGGCGGCGTGGCTGCTGGCCCCGCCTCTGGTCTACCTGCTGGTTTACCTGCTCACCCCTTCGCTGGCGCGCAATGGGTTCGGAATGGGGATGCTGGCCCTGGATTTGCTGTTGCTGGCCTGGGCAACTGTAACGTTGAGCAGATCGGATCGGCTGGCATAGATAGTTGAAGCTGCTGGTCTACGACCCGAAACGCAACGCCACCTCGATCGGCGCCAGGGGCGTGCCTGTCGAGCGCGATAGCTGCTCGAACTGCTCCAAGCTCCACGGCATGCGCAGCCACGGCGCAGGCTGGCCGCCGGTTTCCACCCGGTAGATCAGGCCTTAAGTCACCGGCAGGCGGCCGCTGCCGTTAGCTTCGACCCACATCTGGCCGCCCCAATTACCGCAATATGTCTCCCCGCCAGCCTGGTTGTACACCAGGAAGAAATCCGTGCCAGCCACGTTGATCGTGGCGCCGTTAGGTGTTTCGAAGACAACCTGCCCGCCAGGCTGGGTGAGCTGGCCAGTAAAACCGCCAAACTCCAGGCGCAGGCGTACCAGCAACGCGGATTCTTGAGCGCTATCAGAGCGCACCCCGCCCACCTGGCTGTCGTTGAACAGGCGCAGGAGCAGCCCGCCGCCAAAATCAAGCAGCCCTTCGCCGCCTTGCACCAGGCGGATGGTGTCATCCTGCTGGAGCGGGTTGGTGTCCTGGACCTGAGCCTGGTTCTGCTGCACGACATCGCTCACCCGGCTGACCGTGCCGATAGATTGGTCTCCGCCCGAAAGACCACCGCAGGCGGCGAGCAAGACAGCCAGGAGCAGGCATACCCAGGTTAATTTGAGGATTGGATAGGACGCGGATAGCCCTTCGACTTTGCTCAGGACAGGACGCTGATTCACGCTGATCTCTTCCTTCTCCTGATTTATGGCAGAGTGAATTCGAGGAAATTAACTGGATTCATTCTATCATAATTGAGCTTTCAGGCGATCAGCCGATGCACTGGGCAACCTTGACCTGGATCGGCTCAGACTGCCCGGCGTTGCCAAACATATCTTCAGCGCGCACAACGATATTCAAAACGCCGAAATCCCGCAGCGGCCCGATCAGGACGGTGTAAGTCTGGTCATCGATGCGCTCCATCGGCCGCGATTCGAACACACCGTTCAGCTCCCACTCAACCATCGCGTTGGCGATCTGGTTTTCGTCCAGGATGCGCATGGTGAGCTGGGTTTCACCGAATGTCCCCGGACACTCAGCGCCGTAGACGATTGACGGCGGGTCGAGGCCGAGCAGCTCGAAGGCGGGTGGGGTGAGGTCTTCAACCGGGATTGGCTCTGGCTCAATGATCGTGACGGTCAGCTCGTGCAAGGCAGCCACCGGGGATCCGCTCTGGCGGGAGCGCTCCTCGAATTCCGGCCGCGAGAAAGTCAGCTGTTGTTCAGGTGTAATCTCACCTCCGGGGAAGACCTGACGGAAGGTTCCTCCCGGCACAGGTTGCGCAGGCCCATTCCCTACCTGTACTTCGATCCGACCCCCGAAATTGCCCACCACGGTGGTGCTGGTAGACGCGTCATACACGATGAAGAAATCGGTGCCATAGACGGTGATAGTCGCCCCGTTAGGCGTCGCGAAAGGTACAGACATACCGGAAGCCGTGAGACTGCCGGTGAAGCCACCAAATTCCAGGCGCATGCGCGCCAGAATGGAAGAGCCAGAACCGGTCTCCGATTGGATATCCCCCACCAGGGTATCATTGAACAGGTTCAAGGAAAGCCCACCCAGAAAGTCCAATCGGCCTTCCCCGCCGTTCAACAGGCCGATGGAATCATGGTTATAGAAAGACTCGCTGCCGGTTACCTGATTTTTATTGTGCTCAACCACGTTCGTTACCAGGCTGATCTTGCCGATCGCCTGCGCTGCGCCAGAATCGCCCGATAAGTCATTGCCTCCATTGCACAGGCAGGCAGCCGCCGCCAAGGCCAGGACGATCCAGGCGAGGTAGAGTTTCTTTTTCATCGTGCCTCCTCTGTCTACCCAACCAGCAAGGAAATCGAGACCTTACTGGCCGCTACTCCCCGGCCGGGGAGATCACCACCAGACGGGAGACCAGCAGTAAGACAATCTGCACCAGACAGCCTCCCAGGAATACCATAACCGGCGCCACTCCGACGATAGCCAACCCCGGTGGGGTCGCTAGGGTGCGATCCGGGAGGCCTAAAGTGTGGCCGATGGCCTCGCCCAATAAGAGCGCCAGCCCGGATAATATGGAAGCGACCCCCAACCTCAGCCAGACGGAGCGCGGGCTGTTAATTGCCCAATATGCGCTCGATCCTGCAACAAACCCCCAGATCACCGCCTGAGCGATCACGGGAGGGATGGCGGTCAGGGAGGTAGATTGCAAGCCTGCATTGGTCAGCAGTGGAAAGAGGAATGCCAGGTATCCGACCAGTCCAGCCAGGGGGATTGCGAGCCGGCGTCGCGGGTGATTACGCAGCTCCTGTAAACCGAGATTGTACACCAGCCCGGCCGGCGCGCCAGCCGCAGCCATGAATAACGAGCCCACCAGCAACGTAAAAGAGTCAATATTTTGTGACAGGAAGGAAACCAGGGAAAGCAATCCGAAGGCCAGGGCGCCTGCTACCAGCCCCTGCAAGGCGCGCTCGCGGCGCAACCCGGCCACTTGCTTGCGCTGCTCGGCGACAAAACGCTCCTGGCTGAGGTTTAGGAAACGCCGCGCCAACTCGCTCTGCACGATTGGGTCATTTTCGTTTAGCAAGGCCAGGGCGTCCGCCAGGCGCCCCCCGCCTAACAGGTCCCCGCCCTGATTTTTCCACTCGTTCAGATCCAGCTCAAAGCGCGCCCGGCGGCGCAGTTTATTCCGGCTGGTTTGGATCGCTTCTTTCAGACGGTCCCAGCGAGCGATCAGCGCCTCGTGGATGATGCTGACCTGCTCCACTTCGCTCTCGCCCTGGCTCTCCACCTGCAGGCTGAGCAAGCGGGCGTGCAACAATTGCTCTATAAGAGGCGGGCGCTCGGGCGAAACAGCTTCAAAATCGTGACGCAAAAGCCAGCGGCGCACATCCCGGCGCGGGTCATCGTCCAGCGAGACATTGACCAGATCGAGGAAGATACTCAGGATGTGTTCCTGGTCGGCGGCGGGTCGCTCATGAGAGAGCTGGGCAGCCTCGAAATCGCTGAAGCGGTAAACGCGCTCGGCCCGGCGCGAGATAGCCTCTGCCAACCCACCATACTCGCTCAGCTTGAGCAGCCCGCGTTCCCATAAATCTTCCAGCGTGACCTGCAGCAGCGGCAGGTAAGCCGCGTCCGCGCTGGCGTCAGCGGCGAGGCGATCGACCAGGGCAGGCTCGATCTGCTTGCCCCTCAGGGAAGTATCCGTTTGGGCAGCGATCTGCAACGGCTTGAGGATGGCAGACTTTAACTGGCGTTCGTCCATCACGCGCAAGCCAATCCCGAAACGGGTAGCCAGCTCCCACAGAGCTTCTTCTTCAAACAGCCAGTCCAGGTAATCGGAGCGCAGGGTGGCGATCAGGTGAGTATGAGCAATCGTGAAAGGCGGCGGCTCGCCCAGCAAAGCGATCAGGCGTTTGGCTTGATCCGGCTGCGCCTGGGTAAAAAGCTCTTCAAACTGGTCGATCACCAGCAAGTTGACCTGGTCGGCGGGGGTATGCTGGCCCAGGAAGCTGGCGAACTGCTGGGGGGTCAGGCTGTTCAAATCCTCGGCAGCCTTCTCGGGCAAGCCGAGCTGCAGCAGGGCGTCCGCCAGGACTGCCATGGGGTTCGTGCCGGGGCAGAAGACCGCCCAGCGGGCGGTTTTGCCACGGGCATGGTAATGTTCCTCCAGCGCGGGCAGCAGCCCCGCCTGAGCGAAGGAGGATTTGCCGCTGCCGGAGGCTCCGGTGATGAAGGTCAGGGATTGGGGATCGCCGGGGGTCGCGAGGCGGGCGACGGAATCTTCGATCAGGGCTTCGCGCCCGGCGAAGGCGGCTCGATCAGCGTAGGTGAAGGCGCGCAAGCCCGGGTAGGGATTGGGCAGCCCGCGCACATCGTAAGCCTTCTCGGCCTCGATGAACACCTGCTCCACCGGGCCGGTGGGCTTATACAGGAAACCTTGCGAGTTGCGGGCGTCGATGTGTTCCTGGGACTCGGGAGTGGGATCAGAGGCTTGCATGGCTTATCATAGATATTTAACGCGAAGACGCAAAGATGCAAAGTTATTCTTCAAATACCTTTGAGACTTTGCGCCTTTGCGTTAATTGTACATCCATCCCCGTCAACCTGAACTCGAAATCTTCGTGATCCTCTCGAGCAGCTCAGGCAGCTCGGCCAGGCTCTCGAGCTCGTAATAGCCTTCCATGGAAAGCTCCCCATCCACGCGGTGCTCGTGAGCCCAGGTGTTGATATACGGGATGTAAATCGCCTGCCCGCCCAGCGCCAGAACCGGCTGGATATCCGAGCGCAGCGAGTTGCCCACCATCAGGAAGCGCCCTGGGTCTATATTATGGCGCTGCAGCAGGGCGGCGTACACTTCGGGGTCTTAAGCCCGACGATCTCTACCACTTTAAAGTACTTCGCCAACCCGGTGCGCTCGATCTTCTGGCTCTGCTCGAAGACATCTCCTTTGGTGATCAGCATCAGCTCCCATTTCTGAGCCAGGGCGGCCAGGGCCTCCTCGGTGTGCGGGAAAACCTGCACCGGCGAGCTGAGCATGTAGCGCCCCAGATCGATCACATCCTGAAGGTGTTCGCCGGAGATCAAGCCATCGCTCACATCCAGGGCAGCTTCGACCATGGAGAGCAGGAAGCTCTTGATGCCGTAGCCGTAGATCGCCACGTTGGCCTCTTCGATATGCTCCAGGCGCGCTTTCACGCGAGCAGTATCGGGCTCATAGATCTGCAGCAGGTCGATGAACGCCTCCTTGGCATCAATATAGAAGGATTCGTTATCCCATAATGTGTCGTCGGCGTCCAGGGCGATGATGTCGAACACAGCGTAACCTCCCGAAGCGTTTAGGCCTGACTCAACCATTGGATGATCAGCTCGCGAAACTCGAGCTCAGTAGTTGTGAAGTGCTCCTTCAGGAGCTGGTCTTTGAACTCCTGGGGGTCCTGCCCGGCCGGCACCGGCCAGGATTCGATCGGCGATTGGGCGATCTGTTGATCCTGGCCGAGAATGAACTGCTCATTGACCACCTTGCCGGAGGGGCGCGTGGAAAGCGGCCAGGTGGCATCGACGATCATCGAACGATCCCCATCCAGGGCCAGCACCAGATAGTTGTGCACATCCACGAAGCGGCGGTTGGCGGCCTCATAGAGCGGGAACACATCTGGCGTGATGCCGTGCGGCTCGATGGGTAAAACCGAGGTGCAAGCCATCACCTGGGAGGGCAGGCCCAGCTCGGCGAAAAGCGCCTGGAGCAGGTAATGCTTGCCCGAGCAGGTGCCCTGCCACTCAGCGATGATGGTCTCCGGGCGGCGGTCGCTGGCGCGGTGGTAGGTCATATCGCGCACCAGGGTAAAGGCCGTCGCCGGGTCGATCTCGGCGGCTGGTTCCAGCAGCCCGCGCTGCTCTGCTTCTAACTTAAGGAAAGGGATCAATGTCATAAGGCTTCCTTTGATCGCACAGGACTAGCGAAAGATCTGTCCGGCCAGCTCAACTGCCTTGCGGGCCAGCTCAGCCAGGGCTAATGCCGCGCCCCCCGCCCCCGCAGCGTTCTCCAGCAGGAGGCGCAGGCTCTGCAGGCGAGAGAGCAGCAGCGGTTGATTGGGCTGGGCGTCCTTGGCCTCCGCCTCGGCGATCTCTAGATCGATCTCGACCGCCCGGCGCAGCTTGTCCGGCACCCCAGCGGTTTGTAAATCTATGCGCAGCTCCTGAAGAAGAGCAACCAGCTGCTCGAGCGAGGGCGCCTGAGTGACCGATTTATCCAGGTCGCGCATCGCCAGGTCGCCGCCGCCGGTGTCGATCTTATCCCCGGCGATCTGATCGCCCGCGATCTTATCGCCCGTGATCTTGTCGCCGGCAATTTTGTCGCCAAAGACCTGCTCTACCGGGCCGGCCGGCTTGTAAATAAAACCCCTGGAGCCGCTGGCATCCACGGTTTCCTGCGTGCCGATCACGCTCCCGCCGATGCTGATCTGGTTGCCCTGTCCAAAATTCACCCCGCCCGTCTGCACCACAAACTGCTGGTAGAAACGCTGGCTCCTTTCGGGAGAAGTCTGGCGCACAGCGGCATCTTGAGGAGGTTCGGCGGGGGCTTCAGCCAGTCCCAGGTCGGTCTGGCTGGCGCCGCGGTACAGGGAGACGGCAAATGGCCCTACCCCCTTGAGCACGGTCAGCTCCGGCTGCTGCTCACGGCCGAGGGTCATCAGAGCCCGCTCTTTGACCAACTCGTAGACTGCCGTGTACAGATCAAAAATGTTGATGAAGCCGCCGCGCGGCAGGATGCCTTTTCCCTGCAAGGCATCCACCAGCGCCTGAGTGAACAGGCTCAATTTGCCACTGCCAATATAGGAGCGTTGATCCTCGCGGCAGGCCCCCAGGATCACGCGCCCGCTGCCGGTGGAAAGCAGGGCGTCTGCAGCGGTGTTGGGCAGGGTCTGCGCGCCGAAGGCGGGACTCTCAATGGCAGGCTCGCCGGCGCCGAAGGAAGAGGGAGAAAGCTCACCGGCATGGCAGGCGTTAAAGATCAGCAGCACGCGCTCAGCCGGGACCTTGCGGAGTGCCTCGAGTAAAGCGCCCTGGCTAAGCCCGGTACCGGCCACGACCTTATCTCCGCTGGCCTGGGCGTCGTGAGTGACCAGGTAATAATTGCCGTCGGTGCCGTAGTCGCCGTGGCCCTCGTAGAAAAAGGTGACCGTGTCAGCCGGTTTAACCCGCCCTGCCAGGGCTTTCAACTCGGCCAGGATGCTGGCAGCACTGGCTTCGACATGGCTCAGCACGCGCACCTGTTCGGCCGGGTAGCCGCAATAACCTGGATCCTGAAGGATGCTCGCCACTGATTGAGCATCCGTGACACTGATCGGCACGTCCAGACGCGGGATATGCTGATGGCTGCCAACGCCGATCAGGATGGCGTGGCCTTGTTGGAATGACATTTAAACCTCCCTTGGCGAGGAGTCTCTCTGGAAGACCAGTAAAAAGTAGTAAGTGACAAGTAAACAGTTATCGGTGATCAACTACCTCATACATCAATTACTAAAAACGGCACGCGTCTCGCGGCGCAGCAGGTAGATCAGCATGGCAATCGGGATCATCAATCCAAAGACACCGCACAGCAAAACAAACAATCCGTTGCTGAACATGCCTACCAGACCTTCAACGATCGTGACAGCGATGCTGACCAGGGCAAGAATCCAGGCCCATTTCTTCAGCCCTAGCAAGCCGAAGCCAGCCACAATCTGCAGAGCCGCGGACAGGATGCCCAGAAAGCCCGCCCAGGTGCTGGTGGTGCTAAAAGAAGCGATGTTTTCTGCGTTGAACAAACTTGCGAACAGGGCGGACAGCCCGCCAACCCCAAAAACCAACCCGCTCCACAACAGGGACAGAATCCCCAAACCGATGAAGATAACGGCGATCAGGGTGATGCCAGCCGGTCTCTCAGCCATTCGATTTGCCTCCTGGAATCATTAGTTAGTCCACGTATTGTATCAGAATAGAGTCTTACGGGAAGATGTCAGAGACCTCCTAGATTTTGACAACCTCACAGGTCTCAAAAAGCTCCGATTTAGAGCCTGACTTCTTTGTCGCGCACCACCAGGTAGGCGATCAGACCGATCGGCCAGGTAAACCACAGCAGCAGCAGCCAGATGCAGCCGCTTTTCCCGAGCTTTTCAGCATCCTGATAGACCCAGATCAGGCTACCGATCCACAAGACGAAAAAGATGACCATGAACAGAATGGACCCGATGATTATGAGGCTGCCGAATTCGTCGCCGGACATAGAGCAACTCCGTTTCTTCTTACCTCACTATAGAGACACACAAAACTTGAGAATCCAGTTGTTTTAAACCGTTGCCGGTACTTAGCAAACCGCCAAAAGTATTAGGAATGAACATAGAGCCATATCGGCGGTTTGCTCGAGTGATTGGCCGCTATTGCCTTATGAGATTGTAAAATAACTTTCGGCCAATCACCTTATTCGCCCTGCACAGGCATGTTCATTAAGAACAAGGCGCTGTCCTGATTGCCAGATGCATAGCCCAGCACCGCCAGGGCCTCACCCTGCGGCGACCAGGTCGCCAGCGAGCCGTATGGGTAACCGGGGGTAGTCCAGGCTGCAACTGGCTCTCCCTGCGGGAAAGAAACCAGAAACACCTGGTTCTCCTGCGATCCGCGCGCAGCGATCGCCCCGCCCTGCGGCGCCCAGGAGAATTCGCGCGCCCCCTCTATGAAGAGTCGCAGCGCGTCCCCAGGCGGGTCGAGGGCGCGGAACCACAGGCTCTGATAATCCCCATCCTGGTCGAGCATCAGCCAATCCCCTGCCGGCGAGAAGGGCTGTACCCAGGGATAAGCCAGCGGCAGCGTTTCGACCCCACCGTTTTCCCCATGGTACAGGCGCAGGCTGTTGGCGCCAGTTTCGATATCGCTGGTCTGCAGGAGCAGGTGCAGCGCGCCAGCCGGGTCAACCACTGCATCCGCCCGGTAGAGGCGGCAAGCCTGGGGAGTGCAAAGTGCAAAGCTCTCGCCAAAGAATTCGGAAAGAACCGGGATAATGCGCTGGTTGGCCTCCACCAGCAGCGGTCCCTGGTCAGAAGTCTTGGGGATTAAGAAATAACGACTATCCAGCCAGCGCCCACCAGGGCCGGCTTCCGCCCAATCGCCCAGGCGCTCTTCTTGCCGCCAGGCGATTGTCTGGAGGGCCTCGCCGCTGTCGACGGCAGTCAGGGTGGTCTCGTTATAGATGATACCATCGCGGACGTCAAAGAAGCGGCTGGCGCGGTAACGGCCGTCCGGAGACAGGCCCGGGTCGGTGAAGTAGGGCGCCAGGCTCTGCGGGTCAGCCACCGGCTGGAAATCACCAGAACAGGGCAGGCCGCTCCACCAGCCGCTTTCCTCGCGCACCGCCACCGCGCCGTCTGGCAGCCAGGCCAATGATTCCGCCCCTACCAACGCCGGGCGGGGATAATCGCAGATCTGACCGCTGCTCGCCTCCAGGAAGCGCAGCGCCACAGGCGGGTAAGCCAGCGGACCTTCCGGCGCCAGGTTCAGCTCAGACACCTGTTGCGCGGTGAAGGTGTAAACCGGCAGGAAAGCGCCGCCGGGCGACCAGTCGCCGAGAAATATCAAAGGGGCGGTGACGACCGGGTCCATGGAGAGCGGCTTGAGTGCAGAAAGCGTCTGGGGATCCACCAGGGGGCTCTGGTCAAGCTCGACTGTTGGCGATTCAACGGCTGGGGAGGGGAGAGGGGTGAAGGGGACGGGAGAGTCAACCGGTGTGATCGAGATCTGGACAGCAGGTGTTTTCACCGCGGGAGCCTGAACCGCCTGAGTCTGATCGGCAGGCGACGCAGGGACGGCAGGCTGGTTGGGTTGCGCAGGGCTAGTCAACGCCTGGCAACCGGCCAGGAGCAGGGCGGCCAGATAGGAGGAAAAAGATAGAATCTTCGCTGCGTTCAATATGGCAGGCATCCCACCTGCTCAGCGGCGACGCCGGCGGAGCAACAGCATTCCGAGCAAGACCGAGGTGGCCAGCGGCCACACCCAGACCAGGTCACCCGGCCCGCCCGCGCCGGTGCGCGGCGCATCCAGGCGGATGCGCACCAGGCGGTACGACTGGGTCAGCGGGGCCATCTCTTCGTTGTTCATCTTCGCCGGATCAATCCCTGCCGCGCGCGCAGCAAAGCCGCTACCAATCAGCACCTGGCGCATGTAGAAGGGGCGATCGGGGTCGTCTGAGATATCTTCGGCAACTCCCTCATACCAGCCTTCCGGCAGCCAGACTTCCACCTGGGGATGGGCCATGATGTTGCGATACCAATCTGCCCCGGCGCCAAAACCAGCGGTGCAATACACCTCGTCTTCCAGCAGGGCGTAGTTGAGCGGGGTACGCCGCTTGAGACCGCTCTTACGCCCGGTGTGGGTGATCACCATGATGCTGCCGCTCAGCTCGGGGCGGTTGAAGTACGGGCCCATCCCCAGCCGCCACCAAAATACCATGAAGCGGTTGAGGTATTTAAAGCCCCGGCGCAGGTTTTCTTCAGTTTTTGAGGGGGCAAGTGTCATGGGAGACTCCTTTTTAGTTATACGTAAGAAGTCGGAAGTGGGCAGTGGTCAGTAATAAAGTATACAGTATTCAGCCAGCGAATGGAGAGCGAATACACGAATCCGCCCATGTGGCATTCGTTAATGCGGAGATGTATTTATTGACGGGTCACTGCTTAATGACCGGTAAAAATATTAATTTTGTGTCACCCAGCACTGCCCACATCGAGAAATGATGCGGATGAGCGGTGATGGAATTTTTAACCGGGTTGACCTGAGCGGTTGGTTCAACCACCCAGGCGCCCAGGTCATCATCCCAATAGAATAGACCCAGAGTATCCTCCAGGGCATGACCCAGCTCCCCATCGGTATATTGTAGGCTCAGGGTATAAGGCTGATCGGGCTGTACCGGCTGGCCTTGTCCATCCACAGCTGAGACTTCGAAGAAATGGCCTGCCCCCTGAAAAGGTTCAAAATCCGGCGTATCTATCGGCGAGAGGCTGACATGGGTCACAGTCACAGGTTCCGTGAAAGTCCCTGGATCGAAGGTGTAAGCGATCCCATCCTCCGGCGAATCGAGGCTGCCACCATCCGGCGGGATTGTTTCAGACTCGCCGTAGGCATACTCCTCGATATTCCAGAGGAAGTTATCAGTTAGAACGCTATCATAATATGTTGGATCGCTCTGGTAATTCGTGATCTGCGGGATTATGAGATCCAGGTTCACCCGGGCAAAGAGCGGTAAAACTGGCAGCTCTTCGGTGAAGATACGCGCCGCTTCTCTATGAAAAACGAGCTTATCATTCTCATAAAGTGCCTGCAAAGCGCTGGCACAGGCTGAAATCGTAGGCGGGGCTGCTGTAGCCGGTATTGTTCATACCACCTGGATTATCATCCGAAGGGATCTGTTCCGTCAGGTACCAATTACAGGACGGCTCGACCTCAGCGAGCCAGGCATATACACCCAGATCGAATTGACGACCAAAGAGAGGGCCATCCGGCCATCCAACAAAAAGGTCACTGGCTGATATATGGTTAGGGATGACTGCAATTCCGCAATTGGCCATCATTTGTGCGGCAATCAGCGCAGCAACCTCCTGCCGGATGATGGCGGTGGAGGTGACCAGATTAACTGAGAACTCAATGCCACTCTTATCACGCACCCCATCGCCATTGGTATCCACCCAGCCCGCCGCCGTCAGCAAAGCTTGTCCCTGGACCGGATCGAAAGGATACATCACGGCGTCATCTGGATAATAGGGGTGGATAAGGGGGATATAAGCGTGGGCGACTTCGCCATAGCCAGCGTAGAGCGATTCAACGATAGCCCGTCGGTCCAGGCAGTAGGCGAAGGCCTGGCGCACGCGTAGATCCTGAAAAGCCAGCGTCTGTCCTGCGAAGCCATCGTAGGAATCAACTGGCTGGATGCCAAAATCAAGGTGTTCCCAGATACCCCCATACGGGCTAGATGCTACTTTATAGTATCCCTGGTTATCATATGCGCGCAGGATCCCTGGATCAGCCAGAGTACTCGGCAGGATATCGCAGTTGCCGGCTCTCAACACGCCGAGCCCATCCGATGTGAAGTGAAACACCAGACTTTCAAATTCCGGCAGCCCTTCGGCGTTACGGAAGTAATTGGGATTCTTGTGCAAGTTGATGCGGTCGCCAGACACCCATTCGTCGATCACGTACGGCCCCCAGCCCAGCGGGGTGCGATTGCTCAAGTCGGCTGTGAGCAGCTCTTCGGCTGAATAGCTGCCCCACAGGTGCTCCGGCAGGGGCGTCCATAAATAGGTGGCGAAATCAACCGGCGTAAATCCTGGCAGGCTGGTCCAAGTAACCTGTACTTCGCTGGAAGCGCTGTAGGCAGCCGTGCGTTCGGAACGCTCCTTATTGCTCGGCGTCACCGGGTCAGCGTCCAGGATGAACGAGTAGACCGAGTCAGAGGCGGTGAGCAGCTCGCCGTCCGACCAGGTCAGCCCGGGGAGCAGGAAGAAATCGACTTGCAGGCGGTCCATGTCGACCGGCCCCCCTTGGTAGGTAATCACACAATCCGAGCTGCGGCAGCCGCTCGGACGGATCACTTCCCCGACCATTAGGGTGACCACTGCGCCACTACCATTTAGAACCAGGTCGCCAGCGTTCACAGTGATCGCTTCCAGCCGGGCGTCGCCGTTTTCTAACGAAGGCAGGCGCTGCAAAATCACTGGCTGGTACGTGTAAGCATGGTTGTCAATCGGCCCATCATAGATTGCCGACCAGACTACCCCATTCGCCCAGGTCAACGGATCGCTATACAGATACAGGGAGTTGAGTTCGGCTTCCAGGCAGATATCCAGAGTGGTATCCTGCTCGGGGTGGCGAGCCGGATGCAGGCCGGGAGCATCGTTCCTTAGTATGTGCAAAGGTTGCGCCAATGCGCCCATATCACCAAGCATCGCAGCGCACAAGCAAAAGTGGATGAACAGGTCAATAACTTTGCGAACCATGGTTTTCCTCCCTATAAGAAAACTATACGCAATTTGACCAGCCGAAAAGGCTCGCTCTGCTTCCTGGGCAGATCTCTAAGTCGGATGTCCCTCCTTGCCAATGACCTGAATTAATCAGAAAACCTGTAATATATTTAGGACTTACGCAGTTGGTGGGAGGGTGGGGGTGTTTTGGCGGGCGAAACCCGCCAAACACCCCGTCCTCTTGAACTGCGTATCTTATAATATTTATAAGTCCAAAGAAGGAATCAGATCAAGTGACGAATGTCATAATGAGTGAAGGCCATCAAAGAATATGGAACGAATAAACGATTGCTGATTTAATTCGGTTTCCAGCGCTTTCTCATAGATTTCTTCCTTGAAACCAGGGCTAATCTGGTTATGCACAGCCATCGCCGCCCCAATTACTTGGTAGGTGAGTTGATTACCTGTCTCATCTACTACCAGTTTGTCCATCCCCGCCTCCAATATTTATCGCATCTCTCTTGCTGATCAACACAACGTTTTCTAATCCGTATTAAGGCCTGATTGTATTCCAGAGATCAAATTAGGTATCAAAATTCGTTTCTTCGATTCTTTTTCGGTAATTCTTGCCAATCGTTTTATTCGTTTTCCCATTCGTTTATTCGTTTGCCTATTCGTTGCCAGTACTTCTTCCCATTCGTTTATTCGTTTCCCTATTCGTTGACGGTACTTCTTCACGGGCACGGTTGCAACATGCTCATCTCCGGCAGACCCCAATCCGGCATGGGGACAATGAAGATCAACTGCCAGCTCCCTTCCAGGTTGAAGAACTGGAAGGTTGTGATATCGGTTACATCGCCGGGCAAACCCAGGGATGGCCAGTCGAAATTCAAGCCCTGGACGTACAGAGCTGCCTTATCCGGAGCTGTCCCGAAATTGGGATCGTATCCCCGGCAGACCGGCTGCGCTCCCTCGAAGGCTTTCTCTAGCTCAGCAGCGATCTCTGGTCCGTTGTCATAGCCCGGCGGGTAGGCGCCTACCGCGTAGGGGGCGAACAAGGCGCTCTGGGGTCCTACCACCTGGTCGATGTCGATCGCAGATTGAGCTATCAGGAGGGCGTTCATCCAGGCCATCAGGGAGGCCAGGTCGCTCTGGTCGAGGGGGGGCAGACCAGGCGCAGGGGGCATCTCGGTCGGGATGGGCGAGGCAGAGGGCTGCAGTTGTGTCGGGGTGGGTAGCTCTACGGGCGGGCTGGTTGCGGGATTTGTGGGGATGATCGGGGTGAGCGGGGTTGGAGTCACGACGGCTGGCTGGATTTCGATCTCTGACGAGGTCAGGGCACAGGCGAGGCTGAGGAAGAGTAGAGAAATGATGCACACCGGTAGGTGCCATTTTGGGAGGGGCATGATCATGAGTAGTTATTCCTTAAAAATATTGGACGCTGATGTCGCTGATTTCTTTCAGACATAGGAATTGGCCGCGGATGCACGCGGATGGCGCGGATTTTCTTATTGATATACATGAACTTGGATGCTGAAAACGCTGATTTAGCGGATTTTTTCTATGTTAACTTCAGGATAGGATCCGGATTACGCGGTTATTTAATTATTGTTCCAGCGGGAGGTTCGGAAGAAGCGGCTCCAGCACCATCACCGGGATCGCGCGGCCTTTAGCGCGGCGGCGGTAAGCTTCAAAGCCAGGATACAGGCTGACCGCCTGTCCCCAGCAGGCCTGGCGTTCTGTACCGCTCGTCTGGCGCGCCAGAAAGGTTTCTGTCCGCCCCTTCAGGCTGACCTGCACTTCTGGATGGGCCAACAAATTGTGGTACCAGGCCGGGTGTTGCTGACTGCCAAAATACGAGGCGATCAGCACGATGTTCTCATGGTATGGAATAGCTATCAGCAAAGTGCTGCGCGGCAGGCCGCTGCGGGCGCCGGTCGTGTGCAGTGTGATCAACGGCAGCCCGGTGATCAGCGTGGTCAGGCTGTGCTCTCCGTTTGAGCGGCGCAGCTCCCAACGGTCCAGGCGCGGCAGCAGGTAAGAAAGCGCCCAGGAGATAGGGCGGAGAGCCGCCAGCCGCAAGATCAGGCGCTGCCAGGGGCGGGGATGATGAAGTTGAAGAAAAAAAGGCGATTAACTCATTCAGTAAGATCACCTACACCCTACGATAAATAGCATAGGCGGTGTAACCACCGAAGGCTCCGGTCAGCAGCATCCAGGGGATGGAGAAGCCTGCCCCCGCCTGGAAATAAAACAGGTGACCAGTGTTGGCAGGTATATTATAGAAGACCGTTAAGGCGATCAGCGTTAACAGGTACATAGCGCCTCCGAAAGCCAGCCCAGCCAGGATCGCCCGGCCACGCTCTCCCCAACGCACCGGGGCATAACGAAAAGCCAGGTCAGCTGCGAGGCCATAACCGAGAAACACAGCGACCCACCCAACCAGTCCCCACAGCCCAATCAAGGTGTGGTCGCGCGCATAATCATACAAATACACCGGAATCTGGCCGATGATCGCCTGGGGTAGGAATAAGAGCATTCCTACCCCGAAACGCTTGAGCAGTAAAATGGGGTAGACCACCAGCAGAGAATAGAAATAGATGGGGAATACAAACATACAAGTACCGGTATACAGGTCAAAGAGCACTGCACCGATACCAAAAGACAGGAAGAGCATCATGCTAAAGATCAGCACGATCCAGATCGGTTTAAAATGCTGTAAAGGTGGAGCTTGTACCTGAGATGTTGTGACTCACCTCCAGATCGAACGATTTCAGAAGCGCAACTCATCTTTTCAGGGCT